>NVVD01000021.1:0-70000 GCA_002402105.1 Candidatus Cloacimonadota bacterium
GTTTGTTGATTGATTTATGTTATAAGATAAATGAACAAGGTGAATATACTTGTTTGTATATAAATATTGAGGGAGCTCAAACAACTCGTGATAATGTTGAAAAGTGTAATAATATTTTTGTTCGTGAGGTTTATAATAGGCAATTAACTTTTTTAAAAAAAGAAGAACAATTTAAATATGATGAAAGTTATGAATTTAGTGAATATGGTTTACAATTGTATTTGTCTGATTGGTCAAGAAATAATAAAAAACCAATAGTTTTAATTATAGATGAAATAGATAGTTTAGTTGGTGATGGGTTAGTTTCAGTTTTAAGACAATTAAGAGCTGGTTATGATGCCAGACCAAATGATTTTCCTCATTCTGTATTATTAAATGGAGTACGAGACTTAAGAGATTATCGTATTTATTCAAAAGCCGAAGACAAATGGTTAACAGGTGGAAGCTGTTTTAATATAAAATCAAAATCTATAAGATTAGATAACTTTAACATAGGTCATGTAAGAAATTTATTTGAGCAGCATTCAAAAGAACATAATCAAAACTTTGAAGATGGTGTAGTAGACGATATTTTTAGGTTAACAGATGGTCAACCATGGCTATGTAATGCTCTTGGAGATATGCTTTGTTTTGAGCTATTTAAAGAAAAGCCTTCTATAAGTTTATCTGATTTAAAAGTTGCCAAAGAAAAATTAATTTTAAGGAGAGATACTCATATAGATCAGTTATATCATAAGCTAGAAACAGAAGAGCGCTTACGAAGTATAGTGATGCCAATGCTTCTTGGAGATCAAATTTTTAATGCCAAAGAAGAAGACTTACAATATTGTAAAGACCTTGGTATTTTAAAAAATAGTAAACAAATAGAAATAGCAAATCCAATATATAAAGAAATCTTACCTCGAGAATTAAGTAATCCTGTCCAACAAGGTATGGCAATCACTGAGAGTGATTATTATAAAGATGGAAATTTAGACTTAAAATTGATGATGACAGACTTTGTAGATTTTTATAGAGAGCATGTAACAGGTCAATTAGACTTTTTTTATAAAGAAATAACACCACATATTATGATTATGGCTTATTTACAAAGAGTAGTAAATGGTGGTGGAGAGATTCATCGAGAATATGCTCTTGGTCGTAAAAGGTTAGATGTAGCTGTACTTTATAAACGACAAAAGTTTGCTATTGAGATAAAAGTAAAGAAAAATGAAAGATCAAGAAAAGAATCCTTAGAGCAAACAGCCGATTACATGGACCTATTAGGAATCACTGAAGGTGGATGGTTAATTATTTTTGAACAAGACTTATCTAAACCTTGGAAAGATAGATATAATCAAGAAGATGATGTAATTTGTAATGGTAAAAAAATGACTGTAATTGAGATGTAGGTTCAACTAAAAATTAAAGAAAGTTCGGAGACTGGAATTCATTCCAGTAAAGTAAGATTGATAAGGTTTAGAGATCTTTATGGAAATAAACTCCCACCTTCGAGGTAATATATAAAATTGATTCCCACAAAAACCAACAATATGATAAATTACCAACAACATAAATAAGTTGGAGAATAAATGATTTCAAAATACCTATCAAAAGAAAAAAAAATAGCAATCATAGGACTAGGATACGTAGGTCTACCATTATTAATAGCCATGGAAGAATACTATTCAATGGTAGGCTTTGATATATCATCAGAAAAAGTTAAACAACTTAATGATGGTATTGATGTAACATTAGAGGTAGGTAACGAAAGAATATCTAAATCTAAAAGTACTTTCACTGATAATCCAGAAAAATTAAAAGAGTGCGACTTTTTAATAGTAGCAGTGCCAACTCCAATTGACTCTGCAAAAAACCCAAATTTAGGCTCTGTAATTGGAGCAACTAAATTAATAGCACAAAACCTAAAAAAGGGCTCAACAATAGTTTTTGAATCTACAGTATATCCAGGTGTCACAGAAGAAATATGCAAGCCAATATTTGAAGAGTTAGGGCATAAATATGGGATAGACTTTCATTTAGGTTATTCTCCTGAACGTATAAATCCAGGTGACAAAGAGCATGGAGTTATAGATATTTTAAAGATTGTATCGGGTGATACAAAAGAAACTCTTAAGCTAGTAAGTCAAATTTACGGTAAAGTTATAAAAGCAGGTATTTACGAAGCTCAGAGTATCAAAGTTGCAGAAGCAGCAAAGGTAATTGAAAATACTCAAAGAGATGTAAATATTGCTTTAATGAATGAACTTGCAATATTGTTTGATAAATTAAATATAGATACAAAAGCGGTACTTGAGGCTGCTGGTACTAAGTGGAACTTTATCAAAATGACTCCAGGTTTAGTAGGTGGACATTGTATAGGAGTTGACCCTTATTATTTAACTCATAAAGCAGAGCAAGTAGGATATCATCCTCAAATTATTTTAGCTGGTCGTCGTTTAAATGACAGTATGCCTAAATATGTGGCAGAACAAACAATAAAACAAATTATTCAAAAAGGTTTTCGAGTGAAAAATGCTAAGGTATTGATGCTTGGGGTAACTTTTAAAGAAAACTGTCCAGATACTAGAAACTCTAAAATAATAGATTTAATTCAAGAATTACAATCTTACTCGTGTGATGTGACTGCAATTGATCCTTATGTTGAAAATCAAAAAATTGAAAAAGATTTAAAAACAATACCTTTTGATAAAGATATTAAATATGATGCGATTGTATTTGGAGTGAGTCATAAAGAGTATATGGATTCAAAAAAAATTCAAAAATACTTTAATCCAGAGGGTTCGGTTTTTATAGATATTAAATCAGCTTTTGATATTGGTACATTTTCAGATAACACTTCACATTGGAGATTATAAAATGACTATTTTTTTAGTAACAGGTGCTGCTGGTTTTATTGGGTATCATACATCAAAAAAACTGCTTGAAAGAGGCGATACTGTAGTTGGTTTAGATATTGTTAATGATTATTATGATGTAAACTTAAAAGAAAACCGTTTAAAAGACTTACAAACATATAAGAGCTTTTCATTTGAAAAAGTTGATTTATGTGATTATAGAGAGCTAACAAGAGTTTTTCAAGAGCATAAAATAGATAAAGTATGTAATTTAGCAGCTCAAGCTGGTGTTAGATATAGCATTGAAAACCCATTTGCTTATCAAAAGTCAAATTTAGAGGGGTTTTTAAATATTCTAGAGTGTGCACGTCATTTTAAAGTTGAAAACTTTGTTTATGCTTCTTCTTCATCTGTTTATGGTACAAATACTAATTATCCATTTTCAGAAGAACATAATGTAGATAATCCTATTAGTTTGTATGCTGCCACTAAAAAAGCAAATGAATTAATGGCACATACTTACTCTCACTTATATAAAATACCAACTACTGGTTTACGTTTTTTTACAGTTTATGGACCATTTGGTCGCCCAGATATGGCTTTATTTTTATTTACTAAGGCAATCATTGAAGATAAAACTATAGATATTTTTAATCATGGCAAAATGCAAAGAGATTTTACATATGTTGATGATATTGTATCTGGTGTTATTGGTTCTTTAGATAATAATCATGACTATGAAATTTTTAACTTAGGTAATAATAAAACGGTTGAACTAACATATTTTATTGAATGTATAGAAAAATCAATAGGTAAGGTAGCAAAAAAGAATTTTATGCCATTACAACCAGGCGATGTACCTAAGACTTCTGCAAATATTGAAAAAGCTAAAAAAATGATTGGCTTTGACCCTAAAACTTCTATTGAAGAAGGTATTGAGCATTTTATTAAGTGGTATAAAAGTTATTATTAAATTTAAAAAACGATAGTTTTAATGCTCTCATATTTGATAAACTACTATATTTAATTATGCTATACTAAAGTGCATAATAAATAAAAATTATAGATTATTAAGTGTTGAGGTAAAATGCGAAAAAAGTTTTTTAATGTAGCAGGCCCATGTAAAAAAGATTGGCATTATTTTGTAGAAAGACCTATTGATTCAAAAGAATTGATGGATTTGATTGAAGATGGAAAATACTTCATTCATCATGCACCAAGACAAACAGGTAAAAGTAGCTTGTTGATTGACTTATGTAGAGAAATAAATAAAAAAAAGCAATATACTTGTTTATATATTAATGTTGAAGCAGCTCAGGTTAGTAGGAATAATGTTCTTACCTGTAATGAAGCAGTTGTTTTAGAAATTTTAAATAACCAATTAAATTTTTTATCAAGTAATGAGTTATTTGGGCAAGATGTAGATGTAAAACAAAATATTTATTCATTTCAAAAGTTTTTATCTGATTGGTCAAGAAATAATAAAAAGCCAATAGTTCTAATAATTGATGAAATAGATAGTTTAATTGGTGACGGTTTACTCTCTATTTTAAGGCAATTAAGAGCGGGTTATGATAACCGTCCAAATGCTTTTCCACATTCAGTTTTGTTGAACGGAGTTCGTGATCTAAGAGACTACCGTATTTACTCAAAATCAGAGGATAGATGGCTAACAGGTGGAAGCTGTTTTAATATTAAAGCAAAATCAGTAAGATTAGATAACTTTAATATAGGACATGTAAAAGACTTATTTGAGCAGCATTCAAAAGAGCATAATCAAAGCTTTAAAGATGGTGTAGTAGACGAGATTTTTAGACTAACAGATGGTCAACCTTGGTTATGTAATGCTCTTGGAGATATGCTTTGTTTTGAACTATTTAAACAAAAACCTTCTATAAGTTTAGATGACTTAAAAGTTGCCAAAGAAAAATTAATTTTAAGGAGAGATACTCATATAGATCAGTTATATCATAAGCTAGAAACAGAAGAGCGTTTACGAAATATTATAATGCCAATGCTTCTTGGAGATCAAATCTTTAATGCAAAAGAAGAAGACTTACAGTATTGTAAAGATTTAGGCATTTTAAAAAATAGTAAACAAATAGAGATAGCTAATCCATTATATAAAGAAATCTTGCCACGTGAGTTAAGCAACCCTGTACAGCAAGGTATGGCGATCACCGAGAGTGATTATTATAAAGATGGTAATTTAGATTTAAAATTAATGATGAAAGATTATGTAGACTTTTATAGAGAGCATGTAACAGGTCAGTTAGATTTTTTTTATAAAGAAATAACGCCACATATTATGATTATGGCTTATTTACAAAGAGTAGTAAATGGCGGAGGGGAGATTCATCGAGAATATGCTTTAGGACGTAAGAGATTAGATGTAGCTGTACTTTACAAGCGGCAAAAGTTTGCCATTGAGATAAAAGTAAAGAAAAATGAAAGATCAAGAGAAGAGTCCTTACAACAAACAGCGGATTACATGGAACTTTTAGGAATCACTGAAGGTGGGTGGTTAATTATTTTTGAACAAGATTTATCTAAACCATGGAAACAAAGATATAATGAATATACAGATATAACTACAGGTAAAGAAATTATCGTAATAGAAATGTGATTATACCCAAATGCAAATGCTTTTACTGTTTTTATAGTGAACAAATAAAACTCCATGTTGATAGAGTTTCTATTTTTCATAATAACCAATCATAATAAACTGTAGGTTTGAGGAAGTTTTTTAAGCTCCGTAGTTTTCTATATAACGGTAAAGACACTTATGGTTAGGTATATATTTATAGGCTTATTGTGTACAAAAATTTATCAGAAAATATATTAGAAGATTTTTTCTCTCATGCCATATTATCCCGTGGTAAAACTCTTTTCCGCTCAGATGCGACTAAATCTCTTGATGTATCTGAAGGTATAATTTGAGGTTCTATTCGTGGTGGATTTTAAGTTCGAGATGGTCTTGTTCTTACTATTACGCTTGTAAACATGCAGTAGCTTTATCTGTGGATGATTTACTAAACTTACTAAATTAAAGAAAAACATAATGACAAATTTCGCATTAATAGGAGTAGCAGGTTACATAGCTCCAAAACATATGAAAGCCATCTTTGATATCGGTGGAAACTTACTAGCTGCACTAGATAAAAATGATAGTGTAGGAATATTAGACTCCTATTTCACTCAAACACAGTTTTTTACAGAGTTTGAGCGTTTTGATCGATTTATAGAAAAATGTCAAAGAGAAAAGAAATCTACAATTGATTATATAAGTATTTGCTCGCCAAACTATTTACATGATTCTCATATTCGTTTTGCATTAAAAAATGGAACTCATGCTATTTGTGAAAAACCATTAGTTTTAAACCCTCATAATCTAATTCCATTAAAAAAAGTAGAAAGAGATACAGGCAAAAAAATATTTTGTATTTTACAGTTACGTTTATATCCTAGTATTATTCAACTAAAGAAAGATGTAGATCAAGCCTTGAAGTTAAATCCAAACAAAGTATTTGATATAGACTTAACTTATCTAACAAGTCGAGGACCTTGGTATTTTACAAGTTGGAAAGGTGATGTTTCAAAAAGTGGTGGTATTACTACTAATATTGGAGTTCATTTTTTTGATATGTTGATTTGGATATTTGGTCCTGTTCAAAATAGTGAAGTACATATATTGAATAAAGATACAGGAGCAGGATTTTTACAACTTAAGCACGCTAATGTAAAGTGGTTTTTATCTATCAAGAGTGATTATTTATCAAAGAAAAGTACTTTTAGAAGCATTGTAGTTGATAAAAAAGAAATAGAGTTTTCAAAAGGGTTTGAGGATTTACATACTAAAAGCTATCAAGAGATTTTAAATGGGGATGGTTTTGGCTTAGATGATGTTTCTGAATCTATTGAACTTGTATCTAATATACGAAACTCTCCTATGATTAAAGACCCTGAAAAGCGTCATTCATTTTGCTCAAAGGTAGACCATGACTAAATACTTTTGCCACGAGTCATCATACATAGATGAAAATATAGAAATTGGTGATAATACCAAAATTTGGCATTTCTCTCATATTATGAAAGGTACTAAAATCGGCAATGGTTGTTCATTTGGACAAAATTGTGTAGTTGGTCCAAATGTTAATATTGGCTCAAATGTTAAAGTACAAAATAATGTGTCTATATATGAGGGTGTAGAGTGTCAAGATGATGTGTTTTTAGGTCCTTCAATGGTTTTTACAAATGTTATAAACCCACGTAGTTTTATTATTAGAAAAGAAGAATTTAAAAAAACTTTATTAAAAAAAGGGTGTTCTATTGGAGCAAATGCTACGATTTTATGTGGAAATATAATTGGATGCTATGCTTTGATTGGTAGTGGTTCTGTTATAACAAAAAATGTTAAAAATTTTGCTTTGATGGTTGGAGTTCCTGCAAAACAAATAGGGTGGGTTAGTAAAGCTGGTAATAAATTAGAGTTTAATGATGATAATATAGCGGTAGATGTATTTGATAGCTCTAAATATAGATTGGTAAATGAGCATGTTGAGTTAATACAATGAAAATAGACTTTGCTAATTTACAAAAACAATATCAATCTCATAAATCAGAAATTGATTGCGCTATACAACAAGTATTAGATGCATCAAACTATATTATGGGAGAACAAATAGTAAGCTTAGAAAAAAGCCTACAAAACTTTTGTGGAGCAAAGTATGCCGTTGCTTGTAGTAGTGGGACAGATGCTTTGATTTTATCTTTGATGGCGATTGAAATTAAACCAGATGATGAAGTTATAACCACTCCATTTACTTTTGTATCAACAGCAGAAGTTATTTCATTTGTTGGGGCAATTCCAGTTTTTGTAGATATTGATAAAGATACTTATAATATTGATGTAAATAAAATAGAAGAACAAATAACAAATAAAACAAAAGCTATTATGCCCGTATCATTATTTGGTCAACCTTCTGATATGGATATGATTCAACAAATAGCTAGAAAATATAATTTAGTAGTTTTAACAATACCAACAGCAATACATTATCCAATTCCACTTCATTTACAAGAGGCTTATAAATACTTAAATTACCAGAGAGGTGATTTTAAAGAAGCTGAAAACCTTTCAAAAAAAATTATAAGTTTGCCTATGAACCCATATTTAGAAGATGATGAAATTAAATATATTGCGGAGTCTGTTTGTAATGCAATATGATTATTTAATAGTTGGAGCTAGTATGATAGTTGCCTATGAAATTATAAATAAAAATAGGAGAAATAAATAATGAACTTAAAGCAATCAAGAATTTTAGTAATTGGTGGGGCTGGCTTTATTGGTGGTTTTGTAGTAGCAAAACTATTAAAAGAAGATATAAAAGAAGTAATTATTTATGATAACTTTGCTCGAGGGAAAATATCAAATTTAGAAGAGTCATTAAAAGATTCGAGATGCTCAATTTATCCATTTGGTGGCGATATTCGTGAACTTGATATTTTAGATAAAGCTTTAGAGGGTATAGATTATGTATTTCATTTAGCAGCTATGTGGCTTTTGCATTGTAAAGACTTTCCTCGTACTGCTTTTGACGTAAATATAAATGGTACTTTTAATGTACTTGAAGCATGTGTAAAACATAAGGTTAAAAAGTTGATATACTCATCGAGTGCTTCTGTTTATGGTGATGCTGTTGAGGTACCAATGACTGAAAACCATCCTTTTTTGAATACAAACTTTTATGGTGCAACTAAAATTAGTGGTGAAGCTATGTGTACTGCTATGAATGATAGATATGGTCTTGAAATTATTGGTTTGAGGTACATGAATGTATATGGACCAGGACAAGATCAGCAAGCTGTTTATAGTGGGGTTATTCCAATTATGTTAAATAAGATAGATGCCAATGAAGCCCCACAAATTAATGGAGATGGCTCACAAGCTTATGATTTTATTTATGTAGAAGACATTGCAAGAGCCAATATTTTGGCATTAAAATCAAATGTAAAGTTTGGTTATTATAATGTAGGCACCGAAATTCAAACTAGTATTAAAACCTTATGTGAAACAATTTTAACTTTAAAAAACTCTGATTTAAAAGTAAAGTTTATCCCTTATAATACTGATGATGCAAGGCAGTTTGTTCAAAACAGAATAGGTTCAAATAAAAAGGCTTTTAAAGAGTTGGGTTTTGAATATAAATATTCACTTGAAGATGGTCTAAAAGAATTGATTTTATGGAGAGACTCATCTAAATGAAAATTCCAATTACAAAAACAATATTTGGTGATGAAGAAAAAGAAGCAATTGTAAAGCCCTTAGAATCTGGTTGGGTTGTACAGGGGCCGAATGTAGCTAAGTTTCAAAATATGTTTGCTCAATTTACAAAGAGTAAATATGCTCATGCAACAACTAGTTGTACAACAGCTTTACACCTTGGTTTAGAGGCTATGGGGGTTGGTAAAGGTGATAAGGTTATTATTCCGTCTTTTACCTATGTAGCAAGTGCCAATGCCGTAGAGTATACAGGGGCAGAGGTAGTTTTTTGTGATATTGATTTAAACTCTTTTAATATAGATATAAAGAAGCTAGAAAAAATATTGTTTAAAGAGAAGAATATTAAAGCTATTATGCCAGTTCATTTATTTGGATTATGTGCCAATATGCCAAAAATTATGGATTTAGCCAAAAAATATAACTTAAAAGTAATTGAAGATAGTGCTTGTGGCTTTGACTCTTGGGTTAACAATCAACACTCAGGAACTTTTGGAGATTGTGGATGTTTTTCTTTTCATCCAAGAAAGTCTATTTGTACTGGTGAAGGTGGAATGTTAATCACTAATAATCAAGAAATTGAAAGAAAGGTATCACAATTAAAAGATCATGGTGCCTCAAAGTCTGATTTACAAAGACATAATGAAAAAGGTGGGTCATTATTACCAGACTTTACTATGAGAGGTTATAATTATCGAATGACTGATTTACAAGGTGCTCTTGGTATTTGTCAGATGAATAAACAAGATTATATAATGAGTGGACGTCGTAAAATAGCAAAACAATACGACCTTGCTTTAAAAGATATTAAACATTTAATTACTCCAAAAAACTTTAAAAATTATATACATGCTTATCAGTCTTATGTTTGCATTTTTTCAGACGGTGAAAGTTTAGAAAATCTAACTATGGATCAGATTGATAAAATAAATATTAAAAGAAATATTTTCATGGAAAAGTTAGAAGAGTTAGGAATTGCTACAAGACAAGGCACTCATGCTGTTCATACTTTGACTTACTATAAAGAAAAAAATAAATTTAAAGATGAAGATTTTTTGATGAGTTATGCTGCTGATAGATTATCTATAGCTATCCCTGTTTATGCTGGAATGGCAGATATAGAGTTTGATTATGTTATTGCTTGCTTTAAGAAAGTATTGAATTAGATGTGTGGAATTGTTGGGGTCTTATGCCTTAAAAGATTTTCTGTATTAGTCAATTCAACAAAAATAATGGCTGACAAAATATCTCATCGAGGACCTGATGATGCAGGATATTTATTTTTTCATACGAGTACTAGACATAAAAATAAAGTTTCATTTTATCAAAATTTAAAAGATCAAAATTTTCAGGGCAACTTGCAAGATATTGAAAGTCAATCTGTAATTAGTGAATTAAACTCACATGATTATGACTTGTATATGGGCCATAGAAGGTTATCTATTTTAGATATATCAAATGCAGGCCATCAACCGATGAGTGACTTAGCTAAAAATATTTGGCTTACTTACAATGGTGAAATTTATAACTTTAAAGAGTTAAGGCTTGAGTTAGAGCTTCTTGGTCATCGTTTTAAAAGTAATACAGATACTGAGGTTATTATTTATTCCTATATTGAATGGGGAATTGATTGTATTTCAAAGTTTAATGGAATGTTTGCTTTTTCTTTATATGATAATAGAAAAAAGAGGATGTATTTAGTTAGAGATAGATACGGAATCAAGCCTTTATATTATACTTTAACACCAGAAAAAACACTAATTTATGCAAGTGAAATAAAATCTATTCTTGAATATAAAGAATATAAGAATGGTATTGATAAAGAAGCTTTACTTGAGTATTTTACTTTCCAAAATATTTTCACCAATAAAACTCTAAATAAAAATATAAAATTATTAGAAGCAGGACACTATATAGAAGTTGATTTATTAAATCCAAGTGACAAATTAAAAAATATTAAATATTGGGATTTTGATTTTTCAGAGCCAGAAACGGTAAAAGACGAACAAGAATATATAGAAGAACTTGAAAGACTATTTAAACAAGCAGTACAACGTCAATTAATAGCAGATGTAGAGGTCGGGTCTTATTTAAGTGGTGGAATGGATAGTGGTTCTATTGCAGCTATTGCATCACAAAAAATGCCTTGGTTAAAAACTTTTACGATTGGTTTTGACCTTAGAAGCGCAAGCGGACTAGAGCTTAGCTTTGATGAGCGTGAAAAATCTGAGTATATGTCTTATTTGTTTAAAACAGAACATTACGAAATGGTCTTAAAGTCAGGAGATATGGAAAGATGTATGAAAGATTTTTCTTATCACCTTGAAGAGCCAAGAGTTGGTCAAAGTTACCCAAATTATTATGCTGCAAAATTAGCTTCAAAGTTTGTAAAAGTTGTTTTAAGTGGTGCTGGTGGGGATGAATTATTTGCTGGTTATCCCTGGAGGTACTATAAAATAGTAAATAGTTCAAGTTTTGATGACTATATAGATAAATATTATTTATTTTGGCAGAGGTTGATACCAAATAATTTGATTCATAAAGTTTTTTCTCCTATTTGGAAAGATGTAAAAGGGGTGTGGACCAGAGACATTTTTTCAAATGTATTTAAAAATCAAAACTTGTCAAATACTCCTACAGAAAGTATAAATAACTCTTTATATTTTGAAGCAAAAACTTTTTTACATGGTTTACTACTTGTAGAAGATAAATTATCTATGGCACATTCATTAGAAACAAGAGTGCCATTCTTAGATAATGATTTAGTTGATTTTGCTCAAAAAATTCCTGTCAAAATGAAACTATCTAATCTTGATAATATAGTAAATATGAATGAAAATGAGATAGGAAAACTTCAAAAAACCAATGACGGGAAAATTATCTTAAGAAAAGCTATGAAAAAACATGTTCCAGATGATATTTCTTGGGCAATTAAAAAAGGTTTTAGCTCTCCAGATAGTAGTTGGTTTAAAGGAGAGAGTATTAACTTTGTCAAGGCTAAATTATTTAATAAAAATGCTAATATTTATAACTATATGGATTATTCAGTTGTTAATAAACTGATTCAAGAGCATTTAGACGGTAAACAAAATAGAAGACTTTTTATATGGAGCCTTTTAAATTTTGAAGAATGGCATAATATATATGCTTGAATTTTTGGAAATTTGAATTTATGTTATACTCAAGTCTAGCAATTCTAATTATAAAAACTAATGGAGATTGGAACTTATTCCAATAAGGAAGTATCAGTCACAAATAAAGCTTTCTATGAGAGTTAATCCTCATCTCCGAGTTAAATGAAGAGCTCTTTTTTTATAATGAGAATTGCTGAATCAAGTCGAAATTATTTTCTTATTTTTGGAAATTTAAATATCGAGGAAAAATGCGTAAAAAATTTTTTAATGTAGCTGGGCCGTGTAAAAAAGATTGGCATTATTTTGTTGAAAGACCTATTGATGCAAAAGGTTTGATGTCTTTAATTGAAGATGGTAAATATTTTATTCACCATGCTCCAAGACAAACAGGTAAGAGTAGTTTATTAATTGATTTATGTAAAAAAATTAATAAAAAAGGTGATTATACTTGTTTATATATAAATATAGAAGCAGCACAGACTACTAGAGATAATGTAGTAGAGTGTAATAATGTTATTGTTCAAGAAATTTTAAATAACCAATTAAATTATCTATCAGAGAATGAACAATTTGGACAAAATAAAGAGTTTAAAAGTGATAATTATTCAGTTCAAAAATTTTTATCAGATTGGTCAAGGCATAATAAAAAACCAATTGTTTTAATTATTGATGAGATAGATAGTTTAATTGGTGATGGTTTACTTTCTATTTTAAGACAATTAAGAGCAGGATATGATAATCGTCCAAATGCTTTTCCTCATTCAGTTTTGTTAAATGGGGTTCGTGATTTAAGAGATTATCGCATTTATTCAAAAGCTCAAGATAAGTGGTTAACTGGTGGAAGTTGTTTTAATATAAAATCAGACTCTATAAGATTAGATAACTTTAACTTAGAGCATGTGAAAGATTTATTTAATCAACATTCAAAAGAGCACAATCAAATTTTTGAAATAGGTGTAGTAGAAGAAATATTTAGACTAACAGATGGGCAGCCATGGTTGTGTAATGCTTTAGGAGATGTGCTTTGTTTTAAGCTATTCAAAGATAAGGGTACTTTAACCTTAGATGACTTAAAAATAGCCAAAGAAAAATTAATTTTACGTCGTGATACTCATATAGATCAATTATATCATAAGCTAGAAACAGAAGAGCGCTTAAGAAATATTGTAATGCCAATGCTTTTGGGAGATCAAATTTTTAATGCCAAAGAAGAAGATTTACAATATTGTAAAGATTTGGGTATTTTAAAAAATAGTAAACAAATTGAAATAGCAAATCCAATTTATAAAGAAGTCTTACCTCGTGAATTAAGTAACCCTGTTCAACAAGGTATGGCAATTGTTGAAAGTGATTATTATAAAAGTGGAAATTTAGACTTAAAGCTAATGATGAACGATTTTGTTGATTTTTATAGAGAACATGTCACAGGTCAACTTAGTTTTTTTTATAATGAGATAACCCCACATATAATGATTATGGCTTATTTACAAAGGGTGGTAAATGGTGGTGGAGAGATTCATCGAGAGTATGCTTTGGGTCGTAGAAGACTTGATGTTGGAGTTTTTTATAAGCGTCAAAAATTTGCGATTGAAATAAAAGTAAAACGAACAGAAAGATCAAGAAAAGAGTCATTACAACAAACAGCAGATTACATGGCTCTTCTTGGAATAACTGAGGGTGGATGGTTAATAATTTTTGATCAAGATTTATCTAAACCTTGGCAAGATAGATATCACCAAGAAAATGATGTGGTGTATGGTGGTAAAAAAATTACTGTGATTGAGATGTGAGAAGTAAATGCGTAAAAAATTTTTTAATGTAGCAGGGCCATGTAAAAAAGATATTCATTATTTTGTAGAAAGACCAATTGATACAAAGAGTTTAATGGCTTTAATTGAAGATCAAAAGTATTTTATTCATCATGCCCCAAGACAAACAGGTAAGAGTAGTTTATTAATTGATTTATGTGAAAAAATAAATAAAGAAGGTGAGTATACTTGTTTATATATTAATGTTGAATCAGCTCAGACAACTCGTAATAATGTTGAAAAATGTATGAAATCTATTTTAGATCAAATAACGATTCAACAATTGTTTTTTTTACCAAATGAGGAGCATTTTCATTTAGATAAAGATGAGACTTTATCTTTAGATTTAATAAACTACTTAAGTTTGTGGTCACGCAATAATAAAAAGCCAATTGTTTTAATTATTGATGAAATAGATAGTTTAATTGGAGATGGTTTAGTTTCTGTTTTAAGACAACTTAGATCAGGCTATACAAATCGTCCAAATGCTTTTCCTCATTCGGTTTTATTAAATGGGGTTCGTGATTTAAGAGATTACCGTATTTATTCAAAAGCTGAAGATAAATGGTTAACTGGTGGAAGTTGTTTTAATATAAAATCAGACTCTATAAGATTAAATAACTTTAATTTAGAACATGTAAAAGATTTATTTAATCAACACTCAAAAGAGCATAATCAAGTTTTTGAAATAGGTGTAGTAGAAGAAATATTTAGATTAACAGATGGTCAGCCTTGGCTTTGTAATGCCCTTGGAGATATGCTTTGTTTTAAGCTATTCAAAGATAAAAATACTTTAACCTTAGGTGATTTAAAAATAGCCAAAGAAAAATTAATTTTACGTCGTGATACGCATATAGATCAGCTTTATCATAAGTTAGAAACAGAAGAGCGCTTAAGAAATATTGTAATGCCAATGCTTTTGGGAGATCAAATTTTTAATGCCAAAGAAGAAGATTTACAATATTGTAAAGATTTGGGTATTTTAAAAAATAGTAAACAAATTGAAATAGCAAATCCAATTTATAAAGAAGTCTTACCTCGTGAATTAAGTAACCCTGTTCAACAAGGTATGGCAATTGTTGAAAGTGATTATTATAAAAGTGGAAATTTAGACTTAAAGCTAATGATGAACGATTTTGTTGATTTTTATAGAGAACATGTCACAGGTCAACTTAGTTTTTTTTATAATGAGATAACCCCACATATAATGATTATGGCTTATTTACAAAGGGTGGTAAATGGTGGTGGAGAGATTCATCGAGAGTATGCTTTGGGTCGTAGAAGACTTGATGTTGGAGTTTTTTATAAGCGTCAAAAATTTGCGATTGAAATAAAAGTAAAACGTACAGAAAGATCAAGAAAAGAATCATTACAACAAACAGCCGATTATATGGATCTTCTTGGAATAATTAAGGGTGGATGGTTAATAATTTTTGATCAAGATTTATCTAAACCTTGGCAAGATAGATATCACCAAGAAAATGATGTGGTGTATGACGGTAAAAAAATTACTGTGATTGAGATGTAGATGAAAAAAATAAAAGTGTGTTTTTTAGCATATACTGATTATGGAAATACAATGACTTATTGGAGTCATGCTATTAATAAATACTCGACAAAGTATGAATCAAAAATTATCTGTATTACCCCTCACCAGTTTCAATATGAAATTAACCATGATGTAGACTTAAGCATATCGAATGAAAATGGAGCATTAAATATAGATCAAGCAAAAAAAAATGAAGCTATAGAGTGGATACTACAATGTGATCAAATTATTTTTGCAGAAGAGATGAGTCTTTTTAATAATCCAAGAAGATATAAAAGTATGCAAGTTTTTCAACAAATATTAGGTTTTCATTTGTTGGAGTTAAAAATGTCAAATCCACTATTAAAACTTCATATATGGCATTGTGGTATTGATTATAGACTTGCTCATAAGCAGTTTGATGAAATAAACGAACAATACTTTGATAAAATTTTATTAGGAGGAGATTTATACCGTTTATCTCCTAAAACAAAAAAATATTATGTTCCTATTGTTTCTTACCAAACAAAAGAAAGTAATGGTGATATTTTTAAACTTATTTTAAAAAAGTTTAACGACGATATTATTAAAGTTTTTCATGCTCCAAGTAGTCACTCTACAAAAGGTACAGAAACTATTAGAAAAGTAGTCCAAGAAGTTTTTAATCAATTACCTTCATATTTAAATGATAAAGTTGTGTACGAAGAAATCACTCCACCTGTAAAAAATGTAGAAATTATTGAGATGAAAAAAAAGTCTCATATATATATCGACCAATATCATCAAGATATAGGAGGTTATGGAATTAGTTCTGTGGAGGCTTTGGCTTATGGTAATATTGTACTTAGCAGTATACATTGTATGGAGCCCGATGCTTTAGAGTTACAGTGTCAAAGTAAAGAGATGGCAAAAGAGTTTCCTATTATTGATACTAGCTTAGATTTAGAGGTGTTTAAAAACAAATTGATTAAATTATTGGTGACTCCAAAAATAGAGTTAAGAGATAAAGCAATAAAGTCTTTTGAGTTTTATCAAAAGTTATTTACTTTTAAGGCCATTTCAAATTATTTTGAACAAATTATATTTAATTTTGAGGAATAAATGCTCCATATCCTAAAAAAAATATATTTAAAACTAAGAAAAAGAATGAAGGATAAGTATAATCGTCATGTTTCATTTGGAGATTTATTAACAAATAGGTGGGAAACTGCTAAATTTTATGGCTTTGGTGAGGGTACTACCTGTTATGATAGTGTATTAATTTTGGGTGATGTTAAAGTGGGTAAAAATACTTGGATAGGTCCAAATTGTGTATTAGACGGCACAGGAGGATTGATAATAGGTGACTATTGCTCAATTAGTGCAGGGGTTCAAATTTATAGTCATGATACTGTAAAATGGGCAAACTCTTTAGGCGATAAAGATATTGAGAAGTTATCAACTATCATTGGTTCAGGTGTATATATTGGGCCACAAACAGTTATTCAAAAAGGTGTAGTTATTGGTGATAAGGTAACTATTGGTGCTTGTTCGTTTGTAAATAAAGATGTTGCTGAAAATAGTAAAGTTTGGGGTTGTCCTGCTACTTTAAAGAAAAAAAAAGTTTGAGCTTTTCTGTTACATTTACAAATAGTTATTTCTTGAATAAGTTACTTTCTTATTAAGAAAGCTAAGGATTAAAAATGAAAATAAACTTTATTAATTTACAGGCTCAATATCAATCATATAAAGAAGATATTGATAGAGAAATTCATGCTGTATTAGATAGTTCTCAATATATTATGGGGCCAAATATTACTAGTTTAGAAGAGGATTTAAGTAATTTTGTAGGTTGCAAACATTCTATTGGGTGTAGTAGTGGTACAGATGCTTTAATTTTGGCTTTGATGGCTATAGATATTAAACCAGGTGATGAAGTCATAACGACTCCATTTACATTTATTGCAACTGCAGAAGCTATTGCATTTTTAGGTGGAGTTCCTATTTTTGTAGATGTTGATGAAAACACATATAATATGGATGTTTATAAAGTAGAAAAAAAAATTACTGAAAAAACTATTGCTATTATGCCTGTATCTTTATTTGGACAAGTTTGTGATATGGATTACTTAAATAAATTAGCAAGTAAACACAATATTTATGTGATTGAAGATGCAGCTCAAAGCTTTGGAGCCTCTTATAGGGGTAAGAGATCTTGTAATTTATCGACATTGGCTTGTACAAGTTTTTTTCCAGCGAAACCACTAGGGTGCTATGGTGATGGGGGAGCTGTATTTAGTTCTGATGATAGATTAGCCCGAAAAATTAGAATTATTTTAGATCATGGGCAAACAAAAAAATATACTCATAGCCATATAGGCATTAATGGCAGGCTTGATGCAATACAAGCTTCTATTTTACGTGTAAAATTAAAAAACTATCAAGAAGAATTAGATATTAGAGAAAAAGTTGCCTCTCGTTATAAAAAAGAGTTAAAAAATGTTATTGTTCCTTTCGTGCCTGATGAAAATACTTCAGTTTGGGCACAGTTTTGTATTCGAGTAGATAACCGAGAAGCTTTTTTACAAAAATGCATGGATAAAGGTGTTCCTACTCCAATTTATTACCCAATACCACTGCATTTACAAGAGGTTTTTTTAACTTTAGGTTATAAAAAAGGGGACTTTCCTATTTGTGAAAAAGTTTCACAAGATATTTTGGCTTTACCAATGTCAGCATTTTTAACTAATGATGAGCAAAGTTATGTGATAGGAGTAATCAATGAATGATATTTTTATCCATGAAAGTGCATTTGTAGAAGATGGAGCCACACTTGGTAATGGCACAAAAGTTTGGATTAACTCTCAGATTCGTAAAGGTGCTATTATTGGTAGAAATTGTATCATCTCTAAAGATACCTTTATAGACGCTGATGTCACTATAGGTAACAACTGTAAAGTACAAAATAGTGTATCTGTTTATCATGGAGTTACTATTGGTAATGATGTTTTTGTTGGTCCAAATGTATCATTTACTAATGATAAAATTCCTAGAGCTTTTTCTACAGACTGGAAAATAACAAAAACATTTGTTGAAAATGGGGCAAGTTTAGGTGCTAATTCAACTATCATTTGTGGTGTGAAAATTGGTGAATATGCAATGGTGGCAGCAGGTAGTGTCGTTACAAAGGATGTAAAGCCATATTCGTTAGTTATGGGAAATCCTGCAAGACATTATTCCTATGTAGATAAAATGGGAAATAAAGTAGAGGAAAATTAATATATGTCAAAATTAATAAAAGTAGCTTTACTTGGGCTTGGTAATATGGGTCAGAACCATTTAAGAAACCTTGTAATGTTAAAAAATGTGGAAGTTAGCTTTATTCATGACTTAAATGAAGAGATTATGAAATCTACTAGTTTAAAGTATAATGTGCCTTTTATTGTTGATTGGAGAAATCATTTAGATAAAGTGGATGCGCTTATTATTGTGACTCCAACAAATACTCATTATGACTACATTGTTGAAGCAGCTAAGTATGTTAAAAATATATTTGTTGAAAAGCCTTTAACGCATAATGTTGAAACGAGTGAAAAAATAGTTTCTTTGGCTAAATTAGAAAAATTAAATATTCAGGTTGGATTTATTGAAAGATATAATCCCGCTATTACATCTTTAGAAAGAGTTTTAAAAAATAGTAGTAAAGTAATTGCTATAGATTTTACAAGAACAAATAAAGTTAGTTCGCGAATAACTGATGTAGATGTTGTAATTGATTTAATGATTCATGATATTGATTTGGCTTTAAATTTTAGTGGAAAGCCTAAATCGATAGCAGCTCATGGTCATGTAAAAGATGGAATGATAGAATATGCTAGAGCTTTAATCACTCATGAAAATGGAGTTTTTTCTAATATAGTCGCTAGTCGAATAACAGAAAAACGTATGAGACACGTTAGTTCAACTTGTGAAGATATGTATGTTGACTGCAATTTATTAAGTAAAACATTAAAGGTGAATAAGCAAACGATTGAACAATATCTTGAAAATGTCTCGATTTCTTCAAAAGAAGAAACTATTGATGTAAGACCTCAAGAAGGTTTATTAATGGAGTTAATCGACTTTACAAACTCTTGTAGAGAGATAGTTGATGGAACACCTAATGAAAAAGATAGTTTATTAGCAATTCAAGTAGCAAGTAGTATTCAAAACTTAATTTTGGAGAAATAGTGAGACCTCAAATACAAGGTAGTACAATTTTAGTAACCGGTGGAGCGGGTTTTATTGGCTCACATTTAGTAGATAAATTGTATAAAGAAGGCGCCAAACAAATTATTATTGTTGATAATATGTTTTTAGGAAATGAAGAAAATATAAAAGATGCACTTGATAAGGGAGTCATTTTTTATAAAGATGATATTGAAATAGCTTCTTCATTAGATTATATCTTTGAAAAACATAAAATTGATATAGTCTTTAACTGTGCGACAAAAGCACTTAACTATTCGTTTAATAACCCCAAAAATGCTTTTAATACTAACGTAAATGGCATATTAAACTTATTAGAGAATCAAAGAAAAAGTAGCTTTAAAACTTTGGTTCATTTTTCTACATCAGAAGTTTATGGTACTGCAATTTATGAACCAATGGATGAAAATCATCCTATTTATCCTACTACTACATATGCGGCAGGAAAAGCAGCTGCTGATAATGCATTATTTAGTTATGTAAACATGTTTGACTTAGATGCTTTTATTGTTAGGCCATTTAATAATTATGGACCAAGACAAAATCACAAGGGTTACTTGGCTGGCATCATTCCAATTACAGCTTTTAGAATATTAAAGAATATTTGTCCAGAGATACACGGGACAGGAAATCAAAGCAGAGACTTTATTTATGTTGAAGATACTGTTAATGCAATTATTGATTTATACCCAATTATGAAAAAGTCAGAAAGTATAAATATCTCTACAGACGGTCAAATTTCGATGAAAGATGTTATTAATCATGTTAGTAAAAAAATGAGATATACAGGAGAAGTTTTAAAAAAACCGGCTAGAGGTGCTGATGTAGATTGTCATATCGCATGTAATAAAAAAATAAAATCAATGATTAATTATGAGTTGACACCGTTTGAAGTAGGACTACAAAAAACTATTGAATGGTATAAGGAGAATATTAAGTGATAAAATTGATAAAGCCATATATAAGTTTTGAAGAAGTACAAGATGAATTTAAAGAAATATTTGAAAGTGGTTGGTTTACAAAAGGTAAGTTTGTAGAAATATTTCGAGATGAAATAAAATCTTATACTGGTGCGAAGTATGCTTATCTAACTACATCAGCAACTACAGCATTAACAATGGCTTTAAAAGCACTTAATATAAAAAGAKWTGWYNGAKGKWNTMAWMTMTNGAYTTMWMKTYTSMTSCAWCAGNCWAANTGYWGKWRNNAAKMWATARSGRCGWTAMCYATTYWWRRNTGWYGYAMSKKWMMAWRSTKKWAATWKGTYRCCAGMWKYKTTMKAAYCYRWWWTYACTTKWNNAWRRYYAWGGCKNNGKTRYWWWKGWARATGCANNNGRKRGKCCANGNATGRWATRNCWCSRMMTRRMMSRRNTTKGNTAAAARWSATNAAKATKNNATWMMWWKAAKANTRMTGNATRWRSWWKAKGAMGTNNTGRWAATKWTRYCARAWRTKKWMMWATKGSWRWTAKTWNATSTYWKASTKWWCRKYCTMGAWWNCWYWWKMCWGNTKKWGAAKGTSNANCWATWNCMWTTRRKWMTSAYAMRYKTGYAGAYWYYKYWKMYWYMRMRYTAAMKCNNAWGGTGSANTNGTWAATRRMGGWMMMKYWGRYTTYGYWKMTWYTGSATWYANTYAWMSNNACKNTSCWGWGCWWCRATGNTGWWMYNGGSSATKMRGYRRTKSARARWNAYTNCRATRRKMTYGKNAWRMTCRWGAAAKANNTKRWAMGWWWTMCWKMTRWWRMAGGWCNNAWSTYRKKTRSTTYWGWWKTRSWMAWMRTMYYRARMSATRYGAWWKRWARTSWTCANYYKATGSYWWKWKWRSWWYSTWSAKSWWKTSAYNAGRSWTMRRCWWGYRATMARYWNTAMAWTYWWWMKGWMYWKMAMMTWSKATTGNNAMWYRYTGWTYRNARTGNNACAAMNAYWYKRTWWMAWTAAWNKWWAAWMVGRHYBRABAMARYWCMWANAKTTTTNGAAKAWAMWAMSWYTRMTWKKSSATRTNACGRANNTGTARAYRWAGKRKRMATRWTAAAARWAKYWRWWKWRWRYAWWGGWANNAAATKMWWRMTGYTWKWATWWYAGGWWSWRGWGSMKKKRWNGNTWAATAYWTMWATWRCANNAATGRNCWAARMYRYTNTRATRTTNTMTWTKGRWMMAYNATCYAAAAYSATAWAMWWMKRTCNCTNANCKTWTKCARAYNTYATAWRMMAAYMNAGMAARWAWRTTWKAKAWYARMAAAMTWKNTAWAMWNAYAMAKYTKKMTTMTNTRATANNAAGRWCAWWYGMTKNATTYANAAYARSCANCWAWWWNNTTTKACRMWAYRWRRNTKATSAAMRASYKKWWYRAKTKWTSKAWSAMKRNGAAWAKKCYSTRMGYKSMTYKATTTWAGNTAYTTWTNNCNCWATGGRRWSTNCCSCAMMMNTATSRTATYRAWKWMTWYKATRMTKWAKYTRAWAKTNCWGSGGAGCATATATGTGCAATGATGGAGTCAAAAGGGATTGAAACAGCTTCTTTAAGACTTACGTCACCCTTTGGAGAGTTTTATAACTCAATAAATGTTTTATCAATATTTATAGATTTAGCAATACAAAATAAAACAATAAATGTATATGGAACTGGAAATAGAAAACAAAACTTTATTTATGTAGGAAATATTGTTGAGTGTATAAAAAATAGTTTGAATAATAGAATATCAGGTAATTATGATTTAATAGCCAAAGAAAGTATTTCAATGAAATCTTTAGCGGAATTAATTATAAAGTTAACAAACTCTAAATCAAATATTAAAGTTGGTTTACTTGAGGATCAACTTGAAAACTCAGTTTTACCTGATTTTTCATTATCTAGGTTAGCAAAAGAGTTAGATTATAAAGAAATTTACTCACTTATAGATGGGTTAAATAGGTATATAAAATGGAGAAAAACGAAGTAGTATGAAAATAATTTTTCTCGCAGATATACATTCTAACTGGAACTATCTGTCACAATTAACAAATCTGATTGAATTAGAAAATGTAGATAGAATATATTTTTTAGGTGATGCAATTGGTTATTATGATGAGCCAAATAAAATTTTAGATTGGTTAAAGAAGGTAGGAGCTGAATGTATAAAAGGAAATCATGAGAAGTACTTTTTAAATGAAATTAGCTATAGAGAAGAGTTAGATGAAATTTACCGAGTAGATTATAATAGACAAAATATATCAAAGGAAAATAGTGAATATATAAAAAAGTGGGATGAAAAAATTGACTGTATTATTAATGGCAAACGATTTTTAATGCTTCATGGAGATATCAATAGTAGTGAAAATCATATTTATAAATGTGATGACTTAGATAAAGATCTATTAAAAAATTATGACTACTATATTTATGGTCATACTCATATCCCTATAATAAACTATTATTATGGTTGTTGTGTGATAAATCCAGGTTCTATTGGGCAACCAAGAGACTATACAACAGTTCCTTCTTTTGTTGTTTTAGATTTGGATAAATCAGAAGTTACAATAAAAAAAGTACCAATAAAAATAGAAAGTTATATTAAAGACTTAGAAAAAAAAATATTTGACAAAAAAGTTATAAATATATTAAAAAGGAAAATGAATGGAAAAGATTAGTGTACTGGTTACTGGAGCTAGTGGTGGTGGAGTTGGAGAGCAAATATTGAAAGCTTTAAAGTTAAGTAGTCTTAACTTATTTATTATAACCACAGATGTTAAAGTAAATAGTAAGGGACTTAGTGAAGGAGATAAACAGTATATTGTACCATTTGCAAATGATGAAAAATATATTCCATTTATAGTAGACTTATGTGAACAAAATAATGTGAAAATACTATTTCCAGGTTCAGAGGCTGAGTTGACTAAGCTAAGCCAGAATAGAGAAGTTTTTGCAAAAAAAAATATTATAGTACCTATAAACTCTAATAAAGTTATTGATATTTGTGTAGATAAAACAAAAACAATGACTTTCTTGAAGGACAATGGGTTTAACTTTCCTAAAAATATCACTGTTAAATCTTCTGATGATATCAGTAAAATAGATTTTCTCCCTGCAGTCATAAAACCTTCTGTTGGAGGGGGAGGCTCAAAAGATATTATGATAGCTCAGACAAAAGAAGAAGTAGAACTTTTTTCTAAATATTTATTGACAATGTATGATGAATTTATTGTACAAGAGTATGTCGGAACCCCTGACTCTGAATATACAGTAGGTATTTTAAGTTCAATGGATGAAAAATTTATAAACTCTATAGCAATACACAAATCGATTGAAAATGCGTTAAATAATAGAATAAGAATAAAAAATAGAACAGACAGACTAGATTTAGGAAAAAACCTTGTAATAAGTAGTGGTATCTCAGAAGGTTATGTTGATAAATTTCCTATGATTACTTTAGAATGTGAAAAAATAGCAAAAAAGTTAGGTGCAAGAGCGGCTTTAAATATTCAATGTAGATTTTATAATGATAAGGTCTATATATTTGAAATTAATCCGAGATATTCAGGAACAACTTCTATTAGAGCGTTAATGGGGTATAATGAGCCAGAAGTGATGATCAAAAAATATATATTGAAAGAAAATATAGAAGTAGGATTTGGTTTTCAAAAGGGATATGTTGCCCGAGGATTGACAGAGGTAGTAATAAAAGAAAGCAATTTAAATGATGGAAAGTAAGTTTGCATGGGATTTAAAAAATCTACCTTTTATATATAAAGAATTAGATACTCCAGAGAATGAAAATTTTATACCAAACTATTTACCATTAGAATTAATAGTAGATGAAAAAACAGGAGTATTAACTCAGAAAAAAAATGAGTTAGTTGAAAAGACTCTTGAAAAGGCATATAAATGTGGTTCAGTTGTAGCTGGGGTGATGGATGAAGAAAGTGAAAATACTACATACACAAGCGATTTTATAGATTTTTTAATTGAGAGTCTGGGTGGTAAAAAAATAGAAGGTTTAAAGATACTTGAAATTGGAAGTGGAACAGGTTTTTTATTATCAGAAGTTCAAAAATTAGGAGCTGAGGTTCTTGGTGTAGAACCAGGTAACCACTGTTTGAATGCGAAGAAAAAATATAATGTAAAAATTATTAATGATTTCTTTCCCACAGAAGATTTAGGCTTTGATTATGATATTATTATTATGTCAATTGTTTTTGAACATTTTCAAAATCCATCCTTATTTTTAAAGTCACTAGGCAAGTATCTTAAAAAAGATGGGTTATTGATTATTTCAGTACCAGATACAGAGCCTTTTATTAAATCAGGTGATATTAGTATTCTTTTTCATGAGCATTATAGTTTTTTTACAAAGGATACGTTAGATAATACACTAAAACTTGGAGGGTTTAATCCTATATTAGGTAGAATTGGAAAATATGGAGGATTATTGCTTAGGGCATCACTCCAAACAGAAAAAACTTTATTAACAAGACAAGAAATACAAATAGGGTATGATTTAGCTATTAACTATAAAAGAAAGTCTCAAGTTTATAATAAAAAACTAAAGGAGTTTTTACTAAATGTAAAAAAAGAGAGAAAATCATTGGGTATTTATGTTCCTTCAAGATTTTTAAATATTCTTTATACTTGTAATATCGAAGGTTTAGACCTTCGCTTTTTTGATGATAATCCTTCAATAGAAGGAAAGTATTATCCTGGATTTAATATACCGATTGAAACAAAACAAGATTTAATCAAAAAACCGACTGATATTATTTTAATTTTTTCAAATTCTTTTGGGGAAAAAATTAAAAATAATATTTTGAGTGAATTAGAAGGAAAACAAATTATAACTTGGCAAGAGCTATTTGAAGAGAAATAAATTAGGATTTAATGAAAGATGTATTTAATTCTAAAATTGTAAAAAGTAAGATTTTAGTTTATTCTTTTAGTTTTAACTCTAACGTACAAAGAAGGTTTATCTTTGCATATAATTTAAATGGATTAAGTTTATGAAAATAGCTTTTATTAATAACATGAACAATTACTTTTTTGCATTCACTCGATATTTACGAGATGCTGGAGTAGATGCTCATGTTTTTGTTTTAAAAAAAACAGAAGATCACTTTAAACCAGAGGCTGATACTTTTTCAGATGTTTCAACACTAGACTATGTTCATGAAATGCCTTATACGGTTAATTATTTATTCAAGTTAAACCCAATGGTTCCAAGTATAAAATCATACTTCTCTGGATTTGATATTATTTTAGCTTGTGGTCCGCTAATAGCATTCTTAGCACAAGAGGGTATAAGAGTAGATGTTGCTATACCTTACGGTTCAGATTTTTACTCACTTCCTTTTGAGCAGTTTTCTATAAAAAAACCTATCAGTTCATTAGTAAAATCTTTTATTGCAAAAAAACAAAGAGAAGGTTTAAGAATGAGCAGGGTAATTATAATTGACGAAACTTGTGATCTTTATCGTTTAGCTCTAAAAGAAATAGGAGTAAAAGCTTACAATGTAGGAATACCTATGTTGTATAGTCGTGAATTTGATGAAATAGAAGATGCTTCTCCTCAATGGAGTTTTTTAAATTCGAATGACTTTGTGTTATTTAATCATACTAGGCAGTGGTGGAAAACTAAAGTAGATAATGAGTTAGAGGATTTTGATATTTATGGGGGAGCAAAAAGAAATGATAAATTGATTAGAGCTTTTGCCACATTTGTAAAATGTACAAAATTTCAATCTCCGATTTTGGTTTTATTTGAATATGGTGCAGATGTATTAGCAAGCAAAGAGCTTATAACAGAGTTAAAAATTGATGCTTTTGTTAAATGGATGCCAGTTATGCACCGAAAAAATATCCTTTTAGGGTTAAAAAAAGCTACATTTGCTTCAAATGCTTTTAGAGAGAATGAAGAGGGTATTGGAGGAGTTTGTTATGAAGCATTATCTGTTGGTACGTGTTTATTGAATAATATTAGCACAATAAAAGAAGATAAAGGACACTTTTTTCAGGACTCTCCAATGATTCATGTGTTGAGTGAAGAAGATATTTTGAATGTTTTTATTGATTATGAAAATGATACTTTAAAATATAAAAAAATCTCTAAAAAGTCTAAGAGTTGGTATGATAAAAAAGTTGGAGTTCAATTAATCAACCAATATATTCGTTTATTTACTGCTCTAAATCATAACAAAAAACTAACACATCTTGATAGTGAAATTCGGGACATTTTAATTGCTTAAATCATTATTAAAAAAAGGAATGAAAGATAGTAACTATTATTTGATTGAAAAACTAGGTAGTAGAGGTCTAGCATTTATTATTATTCCTATCATTTCTAGACTATTAGGTGTTGAAGCTTTTGCTGACTATGATTTATTTGTTTATAGTTGTACTTTATTAGGGATTTTTACAATTTTAGGAATTGACTCAGGGATTGTAATATTACTATCAGAATATAAAGAGGATATAAAAATATTATCTTTTTATTATGTTTTCTCTTTGTGTCTATCTACTTTATTATCTTTAGTTATAGGTTCTTCTTTTACTATAGTTTCTTATTTAAATGGACCAATATTTATCATTAATTATCCTATTTGGTTTTTGATTACATTTTTTTTAATATTTAGTGGTATTACTTATCAAACTTTTAACTTTTTAAGATGGAGAGAAAGAGCTAAAGATGCTGCGATTATAAGCTTATTAGGGTATGTATTAGGAATTTTAATTGGTATAACTTTATTGTATTATTTCCAAAGTTTACTATCTTACTTGTTAGGTTTAGTTTTAGGACAGTTTATAAGTGCTATATACTCACTATTTATAGCAAAAAGTTTAATTTTTAATTTTATTATTTTAGAAAATAGTTTTGATAAAATTAAAGAGCTTTTATTTTTATCTATACCTTTTGCTGTTAACTATATAGGTAATACAGCTATACAATTTACTGATCGTTTTGTAATTTTACTGATGTTTGGAAAATTTGAATTAGGGATATTTGCTTTAGTGATGAAACTATCAATGATACCTCAAGTATTATTTAATACATTAATTAGTGGGTTTTTACCAGTAATGTATAATAATTATAAGACGAATAGTGGTATAACTCTTATAAGACGGTTTTTTCATATTTACCTTTTAAGTATTCCTATATTATTTATTATTACTTATATTTTTTCAGATAAAATTTTATTATTTTTTGGTGGAGAAAAGTATACAGAAGGAGGAGGACTTTTAGCTATATCTTTAGTTTCAATTTTATTGGTAAATAGCCCTCAATTAAATAGTATGTCTTATACTATTGCTCGTAAGACTAAATATATTACTTATGTTACTTTTATTAGTGTTTTTGTTAACCTATTTTTAAGTTTAGTACTTTGTCAAAAGTATGGTTTATTGGGAGTTATATACGGGACTATGTTAGGTGGAGTTTTTAGAACTTGTTTGCATAGTTATTTTTCTGAAAAAATCTATTCTTTTCAGTACAGTAAAATTTTAATAATAGGTGTTTGTGTAATTACTATAATTGAGTCCACATTTGTTTTATTGGGATATATATAAATGAAACTACTTTATATTATAACAGACTTAGATATGGGTGGAGCAGAAAGAGCATTATTACGCCTGTTAAAACAAAGAAAACAAGAACATAATATTTTTTTAATTTCTTTGGTAAAAGATGGGGTATTATTAAATGACTTTTGTGCTTTAGGTATAAGAGTTGAGAGTTTAGGTCTTAATTATGGGCAAATGACTTTTTATGCTTTAAAACATTTAAGTAAATTAATAAAGAGCTTTAATCCAGATATAATTCATTCTTGGATGTATCATGCAAATTTAGTTTCTTATTTGGCTAATTGTTCTAATGCAAAATTAGTTTGGTCTATTCGACAGTGTATCTATAAAGATCAAAAAGAAAAACTTTTAACAAAAATTGTATTGAAACTGTGCTCTTGGATTTCAAAAAAAATAGATGTGATTGCATATAACTCTAAATTATCCTTAACTCAGCATCAAAAACGTAAGTTTTATGGTAAAAGTGATGTTTATATTCCAAATGGCTTTGGAAAAGCAATTATAGTAGAGGAAATTGACAAGGTATATGATGAATGTAATATTCCTAAAGATAGACTTTTAATAGGTCTTGTTGGGAGGTTTCATGCTATGAAAGACTATCCAATGGCGTTAAAGTCTTTTGCTAGGTTGAAAGAAGTCTTTAATTTTCATATAATATTTATAGGTAAAGATTTAGATGAAAATAATAAAGATTTAGAAAGTTTAGTTCTTGATATTGGATTAAAAGGTAAAGTGAGCTTTTTAGGACAAAAGTTAAATTTAGAAAAATATTATTCTGCTTTTGATTTTTTTGTATCATCATCTTTAAGTGAAGCTTTTCCAAATGTTTTAGCAGAAGCAATGTCGTATGGTTGTATATGTGTAAGTACTGATGTGGGAGATTGTAAAGAAGTATTATCAAATAATGGTTTTTTATGTAAATCAGAGTCGATAGATGATTTAACAGATAAACTTAAACTAGCCTTATCTTTAAATAAAGATGAAAAAACTATTTTATCTGAGGGTGCAAAAAAAAGAATAAAAGAAAACTACAGTATCCAAAAAATAACTCAAGAATATCATCAACTTTATGAAAGACTAATATGTGCGGAATAACAGGCTACATAGATTTTAAATCACAACTAAAAAATAAAACTCTATCAATCTTAAAACAAATGACAGATGCAATCATCCATAGAGGGCCAGATGCAGATGGACATTTTATTTGTACACAAAGTCGTGTAGCCCTTGGCCATCGCAGATTATCAATCTTAGATTTAAGTGAGGCTGGGGCACAACCAATGACTTCAAAATCACAACGTTATATTATAGTATTTAACGGTGAGATTTATAACTTTAAAGACTTAAGAAAAGACCTTGAAGGTGTTAGTTGGAGAGGGCATTCAGATACAGAAGTTTTACTTGAATATATAGAACAATTTGGTTTTGAAAAAACTTTAACAGACTTAAATGGAATGTTTGCTATATCTCTATATGATAAAAAAGAAAATAAATTGTATTTAGCTAGAGATAGAGCTGGTGAAAAGCCTTTATATTATGGTCAACAAGGTGATTTTTTCTTTTTTGGCTCAGAGCTCAAATCATTTTTAAAGCATCCAAATTTTAATAATGAGGTAGATCGTGATGTTTTGTGTTCATATCTTAGACATAATTATATTCCAGCTCCTTTATCTATTTATAAAAATATATCAAAACTTCAACCAGGTACCTTTGTTGAAGTAGATATTAACTCTCAAAAAGTATTAAATAAATATTATTGGAATCCTCAAGAAAAAAAAGCTTCCACAGAGATATTTTTAGGTACAGAACAAGAAGCAAAATCTAAATTAAATGATTTACTATTAGATGCTGTAAAAATTAGAATGGAGTCGGATGTTCCGTTAGGTGCATTTTTATCTGGTGGTGTCGATTCTTCTTTAATTGTTGCTTTAATGCAAGCTCAATCTAAAAAAAAAGTACAGACTTTTACAATAGGTTTTGAAGAAGATCAATATAATGAAGCAAAATTTGCACAAGATGTTGCAAACCATTTGAAAACAGATCATACAGAAATGTATGTAACATCAAAACAAACTTTAGATGTTATACCCAATTTAGCAAAGTATTGGGATGAACCTTTTGCTGACTCTTCTCAAGTTCCTACTTACTTGGTTTCACAAGTTGCAAAACAAAAAGTGACTGTTTGTTTATCTGGTGATGGAGGAGATGAGTTATTTTCAGGGTATGATAGATATTTTTGGAGCGAAAATATCTGGAGTAAATTAAAAAAAATACCAAAGGGTTTAAAAAGTATAGTAGGTAATACTTTATCAAATACAAACCCAAAAACTTTAGACTTTTTATACTCATGTATTAAGCCGATATTTCCTAAAAAACTTCAATTTTCTAACTTTTCAGGAAAAATAGCAAAACTTGCTCCGGCATTATCTAGCAATACTGTACAAGATTTATATTATTTGCTACTTTCTCATTGGAGTACTCCTCAAAATATTGTGATTGGTGGGATTGAAAAGTTAAATATTGTAAAACGTATCCAAGACTCTGGTTTTAATGCAGATATTATTGAGTGGAATATGTTTTGTGATTTAAATAATTATTTACCCGATGATATTTTAACAAAGGTAGATCGAGCATCAATGGCTGTTAGTTTAGAAGGTCGTATCCCTCTTTTAGATCATCGAGTGATAGAGTTTTCTTGGAGCTTACCTCGTGAGATGAGAGTTAAAAATGGAGTAGGCAAACATTTATTACGTAGTGTATTATATGATTATGTACCACAGAGTTTAATTGATAGGCCAAAAAAGGGTTTTGGTGTACCGATTGATATGTGGCTTAAGGGGCCTTTAAAAGATTGGGCTTGTGATTTATTATCAAAAGATAGGATAGTAAGAGATGGTTATTTTAAGCCCGAACCTATCATAGAAAAACTAAATCAACATCTTAATGGAGTAGGGGCTTGGCATTATTATTTATGGGATATTTTAATGTTTCAATTATGGTTGGATGAGCAAAAAAAGGCATAAAATGGATGTAGTTCGATTAATTGCTAGATTAAATGTAGGGGGGCCTGCAAAGCATGTAGCTTGGTTGAGTAGTGGTTTACAAAAAAAATCTTGGACTCATAAACTTTTACACGGTGTAATAGATAAAGATGAAGATGATTTATCTTTTTTTAGTAATGACTTAGGGGTTGATTGTTTAGAAGTTAACAGTTTAGAAAAAGATATATCTTTGAAAGATATTAAAGCCTTTTTACAAGTTTTATTAATACTTCATAAAAATAATCCAAAAATATTACATACACATACTTCAAAAGCGGGGTTTTTAGGTCGTTTCGCGGCTCTTTTTTTAAACATAGTAAAACCATGGAATAAAATAAAGATTGTACATACTTTTCATGGACATACTTTTCATGGATATTTTTCTCCAAAAAAAGAAAAGTTATTTTTAATGATAGAAAGATTTTTAGCAAGGTATGCTAGCGATGCTATTATCACAATTTCAAAGCAACAACAATTAGAAATAAGAGATAATTTTTTAGTGGGTCATTCAAAAAAACATCATATGATTTCTTTAGGAATAGATACTCATTTTGCTAACAATTTAGATAAAAAATCATTAAAATCTAAATTGAATATTTCAGAAAATAAAAAAGTTTTTGGTATTGTTGGTAGAATAGCTCCAATTAAAAATCATAAATTATTTATTGAATCTATTAGTGAGTTTCAAAAATTGTCTAATGAAGAGGTATCCTTTGTAATTATTGGTGGTTGCTCAAATAGTGATATGCAAGCCTTAATAGATTATGCTTTTGAAAAAAAAGTGAAGTCATTAAAGTTTGCTGGTAATGTAAATACTCCAGAAGAAATTTACGGAGCATTAGACTATTTAGTATTGACTTCAAAAAATGAAGGGACACCAGTATCGATTTTAGAAGCTTTTGCATCAAAGATACCAGTAGTTTCTACTTCTGTTGGTGGAGTAGTAGATATTGTTGGGTTACAAAATGAGAGAGCTTTATTAGCGAAACAAGATGCAAAAGACTTAGCGAAACAATATAAAACTTTATTAAATGAAGATCCATCAATAAGAGTAGAAAAAGCCTATATTTACGTTAAAGAAAACTATTCAATTGATAATTTAGTAAATAAAGTAGACCAGTTATATAAAAGCCTATGAAGGTTGAGCAACTTTTGGAGACTTTATTTTATTACTATATTTTTCAGGCCAAACTAAATGATTAGTTTTAATAGTAATATAACAAAGATAGATAACAGTACAGCCAATAACAGGGTATAGGTTTTTCCAGTGACCAGATTTAACAATTAAATAAATACCAATTTGATAAGAGTATAAAAGGGCTATTGTTAATCTATCGCTACCATACATATAAGATAATCTATGAGTTATATGGCCTTTATCCCCAAGAGAGATGGGGTAACCATTTAATTTTCGATTTATACTAACAAAAGTAGTGTCTAATATGGGTACTAAAACAAGCATTGCGGGTAAGAGTAAACCAGATGGAATTTGAAAAATGGTATGAGAGATACCAATAGCAGTAGTTTGGGAGTAGCTTAATAAGAGCATAGATATATATGAGCCTAAAAATAAACTACCAGAGTCACCCATAAAAATTTGAGCGGGGTTAAAATTAAATAATAAAAACCCACCTAAACAGGCACCTAAAATCATAGATAGGGTAGATAGTTCAGGATGGCTATCAATAGTTAAAAGGCTTAGAGTAATAACAGAGATTAGGCAGAGCCCGGGAGAGGCTCCATCCATGTTATCCATTAAATTTACGGCATTGTTAATGCCTATAATCCAAATAACAGTAACTATGGCATTGATTGCAAAAACATTAGAAAACTGAAAACAAATTCCAGAAAAGATAGCAATTATTGTTACAAAAAGCTGAAACAATAGTTTTGGTTTTGGCATTAAGGTATATAAATCATCAAATAAGCCAACAAACATCATTAACGATGACATGACTAAAATGACTGCTTCTTTATTACTTAAATCTACGCCTCTAATAATGAGTACGCTAATGATAAAAGCCAACCAGATTCCGACGCCTCCATGAAGTGAAACGATGTTTGTGTTCCAGCGATCACTTTGAGGGCGATAAACCCAGTCATATTTTTTTGTAATTTGGATTAAGTAGTAGGTAATTAAAATACTTAAGACAAAAGGCCCTAAAAAAATCACCTAGCATTTGTCCTAAATTTTTCAATAATATCTTCTAAAATTTCATCTAAACAGATTTCTGGTCTTATACCAATTAATGAAAACAGTTTATCTGTACAAGGTACACGTCTTGGCATATCTTCAAAATCTTTAGAGTAAACTTTTTCGTAAGGAATCATACTTAATACTGATTTTGAATTTGATTTTTCAATGATTTTTAAGGCTAAGTCTTTCATAGAGACTTCTTCAACCCCACCAATGTTAATGACTTCGCCAACAGCTGCATCACAAGTCATTAATTTCATGATACAGGTACAGACTTCATCAACATGAGTAAAAGTACGAGTTTGTGTACCATCACCATGGACAGTTATGTCTTCATCTCTTAAAGCTTGTTGGATAAATCTAGGGATTACCATACCGTATTCACCAGTCTGTTTTGGCCCAACTGTATTAAAAAATCTAACAATAACAGTAGGTAATTTAGTTGTTCGATGGTAAGCAAGAGCGGTAAACTCGTCCATTAGTTTAGATGCAGCATAACTCCATCTAGCTTTGCCACTACTTCCAAAAGTGATATCATCAGTTTCTTCAAGAGGGGCTTTACTTTGTTTACCATAGACTTCTGATGTAGAAGCAATTAAAACCTTTTTTCTAAATTTATTACAGAGTTTTAAAACAATTTCTGTACCCATGATATTAGTAGTAATAGAAGAAAGAGGATTATCTAAGATAAATTTAACTCCAACAGCAGCAGCAAGATGAATAACCATTCCGCAAGTACCGACTAGCTCTAGCATTACTTCTTTATTAAAAATAGTATCGATAGTTACATGAAACTTATCTTTAAAGTCTGAGTTTTCTTGAAGGTGGCGAATATTATTTAATGAACCTGTTGAAAGGTTATCTATGATATGTACTTCGTGACCTAACTTTAAATATTTCTCTGCTAGGTGTGAGCCAATAAAACCCGCACCACCTGTAATTAATATTCTATCAAGCAAAATAAACTCCAAAGTTTTTAAATGAATAGCCTATATAAATAGGCAAGATATTTTAGTTATACCAAAAGGGTAAATTTTGTTACTATTTTGGATATTAAACGAACCAATCATTCTAGCAAAAAATCAAAAAATGTAAATCTAAAAAAAAAATAGAGCAGATTAAAAGTAAGTTTTTATACAATAAATTAATTAATGTTTAGTTTTAGTCGAAATATCATAAAATAAAACATTCAATCAACAGGAAAAACAATCAATAAATTAGTAACATTTCTTTTTTGCCTTTGTGGAGTTTCTTTTTTAATTTCTAAGGGTATTTTTAATACTAGCTTAGCTATATTAATGTTAATTTCATTTTATAAAGTGGCTAAAGACAGACAAAATTTTTTAAATTATTTAAAATTAAATAGGTATTTTGTTGTATCAATTGTTTTATATACTTTACTTGGAACTTTAAGCTATTTCCAAAGTTTTGATTTAAAAATGTATCAAGATCATGCCATCTTAAATTTTTATTGGATTTTAATTCTACCTTTTTTGTATCAAATTAAAAAATATAAAAAAGGTAAATGCTTACTTCATTGTATGATGGTAGGAGTGATTATAACAGGGTTTATGGGGGTTTTATATCTTTTTGGTGTGACTTCTTATTTAGGTCACTGGGCTTCAACAACTCGTTATGCTCCGAGTAGCTCAGGTGTAATAATGAGTGGAGATTTATGCTCATTATTTTTTAGTATTTCTTTATTGTTATTTTTTAAAGAAAAAAAATATTTCTATTTACTTGTTTGTTTTTTTGCTTTGATAGCAACGATAGTTTCGGGTACAAAAACAGCCCTAATTGTTTTATTGCTAAGTATTCTTTTTTTGGCCTATGAAAAAAAACTATATAAAAATATTAAATTTATGGCTATTTGTTTATTATTGATTCCTTTTTTATTTTTTGGAAAAGGAAAGCAGCTAGTAGAGAGATTTTCTCAAGACTTGATGAGTTTAACTCAACAAAACTTAATGGATGATTCAAAAAGTTTAAGTTCTTTAACATATCGTGTGTATACCTGTGATGTGGCTTGGAAAATATTTTTGAAAAACCCTATCTTTGGAACAGGAATAGGGGACTTTTACATAGATAAAGAAGATTATATAAATAAAGGTGAACTACGAGAGGATTTTAGACATACTCATGATGCTCATAACGAATACCTAGAAACCTTATCTACTTTAGGATTGCTTGGATTACTATCTTTATTAGCTATTTATTTTACAGCAATGTTTAATAAGCCAAATATATATGTTGTTATTATTGTTTGCTCTTATTTAGTATTTGGTTTAACAGCTCCTGTTTTAAAAAATAAATGGGGGTTAGTAGTATTTTTATTTTTAATCAATCACTTTGGCTTACATTATAAAGAGCAAGCTTCAATCAATGACGAGATAACATAATCTATATTTTCATCACTCATTTTAGTATAGATAGGTAAGCTAATTAATTGTGAAAAAGACTTCATAGCGATTGTGAAATCATCTTCTTTATGATGATAAAGCTCTTGATAGTAGGTCATTAAATGTAGAGGAATAAAATGAAGAGAAGTACCAATACCTTTTTCTTTTAAAAATTTTAAAATCTGATCTCTATTTTTTGTACGAATTAAATATAGATGCCAAGCATGTTGATCATCTTCTCTTTTTTGTTGAGGTAAAATGATATCTAAATGTTTAAAGGCTTGGTTATATTTTTGAGCAATACTATTTCTTTTATTAAAAAAATGATTAGCTTTTTTAAGTTGCTCACGCCCAATAGATGAGCATAAGTCAGATAAGTTATATTTATAACCAAGTACATCAACATCATAATGCCAATGGGCTTTATTTGAAGTATATCTATCCCAAATCTCTCTTGAAATACCATGTAGTCTAAGTTTTTTAATCAGACTTAGGTGTTTTTTATTTCTAGCTACTAACATACCCCCTTCACCAGTAGTGATAGTCTTAGTGGCATAAAAAGAATAGACAGTAAAATCAGATTGTAGACTGCCTATCATTTGGTTTTTATATTTACATGGGAAAGCATGAGCGGCATCTTCTATTACAAATAGATTATATTTTTTAGCTAATTTTAAAATTTCATCCATATCACAAGCTTGTCCTGCAATATGAACAGGAATAATAGCTTTGATGTTTGATGTGTCATTATTTTCTAAATATGCTGTTAGGTAATCAATAGATATATTCATTGTATCAAAATCAATATCAATAAAAACTGGATGAGCATCAAAGTATCTAACAACTTCAGCAGTAGCTACAAAAGTATTAACAGGAATTAATACCGTATCATTTTTTTGTAAATTTATTGCTTGTAGGGCTAGGTGGAGTCCAGCTGTTGCTGATGAAACAGCTAAACATTCATCAACACTAATAAATTTGGCAAACTCAGCTTCAAACTTTTTAGTGACAGGGCCTGTAGTAAGCCAACCAGATTTCATTGATTTAACAACAGCTTGTATTTCTTCATCACCGATATCTGGTAAAGCAAAAGGTATAAATTTAGAGTCTTTTTTCATGAAATTTTATGCTTCGAGAGTTTTTTCTTTATTTTTATGAAATTCATTGATTAAAAAGTGAATTTTTTGAATGACCATATTAATAGCAATATTATTTTCTCCACCTCTTGGAATAATAATATCAGCCCAAACTTTGGTTGGCTCTACAAATCTTTGGTGCATTGGTTTGACTGTTTCTTGATATCTTTGAAGAATTTTATCGAGCTCTCGACCTCTTTCTAAGATATCTCTTTTGAGTCGTCTAATTAATCTTTCATCAGCATCTGTATCTACAAATATTTTAATATCCATTAAATTTCGTATAGTTTCTGAATGAAAAACTAAGATACCTTCAACGATAATAATCGGAGCAGGGGAGACGCTTATAGTATTTTCTTGTCTTCTATGACTAGCAAAATCATAAATTGGCTGTTGTATGGTTTTTCCATTTGTGATATCAATTAATTGTTGTTCAAGTAAAGAAGTTTCAAGTGAGTTTGGGTGGTCAAAATTTATTTTTGCAGGGTCTTTTTCATCGTGTTGAAATAAGTCTTTATAATATGAGTCATGGCTAAAGTATGAAAATTCTTTAGAGTCTAAACTCTCTAATATTTTTTTGGTTACGGTGGTTTTTCCAGAAGCAGAGCCTCCAGCTATTCCGATAATGATTGGTTTGGGTGTCATGGTCTAGTCCTTATTGTTTCCATCATATATGTAATAATATTAATTAAAGATTCATCAGATAAACGGTCTCTTGAAAAAATCGGCATTTTAATTTTGTCGAAATTATCATTATATATAGTTTGAGTCAATTGAATTTTTTCTCGACGAAAAAGAGGAGACATTCCTCGAACTTTTTTATATAAGGTTTCTTTAGCTAAAGGGAGCTTTGTTAAGTCTAAACTATGAAAGTCGTGGCAAGGAAGACAACTTGTTATATAGGTTCCTCTTCCCTCAAAAGAACTACCACTTATATTTTTTGGTAAGTGGGAAGGAATCTCTTTATAGGAGTATGCTTGAGTCAACTTTGGAGTTGATATAAGTTTTAAATAAGACTCTAAATCTTTTTGATTATTTTTATTAACCTTTTGTTGGAAAACTCTCATGCAAGCTTCAATAGCAGAAGTAATCGATCGGTATTTTTTTTTTGAAAAACTTTCACGATAATAGCTATTTTTTAGTGGAGGGCCAGCTTTTAAAATTTTAGTGAAATGGTTTTCTGTTAAATTATGACAATTTTTACAACTATTGACTCTTTTGCCATTAAAATATTGAGTTTTAAAAAGTATTTTGCCTCTAGTTGGACTAGGTTTTTCAACACAAAAGAGGCTTGAAGACTGTAAAAAAATATAAAAAAGAAGAAATGTTTTCCATGTATTAATCATGGAATTGTATGTTAAAACACTATATATAAATTATCAATAAAAGTTTTATTTACTATTAAAATACTTGTCATTTTGTAAAAGTATTTACCAAACTATAAAAATCTTTTAAAATGGAAAAAACATTTCGGAAACAAAAAAAGGATAAATATGTCAAGACGAGTTTTTATAGCAAGTGCGGCTAGAACAGCCATAGGAAGCTTTAATGGAAGTATCTCAGGAGTTTCTGCTGTAGATTTAGGTATAATTGCTGTAAAAGAAGCTATCCTACGAGCAAATTTATCAGAAAAAACAAATTTGATTGATGAAACTAATTTAGGTTGTATTTTACAAGCTGGACTTGGTCAAGGTGCTGCAAGACAGGTTGCAATTGGTGCTGGTATTCCTAATTCTGCTCCTGCTGTCACTACAAATATTTTATGTGGTTCTGGATTATTTTCTGTGATTCAGGGTGCAAGATCAATTACTTGTGGAGATACTTCTGTATTTGTTGCTGGTGGAATGGAAAATATGAGTGCATCTCCCTATATTTTACCAAAAGGTAGAAATGGTTTTAGAATGGGTCATGGCGAAGTATTAGATACTATGATAAAAGATGGTTTGACTGATGCTTTTAATGATTATCATATGGGAATGACTGCTGAAAACTTAGCCAGTAAATATGATATTTCAAGAGAAGAGCAAGATCAATTTGCTCTTGAATCGCAACAAAAAGCAATAAAAGCGCAAAAAGATGGATTATTTAAAGATGAAATTGTAAAAGTAGTGGTCAAAAAAAGAAGAGCTGAAACAGTTTTTGAAGAAGATGAGTATATCAAAACAGATTGTACAATAGAATCATTACAAAAATTACGTGCTGCTTTTAAAAAAGATGGTTCAGTAACAGCTGGTAATGCGTCTGGTATTAATGATGGTGCAGCAGCGGTTGTTATAGTTGATGAAGATACATTAAAAACTTTAGGTTTAATTCCGCTTGCAGAAATTACAGGTTGGGGAGTTTCTGGATGTGAGCCAAGTATCATGGGAATAGGGCCAGTAGAAGCAGTTAAAAAAGCATTAAAAATGAGTGGTTCATCTATCGCTGATTTAGATTTAATTGAAGCAAACGAAGCATTTTCTGCTCAAGCAATCTCTGTAAATAAAGAGCTTGGTTGGGATACAAATAAAGTAAATGTAAATGGTGGAGCAATTGCTCTTGGTCATCCAGTAGGAGCAAGTGGAGCAAGAATTTTAACTACGCTTTTATTTGAAATGCAAAAAAGAAAACTAACTAACGGATTAGCGACTTTGTGTGTTGGTGGAGGTATGGGAGTAGCCCTGCAGGTTAAACGATCTTAGCTTTTTATGTATTTATATGAGGCTTAGGTGGGTGGTAATTTTATTTTTGATTAGCTCTAAGCTTTTGAATGGTTTTAATATCTAAATCAGTCATTTGAGATATTTCAAGATCATTTAGGTGAGGATTAAGAGTTAGTTGAGTTGCAATTTTTATTGCTTTTTGTTTTTCTCCTTGTTCGATACCCTGTTCGATACCTTGTTCGATACCTTTTGTTAGTCCTTCTTCTAAAGCGTCTTCTTGCATAGTAATTTGGTCACGTATAAATTTTTGTCTAGCTTCGATGAGATAGCGTGTTTCTTGATCAGCATTAGCATATCGCATAGCACAGAAGGCTTCATTGATTTCTTTTTCGTTTATTAACTCATAGGGTAGCATATCAGACTCCTTTTGGTGGCTATCACCATATTTCAGGGTATAAAGCCATTTTTCAAATGGTGATGATAAAGTTTGTTTTTTATCTTTATCGAACTTAGAGAGTTCAATGAAATGTAACTCTATTAAGTTATCTAAGGGTTTTAAACTTTTGATATTATGAAAAGTATAAATGTTGTGTATATCTTTRTTATCTTTAAAACAAGTTTCATTTAAAATTGAGATGCTANTTGTTTTATTTAATTTATTATAGGAGTTAGACTGCTTAAGCTGAGATGTGTAAAGTTCAGAGGCATAGTATAATGCTCTTTTTTCCCAGTTTTTAGATACTTGAACTTGCATCTCAATATTATAAAATATGCCCTTACTATCTTTAGCTTTAATATCTACGATACTTAATTTATCATCAAGAAACTTTTTATCGTTAAAAGGGTTTAAGAGCTCTATTTCAATGATTTCTGAATCGTTTTGTAGCTTTAATAATGCATTAATTAAACTGATTAAAATTTTAGTATTTTTAGGGTTGCTAAAAGTAGACTTAAATAAAATATCATTAGTTAAATTATAAAATTTATTGCTCATGTGTTAATTATAACATAATAATAGTTGAGTGTCTTTTTGACTGGAATCAAAAGATTCTGAAAAAAAATAGAGACTAAATTAATATAGTTAATAATTTAAAAATAATAAAGTTTTATATCTCTTTTTAACAACAAGTATGAGTTTGAAAAACTATTTTATGATTGAGTAAAATAGTTCTTTTTTTTGAACTAAAGCAAATATGCTATTATGAAATGATAATTATTTAAATAATGAGTTATTAAAATGGCAAAAATGCATAAAAAAAGAGAAGATATGAAAATTAGATTAGAATACTTTGCTATTTATAGAGATTTACTTGGTAAATCTAGTGAAGACTTAGAACTGTCAGAAAGTATTTCTATTAAGGATTTATTTTTACAAAAGACTGATTCATTAAAAGAGCGTGATGAGTTACTTGAGTCTACTGTTTTTGCTGTAAATAGTGATTATGAAGACTCAGGTTATATGATACAAGATGGTGATGAGATTGTTTTTATTCCACCTGTTAGTGGAGGATAATCATGTTTGAAATTACTCAAAATATTTTAAAAATAGAAGACTACATAAATTATGTTGAAGATGACTCTCATGGTGCTATTGTTAGCTTTTTAGGGGTTGTCAGAAATATTCATGAAGGTAAATCTGTACATAAAATTTTTTATGAATGCTACGATAAAATGGCACTCAAACAAATGAAAAAGATTGAAATATTAACTCTTGAAAAATATCCTATGGTTAAAATGGTACTAGTTCATCGAGTAGGGATGGTAGAGTTAAGAGAGGCTTCAATCATTGTTTTAACTTCGTCTAAACATAGAAAAGATAGTTACGAAGCTAATATGTTTATTATGGATGAGGTTAAAAAACTGTTACCGATTTGGAAAAAAGAGCATCATCCGGATGGCAACACATCATGGGTAGGCATCGGGAGTTAGGTTTTTTGGTGTGATTGGTTTATTTGGTTTGAGGGCTTGGTTGGGTTGCTAGGATTATCGATTCTTCGGTAGTTCTTTTTTATGCGGTCGTCATCTGAGCATCCCTTTTGCTTCTCTTCATTTTCTCGTGTACATTCGTACGCGTCGAAAATGAGAAAAAGTAAAATGAATAGCTCATATGAGACCTGAGTGTGGGGCCTTTTAATTTTGTTGTAAACTTTATTAAATTWSCTTGRKNAANTAARGKSTTTTTTATTTAGTGATAATTCTGTTTGAGAGTTAGTCGTCACCTTGAGCGAAGTCGAAAGGTCTAAAAGTAACATTTAATACTTTCAAAATCTTAAACTTGATTTATATTTTTTTAAGAATAATAAATGCACCATCTCTAATCTGTAGGATGATTCTTTTTTCTTCGTTTCTGATAATATTGAAGTAGGCTTTACCAAAAAATGGTATTAAATCATAATAGTTTTTATTATTTTCACAATTTACGGTGTATTCTTCATTAGTTACTTTTTTTATTTTTTCAATTCGTTCATCTAATACTTGACCAGATTGTGAATAGAGGGTAGTTCCAAGAAGGTAATTTTTGTTATTTATTTTTCCATCTGGAAGATATTTATAAAATAGAGAGTTTACTAACTCATGTGTAACTGGTTGAGGCTCTCTTTTTCCCCATTTTTGCACTTTATGTATGCTACATCGTAAGGTTTCATCTATTCCACTTGAGTTTGAACGAATTATTTTCATTGGGTTCTGATAATCTGGCTCAACAGTATAATTATCGTAAATTTCTTTCAGTCGCTTATCTAATTCTGTAGTTTCTTTTTGTGCTAAAATGACTTGCTCTAGGTCAAAGGGGTAGGTTCGGTAAGAATTTTTCAACAACTTATCTTTAATATCTACAATTTCATCTTGAATTTCTTGGGGTAGGCTGTTAAATAGTTGTTCTTTTGTTTTTAGGACTTCTTGGTAGAACATATAGTCTATTTGTAGAATGCTATCTTCTATGATTTGTAGGTGGGATACTTCAAACTTTGTAATGGCTCGATTTGACTTTACTCCTAATTCTGATAGTAGTATTGGGTGTCCTGTTAAAGTTGATGAAAATTCGTTAGAGACTGATAAAGTACCAGTAGAGTTGTCCCAATGATTGGCAGATTTTAATGTTATGTTCCAGTTACCTACTAATCCAGATGAAATTTCTTGTGAGTCATTTGATGTAGTATTTACACTAACCCAATAAGATAGTTTAGGGTCTAAGTTTTTAAGTGGCATATACTTTGATAAAACATCATCACATTGTGTAGGGCAGGCAACATGCCAGATGTCATCTTTATATCCCCATATGACCCTTGCTTTTTTATTTTGTTGAAAAAAACTGCCAATAGTGAGGTCTAAACCAGATATTTGTTTCCATTTTGGTTTTGAAAAGCTTGTAAAAATAAAAAGTATAAAAATAAGTGTGATAAATATAGTTTTAGTCATGATAATCTCCTAAAGGTAGCTATCGACAACTTTAGAAAGTACATAACAAAAAGTAGCTTAATATCAGGATTTTTGTTTTAATATTTTTATTTGAGATATGACTTTTAGTAGTATTAAAAGGCTTTTAGAAAATTTTAATATTGGTATTTTATTTATAGATTTTATCGTTATACTAATCCCAATGAAAAGATAAACTTATATATAAAGTACTTTTCTATTTTTTCACTCGGAAATGGGAATTTATTCCCATCGTAAAGCCTTTATTTATCTACTAATCCTAGTTTATTGGAATAAATTCCAATCTCCGAGTTTATCTCCATACTTTAGTTGCGATTGGTATTAGCTTAACTTTTGAATAATTTTAGTGTAAAAATATGGTGATAATAGAGGCTTTAAAGATTCTATTTTTTTGCGTGCTTTTTTTATTGATAAGTCACCATCTAAAAAGAAACTAATGATAGCTTCTGCTTTACCTTCTGCTTTTCCTTGTTTTAATCCTTCTTCTCTAGCGTCATCATTAAAGCTAGCTTGGTCATGAACAAACTTTTCTCTGGCTTCAATTAAGTATCTGGTTTGAGAGTCAGAGTTTGCAAATCTCATGGCTTGTAATGCTTCTTCAATTCCTTCTTCTGTAATTAGCTCTTGGGGTATCATATCAGACTCCTTTTGATAAAGGTCACCATATTTAAAGGTATAAAGCCATTTTTCAAATGGTGAAGATAAAGACCTTGGTTTATCTTTACTAAATTTAGCAAGCTCAATGAAGTGGAGTTCCATTAGACCAGTTAATGGCTTAAGTGTTTTGTTATTGTGAAAGCGATATACATTATGTATATCATCATTATTCTTAAAACAGTTATTACTTAAGATAGAGATACTAATTGTTTTATTGAGCTTTTTGTAAACATGGCCCTGTTTAAGTTGGGAGGTATAAAGTTTWGATGCATAATACAAAGCTCTTTTATCCCAATTTTTAGGAACTTGGACTTGCATTTCAATATTGTACAAAAAGCCTTGTTGATCTTTAACTTTAATATCTACAATACTGAGTTTATCATCAATAAACTCTTTGTCATTAAAAGGATTTAAAATCTCAACTTCAATAATTTTTTGCTCATTTTCTAACTGTAATAAAGCATTAATCAAGCAAATTAAAATTTTAGTTTTTTTAGGGTCACCAAAGGTAAATTTAAATAAAATATCATTAGTTAATGTATAAAATTTTTCTTCCATATATAAATCATACCATATCTTGAGTATCAAAGGGCAGTATTTCCACATAAAATATCCCCACATAATGCCTTTTGTATTGCTCTTTAAAAATCTCAAAAAACAGTAAATAAATAAGATTAAATGGTAAGTAAAGCCAGTCGAATCTTTGGTTGATGGTCTTAAACTTTAACCAATGAGCTTTTATTATTATGCGATCTATTTATACCCTTTTAATTGTTAGTCTTTTTTTTACTACAGGATGTGGAAAGAAAAATAGACTAAAAACAAAAGCTAGAAAATCATTTTTGATGATGGTTAATAGTCCAAAAGAAGTGACAGAGTGGGTAAGTAATTTAGCCAATGAGGTAAATGAGTCGGCTACTCCAGAAAAAAGATTACTATCTGGACTTGATGAAATGTTTAGTAATAGAAAACAAAATAATGTGATATTTTCTTTATTTGACAAGATAAAAAAGCCTTTTTTAAAAAAGTATGTTTTAGAGTATTATGCTGAAAATTCATCAGAAGAAATTCCTAAAGACTTTATGGAAAGAGTAAGAAAATCAGGGCAGTACTTATCAAGTATGATGGATATTTATTTTGCGTCTGAAACTATATTGCATGCTAAAGAATTAGAACAACTGTATAGAAAGAAAAAGAGAGTAACTTTAAAAGAGATATTACAATTATCCGAACTATTGATGAATCAAGGTAAATTTGCAGAAAGCTCTAAATATTTATTATTTCATTTGAAAAACTTTCCTAAAGAAAGTAGAAAAAGAGCTAGTTTTTTATTAGGAAAGATGGCTTTTTTTCAAGAAAATTATAAAGTTTGTAACTCATATTTAAAGCCTTTATTTCATTTGCCAAAATACAAGAAAAAAGTTGTAGATTATATTGTTGACTCTTTTATATTACAAAAAGAGTTTTTAAGTGCCTCTAAGTTTATTGAGGTGTATAGAGCTAGTGATTTTACAAATGCTCATCCCCATGTTTTAAAATCTAAAATATTTTTGTTTAGCAATCATTATAAAGTAGCTTTAAAACAATGGATTATGTCAAAAAATATGGGTGCTGATTCAATAGCATTTCAAATTCAAAGTTTTTATTTAAGCCATTACTATCCACGAGAAGTACAAGAAAGTGATATGGGTATTTTTGCCTCTTGGAAAAAAGAAAATATTGGTTTTATCCCTCCAATAAAGAGTTTAGACTTTCAGAGTAGAAGATCTTATGTAAACCAATATAATTTATTGAGTCGAAAAGATAGCGAAATTTTGTCCAAAATTGGAAAAGCTTATAGAATATAAGTGACTTAGTTTATCTTAGATTAATAAGTAAATAATTTAGGATAAAAATGACGAAAAACCTTTCAGTAGAAAAAGAGCAAGACCCTGATATTGATGATGTAGATGGTGTCTTAGAAAGTCTCATTTATTATAATGAAGAAAGTCATTTTTGTATTGCTTCTTTTCAGCCAAAACGTATGGATGTGCCAATTACTATTAAAGGTATTTTGGTAAATGCTCAAGTGGGCGAAAGTTTACGTTTAACAGGCAAATGGATTGAAGATGATAAATACGGTGAGCAATTTCAAGTTAAATATTTTCAATATATTAATCCGTACTCTATTGAGGGAGTTAAAAAATATTTATCATCTGGCTTAATCCCAGGTATTGGTAAAAAGTTTGCCGAGCGTTTAGTTAATCAGTTTGGTTTAGATACTCTTGATGTTATTGAAAACGAACCCGAAAAGCTAAAAAGTGTTGAAGGTCTAGGCAAAAAACGTTTAGAGTCTATTTTAGAATCTTGGAAAGAGCAAAAACAGATTCGTGATGTGATGATTTTTTTAAGAGGCTATGGTTTAAATGAAACAATTGCCATAAAAGTATATAAGCAATTTGGTTTTAAAAGCATGGAAGAAATTCAAAAAGATCCATATATTTTATCAAGAAGTATAAGTGGTGTAGGTTTTATTACAGCAGATCAAATAGCTCAAAATCTTGGCTATGAAATTACTAGTCCACAAAGAGTACGAGCTGCAATTTCTCATTGTTTATTAGAGTCTCGTAATAACGGACATTGTTTTTTACCAAAAGAAGAGCTTTTAGTTGAGGCCATTCATTTACTTGGTATTACAAAAGAAGCTTTTGATATTGGTTATGAAAAGTCTCTTTTAGAAGAAGAAATTGTTGAAATTGAAGATAAAGTTTACTCTGCAATGATGGATAGGGTTGAAGATCAAGTCGCTATTCGTATTGTTACTCTTTTAAAAACAGAGTCTGAGTACGAAATTGAATTTAGTGAGAAAATTTTAGATAAAATCACTCCAGGCTTTTTATTATCAGACGATCAAATTGATGCTATTGAGTCATCTATTAATTCAAAAGTATCCATTATTACGGGGGGGCCAGGGGTTGGTAAAACAACTGTTTTAAAAACTTTAACTCGTCTATTTTTAAGAGAAAAACTTGAAGTAAAATTATGTGCTCCAACTGGCAAAGCAACTCGTCGAATGGAAGAAGCAACAGGGCATCCAGCTAGTACAATTCATAGACTACTCGGCTTTAAGGGGACTAACTTTGATTTTAATGAAGAAAATCCATTAATTGGAGATATTTTTATTATTGATGAAACTTCGATGATTGACTTATTTTTGATGCATGCTTTATTAAAAGCCATTCCTCTAGAAGCAAAGTTAATTTTGGTTGGAGATATAGATCAACTGGCTTCTGTAGGTCCTGGTATGGTTTTAAGAGATTTTATTGATTGTAAGCTAATACCAGCAATTTATCTTAAAGAAATATTTAGACAAGGTAAAGGGTCTCAAATTATTTTAGCTGCCCATCGAGTTAATTCAGGTAATTGGTTTGAAAAAACGGCTTCAGATGATTTTTTCTTTATCAATGCAACAACTCCAGATCGTGTTAAATCAGTCTTAAAAGACTTAATTACAACTCGTATTCCACAAAAATTTCAACATCATCCAGTTTTTGATATTCAAGTTTTAACTCCAATGTATCGTGGAGATGTTGGTATTGATGAGCTAAATAAAATGCTTCAAAACGAGTTAAACCCTCATGAAAGCGGCCTTGAAATTTTCGGAAAAGAATTTCGCGAAGGCGATAAAGTAATGCAACTAGAAAACAACTATGATAAAGAGGTGTTTAATGGAGATCAAGGTATTATTGAGGCTATTGATTTTCAAAATAAATCTATTAGAGTTCATTTTGATGAAGGTAGGCGAATAGAGTTTAAAAAGAAAGAGTTGGGGGAGCTAACCTTATGTTATGCTTCAAGTATTCATAAAGTACAGGGGAGTGAATTTCCTTGTATTATACTGATTTTGACTAAATCAAACTTTCCGATGCTCAAACGAAGTTTATTATATACAGGTATGACCAGAGGTAAATCTTTAGTTATCTTGCTTGGAGATAAAAACTCTTTTCAAAGAGCAATTAAAACTCAAACAGCAGCAAAGCGATACACTTACTTAAAAGAGCGAATTTTAAAGTGGTATAACTTTGGAGCAGAGTAAATTATTTAGCTTGTCTAACTAACCTAAAGCCTTGAGTGCTTGATTTTTGAAAAGGGTGTATAGAGGCTCTTTCTCCCGGGAAAGCAGCATAAGTTGGACTACCTTTTGAAGAACGTGAATTTCTAATATTGATATAAGTAGGATAATTAATATAGCTACCACCCATAGACGAGTAACCACCTAAATCTAATGATGTAGGGTTACCTTGCTTGTCTAACCAGCGAATACTTTTTGGTAACTTAAATTTAGTTGACGTTCTTTCTGAAACATTACCTACCATATCATAAAATCCCCAAGCATTTGCAGACTTTAGTCCCACACGTTGATGTTGTCCTAAAAACTCACTATCACCACCATGTTTTAGAAGTATCTTTTTCTGACTAGTATTATTAAATAGCCATCCATATAGGAGTTGTCCAATATCAGGGCTAGCAATATAACTATTACCCGTAGCACTTTTATATCCATCTAAATTTTTAAAGAAAAAATATGACTCTTCACCAGCACGATAGGCGTACTCCCACTCTTTTGCTGTTGGAAGACGATAATTATATCTTTTATCTATTTTATTTAATTTTTTCAAAAATTGATTAATTTGATAAAGGGTAAGGTTTTCAACCGGTCTTAAATCACCTTTATATTTACTTGGATTTTTACCCATTATTTTTTTAAAAAATTTTTGGGTAACTTCATGTTTACCTAATTCAAATTTATTTTTAACCTGAACTTTTTGTCTTAATTTATGATAAAACTTTTCTGACCTTATTTTGCGACCAGTATTTTTATTCCAGTAAATCATACGTACAGACTTTTGGTGAAGCGGTTTTTTGTCATCTTCATGATCATAATGAGCGCCCATATAAAAGCTACCAGATTGAACCGTAATAAATGGATTCAAACTATTTATGCTATTTAAAATATTAGCGGGGCTATTTATTTCTTTTTGAACAGAAGCATTAGGGGCATTTAAACCTTCGTAAAAATCTTCTGTTGAAGAGGTTTGATTTATAAATAGAATCAATGCTAGTAGATATATTTTCATGTAGGTCTCATTTCCCAAGTTCATATATAGATATTTATATAATCATAGCATGATTTTTAATTGTTAGGAATAAAGTTCATTATTGATAAACAATTAAATCCATAAAAAAATCATGTTTATTCATTGGAATAGTAGACTCTTTACTAATTAGATTCTTAAAGCAAATTCCAATTTTTAAAGCCGATGTTTGACAAAAATACCTATCGTAATAACCACCACCAAAACCAAGTCTAGCTCCATCTAATGAAAAACTAAGTCCAGGGACAATAATAGCTTGTAAATTATCTGCTTTTATAACCTTAGAGCAATCAGTAGGAATTTTAGTAGAAAACTTATGAGGAACAAGATCATCAAAAGATTGAAATAAAATAGCGTCCATTTGCTTTTTAGCCAATATACGAGGAAAATAAAAGCTCATTTGAGGTAATAAATTAATTAAAAAAAATATATTAACTTCACCTAAAAGTGGATAATAAATCAAAAAGTGGCTATTTTCAGGAAACTTATCACTCAGATAAAAAGCCAATTTTTTACAAATAATTTTAGAGTATTTTTTAGATTTCCTAACAGACGATTTTTTGCGAACTTTACCAAAATAATTTCGTAAATATTGTTTATTCATAATGTATTTTGGAGATGGGAATTTATTCCCATAAGTCTGAGTTTTCATTAAATTAACATATTGGAATAAATTCCAATCCCCAATTATAGTAAGAAGATAAAAATTTAAACTAAAGCAAAACATTAGGTCTTATATGATGAGTGTATTTTGCTTTTTTTATTTACGAGAAATGTACGAATGTACATGAGTAAATAAGGAGAAGCAAAAGACGCCATCAGATAAGACCGCATAAAAGAAATGTTTCAAGTAGCCCTAAAGCTATGCTTGAAACAAAACCCACAGATTCGTTAAGCAACCACTACCAAACCTTAGAGGCCGTAGTATGTTAGCCCTTCCATCTCTTCTTCAATTCTTAAAAGCTGATTATATTTAGCAATACGATCTGTTCTACAAAGTGAACCAGTTTTAATTTGACCAGAGTTTGTAGCTACAGCTAGGTCAGCGATAAAAGTATCTTCTGTTTCTCCACTTCTGTGTGAGATAACAAATGTATACCCATTTCTTTTGGCAAGCTCTATTGTTTCTAAAGTTTCAGTAACAGTACCGATTTGATTAACTTTAATTAAAATAGAGTTCGCTACGCCTTCGCTGATTCCTCGAGCTAAGATTTTTTTATTTGTTACAAATAAATCATCACCAACTAATTGAACTTTATCACCGATTTTATCAGTAAGAGTTTTCCAGCCTTCCCAGTCGTTTTCATCGAGTCCATCTTCAATAGAGTAAATAGGGTAGTTTTCACACCAGTCTGCATATAAATCACAAAGTTGAGCTGCTGTGAGCTCTTTACCTTCACCAGTTAATTTATAGGTTTTAGACTCTTTATCATAAAACTCTGAGCTAGCTGCATCAATAGCAATTTTAACGTCTTCACCAGGTTTATAGCCAGCTTTTTCAATAGCAATTAAGATTAAATCCATAGCTTCTTTGTTTGATTTTAGATTTGGAGCGAATCCACCTTCATCACCAACACTAGTATTGTATCCTTTTTGTTTTAGAACAGACTTTAGATGATGAAAAATTTCAGCTCCCATTCTAAGACCTTCTCTAAAGTTAGGAGCTCCAAAAGGCATAATCATAAACTCTTGTAAATCAACGCTGTTATCAGCATGTGAACCACCATTTATAATGTTCATCATAGGTACTGGTAAGGTATGTGTGAATGTTCCACCAATATAGCGATATAATGGTAGTTCACAAAATGTTGCAGCAGCTTTACAAACAGCCATTGAAACGCCTAAAATTGCGTTAGCTCCAAGTTTTGTTTTATTTTCTGTTCCGTCTAAATCAAGTAATAATTGATCGATATCAACTTGATCTCTTACATCTAAACCAATTAGCTCAGGAGCAATAATTGAGTTTACATTTTCAACAGCTTTACTAACACCTTTCCCAAGATATCTTGCGTTATCTTGATCACGTAACTCGCATGCCTCATGCTCTCCTGTAGAAGCTCCAGATGGTACTGCAGCTCTTCCCATGATATCGTTATCTAAGGTTACATCTACTTCAACTGTTGGGTTTCCTCTAGAATCAAGAATCTCTCTTGCATAAACATCTACGATAATACTCATGAACTTTCCTCACTTGGTTTTGTGTAAAACACAGTTTGATTACGGCCATTTTCTTTGGCAATATACATAGCGTCATCAGCTTCCTTCATGAAAGCTTTAACATCAACAGGGTTATTTATAGGTAGGCAACTTACTCCAACAGAACAGGTGATTTTAATGTCACCTGTTTCGTGTGGAATACGTAAGTCTTCAATGTTTTTTCTAATTCGTTCGGCTATCATTATTGAACCTTCTTTGCCAGTATTAGGTAAAATAACGCAGAGTTCTTCTCCACCATATCTAGCAGCAACATCAACATCACGTATAGATTTTTTAATTTGATCAGATACAATACGAAGAACATGATCACCAACAGCGTGGCCGTAAGTATCATTAAAGTTTTTAAAATGATCAATATCTGACATTAAATAACCAAGCTCACCATTATATCTTTTTGCTCTAGCAAATTCTTTGTTAATTTGTACATCAAAAAATGATCTTACATAAAGGCCAGTTAAGCCATCAACTGTAGCTAATTTATATAATCGAGCGTTTTCTAGAGCAGCTACAATAATTTGACATAGGGTCTGCCAAAAGTGGTCATCAAAGTCTAAAAGAATAGAAGAAAAACTCTTTTTATGAATAAAGATGATGCCGTAACTTCGATTATTTAAAATTAAAGGAAATGCTAAAGTTTGAGTATCTTTTGAAAAATTTAGTTTTTCTTTTTGGTAGGGAAGAAAATCATTAAGTAAAATTGCTTTTTGATTAGCTTTACAGTGTTCAAATAGCTCTTTTTGAATTGATGTTTTAGAAATTGCGACTAAAAACTCATCACTTGTTTCTCCAAATGAAGTAAATTGAGCATTATCAGTCGCTTGATTAAGAGTTAAAATTACTCCTGATTGAGAAGAGGTTCTAGTTTTAAATATTTCAAAAATAGAGCTAGATAATTTATCAGAATCTAAAATTGTAAATAAATCATTTGATAAAGTGTTTAGGCTTTCAAGGTGAACCATTTGTTTACGAAGTGAAAGAGTTAGTTTTAAAAAATGAGTTAGTAAAAATTGAAAAGAAACCAATAAAAAAAGTGGAGTAAAATCAACAATATATAAGTGAGTATTAAAAAAGTATAAACTAATAATAAATAAAGAAAAACTAATAATCGAGCTAATAATTAAAGAGAGTACAAAATTAAACTTTTGATTGATGAAGTATAAAAAAGTAGCTATTAAAATTAAATATAAAAAAATACGAGCATTTGAGTTTCGATGTAGAAAAGAGTGGTTTAAGAGGTTATCAATAACAGTTGCTTGAATCTCCATTCCAGGAAAAACTCCAAATGGTGTTAGTTTTTTATCTAAAATACCACCTTCTGCATTTAAGCCAATTAAAACAATTTTGTTTCTAAAGATTTCAGGGTCAACTTTTTTGTAAAGAATATTAGAAACAGACTCTACATGAAAAGGGGAGGCTAGGGTTGAATCTAAATAGTTGATATAAGCAAAGTTTGAAAAAAGATCTTTTTCAATGTGGTTTTTGAAAATACTATTTTTAAGGTTCATTTTTTGTTTATTATTCCAGAAGGGTATTTGATATTTTCCTAAGAAAATATTAGTTTCATCTTTTATATGTACATTTTTATTATTGAGATAAGTTCGATAGGTTTCTAAAGCTAAACTTAAATAAATATTTTTGTTATATTGTTTTGAAATAGGAACCTTACGTACGACACCATCGTCAACACCAATATTTACAAAACCATGAGAAGCACTAAACTTTAGGAATTGATTATGAGGTAAGTTTTGTTGGACACTTTTTGTCATGCTTGTTAAATCATTTGTAGAGGGAAGTTCAAAGCTACCATCAGTATTAGTTTTAAACTCGTGCTTTAAAATAAGCTCGGAGGCCAGAACAACTTTTTTATTTTTTTTAATGGCTTCAAGAAATAATAAATCACTTTTAATATTTACTAAGTCTTGGTCAAAAAAACTAATGTCAAAACCTATAGAACTAGCATTGGCATCTGTTAAAAAGTTCAAAAGTTTCGCAAACTCTTGTCTTTTCCAGGGCCATTTTCCCATGGTTTGTAGGCATTCCTCTGTAATTTGTACCATTATAACTTTTTTAGAACTATTAGAAAAACGTTTATTGCCAAATACTCTAGGAAATTTATGTTGTAAAAAATTTCTGGACTGAAATCTAAAGTCCATAAAATGATTTTCAAGTGGTTCTAATACTCCAAGATAATTTAAACTAAAGATGGATAATATTAGGTAAGAAATAGATAATGTAAGACACTTTTTGAAGTGTGTTCTAAAAATCTCATCAATTGATATTAGTATTTTTTGTAATTTATTTTTCATAGATGAACTTGAGAGATTTTAATATTGAATGATAGTTACTATTTTTTGTGACATTATATACCAAAATTTAAAAAGATAAAATGTAATTTATTTTAAAAACTTAAAATAAATATCTTTACTTATATAATTGCTGTATGAATATATTTAATATATTATAATTACTCATTCCCAAGAGGGAAGTAAATTATTTTTCATTAAAAAGTGAGTCTTATTTTGGGTTTTGCAGCAAGTCTAAGTTTTTTGTGTTTTTCATTTTTGTATTTAATATTTGGTGTGATACAGTGGCCTCTTTTAATAGCGACTTTCTTTTTATATTGGTTACAAACTAAATATGATAAAGATAAATTAGGTAAATCTTTTTATCTTTTAGATATAGATAAAATAGTTGATGTTAAGCATGAGTTGTTAGCATTACCAACTAGAGTTAAAAATGAAATAGCTTTTGTACAAGATAAATCAACTTTTAGTTTATATAACATTAAAAGTGATTCGTTTATTCATCAAAAAATGGATGTAAAATTAATGCCAATGTCTGCTTTTTACTTTAATAATAAATGGGCTGTATGGGCGAAAACAAAATTAATTATTTTAGATAGAGAGTTAAACATAATAGATTCAACTCCATTGATAAAATGTGGAGTTTCTTTAATTTTTTTAAGAGATCATGTTTTATATGCAGCAACTACAAATGAAAAATTAATATCTTATAAAGATGATGGTTTTTCAGAAATAGATTTATTTGGTATTGCTTATCAATATCATCAAAAAAATGATTATATTTTGACTTCACAAGGTATAATTTATAAATATATTGATAAGAGTTTTCAAAAACAAAATGATTATCTGAAAGAAGTTTTATCAGCAAGTATGTCTGATGATTTAATTTTTATGTATAAAAGTAACTCTCAGATTTTAAAACAAAGAGCCGAGTCTTTGTCTAATTTAAGTAGCTATCACAAAGAGTTTGGTTTCCCAGAAATTTATGAAGGGTTTTTATACTTTATAAATATAAAAAGAGAGCTAATTCAAATAGATAATAAATCACAGGTAAAAGTCTTAAAAACTTATGAGAAATCTCCTATGATTCATAGAAAAGTAGGTCATTATTTACTTTTATTATTTGAATTTAAAAAATCGACTCAAATTGAAATTTTTGATTATAAGTCTCAAAAAAGCTTTTCTTTTGTAAAAGAGGGATATTTTAGTCCACTTGGTTTATCGGAGCTATCTTTTGATTTTTCTTTTGATATGAAGCATTCTTTTTCTTGGAAATGGGGAGAGGCTCAACCAATTGAAAAAGAGGAAACCTTATCTCAAGTATTACATTTTAATCAAAAGAAGTTTTTCTTAAAAAACTCAATTTGGTCAGATGAAAAGGGACAAGAATTAAAAAACTTAAAAACTGGTAACTTAGAAATTAATTTTGACTTTCAAAAAGTAGGAATGATACCTGCAATTAGTTAATTATTAATTAGCACTACCACTATAATAATCAATTTGTATATCAATTTGATGTAGTGGTTTACAAATATCCTTTAGTTTTTGTAGAGGGATTGCATCAACATATTTTTCAGCAGGGTCTCTAGCGATAGTATAAATTTGCACAGTATCAACTTTTCTAACATCAATAATTTCTTTTAAGCGCAGTCCATATTGATGAATTTCTTCTGTGCTTGGTAAGACTTGGTTTACTTTCATAAAACAAGTTTGAATCTGTAGTTTTACTTGTGGATTAAGATCTTGAATATTTTTGATAATTTTATTAATAGAGGTAGAATATTGATTAATAGTTTCAAAATAACTTTGAGTACCAGCATCTAATTTAGCCCAAACCTCTCCATTTAATAGGGCTAATATTTTAAAGGCTTCTTTGGTTTTTTCTCTTTGAAATCCCGTTGCATTAGAGATAATAACTATTTTAGGAATATGAAAAAGTTTATTAAATTTTTGTAATATTTGTAAAGTTTCTAATAAGTATTTAGAAACAGAAGGTTCTCCATCTCCAGCAATAGCTATATCTTTAAAAACTAACTTACTTTCATCGGTATTTTGAAATCTTTCATGTAAAAATAAACTATTATCTTGAATCATCTCTAACATTATATTTAACTCTTGTTCAAGTATCTCTAAATTTACGATATGTTTACTCATTTGATTACGATTTACTTGGCAATAAATACATCCAAAATTACAGATTTTATCAGGGTTTAGGTTGATTCCTAAACTTAAGCCTCCTGATCTTCTTGAAATTACAGGGTACACATATTTAAAGTTTTCAAAATTGCGATCATGGGTATTTTTATAATATTGATTTTTCATAGTTGAGTATTTACTCTTTTTTAAATTGATGGTATATAGCTCGTAACATTATAGTTGTTTTGATACATCTGCAAGTATTGTTCTATAGCCAGATTATTTTGTATCAAGATTATATACTTAATCAGCCTAAATAAAACTGTTATGATTTATTAAAATCTTACACTAAGGATAAATAGATGAAAAAAATACAAGAAACTCACACCTTAGCTTTACAAAAACTGATATTTGGGGCTCATTTAAATGCGGCAAATTGTTTATTTGGTGGTCATTTATTATCTTGGATTGATGAGGCTTCTGCTATGTATGCTATGGATATTATGCAAACTCGCAGAATCTTAACTAAAAAAATATCTGAGGTTATCTTTATTAATCCAGCATTACTTGGAGATATGATTCAATTTTGGTGTAAAGTTTCAAAAGAAGGAAACTCAAGTTTAACTATGGAACTATCTGTTATTACAAAAAATGTAGATACAAGGCAACAAAGAGAAATTTGCTCTTGTGAAATTGTTTATGTTGCAGTAGATGAACTTGGGAAACCTTATCCATGGAAACACCTCAAGGAATAAAATATGAAAATACCCACTATTAATAGAACTTCATTAGATGTACTTCAAGTAAATTTAGGTAAAGTCTGTAATTTATCTTGTACACATTGCCATGTGCAAGCAGGTCCAAATCGTACAGAAGATATGTCCTTAGAAAAAATAGAGTCTCTTATTCAAATGATTTTAAAAGGAGATTTTAAAACTCTTGATTTAACAGGTGGAGCACCAGAGCTGAATGCAGGTTTTAAGGATTTGATTAGAGCTGCAAAATCAAAAAAGATGGAAATCATTGATAGATGTAATTTAACTGTTTTATTATTGCCCTCACAAAAAGATACCATTGATTTTTTTAAAGAAAACGAAGTTCATATTATTGCATCACTACCCTGTTATACAAAAGAAAATGTTGATAAACAAAGAGGGGATGGAGTTTTCAGTAAAAGTATTAAAGCTTTAAAACTATTAAATGAAGTTGGATATGGTATAGATAAAAACTTAGTATTAGATTTTATTTATAACCCAAATGGTGCTTTTTTAGCTCCTGAGCAATCATCTTTAGAAAAAGATTATAAACTTAGGCTGAAAGAAGACTTTAATATAGAGTTTTCTAACTTATTTACTTTGCATAATTTTCCAGTTGGTAGGTTTAAAGACTACTTGAGTGAAAATAATGAGCTAATCTCATATGTTGATTTATTAAAAAGTAAATATAATGAGGGTACTTTAGATAATCTGATGTGTAAAAGTCAGCTATCTATTTCTTGGGATGGTAGAGTATTTGATTGTGATTTTCATCAAATGGAAGACTTACCTTTAAAAGATAAAAATGGGGTTGATCTTAATATAAGTAACGATATTGATACAAAAAATTTCATGAGTAAAATTCCATTTTTAGATCATTGCTATGCATGTACTGCTGGTGATGGAGCTAGCTGTACAGGGGCTTTAGTTTAAACTTTTTTATAGATTTTTTGATCTTTTTTAGTTTCACCAAAGATATATCCGCACTTTTCTAAGACTTTACAAGAGTTAATATTATTAGAGTCAACTATCCCTAGTATGAAATGGAGGCTATATTTTTGTAGCCCCCACTTTGTAAAAAATTCAACTGCTTCTGTTGCATATCCTTTTTTTTGTTCAGAGTCTTCAATGGCATAACCAATTTCAACACCTTCTTGGACAGGGCTCAAGCCTACATGGCCAATTAGTCTATTATTATGTAGATAAACCCCGAGTACTATAGGACCTTGACTGGGGTTTATTTCTTGAATTAAAAAACTATTTAAATCTTCGATAGCTTTTTTTGCTTCATCCTCATTTTGATAAACTTGATCTGGCATCCAATCTTTAATTCCGCTTTCTAAGCTCATTTTAAATAATTTAGAAATATCTAATGAGCTTAGTGGTTTGAGGATTAACTTTGGAGTTGTTATTGTATATTTAAGTATTAATGACTCCTGCATTAGTAGTTACTACTATTATAACTAGAATTTAAAAAAGCTTTGATACGAGACATTGTATCATCTGTATGAATTTTAGATATAGCATCCATTTTATGAAAAGGGACTTCTTTTTTAAGGTGATCTAATCTAAATAATATACGCTTTAGAGTATGTCGAGCCATAGTTTTTGCATCATATGGAATTTCACGATCGTAAGCTTTATTATCTTGGCATATTTGCATAAGTTTTTTAACAAAAAATCTTTGTAAGTTACGTTTGTTACTAGATACAAACTCTTTTGGTAAAGTATAATGAGGTTTTTTTAAATTATCGTAATAATTTGAAAATACACCTTTCATAATAGTTTGAAAAACCTGCTCAAGAGTTAATAAATCTTTTTCATCTTGATATAAAAGCTCTTGATTGATGATACGAGATAATGACCTTGGAGATAATAGTCTTGCAAGAGGAGACTTTTGAATATATAAATTTACTCTATGAATATCTGTATCTATTGGTTGTCCCCATATTTTTGTTCCCCAATGCATCCACCTTTGTGCGGGCATATGCTCATATAACTCTTTAGATACTTTTAAATATTTATCATTAAAGGCATACTTACTTAACATTTTAAGGGCTTTTCGTTGGGTTTTAAAGTCAACTAATTGTATAGGACGAATATCTCCGTCACCTTTATGTAATCTATGAAAAACACGACCACCAATAAATTTAGTTATTTGGTCAAGTTTTCTTACATACTCTGAAACAAAAGAATAATAAATTTCAGCAATTTGATCAAAAGACTCTCCTTTAACAGAGTGTTTAGAAACGATGTCATTCCATGAACTAGATATTAAATCAATCATGTGTTCAGAGTATCTTAAAGGGTCATCAGATAAATCATAAAGATGAGCATAAGGGTCCATGTCTACGAATGTTCCGCTTCCTCGGCCATCTTCATCAGTTGCATAAGCAAGCTCTTTAGATGTAGATTTTGAAGCAATTTTATTAAGTTCTTTTTTTTCATTTTTAGCAAAAGTACTATAGCCGTAAGAAATAGCCCAATAATCATAAGCACCAAGAGTAGGTGTAAAAAAGTATCCTTGTTTTTTAGGGTCTTTAGAAATATTAGCACCAGGGTAATCCATGACAGAACCGTATAAACCATGTTTTTTTACATAGTCTTTATCATGTAAGTATTTATAAGCTATAGCAGTTGTACCTTTAAAGTTATGTCGTAAACCAAGTGTGTGACCGACCTCATGCATAATTATCCACTTAATGGCCTGTCCCATAAATTCTTCTTGATTTTCTTTGTAGATTTTTACAAGCTTTTTAAGTGCTTCTTTTTTCTTTTTTTTGATGTCTTTTTTATTATCTTTTGACTTTTTGTCTGTATCTTTAGAGATGCTTTTTTTAAGACTTTTTTGAGCTAGTAAAAATAAACCAAGTTGAGAGTTTAAGTTTTCATAGATATTACAAGTTTCATTGAGAAGGGTTTCATTATGATCTTCATTTGATTGTTTTTGTGGTTTTTGACCAAAAAATCGGAGGTATTTTCTAAAGTTACCCCTTAGTCTACTTTCATCAAATAAAATATCTGCGTCTAATATTTGACCAGTAAGAGGGTTAATACGAGATGGTCCAATAGCTCCATACTGTGCTTTTTCAGAAGCAATCCAAGAGATTGTATGGTAATCATTGTTTTCGGGGTCCCATTTATCTGAGTCCATTTGGATTCTTGCTTCAATAGCACCGATAAAACCAATTTTTTCAAAAGCTTTATTCCATTCTAAAATTCCTTCACGAACATATTTCCTGTATTTGTAGGGAATGTTTTTTGATAAGTAGTAAATAACTGGCTTTTTAGGCAAAGATTGGACAGCGTTTTTTTCAGATTTCTCTAAGTTCCATTTTTTGATGTATCTAACAAATCCTGAGTGATTTTGAGCGATAGAATGATCTTTTAATGCAGTTAAAAAATATCCGATTCGAGAATCAGCTTTACGAGGTTTAAATTTATTTTTAGGAAAAGGAAAGAAACTATAATGTACAAGAATTTCAAAGCTATTTTTAGCACCACTTGAACTTCTACTAGTGTATGCAAGATAACTACGAACCTCTAAGTTTTTAGAAAAGTTTTTAATAGAGGAAACATGAGATAATTTAGGGTTATGGTTTAATGATCCTCCTCTAATTCTTTTTAATTTACCAGATAGCTGGTAAAAGTCTGTTTGAAAAAACTGGTCAGCATTGATTAAATATTTACCAGAACTTGAAGCTAAAATTTTAAAATTAGCTCTGATTGTATCTCTAAAAGCTTTATCTACAATTTTTTTCATTTGTTTATCGTATTTAGCTTGATGTCTTAAATCACGAAAAATAAATTGAATATTGTCACCAATTTTACGAAATCTTACAATAACGGTGCTAAGCATTGTCCCTGCAAAAACTCCTTTAAGACCAATACCCTCAGCAATACTGGCTGTCATTAAAAAATCTTTATTTAGTTTAGATTTTTTTAACTCTAAATAATACTTTTCATCTTTTTTATGGTGATGGATATTAAARTAGCCTGAAACTTTGGTAGTACCCTTTAAATATTCAGATATCTTTTTTGGTGATTTAGCAAACAGTGAATTGCTAATCAAAATAAATAGTGAGAATAAAATAATATTCTTCATTTAGCCCTCTTAGGTTGAGTTTTGAATTAATTTTTATGATTAAAAGGATTATACTAGTTGAGGTAAAATATTGCTAGATTCAATTTAAGATAAAAAATAGCTTTGAAAAAAATGAGGTTTTAATTGATTGAATTAAGGAGCTCATGAACCATTTTATCTTTATCTTTTTTTATTTTTTGAATAAATTCAGAAGGTAAGGATGAATTATCGTTATATTTATCACCCCATAAAATCATCTCTAATAGTATAGGAAATAAATCGACTCCCTTTTTACTTAATTGATAAATAAATTTTGAACGATTATTTGAGTCTTTAGTTTTTGTAATAAAAGAGTGACTTTCAAGAGATTTGAGGCGATTAGATAAAATATTAGTGGCTATTTTTTCAGAAGAATTTAAAAAGTCTCCATAATATTTTTTTTTCATGAAAATCATATCTCTAATGATAAGTAGGCTCCACTTATCTCCTATAATATCTAAAGTGATAGAGAGGGGGCAATTTGATCTACAGTTATTTTTTTTCATATAAATACATCATACAGAAATAGACTTTATTTTTCAATCTACTTGCATTTAGCAAGTGGGAGGGTTATCGTAGCTGAATCAACTTGCAAAACGCAAGTAAACTAAGGAGAAAAAATGAAACTATATATTATGAATGGTTCACCGATGGTAAGAAAAGTACAGGCAGTTATTAATTATTTGAATTTAAAAGTTGAAATAATAGAAAAAAACTTGATGAATGGAGAGTTAAAAGAAGAGGGTTATTTAGCTCTTAATCCAAATGCAAAAGTACCTGTATTAGTGGATGGAGATTTTGTTTTATGGGAGTCAAATTCAATCATTCAGTATTTAACAGATAAATACGATGGTGAAGAATTATTTCCAAAAGACTTGAATAAGAGATATGAAATTGTTAAATGGCAGTTTTGGGAAATCAATAGTTTTAATTCTAATGTAGGAAAATTAATTTGGGAAACATTACTAAAAGGGTTGTTTGGTTTGGGAGAAGCTGATGAGTCAATTGTAGAAAATGCTTTAGAGCAAATTAAAACTGTAGCCCCAACTTTAGAAAATCAACTAGAAGGAAGAAAATTTATAGTAGGAGAAAAATTAACATTAGCAGATTTTTCAGTAGCGGCATTTTCAGCAATGATTCAATCAGAAAGTTCAAGATTTCCACTTAATGATTATCCAAATATAAAAGCGTGGCTTAAAAGATTAGATGAAAACGAAGCATGGAGCAAAACAAAACCTCCATTTGTTTTGTAATCTTATTTCTTATTAATAGCTTCAGTAATTATAGTTATAATTGCTGAAGCTAAGACATATATCTATTAATAAGTATTCATAAATGTTATAGTTTTTATCTAAATTTTATATGATAAAAGGTATATTAAATTTATGGAAAAAATGTTACTAGTATTATTAATGAGTACAAGTTTTATACTTGTTTTTATAGGTTGGATATATACATTTATAATTAGCTACAGAATCCATACTGTTTGTCTTATTGCAAATATCTTTTGCTCACCTTTTAATCAACTCTATTTAATTTTTTGGCATACAAAAAAAATGAAACCTGTTTTTATTTTGTACTTTTCATCTTTATTCTTACTTGCAATATCTTTTATTATACTTGTAGCTTTTAGTGAAAATATCGTATCAAATGACAAAGCAATCCAATTTGATTTACCATATTTTAATCTTAAAATAAAAAAAATAACTGAAACAAATAGGTTTTTTCATACATATGATAACTATAACGTAGAGTTTAAAGAAATAAAATTACCTGAGATAGGTGATAAGTCCTTAAGTATTTCAGAAATTCCAAATTGTTCAAATATTATGAAAGATAAGCTATCTATAAAACAATGCTTTTCAGAAAGCTCAAGCGAGGGTAGAAACTTTGTTTTAAATACTTTTTCTTATAATAAAATCTTTTATAAACTAAATGTACTTTGTAGAGCTAATGTTTCAAGTAGTGAGTGTAAATTAAAAAACATTGACTTGATTGATAGTTTGAAAGTATTACAGTAATATATGAACTTCGGATTTAAAAAGGCTCTAGAAATTCAATCTTTACTTTGGTTAGAAGCAGGGATAATTTCAAGCTCCCAACGAGATATGATTCTATCTTTGTATCCACAAAGTACTTTACCTTCAATTACAAAAGTATTCTCTTTTTTAGGGATGCTTTTTTTTGGACTTTCATTATTATTGATTTTAGCAAATAATTGGCAATATTTAGGACGTACTTCTCAGCTATTGACCGTAGTATTTGGTTTAGTTACTACTTATATAATTGGCATTAATTATTATTTTAAAAATAAAATTTCATTGAGTGAAAAGTGGTTTTTCTTTTCATGTTTTGTTTATGGGGTAGCAATTTGGTTAATTGCTCAAATTTTTCATTTGAATGCTCATTATCCAGATGGTATATGGTTATGGGCAATAGGGGTTTTACCTGTTTTGCTATTTTTTAGATCAAGGCCTTTTTTATATTTATATATTTTTTTAGTAGAGTTATGGTTGGTTCAACAATTTTATTTTTCAGCTGAACTTTGTTTATCTTTTCCTATTATTCATTATTTTTCTTACTATATTTACAAACAAACTAAAAAAGAATCAGCAAATTTTTTAATTGTTTTTAGCTTTGGGTATTTTTTATGGTTTGAAAAACTGTTTTATTTCTGGAAAGAAACTTTCTCAATTAAGTATTTTTCATATCCATTTTTTATAGTCCACTTTAGTTATTTTATTATTACATTATTACTTTTAGGCTTGTGCCTAAAAAAAGATAAACAAGAGTTAGGTAACTACTTTGTTCAAAAACTAGGGAAAGTATACTTTGCTTTAGTTTTTTTACTTTCTTTTAAGAGTATAGCTCGATGGATTTTTAGATTTCATCATTATAGTAGTAGTTATAAAATACCAGAGCCAATCTTTTTTTTAGTACCAGCAATTGTTTATTTAAGTATTCAATGTTCTATCATATATAGGTATAAATATTTCTCTAATTCAGTTAAAACTTTAATTTTATCTGAGATAACTTTTTTGATATTTATATTTATTCGTCTATTTGTTTCAGAGCTTAACTTTGACTTTATTATATTTTTAGTTCCAATTGTAGTTAATTTATATTTGTTTTATTGTGGGATACAATTTATTAGATATGGGTTGAAACTGAAACTACAGCAGATGTTTTTCAATGGAGTATTTTTAGTATTGGCCCTAGCTTTTTGTAGATACTTTGATTTGTTTTCTAGTTACTTAGGCGGTGCAATTACTTTTGGAGTATCTGGTTTTATATTGCATTTAGCAGGCAAATATTGGGATGAGGCTAAGGATAAATCATGTTAAATAATTTTTCTTTAGAGTCTGTTTCTAAAAATAAAAAATACTTGCTTTTCATTGCTTTTTTTCAGATTATTTGTCTAGCTTTAATGCTTGTAAACTCATCTTTACCTATTTACTTTGGTAAAGAAGTTTTGTTAAAAGTAGTGCCTGTTGATCCCAGAAGTCTATTTAGAGGAAACTACGTTATTTTAAATTATGATTTTTCTAGGTTTTCTTCAAAAAAGTTAATTGAAACACCAAACAGAAAATTAATGCGTGGTACAGCAATTTATGTGAAATTAAAAAAGATTAATGATACCTACACGATTGATAGGGCTTCGTTATCACCCTTTAAAGAAGGAATATTTATTAAAGGCAAGCTAAAATACCCCGTTTATTTTAGTTCAGATAAAAAAAGAGTTAAAAACAGAGATATTTCAGCAAGTTTTAATATAGAGGCTTTTTTTACAAATAAATCAAAAGCTAAACAATTAGAGCTTAAAAGAAATCAAAAAAAATTAAAAGCTAGAGTTTTTATTTTGCCGAACGGAAAAGCTGCTATAGATAGCTTAATTGAGTAGTAGTTAATGTATACTTTTAAGCGTGTAAAAGTCTGTGTTTTTGTTCCTCAAGAAAACGAAGAAGAAATACGCCTTGCTATTTCTAATGCTGGTGGTGGTGTCATAGGCAATTATCGCTCTTGCTCTTTTGTGACTAAGGGAATGGGCTGGTTTGAACCACAAAAGGGAGCAACCCCAACAATTGGTAAACTTTCTCAACTTGAATCTGTGTTAGAAGTAAAAATAGAGTTTGAATGTGACTATACAACCGTAAAAGATATAGTAAATAAAATTAAGCAATCTCATCCCTATGAAGAAGTACCAATTGATATTTTTCCTTTGTTAGATATTTAAGTATTTATACAAAAATGGTCTAAAAGTAGTACTTTTTGTCTTATAATTAAAAATCATAAAATCTATAAAAGATGAATATATTATACAAAAAATAACTACATCCGAATCTTTTGAATGATGCACCTACTGTATAGGTTTGTTTTTAACAGGAGCAAAATTCAAATGAGAGATTTAAAAAATATACCCACAAAAAAAGCCATATATTTTGTTGCTTTACAATTTTTTTTATTTAGTCAATTAACTTTTGCTTTAGGTACTGCCGTAAAATATAAAAAGAAAAAGCTAAAAAATAAATTGTATAGTTTATCAATTAAAGGTGGCTTAATAAACATGGCAGATATTTCTAGAGATGGAAAACAAAGCTACTTTTTATATATGCCATCTGTTCATCCATTAATGCAAAATGTAATAAAGTTAAGTTCTAATTATTATACTGAGTCTTTAGAGTTTTCATCTTATCTAAATAGTCATCGCCAAATCAAAGCCGTTATGCCTAAAATGTTGCATATCAAGTAATAGTTTGAGAAATGTATTTTTAGTGATAGAGCTGAACCCAAATAATTTATAGATTAGCTGAACTTCTTGGAGAAGTTACACTAATTTTAAGGTATGAAATTATGTTTAAATTTCATAAAAATAGAGTTCCATAGATATGGAACTCTATTTGTTTAAGAGCCTGAATAGAAAAATTTTACATTTATTATTTTAGAACTTTATTTATATTGATTAAATCTGGATTTATTTTTAAAGTAGGACCAAATGTTAATTTTGAAAAATTAGTTTCTTTTCCAATTACAAAAACTTTTTGACTACCATCTAAACATAGTGAGAGTTTATGGTTTCCAGTTGTCACTAGCTTTTTTGTTGTTACTTTAATGGTAGATTTATTAAATTTACATTTCCCAGTACTAATAAAGGTAAGTTCAAATTGTTGATTTTTTTTTGTTTGAATAACTGTGTATTGAATATTTACAAATTTATTTTTTAATTCAGTTTGCTTAGATTTTAGACTAATATTAATTGATTGAATATCAGCTTGGGATTGAAAGATGAAAGAGAAAATGAAAAATAGTTTACTGAAAGTGTTGAACATTATGTATCCTTTGGTTATATAGTTATCTTATAGTCGACAGTTTTCAACGTAAATCATCGATTTTGAAGAAAATAATACAAAAAACCTTAATACTACATAGAAGAAATTAAAATAAGTCAATTGATTTTGAAGTATTTAAACCTCCAAAATATTGCATATATTGACTTAGCATTTAAAAGTATTGATTATGTAGGTTTTAATAACTGGTGTTTTAATGGAGTATTTAATAAATGAAGTATAATTTAGACCTTTGTGTTCTTGAAATTAGTGGTGATATTAATTTAGGCTCTATTTTACGTTTAATGGAAAACTTTAAATTACGTAATTTATATCTAGTAAATCCAAGATGTAATTTTTCTAAAAGTGTTTCAGATTTTGCTTGTCATGGCAAAGAACGAATAAATTCCATAATAAAAAAAGAGTCTTTAAGAGAGATTGTATCCTCAAATTACCATTATGTTATCGGGACAACAGCAAATACTGGTAAAAATAGGAATGCTATTTCATCAGCAAATTTAAATGAGATTTCACAAGTGTTTTCTGATGAGCAAGATGTATTGTTAATTATGGGTAGAGAAAGCTCTGGCATGAATAACGAAGAGTTATCAATGTGTGACTATACGATTAATATTCCAGTAAATACAGATTACCCTGTATTAAATTTATCTCATGCGGTGTCTGTAATTTTATATGAGATTGAGAAACTAAAGGGTTTAAAAACTCCTCATATGAAAAACTCTCAAAAAGCTACGGGTGTTGAAGTTGATGCTTTATTAAAAAATATGAAAACTTTTTTAGACGATATTAATTATTTTGAAAAATCAGCTAGGCATAAGCATTTAAGTGTTTTAGAAGAAATGATTCGTAGAAAAGCTTTAAGCTCTGATGAAATACGTTTTATACAGGGATTTTTACACGTAAATGATTTGTATAAGAAAGGATTAAACCATTAATATGTATAAATTTCTTTTATTGCTCGGAATGATTTTGGTATGTGTAGGTGGATTTTTGTCTATATCAGCAGACTTTGTATTTTGTAGTACGGTAGAAAAAAGTATAAAACTTGTTTACGGAAAAAAACCAAAACTAGGTTCTGCTGGACTTCACTTTTTAGAAAAAAAAATACAGATTCAAAATATAGAAGCTCAAACTTCAAAAGATCGAACTAGACAAATAAAAATAGAAAAATTATCCTTAAGGTTTAGTGGGTTTTCTATTTTTTCAAAAAACTTAGTAGGCAAAGACCTAATTTTAGATGGGGTATATTTAAACCTAAAGCTAAATTCGGTGGCAGATCATCAAGATGAATATAAAATTGAAAATAATATTCTAGAATCAAGTTTATTAAGTTTAATTCCAAAGGCTATTTCAGTAAAAAAAATCATTTTGAATAATATCCATATTAGAGTTGTTGGTGAAAATATAGACAAACAATTACAAATAGACTCATTAGAGTGGAGGGGGCTTTTCGTAACAGGTGGTGTATCACAGTTAATACAACAAGTTGCCTTACAAATTCAAGTTGGTTTAGATAATGAAATAGTAAAGAGACTAAAGTTACAAGTAGCAGATGATTTGAGTACTCAGTTTAAAAATAAATTTATGGATTTATTAAATTCTTCTCGAGTAAAAGAAGGAAAAAAACAATTAGATGAAAAATCGAATCTGTTAAAAGAAAAATTATTAGATGTTTTTAATAAAACTTTGAGTAAGTAAAATATAGAATGGTGCAAATTGGTTAAGACATAGACATTAAGTATTGTTTCAATTAGTTTAATACCACACAATTAGAGTAATATTAATTCTAAAATTAAAACTCTTGTAGAGGAGCAATAGTGAGCGAACAAGAACTAGAAAATATAATAGCAGGATTTTTTAAAGATGCAGATATTCAAGCAACTGACTTAAAAGGTACGGGAGATCACTGGATGGTTCGTATTGTAAGTGCAGAGTTTGAAGGAAAATCAAAAATAGAGCAACACCGAATGGTAATGACTCCACTAGAAGAGCGTTTTCAATCAAATGAAATTCATGCCATGATGTTAAAAACTTTCACTCCCGAAAAATGGGCTAAAAAAAAGGATCAACAATAATGACTTCATTAAATGTTAATAATAACGACTTAGTAGTAAATAAATCTCGAGCAAACGGGAACACTCTAAACGAAGAATTAGAATCAATGGTTAATGATAACGAAATTCTTTTATTTATGAAGGGAAATCGACAATTTCCACAATGTGGGTTTTCTGCACATGTTGTAGGTTTAATTTCTCAGTATGCTAATAAATTTGTAACAGTTGATATTTTAGCCGATCAAGAAATTCGCCAAGGAATGAAAGAGTTTTCAAATTGGCCAACTTTTCCTCAATTATACGTTAAGGGTAAATTTGTTGGTGGTTGCGATATCATGACTGAACTAGAAGAAGATGGAGAATTTAAAGAAATCTTAGTAGGATAATTTAGAAGCTTTCATAAAAAAACACTACTTAAATTTAAGTAGTGTTTTTTTTTATAAATTTTTAGGAAGAAGCTTTTTTAATAGATTAAGCTTTGGCCCCGAATATATAAAGTCAATGAATTGAATTTTAAGTTGAAATGTATGTGAAACCCCATCTTTATAAAAACGATAGCTATAATTAAGAGACTTTGGCCATAAAATATTTTTATCACTAATAAAATACTCTTCTAAAACTTTTTCGTTTTCATTAAACTTTATGTTGAGTGAACTTTTTTTAAATCTAGTTTCTTTTGAGTTTAAGAGTCCTTTTTTAAAACTAGGGTAATGAAATAATTGTATCTCTTTGTTTTCAAAATAGTGGGCTAGTTTACTTGGTGCAAATAACTGTAAAAAAATCTTATCATTTAATTTATGATTTAAGCGTATTTCTTTATTATAGATGAGCTTTCTAACAGTTTTAAATACGGGTGACTCTCGAAATAGTTTAGTCTGATAAATGGCAGTACAATATTTAGAGCTTTTAATAGGGTTAATTAAGTTGTTATTAGCTTTAATTGGAGTTGGCAGAATATTAAAAAGTACTAAGATAATAAGGTATGTTTGTTTCATATATGATATTTTTTAAATAAAAGTTTATATTTATATCGTTAAACGCTGATAAAACCTTGATGTTTTAATTAAATAATAAGTTAAAAGAAAATAGTTCAAAATAAAACAAAATAAAGTTTGACTTTGATAGGCGAATAACATACTATGTAGCTCCTTCAAACGAAGGCGCTTTCGTAAGAAAGCAAAGATTATTGAAAACAGAATAGAAAACAATTGAGAAATAACATAAGAAATTTTGTAACCAAGCGAAGTAGAAGTCAGAAATGAAAACTTCATTTTATTATATACAATGGAGAGTTTGATCCTGGCTCAGGACGAACGCTGGAGGTATGCCTCATACATGCAAGTCGAACGGACTTGTGGAGCTTGCTCCATAAGTTAGTGGCGCACGGGTGAGTAACGCGTGGGTAACCTGCCTTTCAATCTGGGATAACACTGTGAAAACAGTGCTAATACCGGATAATAAGTTTAGTCGTATGACTGAATTTTAAAAGATGCCCTATTAACAATGGTATCGTTGAGAGAGGGGCCTGCGTACTATTAGCTAGTTGGTAAGGTAAAAGCTTACCAAGGCAAAGATGGTTAGCCGGCTTGAGAGAGTGATCGGCCACACTGGAACTGAGACACGGTCCAGACTCCTACGGGAGGCAGCAGTAGGGAATATTCCGCAATGGGCGAAAGCCTGACGGAGCAATACCTCGTGAGTGATGAAGGGTTTAGGCTCGTAAAGCTCAGTCAGCAGGGAAGAAGGTTGTGCGTTTGAATAAGGCGTATGATTTGACGGTACCTGCAGAGGAAGCAACGGCTAATTACGTGCCAGCAGCCGCGGTAATACGTAAGTTGCTAGCGTTGTCCGGATTTACTGGGCGTAAAGAACGCGTAGGCGGTTCGTTAAGTTGAAGGTGAAATCGTTGGGCCCAACCCAGCAACTGCCTTCAAAACTGATGAACTAGAGTGCAGGAGGGGAAGATGGTATTCCTGGTGTAGCGGTGAAATGCGTAGATATCAGGGAGAACACCAATGGCGAAAGCAGTCTTCTGGAATGCAACTGACGCTGAGGCGTGAAAGCGTGGGGAGCGA
>NVVD01000050.1 GCA_002402105.1 Candidatus Cloacimonadota bacterium
ATTTCATTACTTTCTACAAATGGATGGAATTCAAAATGACCTAATCCACGTTTAAAGGACTGTTGGTGAAGAACTGTACTCTCTGTTCCATCTTTGGATACCGGCCATTGCATACCGTTTTTTCCCAATTTGTCCCATGATACACCCGCAAAGAAAGGGACAATTTTAGCAACCTCATCTAATATCCAACTCGGATGATAATCTGCTTGTTTATCATCTTTTGGATTAATAAAATTAGCTAAATAAAAGTCTGTCATGCTTTCTCTTTATCTGCATCTAACCAACTTGGGTCGAATGGATGAGGTAAAGGCTCATCTAAACGATAAGACTTAACGATTCCTCCCCTATTTGCTAGATGAATCTGAAAGTCTCCACTACAAAACTCTGTAATAACTTGTAAACAAAAGGCACAGGGAGGAGCTGGTTTTTTAGTTTCTGTAGCTATGACAATATAATCAAACTCACGATAACCTTCACTAGCAGCTTTAAATATTGCTACTCTTTCAGCACAAACAGTACCACCATAAGAGGCATTCTCTATGTTACATCCCCCAAATACTTTACCGTCAGTAGCATGCAATGAAGCCCCTACTGAAAATTTTGAATAAGGGTTATGACAATGCTCTAATTGATTAATAGCTATTTTACAGGCATCTTTAATATCCATGGCACCAACTTTCGTAGTTTACAACTTTATAAATTGAACTTGATTATAACTATAAACTTTCTTGATTGAAAGTAAATCAAGCTATAATTTTTTTACTTGAATCTGAATCTCATTTTTAAAATTCATATACTTATAGGGTAGCCTCTCTAAAATTAAATCAAAAAAATAGGATGGAGATTTTTCAATAGCTTTTGACAAACTCGTTTTTGCTTTTTCTGTTTCTTTGATTCGAGCATATAAATAAGACAAACGATAATAATTTATAAAGTTACTTGTTTTTCTGTGAGAGACTTTTTCTTCAAAAAACCAGATTAAATCTTTAATTTCTATTTTTTTAAATCGAGTCATTAAATATGGAGTAAATTTCCAAGCAAAATAACATGATTTTTTTACTTCATCATTTAAATTATCTTTGGCGAGACTTCTTTTACAATGACCACTATATTTATTGCCTAAGTTTTCAAAGCTATCTAATTTGTCAAAAGTTTTAGGAAAGTCAATATTTAAATCATATGCAAACTCGTATTCTTCTAAAAAAATAAAATAATCCATTAATAAATTGAGTAATAATTTATTTTTTGGAAATAATTTTAATAAATCTTCAAATAAAATTTCGTCCATTTTCTCAGTAGATAAAAATTCATATTTTAATTTAAAAAAAGGATAAAAATTTTGATTTTTATATTTGATAAAAGACAATCTTTTATCTCTAAACTCTGAATCTGGAGACTCGTAAGCTAATTTATATGCTTCGTATTTTTGATGAATTGCCCATTTAATTTGAATCTCCATATCTAGTACTTTTGGACTATTGGGCATTTTTTTATGCAAAATTTTAATTACTCTGATTGCTTTTTTAAAGTTTTTTTCAGCTATTAAACCTTTTGTTAAATAATATAAAGCCTCTAAATTACCAGTACGTCGATACATGTTTTCTAGCTGAGCTAAGTTTTCAGAAAAATTGATACTTATTAAAAATAAAAGACAAATAAAATACTTCATGAAATGCTCTTTAAAATAGATACATATTGATCTTCTATTTTTTGTTTATTTATATGCTTACTATTAGACACTTTTTTAATTCCGCAAACATATACATCATTAATTATATTAGATGATGAATTAAAAATAATTTCATCCATCAAGCTATCGACTCTTTTTAGCCTAACACTTGGTGACTTTTCATTTAAAACTAAAAAATCAGCGTAGTTTCCTACTTTTAATGTACCTACAGGTAAATCTACTGCCTTTGCTCCACCCTTATAAGTTTTTGAAATTAAAGTTTTACCTACAGAGCCATCAAACTCTTTTAAAGCAATTCTATTTCTTTTTAAGTCTCTATACCTTTGCGAATACTCTAACAGCCGAAGTTCTTCTAAAGCATCTACACGTACATGAGAATCAGAACCAATTGCAAATGTCCCACCTAAATTAAGATAATCAACTAAAGGAAAAATTCCATCACCTAAATTTGCTTCTGTAATAGGGCAAATACCAACCACGCAGCCAGATTTAGCCATTAGTTTAACTTCATTTTCATTTACATGAGTAGCATGAATTAAACACCATTTTTTACCAACTTCAAATTGATCAAATAAGTACTCTACGGGTCTTTTTTTATAGGCTTCTTTTATTTCTTCAACTTCTTTTGGTTGCTCTGAAATATGTATATGAAGCATACAGTCTTTTTCTTTTTGGAATTTTACCAAACGATGCATATTTTCTTGATCTACGGCTCTTAAAGAATGGATAGACAAACCTAAGTTATTGCCATCTTTTACTTTTAAAGATATCTCATCAAAGTACTTTATCATTTGATCTGTAGATAAGTTAAATCTAAGTTGCTTGTCTTCTAGCTCTTGATTGATACCACCTTGTTGATAAAGTACAGGAAATAAAGACAATCTAATACCAACACTAAAAGCGCTATTTATTATAGTCTCTCCCATTAAAGTTAAATCACTTTCAATGATATCTTTATGTAAATAGTGAAACTCACCTACTGTTGTAAAACCTGCCTCTAACATATCCATATAAACAAAATCAGCAATAATACTAAAAGATTTTTGATCTAGTTTTTCTACTAAATCATACATGGCTTCTCTCCATGTCCAAAAGCTATCACTAGAGTTAAAGTCATGTACCTTTTCGGCTAAAGCCGACATAGCACGTTGAAAACTATGAGAATGACAATTGATAAAACCAGGTATTACAACTCCTAAATTATTGACCTTATTTTTAGAGTTTTCTTGAAATTTAGATATTAAACCTTTTTCATCTACCTCAAAATAAACATCATTTAGCCATTTCTCTCCATCAAATAATAGCTCACTAAAGTATTTCATTTGCTCTCATTTTTCATAATATCTGAAAATTTAATTAATAACTCTTTTAACATTTTTTTACATGAATTAAATTTATCATCTGACTCCATATAAATATCTTGAGACATTTCAAGTTGAACCGAGTATCTATTTTTTTCTTTATTATAAAAAGTTCTTGTAATATTACCGCCCTTAAAAGGAGAGTTATTAGAGTGCTTATAGTTATGTGCTTCAAATATCTTTGCTCCTTCTAAAAGTAAAGACTTATAACAAGTTTCTCCATCTCTATTACCGAGCATTAAATCTTTAAAAGCTACATCAGAGATTTCTTTTACTGAACGCCTAATGCTATGAGCATCAAATAAAAGTACCTTATTAAACTTTTTTTGTACTAAATCAAATAAATCATCTATTTGCTGATAATAGGGTTGATATATTTGAGAAATTCGGTTTTGAATCTCTTTTTTATCTGGATTATAATCTGTATATATTTTTTGATTTGTAAAGTCTAAGGTAGGCACTAAAGCACTCGTTTTTCGTTTATATAAGTTTTCTTGACTAGGAAGAGGACGATTTAAGTCAATTTGATATCTCGAATAATTTGCATAAATCATCGGGATACTCATTTCTTTTGCAAAGAAATATAAATCTTGAAGTATCCAATCTGTATCTATTAATTTTTTAGCATTATTAGTCATTTTTGACTTTATATTTTCATCAATATGAGTACCACAATGCGGAATAGAAATAAACAATGGATGTATAATTTTATCAGGAATATATAGTTCAAAGGGTTTCATTTGTTTTCTCTTTTGTAAAAGTTAAAATGTATTCTTCTTCGCCATCTTCAACAATACCGGTAGGCAAAAACCCTAGGCTTTTGTACAATGAAATTGCTTTTATATTTTCAGGTTCAGTGCTTAAAAGTAAAACGTCCAAACCTTGAGATTTGATGTCTTCAATAATTAATTTTAATGCTTGTCTACCATAACCTTTTTGTCGATGATTTTGTCCAATCATTAAACGCCAAATCCAACAACGCTCATCAATCTTATCGTTTTCTGGATACTTTGAGGTTCCGTACATTGTTAAGCCAACCATTACTTGATTATTATAAATACCATAAACGTGCATATCTGGATAAAATTGAGCTTCTGCAATTGAATATAAATTGGGAGCTACAAAACTTTTATGATCTTGACTAATCTCTAGTTTTAAAGCACTTTGCCAATTATCTTTATTTATTTTTTTAAGTTGAATTATCATTTATATTTTCCTTAGTATTAGTTCAATTGATTGTACTAAAAGACTTTAATAATTTCAAAGATCGACTTTATCTAAACAGCAATTCTAATTATAAAGAAATTAAAACTAATGGAGATTGGAATTTATTCCAATAAGGAAGTATCAGTCATAAATAAAGTTTTTTATGGGCATAAATTCCCATCTCCGAGCTAAATGAAGAGCTTTTTTTCATAATTAGAGCTGCTGTTATCTAAAAACATGATACAATATAATTTATGTCAGATAGACAAATTATTAAATTTATACTTCTTCTTATTTTAATACTTAGTATTGGTATCACTACTTATTACTTAAGCATCTTTTTTAATACAGAGTATGATGGTGCTACTAGAAAGATACTTTCTAAAGAAGAATATTTAGACATTCAAAACTTCGTACCGTTTAAAAACCAAGAGTTAAAGGATAATAGTCTAAGAAAACTATCATTTAAATTTCAAGTTTTTGATAAAATCTCCCTAAGTCAGCTCACCAAAATAAAAGTTAAATCTTGTACTTTGATTAAAAGCCTTACAACTGACTTTTCTAAAGTTGAGTCTAACTTTCAAAACAATAACATTTATGAATTAAAAATATATTTATCCAATCAAGATAATTTGTTTTATATCATCAGGTCTTTACAAAACTTTCTTAAGTCTGTTGATTCTAAAATAAACTTCAATAGTAGCTATTTAAATCTTGAATCCTTTAATGATAAATTTATTAAAAGTTTGAAATTAGAAATAGTTCAAGCATTTGAAATAATTAATATTTATCAAAGCGGAAATTTTATTTATACATCTGGCATGGACTTTTTTGGCTTTCCTGACTTATATATAAAAACACAGGTAAATGAACCAAGACTAGATGATCTCTTAAAACAAACTTGTCACTTATTAGTCAATAATCAACTAAGTAAAAATGATGGATCCTTTAAAATAGAACTTAACAAATCTCTAAATTATGAAACCCACATTTTAGATAATAGTAAAAATGAAATCTTTATCCACTTAGGAAAAGATAATTTAAGAGGCTTAACTCACAAAAATAGACTTTTAAGAGTTCGATTTTTCAAAAAAAAATACTCACAAGATGAAGCTATGATTTATAAACTTGACCAATTATTTGGAAAAAAGGAAGTTCAGCTAGATACCTTTAAAATCAGTATTGACTTACAAGTAGCATTATTAAAAGTCCAAACAAAAGCCCCTTATTTAAAGCAAAAATTTATTAACGATAAATTAGACTTGCTCTTACTTGTTCAATTACCAGGGATTTCTAATTTTAATGAATGGATTTGGGTTAAAGTCATATCATGGAAAAACAAAACAATTACTGCAATCCTTCAAAGCAAATCTACATCAAACTTTAACCTTCTAAAAGGTAGCTCTATTAAAGTTAAAGAAGCCTCTATTAAGGATTATCAATTATATCAAAGTGGACTCTTTGTCTCTGGGAATATTACAGAAGGATTATACTCCAATTAAATACAGCACTTATATTTAATTGAAAATTATATTTTCGAATCATAGGGACACAGAGGTGTCTGACACTTTTTATGCTAATCCCCATTAAAAGATAAATTCATATACAGAACATTTTTTATTTTTCACTCGGGAATGGGAATTTATTCCCATCGTAAACCTTTATTTATACGCTAATCCAGCTTTGATGGACACACAAGTCCAATCTCCAAGGACATTCATTCTTACTAGCCATTTTATATTCAATACAATAAAACTTTAAACTTTCTCCCACTCAAACCTAGATATATTTTTCTCGTCTTTACAAAAGTTAATACCAATTAAATAAATATTTTTACCTTCACTTAAATACTTTTGTTGATAGTTTTTTGCTTTAATTTGAGCTAAAGCATCTGTATCACCCATTTTAAATTCAATGATATAAATTAAATCATTTATTTTTAAGGTTAAATCTATACGACCTTTATTAGTTACATCCTCACCAATAATATCTAAACCTAAACTTTGAAAATATGCATAAATTACAGAGGCATAAAAGCCCTCATAATCTTGAATGTTATTTTTTCTAAAATTATCATTTGGGATAGAGGCAAACATTGCTTTTAAAGAACTTTCTAAAAATGTTAATTGACCATCATACAAAGCCTCATAAATATTATCTTGATAATCTAATTTTTCTGTTTTTTGCTCTGTTAAAAAGTCAATCAAAAGGTCATTAAAAGCTTGCTTTACCTCAACATTTGGTAACTTTAATTTGTATTCAATTCGCTCTCTTTTTACTTTTAAAGTTTTTTCAATCGTCAAATAACCAGACTGATACAATATCACCTCTAAATCAATATTTTCTATATCAAAACTATCAAGTAAGCTATCCCCTACCCTTAAATTTGATAGTTTTGGTAAAAAATAATGATTTTGTTTAATTAACTTAATTAAAAAATTTGGTGTACCAGTATTAAACCAATAGTTTTTATATATAAATTTATTTTTTATGAATAACAAGATATCAAAAGGATTATAAACATCATCTTTTAAAAAGTTATAACCATTATACCAAGTTTTTAGTTTCTCTAGGTCTACCCCATCTAAATAAGGCAAAAATGTAGTCTCGATATCATCTTGGGTGTAACCACAGATATTTCCAAAATCTTCAGCAAGTGAAATATCTGTCAACATATTTAAACCACTAAAAATTGAAGCTTTTGAAAATCTACTTACACCTGTTAAAAAGATAAATTTTAAAAACTCGTCACTATCTTTTAAAATTGTGTAAARRCCTTTTATTGTTTCTCTTGCTTCTTTTGCTACACYCATTTGATCTAAATTATCTAAAATAACTTTGTCATACTCATCAATTAAAACAACAACTCTTTGATTATATTTTTTCTGAACCTTTTGTATTAATTGCCTAAAGTATATAGCTATATCTTTTTTATTTTTACAGTCTATTCCCAGTCTTTCACTATTTTCATCTAGCATATTTAAAATAGTCTCTTTTATAGAGTCAATGCTTCTTAAATCTCCTGCAAAACTTATTTTTATAACAGGATATTTTATATCAAAATCCCAATGGTCATAGATATATAAGCCTTTAAACAACTCTTTATTCCCCTCAAAAATATTTTTAAGAGTATCTAAAAATAAAGACTTACCAAAACGTCTTGGACGAGATAAAAAAACACTATTATTATTTGTAATCAAGTCAAAAGCCTCAAAAGTTTTATCTATATATAAATAATCACCGTTTATTAGCTTTTCTAATGTCTGGATGCCTATTGGTAATTTTTTTAATTGCTTAGTCATGATGTGCCTTTTTTATATCTTTAGTATATCATTTTATAGATATTGAATATATAAGCTTTTATACTAAAAAGTTTAATTCTGATACAAACATTGATAATTAATCTTTTAAAGTATACTTTACTAAAAGTAAAAATAACTCAGTTTATTTTTACAAGTAAAATCAATTTTACTTAATAAAAACAGGAGAATACAATGAAGCATTCAAAAACAACTATAAAGAAAAGTCTATAAAACTTTCTTTTTCGTTTCCTTCCTCCTAAACCTATTTTTCAAAAATTAACATTTTATCGGTAGCTTATTAAAGATTTTATTATCTTTTTATTTTACTACTATTTCAATTAAAAACGTCATTTATTGACTCTACAAAGGACATCGCTATGAAGTTAGTAATCCCAAACTTATTTAAAAAACCTCACCTATTTATTTTAAACAATACCAAAAGGATACTATATGCTCATACAAAAATGTACTGTCAAAGAATACACCACCCCACAGAATAAACTACTTTTTACAAATACTGATTTATCAATTTATAAAAATGATAAAATAGCTATTATCGGAGAAAATGGAGTTGGTAAAACAACCCTTTTAAACATCTTAAATAAAGATACTCAATTATTTAATAAAAAAATACAGTCTGCTTTTTATACATCTAATCAAAAATTTGATTCAAATTTTTTATTGAGTGATTTTATTTTTCAGGGACATCAAAACTTAATTGATTGTTATAATCAAATACAAAACTTTCAACAAAATAATATCGGTGAAGCCCTACAATACTCAAAAAATTTACACTTATTTTTTGAACTTGGCGGTTATGATATTTTAGACCTCTGGAAACTAAGTAATAATTTTCTAAGTCGACCTTTTGATAGTTTTAGTGGTGGCGAGATTGTTAGCTTCATTTTAAAAAGTCTACTCAATAAAAACAATCAATTATTATACCTAGATGAACCTGATAACCATTTAGATATATATTCCAAAAAAACATTAAAAGAAAAGCTTATTTTAAGTGATTTATCATTTGTAATTATTAGTCACGATCATTCATTTTTAGATGGTCTTGTTAATAAAACTTGGTTAATCATTAATCAAAAAATACACAAATTTGATTGCTCACCAAAAATAGCTCTTAATGATTTTTATCAATCGCAAGAAACCGATAAGAATAAAGCAAAAAAACTTAGACAAAAAGCTAATCAATATAAAATTGCTGGTAAACAAAGAAGAAAAAAATCCGAAAGTATGGAAAGCTTTAAACCATCAAGATCATTCAAAAAAAATGGAGGTATTTGTAAACGTGATGAAGGATCACAAAAAGCAGTACGATTAAAAAATGTAATGACGAATGCTATTTCGATTGAAAATAAAGCAGATAAACTTTTAAAACAAGCATCTAATTTAGATGTATTTGAAGATAGTAAAGCCTATTTTAAATTTAAAATACCAAAACAAAAGTTATCTATTCAAATTTCTAATTTAATCGTTAAATTAAATAATAAATTAATTTTAAATGATTTGAACTTAAGGCTAAATTATAATGATAAAATTGGTATCATCGGAGAAAATGGTTCTGGAAAAAGTGTTTTATTAAAAACAATAATGAAACAAGTCAATTATCAAAGCGGTTTTATATCAAATAGAGATATTAATAAAATCACTTACTACTCTCAATCAAATCAAAGTTTTATTAAAAATAATATAGCTATCATAAACCAGTTGAATCAACTAAATTATCAGCCAAATGATTACTCACATATTTTAGGTTGCCTCAAAATAAAGTATGACTCTTTAACAAAATTATACCATCAATTTAGTCAAGGAGAACAAGAAAAAGTTAGACTGTGTTTTTTGCTTTTAAAAGAGAGTTCAATGTTATTGCTTGATGAACCAGATAATCATTTAGATATTTATTTAATTGATGCTTTTGCTAAAGCTCTTTTAGATTATCAAGGTAATTTTATACTCGTATCCCATAACGATTATTTTATTAGAAAATCTTGCAATATTATTTATGAATTAAAAGATGGTAAATTGAATGAAGTTTAAGTTTCAAGACTATAAAAGTATTTTCACAAAACCTCTCCATTTCGGTCGAGGCGACGACTATATATAGTTGATACATACCCAACAAAGAAAGCTCCATACTAATGGGGTTTTCTTTTAAAAAATAATTACCTTTTTATTCAAAACATACTCTGAGTATTTACTCATAATTGATAAAAATAACTCTGAATCTAAAAAATTATTTAGCCAATCAATTAAATGCGTATATTTTGTATTAAAAAACCACTCTCTATCAACATGAGCAAACTGCCTAATAAAAGGAAAAATAGCTATATCAGCTAAACTCATTTTTTCTGATAATAAAAATTTGGTATGACTAAGCATTAAATTTAACTCATTTAAAAAAGCTTCTCCTTGTTGTCTGTATTGCTCTGGAGATTTTTCGGGATGTCTGTTGGCATATTTATACAAATCTAAATTAGCTTTAAAATCATCATCATTTTGAGAAATTAATCTCATAGACTCAGTTTTTAATTTATTTAAAATTTTATGATCTGATAAAGCCCATAACATAATATCAAGACTTTCATCTATGATTTTATCATCAATTATTAAAACTGGTACAGTCCCTTTTGGAGATGCTTTTAACATATCTATTGGTTTATTTTTAAGAATAATCTCTCTTAATTCTACTTGATAAGTAGATAATTTGATAGCTAACCTGGCTCTCATAGCATAAGGACAACGACGAAATGAATATAATATAGGGTAATTTGAGTTTTGCATTTAAACAACTTGAATGTAAGTTAAAAAGTAAGTAGTATTTAAACCTTGAAAATAAAAGTTCTATTTTTAAGAGGTTCTTACTCATAAGTTTAAAACATGGTATCAATTAAATCTACAAAAAGAAAACAATGAAAAAACTACTCTTTATACTTATTATATTTTCACCAATACTAAAAGCAAGCTCACAACAACAGATTTTTCAATCTTTATACTCTGATATAAAAATGAAACCCTGTGATAATGATATCTGTGATTTTTATACAAACTACCTTGAAAAAAAAGTTGAATGTGGTAAAGGTGGCTATGCCATAGGTTATGGTTATAAATATTGTAGTAAATTTGATAAATATAAAAAAAACTACTCTAATTACGGCAAATTATGGAATGACTCTGCCATGAAATGTTTACAAACAAAGTTAGTCAATTATATCAATTTAGACCCTTATAATATGCCTTCATGTGAAGATTTAGAAAGGTTTGCTTTTAAATCTCATCCTACTTGCTATACTCAAAAAAAATATTCTTTTTGTAATTTAAGGGCAAAAGACTATATAAATATTTTAAAAGTGATTCAAGCTAAAGACCTATTATCAAAAAAAGGAATTAAACAAGTTTTGGCAACAGCTAAAATTTGTATCAAAAATAAATTAAGATTTAAAAAGAAAAATAAAATTAAACTTGAATTTAAAAAAAAAATAAAAGCCCTTAACTTTTTAATCCTCAATATTACAAAACAACTCCAAAAAAATATCCGAAAAAATTTATAACTTGCTTATCTATACAGATATTACACAAGTTTCATTAAACTTTGGTTTCGCTTCACGAGGATAACCAAAAGGATTACAAATAACTCTAGTGCTTGACTCTAAATAATCAAAACTATCATGAGTATGACCATGAATCCATATACTTGGCTTTTTCTCATCAATGACATCTGACATATAACAAAGAAAAAATCTTGTTAATGGAGAATGCTTAAATTGCTCCGATACAGATTGATGAGATGGCAAATGGTGAGTTACTACAATATCTCCTTCTTTAACTTCTGTTTTTAAAAAGGATATATCTTTTTGATTTTCTTTGTAAACATAATTAGCAAAGCTTTCAATATACGAAAAATCACTCAAAGATTGTTGGTATAACTTATTATCCCATTGATCTCTAAACCAAAGACTACAACCTAAAATCCTTTGTTTTTCAATGGTAAAAGTTGTCCTATTTAACCAATGAACATTTTTAAATTTTTTTTCAACTTTTTGAGCTTCTTTAAAAACTTTTGAAAAACTTGAACCATAAAACTCATGGTTTCCTAATAAAAAATAAACTTCTTTATATTTTTTTGAAAATTCGTTATACACTTCTATCATTTGTTTAACAGAACATATATCACCTGCTAAAATAACATAAGGAGCAGAAACTAGAAGGCTCTCTAAAAAAGAGCTTCCGCCATCTTTATGAAACTCTAAATGAAGGTCTGAAAATATTTGAAAACTAACTTCACTCATAATTTTATATCCATCTTCTAACTTTTATACAATACTCTTTATAATCATCTTCAAAAATTTTTATTAATGCTTTTTCTTCAGGAATAATTTGAAATCTAGTCATATATAAAAAATAAACTACCCAAAATAATAAACCTAAAATATGCATTTTATAATATGTATAAGCAAGCCCAATAAGAGCCATTCCTAGATACATAGGGTTTCTAGTATAATTATAAACCCCTGTTGTTATACCAATCCCAGTTAAAATATGGACAGACCGCATTGCTCAAGGTCCTGTTGATTTCCATATGATTCCATAGTTTTTATACCAACCTCAATTAATGA
>NVVD01000051.1 GCA_002402105.1 Candidatus Cloacimonadota bacterium
TAAAAACCCCTCTTTTGTACTCTCATCACTTTTTGTATCTACTCCTGAAAAATCAAAATGTAAAATAGCATAAGAGTTTTTTAATTTTGTTGGGTTTGAACCTATATAATACTTTGAAAATAAAAGATCAAAATCTTTTTGATGGATGCTTCCATAGTAATAGTTAAGCATAGAGATTAGTAAAGACTTACCAAAGCGACGAGGGCGTAAAAAAACTATAACTTTCTCATTTAAATTTTCTAATTTTTCTATATATTTTGTTTTATCTACAAAGTAATAATTTTGTTCTATTAAACTTTTATAGTTTCCTATTCCGTATGGAAGTTTTATTTTTTTCATTTTGACCTGCTAAAAAAATGGAATCATCATATTATTTATATTTCATGCTTTATTTTAAACAATATCTTCTTCAAAAGATATAGCTTGTTTGATAATATCAATTGAATTTAAGCTATTTATAAAGCTAATATTATCTTTTAATAGGAATAACAAGATTTTTAATAAAATTATAATTTTTTGCTTTTCCTATATAAACTTATATATTAATTTTCTAATCAAATTTCAAATATCTTTAATTCAATAAAACTATTACAATAAATGTGTTAAAATAGTAGTAATTGTTTATAAAAAAAATAATTAAAAAATAGCTATTAGATAAAGATGTAGTTTATCCCGAATATCTAAATACACAGCTATTAAGAGGTGAAAATTGGACAAGTCAAAGATATTAACATGTGAGTTGTTTGAAATTCAAAAGTACTTTGAATCTCAAGTAAAGCAAAGCGACCCTGAAAAGCTTTGCTCTCTTTGGCTATATCAAGAAATTATCAGCATACAAAGGCATCCTAAGTTTTCTGAACTAATCACCCATAAATTTGATTTTGAATTAGATACTTTAGATGTTAGTAATAACTTAAATATCCACAATAAAGCTCAATACAATCTCTCCTATTATTTACTACTCTTGCTATCATTTATTTCTTATCCACAATTTATTTTATTAACCAGTAAATGCTTTTTACAAGAAAAATTCTTTTTAAGTGGTTTGTTTCCACTTGAGGATAGTTGGTCTAATGATTTAGAAGTACGAAATAATTTAACTACTATCAGTAAACTGCATAAACAAATTTTTGAACAAAACGAAGCCATAGAAGCCTTTTTTCATTTTTTAAATAAATTTTGTTATTCTCATCTAAAATTATCTAGTATCGAATCTGGCAATTATATTAAAATTAATCTATCCCTGCAATTAATGGCCTTTAGATTAATCCACCAAATTGATGACGGAGAGCACGCACGCTCTGCTTTTTATTTTGTAAGTGGAGTTAATTTTGATGATGTTTCTATTGATTTGTTTTTTTCTGAAATTGAGGGAATCAACTTAGAAGATATTCAATTTATCGACGAGCCTTTAAATCTTCCTAAAAAAGTAATACAAATAAAAGATGGAGACAATGTTGATTTTGACTCTATCAAAGACCCTGAAAATACAGTTCTTAAAATAAATAACCTTGAAGCAGAAAATGCTTTAAACACTATTACAGATCAAAAACTTGATTTAGAAATTGGTCGAGTTGGTGATGGTGTAGTTATTAAAACTAGAGGATGTGTTGTTTGTGACTCTATGTATGGAGACTCTATTCAAGGTGAAAATGTCTCTGTATATACAGCTAAAAATACAAGTATTTATGCTGGTGAAAGCATAGAAATCATGAACGAACTTAAGTTTTTAAGAAATTTAAAAGCTTATAAAATAAAAATTGGCGATATTAAAAATAAATTAAGACTTCCTATAGAGTACGCTTTTCAAAGAGATCATAATATCCCAATCATTGAAGCTGTAAAAATTGAAATTTGTGCACGATTAAAAGGCAACTTAAGAATATTGTGTAGTCGTGAAAGTTTTGAAAATGTCCAAGAAATCAACAGGCAAAGCAAAATATTATTGAGTCAAGAATATCAAATGAAGCAAAAATTTCAAGAGGTTTTTGCACAAAAAGAACAGCATTTAGATAAGAGCTTACGGCTTAAATATTTTTCTAATAAAAGTCGCTATCTTTTATTTTTTGAATTATTTCGTTGCCTTAAAAATAAAAAAATAAATCCTATTTTATTAAAATCAATGTTATCTAAATCTGGTCTTGCTTCTTACTCTTTATTAAAAAGGCTTGAATTTTGCCAACAACTTAATCAACTTTTTGAAAAAATTCAGCCTGGCAAACAATATGATTTGCAAAGAGAAATTAATTCTTTATTAAGACTAGCTGATTACTCTCAAGGTAAATCTATGGAACAAAGAGTCAATACTTTATTAACTCTCTTTCTTTCTAAGATGTTAAATGCTATTAGATTAGTTGAAAGAATTGATTTCACAACATTTCTTGAGTATCTATCTTTTTCAATCGAAAACTCTCAAATTAGTGACTTAAAATCTAAATTAAAAGAACTCAAAGAACGCAAGAAAACTTTAGAACAAATAGAAGTTCATATTGATTGCCAATTAACTCCAGATGCTAGTATTGATTTTGTTTATAGACAAGCCAATGGTGAATTTGTCTCTCAAGATTTACTAGATACAGATATTATTCATGTGATAAAAAATGATTCTGGTGCTGAGTGGGAGTCTAAAGTACTAAAAATCAATATCATTGATGGAATCGTAAATATCTCTTAGTATTTATTGTATATAAACAATAAAAAGGATAAATAATGAAATTTTTACATTCAATGATTCGTGTACTTGACTTAGATAAATCACTTAATTTTTATCAAAATGCTCTTGGTTTAATGATCACTCGACGAAACGATTATCCCAAAGGAAAATTCTCACTTATTTACCTTGCTACAAAAGTAGGAGAACCAGAAATAGAGCTAACCTACAATTGGGATCAAAAAGAAAAATATAGCAACGGTAAAAACTTTGGACATCTTGCTTTTTTAGTTGATGATATTTATAAAACTTGCCAAAAAATGATTGACCTTGATATCGAAATTTCAAGACCTCCTCGTGATGGATACTTAGCTTTTATAAAATGTCCTGATGGTATTTCTATTGAGTTTTTACAAAAAGATGGACCTTTAAAACCATGTTCTCCATGGACAGAAATGCCAAATATTGGAGATTGGTAGATATTTCTATCCAAAATAAATAACATGAAATATATTATACTTTTTTTTATATTAAACTCTTTTTTAATCGCAAAAGTTACCAATGAGTATATAACCAATATCATTAGAAAAGTTGAGTCTCAATATCAAGCTGATACCTCTTTTGCCATTATGCAAATGAATATTAAAAAAGAAAGCTGGAAACGCTCAATTACCATGCACTCATGGGGAAAAGGTCGAGATAGATTTTTAACAAAAATTGTAAAACCTAAAAAAGAAAAAGGAATAGCTTCTTTAAAAATTAAAAAAAATATTTGGAACTACCTCCCAAAAATAGATCGTATTATAAAAATACCATCTTCTCTTATGGGAGACTCTTGGATGGGTAGTCATTTTACTAATGATGATTTGGTTAAAGCTGATAAAATCGATGAGTCATATACCTTTAAAGTAATTAATAATAATAATAAAATAGCTATTGTTGAATCAATTCCAAAAAATGATGCTGCTGTTGTTTGGGGTAAAATCATCTATCATTTAGATATAGAAAAAGAAGTCGCTATAAAAATTGAGTACTTTGATGAAGACCAAGAGCTAGTAAGAACAATGACACTTGATAATATTAAATTCATTCAAGGTCGATATATTCCTACTCATCTAATGATTTTTCCTAATGAAAATAAAAATGAGTTTACCGAAATTATTTATCAAAAATTACAACTTAATATTCCACTTAAAAAAGTGAAGTTTTCAGTTCGATACCTAAAAAAGAGATAAAGTGTTAATCGTTAAGCTAGCTTTCAAAAATTTATTTAGAAATACAAGACGTACTCTTTTAACCTTAAGCGCAATGAGTTCTGCTACATTTTTATTAATGATAACGCTAGCAATTAATGATGGCTTTTTATGGTCTATGATTTTATCATCAACTGACTACTTTCATGCTCACATTAAAATTACATCTTTAAAATATGAAAATAAAAAAGAGATTCATCACACTATTAGCGACCAAATTGATCCGCTTTTTTCTAAATCTAAAAGTATAAAAGCTATAAGTGCAAGATTGAGTTCAAATCTTCTTTTTAGTCATCAAAGTCAAAATAAATCTTACTCTACTCCTGCTCAATTACTTGGTATTCAACCAAAACTAGAGTCAAAAATAACAAAACTACACACATCTTTAATACAGGGTAGCTATCTAAAAAATAATAATGATATTGTACTTGGTAAAATTTTAGCAAAAACTCTCAAAGCAACAATTGGAGACGAAATTATTGTAATGGGACAAGGGGCATACGGATCAATCGCTAGTGGACTATTTAAAGTTTCTGGAATCATCTCTACCTCTAACCCTATGAGGGATAGTAGACTCGCTTTAGCACACATCAAAAGTGTTCAAGATATTTTAGGTCTTGAAAATCAAGCACATTATTATAGTGCAGTGATACATGATGTTTTATCAGCAAAAGAAATATCTAAAAGTTTACAAACATTATCTAAAAAGTATTACATTCAGTCATGGAGAAATATTTTAGAACAAACTTCACAAGCACTCGATTTTTGGATTATTGGGCAAATCATTATTTTATGTATTTTTTATTTTGCTGTCATATTAATTTGTGTAAATACAATGACAATGTCCATCATGGAAAGAAAATATGAATTTGCAAGCTTAAGAGCTATTGGGCTTAAAAAATCTATGATTCTAAAAATGATTTCTTTAGAAGGAATGGCTCTTAGTAGTTTATCAGCATTGATTGGTGGATTTATTGGGGTCTCTATCAGCTTTTTTCTGCATAGTAATCCTATTAGCCTTTCTTTTTTTTCTGGGACAATTAGTTGGGGGGAAACTAGCTTTCAACCCATCATTAGAGCTTATCCTACCTATTTTAATATGTTAACTCCCATAATAGTTATGTCTTTATTAGGAGTTCTAACAACTATTTATCCAACCATTAAAATTTTATCTACCCCTCTTAATAAATTAATGGGAGATAGATAATGTTATGGATTAAGCTTGCCTATAGAAATTTGATTCGGAATAGATCAAGAAGTATCATTACAATAGCCGCTATTGCAGGAGCTATTATTTTACTAACTTTTATGGATAATATGCAAACCGGCTCTTATCAAGCCATGATAAGCAGTGGAGTAAAAACAGGATCTGGGCATATTGGTATTTACCATCAAGACTATTTAGGTTCAAGAGAATTAGATAATAATTTTTCTTTTTTAAAGGTTCACAAATATTTAAGTCATCCGTCTATCAAAGAATACTACCCTAGATTATACGTACCTGCATTAATAAAATCATCTCATAATAGTAGTGGAGGTATTTTACTGGGTTTAGATTTACAAAAAGAAAAAAACATCAATCCACTTTTAAAAAATAAAGTTTTAATAAAGGGTAAATGGCCAAGATTATCTCATTCAAAAGATGTATTAATAGGTCATAAGCTTGCTACTGAGCTATCTTTATCTGTTGGTAAAAAATTTGTAGTTATGGCAAAAGGTAAAGATGATGAAATAAGTTCTAAACTTTTTCGTATTAGAGGAATCATCAAAACTGGTGTTACTAATATAGATAAAAATACAATTATTACAAATCTTAAAAATATTCAGAAGCTAATTCAAAAAGAAAATTCTGTCCATGAAGTAGCTATCCATCTAAAAGGATTTGATTATATTAATGATACTCTCTCTAATCTCAATTCATCCTTAAAATCACCCATCAAAGCTTTTTCTTGGAAAAAAGCACAGCCCTCTTTAGTTGATCTAATCAAAATAGACCAAGCTAACGGTATAATAATGGCTACATTTTTATTATTTATTGTTGGTATAGGAATCATTAATACCATGATTATGAGTGTAATGGATCGTACCAGAGAGTTTGGTGTATTAAGAGCTATTGGCCTAAATAGTAAATATATTAAAGTTATCGTATTTTTTGAATCTTTAATACTTGGATTAATCTCCATTTTTATTGGAATGTTTATCTCATTATTATTAACATATTATACTTCTACTTATGGCATTGACTTTTCTAGTGTAATGAAAGATATGAATGTAGCTGGTGTTATGATTGACCCTATTATCTATACAGTATTACATATTCAAGGTAATATTTTAGTTTGTATGAGTATGTTAATCATTAGTATTTTATCGTCAATTTACCCAGCTTTTTTAGCTACACAAATCCAACCTGCTCAAGCTATGCAAAGGAAATAAAATGAATGTAGTTAAAATTATCAATGTATCAAGATTTTATAAAAGTGGTTTATCAATCGTAAAAGCTGTAGATAATTTATCACTTGATTTAAATATTGCAGACTTTTCTGTTGTAGCTGGCCCTTCTGGTAGTGGTAAAACTACTCTTTTAAATTTAATTGGAGGCCTTGATAAACCCTGTGAAGGTCAAGTCTTTATTGATGGCGAATCTACTCATAATAAAAATGAAGCTCAATTAACCGATTTAAGACGAGATAAAATTGGCTTTATTTTTCAAGCCTACAATCTACTACCAGTACTCACTGTTTATGAGAATATACAACTTATACTACAAATTCAAAATATAGACGAAAAACTTCATAAAGAAAAAATATTTTCTATCTTAGAGGATTTAGGTTTAAAAGATTTATATAAAAGAATGCCATCTGAGTTATCTGGTGGACAACAACAAAGAGTCGCTGTAGCAAGAGCATTAATCAATGAGCCTAAATTAATTTTAGCTGATGAACCAACAGCAAATTTAGACTCAGAGTCAGCCAACAAACTAATGAATTTAATGCAAAAATTAAATCACGAAAAAAATGTCACTTTTTTGTTTTCTAGTCACGATCCTATGGTTATAAAAAAGGCAAAAAAAGTTATTAATATTAGAGATGGTAAAATTTTAGAATGAAGTTATTTTTATTTCTTATTTTAATTTCTATAAGTTTTCCATTCGTTTTAAATGATTCTATTCATTCTATAAGAAACCTTTTTTTTACTAGTACTTTTAATAATAAATCTAATTTTCATTTTAATGGTGCTTTTAGAAATGTATTTAATGTTAGTATTAATGATAATGTAGACTTTAACATTCATCTAAATCATCAATACTTTAATAAAAGTTTATTGACTAATAATCTTAATCGATTTGAACAGTTTTCTCATCATTTATACCAAAATCAACATCTAATCTCTAAAATTGATAGATTTCAATTTAATTTTAGTCATAAGCAAGTAGATTTTGTACTTGGAAGACAAGCCATTAGTTTTGGCACTAGTCACTTTATTTCTGTTATGGATATCATAAATCCTTTTGCACCAGGTACAATCGACTCATCTTATAAATCTGGCATAGATGCTCTTAGAATTCAAAAAGCTACTGGTGACACAGGTGAGATTGAATTTATTTTTTCTCCTAACGAAAGTAATAAAGATAATGCCTATTTTTTTAGATCAAGGCAATTAATAAAAAATATAGATTATGAGTTTTTAATAGGAAGATTTAGGCAACATAATATGATTGCTTTTGCATTTGAAGGAGAAATTAAAAAGCAAAGTATTTGGGGAGAGAGTTCTTTTATACAATTTGACAATAATCCTTTCGATTTCAATAATCATCAAAGCTACAATCTCAGTTTTAATATAGGTTTAGACTTTCATCCGCACGAATTTGAAAATATTAGTATTTCTTGGTTTCATCAACAATCAGGAGCCAAAAACCCTCAAGACTTTACAAGAGTCTTATCTAACCCAAGCTTTAAAGAGCAATTTTCTTATTTAAAAGGAAAAAACTACTTTAATCTTAATTATCAAAGAAAGATTAAAGCTCTAGTAGATATAGGACTTTCATTTATATATAACATCAATGATTATTCTATTTTTTTTCAGCCTAAATTAAGTATTAATACATCAAACAATTCTGATCTTGTTATTTTTTATAGTGTGGGAATTGGTTCACAAACTAGTGATTTTGGTAGTTTTTCTAATACTATTGGTATTTTTTCTCAATATTACTTTTAATATTGAATTAATTTAAAACTTTTTTTATCTTGAGTATATATTTTTACTGATCTAAGTAAATTACCCATATTAATTGGTTTTGGAAATAAATCTCTAACTTGAGGAAATAAAAGTGCTTCTCTATACTTTGGATTAATTGATAAGTTTAACCCAGAAGTAACAATGATGGGTATAGTCTGGTCTTCTCTAGCAATTTCTGCTATTAACTCACAGCCATTCAAATGAGGCATATCCAAATCGGTTATGATTAAGTCTATTTTCATTTGATGGAAAATTGCTAGAGCTAATAAACCATCATCCGCAACTTGAACTTCATAACCCATGTCTTCAAAAAACTCTTTGAACAATGATAAAATCTCATCATCATCATCAACAACCAATAATCTTTTCATGAAAACCTCAATAAATAAATATAACCTTATCTTTATTTCACAGCAAAAACTAAGCCAATTCTAATTAAATTATCAAAGTCAGTATTTAGAATTAATCTAATACTAAATTATATATAAAGAATGTCATTTTATTTTTTTAAAAGTGACTCAAAACAATCAGTATATAAAAAAAGTGTTTAAAAACAATCACACTTTATACAAGTATATCATTTTTTTACAATTTTTGAACCAAACATCCTCACAATTAATATTAGATAAATCAATCATATAAAGTTTAATTTCTTCTAAAAAGTGGTTTTCAAATTGATTATATACTTTTAAAAGCTCATAAAAAACTTTCAAACTCTCTTTATCTTTAGGAACTTTATAATCCCAATCTTTTGATAGTTTTTGATAACAATCTAAAACATAGGTCGTAAATTTACATTGTGATAATTTAGCATAAGATTCTATACTATCTTTTTTACTCTTTGGTTGGTAATCATACTTTAAAGAAAGTAAAGCACCACAGATTCTAGCAGTTGCACTTACAAACCTCTTCGTAGATAATCCATATTCTGTTTGATTTATTTTATATCCATAAAAGTCTTTATTTTCATCAGGCAAAGATAATGGATAAACCAACTGATTTTTTGAATCACGTAAAAATATATATAGAAACCTATAAACCCCATGAATAAACCTTTTTTTACTATCTTCTAAGCTTTCTAAAGGAATATTTTTAAAACTATCTTTCCCATAAATGTGTTTTGCAAATTTTGCCCAGGCAGGTAAATCAACTAAATCACGAGTATCTAAAGTACAGGTCTCAATCACAGGGTATGTATTAAATTTATCTAAAAACATCCCGAAACTATCTTGAATTTCTTTTGATATATCTTTATTGATTACAAGTATAATATCAAGATCACTATTTTTATTAGATGATTTATCTACCCTGCTTCCACAAAAGTAATAATCTATAAATATACTTGGAAATTTACTTTCTGATTGTTTTACAAACTCTAATATTAATTGATCTATATTTTCTGACAAACTATTCTCCCTTTATTATACTTGTTTTATCTTTAAAAATTTTATCTAAATCCACTTTCATTACTATATTTTTCTCATTAGAAACTGAACCAAATAGATAAATATAATGGCTATAAATACCACCAACAATAAGTTTTTGACTTTTTAGCTTATATCTTTTATTAGTCCAAAAATGATTTTTCAAACTATAATATGAAATATTAATATGATTATAAGAGCTATCATCTCGATATCCTCCATATACAATTAAATAATTGTTATAAAACCCGACAACATGATTCCAAACTGAAAAAGGTAAATTGATAGATTCTTTTTCTTCATCTTTTAAGTTTATATATTCAATACTTTTTCTAGGATTTGGGAAACCATCTTCATCTCTAATCATACCTCCAATAATATATAAAACTCCTTTATTTATAATAGCCTTATGATTCGACCTATTAGATGTAAACTCAGTAGTGATTAATGTTTCTTTATGAATATCATAGATTTCCATATCTAATAATTTTTTAGACCTATTTTCTCCTCCATAAAAATAAATTTTATTCTTATAAATAGTGGCAGAGTGATCTGATCTTTTTGTACCTATCTCTTTTTTTGACCATATTTTTGTTACAAAGTCATATATCAATAATTCATTAACAATTTTATTATCATGCCAAGATTCTTGTGAGTTTGGATTAAGTAGTGCTCCTCCATAAATATATATTTTTTGATCATGGTAAGAAACGCTTGCACTTCTTCTATATTTGTAAGGAACTTTTATTCCTTTCCAACTTTTTGTCTTAAAATTAAAAATCCAAAGTTTTTTGAAACTATCATCCAAAGAGCCATAGGTTTGGATAGAGCCACCATACAAATATAACTTTGAACCAAAAGTACAAGATGAACTCGTATCATAATTAGATGAAATAGCATCATAAGATTTATAAGGAAGCATTGGATAATCTTGGATTTTAAGCTTTTTTATTTTTTTAACTTTATTGTTATTATTAGGTGTTAACTTTACTTTATTCTTTTTATTTAAAAGAATCGATTTCACTCTTTTATATTTATCTTTGATAATAGCTATAGGGGTATTTTCAAATAATACATCAGAAATAGACTCTTCTTTTTTTTCTGAGGCATTACATGAAATAATCAAACACAACATACATAATACTTTATACATTTTATATCCTTTTAGCTTTCTACTATTGTTCTAAATGTTAAATTAATTCGTATTTCTTTTATTTTTTTACTTGGTGGTAAGCGGTGTAACCAATACGTTTGAGTAACATCTTTCATTATTAATAAACTGCCATGAGCTAAGTTTAATGAAATAACCTGTTTATCACATTTATGTTTAAAACAAAATTTACGCTCTACTCCAAAACTCAGTGAAGCAATAGCCCCATTTTGTTTTAAATCTTTTTCAGCATCACTATGCCAAGCCATTCCTTCTTCACCATTATGGTATAAATTTAACAAACAAGAATTATAAGTTTCATTTGTTTTTTGCTCTACAAGATGTTTTAACTCTTTTAATTTATCTATCCACGGTAAAGCAGTTTTTATAGTATTAGAATATCTATATTTAAAAGGCTTATCTCCATACCAAGCTACCATTCTTTTTGTAATAATTTTTTTACCATAAATGATTGCTTGATCGTTTTTCCAGTTTACCTCTTTTAATAAATGAGAGAAATATTTATTAGACTCTTTTAAAGATAAAATTTTACCGTAAAAGTTTACTATTCCATGTTTTGGTAGCAAATTTTTAGAAGGATTTATCATGCTTTCAAATAAATTCATGCCTTTATGTTAACTCTAATGTATAATAAATTCTATTTTAATTTAAAAAATAAATAATTATGACAAAACTAAATACAAAATTACATCATTTTGCCTACAACATTAAGCCAAATTCTTTAGAAAGAGTATTAGAGCTATTTGATCTACTAGCTTGTACACAATCCTATAGAGAAGATAATCAAAGATGGTGTATGATATGGCAAAAACCTTTAAACATCGACATTCAAATTATTGAAACTAATGACCCTTGTGTCCCTACAGAAATTAAAAAAAGCACTCACATAGCTTTTTTATCAGATACTCCCAAAGAAGATATAAAACATATTAATGAATGGGCTAAAAAGAAAAATTTGAATTTTTCACATGGAGGATGGTCAGATAAAGAGTTATGGTTTGACTTTCCTGATCTATTTATTAATTTTGTTATTGAAATCATGCATACATCAGTGGTTGACTAAAAATAAAGTTATTTATTAAAATATGAATATAAACCCATGTAAGCAATAACACAAACCAATGAAAATAAGAATAAATACATACTTAAGTCTGAATAACTCTCAAACATAGATACTTTTTTCAGTTTTAATTTAGTAGGAGAAAGTATTCTTCTAGTTTATGAATTAACTATATAAACAAAAAAAATCCCACAAGAGACAAAGTCTCAAATGGGATTTTTAAATATATAAAAAGAAACAATCAAATCATTAAAATCTCTATAGATCGTAGAA
>NVVD01000022.1 GCA_002402105.1 Candidatus Cloacimonadota bacterium
TGAGCTAAAAGTTAAAACAACTTTAGCAGCTGGTTTTTTAGGAACATCAGCAAATAATATTCATACAACGATTACTAAATTATCTGCAAACATTGGTACTGGTGGTATCTTTGTAACAGAATCTGGTGATATTGAAATAAATACAGTTACTACAAATGCAGTGAAGCGTGTTTTAACTACAGGAGTTTTAACTGGTACTGTTATTAATGATGGTGCAAATGATGGTTCATCAGAAGATTTAACTTCTACTGGAGTACTTGTTTTACAAACTACAAATGGTGTAATGGTTATTAATGGCGGTGCAGATGCTAATGCAATATCTGCAACGGGTAATATTTTATTAAAAACATCAGGGGCAAGTTCTGATTTAACAATCAATGCAAAAGTTGCTTCATCAGCAGGTTCAATCAGTATTAATTCATCAAAGGATGTAATACAAACCGCTAACGGAAATTTAGAAACAAATGCAAATCTAAAAACTATTGATGTACTTGCAGCAAAAAATATAACAATGACAAATGGCTCTTTTACAAAAGCCCTTGGTAATGCAAATATTAGATATGAGGCTTTATCTGGTAATGTCAAAATATCTACAATAAATGCAGGTACATCTGATATAACAATAAAAGCAAGCGGTGAAATTTTAGATGGCGGAGATACAGATGTTGATATTGTAGCTTCAAATTTAAGATTAGATGCTACATCTAATATTGGTTCAAGTGTTAACGGGATAGAAACAAGCGTTACAAATATTGCAGCAAATTCAGCTAGTGGTTCTATTTATATTATTGAAACAGATGCTTTAATTGTTACAAAAATAAATAAATTAACAGTAGATAGAATTTCTACAGATGGTACTAGCTCTAATAAGTTAGATAACTCATCATTAGAAGATTTAAAAACTTCATCAAACGGTCATATTATTGTTACAGCTACAGATATAACTATAGAAGGTGGAAACGATACAACAGGTATTTTAGCAAGCGGAACAGGACACGTTTTACTAAAATCAACAAGCACTGATATTACTTTAAATGCTGAACTAAATGCAGGAAGTGGTTCTGTATCTGTCTTAGCAAATAGAACGGTCAATCAAAATAAAAATATTATAACAACATTAACTGGTACTGTTGATATTGAAGCAACAACAGGTGCTATTATAATGACTGACTCTAGCACCACACAAACAGCTGGAAAAGATATTTCATATAAAGCAAAAACAGATATTACTGTTGGAGCAATCTTTTCAAATGGTGCAACTTTCGGAAATATATCTTTAATAGCAGAAAATTCAATCATTGATGGAGGAGAGTCATTAATAGATATTGTAGCTTCTGGTTTAATTATAAGTGCAACAAATGCAATTGCTACATCAGGTAATTTACTTGATACAAGTATAATAACTTTATCTACAATTTCTGGAGCTGGCGGAACATATATAAATGAGACAGATGGATTAATAGTTTCTAATGTAACAACAGTTGTTAATAGAGTTAAAATAGATCAATCTTTAGAGATATCTGCAAATACTCCAAGTTTGTCTCAAACTGATGTAACAACATCTACTGGTAATATTGAACTCAAAGCTACAAGTATTACTTTAAACGAAGGTTCAGACTCTGATGATTTAGCAATTGAAGCAACTGGTAGTGCGACAATTACTTTAAATGCTACAGGTGGGGACATTGTTTTAAATACAAATATCTCTTCAAATACAGGTACAATAAATTTTACTGCTTCAAATGATATTTTAATGAGTGCAAATACAAGTGTCTCATCAAAAGCAGGTGCTATTACTTATAATGCTTCTAATGATGTAACTATGGCTAGTGGTTCAAGTATTAACGCAACATCTGCTGGAAACTTAGGTACAATATCTATAACTGGTGGAGTTGATGTTACAACTCATACATTGTTAGCTGATTCAACAATAGGCGTTACTTCAACTGCAGGTTTTATTTTAAACAATCATACAATCACATCTGATTTGGGTACAATAACTCAGAGTGCAAAAACAACCTTAGTTCAAAAAGTAGGTGCAGACATTGTAATTTCTGGTGGAGCAGGTAGTATTAGTTTAACTTCAACAGATGGTAAAACAACTTTAAATGCAAAACTACAAACWRCRAGTAGCGGAAACATTGATGTTGTTTCAACAAATTCAGATATTGAAATGACATCTACATCAAGTGCAATTACAGCCAGTGGAAATATCGCTTTAAGAGCAGATAATGGAGCTATCACTACAAACAATCTAACCACTGGTACAAATGGTGAAATAACTATTAACGGAAAAAATGCTGTTATTACAAATAATGGTATTACATCTGGTGGTAACGGTAAGATTGATGTTATATCTACAGCTGGTTTAATAACTATAGCAAGTGCGCTTGATGCTAGTAGTGGTATTATTACAATTACTGGTAATCAGGGTGTTACACAAAATGCAAGTTCTGCTATTGTAACAACAGGTACTGGTACAATAGATATTACAGCTAGCAATTTAAGCATTGTTAGTAGTTCAACAATTACATCAGCTACTGGTAATGTTACATTACTTGCATCAGTTGATTTAACTCAAAATTCAGATATTACATCAAGTGGAGCTATTGTTAAGCAAACAGCTACATCAGGTGCTATTGCTCAAAATGCAAATATTACATCAAATGGTGGAAACATCACTCAAATTGCAGGGACTAATATTATACTAGCAGATAATGTAATAAGTTTATCTGATGGTGGAGYAATTAATTTAAATGCTTCTGCCAACTTATTAATGAACACAGGTTCAAAATTAGATGCAAGAAAAACTGGTGCAGATACAGGTACTATATCTTTAACTGGTGGAGTTGATGTTACAACTCATACATTGTTTGCAGACTCAACAATAGATGTTATAGCAACAGCAGGTTTTATTTTAAATAACCATACAATCACATCAGAGATTGGTACAATAACTCAGAGTGCAAAAACAACTTTAACGCAAAGCATAGGTGCTGACATTGTAGTTTCTGGTGGAGCAGGTAATATAAGTTTAACTTCAACAGATGGTAAAACAATTTTAAATGCAAAACTACAAACTGCAAGTAGCGGAAACATTGATGTTGTTTCAACAAATTCAGATATTGAAATGACATCTACATCAAGTGCAATTACAGCAAGTGGAAACATTGCTTTAAGAGCAGATAATGGAGCTATAACTACAAACAATCTAACCACTGGTACAAATGGTGAAATAACTATTAATGGTAAAAATGCTATTACTACAAATAATGGTATTACAGCAAACGGTAGCGGTAAGGTTGATGTTATATCAACATCTGGTTTAGTGACTATAGCAAGCGCACTTGATGCAGGTAACGGTATTATTACAATTACTGGTAATCAGGGTGTTACACAAAACACAAGTTCTGCAATTATAACAACAGGTACTGGCACAATAGATATTACAGCTAGTAATTTAAGCATTGTTAGTAGTTCAACAATTACATCAGCTACTGGTAATGTTACATTACTTGCTTCCGTTGATTTAACTCAAAATTCAGATATAACAACTAGCGGTGGAAATGTAAAATTAACTGCAACAAGTGGTTCAATTACTCAAAATGGAAATACAACTACCAACGGTGGAGATATTGCAATAAAAGCTAATACTTCTATTGAGCAAAATGGTAATATTTCTTCTGGCGGTGGTTTAATAAGTCTTGATGCTGTAACAGATAAATTTACACAATTAGGTAATATAGATTCAGCAGGAAAGGATATTACTTTAAATGTAGGCTCAACAATTTTACTAAAAGATAATGCTTTAATTACTTCAAATGGTGGAGTTGTTACTTTTACTGCAAATATTGATATTACTTTAGGTGAAGGTTCAAAAATTAATACTGGATCTGATGCAAATACAGGTGCTATTAATTTAACTGCACAAAATAATGTTACTACTGATATTTTAATTGCAGACTTAAACATTTTAATTACAGCAACAACAGGTAAGATATTAAATAATTCAACMATTACAACMRAAACAGGTAACATTACCCAAACAGCAAATACTACATTGACTCAAGTAGCTRATGCAGATATTACAACAAATACAGGTAATATCTCATTCACTACAACAACAGACTCAATTACTTTGAATGCAATATCAGAAGTTAAAACATCTGGTAACATTGAAATAACTGCAAYAKCAAAAGATGTTGTAATGTCAGATAYATCAAGTGCAGTTACAGCAAATGGATATATCCATGTATTAGCTTCTAATGGAGCTATTACTACAAACAARTTAACTACATCAAATGATGGTGAAATMACCATTAATGCTAAAGATGSAATTATTACAAATAATGGTATTACAGCARATGGTAGCGGTAAGRTTGATGTTATATCWACAGCTGGCYTWRTRACTATAGCAAGTGCCTTAGATGCAGGTAGTGGTATTATTACWATTACTGGTAATTTGGGTGTTACACAAAACGTAAGTTCTGCWATTGTAACAACAGGTACTGGTACAATAAATATTACAGCTACAGCAAACAATATTTTAAGTGATTCAACAATCACATCAGGTGCAGGRRCGATAACATTTCAAGCAGCAGYAAATGCTACTTTAAATAAAGATRTTACATCARYWARTGGAGCAATCAATACAACAACTAATACAGGTAATATTGTTTTAGTTGGAAATGTTGTTTCAWMWGGTGGAGCAATAAATCAAGAAGYAAAGCTTGGCTCTATTACAAATACAGGAAATTTAACTTCAAGTAAYGGAGCAATCACTTTACTTGCAAATACAGATATTACTCAAAGTGGAAATATAAACAGTGGGTCTGGAGCTATAACAATYACAGCAAGTACTGGTTTAATAAATCAAACAGGTWCACTAGATTCWARYARTGCAAACATTACAATGRAYGCAAAAACAAGYTTAACTCAAGRYGGAGTAATAAATACACTTGGTGGAGCATTGAGTATGACTGCTCAAAGTGGAGATTTATCTCAAAATGMAAATATAAYRACTCTTGGTGGAAGCTTAACTCAAAAAGCTACTATTGGCTCTATTGYAATAAAAGAKAATACTTCATCAATAACAACTGGTGGARTAGCTAGYTTRACTGCYGGTAGYAATRTAGTTATGAAYRCTRSTTCTAGTATAGATACAAARTCAGATGCAAATACAGGTTCAATTACAATTGTAGCTAACAATGATGTTACGACTCATACTTTARTTGCAGATTTAGATATTTTAGTTACAGCAACAACAGGTAAGATATTAAATAATTCAACAATTACAACMRAAACWGGWRAYRTTACYCARMMAGCAAATACTACATTGACTCAAGTAGCTRATGCAGATATAACAACAAATACAGGTAATATCTCATTCACTACAACAACAGACTCAGTAACGTTAAATGCAAAATCAGAAATTAAAACATCTGGTAACATTGAAATAACCGCAACAGCAAAARAYRTTGTAATGTCAGATACATCAAGTGCAGTTACAGCAAATGGATATATCCATGTATTAGCTTCTAATGGAGCTATTACTACAAACAAGTTAACGACATCAAATGATGGTGAAATAACCATTAATGCTAAAGATGCAATTATTACAAATAATGGTATTACAGCAAATGGTAGTGGTAAAGTAGATATAACTTCAACAGCATCTGATATAATCATAACAGATAAATTAAATGCAAGTAGCGGTGATATTACAATTATTGCAAATCAAAGTATCACTCAAAATGCAGATATTGTAACAAGTGGTAAGATAAATATGACTGCTACTAATTTAGATATTATTAGTAAGGCAGCTATCACTTCAACAAATGATTTAATAACTTTAAGTGCTCAAAATAATATTGAAATTAATACTATTACAACAACAAGTGATGTAAGTATCACTGCGATATCTGGTTCAATTTCAGAAAACTTATCTACAGAGTCTCCAAATATTACAGCTAAGCTAGCTACATTAGTAGCAGACAAAGGAATAGGAACAAAAGAGAATGATATTGATACAAGTATTGATAGATTAAGTGCTAAAAACAATACAAGTGGAGATATTTATATTGATGAGGTATCAGGGTTAATAGTTGAACAAATAGAATCAAGTTCAGGTATTGCTCTATCAGTAAAGGGTGGTTCATTATCTATTATTGGTGATTTTATATCTAAGGGTGGAGATACTATAATCTCAAATACTGGTGATATTACACTAGCAAAAGAAATAGATAAGCAATCAGGAAACATCGAAGTAACAACAGATGGTTCAATCATTCAAAATGTTAATGTAGCTACAAATAGTGGAGACATTATTTTTAATGCAGGTACTTCTATTGTGATGAAAGACTTTGTAACTTTAAGTGCTAAAAAATCTGGTGAAGCAACAATTACTTTAAATGCTAATGATGATATACAAATTACACAAATTAATTCAGATAAAACGATTAATATTACAAGTACTAATGGAAAACTGATAGATGGTTCTTCTGTTGAAACTCCAAACTTAATTTCAAATCATTTAAAATTGGTTTCATCAAATGGAGTAGGAACTTCAACGAATGATTTAGATACTCAAGTAAATACAATTGAAATAACAAATAGTAAAAGTGGTGGTGTTTATATAGATGAAGTTAATCAGTTAAATGTTAACTCTATTAATTCATTTTCAGATATTGTACTTGATGCTGTTGGCATTACTCAATCAGGAGATATGATTTCAACGAGTGGTTCAATAAATGTGAGATCAACATCTGGCATAGTGATGAGTAGTAATACAAAAACGGCTGCTTCACAAGGTTCTATAAATTATAGTGCTACTGATGCATTAACCGTTTCAAAATTAGATGCTTTAAATAGCATTGATTTGAATGCTTCAAAAATAACTCAAACGGGTAATATAAAATCAATTGTTGGTTCTGTTCAATTAAGGTCAGAGTCTAGTATTTCTATGACTCAAAATACTAAAACTAGTGTAGATAATAAATCAATCACTTATATAGCAAATGGAGATATAAACCTTTCTATATTAGATTCAAAATCAGGAAACATTGATTTAAAAACAAATGATACATCTGAAATTTTAGATGTAAATAATAACCATGAAACAAATATTACAGCTAATACCTTTAATATGATTGGACATGGAGCATTTGGAAGAGGAATAAATGCAGATGATGCTTCGTTCACGAATCTTAAAAATAAAGCAATAGAAACAAATGTGAGTAGAGTTTATATTTCAACTTCAAATAAAGAAGATGCACAAGTTGAGATTTTAATAGGAAAAGATACTTCTGCGACATTAATTGAGAAATCTCAATATTCATTACAATTTGTAAATAATGGACTATTTTTAAACTCTACTTCATTATTGCAATCAGATAATGTAATAGATACAAGTGGTTTTGATGCCGTTGAAGAGTATAAGTTTACAAAAGTAGTTGATTATCAGCAATTAGACTTTTTAGCTAAAAACTCAGATGATTTGGCAGATAAGGTACAAGCTAACAGAAGATCAAAATTAAGTAAGTTAATGCCAGAAGCTGTTATGAATGAAAATATTGTTCAATCATTATCTTCAATACAATCATCTAATATTTTTCAAGAGTCAGGTTTTGATAACGACTTTAAATCAAATGATGATATTTTAAGTTTAAATTCAGATATTGATTTCTTATCTTTAGAGGATAATAATATGATTCCTGCTTTTGGATTAAACTATATTGATGACTCTATTTTAGATAATGAAGAGGATGAAGGATTAATGTTTGAGTATTGGATTGAAAATATAGCGATTTAAACCTATGAAAATATTTGTAAAATTATTAGTATTTTTTATTTTATGTGAAATTAGTACTTTTGCTACTAGTTTCGGACAAAAAGTTTCAAATGCAGCTTTAGAGAGATTAAAGTCAGATGTAACTTATGATGGAAAATACCTAAAGCTAAAATATCCAAATGGTGATGTACCAAAAAACATTGGTGTTTGTACTGATGTGATTATCAGAACTTATCGGTCTTTGGGCATTGATTTACAAAAAGAAGTTCATGAAGATATGAAAGATAATTTTAAACTCTATCCAAAAAACTGGGGTTTAAAAAGAACGGACACAAATATTGACCATAGACGAGTACCAAATTTACAAACTTTTTTTACTCGTAAGGGTGAAAGTTTAAAAGTCACTAAAAAACAAAAAAACTATAAAGCAGGGGATATAGTTACGTGGTCAATTGAAGGTTTACCACATATTGGTATTGTTACTCATAAAAAATCATGGTGGAATAAAAACCCCTTAATCTTACATAATGTAGGTAAAGGGCCACAACTGATGGATTTTTTATTTGTTTTTCCGATTACTGGTCATTATAGGTATACAAAAAAGCTTTAAAAATAATATTTCTTGCATTAATTATTAATTTATTTTACTAACAAAATACTGAAAATTTTTATATTTTTTGTCATAACAAATAATTTAATTGGTGCATTCTTTTTAAAGGCGTTTATAATCCTATCTCAAGTTTTAAATTGTATTTGAAGGTAAAATATTTCAAATATATTTTCACAAAAAAAACAGACTTGAGGCATATTATATGTACAAAAAAAATGATTATTCTGCTTATGCTTATGTTCTTCCAGCTGCTAGCGTATTATTAATATTTCATATTTTTCCCGTTATTTACTCTTTTTTATTATCTGTTTCTCAAGGTACTTTAAAACACCCAATGAAAACCTATATAGGTTTAGCTAATTACTCGACAATTTTAGAAGATGTTAATTTTTGGAAATCAATGCTTAACACTGTTTGGTTTGCTTTAAGTAGCGTACCAGTTGGTATTATCATAGCTCTTGCAATTGCTCTATTACTCAATCAAAAAATTAAAGGTTTAGCTATTTACAGAACAGTTTATTATTTACCTGTTGTTACTTCAATCGCGGCTGTAGCGTTGGTCTGGAAATGGCTATTTGATGTTAGATTTGGTTTATTTAATCAAATATTACAATGGGCAGGTTTTCAACCAATGGGATGGTTGCAAGATTCGACTGGTGTATTTGATTTTATAGCAATGGCTATCGGGCTTTCTATTCCAGAGACTTATAAATACTTTGATCCTGGATTTATGCGTGAAATGGTTTACGGTATCATGCATGGGCCTAGTATTGCACTTTGTAGTATCACTATTATGAGTATCTGGAAAGGGTTGGGTTACAACGTAGTTATTTTTCTAGCTGGTTTACAAAATATTCCTACTCATTTATACGAAGCAGCTGAAATTGATGGTGCTAATGCTTGGCATAAATTTAAAAATGTGACTTGGCCTTTACTTGCTCCAACAACGTTTTTTATTTTTATTATGTCTTCAATTTCTTCATTTCAAGTATTTGTTCAAATTTTTATGATGACTCCTTTTGGAGGGCCTGAGCGTTCGACCTCAGTTGCTGTCTTTTATTTATATGAAAAGGCATTTAAAACCTTTGAATTTGGTTATGCTTCTGCTTTAGCTTATGTTGTATTTTTTGTAATATTTATTATGACTTTGGTGCAACGTAAACTAGGTGATGGACAAGACGGACACCAAGGAGTTTAAAATGATAAAATCTAATAAAAAAATAAAGCAAATAAAATCATTTGCTATGCATACTCTTTTGATTATCGGTGCAATTATGATGGCATTTCCATTTATATGGATGATGCTGACTGCTTTTAAAAGCTCTCAAGAGGTAATCAACGTCGATCAATGGTTTCCAAAAGAAAAAATCTATTGGCAAGATATAAAACAAAACAATGAAGATTTTCAAGTTGAAATTTTAGAAGACTATGGTGAAGCAGCTAAGATTAAATTTTTTATAAGACGAGAGCCTATCATTGTTGATAAGTCTCAATTAACTAAAAAAACTTGGTTGTTTTCAAACTTCACCAAAGCATGGAATAAAGTACAACCTTCATTTGGAAGATATTTTATAAACACTATTGTCATAGCAGTTGTAGTCACTATAGGGCAGGTGATGACGTCTATTTTGGCGGCTTATGCTTTTGTATTTTTTCAATTTCCATTTAAAAATTGGATATTTACTCTCTTTTTAGCAACTATGATGGTACCCCAACAGGTTTTATTAATTCCAAATTATTTAATACTTTCAAACTTAGGTTGGATAGACACCTATATGGCCTTGATTATACCTTGGTTAGCTGGGGTATTTGGTATTTTTATGTTAAGGCAATTTTTTGTTCAGATTCCTATGGAGTTATTTGAAGCTGCAATTATTGATGGTTGTTCAAAATTTGGTTTTTTATTCAGAATTTTGATTCCTTTAAGTAAACCTCCAATTATTACTATTTCTATCTTTACTTTTTTAGGAAGCTGGAACTCTTTATTATGGCCTTTGATTGTGACAAACTCACAAGAAATGAGAACCATACAAGTTGGTTTATCTTATTTTTCTCAGGCAGAAGGTACGGAGTGGGAGCTACTAATGGCTGCGAGTGCTTTTTGTATTATTCCACTAATTGTTATGTATATAATAGCTCAAAAACATTTTGTTCAGGGAGAAGCTGGTGCAGGTCTTAAAGGTTAATTACAAAAAAATATTTTTCGTGCTTTTTATAGTCAGTCTCGTTTTTTCAATGGGATGCACTAAAACAAATGAAGATGTGTATACCAAAGATGGTAAGTTAAAAATCAAATTTTGGCATGCTATGGGCGGAATCTTAGGGAAAGTTCTTGATGATATGATTCAAGACTATAATAAATCCCAAAGCAAGTACGAAGTTCATACAGAGTTTATGGGTCGTTATGATATTTTAGAGCAAAAAATCATTGCTTCTGTAATGGCTGAAAATACACCAGATATAGCCCAAATGTATGAGGGTGTAACCATGTTTTTAACAAGAGATAAGGGTGAAGAGTCTTTAATAGACTTAAAACCTTATGTTGATAAATGGGAGGGCTATAAAGATATTTTTGAAGTTTTTCAAAGAAATAGTACTTATGATGGAGGTAAAATTTATTCTTTACCTTTTAATAAAAGCTTTCCAGCTATGATGTATAATAAAGAGATTTTGAAGTTATTAGATATAGAGAAACCTCCAAAAACTTGGTCTGAACTAAAAATAATGGGTACTAGAGTTCATAATGAGGTAGTTGTTGATAAAGAAACTTCATTACCAAGATTAAGACGAGAAAATGACAAAGAAGATATAAAAGCTATGATGGGTTATGGTTTTGTAGTTGACCCTTGGACTCTTGAAATTATGTTGCTTCAAAATGGTGGAGAAATGACCAATAAAGATGAGTCACAAGTAAAGTTTGATTCAGAAGAATCAATTGATGCGATGCAATTTTTAGTGGATGCTGTAAGAGATGGATGGGCTTATCGTACTCAAGGGTATAATCATCAAAATGATTTCTCAGCCCAAAAAGTTGCTTTTATTATTACTAGTTCTGTATCTCGAAAATATATGGAGAGAAAATTAAATTTTCCTTTTTCTGTAGCTCCTATTCCTATGGGTAAAAAAAGAGATGTATCCATTGTTTCTGGTACAAATGTTTGTATTTTTTCATCAGCTTCAAAAAAGAGGCAAGATGGTGCTTGGGATTTTATCAAATGGTTCAATTCTCCAAAAATTACTGCAAGATGGGCCATGAATACTTTTTATGTACCAACAAGAAAATCAAGCTTAAAGCTACCTATGATGAAAGAATGGCTTAAAAAGACAGAAGGCGGAGATGCTGCTATGCTCCAACTACCAATTGGTGAACTAGAGCCAAGGAGTAGTGCTTGGTATAGATGCAGAATCGTGTTAAGGGCATCTATGGAAAAAATCTTATCCATCGTTGAAAAAGCAAGTTTTAAGGGTGATAGCCGAGAGGTAATCTCTGAAAACTTAAAAGCAGATACAGCAAAAATGAACAAAGAGTTAAGAAAGTATATTAATAAATAGCCCAAAGTCCTACTGTTTTAAACCCGACTTTTTCATAATATTTTTTTGGCCATTCTCCAAAGTCACAACATAATGATAATGAGTTATGTCCAAGAGATTTAGATTTTCTTATAGTATGTAAAAGTAATTGTATACCATAATTTTTACCTTGATATAGAGGTAAAATATCTACATCTTGTAATCTTCCAACTAGATGAGCTTTATTTTGAAAAGTAAATAATCCAATAGCTCCGATGATTGTATTTTCTTTTTTAAAAAAATACCAACTCCCATCTAGCTTTGATTGTCGATGAATCATAGTTTTAATTAAATGATTGACTTGTTTTTTATTTAATGAAAATGCCTCTTCTATTTTGTAGCGTATTTCTAAGTATTGTTTCCAATGATTATTAGAAGAAATTTTTTCAAGATGAAAACTATCAGATATAGGACGATTTGGGGTAATAGGATAATTTATATGCATAGCATAACTTAAAAAAGAAGGCTTCATTTCTATTTGTTTACCGAATGGATCTACAATATGGTACTTGTGGTTACAGGGTTTATTAAAATTTGAAATATCACACTTTTTAAAATTTTCTTTTAAAAAAATTACATGACTTTTTGGCTCTTTTAAATTTTTACAGTTTTGAACAAGGTAGTATGATGAAAATTGATGTACAATGGCATTTGATTTAGCTAATTGTATTTCAGTTTGAAAAACTATTTTATTACTCATTAAAGGTCCATTTTATTTGGAAATGTGTTTATGGAAGCTTCTGATTTGAAAAATAATTTACTCTCTCATTTTAAAAAAGTTTTAGTGTATCTCAAATGGAATATTGATGATGACTTTAAAACAATGGTATCTAAATCTCACTTTTTAGTAAAGTTTAAATATTTAAAGAAAACTTTTATTTTCAGATATGCAAGGTTTTCTGAGAAACAAATACAAAGACAAGTAATTGCCTATGATTTATTAAAAAGTTTTGCACCTAAAATATACTATTTTGATGATTTTTGCCTTATTGAAGAGTATATAAAAGGAGAAGTTTTTACTTTAAAAACAAAAAATGACTTGTGGCAAAAATTAGGACTTCTTTTAGCAGAAATTCATGAAAATAAAGGTTTTGGATTTGGTTTGCTTACTACATCAAAAAAATCAAAGTATTCAAATCTAATTGATTCTATGAAAATTTATTTTAATAATTTTTCTTTAATTTACGAACAAAATATTTTATCTAAAAAAGAAATCAGTAAGTTAGAAAGCTTTCTTTTTAATCCACCAAAATCATCCGATAACTCTTCTAAAATATGTCATGGAGACTTTTGGTTACAAAATATAATTTATAGCGAAAAAGCTTTAAAAATTCAACTAATTGATTGGGAGCATATACTTTCAAATTATCGTGAATATGATTTTGTTCCTTTTTGTCGCTTAGAAGATGAAAGAGCTATTGAAATTACTAAAATACTTAAAAAATCTTATGGGCATGATTTAAACCAAGATTTGATAAATTATTTTATTATAATACGAACAGTTAGTAGATACATACACCATAGAGAAAATAAACAAAAAATAGATAAATTAAATTATGATTTATTAAGGTATAGAAAATATTTCAGTTAAAAATATTTAATTTTTACCATATAAACAAGTAATTATTTAGGTTATTATATAGATAAGCTAGAGTTTTGAATAAAGGCACAAACTACTTTCTCACACATCCTCTAATGATAATTTAGGTTAGGCATATGAAACTATTTAAAATATTTTTTCTTCTTTTTTTATTAAATATAAAGATAGAAGCATCTAACAAACACATCGAAGCACTCATAAAAAAAGGTGTAAAACACCAAAAGAAAAAAGAGTGTGCTCATGCAATTAAAGCTTTTAAAGAAGTGGTTCAATTAAAACCCCATATGTATAAGTTATATAATCGTATAGCTTATTGCTTTAACTATTTAGGGTTTGAGGATGTAAGTATTAAATATTATAGAAAAACCTTAGACTTTGACCCTCAAGATAAATATGCTGTAAAAACTTTAAAAGAAATCTATAGAAAAAGAAGAAATTTAGAATCTATAAATAACCCAAATGAAATTATTTTATTACAAGAAGACACAAGTTTAGATGTAGAAAATCATGAGATAAAAATGTTTTATAGCCAACAAGGCATTTTATATTATTCAGATAAAGATGGCTCTTTTAAACGAAAGTTTGCAGATTTTAGCATAGGCGATATTTATCCAAATGATTCTGATTTTGGGGTTTCAACTCTTATCAAAGATAAAGAAGGCTTAAATAAACTACATTTTTTTAATTTTAAAAAATCGGAGCTTTTTCCTGTTGCAGAAAAAATTAAAAATATTGTCACTCCATTTTACTCAGATAAAAGAGAGAAAATTCTTTTTTTAACGATATCCAAAGATGGAAAATCTAAACAACTAATGGAGGTTGCAGCAAAATTAGACATAGAACCAAAAACTTTGATTAAAGATTTTTATAGCATTGAAGAGTTTAAAACGATAGAAAAAACTCAAACGATTTATTTTATAGGAAAAAAACAAGAAGGTCTAAATAGTCGTTTATATCGCCTAAATTCAAATAATAAAATTGAGCAATTAACATTTGTTGGAGAAGACTTCTCAAAAATAGAAGTACTACCAAATGAAAAATATTTATTATGTAGACAAAAAAATAACAAAGGAAAATATAACTTACTTCTTTTAGAGCTTACTAATAAGTTAATATCAAATATTACTCATACGGCAAGTGATGAAATAACAGGGGTTTGGGGAAAAACAGATAAGACAATTTATTATACTTCTTCTCAGATAGATCTTCGAGAAAAATGGAAAACTACTCTTATTAAATATGATAGAGATGGTGGCTTTGAAAGCAAAATAATTGAAAGTTCTTTTTTACAAAAAGACCTTTATGTTGATGGGCTTGAAAAATATATATATTTTAGAAGTAACTATGAAAATAACTATGAAATATATAGGTTTCATCTAAATAGTTTAAAAAAAGAGCGTTTAACTATATCTGATGAAGACGAAAAACATTTAAGATTTATGAAGATATATAAGTAAATATAGTTAAAATCTATACAAAAAGTTTAATATTATCGAATTTTTGTCTTAGATTCATTAATAAGCAAGTGAGATAGAACGATATTTTAAGGAGCTGGTACTGTTTATTATAAGATATAAATTTTGCTATGAGCTTATTGATAGTATTAAAAAACTTGAATGAATTTATTAATCTTTCGTACAAATACCTGATTTACTGGTTTTAAAATCTTTATGAAACAAATTATTTCTTTTACAATAATCGCTACTTTTTTGTTTTTACTACTGAGCGGTTGCGGTGGTGGTGGAACAACAGGACAAGATGGCTCATCCGGTCTAGGAAGTTCATTCTCTGGAAATAAAACAACTTTGTCTATTAATTTTGCAAATATTTTAAACTTAAGTAAATCTAGAATAGCAAATGATTGGCAATTGATTCAAAGAGAGCTTTCAAAAACAATTCCTAAATTATCTATTTCAAATTTATCAGAAGATGTCACTATCGGAAGTGAAATACAATTAAGTGAGTTCACTACTAATAAAGTATCTCAAAAGTTAGCCTCTTATTTATCTATTCAAAAAGCTACATCAACGATTAGAAATAAAATAAGTGAATATAGAGTGTTGATTCAAGATCCGTTTAATAAAGTTTTGTGGGATAAAAGATATCCTAGTACTCAACAAAGAGCAGATGATATTCAAGTTGAATCTGGTCCAGATAGAAAAATAACCGTAGAAGGAATCGGCATTGATTTTGATGGAGTTTCAAAGGTTTTAGTTACAGCAGAAGCTAAAGTAAATTTAGAACCAGCAGAAGTTGAAGTATTGGGAGGTAATGATGCCACGATTCCGATTGAGTTTGTTGTAAAGGATAGTTTAGCACCAGTAACAGCAATTTTTCACGCAGGTACTGGAGTTGTTGAAGGGCCACATAGATCAGTGGTTGAAATAACAATATCTAACTTTGAAAATGCAACGGTATTTTATGAAATTACAGAGCAAAATAATCCAGCTTCTACCTTAAATATTTTAACTTCTGGCTTTCAATCAGCATTTTCTACAGCGATTATTAACTTAACGCAAGAAGCTCGATATATTTTTAAATATTACTCAATAGACCAAGCTCAAAACCAAGAAAACTTACATGAAAAACTAGTAATAGTAAACTTTAATCAAGGTGCTCCAGTAAGTTCAATAAACTATAAGGGTAAAAAGTTTTTTGCGGGAGCAGAAATTGGTTTGTCTGTATTAATGCAAAACTCTCAAACTGCTACGATAAAATATACTATTGATGGGGGTACACAAGTTGTAAGTCCAGAGTTAAAAAATAAAGAGTTATATCTAGTACAATTAGGTACTCAAGGTTTTATTCCTCAAAGTCCTATTACGGTAGTTAATTTCTCTTCTGAAATAAAAGATGGTTCATTAGAGTTAAGTACTCATTCTACTTCTGTTGAACTCACTGATATTTCGATTAACGGAACAATAAAAACTACATTTGAAGGGGCTTCAACTTCTTTTTATGGCAGTGAAGAAATCTTTTGTGATACAGATAGTACATCTATCTATTTAGATCAAACGACTTGTTTAAATCAAGGTAAATTAAGAAAACTAGAAATGGGAGCTTTTGTTACAAGTCAAGGAACAGAGTTTTCTCAAATAGAAATTGTTGGTGGTGAAATTAGAGTTGTTAAAACAAATGCTTGTGATACAGAATGCGTCGATCAAACAAGTCAAGCTTGTAAATCATGTGTAATTTCAACTCCTGGTATTGATTGTAGTTTGTATAAAAAAGCTACAGGTATTAACTGTCCAAATTAAAATTAGTTTTGGGACAAAGATAATTTGAATTGAAAAACTCAAATATTTGAGTTAGAATTACCAAAAGTATGCTTAAGAGCAATTTTTTGTATGATAAATATAAAAATATATGAGTCTGCTTTGGGATATAACCTTTCTAACAAAATCGTATTGTTAGGCGTAGGAGAATTAAATGTTTTTTTGTTTTATTTTGGCTTGTTTCTTAGGGTGTAACAATACGCTTATATCCGCTGAGGTTCCGAGTCTATTTCATTATCAAGGAAGATTTTTAGATGCTGCTACTAATCGACCAGTAGAAGGCGTTTTAAGCAAACAAATTCGTTTTAATATACGTAAAGTTAATGCAGATAATAGTTTAGGGTCAATTATTCGTGGAGTAACAAAACAAGTATCTGTAAAAGATGGAATTTTTAGCGCTGATTTAGATTTTTCTTCATTACCATTTGATGAACCTTATGCTATTCAAGTAGTTGTACAAGGTTCTGGAGGAGGAGATGTAGGTACTCAAAGGTTTAGGACTGTCCCTTACTCATTCACTTCAAGAGATGCTTTACAGCTTGGTGGAGTAACTTCTGATGGTTATGCTAAAAAAGTACATGCTCATGAAACATCAGGTACAAAAAGCTTTACAATTGATGGAAGCGGAGCAAACTTAAGCCCAAATGACACACAATTTGAAATTATAAGTGGTGCAACAAATCGTGAAGGTAGCATTGTTTTTAGAGTAAATGCCTCAGGAGACTTAGATCAAGTCGGTTCGATTAAAGTCAAAAAAAATATAGAAATAGCTGGTAGGCTTGTTGTAAGAAATGAATCAGGTATTGAAGTTATCTCAGCAGAAAGTACTACAGGTGATGTTAAAATAGCTGGTAATTTAGATGTAGCGGGGGATTCTATTGTGGGAAGCCTAGTTGTATCTGGTGCTGCGACTTTACAAGATACTAGAGTTTTAGGTAATTTAACCTTTGGACCAAATGCGGTGATTGATCGTCCAGCAGATGGAGCAATTAGTATTATTGGTAATTCTCACTCTTTAGAGCACCATAAAGTGTCTACATTTTTTACAAATTTACAATCATTAGTGTCTGGTACAGCTTTGTCGTCTGTTGGATTTCATATTCATAGCTTTTTAGATTCAAGTATTACTTCTGCAACAATATCAGATGGTTCGGTACAATCAAAACATATATTAGATGGTACAATTGTTAATGCTGACATTTCTGATATCGCAGCGATTGCAGATAGTAAACTAGCTCAAATTGTTACCCCAAGTAAAATAACAACATCTGCGCTTTGTGATATAAACGGTATTTGTCCTGTGCCTTTTAAAAATGAGAGCAATACATTTGGAGCAGGTTTTTTAAGCGATTCTGCAAAGGGTAGAGTAGATACAATTAATAGTTTTGATGCTATGCAATCAAAACAAGTGACAGTAATAGCGACAAACTCTTTAACTAAAAACTTTATTAGATTTACTGACTCGGGCGGAACTTTTCGTTGGGATATTGATGGAGATGGTACTTTATTATATAAGCATCTAATCGGAAACGGTCTTTATGATACTCGAATAAAAATTTCTCCCTCAGGTACAGAAACAAAAATATCCTTAAAAAATGTAGTTTTTGAAGGAAACTCTCAAATGATTACAGGGGCAGTAATTAAAGATAATACAATTACAAAAGATGATATAGCAAACAACTCAGTGACTACAGATAAAATAGCGGATGGTTCTATTACTACGGCAAAAATAGCCAATGGTGCTGTGACTGCTGCTAAAATAGCAGATAATGCTATTGATACTACAAAAATAAAAGATGGTTCGATTGGATCTGATGATATTATAGCTGGTGCAATCACAACGGTTAAAATAAAAGATGCCTCTATTACATCTGATTTAATAGCAACTGGGGCTGTTGATACAGCTAATATTAAAGATGGTTCAATTACATCTGTAAAAGTAGCAAATTCAAGTATAACATCTGCATTAATTGCTGATGGTACGATTGAAACAGCAGATATCGGAGATTTACAGATTACAGCAGCAAAAATTAAAGATGGAGAAATTGGTAACTCTCATTTACAAAATAATGTTGTAAAAAGCCGAACAGATGCTATGAGTATTACATTGAGTGGCTCAACAACAGAGGCAAATTTAACTTTAACTAGGCAAAACTCTGGTACATTTTTAAAAATGGTAGATCAAAATATCAGTACTTTATCAACACCTGCTATATTATTTGAAGATGGAGCTCCAACGGCTGCTGCAAAAAAATCAGTTAGTTTAAATATAAATGGTAGTTTATCCCTAAAATCAGATAAATTTTTAACTCCTGTTACTTTAACAGCAAATTTATTTGCTGTTATGCTTGGAAAACCTAAAAATGGTGGTAGTGGTACTTGTGCAGTTGATGATACTTATACCTCAATAGCAGATGCAAGTGGTGCTCCAGAAGGTACTGGTTTTTGTGCAAAAAAACATGGAGGAACAGGAGAAGACTATCCAGCCGCTATAGTGCAATGTGCTGCTGAGGGTGCAAAAATTTGTAGTATTAATGAAATGATAAAAAATTGTAAAAGTAACTTTTATAATGAAGATACTGTTACTTTTATGACCTCTGATTTAGTAAAAGTTGGGGGTGCTATGCATTATGTTGATATCGATTTAAATAATAATGTAAATTGTAGTGGAGCTGGTGATTTTACTTTGACTAGTAAAACTATTGCAACAGGAAAAGGTTACTTTTGCTGTATAAATCCGTAATATGAAACAATTTAATCAATACATATTTATAATTTTATTTAGTATAATTTCTATGCATACCGATGTACCAGAAGTGATGATTTATCAAGGAGTTTTGGTAAACAATCAAACAAACAGACCAATACAAGGCTTTTTCAAAAAAAACTTTAAGGTTATTTTTAGAAAAAGCAGTGATTTATTATCAAACCCTTTATTAGAAAGAGAAATAAAAAATGTTTCCATAGAAAATGGAATATTTACTCTTCATATCTCAACAAAAGCTATTGCTTTAGAGACTAGGCTTTTATTTGATGAGCCATACACTCTTGATGTTTTACTTTCTAATCAAGCTAGTGGGGGTAAAGTTGGGTCAGATGTTTTAAAAGTTATACCCTATTCATTTTTTTCTCATAATACACTTAAGCTAGGTGGTTTAAATGCAGATGGCTATGCTTTAACATCCCATGTGCATACTAGCCCAAATACTCATGTATTTCGTATTGATGGTAGTTCTCAAATAGGTGCTCAAAGTGATCAGTTAATTATAAAAAGTTCATTAAACGCTGTTGCTGTTTTTACGGTAAACGAAGATGGTTTATTAACTTCACAAGGTAGCATTGTTTCATCATCCAATGTATTTTCTGATGCTGGTATATCTTTAGTTAAATCGATTCAAAGTGTAGATGCTGATAATACGGTCATAAAGTTTACATCTGGAGGAGATATTTTAGGGGTAAACTCTACAAGGCCAGGAGGTGTGTCTGTCAATAAAAGTCTCAATGTTAGTGGTCAGCTTTCAAGACGTACAAACTCTTTAGATCAAGCTATTTTATCAACACAAACCTTTAGGAGTTCTTTGCTGATTAATACAAAATTAAGCTTTAATACCACAGCAAATCAAGAGAGTAAAATACTTTTAGAGGGTAGTGCTAATGTAATTGGTTTATCTCATGAACTAGAAGAACATTATGCAGATGATGAGTCAACTATGAAAACAAGATTAGAGTCTTTAATAAATAACCCTAATTTTGATGCAAATATTTACCATACTCATGAGCTTTCAGATGGCATCATAAATACTTTTACAGATAATACTATCACAGGTGCAGATATATTAGATAAAAGTTTAACAGATATTGACTTTTTGGGTGCTATCCCTGCAAACTTTTTAATTTCTGACTTAATTGTAGATACAAAGCTAGAAACAATTTCAAGTCCAGGTAAAATAGCTACTTCTGCTATCCCTGTTGAGTTAATACAATTAAAAAATAATAATATTTTTGGTAGCTCTGAAAACTTTATAAATGATAAATTAATAGAGTTTGATGCAATCCAAAGTAAAACTTTTCAGTTGTTATCGACTGCTCAAGCATCAGACAACCCAAAATTTACTTTATTTGATATAAAACAAAGAACAGGTTCTTTTTCTTTAGCTATTAACTCTCAAGGTTTTTTGACTTATTCTCATGCGGGTTCATCTAATTTAACGGGTTTTCAAATTAGATCAGATAATAGTAAAACTTTTATAGATGGTACAAGATTAGTTTTTGATACAAGTTTAGATGGTGATTTATTTACTGGCTCTGTTATTGAAAATCAAACAATTACAACAGCTGACTTAGTCAGTTTTGATGGAGGTAACTCATCTTCATTGTTAGGTGCTGATGAGTTTATAGATGATGATGGCACTTTAACTTCAAAAGCTATTCAAACCGCTGACATAAAAGATTTAGCAATCACCGAAGCTTTATTTTTTGATGAAATAGACTCCTCAAAAATAGCAACAAATGCTGTAACAGAAACAAATATAAGAGATAAATCTGGCCAAGTTGTTGGTATGGGTACGACTGAGTTTTCTAATAACTCTGTCACAACAGCTAAAATTAGTACAATAGCATCAAACCAATTTATAACAGCTGTTTTTAAAAACTCATCAATTGCTACAATTGACTTTCAAGCATCTAGTATAACATCAGGTAAAATTGCAGATGGTCAAATACAAACTAGTGACATAGCTTCAAATGCAGTTACTTCTGGTAAAATTAAACTATCTGATTTAAGTATAATAAAATTTGCAGATGATGTAATCAAAACACGTACTGCTCCTATGAGTATATCAACAACAAATAGCGATACTCTAACTTTAGTTTGGAGTACAACGCATAATGTTGATATTAGTTTATATCGTTTTATTTATATAAAACAAGCTGTATTTACTGGTGATAGTGATACTAGCTCTGCTATTGAATTTGTATCAAATGGACAAAAAAGATTTAGCATTAATAATAATGGAACTCTTTCTTTGTCATACCTTTTTTCTGGTGAACCAGTAAATGTTGTTACCATAACGGCTGACTTTGTTGGTGGTTTAATGGGCTTTAGTAATGCGAGTGGTAATTGTGGTTTTGGAGACTCTAATTTAGTAGTATTAAATTCAATCAATAATAAAACTTTTGATTGTATTTCAAAAGCTAATAATCATATTAATTTACCCAAACAAAACTTTACAGATGCCTCTCAAGTTTGTCGTCAAAATGGTTATTCTGTTTGTGATGTTTCACAATTACATCGTGCTTGTATGCTTGGTAAACTTAATTTAAATGAAGCATACATAACAAATGATTTAGTCGATTTAACAAATGCTGCGACTTTTACAGCAACTGTTAATAATGGTTCAACCTGTCCGATTACTAGCTTTACTTTAGGTGATGTACTAGCAACAACAGCATCAAACTTTATGTGTTGCTTACATGAGTAAATTAATTTGAAATTCTTATACTCTTTCCATTGAAATTCTAATCTTCTCTTTGTATTATTATAAATATACTTAAACAAATTTGTTTGGGTAAAATTTTCACTCAAAATATCAAGAGGATTTCATGAAAATACTTATTTCTTTACTGGCTTTTTTTAGCTTTTCTATTCAAAATTTTTCACAAATTATCAACTTTACTGGTAATACCCAAAGTTACTTAGAGCCCTGTGGTTGTGTAGATGGAATGCTTGGAGGAATAGCAAGAAGAGGTACTCTTCTTAAAACAATTCCTAAAGGTATTTTGGTTGATAGTGGCAATTTTACTGACATAGAAAATGATTTAGACTTATTAAGAAATGATTATTATGTGAGATCATATAATATAAACTCTTATAATTTATTGGCTGTTGGTGACAAAGAAATTGAGCAAACAGCAAAATATTTAAAGTCTCTTAAAATATTTAATAAATTATTATCTTCAAATGTAGTATTTAATGATAAGACTAATAAGTTTATGACATCAAAATTAGTTGATGGGGTAACTTTTATAGCATTGACTAGTGCAACAAAAAAAGTAAATAAAGATTTTAAAGTTCTAGAAGTGCTTGAAATTGCAAAAAAATATAAATCAACTAAAAATTTAGTATTATTATCCTCTTTAAATAGTGATGATTTAAAAAAAGTTATTAATGTATTAAAGAGTAACCTTAAATTGGTCATTGCTAATTATAGTTCAGGAGACTTTGAAAATATTGAGGGTGTAGCTGTAGTCTACTCTGGAGAAAAGGGTAAACTAATTAAAAGTTATGACTTATCTAATAAATCATTAAATATGCATGAGGTAAAAGAGTCTTTAAAAGAAGAGGCCAAAAATAAAGAAATCATAGATGCTTTTTTTAAAGAAGTTTCTCAAAATTCAAATTTACAAAAAATGGTCAAAAGACATTTTGAAGATAAAAAACTAGAGCAACAAGTTTTACAGGGTAAAAATAAATTTGTAGGTTCTGAAAATTGTAAAACTTGCCATGTGGCTGAGTTTAACCAATGGAAAACCACAAAACATGCTAGCTCTATGGATATTTTATTTAAAAAGAAAAGAGACTTTGTACCTGATTGTGTTAGTTGTCATACAACTGGTTTTTCTTATGAGTCGGGCTATTCGATTGCAAAGCGAGAAAAATGGAACCAAGCTGTAGGTTGTGAGTCATGTCATGGCCCAGGCCTAAATCACTTTCAAAACCCAACACAAAATAATATTAGAGCAAAAATGGCAAAGAGTGATTGTATGAGTTGTCATGACCCAGAAAACTCCCCATTTTTTGATTTTAAGTCTTATCATAGCCAAATTAAACATGATAATATTATAAAAACAGTAGCAAAACCAAAAGTGATTAAAAAATCTAAAAAAGTTGATATAGATTTATATGTAATGAGCCAATGCCCTTTTGGTATTAAAGCTGAAAACAAAATGTTTCCTTTGGTAAAAAAATATAAGGATTTAATAAATTTTAATTTAAGATTTATTGCAACAGATGTTCAAGATAAATTAAATCCAGTAAAAAAAGTAGAAGATAAAAAATCAGTAAAAGTACCTAAAGAAGAAGAAAAATCAGGGGCTCCTGGCTGTAAAGCTGACTTTGATTTAGACCCAAATGCAAAGTTTCAATCATTACATGGCAAGAGTGAAGTAGATGAAAATATTGTACAAATTTTAGTGAATGAGTTTTACCCAGATAAAATGATGGACTTTATTTTAGCAAGAAATAAAAATATTTATAAAAACTGGAAACTTGTAGCAAATCAATTTGGTATGGATTCAGAAAAAATATCAAACGCATTAACAAATGGTATTGGTGATAAACTATTTAGAAAAAATATTAAATTTGGAAATGATTTAGGCATATCTGCATCTCCTACAATAAAGATAAATGGGCAATCTTTTACAAAACCTTTTCATGAGGTTCCTTTAACTTATGAAATTTGTTCTAGTTTAGAAAACCCATCTGATGATTGTTTAGATGTACCAATATGTTCTATGGATAATCATTGTGTAGCACCTGGTAAAAATGGCTTTTGTATTAATCCAAATAAAAAAGAGGCTTATTGTGAGTTTAAAGAGCCAATAGCAGTAAGTATGTTGGTTATAAGAGATGACTCTTGTGATATTTGTAATACGGGTGCTTTGTTAAAACAAATGCATAGTATTTTTCCTAAATTAAGTGTGAAGTCAGTAAATAAAGATGCTGATGGAATGAAAGCTTTAGTAAAAAAACTAGGTATAGATCGTTATCCTGTTTTTTTATTTAGTGATGATAAATTTTTAAAGTCCCCTAAAGTAAAATTTATTCAAAGACTTCTAGCTTTTAAAGAGGGTAAATACTTTTTAAACCCTTTGGTAAATGAAATTGCTTCTTTAGACAGAGAAGAAAAACTAGGTACTTTGAAACTATATATGGAATCATTTTCAAGAGGTTCTAATTTACAAATAGATTTAATTAAAACTATCAATGCTTTAGAAAAACAAAATGATATTAAATTAGATTATCAATTTGTACCTAAAATATCTCAATCAAGAGATGGATCTGCATTAAAAGGAATTATGGACCAACGTTTTGAAGTTGTAGTTACAAACCCAAGAGGTAAGAGTTTTCCTTTAATGATTGAATCACGAGAGGGACGTAAAGAAATCGTTGAAGGTGTTAATCAACTTTGTATTCAAAATAATATGTCTACTAAAGAGTATAGAGATTATTTATCAAGTTTTTCTAGTCAAATGTTTCAATGGTACTCAAATAAAAACAAAAAAAATATTAGATCAGAAATGGCTAAATTTGATGCTTCAAATTTTAGAACAAAGGCTTTTAAAGATGCTTCAATTAATAAACTTTCTCAGGTAAAGATAGCAAAATGTGTTGGCTCTCAAGAGGGGGCTCAGTATTTAATTGGCTCTTTGACAGAAGGTACAAAAATTAAAATTGTGGCTTCTCCAACTTTACTGATTAATAATAAGATTATTTTAAGAAATGTAAACAAAAAAATATTAGAAGTTTTACCTGATTTATTGTTAGGAAAGTCTTTAAGATAAAAGAAAAAGCCCTAGTTTTCACTAGGGCTCTAAACGCAACTAAATCTTAGAATTTATTTAAAACTATACTCTTGGTTAACATTAGGTTTTATTTATTATTAGTTTAAATCATTAGGTTTTGACTCTTGAGTTTAGACCTTTTGAATAAACTATTAATTTTAAACTTTTTGTATAACTTTTGTTATTGTTTTTAGTAAACTCTATGAAGCAATTCGAGGAACTGATTGCTTCGATGTATTTAGTATCGTCGATATTCGCCAAAAAGTCAATAACTTTTGTCAAATATTCGCCAAAAATGGAGATAGATTATTATGTCATTAAAAATATCTGTAGCATTATCAAATAAAAAATCACCAAAAGAAGCGATTGAAGAAGCTTATAAGGAGGCATCAATAGTAGTAAAAGAACCAGATTTAGTTTTAATGTTTGCTTCTATTTTTTATGATAATGAAGAGATTATAAAGTATTTATCAAAAAAGGTAGATTCGTCAAAAATTATTGGATGTTCGTCTTTTTGTGAAATTTCTAATGTTGGGGTTAGTTCAAATTCTTTAGTGCTATTATTTTTGAGTAGTGAACATATAAATATATGCCAGACAGGTTTTGAAAGTACAATGGGTACATTTTCTGAAAGTGAAAAAATATTATCAAAATTAAGTCCATCTTTGAATTTAATAAAAGAGAATTTAAAAAGAGTAGGTATTTTTTTTAGAGGTGCTGGGACTGCTGGGGCATATGAAGATGAAGAGGTTATAAATTTACAAAAATCACTTCATCCAATTGTAATATTTGGTGGAATGGGGGCAGGTAATTATAATTTACCATTAGGTGACCCAAACTCTTTTTACAGATTTCAATATTTTGAAGATCAAGCTAAAATAAATGCTAAATCACTTAGCATAATGGAGTTTGATTCAAATGATATTGATGTAGCTTTTGGTTTTTCTCATGGTTGGTCAAAAGTGGGTAAAGCTGTAACAGTGACAAAATCAAAAGGGAGTGAAGTTTTTGAAATAGATGGAGAGCCGATTTTTGATTATTATAAAAAATACCTAGGTCATGCAGATGGAGAAGCCTTTTTTGACAAATTAATACAACGCTATGGTTTTAGAATATTAAGTGATATTAAAGAAGAACATAGTGTCATAGTAATGCCAGTAAAAGTAAATTTTGAAACTGAGTCAATTATATTTTATCCGATGCAAGATTTACAATCAAAAAAAGTTGAGATGGTTCAAGCTAGTAAAGAGGCTTTGTTATCTGGTGCTCGTTGTGCAGCAAAATCATGTTTAGATGCATTAAAAGGAGAAAATCCTGATTTATTAATTATGGTAAGTTGCTGTGGTAGAACAGATGTTTTACTTTCAAATGTAAATGAAGAAGTAAAAGTAATTCAAGAAGTTTTTTCAAAAAATGTGCCTTTAATTGGCTATTATGCTGGGGGAGAGTTAGGTCCATTGTACTCTAGATTTGAGGATATTGTTAATTTAAAATGTCAATCGAGTGGTTCTTATAATTATGGCTCTACTATTATTTTATTTGCGCTTAAAGCTAAAAATAATATTCAGGTAGAAAAGTCTTATCCTTTGAAAAAACCTAGTTTTAGTTGTTTAGAAGATGAAAATCAAAATTTGAAAAACCTTTTAAAAAAGTATGAAAAAAACTTTGAAACAACTGTGTCAATTTTAAATAATATTAGCAAAGAAAATTATCAAAATATAGATGAAATAGAAGAAAGCAATAAGGTTTTAGATTTATCAAATCAAAAAAATAAAAAGCTACAGGAGATAATCAGTCGTTATACTCCTCATTCTATCTGGAAAACGGCAAACAAGCTTGTTGATATGGGACAAGTAGATTTTAAAGAAGAAAAGCTTACATATTGTTTTTTATTTATGGATGTAAAAGGTTTTACAACATTTTCAGAAAATAATTGTTCTGAAGATGTAGTAAAGGCTTTGAATGAAATTTTTACTCCAGCAACAGATATAATTTATGAAAATAATGGAGATATAGATAAATTTATCGGAGATTGTATTTTTGCTTTTTTTAAAGAACCCAAAGAGGCTTTAAACTCAGCAAAAGAGATTCAAAAAATAGTAGACTCTATTATAGATTGTCCATTTAAAATAAGAATTGGTATTAATCAGGGTAGTGCAGTAAGAGCAAATGTTGGTTCACACTTAAGAAAAGAATACACTTTTATTGGAGATTCGGTAAATTTGGCTCAAAGACTAGAGTCAGTTTGTTTGCCTAGTTATATTTTAGTAAGTAAGGATGTTTATTTAAAGGCAAAAATTTCTTTTAAAGAAGCGCTTGCACAAGAAGTTTTTGTAAAAGGAAAAAAAGAAAAAATTTCAGTTTATCAATGTCGAGATTAGAGTTTTTGTAGTGATAATGTTTAAGGGCCTTTTACATGAGTATTAATCATTTGTATTAAATTTTGAGAGACAACTAATCTACCATCAAAGGGATCTCTACATTCTATCTCTAGTTGAAGAGTTATTTTGGGGTAGGTAGTTTCGTGTCCAGCTAAGGTTAAAGAGTGTTCGTGATTTGGAGTTTGTCGAAAAACTCTAACACTTATACGGTTAACATCGGGTATTAAAGGCCTAGCTGACATATAAGTTGTAAGAGCACTAGTTGTAAACCCACCAGCACTATAAGTGATAGTACCTCTTTGAATTTCATAATATAGGGGAATCAAATGAACTCCATCAGCAAAAAGATTATCGTCCATATCTTTGACTTCATCAGAATTGGCCACTTTTTTTTCAGTTTTAATATTAGTAGGAGGAAAGAAAAATCTATATACAGTAGTTGTACCAGTTTGTTCACCTGATGCAAATTTTTGATGAGGAGTTACAGCAGTGATTGTAAAAACATCTCCGATATGATCTTTGGCAGTAAAATTAACAAAAGTATTGGAATCTTTTGTGAAAGCTTTTCCAAATTGTACCCAGTATTGCTCAGCAGACTCCCAAGGTTTTATTTCAATAAAACTATTATCACTTGTATAAGAGGGATAGGAGGTTTTATTAAAGGCTTTTTGAATTAATTTAAGGCCTGTTCTCATACGTTTAATGGTGTAAGTTCTCCAAGTACCTTTAGCAGCGGCCCTATTTCCAGAGATAAAAAATGTACCAACGCCAATAAAAAATATACCTAATAATCCAACAGATATCATTAATTCGGCTAGAGTAAAACCTGATCGTTTATATCTATTTTTCATGAATTGTCCTTTTTGTTTGTTACTTTCCATATAATTCATTATACTTATAGTAAGTTTATTTGGCAAAGTTGATAGAGAAATACTATAAATCAAAATCAATTATTATGTTGATAAGTGTTTAACTTTGATTAGGAGATACATGAACCCCTCAACTTATGAAGGTAAAATTAATATATTTTACCATAGTAAAAAAATAAAAATAATGAAAAAAAAAGGCTTTACTTTAACAGAAATTTTAATTGCTTTGTCTATTTTGGCCTTTGCTTTTGTTCCTTTAATGGGGGTAATGTGGAGTGGTGTAAGAAGAACAGACGTTTCGGCTTCTTATGAAAATGGTGGTAACATAGCAGCATCGGTTTTAGAGTTTATGTTAGCAGACTCTGTAAAGTTTTCTGATATTGATTTTACAAACCCTCAAGCTACAGGCGGCATACGTTCAGTAGATAACGCTGAAAGTTCAAATGTTAAAGAATCAAGTGGTATTTTATCGTCAAGTCCACTTTCAGCAGATAGCACTATAAATAGTTTTTTAGGAGAATCTTGTAGTACTAATACAGATGGTAAGTGTACTATAGCAAACTCAAAATCAAGATATTTTAAAGTCGGGCGAACAAATTTTTATACAGATATGTATGTTGGTGCTTATTATGAAAATAATCCAAGTCCAAGCACTGGTAAAAAAGATATGGAGTATAGATACTATCGAAATCCTTCTATAGATTACGAGAAATATTCAGATACTGGAGGTCAATCTGTGCCTCAAAGATTTTATGATACGATGATTTTAGAAAATAACCTTTCTAAATATAATTTAAGTTTATTTTCTCCATATCAAGCAGGAGGTGGCTGGAGCTTAGCTCCAAGCTCTTATGAGACTAGCCCAAAAACAGATAAGCAACTCTCCTTAAAAATTATTGGTAATGGCCCCTTAACTGCGATTGGAAATAATGCTGAATATACAAATTTAGCAAAAATTCAAATTTTTGTTAGATGGGGCTATAATTGGTTAAATCGAATAGGGACGGTAGCTTCAACAGGTACTGTTGCCTCTGCTCGTCAGATAGATTCAAGAGGTAAAGCTAAAATGATAGAACTCGTAACTTTTAAAGGGAGATTTGAATGAAAAACTCTTTTCAATCAAAAGGAATGGCAATTCCAATAGTACTTACTTTTATTGGGATTCTATCTATAACAGTAATTTCTATGTTAAGAAGTTCAAAAGATGAGATGCCCATAGTTTTTAATAATATAAAGCATTTACAGATGAAATATTTAGCTAAAGGTGCCATGCAACATGCTAGATTAAAGCTAAAATTACTATCAACAGAAGCTTATGATGCAGCTGCATATGCTGTTGGTAAAAATCCATATTTTGATCATTCGGTTGGTTATGACTTTACTGGAGGTGTTAGTACTTTATTAAACGTTGGAGATCAATCTCAAAGAGAAGCAGTAACAGGAAGTGGTATTGTAACAAACCCAGGGCCTGCATTTATATCTGGTACGATTGATTTAGGTGCAACTACCCGTAGTAAAATTCGTGACATAGACTTTTCTGGTACTGAAAATATATGGACAGATACAAGTCCATTAGTTGCAAGAAATAAATCTTTATTTGGTTTTGCACAAAGCTTTGGCTATTATCAGCCAGGAGAGACAACCGATGCTTCATATGTAGCAAATCTAGCATTAGTCAGGTTTTATGAAGATATTTCTTCAGTTTCTCCACCTCAAATAACCCCTTCTTTAAAAAGATTACATGAAATGGTAGATGTAAGAAACTGGATAGATAATGGTATTACAACTTTATCGAATCAACCGAACTTGAATACTTTAGATCAAAAAAAAATAGGAGTTTTTGAGTATTCACAAGCAGCTATAAGAGTTTTATCTGGTGTTTTAGATCCTGTAACTGGGGTTCCAGATATGTTTTCTGCTAGATATTTTGTAAAAGAAATGAAAGTTTTGGCAACAGAAGGTAATAGACTATATGGACAAGAAGCCCTAAAAGTAAAAGTAAGAGTTGATTTATATACTAGAGGTACAAAAGGAAATACAGGAAGTGCTGGTTCTAGCATACGAGGAGTTCTTTTTACGCCAGTTACTGGTTTTTTAGAAGAAACTTCTGTATTTAAAGTAGCTAGAACAATCAATTAATTATGGAATGGATTTTACCTGGCTTTTTAGCCTTACAAGAATATTTATTAACAAAACTTGCAGGAGCTTTCATACCTGCATTTTTTATAGCTGGTGCTGTTGGCGCATGGGTACCTAAATCATTTATTGTTAAATATTTATCTGCTGGTACAAAAGCTAGAATATCTTATCCAAGTGCCTTAATTGGTGGTGGCTTAATGTCTGTTTGTGCCTGTGGCATACTGCCTTTATTTCAAACAATTTATCAAAGAGGGGCTGGTATTGGGCCAGCTATAACTTTTTTATTTGCAGGCCCTGCTATTAATGTCATTGCAATTTTGTATACTTTTCAACTTTTAGGCCCTCAGATGGGTATAGCCAGACTTTTATCTGTAGTCATATTATCTTTAGTGATTGGTTTATTATTTTCGGTTCTTTTTCAAAAAGATGAAAATAAAAAAATGGCCAAGATGGCTTTAATTGAAAATAATCAATCTAATAAAGTAAAGTTTTTAATTGTGACTTTACTAATGTTAATGGTTTTTACATTACCTCTTGAAAATTTTGCTTGGAAGTATAAGGGTACTTTAAATATTACTTTTTTACTCTTAATTTTCTTTTGTTCGACTAAATTTATAAGTACTGAAGAAAGAGAACCTTGGCTAGAAAAATCTATTTTCTTATTAAAAAGTATAGTGCCTAAATTATTGTTTGGAATTTTTTTAGTAGGTGTTTTAACTCCTCATTCTAAATTTATTTTAACTAAATATCTATTAGATAATAGTTTGCTATCTTGTTTTATAGCATCAATCATTGGTAGTATTTTATACTTAGGTACAATCATTGGAGTTGTTGCAGTACATGGACTTTCACAAATGGGAATGCCAGATGGGCCTGCATTAAGTTTATTATTAAGTGGGCCAACCATAGCTTTACCATCAATGATTGTTATTATGGGAGTTTGTGGTAAAAAAATAGGTATTCTATTTTTATTATCTGTTATTGTTTTTTCGAGTTTAGCTGGGTATTTATATGCGATTATTTAGTTTTTTAATGTTGATTTTTACTTCGTACTCATGTGACTTAAATCATGATTGGCGACTTTATGATACAAAACTTATAAGAGATATAGATGCAAGGACAGTTTTAAATAATCTAACCCTTAGAGTAGATAAAAATAAAAAATATATGGTTTTAGAAGTTAGAGACTTATATAAAAAAAAAGGTAAAGAGAAACAGTTTTTTTTAGATGATTATTATCAAAAATTTAACAATGGTAGTAAAAAAAGAAGCAAAATAGAGGTTCAAGCATTACAAGATAAAATGATGAAAACAGGTTCAAAACAAATATTATATTTGTCTCTTGATGAACAGATTAAAAATAAAAATAGATTGTACGATCAAGACTTTTTAAATGAGCTGAAAGAAAAACATCAAATAGATGCTTTTATTAGTGTAAAGCTAAGAAACTACGCAATAATTTCTAAAAAATATCGTGATAACTATGAATATAATAAGTTTGTATTTAAAAACTCTAAAGAGCATATTCTTGAGATGACGTATGCTATTTTAAATTCAAAGGGTAGGTATTTAGAGTTTAAAGACTGGAAAAATATTATTACCTTAGAAAATGTATTTGAAAAAGAAGATAATAAAAAAAAACTTAAGATAGTTGATAAACTTTTTAATGCTAATGAGGCAGGCTATATTGTTAAAGAGTATTTTTTAGGTTTAGAGTCCATCGAGACCTTTGGACAAACAATGGTAGGTTTACTTGAGCTTTGATTTAAAAAAGTTATCTTTTTTACCTTCTATATTATTAATGTGTCTTATTTTTTATTTAAGCTCATCTACAAAAGAAGTCTCTCAATTACCAAATATTGAAGGGCTAGATAAAATACTTCATTTTACAGCATATGGTTGTTTAGGAGTCTTTTATTGGTTTCCTTGTATCGTTTATGATATAAGCCACAAAATAAAACTATCTGTACTTAGTTCATTTTTATATGGATGCAGTGATGAGTATCATCAATCTTTTGTTGTTGGACGTTCATCAGAGTTTTTAGATATTGTTGCAGACTTTATCGGAGCTCTATTCTTTGTTTTTGTTTTTAATTGTTTGTATTTGTATTTTAAAAACCAAAAAGCCTCATCTAAGTAAACCATACATACAAAAACTTATTAATTTTAAGCTTTTTTGTTCACCTTTTTTTTTAACCCGTCGATATTGAAGTGGGTTATGAAAATAAAATTACTATCTATAAAGAGTGTTTTAAGACACATTATTTGTTACATCGCAATTGCTTGTGTTTGTAACGGGCTTTATGCAGCTAATCCATTTAGAGATGTTCCTATTGACCATTTTTCATATGAGGCGATTGATGCTTTAGTAAAAAATGGGGTAATGCAGGGTTATCCAGATGGTACATTTAAGGGTAGAAAAGTCATAACTAGATATGAGTTTGCTGTAATGATAGCAAAAATGCTAGCAAAAATTGATGCAGCAAAATCAAATGGTATTAGAAATCCTGTAGCTCCCCAAGATCAAGTTTTAGTAAATAGTTTAAGTGCAGAATTTAGAACAGAACTTGATTTACTTGGCGTACGTATAGACTCTTTAGAAACAAGAGTGCTAGATGTAGAGCGAAAAACAAAAACTCTTGATAGGGCATTATCTAATGTTCATATTGAAGGTTTTTATGAAGCAAGCCAAGAGTATATTGCAAGAAGCAATAAATTTGTAGGGTTTGCAGATCCTGGTTTACATAAATTAAATCAAGATGTTTATTTAAGGTTTATAGGGAATCCAAAATCAGAAAATACTTTGTTTTCAAAAAACGTTGAAGCTTTTTTAGAATTAAAAGCAAATATTTCAGGAATTGCTGATAATCGTTTAGATTATGCGTTTTCATCAGCTCCATTAGCTGGAGATAGAATAGATGACTTTGCTACATCTATTAATGATGAAAGGCGAGTTAAAGTAACTAAAGCTCACTTTAGATCAACAGCTCCCTTAATGAATGTAAGAGTTTTTAGTAATGAGCAAATTACAGACCTTAAAGATCCTGCTATTATGCTTACTGCATCAAGCTTTGGTGGGAATATTCAGGGTATTGAGGCATCCGGAAAGTATAAAAATGTAAGTTATTTTACATCTGTATTAAAAAGAATATCTGAGAGTTCTGATGATGGTGGCAATGATGCTGATTTATTTTCAATTTTTAAAAAAAGAACCGAACAAGATGATGATGTATTTTCTTTTCGTTTAAATTATACACCTTATGCTATTAAAGATGGTGGTATTACAAAGCAACTTGTTTTTGGTACAACTTTTGTTGAACATGCACCAAACTATAACATTAGAAATAGCTTTAATCGTGGTATTGGTTGGGATGCAAAATATACAAGAGAGGGTAATTCTAGTTTTGATGCTTCTTTTGTACATATGCTGACAGAAGGTGGAGGAGATGTTCACGGTACAGGTGATAAAGTTGATTTACAATATGAAAATAATAGTCTAATTACAACTTTAAAACTATATACTTTTGATAAAGATTTTAAGTTAGATGTAGGAGCGAGTCAGTATATAGATACTGGTGGTGGTAACTATGGTAGAGGTTCAACAATAGGTGAAAAGCTAGCTCGTTTAAATTTTAAATATACTTTTGAAGAAGCACAACTATCAGTTATAGATAATTTAACGATGTCATTTTCTGCTCAAAATAAATGGTGGGAAAGATTAAAAGGCTCAGAGCTTGAATCTTGGTATGGTCGACATGGTACAAAACTACAATTAAGAACAGTCGTAGACTTTAATGATCGAACTCATGTTGAAATGTTAAATCAATTAAAAAAAGAWRNTAGRMSTKATGAAGAGGGTGAAACTGTTCATAAATTTAATATGGATGTGAAATTAAATAAAGAAATCAATGCTATTGGTAGTTTAACTTTTGTATCAGATTTTGACATAATTGTAGCAGAGCAACATTTTACAAGAACAGAATCCTCTTTAGCTATTAATGCAAAAGTTCATCCAAGACTATTTTTAAAAGGAAAAGTATTTGATCAAGTTGATTGGAGTGGTAGACCGATTCAAGAAGATACAGATATTATAGATTTAGAAGCTAATTATCAATTATTTAAAAATGTTTCTTTTAAGCAGTTTTTAAGACGTAAAACCTTTTCTCAATCAAAAAATCTGAATACTTATAATGTAACAGACTATTGGGTGAGTGAATTAAATATAAACTTTTCAAGAAAATTAGAGGGCCGAACATTTTATGCTTGGCAAGAATCAGAGGATATCTTTAGAAATCCTATCAATAATTTAACCAAAAATGGAGATGACTTTTGGAATTGGTTTGCAGAAGTTACATATGAACCAACAAAAAGTACCAATGTTTCTTTGACTTATGGTTATGATTACAATGATGGGAATCATCCAGGAAGATTTTCATTTGAAAACTCAAGACAAAAAGTAACTTTTAAAGCTGAGACGGACTTTTAATATGAAAACCATCAAAAACATATTAATCAAATCTTTATTTCTTTGTTCTTTGTTATTATTGCAAGGTTGTTTTCAAGACTATAGTGTAGAAGAAAAAATCCCTATCACTGGTCAGATTGTTGGTTCATCTGAAAGACAAGAAGTTGCTTTTACTTATGATATGGTAACGAGTTTTCCAACCATTAATGCACGAGTTGCTGATTGGGTAACTGTAACTCCAAAAATTATTGTATCCACTTTTAGTAATTTTCCTGTTAGAACAACCCAACAATCCTTTTTTGAGATGTGGGCTGGTAATGAAATAGATAAGGTTAGTTTTGGTAAATTTTATGTATCTGGTAGTGGTTTATTTAGTGCTGGTACAGATGCACCATTATGTCAACCAGATGGTACTGAGTGTGTTTTTACAGCTAACGGAATAGTAAAATTAGACTATGACCGAATAGAAATATCAATTGAGCCAGCTAACGATGCAGATTTAGTTCAAAGTGGGTATGTTATGCTTATATCTGAGATTTTAAATCCAAATTCTGGTTTAGTAGGGCCATTTAAATTTCCTGTATCTTTTGAAAAAGCTAGTGTTGTAGCTACTGCCTCAGTAGAATTGTTTGCAGATCAAGCAAGACAAGGTTTAGTTAATTTAAGTTTAACAGGTTTTCCTTTTTTAGATAATAAATTTGCTTATAAATTATCAACAGTAGATGATATTGGTGGCTCGATAAGATGTGCAGCTTTTAACGTAAAAGATGGGGTTATTGTTGATGTTACTACCTTGACTCCAAAAGCTTCTAATACTTTTAGTTGTGGAGTAGATTTAAGAGATAGACCAACTATGAAAATATCTTTATTACCAACTTTTGAAAATGCATCTGACGCTGACTTTACTTTTACTCCTTATGCTTTAACATACGCTCCATTTACAGATACAAGCAATGATAATTTATCTATTCAAAACTTGAGGGCTTCAATAGCTGGTAATTCAACGGCTCGTGGTTTAACAGATGTAATAGGTAAATTTCAGGTACTAAGCTCATATCAAGGTAAGACTTTTATAGTTTTTAGAGGGCTTGATTTTAATCCAAACTTTCAAGCTATTGATATTAATCAAGGTACATCAATTGGTGGTATATCTATTAATATGATTCCTAAAACTAAAGGTAGGGCACTCTTTCATTTGTTTGAGAAAGACTTTCCACAGTTTGATATTGTGTCTCCTAAAGTAGACTTTAACGATAGTAAAGTAGCTATGAATGACAACGGAGATGGTCCAGATAAAATAAAAGGTGATGGTGTGTGGACAGCAGAAGCTACGGGTATTACAGGTGTGTCTATTGAGTACTCTTTTGTGATAGGAGAAAATGCACATGGAGATCCACATGGCGAGATAATAGAAGCAACAAAAAATATATCAGTTATGAAAAATATCCAGTAAATTTTAAGCGTACACGAAGCACATTGACGCACGCTGTAAAACTTTTACATGCATTAATCTTTTGAATACAAGAAGCCCGCGTTTAAAATTTACTGGAATTTATATATTTTCACGATTTAAAGTAGAGAAACTATGTTTGACTTAAAAAAAATATTAACTTTAGTGTTTATTACTCTTTTTTGCGTAGGTTGTGGAGGTAAGTCTTCAAAAAGCTGGGAAGGTGGAGTAAAACCTATTGAATTAACAAAAAAAATTGTGTTTAGATATAATGACTCTTTATTTGACGATAGAGGGGCAGGAAGATATACCTATCCAATTCCATTAGAAGAAAAAGAAGGTATCTTTGATCTAAAGTCATTTGTTGTTAGAGATTTGGGTAATATTATAGAGTTTATCATTGAATTTAGAAGGCCAATTGACCAAGAAGATTTTAATGGACGAAGTTATCAAAATGGTTGGGCTTATCAATTAGTAGATATTTATATTGATAAAGATCATAGACCAGTATCTGGTAATACATTTTCATTGCCTGGTAGAAATATTGAATTTAATGAAGACGAAGCATGGGAGAAAGTAGTTGTTGTCTCTCCAGACTCCGAAAAACTAATAAAAAACTATATCACTACAAATTCAGATATGAGATATTTGTATGAGGCTAGAAACGATATTATCCCAGCTCATAATGTTTTTTCAAAAACTTATTCATTAGTAGCTAGGGTTAAAAAATCAGATATTGGTGATCCACAAAGCCATTGGGGATATCAAGTCTGTGTAATGGGATTTAATCAAGAGAATGAAAAAAGAAATGGTTTATTTAATTCAGAGGTAAGATCATTTGCTAGTGAAACAAGTTTTGGTGGAGGGACAGATTATGATGGAAACCCAAATATCATTGATATTTTATCACCAGATAAAAAATCTCAATATGGAGTGATGTCACAATTTCGTTCAAATCCGTATGCAAAAGAAAATTTAGTAGCAATTATTCCAATGGTTTATGGAAAGAGTAAACAAAATATACCAAAATTCCGACAAAATAGTATGGTCCAACCAAATAACAAACAAAATAATCCAATTGACAGACGGTACATGGAACCACTAGAGGGTAGAAGAAGATGAAAAAACTAATTGTTAGTTTAGCTGTAATATTATTAGTAAGTCAAAATTGTTTTGCTCTAGGCTCTAGAGTACGAGCGATGGGTGGTGCTTTTATTGGTTTAGCAGATGATGAAAATGCAATTTTTACAAATCCTGCTGGTTTATCGCAACTATCTAAATCTCATTATCATTTAGACGTTTTATTAAATAGTAGAAATGAATATGAAAATGATAGTTTTGTTTTTACATCTCAAATTTTTGAAAGAGATGCTAGTAAAGGTTTTTCAATTGAAGACTATTTAGAAAATGAATTTCAATTTGAAAAAGTAACTAAAAAAAAATCTCGATTTAATTATGCTATTTCAGTTAATAGAGATAATAAATCAGCGGACTTTGTAAGAAAAATTAAAAATGATACACAATCTAATATTCAATTGAATCAAGTTGTGTCTGCTCCGATTGAAACTATGACATATCAATTAGGTTTTGCAACTAAGTTTCCTATGGCACCAGCTTTATTTCAAAAAAATCTGGTTTATGGTGGAATTAGTTTAAAGTATCAAACTATAAAACGTGAGCTTGTAAGTTTAAAACAAAGCAACTTTAAAGATGTTTTGAATGTATCTTTTTCAGCTTTAGTTAAGACTCCTCATAATTTTAGTTTTGGTATGGTCTTAGATGCTTTAATTTCAGATAAAGTAAATGGTGGTAATGGAACAGAAAGCTCTTCATCTAATTTATCAATAGGTGGTAGTTATCGTATTGATAAGGGTAGTGTTGTAAATATTGATGTAACAAATGTATTAAATGCTGATAGGGCTGTAAATCCTCAATTAAAGCTTGGTTTTGAAAGAGAATTGATTAAAGATGAGCTTGCTTTAAGGCTTGGTTCATGGGACGGTACTTTTACCATGGGATTTGGGATGAAACTCTATGAAAGTATGAAAATAGATTATGCATACTTTAATGGTGATGTATTAAAAGAACATTATATTTCAACTTCTTTACCATTTTAAATAATGTCAAAAAGAATAGTATCTAAATCAAAAAAGACAGAGAAAGCTCCTTTGGCTAAAGCTAATAATTCTTCTCCTATACATTGGAAAGAAATTTTGATTGGTTTTATACTAGGAGCTTTTACTTTAATTGCATTGATTTTAATTAGATATCAATTAACTCAAATAAGCTTTGAAAAAATAGTTCTTCAAGTTAGAAACCAGTCTTCTTTTGTTTTTGAAAATAAAGATAAACAACCAGTTATTGTTAACACTCCGATAAAAAATCTTGGAGACCCAAAGGTAAAAGAGTGCTCAAGGCTCAGATGGTTAATAAAGTCTTCTGTTGTTTCTTATAATAAAAAATATAAAACTATGAAACAGTTGAAAGTATTTGAGCTAATGGGTAAATCATACTTAAAAGAAATGCCTAATTGTCCAAATAACGGAAAATACCAGTTAGTTTATAAACAAAAAGAAGTTGAAATTTCGTGTAGCCATCATGGGATTACAAAGTAAATAGCTTCAAAATAGCCTTTTTTAAACCAATTTTTTTTAACTTTTTAATTTTCCATAAAAATCTATAATGACTTTTTAAAGAGAAGTTTAAATAAGGGTTTTTGGTTTCTTTTTTATTTAATTGTTTAACATCATTAAAAAATGATAAAAGTTTAACCTTTAGATTATCCTCTGAATAAAGTTCAAAAAAACTATCCCATTGTCTTATCTGAGAGTCTGAAAGTACCTGTTCAATGACTGCTACGAAATCTATATTATTCAAAGAAGAAAGTTTTATTCCAAGATTTAATCTATCTATAGTTTGTGCTATTTGATCATCAGAATTTAAAATAATTGGTACTTTTGCTTCTAGTACTTCAAAGAGTCGAGTTCTGATTGAAAATTGTTCTTCAATTTTTGATTTACTGAGTAAAATGACAGCATCAATATTTGATAAAAATTCTTGGTATTCTTGTTTTTTTAGCCAATCATGAATGAAAATATTTTGGGGAAAACTTTTTTGTAATTGTAAAACTCTTTGAACAGCTAAGTGATTAAATGGAAATTTAGAAAAGGGGTGTTTTATGCCAACAAAATGTATTTCTAATTGATTATTTTTTGATAGGATTAAAGGGATTTTTTCTAAAAATATTTCAGGGGAAAACCAATTCCAAAATCCACCAATCCATGCAATTTTAGAAACTTTTGATTGTTTTTTTATTAACTTTGATTTTTTAGCAAAAAAAGGGATTTCAAGAATGTTTTGCTCTTCTATTAAAATTCCCATAGCGCTCATCATACCCCTATAAAAGGATTTTTGTTGACTTGTAGCACACAAAAAAGCATCTCCACTTGAAAAAGATTTATAATATAAAGATTGATCAAAATGGAGTTGTTCGACTTTGAATTTTTGATCATCTTGAAAAATAAATTGATGTTCAATGATTGAAGGAATATATAAATCCACAATAATAAGTCCAGTGAAAAAATCAATTAATTTGAAGTTTTCAAAACTCTGAGGACTGATGATAATCATTTTGTATTCTTGTAAAGACTGTATTGATTGTATTGAAATAAGGTTTAGATTAAGAGTATTATTTGAGGTGTCTCCTGATATAGCAAGTGTCACTATATACTGACTTTGTAGTAGTTTATAGAGCTGAAATTTTCTTTTTTGTGGGCCTGTAAAAAAATTGAGGTTAAACTCTTCGCAAAAAATAAGTATTTTATCTTTGGTATTCATTTAAACAGTTTTAAGAATTAAATTAAAAATATTTTGTAAAAAAGGGCTTAAACTAAAAATATTTTGGTTTAAATATGAGTAATTTAAAAATAAAAAGGCAGTGATACAAACAATAAAACTATAAAATGCGATAAAAGAACTAGTTAAGTCTTTTGCTAGTAAGTCTTTGATGCTATAGATGATAAAAATAAGTATTAAAAAGGGTAGTAGTATCTGAGAGAGTAAATAATTAGGCATGATGTATATATGTAGTTCACCAAGGTAATAAGAGAGTTTATGTCCAATTATATTTGATGTAGATTGTAACAAGGTTTGTTTAGAAGGGATTGCTAAATAGGCATATAATTGTAAGTTACAAATAATGAAAGATACTGTTGTAAAAAGCTTAAATATTGAAGGTATTTTTTTAAGAAAAAAGAAGTGGATAATAATTTGAGTAAAAAATAAAAATGAAATTACGCTTAAATAAAAATAATCAAGTTGAAATAAAGCATTGTTAAGCTCAAAACTAAGTAAAAGGTTTTCTTTAGGAGATTTAGATAGAAATTGTCCTATGATTGAGCATAAGAAAATTAAAAAAGCCCCTGTGACAAAAGAAAAGTACTGGGTGAACTGTTTTTTACCCTTTATTTTGATTATTATTTTAGAGTTTAAAATAATTCTAAAAAAACTAGGCAATAAAACTGGTGCCATAAAAATTGGGTGCGAATAAACTTTTAACGATTTTAATGGGATTATATTTAAAGATTCTTTGGGTATTAGATCAATCGCTAGAAAGATTAAAAAGGGGAAAGTAGTGATGATTCCTAAAAGTCCAAAAAATAAAAAAGATAAGTTAGATTCTTTGGCTTTAATTTGAAGGGCCTGTTTTTTTTTAATTTTTTTAAGAGTTTTTTCATCTATTTTTTTTTGTTTTCTATCAACTTTGTCTATAACGTTAGGGTCTTCTTCATCAGTAAAAATCTTTTTTTCAATAGGAGTAGTATCTTGTGGTTCTACTGGGGGAGTTTCTTCTGATAGCTCCTCTTCTTCTTCAAAGCTTTCATCTATATTAAAAAAGTCATCATTAGAGTGGTCTTCAATAGGAGGGCTTTCTTGTGAGTCTAAAAATTCGTCCCAGTCAGTCTCTTCATCTGTTGATGATTTTTTTTCAATAGAAAATAAATCTTCTGCTACTTTTGATGTATTATTTTCAAGCTTAAAACCACAACTACCACAAAATTTGGAGTCCGTATCTATTGCTTGGTTACATTTAGAGCACTTTTGATTAGAGCTCATTAGTTTTTATGAAGACTTGTTAATAGATTTGTTGCTTCTTGTCTGATGTAGGGGTCTGGGTCTAAATCTAGACATATCTTTACTTCACGTCTAGCATTGGCAAAACCTGCTTCATTTCCGCCAAAGGCTGACTCTACTTGTGCTAAAGCATAATAGTAATGAGCTTTTGCACTTTTAGGTTCAATTTTTGTTGCTCCTTGTAGATGGATAATGGCTTGATTTATTTTATCAGCATCTAAAAACTCTCGTCCTTTAATTAAATAATCTTCTTTTTGGTAGCCAGAGAAAGATCCGTTAGAAATATCGAGTTTTTTTCTTCTTTTTTCATCTTTGGCTACAATGAGTCTACGTTTAGCGTTATGATTTCTAATATTGTCCTCATTTTTTTTGATATCAGCAAGTTTTCCTTTAGAGATTTGATAATAATTAGAATTAGGTGGTTCGAGCTCCATGATACGGGTATATAGTTTTTTTGATTGGTCTGGGTTTATAAATTGATCCCAAATCCAAGCTAAAATGAATATATCTTTGATGCTTCTGGGGTTTAATTGTATGTTTTTTTGGTAATACTTTTGTGAAGATTCTAATAAGCCATAATCATTGGCAAATAGTAGGTTGCTTTGCGTCATAATAGCATCCATAAATAGGGGTATAGCTTGAGAAGTAAATTTCTTTTTATGAAGCTGAATGGCTTTAGCGAATTTTCCTTGAGGGGTATTTGTTTCAAAGATTTGCTCAGATTGAACAACTTTTCTTTTTTTCTTTTTTCTAAGAGAAGTATTTGAGTCTTTAAAATCTTGTTTTTGATTTTCAAAAAACTTTCGAGCAGCTATTTGATCTTGGAGAGTTTCTGTTTCATCAAGAGTTCTATCTAGTTGTAAGATTAGTTTTTTATTTAAACTATAATTTTTAATAGAGTCTAAAGTGTATCTAGCTTCTGATAATAACTCTTTTTTTAGCTGACATTTAAAGATTCCGATGAGTCCCTTGACATTAGTTTCATCCATTAAAATTACGTTTTCATATTCAAGAAGAGCTTCATTTACTTTTTGTTGTGAAAAGAGAAATTTTCCTCTTTGTAGTGCTTCGATGATATTTTCAGAGTATTGATATTCTTCGCAAAAAGATAGATTTAAAAAGAGAAAAAAAGTAATAAAGAGCTTCATATAAATTCCAGTTAGATGTATGTTAGTAAATATATTATAGCTAAATTATTATAAAAATACTATGGTAAAAGACTAGACTTAAAACAAAAAAACTCTTTTCAAAGATGAAAAGAGTTTTTAAAATGAATGTTTTTAATGACTAAAAGCTAAGTGCGTAAGACATTCCCCATACCATAGTATCGGTTTCTATATTTTTATAGGTATCTTTATTTGGAATAATATTTCCAGTTAAAGAGAGACTAAAAGTAGATTCATCGTCTAAATGTTTTTTTAATACGATTCTTGGGTTGATAGCTGCCATTCCGCTATAAGAATTTAAGCCAAATGGTGCTTGTGTAATACCGTTAATTTTTTTAATATCTGTACCTGTTTCTCCAAACCCAGAAAGATAACCAAAGTTTACTCCTGCTTCGTATTCCCAGTTACGATCTTTTTTACTTTTTGATAAATCTAAAGAAACATAAGCTCCTTTATTAAAATCAAAATCATAATATATTGAAGCTATAGGGTTAAAGTCGGCTTCCCATGTATATTTACCATATATTTCGTGAGTATCAAAATAATCGTCATGAAAAGCATAATAAATGTAACCAAGCTCAAAAGAAGATTTTTTTTGACGCCAAGTGTAAGCAAAAGAAGAGTCAACTTTTAGCCAATCAGAGCTAAAATCATTTATATAGTTTTGTGTACCTGTGTCATATGTTCCCCAGAAAGAACCAGACCAGTTTCCAGTAGACCAATTTAACCAAGGTTGGTAGTTTGTATTTTTAGATTGAGTAAAACCCCTCCAAATATAATCTGTTACGTAATCGACACCAGCTTCAAATTCTAAGTTAGTATCTTCTTGTGCTACTAAAGAGCTAGTACTGACTGCTAAAGCCAATAAGCATGCTTTTGTAAATTGCATTTTAATTCTCCGTTATTTTAAATAATTTAATTTTATAGTTCGTCTTGGCTTATGAGCTTAATTTTAGTTTTCATGTGTAATGTAACTTTAATTTTACTATTGTTAGGTAATAAACCAGGTATTTTAAGTGGGATTTCAAATTGAAACTTTGAATCTGCATCGCTGCTGATAATTTTTTTATTAACATGATCAAATACAGTTGCTCCTTTTGTTTGAGCTTGTACAGTGTCTCCACCAGTATTTTTGAGTTTCATTATAGATGAAATTGTAACACTTGTTGGAGAAAGTTTAGTAAGTTTATAAAGAGTTCTTGTTTCAACAGGTAATGGCTCTGCAATGTCCTTGATTTGTGTCCATGTGCTTCCTGCTTTTAAACTTTGTGTAGGAAAAATCATTTGCATTGCACTTTGGTCGGGAGATTGACCAGGAACTTGAGTTAAAGTAGAAAGTACTTTACCGTTTGGCATCATCCGAACGATTTGAGTCTGGTTGATGCCAGCAGAGAAGGGCTTTTCAACCCCATTAACAGTTTGAACTGCTTTTAAAATAGTCATGGCTACTTTCATTTCGCCAGAAGGACTTTTTTCAATTAACTCTTGCTTCATTTTTAGTTTAGTACTCATTTTAACAATTTTTCTACCAGAGTCAGGAGAAGCAAATGAAGAAATGTTTTCCATGGTGAGTTCATAGTATAAAGGTTTATTTGGCTCATAATTATACTGTAACTTTACAGCATGAGATAAACTAATTAAACCAAAAAGTAATAGAGAAGAGATTAATTGTTTCATGTTTGCTCCGTATAAGTTATTTCGATAGAAATACTTGTGTTTTGAGTATATTAAATCATATCGCCATAATAGTGTAAAGTGACAAGCTATATAAGTTACAAAATAAGTATTTAATATGCATTTTTATGTATCCAACAGATAAAAATTATTTGAACCTGACAAATGAAATTGCTTTAGGTATAATAATCATCTTAATATTTACTAAATATAAAAACTAAAGAGGAAATATGGCAAAAACATTTAAGCTTACTGGTGAAAAACTAATTGAAATCCCTATATTTAATAACTTAAATGTTTATGAAGGTGATGTATTATTAGATATTACGTCTACCAAAGTTTTTAAAGAAAACGAGCTTGTAATAAAAGAGGGCTCTGAAGGTAATGCCTTATATATAATTCTTGAGGGAATAGTAGATATTATAAAAAAAATAGATGAGAAACATTTTAAAACATTAGCAAGATTTGGCACACACCATGCGTTTGGTGAGGGTACTTTAATCAATAGAGAAACAAGTTTGCGCTCAGCTTCTGGAATTGCTCGTTCTCGAACAAGAGTTTTAATTATTTATAAAGATGATTTTCATCGTTTACTTGATTTTGGAAGCATCGTTGCTTATAAAGTCACTTTAAACTTAGCTCGAATTTTAGCAGAAAGACAAGCTTCTGTTGATAAAGAACTTGTTGAAATTATAAGTAGGGTTGATGATAAAGCAAAAGCTATTATTCAAGATTATATGCATAAAAAACTAGAAAAAAGCTCTGTAAAAAAATAGGTTTGATCTTTGAATCCTCGAATTAATCTATATCTTTATACTTTTTTAATTTCTTTTTTGATTTTTGCTCCTGTTTTGTTTCAATCTCAATATATTTTTTTAGTATTAGTTTGTTATTTTAGCTATAAAATAAAAGACTTTAAACTTCCTAGTGGTTTGGTTCATAATTTGATTCAGCTTTTTTTATTGTTGACTTTGATTCAATCTTTATTTTCTGACTTTACCTCTAGGTCATTATTTGTTTTTTTTAAATATCTATTTTTGTATTTATGTTTTATTGATTTTCATTATTTATTAAAACAAGAAACAAGAGAAAAAATTAGAAATTTTATTTTGGTTTTAACTTTGCCAATTTTATTGTTGGGTTTATATCAATCATTTTTAGTTGATAGTGCAATGCCTTTAAATTGGTATAACCATCTTAAAGGTACTCCAAAGATAAACAGGGCATTTGCTTTATTTAATAATCCAAATATTTTTGGAAGTTTTTTATTAATATTGAGTTTATACGCATTTCAAAAGGTAAATTCAAATAAGTTATTTTTAACTTTTAGTTTTTTATCTTCTTTTGTTTTGGTTTGTACTCTTTCAAGAGGTGCTATTTTATCTTGTTTATTTGCTTTGCTTTTAATTTTTATCTTTAATAAAACTCAAAGAAAACTAAGTATTTTATTAATAACTATTATCTGTGTTTCTTTTTTCTTTTCAGGAAGATCAAGTTCAACAAAAAAACAAGACTTGGGTGCAAATCAAAGAGTTGAGTTATATAGAGGAATTAAAAACTATATAAATCATCATTATTTATWAKGAACAGGCCCAGGGACCTTTCATATAAATTATCCAAGTTATAGAATTTTAGGGGGGTATTATCCTTTTTATGCACATAATCATTTGCTTGAAGTGTGGTGCGAAGGAGGAATTTTTGCTTTTGGCTTATTTTTATTATGTTTATTTTTTATTTTTGTATCTTTAAATATTGAGAGTAAAATTTTATTGATAGCTTGTATTTGTAATTCAATGCTTAATTCATCTTATTCATTTTTTGTCATAAACCTACTTTTGATTTTGTTTGTTGAAAGAAAAAAGTGTAGTAGTTTATTGAAAGATATATCTAAATATATTTTTTATTTTTGTTTTATTTTATTGTCTGTTTTTTTAAGCTACGAACAAGTAAAAATAAACATAGTGCAAAATAAAAAAATAATTTCTCCAGATAAATTAATAAAATATATGAAATATGATTATGAGTTTACAATGCAATTTGTAAACTATAGATTAAATGAAAAATTATCAAAGTCTATACTTTTAAAATATATAACTTGGCTAGATTATTTCACTAAAAAAGTTCCTAGAGAATCTGAAACTTATTATTCATTAGCTAAATTAGCTCAAAAAAGAAAACAAGACAAACTTGCTTATGTATTTTATAAGCAAAGTTTGAGATTAGATCGCTTTTCTGAAAAAAATGCCCTAGAAGTTATTAAACTTGCTTTAAAACAAAAAGATTATAAACAAATAAAAATAATAATAGAGCAGGTCTTATATTCAAACTTTCAGTATAGAAAAATAAATAGGCTATATGATAATTTACAGTATTATTATTTACTTTCACTTTTAAAGCAAAAAAAATTAGATGAAGCAAAACTTTTTTTTAAGGAATGTATCTGGATTGAAGACAAATTGAAAAAGTACTTTTCTAAAATATTAAAATTGGAGAAAAAATGAGTTCACAATTATTGTGCCTGTTTTTAAAAAATCCCAACAAAGAGCAAGCAAAATCTCGTTTAGCAAAAACAATAGGCAAAGAAAAAGCGAATAAGATATATATTCAAATGGTGGATTATTTAATTTCTTTAGCAAAGCAAATAAAAGAGATTGATATAAAATTTTATCTATCGGGGCCTTCTAAAAACCTACCTTGGGATATTAAGACTATACCGCAAGTAGGTGATAATCTTGGTCAAAGAATGTCTAATATGTTTTCTAATGAATTAAAAACTTATAAAAAAGTTAGCCTAATAGGTACAGATTGTATTTATGAAACTACTAAAGACTTATTAAGGTCTTTTGAAAGTTTAGAAAAAAGTGATTTTATTTTACAGGGTGCAAATGATGGAGGTTATACTTTAATAGGAATGAAAAACTATTATCCAAAAGCCTTTATTGGAATGCCCTATTCAACAAATAGACTTTTAAAAGAAACCAAAAAGTATTTATTGAATGCAAATATTTCATGTGCTTCTTTGCCAATAAGATTTGATATAGATTATGAAGAAGACTTACTATTATGGTTAGAGTCTTCTAAAAATGATAATAGAGTGGCATTTATTAGATCAAAAATATTAGATATATTAAGAAATTAATAACTAAAACTCTTAATAATACTTGGTTCTTAGGGTAATAAAAAGATGTATAAAAAAAAACATTTATTAATAGTTATTTTGTTAAATTTAGTTTTTATAATTCAAAGTTATTTTGTATTAAAAACTAGAGTTCCTGTATTGCTTTTTCATAAAATTAGAGTAGATGCAAATGATAAAAATCAGGCTTTATCAAATGATTTTTTTATTAAAATTTTAAATTTTTTAAAAAAAGTTGGATATCAATCATTTTTACCCAATGATTATATAGCAGATGATGATAAAAAAGTTATTTTAAGTTTTGATGATGGCACTAATGATCATTTTAAAACTGTTATGCCTATATTAAATGTAATGAAACAAAAGGGTTTATTTTTTTGGGTAAATAACTCTTTAATTAAATTAAGTCAAAAAGAAAAAAAAGAATTGTTAAGAGTGTCTAAAGATCATGCAATAGGTGCTCACACTAATAAACATGAAATTATTGATTCTAAAACTTGGAGTAATCAAAAAATTATCAAAGAACTTGAAAGTTCAAAAAGAGGATTAGAATCTTTTTTTAAAAAAGCGATAAAAAGTTTTGCATTTGCTGAAGGAATCTATGATAAAAACTCTCTTAAAATTGCAAAAACTATTTTTAATTATAACTTTTCAGTAGAATATGATTATTTTTATCCACATGAAAAGGTTTTACACGGAAGAATGATTGTTTTTCCAAGTACTACTTTAAATGAGATATCGGCTTATTTAAAAGCTTCAAAACCCCATAAAAGTAGCTCTTATTATTTTCTTTGCTTTTTTATTGTTTTTTTCAATATTTTGTTTTTAAGTACAAAACAAAGATAAAGTTTGTTTATTTTTAATTTATTTTGTTGTTTGTTGTTTTTTGTTAAAAACAGGAGATAATCGTTGAATATATAAGTTTTACGTCAGTATTTATGTTAGAATAGACTTATTATTATTTGGATAAGTGTCGAAAAATAGGATATACTAGATTGTTTATGAGCAAATAGGGATATAAATTGTTCTTTACTTTAATAAAAGTTAAACGCTAGTTACTCAGAGAAAGGCGAAGGTCTTTCATCGGGACTGAGTAGATAAAATGGATTTTATGCGATAAGCACATTCACCGGAGGTGGATCATGGTGGGAATTAAAAGTTTTCAAGAAAGTTTTTCAATCGAAGCATTTCGATCAAAGAGTGTTAGTACAAAAACTCAAGAGGGAAAAGGACAAGAAGATGTTCAGTCTATTCGATCATTAGAGAGTTTTTCTTTTAGCATGAATTATTCAAAAGCCATGCAAGTGATTGAGGGCGAATCAAAACAAGAGTCTTTAAAGTCTATGTCTATGGAATTTTCAATTTCTGTAGATTTTTCAGGTAAACTAAGTGCTAGTCCAATTTCTCAAGAAGAGGCCGCTCAATTATCTGAAAAAGAAGATCCATTTTCACCAGAAAATACAGCAAATCGAATTGTTGATTTTATCAAACAAGCTTTTTCTTTTACAAAGGCTTTTGGACAAAATCCACTTGAAAATGATAGTGATATAGCAAAATTTAGAACGGCCCAAGAAGATGCCGTTAAAAAAGGTTTTGGACAAGCAAGGTCACTTCTTGGTGATGTAGATGAAAAAACAGATGGCGGAATCAACTCAACTTTTGATTTAGTTTTTAAAGGTTTAGAAGACTTTTTTAGTGGTCTAAATAATAAAGATAAACAAGAACCAAAAGAAGTAGAGACTACAAGTCCTGCTAACGGAAACTTTTATTCATCTCAAAGTTTTTCATTAAGTTATCAAGTATCAATTAGTGCTGAAGGTAATTTCAGTGAAGATGAGTTAAATTCATTCATTGATGATTCATTCAAGCAAGTAAATGATATTTTCGGAAAATTTATTGGCGGTGGAGAAGAAGAGGGTGGGTTTAATCCTTTTGATTTAATTTCATCAGATAGTTTGGATACAGAAAAAATCGGTAATTTATTAGAAGCTTAAATTATTTAAATATATAATAAAAACCTTTAAATATTATTTTGTATTTAGAGGTTTTTTGTTGTATAAAGTATTAAATAATTTATTTGTTTAAATCGGAGATGGGTCTTTAGCCCCATTATAAAAAGTTTAATTTTTCATTAAACTAGTATTATTGGAATAAATTTCAATTTCCATTTATAGTAAGAAGATAAAACTTTTAACTGGGAATGGTATAAGTTGTGAAAATAGATAGATTACTTATATTTAAAGGTAATTAAAATGAAAAAAATTTTATTAGTTTTTGGTACAAGACCAGAAGCAATCAAGATGTTCCCTGTTTATCAATCATTAAAAAAGAATTCACAGTTTGATGTGAAAATTTGTATTACAGGTCAGCACAAAGAAATGCTAGATCAAGTGATGGATTTATTTGAAATGAAAGCAGACTATAATTTGTCTGTGATGGCCCCAAATCAAACCCTTTTTGAAGTAACATCAAAAATTTTAACTTCAATAAAAGATGTTTTAGAGAGCTTTAATCCTGATTTAGTTTTGGTTCATGGAGATACAACAACTACTTTTACAGCTTCTTTAGCTTCATATTACCTTAAGATACCAGTAGGGCATGTAGAAGCAGGTCTTAGAACTAAAAATATATATAGTCCATGGCCAGAAGAAATCAATAGACAATTAACAGGACGAATAGCAAAGTTTCATTTTGCTCCAACAAAAAAAAGTCATCAAAATTTATTGGATGAAGGTATAGAAGACAAAAATATTTATGTGACTGGTAATACTGTTGTTGATTCTTTGTTGCATATCTCAAAAAAAATTGACAATGATTTACTTTTAGAAGAAAAATTAAAAAATAATTTAATTAAAGAGGGTTTAAATTTTTTAAATGTAAGTGAAGCTAATGAGATATTATTAGTTACAGGTCATAGAAGAGAAAACTTTGGTACAGGTTTTCAAAATATAGTAGCAGCCTTAAAGATTTTATCAACAAAATATTCAACTCTTAAAATTGTATATCCAGTGCATTTAAACCCTAATGTAAAAGACTTGGTGTATAAAGAACTATCTTCATACGAAAACATTTATTTATTAAAACCACAAGATTACTTGAGTTTCATTTATTTGATGAAACAAACAAAAATAATTTTGAGTGATAGTGGTGGTATTCAAGAAGAAGCACCATCACTTGGTATACCTGTGCTTGTGATGAGAGATACAACAGAAAGACCAGAAGCAATAACAGCTGGTACAGTAAAGCTTGTAGGTACTAATCAAGAAGCAATAGTGAATGAAGTAAGCTTTTTATTAGATGATATTGATGAATATAAAAAAATGTCTATTGCGCATAACCCATACGGAGATGGTTTTGCAGGTGAAAACATAGCTAAGCTTATTTTAGAGCTTCTTTAGACCTCTGTGAAATAAAAAAGCTACTAATAAAAATTAGTAGCTTTTTAAATTAGTTTTTTAGTTTAAAGTTTTAGTAATCGTAAAAACCTTTTTTAGTCTTTCGTCCTAAATAACCTGCTGCTACCATTTTTTTAAGTAATGGGCATGGTCGGTATTTAGAGTCTCCAAGCTCGTTATGTAAGACTTCCATGATAGATAAACATGTATCAAGGCCGATTAAATCAGCAAGAGCAAGAGGGCCCATTGGATGATTCATCCCAAGTTTCATGACTGTATCAATTGACTCTTTAGTTGCTACACCTTCCATCAAACAAAAAACAGCTTCGTTGATCATTGGTAATAAAATACGATTAGCAACAAAACCCGGAGAATCATTTACTTCACAAGGAGTTTTACCTAAAGTTTCGCTCATCTTAAATACTGTGTTAAAAGTTTCATCACTTGTTTGTATTGCACGAATGATTTCGACTAATTTCATTAGAGGAACTGGGTTCATGAAATGCATTCCGACTACAGACTCTGGACGTTTTGTAACAGCAGCAATCTCAGTGATAGAAATAGATGATGTATTTGTAGCTAAAATGGCACTATCTTTAACGATGCTATCAAGTTCAACAAAAATTTTCTTTTTTAAATCAAAGTTTTCAGTTGCTGCTTCAATGACAATATCACAATCAGCTAAGTCTTGAATTTTTGTAGTTTTAGTTAATTTAGATAAATAAGAGTCCATATCTGATTGAGATATTTTTTCTTTGGATACAAATCTTGATAAAGACTTAGTGATTGTAGCAACTCCACTTTCAACTGCCTTTTCTGAGATATCTCTCATGACAACTTCAAAACCTTTTGCTATAAAAACTTGGGCGATTCCGTTTCCCATTTGACCTGCGCCAACGATTCCAACTTTCATTACTTGTTCCTTTCAATTAACATTGCAACTGCATTTCCACCACCAAGACAAAGGGCAGCGATTCCTGTTTTTTTATCTAAATCTTCTAAAGAGTGTAAAAGAGTGGTTAAAATTCTTGCTCCGCTTGCTCCAATTGGGTGTCCAAGTGCAACAGCTCCACCATTTACATTTATTTTTTCAGAGTCTAATTTTAGCTCATTTATTAAAGCAACAGATGCTACAGAAAAAGCTTCGTTGATTTCAAATAAGTCAACATCATCTTTGGTAATATCAGCTTTTTTGTAAAGCTTTTCAATAGCAACTTTTGGTGCCATCATTACCCATTCAGGAGCCATTCCTCCTGTTTCGTAAGCTTTGATTGTTGCCATGATTTTAAGATTGTTTTTTTCTGCAAACTCTCTATGAGTAACAACAATAGCAGAAGCACCATCATTAATAGTTGATGCGTTACCAGCAGTTACAGTACCATCTTTTTCGAATGCTGCTCTTGGTTTTGCTAAACCTTCTAAAGTTACATCATGTTTGATGCCTTCATCTTCTTCAAAGATAAAAGTTTTTTTTCTTAGTTTTACTTCAAAAGGTGTAATTTCTTTTTTAAATTTACCAGATTTTTGGGCTTTAGACGCTTTAACTTGAGAATTGTAAGCATATTTATCCTGAGTTTCTCTATCTATTTTAAATTCTCTTGAAACGAGTTCAGCTGTGCTTCCCATGTGAAAATCATTATATACATCCCATAAACCATCAGCTACCATTAAATCATCAATTTGACCATGGCCCATTCTAAATCCATCTCTTGCTTTTCTCATGATATACGGAGCTTGGGACATATTTTCCATTCCACCAGCAACAATTAAATCACAATCCTCAGCTTTAATAGCTTGAGCTGCCATGATGACTGCTTTTAGGCCAGAACCACAAACTTTATTGATTGTAGTTGCACCAACTGTATTTGGAATACCAGCATGGATTAATGCTTGGCGAGCAGGGTTTTGTCCAAGACCTGCTTGTAAAACACATCCCATAATAACTTCATCTACCATATCTGGTTTTACATCTGCTCGCTTGAGTGCTTCTTTGATAACATGAGCCCCTAGGTCAGTTGATTTTACTGATGATAATGAACCTTGAAATTTTGCAAGTGCTGTACGACAAGCACTAACGATAACGATTTCTCTCATAAAAATCTCCCTTTTGAAAATTAGTGATTTATTGTAACTACGAGTAAGGATTCTAAAAAGACGACTATTATCTTAATACAAAATGAATAAAGAAAACCCTATGTTAATGGATTTTCTCTTTTTCATGATCTCGATCATAGTTGAGGGTTCTAAAATAAGTCCTTACTCTCAAGTATTGTAAATAAAGTAAATGTGATTTAGATCTAGATATGAAACTATTAATTACATGAACTATTGTAAAAGGATATTATCGTTTTTTAAGATAGAAATCTACTGACGCTCTCTATTGGTAAAAATATTATTGCCATGTTAAATAGGTTTAATTCATGATAATATATTCAAATAGGTGAATATTTAAAATCACATTAGCTTTAAGGACTAGAAATGAAAAAACTACTTAAATCAAAATGGCTCATAATTTTAGCAATATTTTTTGGCTTATTTTTAATTAAAACTGCAATTGCCTCAAAAAAAAAACCAAAAAAAATAGAGTTAACTGAAAAAATAACTTTAGCTAGGGTTTTAAAGTTAAAAAAACATAGTTTTACACCTAAAGTTGAAAGCTATGGAGAAGTAAAATCTGCAAAAATTTGGAAAGTTTTTGCAGAAGTAGGAGGGAGAGTATCTTATATACATCCAGATTTAAAAGCAGGGTATATATTAAATAAAGATGAAACTTTATTTAAGCTAGATGTGACAAAACTAGAATTAAAAAAAGAAGAAAGCTATGCTCAAAAAACAGCAATTGCATCTCAAATAGAGCAACTATATGTTGAAACAAAAAATGTAGAGCTAAATTTAAAACTTGAAAAAAAACAATTAGTTATTGAAAGTAAAGAGTTAAAAAGAATTGATAGATTGCTCAAAGAAGATTCTACAACAGATTCAGCTTTAGATAAGCAAAAAAAACTTTTTATTACAAGAGAGCAAAAAATTCAGGCTCTTAAAAACCAATTAAAAATTATCCCAACTCAAATGAAAAGTTTAAATGCACAATTAAATGTTCAAAACTTTAGATTAAAACAAATTATTTATGATATTTCAAAAGCAGAAGTGAAGTTACCTTTTAGAGCAAGACTTGGTGAAGTTGATTTACATTTAAACTCTTATGTTAGTGCATTTAAAGATTTATTTTTAGCACATGATGTATCAAAATCTGAAGTGCATTTACAATTATCAATGAGAGACATGAAGCTATTAATAAATGTTAAAGATTCATTAATAAAGCAACAGGCTGGTTCAAGAAAATTTTTTGAATCTTTAAATCTTTTAGCAAAAATCACTTTGGCATCTAATGAAAACTATCACTGGAGTGGGAAAGTAACTAGAATTAAAGAATCAATAGATTTAAGTTCAAGAACCATAGGCTTAGTAGTCGAAGTAAAAAATCCATACGATAAAAAGAAGCTATTTCAGCAACCTCCGTTATTACATGGGATGTTTGTAAAAGTAGAGCTTTCTTCAAAAACAAAAAAAGAGGGCTATTTGATTCCTAGTTTATCTATTCATAACAAAAATGTTTTTGTTGTTGATAAAAATAATCAATTAAGAAGAAAAGCCATAGAAGTAATTTTTGAACAAAAAGATTGGGCTTTTGTAAGAGGTTTTCATAAAGCAGAAGACTTAATTATTAGTGATATTCAACCAGCATTAGATGGAATGAAAATAAACTTCAAAGTTGATTTAAAAGTTCAAGAAAAGTGGTCTAAAAGAGTAGAGGAGTAAAGTTATGATTCGTTATTTTGCTTCACATAAAACAGCATCTAATTTATTAATGTTGCTGATTGTTGTTTTGGGGTTAATGACTCTTCCAAAACTAACTAGAGAGACTTTCCCTAGAAATAAATTGGATGAAGTTGTTGTAAGTGTTATTTATCCGGGAGCTTCAGCACTTGATGTAGAGACTAATATTTGTTTGCCCATTGAAAATGCAATTGAAGGTATTAGTGGTATAGATGATGTTGAATGTCGTGCTTATGAAAATAGGGCAATTACAATTGTTTCAAAGTTTGAAGATACAAATTTTTCTCGATTATTAATGGATGTGAAAACTAAAGTAGATGCCATAAAAACTTTTCCAGAACTAGTAGAAAAGCCAATTGTTGAGAAACTAAACCCTAATGATCCTGTTGCTTCAATTGCTTTAGTTTCACCAATGCCTTTGCCTGAGTTAAGGCATTTATCTGAAAACATAAGAGATGAGATTAGACAAAACGTTGGTTTGAAGTTAGTAACTCTACAGGGTTTTTCGCAGTCACAACTTAGAATAGAATTAGATGAATCTATTTTAAGAGCTTTATCTTTATCTGTACAAAATATTACAGATATTATTTCAAGGCAAAATATCAGTATGCCAACAGGTAATTTAGAAGGGGCAAACTTTCAAATAAATATTAGAGTCGAAAATGAAAAACGATCAGCTTTAGAACTTGGAAAAACCTTTATAAAAAAAGGAATCAATGGAAAAGAAATTAGATTATTTGACATTGCTACGATTACAAATCAATTTGAAATTGATGAAGAATTAATTTACTTTAATAATAAGCCTGCTATTATTTTAAAAATTGAAAAGAGTCGAGGAGAAGACTCAATTGTTATATTGAACAAAATAAATAAATTTATTAAAAGAAAAAATCAAGAGTTTCCTGATGGGACTTCTTTAACTTTGACCAATGATAAAGCATCTATTGTTCAAGATAGATTAGACTTAATAAGTAAAAATGGTTTACAAGGTTTAATTTTAGTTGTTGTAGTTTTGTATTTCTTTTTTGGATTGAATTTTGCCATTTGGGTATCAATGGGCTTGCCAGTTTCATTTTTAGGTGGGCTCTTTTTTATGAAATATTGTGGTGTTACAATTAATATGTTGAGCTTAGTAGGGCTTTTACTTGGAATAGGTTTATTGATGGATGATGCTATTGTGCTATCTGAAAATATTGCCTCTCATAGTAGAAAGGGACATTCTCCATTAGACTCTGCTGTAAAGGGTGCAAAACAGGTTTTTAATGGTGTAATGTCTTCGTTTTTAACAACCGTTATTATGTTTGGTGGACTTGCATTTTTAGATGGAAATATCGGTAGAGTTTTAAGAGCTATGCCAATTGTTTTAATTTTGATTTTATCAGTAAGTTTGATAGAAGGTTTTTTAATTTTACCAAATCATTTGGCTCATTCTTTAGAAAAAGAACAAAAAATATCATGGATTAGAAAAATCTTCATGAATTATTTTGATAAACTTAAAGACTTTTGGGTAAATATTTTATTGTCTTTTGCTCTAACTTATAGATATTTATTTATGAGTGGAGTTATAGTTGCTTTTTTCTTTTCAATATCTCTATTAGTTAACGGAACCATTAAATTTCAGGCTTTGCCTACTATTGAAGGAAATAATATTACAGCTAGGTTATTGATGCCTCAAGGTGTTTCTCTACAACTAGCAAAGTTACGGGTTAAGCAAATTATTGATGGTTTAGATCAAGTAGGTTTAGAACATAAGAAAAAATATTCTATAACAGAGAGTTTGATAGAAAATGTGATGATTGAGCACTCAGTAAATCTTGATGTTGATGAGAAGGGACCTCATGTTGCTACAATTTCAGTTGATTTATTAAGTTCAGAAGTCCGTAAAATGAGTATTAATGAAATTATTGCGAGCTGGAAACTTAATATAGGGGAAATTTATGATGTTTCTGAGTTAACTATTAAAGAGCCGGTATTTGGACCAGGTGGAACACCTATTCATGTAAGGTTTATTGGTAAAGATTTATCAGAACTTTCAAAAATCTCTGGTGAAATGAAATATTGGTTAAGAAGAATTGAGGGTGTTAGAAACGTCATGGATGATTTACGAAAATCAAAAGATGAAATTTCACTTACTTTAAAACCCGGAGCTTTAATTTTAGGAGTAGATGCTAAATTGATTGCAATTCAACTTAGGGCAGCTTTTTTAGGAATAGTCGCTGATGAAGTAAGTATATTAGAGAAAAACTATGAGATATCGGTCCAAATTAATAATAAGGATAAAACAAGTTTGTCTCAACTTAAAAACTTTTTTATTTTAAATAACCAAGGTAAAAAAATACCACTATTAGAGTTAGTTAATTTTAAAGTTGGTAAAAGCTTTAGTAAAATTACTAGAGTAGATGGACAACGAACAGTAAATGTTACTGCCGATGTAGATACAAGAAAAGCAAATGTAATGGAAATTTTGCAATTAGCAAAAAAAGAAGTATTTACTATTCTAGAAAAAAAATATCCTGATATAAAAATAGTACTTGAAGGAGAAATAAAAAGTTCAGCAGAAACAGGGAGCTCTATGCGAAGAGCTTTTGGTTTGGGTTTATTGGGAGTTTTTATTTTATTAAGTTTACAATTTGGTGGCTTTTTAGAGCCATTAATTGTAATTATGGCTATTCCGTTGGCTTTAATTGGTGTATTGTTTGGGCATGTTTTTATGGGTTATGATTTTTCAATGCCATCAGCTCTTGGTTTTATTTCATTAGCAGGAATTGTAGTAAATGACTCTATTTTATTGGTTGAATTTATTCATTTGTATTGGAAAGAATCAAAAGATTTAATTGAGTCAATTAAAGCAGCAGTTGACTCTAGATTTAGGGCTATATTTTTAACAAGTTTAACAACAATTGCTGGAACTGCTCCTTTATTATTAGAAAAAAGTGTACAAGTACAGATTTTAACTCCCTTAGTAATATCATTAATTTTTGGAATGTTAAGTGCCACTTTATTGATATTATTGGTGATTCCTTGTTTGTATGCAATTTTAAATGATTTTTCATTGTTGAAGAAGGCTGATGCTTGATGTAATATGACTTTATGAATAAATTTAAAATAATAAAGCATTCTATAAAGTCACTATTAACACTAGAACCAAGAGTTTTTCAAGATCATCGTGGTGAGTTTATTGAAACTTATCACAAAAGTAACTTTAGAGATTTAGGCATTTTTGATGAATTTGTTCAAGATAATCATGCAAAGTCAACTTTTGGGGTTTTAAGAGGTCTGCATTTACAATCTTCTGATGCATCTCAATCTAAATTGTTACGTTGTGTATACGGTGAAGTATTTGATGTAGCAGTTGATCTTCGTTTAGATTCACCAACAAAAGGGCAATGGGTCGGTGAAGTTTTAAGTTCAAAAAATAATAAATTATTTTATATACCAGCTGGTTTTGCTCATGCTTTTTTAACTCTTAGTGATATATCGATTGTAAATTATAAATTAAGTGACTTTTATAACCCCCAAAAAGAAAGCGCTATTTATCCTTTTGATAAAGATTTAAATATATCTTGGTCAGATTATATTAATTGTGATGAGATTATTTTGTCAGACAAAGATAAAAATGCACAAAGTTATAAACAGTTTTTGGAAGGAATCAATGAAAACTAGAATATTAGTAACAGGTGGAGCAGGTTTTTTAGGCTCACACTTGTGTGAAAAACTATTGAGTTTTGACTATGAAGTAATTTGTTTAGATAACTTTTTTACCGGTGATAAACAAAATGTTTTACATTTAAGGAAGAATCCTTATTTTGAAGTTTTACGTCATGACATAGCTAGTCCAATTGAGCTAGAAGTAGATAAAATATATAATTTAGCATGTCCTGCTAGCCCTGTTCATTATCAGTTTGACCCTGTTAAAACAACAAAAACATCAGTACTTGGAGCAATCAATGTACTTGATTTAGCTCATCGTTTAAAAATACCCGTTTTACAAGCATCCACCTCTGAAATTTATGGTGACCCACAAGTACATCCTCAACCAGAGTCATACTTTGGAAATGTCAATACCTTGGGGCCTCGTGCTTGTTATGATGAGGGTAAACGCTGTGCAGAAACTTTATTCTTTGATTATAAAAGACAATATGATTTAGATATAAAAGTAATCAGGATATTTAATACTTATGGCCCTCGAATGCATCCAAATGATGGTAGAGTTGTATCTAATTTTATTGTTAAAGCTCTACAAGGTGAAGACATAGAAATATATGGAGATGGTTCACAAACAAGAAGCTTTTGTTATGTAGATGATTTGATTGATGGCATGATAAAAATGATGAACTCTTCTAGTGATGTGACAGGCCCAATTAATATTGGAAACCCAAGTGAATTTACTATTTCTCAACTAGCTCAAAAAGTGATTGAGCTAACAAGTACTAAAAGTAAACTGATATTTAAAGAACTTCCAGAAGATGATCCTTTAAAAAGAAAACCAGATATTACTTTGGCAAAATCAGTTTTAGACTGGAAACCAACAATTGAATTAGATGAAGGTCTAAGAAAAACAATTTCGTATTTTGAAAAGCTATTAACTAAATGAGGTATAAAAATGGAAGAAAGAATTTTAATTGTTGGTGGAGCTGGGTATATAGGTTCTCACACAAATAAATACTTAAATGATAATAATTATAAAACAGTAATTTTAGATGATTTATCTTATGGTCATAAAGATGCTGTAAAATGGGGAGATTTTGTAAAGGGAGATATGGCAGATGATGTTATATTAGATAAGATTTTTACAGAGTATAAAATTATAGCAGTTTTTCATTTTTCAGCTTTTATTGCGGTTGGCGAGTCAGTTGAAAAACCAGGTATGTATTATAATAATAATGTTTCAAAAACAATTTCATTATTAAATGCAATGGTACGTAATAATGTAGATAATTTTGTATTTTCATCTACTTGCGCCATTATGGGAAACCCAAAATATTTACCAATTGATGAAAGTCACCCAAGAAACCCGATTAACCCTTATGGGTGGTCAAAGTTTATGGTAGAGCAAATTTTAAAAGACTTTAAAAAAGCTCATAATTTAAATTCAGTAGTTTTAAGATATTTTAATGCATCAGGTGCTGACCCATCAGGTACTATTGGCGAGAAACATAATCCTGAAACTCATTTGATTCCACTTGTTTTAGATGCAGCTATTGGTCGTCGAGATTCAATCTCAATTTTTGGTACTGATTATGATACAGATGATGGTACATGTGTTAGAGACTATATTCATGTAAATGATTTAGCTCAAGCCCATCTTTTATCTTTAGAGTGGATGCTTAAAAACAAAGAGTGTAATGACTTTAATTTAGGCAATGGTACTGGTTTTAGTGTAAAACAATTAATTGAAGTGGTAAAAGATGTTACTGGTAATGATGTAGAAGTTGTTGAATCTGGTAGACGTGAAGGAGATGCTGGTACTTTAATTGGAGCATCAGACAAAGCACATAGTATTTTGGGTTGGAAACCAAAATTTGACTCTCTTGAAACAATTATTGAAACAGCTTGGAAATGGCATCAGAAGATGGATTTTTTAGAAAAATAGGAAGTAAAAATGCAAAAACCAAACTCTATGGATCAAATATTTAATAAAATTGAGTCAGATTTTTTTATATTAATTGAATGTTTAAAGCGAGTTTTAATAAGCAATAAACAATCAGATACGGCTAATAATTTAGATAAAATTTTGAAAAGTGAAGATATAGATAAAGTTGATGCAGATGAGCCTTTAATTAGAGCTATTTCAATGAGTTTTCATTTTTTAAACATTGTTGAAGAAAATGTTGCAAATCAGGTACATAGATTATTTGATAATTCTGAGGCTAAAAATAAAGGACAATGGTTTGAGAAATTATCACAATTAAAAGCTTTTGGTTTAAAAGAAGATGAGATTTGTTCTTTTTTAAAAAAAACTATTGTAGAACCTGTTTTTACAGCACATCCAACTGAAGCTAAGCGTTCTACTATTATGAGGCATCATCGTTTGCTTTATGAGCTTTTAGTAAAGTTAGAAAATCAAATGTGGTCAAACCAAGAAAGAGATGAAATTTTTTATGACATGGAGATTGTTTTAAAACAATTATGGTTGACTGGTGGCTTGATTGATCAAAAACCAGATGTTTTTACTGAGCATAAAAATAGCTTACATTATTTGGGTGATATTTTACCAAAATCTTTCAGAACCTTTATACACCGCTTTCAGAAGTCGTGGAAAGCTCTTCAACTTAAAAGTACTTACTTATTAGATGTAAATAATTATCCTTTAATACAAATGGGTACTTGGATTGGCGGAGATCGTGACGGTAACCCTTATGTGAGTCAAGAAATCACAGAAAAGACCATGCTATCTTTACGAGAAAATGCAATTTTGATTCATAAAAATAGTATTTCATCTTTATCAGAAAAATGTAGTTTTTCTCAAGAGTTATTAGGTAAAGATTTAATTATACTTGATATATTAGAAACTAAATTAAAAAGCTTAGATACAAAAGTACGAAAAGAAATTTTAAAATATCCATCAGAACCATGGAGATGTTTTTGTTTTTGGATGATTCATTGCTTAGAAAAAAACTTGTATAAACATTCAGAACAATTAATTAAAGACTTGCAAGAGTTATCAGACTCATTAGTAAGGGTTGGATTAGAAGACTTTGTTTTAAGAGAGGTAAGCCCAGTAACTTATTTGGTTCGTAGTTTTGCTTTTCATAGTGCAAAATTAGATATTAGGCAAAATTCACAAATGCACTCTAATGCGATTGAAAAATTATTAGAGTTATCAGGATACCAAGATAAAAACTTCTCTCTTTGGACAGAAGATAAAAAAAATTACTTTTTAAATGAAGAGTTAAAAATTTATCGTCCGTTTTTACACCCAAGAGTCAAACTAGATGGAGATTGTTTTACAGTAGTTTCTGCTTTAAAAGCTGTAAATAATCAAATAGAAATTACATCTGCTCGTTGTGTAAACTCTTTGATAGTAAGTATGACTCATACAAATAGTGATTTATTATTAGTTTATTTATTAGCAAGAGAATCGGGTTTATTAAGAAACTGTGACGAAGGTTTATATTTACCGATACAGGTTGTCCCATTATTTGAAACAATTGAAGACTTAAATAATAGCTTAATGGTAATGAAAGAATACTTGAGTCATCCAATTGTTCAAAGAAGTTTAAAAATTCAAAAAGAAATTAATGGCAGAGAGCAGCTAATACAAGATGTTATGATTGGTTATAGCGATAGTTGTAAAGATGGCGGTATTTTAGCAAGCCAATGGGGAGTTTATTCGGCTCAAAGAGATTTAATTGACTTGGCTAATGATTTAGGGATAACGATTCGATTTTTTCATGGTAGAGGTGGAACAATTAGTCGAGGTGCAGGGCCAACAGATCGTTTTTTAGAGGCATTACCTCAAGGGGGTTTACAGGGTGGCTTTAGATTAACAGAACAAGGTGAAACAATCGCTCAAAAATATGGGAGTTCAACTACTGCTGTATATAACTTTGAGATGATGGCATCAAGCATTACTTTAATTAATTATAAAGAAACTCATTTACAAAAAAACTCTCCATCAATAGATGATTTAATGAAGTTTTTATCAAATGAAAGTAAGTTAAAATATCGTTCTTTTTTAGARAACTCAGATTTTATTGAGTTTTATCATCAAGCTACTCCATTAGATATCATTGAAGAATGTAAAATAGGTTCTCGTCCAACACGTCGTAAAGGTGTAAAAAGTTTAGATGATTTACGGGCGATTCCATGGGTATTTTCTTGGAATCAAAGTCGCTTTTATTTACCTGGATGGTTTGGTGTAGGTACTGCTTTAAGTAGTTTAAAAAATTCAAAAAAAGCTTTATATCAAAATTTAATAGATGGATTAAAAGAGAATCCTTTTTTACGATATATATTTTTAAATATTGAAACAAGCAATGCTAGTGCAGACCTTGAAATTATGAGTATGTATTCAACTTTAGTAGAAAATAAAGATATAGGAAATGTTATGCTTACTACTATTTTAGATGAGTATCAATTACTACAAGATATGTTAAAAGATATATTTGGTGGAAGTTTTGAAGAGAGAAGACCAAAACTTTCAAGAACTCTATCTCTTAGAAAAAACCTTTTAAAAAAGTTACATCAATTTCAAGTAAAAGAGTTAGCCATTTATCGTAAAAATAAAGATAAAAATAATTTATCACGTTTGCTACTTAGTATAAATGCTATTGCCGGTGGTGAGCGTACTACAGGTTAAAAAAAACTCCACTTTTGTGGAGTTTTTAACTTTAGTTTTAAGCTGCTAAAAAATCAGCAAGTCTTGTGTTTTGTTCGATTCTAATTGTATCTCCTAAAGATTCCATATGAAACTCTTCGATTTTTTCTCTAATTTTTTGAAAGTAAGTTCCCACTTTTTCAAAAGGGTCTATAGTTATGACTAAATCTTTTGTTAAAAGTCTAGACTCTAAATCGCAAGTGATGTTGCGACCAAAATTACGTCCTAAAAAGATTAAATATTCCATAAGTTTTAGATGTAGAGGTATGGGGTCAGCATAACCTCCCCAAGCAAGATCAAGCTGCACTGGGCTATCAGCATGAAACTGGTAGTTTAAATCTTTATGCCATAGTATGAGCTCATCATCAAAGATAACCCACTCTAATTGATAAAGAGATACTTTTGAGCAAATAAGAGCTTCTTTGAGACTATGATTAGCTAAATGAACTGAACCTAATTTTTGTCGTAATATATGATGAGGAGCAAATAAAAAAACTCTTTTATCATATAAGCAAGAGAGATAAAAAGCAAAGCCTTCTATATCTGTTTGGTCAATATAAGCATCAACGTATTTTTCTACTTTAAGTTCTTTTGGTATTTTGTAAATTTTTGTCATTTTCTTTCTCCATAAAATTTTTGTTTGTTAAATTTGATGAAGTAAGAGTAAGTTATTTTTATAGATAAAAAGAGATGTAGTAAAACTAATTGGGGGCATTAGAAAAACTTAATCAAGAAAGTTTTGGACAAATAAAAAAGCAATCAATTTTTGTTTGATTACTTTTTTAGAAGAAGGGGGATGATTGATTATTTTCTTGTTAAAAAGGTTTCAAGGGCCTTTTGATCTCTTGGATTGATAACCAAAATATCATCTTTAATTTCTCCATCTTTTTCAAAGTTGATAGCAATCAAATAAATATTTTTATCAGTTTTCATATACTTTTGAAAGTATTTTTGATCAATAATTTGCTTCATAGCTTTTTGTGGAGATTTTTTATATTTATACTCGATGATATAAATATCATTACCATTTTCTAAGTATTGATCGATTCGACCTTTTTTAGTTAAAACTTCAGAGTAGACTTTAAAGCCAGTTAGTTTGAAAAGAGCAAAAGTTAAAGAATGATATAACTTTTCAGAGCCTGTAGTTTCATAGGTAAACTCATCAAAATAATCATTAAGAATTTCTTTTACTTCTATCCAATCTTTATTAATAAAAGCTTTTTTAATATTTTTTATATGTACAGAGTAATTGATTCCAATTTTAGAAAAAAATCTGATAAAGTATTTATAAAAAGAGTCACGCACTTCGGTATTAGGAAAAACAAGTTCTTTTTCATTATTTTCATTTATTTTAATGGTTAAATATCCAGCTTGAAATAAAATATTTTTAATGGTTAATTGACTTGCTCTAGCTTTATCAAAAAGGTCTTCAGAATATTCAAGAAGTGTTTTGTCTGAAATATCAAATTCTTTTTCTTTCATTAACTCTAAAACAAAGGTTGGAGTGCCTGAATCAAACCAATAGTTGTCAAAAGAGTTAGATGCAAATAATTGTAAAATTGAAAATGGATTATAAATAGATCTTCCCTCTTCTGAAAAAGTATATCCATTATAGTATTTTTTTATATTTTCTAAAGTTTCATGATATGTAGTATTTTTTTGTTTTGCTAAATTTATTATATATGGTTGAAATATATTTTCGAGTTCTTCTTGGGTATAGCCAAACATAGCATCAAAACTTGAGTATCTTCCTAAGTCTGTAATATGATTTGCATCAGAAAACATATTTATATTAGAGAGTTTTGTTATTCCTGTGATAAATAAAAATTTAATATATTTACTAGCTGATTTTGTTGCCCCAAAAAAAGAACCGAGCTCGCTAACAATATTTAAAGTTTCTTTTTTAATGATATTATCTAAAACAGGTTTGTCGTATTCATCTACAAGAAGAACTATTTTTTTATTGGTAAACTTAGAAAAATCTTCAAAAAATGAAGCATAATTATTAATTGCTTTTAAATATCCATATTTTTCAGCACTTCTTTGTAAAAGTTGGTGTATTAACTCTTTACACTCTTTTTTATTAGAAATTCGATGTGAAGATAAATCTAATCTAATGACAGGATACTCTTCAAAAGAATAATCAGTTTTTTCAATGTCTAAGTTTTTAAACAACTCTTTTTTACCATTAAATAGATTTTCTAGTGTAGAAATAACTAAAGACTTACCAAAACGTCTAGGACGAGATATAAAACAAGCTTTACTAGTTTGCAAGAGTTTATAGATATAAGAGGTTTTATCAATGTATAACTTATTGTCTTCTCTTAGGGTTTGAAAATCATAATCACCTAAAGGAAAGTATAATAGCTCTTTATCTTCGAGAAGCTTTTCTTTGAATATAAGGTGGGAGTTAATAGATTGTTGAGTATAAAATTGAAGAAGATCGATTTGGACTTTTGTTTGACAATCTTCTTTATTTTTATAAAAAGAAAGCGAGGTAAAACCCTTGTCATTGGTTTTTAATTCAACTTCTTTGTTTTCTAAAATTTTTGTAATAAGAATAGAGTTTTTAACAAGGTCGTCATTATCATCCTGTATTTTAAAGGTGGTAGAGATTAATATTTTGTTATTTTCTATCTCATCAATTTTAAAGTCTTTAAATTCAATTGCTTTCATTTTCTTTCTTCTTATACTTCAATAGAGCTAATTTTTAATTTAGTTTTAATAAAACAGGAAAACAGTTTCTGATTAAGTATAGATTATAGCATAATTTGATTGTGGCTGATTGATAAACTAGTAGTTTTAGAAATTTGAAAGTTTATTGATTACGATTATAATCATCTTCATATCTAATGATATCGTCTTCGCCAAAATATGTGCCTGTTTGCACTTCGATAATTTCAATAATTTCATCAGTTTTGTTTTCAAGGCGATGTTTTGAACCAACTTTAATAAAAATACTTTCACCGATATTTAGATCTTTAATAGTATCATCAAGCCAAATGGTAGCAATACCTTTTACAACAGTCCAATTTTCAGAGCGTTGTTTATGACTTTGAAGGCTAAGTCTTTGGTGGGGTTGAACTGTGATTGTTTTTACTTTTGTGTATTTAGTATCGTAAAGATGGGTAAAGCTTCCCCATGGTCTATTTTCTGAGTAATTCACTGAGATAATCCTTATTTTTTAATATTTTGGTAGTTGCTTAAAAACCATTGGTAAGACTTTTCGATACCTTCTTGTAAAGAGGTTTTAGCTTTCCATCCTAATTTATTGATTTTATCTACATTTAAGAGTTTTCTTGCTGTTCCGTCAGGTTTTGAGGTATCCCAAATAATTTCTCCAGTAAATCCAATAATTTCTCTAATAAAGTCTGCTAATTCTTTAATTGTAACATCTTGTCCTGTGCCGATGTTAACAAGTCCTTTTTCATTATAGTTTTCCATTAAAAAAATACAGGCTTCTGCCATATCATCAACATATAAAAACTCTCGCATTGGTGAACCAGTACCCCAAAGAGTAACTTTATTTTCATTTTGAGTTTTAGCTAAATGAAATTTATGAATCATAGCAGGCAAAACATGAGAGTTTTTTAAATGAAAATTATCTTTTGGACCATAGAGATTGGTTGGCATACAAGAGATAAAATTACAGTCATATTGGTCTCTATAAGAATCACACATAACAATACCAGCTATTTTTGCAATGGCATAGGCATCGTTGGTTTCTTCTAGCTTACCAGTTAATAAATCAGTTTCAGACATTGGCTGTGGGCAGTTTTTTGGATAAATACAAGATGACCCTAAAAATAATAATTTATCGACTCCTGATTTGTAGGCGTTATGGATAACATTATTTTGTACCATTAAATTTTCGTAGATAAAGTCTGCTTTTTGAGTTTTGTTAGCTAGAATACCTCCAACTTTTGCAGCGGCTAGGTAGACCTGTGTTGGTTTTTCTTTTTCAAAAAAGTCTTTTACACTATTTTGGGAGTGTAAATTGAGCTCTTGTCTTGTTTTTAAAAGGAGTTGGTTTTTATTTAACTGTTTTGTTATAGATGAGCCGACAAGGCCTCTGTGTCCTGCTATGTATATTTTTTTTGTCATTATTTACCTGATTATGATATCGATTTTATTTTAGAAAAAGTCATAATATATTTCTAAGTTGATTTTAAAAAGGTCTATTCCATTATGATTATGATTGAAGGACTATTTTCTTATTAAAAAACTTTTAAGACTTTTTGATCTTTATCCAATTTTTATTAATAAAAACTTTTTTAATATTTTTGATGTGCACAGAATAATTGATTCCAATTTTAGTATAAAAGTCTTTAAATTAAGCAAATATCTTTAGAGTAATCCTATTCTATACCCAAATGCAAATACTTTTCCTGTTTTGGGTATATAAACTTTTCACAAGCTCTATAGATACTTTAGCTTTATTTGTTTGTATTCAAAATATAAAAATGTTTCATTTTGATGATGATTGAAGAATTATTTTCGGGTTAAAAAGGATTCTAAGRATTTTTGGTCTCTTGTACTATAATTCCAACTTCCATACCTATAATTGCTGATGAAAAAGTTTTCATATATACATGAATTTATGAACTATGATATAATTATGACATGAAAAAGATTAATTTATTTAATCGAGACTTTATCTTGCTAGTCAATATACAGACTCACTAAATAGCTACGAAAAAGATCATAAAAAATGCCCCTGCCTATATTGATTATCTATTTTTCGGGCATTATTTAGATAATATAAAGATATGGCAACAGGTCAAATTATTCGTGTCCTTGCAAGTTGTAGGGGTAAATTTTTTAGTTTGTGTTTAAAAGTTGATTAGACCTGTATTTAAGCCAATTCCATGGAAGCCAATTATTTACATC
>NVVD01000004.1 GCA_002402105.1 Candidatus Cloacimonadota bacterium
GTCCGTATAGTATTCCATTAAATTGTTTATCATAATATTCCTCTTACATAAAAGGTCGGAAAATATACACAATTGTTATAGTTAGCGCGTAAGGTCAGTAATAATTCTGATCGTATAATATCGATAATTAGTGACTCATCAATTAATAAAAATGATCGTAACCCAGATGATTTAGATGACTTTATGCATACTAATTGAAAGTTGCGTATGATCTTTAGATATAGTTCTATTTTGAAAATAAAATACAAGCAGAAACAAAAATCTAATGCAATGTCATAGCTAGTTAATAATCGAAGGTTAACTATGGTACTAAAGGCTTTGTATAGTATATGAGTCGTAAAGTTTTTATATTATATTAATTATTGAGGAGGTTTCTAATGAGTGATAGACGTGTTGATCGTAGTGGGCCTAACCCTCTTATACCCGAGTGTGAGAAGAAAGTAAAAGATATGGAAGCTAGAGGTTTAAACTTTGAGAACAGTTTCGATTATAGACTCGAATATACTAGTTTACGAATGATGTATGCTTCTGATTTGGGTCGTGAGGAGTTTTCAGCTAATCTTCGTAAATTATCTGAGGAGAGAAATAGAAAGGTTGCTAAAGATGTTAAACCTAAGTGAACTTAAGATATCCAAACCTGTTGCTATTGGTTTGGATTCTGTTGATATTGAGATACCTTACCATGCACGTCACATGATGTACTCTCGTTTATGTTGAAAATAAAGTTTCACCCCCATTACAAATATTTAAGAACTCTGATAAAAACTCCGTGATGGTTGATCAAGGTATGATTTGGATTATTGAAATATTTTATTTAAGTCCTTAGTTGAGCTATCCCAAAGTAAGTTAGGATGCTCACGAAATCACTTGTTTGAAGTAAATTTGGTGAAAATGTAGAAACTATAGTTATAAATAATAATTCATGTTTAATTTATAGTGAAAATTTACTATAGAATGAGTTATCTTAACTATTCGAAAAATTGTAAAAAGGATTTAGGTATAGAACAACTTGTGTTAATTATCATTCTTAAGGTATTATTGTAATAACAATAGCTGCCACGCCACTAAACTATGCGCACCTTGGCAGCTTATTTTTTGTCCTATCACTTAAGACTTTGATCCCGACAATATTAGAGCACTACCCTTTATTAACTTTCTTTATCTCTAAGTTTATTTTCCAATAGCCTGATTTATTAGAACCTACACGCTCTAAATAACCCTTACTTTTTAAACTTATGATATTCTTATCAATAGAGGTCTCACTAATACCAATAATTTCTGACATCTTCTTTTTAGAGATATATGGATCTATTTCAATCAAAGATAGAATTTGTTTTTGACTATCTACCAACCTATCTACCAACCCATCTACCAACCCATCTACCAACCCATTTTGACTAGAGACAAAAACCTCTTTCTCACCTAAAGTATCTTGTTCCAAGTCTAATGCTTTTTTAGAAATAAGTAGCTTTACACGAATAAAGTGAGAAGAAAAAATATAGGCTTGTTGAGAGTAAGACTGAAGAATACGTGGGATTCCAGAACCCAAATATTCAACTAGTCTTAAATCTTTAAATATTCTCATCAGTGCTTTATTTTTAGGCATAGAATAACCAGAGAAAAAGTCTTCTTGTTCTTGTTTTAATTGAATTACACCTGCTGAAGTTATTTCTATTCTATCTGAAAAAACCTCAAACTTTGGAACTAAATCTGTAGTATAATCATTATGAATAATAGCGTTGATTACTGCTTCACGTAAAGCTACTTTATTCCAATAAGGGTAACTAATCCGCTCTTTAGAGGTTATTTTATTAATTACACGATTTTCTATAGATTCAAGACGATCTAAAATTAGTTTACAAGTTTTTAATAAACAACAAAAACCATAATCCTTACTATCTAAAAGAGCTACTCGATCAGTACCTGCATATTTAGCAACTTGTACAGAGTTATTATTTTGATCTGCAAGAAGGTAAGCTGCATAATTGTAGTTCCCATCTTCAGTTAAAAGTTCTAGATTAGTAGCAAACTTATCATTCAATGAAAAACCAGCTTCTTGGTAATAAATTTTTAATTGCTCAAAACAAAGGTCTTGCCTAGGAGATTTTATTTTTGTAATAGAGTTACGAGTACGCTTAGAAAACATTTCTTCAATCATACGAACTGGTATCCGCTCACTAGCACTTCCGATACGAATATAACACCCTCTTTCAGACATACCAAACTTTCTAAGATAGTAAGGCTTTTCAGAGCCACTAGCAATGATAATTTTAATCAAACTTTTATCATTTCTTTGCTCAAGTATTACATCAAATAATCCCAGAATCGATGGCTGAACATTATTTTTCAATCGATCTTTAATCATTAACTGTACAGAGTCAGCATTGTTTATACCTATAATACTGCCATCATCATCAATCCCAACATAAAGCACTCCACCATCACTACCATTTAAAAATGCTACAACTTCTTTCTCTAAACTAGAGGTAAGCTCCCTTTTAAATTCCACCCTATTAGATTCCTTTTCATGAAATACTGATAAGTCTACTATTGATTTATTTTCCATCATTCACTTTTTTATTATATGCCAAAAACTAAGATATTTATCTAAAGTTTTAGTATTTTATCAGTACTTCTATTAAATCTAAAGAACATATGTTACCGAATCTTCAAAATTAGAAGATATTTGCTTTGGTTTTTATCTTCTTCTACATGTAAATCATTCCAGTGCTACCTTTGGTATCCATATACGTACATTTTGATAAATACCAATAAAATGTTACAATCTTCGTAAGCCTGATGAATACAATGATAATCAATAGAAATCAACATTCATAAATACTAGGGCAGAGTGACTTTTAATCAAGTTTTATAAGTTCGATCCTTATGTGGCTCACATAATTAATCTACTTATGATAAAATTAAACTAATTTAATATTTACACTCGGAAAACTCTATGGAATCTAAGTATATTAACACCTTCACTGATTTTGGGTTTAAAAGAATCTTTGGCACAGAAGTCAATAAAGACCTTTTGATTGATTTTCTTAATCAGCTATTTCTTAAAGAAGAGAAAACCATAACTAATTTAACYTATCTTAAAAGTGAACAACTTGGAGAYAATYTTATTGATAGATCTGCTATTTTTGATCTTTATTGTGAACTTGAAGATGGCGAAAAAATAATTGTAGAAATACAGATGGCTAAGCAAGATTATTTTAAAGATCGCTCTATTTTTTATTCTACTTTTCCTATTCGTGATCAGGCAAAAAAAGGTAAATGGAATTTTAAACTATCTAAAGTTTATACCATTGGAATTTTAGGGTTTATTTTTGATGAACATAAAAACGATACAGATTATTTTCATCATGAAATCAAATTAATGGATATTAAGAAAAAAGAAATATTTTATGACAAGCTTTCTTATATTTATTTAGAACTGCCAAAATTTACTAAAAAAGAAAACGAACTAGAAACAAAGTTTGAAAAATGGCTTTACGTTTTAAGAAATTTACATGAATTTGAAGACCGACCTCAAAAGCTACAAGAACGTATCTTTAAAAAACTTTTTGAAGTTGCTAAAATAGCCGCTTTCTCTAAAAGAGAGCAAGACGCCTACCAAGATAGTTTAAAAACCTTAAGAGATCTTCATAATGTTGTTGATTGTGCTAGAAACGAAGGGTTAGCTGAAGGAGAAGCAAAAGGACTAGTAAAAGGATTAGCTGAAGGTGAAGCTAAAGGACTAGCAAAAGGATTAACTGAAGGTGAAATAAAAAAATCTTATGATATTGCTAAAAAGTGCTTAGCAAAAAAAATGGACATTGATGATATCATTGATTTAACCAATTTATCTAAAGAAGAAATATTAAGTATTACATCAAGTAACCCTAAAATATAACTCTAAAAAAAATTAAGTTATAACATCCCTTCATTTTGGAGTTTTTATTTTCAATCCCTTTTCATGGTTCAAAAAAAAAGATAAAGTTAAAGTTCGAAGTTCTAATATATTTTGTGAAGTTTGTCAAAAAAATCCACAACAGTATTTAAAGTATACTTCTTTAAAACAAGTTAACGAACACATTATTTGCCTACCATGCTCTAAAAAACTCTATCAATGTGATTATTGTAATATTTTCATTCAAACAAAAATCTACTTAAGAAACTCTAAACTTAAAGCTTGTCAATATTGTGAAAGCCAGTCTGTAAAGTCAACTAAGATTTTAAAAATTCTTTTTTCTGAGTCTGAAATATGGATTTATAAAAAATTTAATATCAAGCTTGATAAAAAATATTCTATTGTAGCTGTATACCCACAAGATATTAATCGTAATTTTAATCATAAAACCAAACAAAGAGCATTAGGTTTATGCCAAATTCAATACAAGGTTCAAAATAAAGTTAAAACTATCATCGATACAACAATTAAAGTTGAAATTCAGATGCCACAGTTTAAAACTCGTAATGTAATTGTTCATGAGCTAACTCATTTTTGGCAACAATTATCATTCCAAAGTTTTGAAAACATGAAAATAGAATTTATCGAAGGTCATGCTGAGTACATAGCTTGGTTGCATGATAAAGATGAACAATTAAAAGCTGTCGTCCAAAGAAAATCTGAAGATAAGTCTCACCCCTACGGCACAGGGTTTCAAAAATTTAAGCAATTACAAATACCATTTTCAAAGCTTTTTAATAAAAGCTATATGCAAAAAGTTCATAATAAATACTTTTAATCACTCAAACTAGACTCAATTCCAAAAAAACTTTTAAAGTTTTTATTATTGCTTCTCGACTAACTCTTTTAAAATTTAATCCAATTCGATTAGCCCTAAGTTAATCTTTTAGTCAAAGAACGCACAAAAATCCTAGCTTTAACGGTTCATGAGTATATTATAAATAATATTACTACTTGACTACGATAATTATCCAGAATTTGTTGCAATAAAAGGAACTTTGCCTATTTAGGATCGTTTTTGTAACCAACCCATCACATCTGATTTTTTAAATAAAATCTTACGAGCTGTCTGTTGATAAGGAATCTCTAACGAACCACTATCTCTCATTCTTTTGAATGTTCTTTCACTCAAACCAAGAAGCCTACAAACTTCTTTTTGAGTTAAGACCTGATCTTCAGGAAATACTGCTTCTTCTATGTTTTGGATTCTAGTAGATAAATCACGTAACAAAGTCTCAATTATATCTAATTTAGCAAATAACTTTTCTTCCATGGATTTTCCTCAAGTAATATAATATAAGTAAAAGTCTTTTAGACTCATTAAAAGTCTAACACAAGTTAAAAATAATACTAGTGAAACTTAAGATAAAGCCATTCTACCTTAAGAACCATTCTAAATCATGCAACATTTTAAAAATACTTTAACAATAATTAATTCTAAATCCTTTCTATAAGTAGAAAGTTATTATTTAAATAATGCTAATGTTTTTTGGATAAGCAATATTTAAATTAATAAAAAAACGACCCATAATGACACTTCATAAGATAATTTCAATAATTTCTGTATTTTTTTGTCGTCTAAGCCAAGTTAGCTGCCTCTTAGCAAGCCTACGAGTATTACGTTTAAAAAGTCTAATCCACTCTTCTTTATCAATCGCATTTTTAAGATAGGCACTTGTTTCTTTAAAACCAATAGCTTGAAAAGCTGTGTGGCTTTCATTAACACCTAAATTTAATAAATTTTCGACTTCTTTTAAAATACCACCATCAATCATTTTATCTATACGGTCTTCAATCTTTAAATATAGTTTTTCACGATTTCCTACTAGACAAACCTTATTTAATGATACTTCATTTTCTTTAAGGTCATCTCGTACAATAGAAGCTTCGCAAGTACTCTCTGTTCGCTCAAGAGCTCTAATCACACGCTTTATATCATTTGGATGAAGCTTTTCAAAAGCAGCACTATCTTTATCTTCTAACAAAGCATGTAAAGCAATATTTGAGTGCTCTTTAGCATACTCTTGCATCTTTAATCGAAACTCTAAATTTTCAGATTTACCTTCATTTTCTAGACCATTTTCAATAACATTTAAATAAAGCATTGTTCCACCTACCAAAATAGGGGCAATACCTTTGTCTAATAATTCAAAAATCTTTTGCATACAATCATTATAGTATTGAGCAACCGAAAACTTTTCACGAGGGTCTAAAAACTCATATAAATGGTGTTTAATTAAATCTTTATCTTTTTTTTTAGGTACAGCACTCAAAATAGGCATCGAATGATATATTTGAAAAGCATCCAAACATATAATTTCACCGTTTATTTTTTTAGCATACTCAATAGCATAATCACTCTTGCCAACAGCAGTAGTCCCGCAAATTACATGTACAATTTTCACTTATTTTCCTTAAAAACACGATCAAACATTTTATAAACATCCTTAAGAGGCATTTTAACTATAACTGGTCTACCATGTGGACAATGATAAGGGTTTTCACATAAAAATAATCTCTTCATTAGTGAGTTCATCTCTAAATCATTTAAAGTATCACCCTTTTTAATACTACCCTTACAAGCCATAGTTGCAGCTAAATTTTGATAATAGTCCTCTAAGTCATTAGAAGCAAAGTTCATTTCAATTTGTGATATTAAACTTATAAAAAAATCTTCACTAATTTCACCCTTAAACTTACTTGGTAAGGCAGTAACTACAGCGATATCCTCTTCTATACTTAGTCTAAAACCTAGGTTTTCAAAAACTTTAATATTTTCAGATAACACCCCTTGTAAACGATTTGATATTTTTATTTTTGCTGGTATCAATAAAGATTGTTCGGCTTCTTTTGCTTCAACTTTTAAACGCTCATAATAATATTCATACAAAACTCTTTCTTGGGCAACATGCTGGTCAATCATCAAAAAATCAGACTTATATTTACCTAAAATAAATGTTAAATCTAATTGTCCAATTAAATCAAAATCTTCTATTTTAAAATCATTTTTTTTGGGGGAATTAACTTCACCCTTTTGGCAACTAGAGCTTTTATCTACAATTGAAGCAGCTTTCTCATTGCTACTTTTTAATGGTTCTTCTTTTTCTTCTTTTTTTACTTTATTTGCAAGCAAAACATCTTTTTGAATATTTAAAGGTTTATTGAAACCCACAACATTTGATAAATCATCAATCATTGACTTTTGAGTCTCTTTTAAGTCTGTTAAATTTTGAGTAATCACCTTAGACTCAAAAGAACTCTGCTTTTGAATCGGTTGAAAGTCCACGTTTTTAGCAGAGATTTTATATTGACCTAAAACAACTTCTGTTTCTTTATTAAAATCTTTTTTAACTTCACTTGTTAAACTAGATACATTTTTAATTTTAATTAAAGGTTCTTGCTCTGATACTTTATTTACAGTTTCTTGTGGGCCAGTCATATCACCAAAAAATCCAATTGGCTTTTCTTTAGTTTCTTTTGGTAAAAACTTAGGTGTTAAATCATTAGATAACAAAGCAGCTCTTATATTTTTTGTAATAAACTCTTGTAAAATCTGCTCATTTTCAATGCGAATTTCAAGTTTCATTGGATGCACATTCACATCTATCATTCGAGGTGGAATCTGTATAAAAAACAAACCAATTGGCCATTTTTTATCAGGAATATTTTTTTCATAAGCTACTAATATTGCTCTTAAAATAGGCGGGTGTTTTACAATACGGTTATTAACAAATATTTTTAAGTCTTTATTGCTAGACCTTAGTACTCTTGGTTTACTTAAAAACCCTTGTATACTCATACCTAAAATTGGATGTTTTTTTGTAGGTACTTCAAACATTTCAAGAGCTTGAGTACGATGAAACAATATAGAAAGAGTCTCTAAATTATCCCCCTTACCAGAGCTTATTAAAACCCTCTCTCGATTATGGATAAGTTCAAAAGAAACATGAGGATAAACTCCTAAAAACGAGTGAACCATATCAACAATTAATGTTTTCTCATAATTATCTGATTTTAAAAATTTTAAACGAGCCGGAATATTATAAAATAGTTCTTTTATAGTTACCCTAGTACCTACACTTAAAGCAGATAGCTCTAACTCTTGGTCAAAATCTGCATTTACCCATACTTTAAAAGCATGGTCTTGCTCTTTTGTTAAGCTCTCAATAGACATCTTAGAAACAGCACCCATTGATGGTATAGCCTCACCTCTAAAACCAAAACTAGATAAAGTCGCAAAATCCTCTAAACAAACAATTTTAGAAGTAGCATGAGATCTTATACACATTAGTAAATCTTTTGGCCCCATTCCAAAACCATTATCACTTACACTGATAAGTTTTTTACCACCATTCATGATTTCAATTTTTATCTTTGTAGCACCTGCATCTAAAGCATTTTCTAAAAGCTCTTTAATAGCATTTACTGGCCTTGTTATGACTTCTCCAGCAGCAACTTTTGATGCAAGAGCTGCATCCATTAACTGGATTTTTTCCATAAACTTCCCTTTTGTAAATCTTCTAAGCTCATACGAGAAAAAGCATCAATACCTAAATCCGAATAAAAGCCCATTTGATATCTATCATAACCAGCTCTTGCTACCATTGCCCCATTATCTGTACAAAATTTCATCTCTGGGTACGATAAGTTTATATTCTTTTTATTACACTCAAGCTGAAATTGTTTTCTAATTTCTGAATTTGCCGAAACCCCACCAGCAATGATTAAAGTTTTACATTGATACTTCTCAAGTGCTAAAAATGATTTTTTTAGTAAAACTTTTACTACAGAGTCTTGCATTCCTTTAGCAATTTGAGCTGAGTCTTTACCTTTTTGTATAGCAATCATTGCTTGAGTTTTTAAACCACTAAAGCTAAATTCAATTTCTTTTGAATGTAATAATGGAGCTGTAAAAGTGATTCCCTCATCTACTGTATTTGCCAATTTATCCACTAAAGGGCCACCAGGTAATCCCAAACCTAAATTTCTAGCAGTTTTATCATATAACTCACCAACGGCATCATCTCTTGTTTCACCAAGTAATTTATATTCACCAGCATTTTTAATATAATAAATACAACTATGCCCACCAGAAACAAGTAAACCAATCATAGGAAACTCTAGATCAGATCTGGTTAAAAAATTGGCACTAAAGTGAGCCTCTAAATGATGTACACCAATAAAAGCTTTGTCATATTTAAAAGCAAGAGTTTTACCCATTGTTAAACCCACCAGTAAAGGCCCCATTAAACCAGGTCCAGCAGTGGCTGCAATTAAATTTATATCTTTCATTGTTAAATCAGCATCATCTAATGCCTTTTTTAAAACATCAAAAATAACTTCTGTATGCCCTCTTGCTGCTATTTCTGGTACAACTCCACCAAAGTCTTCATGTAATTCAACTTGTGATTTACAGACCATTGATAACAAATTTGAATCATCTTTTAAAATAGCAATTGATGTATCATCACACGATGATTCGATGCCTAGAGTAATCATAAACTTACCTTATAAGAGTCTAACTTAAATTGTTTTGGTATATTATCTTTACTACCATACCACTCTATAAAAAACTGCTCTAAATATGACACCATATATTGATGTCTTTGGTTCGCAAGCCTTTTACCCTCATTAGTATTCATCATATCTTTTAATAATAATAGTTTTTCATAAAAATGATGTAAAGATGGGTTTTCACAGTTTTTATAACTATCTGCTGTATTATGAGAAACCCAGTCAATTTTATCATTAAAAATTTCTCGATTTTTACTTCCACCATAAGCAAAGCATCTAGCAATACCCATTGCACCAATTGCATCTAAACGATCTGCATCTTGTACAATTTGTCCTTCAATAGATAATATTGGAGTATCTACATTGGCTCCTTTATATGAAATTCCGCTGGATTGTTTTACTAAAAATTGAATTAAATCGTCATTAAAGTTTAATGAATTTAAAAATTTTTCTAAAATTGATGCTTGGCTTTCATCATTAAATTTCCAGTCACCTAAGTCATGGAGTAAAGCAATAGCTTCAACTAGCTTTTTATCTCCACCCTCAACTTTTTGAATATCTAAAGAAACCCTAACAACTCTATAAATATGCTCCCAATCGTGGCCTGTTCCATCTTTTGCAAATTTTTGTTTTATATAATCTTGTATTTGTTTAAGCTCTATTTCATTAATACTGACTGGCATTGTTCCTTCTTTTTATTACAAAATATATGAGTTTTTACTCCTTTTGAATTGTACAATATGTAATCATAAAAATGAACTAGGTATTGATTTCTATTATAAATAGTTTACTTTTATTAATTTACAAATAGAACTATCAAACATCAGTAGTTCTAATTATGAAAAGAGGGCTCTTCATTTAACTCGGAAATGGGAATTTATTCCCATAAAATAGATTATTGATATCAGCAAAAAGTCCATATCAAGAAAAATAAAATTTCTTGATATTAAAAAAATTAAGCCAAATATAATATATTAAAATTTGATGATTACCATTTCAATTAAAATATTAAGATTTTTCCATTCTAATTAGAGTTTTTATTGAAAATCTTTCTCAAAGTAGTATGATAGATACTAGAGTTTCACATATATTAGTTACTATTGATAACTCTACTTTTCTAATTTATTTTATACTTATTCACCTTACCTTTTTACTGTATGTATATTCGTTTTTTTTACATTCTTTTTTTTGTTTTTATCTTAAAAGCAGAGACAAAAAGTCAATTACTCCCTTTTGAAAAAAGTATTTTAATCAAAGCCATTTTAAAAGAGTGTCCATCCAATTTTAAAAGTATTCGCTTTGCAATTATTGATGATGATAAAAGTTCTTCTCAAGACTTATACCATCAACTTAAAAAAAATACTCTAATTAATTATCAAGATAGTTCTATTAGCTTAGAGTTTCATTTTATTAAGTTAAAAAAATTACTTGAAAAAAAATACTCTTATGATTTCATTTTCTACTCCAAAAAATCTAAAAGTTTATTTTCTAATTATAAAGTTATTAGTGATCGTTTTAATTTATTAAAAGAAGGAGCTTTTATTGTTATTTTAAAAGATAAAAGTACTCCAAAGGTAATCCTTAATTTACAAACTCTAAAAAAATATCAGATTACTTTTTCAACTACTTTTATGAGGTTTGTAGAGATTTATTCAAAAAAGATTAATCATGATTAAATGGTTTCTTTTTTCTTTTTTACTATTCATATATAGCTACGAAAGCTCTGATTTACAAGATGCCCTTTTAAAAGTTTCTAATAGTATCAATAAACGCTACAATTATGGTTCTAATAAAAAAGTCATGGATCAAATCAAAAGTACAGATAATGTCACTATATTTACCCAAGAAGATATTCAAAAATACGACAATCTATACGCCCTATTAAATACAGCTGCCGGAGTCATAGTTGATGAAGGATACTTTGGAAAAAGCTATATTAGTATTCGTTCTAGTACTGGTAGTCTATATAACAGCCGTATTCAATTAATTGTAAATGGATTTTTACTCAATGACTCCTTAAATCAAGAGTTTATTTTACAATCTATTCCAAAAGAGTCTATAGAAAAAATAGAGTTAATTAGAGGTCCAAGCTCTGCTTTATATGGTTCTGGTGCTTACTCTGGGGTTATCAACATCATTACTTTTAAAGCAAAAAAGTATGATTTAAATACTATCCAAATCAGTAAAGGTAATTCAGGAACTCAAAACCTTCGAGCCAAGTTATCTAATTCTACAAACAAACTACACACCATGTTCGCTTTTAATATTTCACAAGAAAACGGAAACGACCGCAATCAAGGTTTTATCATACCAAATAGTAATAGACGACCTGCACCACCAAGAAGACCAAATATAATTAACCCTGTACAAGCAAACAATCAAAAACCTAGTTATCAACAAAATGACAAAGTTAATTCTATGATTGCTTTTTTATCTTATAAAAACTTTGAAGTCACCCTCGGAGCTAATAACTTTGAATCAAAAAACTCTTATTTTTCACCTCGACCATTTCAATTTAATAATATAAATATTCAACAAAATGATACTATTAAAGAAACTTCTATTTATGATATGAAATTTATTGGGGTTCACTGGGGACACTTATTTAATCCGAACTTTAAAGTTAAAATCACTTCAAAAGTTCAACAAAATAGCTCTGATATAACTTCTATCAACAGGATTTCAAGTATCTCTAACTCAAAATCTACTGAAAAACAAATTGATCTACAGTTTTCAAAGCAATTTTCTAAAAAGATTGATCTTATTTTTGGAGTCCATAAAAACTTTAACAAGTTTTCACAATCTATTAGTGGAGTCAGCCAAAACATAAGTAGTCACTTTAATATTCCCTCTACAAAAGATAAACAATCAGGTTTTTACCTACAATCAAGTTTTCAATATAATGACAAACTTAATTTTATAGTTAGTAATAGATATAATCGTCATAAATTACTAAACAATTATCAATCTCCAAAGTTATCTATTAGCTACCAATTAAAACAACAAGAATACCTAAAATTTAGTTGGGGAAAAGCTTTTAGATATTTAAATGGTATAGAGCTTTTTCAAAGTTTAAATCAACAACTTGATTCTAGATTTGAAAAAGAGCTTTCAAAAGAGCTTACTTGGGTTAAAAAATACAATAATTTTAAAAATCTGTCCCTTACCTATTTTCAAGTCAAACATTTACATAATCGTTCAAAATTGAGGATATTACGTCTTAATCAACGAGCAGAATCTCAAATAAAAGGAATTGAAGCCGAATTTAAGTCTAAACTAAATAAAGATAATAATTATTACTTAAATTTAACCTTATTAAGTACTGGTAATACAGAAGCAAGTTTATCTAAAATGTTATCTTTTGGACTTGAATTTAAATTACTTAAAAAATACTCTTTTCATCTTGATTCAAAATATACTGGTTCACGTAGTGATAATATTTCAAAATTTGGTGGTTTTACAATACACCACCTTAATATACAAAAAAAATTAAAGAAAAAATCTTCTATCAAACTACAAATTAGCAACTTAACAAATAAAAAGTACCCTAGTACAATCATTGAACCAATTGGATTTAAGGTCCCCTCTCCATCCAAAGGAAGAAGAGTTTTATTAAGCTATAACTTAAAATTTTAGGATAATTTTTTATGAATAAAAAACATATTTTTGTGATTGAAGATGAAGAAGCAAATCAAATATTAATTAAAAGCTGTTTAATACCTGAAAACTATAAATTAACAATTTTTAGTAATAGTGAAAGTGCTATAGCAAATCTATATAAAATGAAACCAGATTTAATTTTATTAGATATTAATCTACCCGGAAAAAATGGTCTCGAATCTCTAGGAATTATCCGAAATAAAAAAGGTTTTGAAAAAATTCCTATTATTATGTTGACTGCTAAATCAAGTGATATTGACCAAGTTTTAGGACTAGAGTTAGGAGCTGATGATTACATAACAAAACCCTTTACTCCTCAAGTTTTACTGGCTCGTTTAAAGGTTACTTTTAGGAGATTTATTGACTCTAGCTTACAAAAGAATGAATCTATTATAGATATACATGGGTTAGTAATAGACTCTATTTCTCACCAAGTACAATATAAAAGTCAACAATTAAATCTAACGATTACAGAGTTTAAAATCCTTTTAAGCTTAGCAAAAAAACCAGGTTGGGTACTATCAAGAGAACAATTAATACAAACAGCACATGGAGATTTTTGTGATATAACCAACAGAGCAATTGATGTTCAAATTGTTACTCTAAGAAAAAAACTCGGTGAAGCTAGCCCTTTGATCGAGACTGTAAGGGGTGTTGGATACCGATTTAAAAAAGATCCAATCTAAAAAAGAAAAAACTCCCTTGAGCTAATCTTTTATATTCTAACTTTGATTGATGCTCTAATAGTAGAGCATTTACTAAAGGTAATCCAATACCTGTACCCTGTTCTTTATTTGTTCCGAGGGTGCTTGTTTTTTCTTTTTGAGAAATTAAAGATTGAAACAAAATTTCACCGATTCCTATACCTTGATCTTTTATGCCTATTAATATTTCTGAATTTATTTTTTCACAAATAATTAAAATAGAACTTTCTTCATAAGAAAATTTAATCGCATTAGATATTAAGTTATTTAAAACTTGTAAGATACGAGATTCATCAATATAAATATAAAGAACTTCATTTTCATCACATTCAATCCACTCAATATCAAATTTAATATCCTTTTTCATACTCAAAGTTTGATTTTCTAAAAAAGCACTTTGTACCAATGATAATAACTCACACTTCTTTTTCTCTATTCTCATTTTTGCATTTTCAATTGTATTTTTACCCAGTAAATCATCTACTAAATTTAAAACACGTTGAGAGGTTTTTAAAATGGTCTGAATCTCTTCAGAAGGAGGTTTTTTTTGAATTAATATTTCACTTAAACCTTTAATAGCACCAATAGGATTTTTTAAGTCATGAGATAAAATATTCATAAAAGATTGAAGTTTCAAGTTTTGATTTTTTAATTGATCTGTTCTTTCTTCAACCTTTTCTTCTAAATTATCTATACCACTCTGGATACTTCTAGCCATATTTTCAAATGATTTTGCTAAAGCTCCAATTTCATCTATTGAGTGTAATTGAATTTCTTGTTTTAAGTTACCATTTTTCATYTGCTCGCTTATTTTTGTTAAAAGTAAAATAGGATTAATAACTATTCTTTTTAAAAGCAAATACATCAAAAAGAAAAAAACTATAAAAATTAAAAAAACAATTAAAAAAGAAGTGTAAATAGCTTGATAGATTCCTTTCATGACCTCTGAAAATGGAATCGAAATTCCCATGAAAATATTTTCTTTTATATTTAAAGATGTAGAGTTAATAAAAAAATCATTCTCTTGTTTAAAAGAGTTTAATAAATATTTAAATTTAAATTTATTTTTATTGGAGCTAAATAATAGGTCTTTATTTTTTGTAAATAAAGAAATCTCACTTTTTTCATAACCAAGTATGGACAACTCTTTTTTAAAAGACTCTATTAATTCTTTAATTATTTTTGGATTCACCAGTAAAATAATCCACGAAACTATTTTACTTCTCTCATTATTATAAATTGGATCAATGATTAAATAACTAGAAAATTCTTTTGAATAAAAAAAAGTAAACTTATTTTTTGATCTACCTTTTGATTTTATTTTTTTTATTAATTTACCATTTTTTTTGTGACTCAAACATGTTTTAAAATTATTATCTACTAATAAATAATTTTTATAAACATAAGTTGAAGTATTTAAAAATTTTAAACTTAWTAGTTCTTTTAAAGTTTCTTCTACTCTTTCTAAGTTAGAAAAAAGTAAACCATATCGATAATTATCTTTTAAATCTCTTTTAGATAAATAAAGGGTTTTAAAGTCTAATATTTTTGAGGAAATTTGTTTTTCAAATTTTGATTGACTCAAAGTTATAGTATTTTTTGCAGTATGAATTGATAAATCATATAATTGTAAAATAAAGTAAAATGTTAAAATTAAACATAAAATAAACATCAAAAAGAAACTAGAAAATAATATTTTATGTCCTAACTTTTTTTTGATAATTTATCTTTCGTCTAACTGTTTTAGGTCTAAACTATTTTATAAAACCAATTTAACATAAATATATCCCAGAGGTATAATATCTATACTATACCTCTAGAATTATATTGATAATTTATTTTCTATCTCTAAACCATGCTTGAACTGCTTCACGCCCTCCAGCAATTACATCAGCAGGGACACCAGCCTCAGTTAATTTATCTTTTTGACTAGCTGCATCAAATCTTTTACCAAAACGACCTCTCCCATTAGCTGTTTCTCCTTTATTTTCTCTAAACCATGCCTGAACTGCTTCACGTCCTCCAGCAATTACATCAGCAGGGACACCAATCGCAGTTAATCTTTCTTCTTGAGCTTCTGCATCAAAGTTATCTCCAAGACTACCTCTTCTTTGAGTTGTCTGACCTTTATTTTCTTTTAACCATGATTTAACTGCTTCACGTCCCTCAGAAATTACATCAGCAGGGACACCAATTGAAATTAATCTTTCTTTTTGACTACTTATATCTGGATTACCTCTTCCTTGAATAGTTTTCCGATCTTGAAAAAAACCACGTCCCTCATTAATTATATCAGTAGGAGCAACTCTCAAACTTAATCTTTTTTCTTGTTTTTCAACATCAAAACCTCCTAATAAATTCTTTTGTGTAGAAGAAGTAACCGAACCCGATAATCTTGCTTTAAACCTATCAAATGACTTAACTCTTTTATTTATTCCTTTTTCAATAGAAGAAAATACAAAAGATACATCTTCACTAGTTCCAATTTTTTTTGTACTAATATTATTTAATAAATACTTTTCTAAATCTAAAACAGCGTCTAGTCCTCTTTCTAAACTAATTAAAGTTTCCGCTTTAAAACTTTCATATTTATTTAATCTTTCTTGAGTCGAAAACTCTCCGATACTTGTAGAGATATTACTAATATCTAAGCTGTATTTTTCAATCAGTTTAGATAAACCTAAATGTTCTTGATTTTTTGCACTTCTACCGTGATTAAAAATCATCATTTTCCAAGTTTCAGAAACAAATTTAAAAGCATCTTTTGATAATTTAACATCTTCATATATATCTAAAATATCTTGTTTTTGAATATCACTTTGCTCATAAATTGTTGTAGATATAAAGCTTGGTTTTTCTGAATGTATTAAACTTGTAAAGTCTCTTGAATTTTTAATCATTTCTTCTGCATCAATTAGCTCATTTGTTGACAAACTTCGAATATTTGTTAATCTTCCAAACATAGACCTCTCTCTTAATATTGCTACCTCTTTAGTTGTTTTTCCTGAACTAATAGCACTTTGATAAGAAATAATCTCATTGTCTAAATTAGGTTTTAAAAATTCTAAACGATTTTTACCAAAACTTTTTAACGAACTACAATTATTATCAGAGCAGTCCTCAAAAATAGAATCTGATAAAGCCGCTATTTTTGCATTATTTCTTGGTGTCTGATTAAATAACTCTTCTTCAGTTATTCCAAAGTTTTCAAGTAAATAAGCTTTAGCTTCAGAATCTTCTGAAATCGTAGTTAATACTGTTAATGATCTACCTCCGTTTGTTCTTAGTGGTAAATCCAAACGTCTATCCTCACTTGTAATTTCACCATTACCATCAACATCAATATAACCACCACTTGCATCTACTGGATAACTTGGTTTTGATTCAAACCTATAAACCCCGTTACCTTGAGGTATTGCTATATTTCCTAAAGAATCTACAACAGTTGAGCCAAGTACCGGTCCTCTTTCAACAACTACATCAAAAGATGATGATACAGAACCATCTGTTGAAGAGGTAGTTCCAGAAGAACCACACCCAATTAAAAGTACACCCATAGATGCTACTGTTAAATTACACAATTTGATAAAAATTTTATTTTTCATTTTCTCTCCTGTTTATTAAATATTTACTAACTTTTAATCTATTATCGCAAAGCATTGTTATAGTTTTATTTTAGTTTTGTTAGGATTTGGTTAAAGTTAATTTTTTTTTCTAAAATTGATGGCTAGTAATCATTTACTCTTATTTTTATACTAATTAGTAAATCATTCTTTAAGTATCTTGACATAATTAAAGATATTCTTATATTTGTCATAAAAGTGATTCAATATTTTTATGGCTTTAAAATTTCAGTAACTCAATTAATTTAAAATGGATTCATAAATCATGAAAAAACTCCTAATAACAACATTATTTATCTTGTCTCAACTACAAGTTTTATCAGCAAATTCTCATGCACATGAAGACGCTGAACAGTTAAAAGATACTCCTTACTTAAATCAAGCCTTTGGACATCTTAATAAACTTTCAAAAAAAACTGTTAGATATGACTGGCCTTTTGATATTTTGTCTATTGGACATACAATTGGGTCTTATCAAAACTATGGGTCTAATCCTTATTTTCATCATGGCTTAGATATTAGGGGTAATGCTGGCACAATTGTAAAAGCATCTCGTGGTGGAAAAGTAATAGCTGTTAGAAACTACCACACTGGTGGACCTCTTTATTGGGAGGTTGCTATTTTAGATGAAGATGGCTTTATCTGGCAATATCATCATATTGATAATCGAAGTATCCCAAAGGCTATTAAAGATGCTTTTAAGAATAAAACATCTATAAAAACTGGTACTATCATTGGTAAAATTGTTAGATGGCCTATGAGTGCAAACAGCGAAAGATTTCATCATGTACATTTAAATATCTTAGATAAAAATAAAAGTGCTGTAAATCCCTTTTGGTTTTTAAAAAAATTAGATGATAAAAAATCTCCTAAAATTGTCAAAATTGGATTGTTAAACTCAGCGAAAAGACCAATAAAATCTGCAAGAATTTATGGTAAGTACGGTATCTATGTCGAAACTAAAGATTTAGTTTTACACGATAGTTTCTATGTACCACCCTATTCTATTTCTTATAAAATCAATCAAGGTAAAGAAAAAATAGTTTGGAAATTTGATTCGATTCCTGGTGGTGAAAACATTAATGACTATGTACATGATTTTTATGTACAAAGTGGTACTTGTGGTAGCTATAGATGCCGAAAGTTTTTAATTGATTTAGGCTTCTCAAAAACAAAAATTAATAGTTTACCAAGTGACGTGGGACAATATCACATTGATGTATTTGTTAGTGACTTTGCTGGTAACAAACACCAAAAATCTTTTGATTTTGAGTTAAGTGATAAACCACTTTGGGAGACTCAATAACTTTAAAGTTTATAATAATGATGTGCTAAGAAGTATAATTATTTTAAAATAAATCTTGAATCTCTTTTGGTAACTCTTTTAAATCTACCTTACTCGTATAAATATCTTTTTTTACTTGAGGTCTTATTAACAAATAAGCGTCTCTATCTTTAATTAAAAAGCCATCTTTTAGAATAAGTTTCCAGTTATCTTTTAACATTGAATAATAAAATATTTTATCTGTAGGCTTTATCTTAATACCATCCATTTCTAACCTTTTTAAACGTCTTAAAAAAGCAGGGTTACTATCTTTATTTTGTTTATCTAATCTAGCTATCTCTTGTTTTTTACTAAGACCTTTTACATAAGGTAAAATATTATTAGACCAAATGGAATCTCGTTTGAAGTTTCTTTTTAGCTTAAAGTTTATAAAAGATTTTATCCTATCTATTTCAATTTTTGGATGAAATAATAACTCTCTTAAATGTTTCGAACTAATAGCTTGTATTGTACTTCCAAAATATTTTCTATTAACAAACTTTTTCTTTTTTTCTAAAACTCTACTTAACAATATTTTTTCATCCCTTAATACAATATTTATTGAATAAACGTTTTTCCAATATTTACTCAATCGTTTTTTTGCATATTTATGATTTAAAGCTAGCTCATATACTAGTGGATAATATTTTTTATCATCTTTAATTTTATCAAAATTAAGCTTTTGATTGTTCATGTAAAGTTCATAAAGCATTGTGTGTTTAGGAGATGCTAAAAATGTTGATTCTATCTTTCTTTTTATTAAATAACTCCCATTTGCTAGGCTTAATCTCATTTTCGTTTTTTGAAAATCTGACTGGCTTAAGGACTCTTTCGTTACATGATTATAAACCTGTAGATAAACTGGAGATAGTTTTTCAAGTTCTAGCCAAAAATCTGGCATATCTTCAAAGATTTTACCTTTTTTTAAATCGGCAGTATCAACTCCATAAAGATTATCTATATTATTAGATAATAAAATTTTTTCAATAATTTTAAGAGTTTTATTTGATATATTTTTTTTACCTTTTAATAAAAGTAAAATAAAGTCACGTAAAAAAGATTTATCACTTAACAAAGATTTATGACAATGTTTTAACTTCTCTGGAGACTTTATCAACTCTTTTAAATGCTTAAGTTTTACTAAATCATAAGCTTTGTTTATTTTCTTAAGGTAGTTTGGAATGATATAAAACAAATTTGGATCTTGTTTTAAAGCTTCTACTAAAAAATTAGCTGGAAAATGATTTATCACTTTTGTATCACCATAAGACAAAGTATCCCATAAGATTTGTGACTCACTCATTTTTTTCATATCAATTACAAAACCACAGCTATCTGTGCTTGAAATAACTTGAAGCCCTCTTGACTGACAATATTCAGTCAATGAACTACCATATTTATAATAAGAAAATATTTCATTTTTTTGTATCATGTGCCAATACAAAATATCTATCGCTTCTTCTCTTGGAGAGTTTGCATGTATAAATGGTGGAACGATTTTTAGATCTTTCTCTGGATGTAATCTTAAGTAGTTTTCGTACTCTAAATAAGTCATTTGAGGTTCAAAAAAAGTTACTTTTTTTCTTTTATACGAATATTTAACTTTCAACTTAGTTAAATCTAAATCAAGGCTTTTTGATTTATCATTAAATTGTTTAAAAGAAGTAAATACCTTACTAAAGTCTTCTTGATCTTGGCGATATTTCATTAAATCTACTTGATATAATAAAAAACACCCCAATAAAATCCATTCTAATCTAAAAATTACTTTTGAAATAAAAATTACAAATACTGCTATAAATAACGTAGAAGCTATTGGTATAATGCTTCCAGTTATCATAATTAATCCAAAAAAAGCAACAATTAAAATAACCTGTATAATATCTAATCTAAATATTTTTTCAAAAGTATCATTTAATGTCGGTGTATAATCAAGAGTCTCAACTTTAAAGCCTTTTGCAATAAAGCCAATTTTAAGACACTCTATAGAAAAACTACTTATAAACTTCCAGTCTCCTATTTCAATTTTTGTTCGTTTATTTAAGTCATATAATTTAATAGAATCTATATTAGATAGATTTTGTACATCATATCGCAAAGTATATCCTAAAAATCTAACCGAGCTAATTATATTATTTAAGTCAAAAAACAAATATTTTGTACGAAAAGTAAATCTAGATTTTATCGGAAAACTAATATGATTTATATCATATTCACGACAGATATTTTGATTATTATTTATAATCTCTTCTCTGTGAGAAGACAAAACAGCTACGAGTTCTTTTACTTCTTTTTCGTACTTTGTTTTTACAAAGACCAAGTAAAACCAAGCCGTACCTAATATGACTGGTATATAACCCTTATAATATTCTCCATAATGATTAAATAAAAATAAAGATGCTATAAATACAATACCCCCTCTTACAATTGAAAATTGTAAGAAACTATTTACTAAAGGGATTTCAAAAATATCATTTACAAAGTTATTGGCTATTTTTTTTGAGTTATATAAGATTATTCCAAACAAAAAAATACCACAATAAAATAACTGCTCTTGAAATTGATAAGAGTTAAATTGAGAGTAAAATAATACACTTGATTGTGACTTTAAATAACTAAAGAAATTACTTTCTGATGATAATACAATATACCCATATAACTTTTGCATTATCTGAGGAGACAAAACACTTAAATATAAACAAACAAAAGAAACACTAGATAAAGATGCCCCAACAAACTTAAAAAGTCTACTCCAATCACCAAGAAAATTTTGTAATTGACCAACTCTTACCCCTATCATATTCAAATCTTTAATAGAATCTTTTTTTATAAACTTTTCTTTAAACAAACGCCCATCAGATACTCCATATAAAGGCAAAGTCATCATCTCATCTAAAAAGTAGTCATATGCTCTAATATATGTAAAATTTGGTACAAAAGGTAAATGCCTGATTAATGCAATAAACGAATAATCATTATCATCTTGATATAAATATATATTTTTATCTTTAGATAAAAAATGAAGCTCTCCATGGTGAGATATTAGTATACCCTTATCATGAATCTCCGTATAACATTTATCTGATTTTATTAACCTATCTTTTATCATAATCACATTGATATAAAAAACAGGAATCAATGCCCAAAGGGTCAATATATAATAAATAAATGCAGGTATTGAGTGAAAAGCTTGCTCTACAAAGTAGATGGATACACTTAATACTAAACCTGTCGTAAAAACCTGTAATAGCATTATAAAATATCCATAATACTTATAATAATAATCATTTTTTAAATTTGATTTATATTTTTGATAGAGACTATTGGCTATTTTTGTTTCAAAATTTAAAAGAATATAGTTTTGTAGTAGATGCAAAGCCTCTTTTAAGTGCAACCTTTCAATTAATAATAAAGTAATTTTCTCTAAGCACTCTTGAGGGTTTTCTTTATCATAAAAACTAAAGTTAACAATCTTTTCTATTTGCATGTCAGATTGAATCAATCTCAATAAAACCTTTTCTTGAATAACTATTTCATCTAGTTGCTCGCTAGAACTTGCTTCATCTAATAAGATCTTAAGCTCTTTATATTTTTTTCTACAAAAAAGATCTTTAAATTTTTGTTCGTATTGAAGCATATTTCTGTCCTTTTTCTAGCCAAATGCAAATAATGTTTACGAAATATTTATTCTTGTTGAAGCATATGCAAAACATAACCAAGCAAAAATAAAAGCCAAACCACCAATTGGAGTAATCATTCCAAACTTTTTAATTTCTGTAAAAGCAATTAAATACAACGAGCCTGAAAATAATATTGTACCTAATGTAAAAAATATAAATGCATAATGCATCGCAGGTATTTGTTTTGCTGATTTAAAACAAGCATATAATAAAATTAAAGCGAGACCATGATACATTTGATATTGTACCCCTGTTTGAAAAACTCCCATAGAGTATTCACTTAATTTAGCCTTTAAAGCATGGGCTCCAAATGCACCAAGTATTACTGATAACATACAATAAATTGTCCCTACTAATAAAGAATACTTCATTTTTTTCTCCTATTGGTTAAATTTTAAGGCAAAACATCTATATTTATCAATAGAAAACAAAAACTTTTATTAATTCTATTTAAAAATATGTTATTTTTAACTATAATGATATTTTACTTATATACATATACTTTATATACATAATTCAACATATAACAAAGGAGTTATAAAATGAATCAACAAGACCCACATTCAAATATTCCATTTGGCTCAAGTCAACAATCAGAAGATAGTTTTGCACAAACTGCAACAGTCTCTCAATCACAAGAAGGTCTATCAGCATTTGTCACCCAAGTATTTGGTTGGATGTTTGCAGCTTTATTTTTAACCGGTGCCACTTCATATATTGTTTTACAATCTGAACAACTTTTCATGTTTGCTTATAAAATGATGTGGCCATTAATAATCTTAGAGCTATTTGCAGTAGGTTATTTAGCCGTTCGTATTCAAAAAATGAGTCCAACTACTGCTACGATTGTCTTTTTTTCTTATGCTTTTTGTAATGGTTTTACTTTAACTCCACTCATTGCAGCATATACAGGTGAGTCTGTTGCTAGTACATTTATGATTACTGCTGGTACTTTTGGTTGTATGAGCTTTTATGGCTTAACTACTAAAAAAGATTTAACTAGCTGGGGTAGTTTATTAATAACTGCTGTTGTTGGTATTCTTATAGCCATGGTTGTAAATATCTTTTTTATGCAAAGTAGTTTAATGGCTATAGTTATATCTTGTGTTGCTGTAGTTATATTTGTTGCTTTAATCGCTTATGATACACAAATGATTAAATCAACTTATCAAAATGGTATGGAGCGCTCAGCAATAGGGCATAATTTAGCAATTATGGCTGCTCTTGCTTTATACTTAGACTTTATTAATCTGTTTATTCATTTATTACGTTTATTAGGTGATAGAGATTAATTTACTAGTCTGTAAAAATTAATTTTAAAAAAAGCCCCACTCATTAATTGTGAGTGGGGCTTTTTTATCCTATTTTGACCCTATCTTAATCCATTAAATGTTTTACAAAAAACTTTTTAATCAACTGAGTAGCATCTATATCATAATTAGTTTTACCAACTATAAACTTTGGTAAAAGCTGTTTTGAACCTGGCCAAGTATGCCCGCCACCATTAACTTTATATAAAATTACTTCTGATTTATTTTTACAGCTTTGAGCATTAAAGATATCTACTTTATTTATTGTAGTTTCAACAGTTTGTTTACATAAATTAGACTCAAAAAATTTATTATAAGAGTCATTTACTGATTTTATCTTGCCAAGTTTTCTAAAAAAAAACTGAACCTCTCCACCATTATAAGGTACTAAAGTGTCATCAGTACCGTTAATAATCAAAGCAGATATTGGTGACTTTAAATTACAGTTTTTATATGATTTTAAAGTAATAGCTCCAGCAACAGGGGCAACTCACTACAAGCAACTTTATAGGACATCATAGCCCCATTTGATATACCCGTTAAAAAAATATTATCTAAATCACCATTATTTGATTTTGATAATTGTTTTGCTATTTCTTTAATAAAAGCGACATCATCTACATTTTTTGCAAAATGACGATATTTCCAAAGTTTCAAAAAGTCTCGTCCATCTCTCCAATGTTTATCTACACCTTGTGGATAAACAATTAAAAAGTTATCACTCTCACTTAAAAGATTAAAGTCTGACTTAATCTTAGCTGTACGTTTTGCTGTTCCGCCTCCACCATGTAATACAAATAAAATTGGTTTTTTATTTGTACTCGCTTTACTAGGTAAATTTAAAAAATAGTGACGATTAAGGTTTTGAAATTTAAGCTCTTTTTTCATTAGCCTATTTGCATATATATTTATTACAAATAGACTAAAAAAAAACAGTTTTTTAAGCATTTTCTTCGACTGGTGAAGGCTCTGGTACTTTTGAAACTAATGGAGATGTTAAATCATTTAAACTTTTACCACTCATGCCAAGTTCTGATAATAATGAATCTACTAAAGGAGACTGTGCTCTATATCTAAGGGCAGAGTTTACAACTTCGTCCGCTAAATTAGTCGCTCCACCTGTACTAGTACCTGTACCTGATGAGCCACCCAAACCTTCAACTTGCATAATATTTATTTTATCTATTTGCTCCATAGGTTTTACACTTTGAGCGATGATTTCAGATACGTTTTCAATTAATGCTAATTTCAATTTCATCTGAATCAAATCAGGAGTTAAAATCTTTTCAGCTATATTAATTGCTTCAATACCTTTTGCTTCTGCTTCTTTTAACTTTAAAATACCCTCTGATCTTAATTTTTCAGCATCTGCTTCTGCTTCTGCTATTACCCTTACTGATAAAGCTTTATTTTCACTGGCAATTTTTTCTGCTTCTGCTGCTACTGTTACTTCAATTGCTTGAATTTCTGCTATTTTTCGTGCCTCTACAAGCTCTGATGATTTTTGTCTTTCTGCAATTTCAAGTACTTTAACAGTCTGAACTTTTTCATTTTCTAAAACTGCTTCTGCTCTTGCTTTTGATGCTATTGCTTCTGCTTCTGATTGAGCCTTTGATTTTTCAGCAATCGCAATAGCTCTTTCTTGCTCTGCAAGTTCAGTTGACTTTTTTCTAAAAATTTCTGCTTCTTCTAAAGCTTGCATTTTTTCAATTGATTTTTGTTCAAGAGCCTGCTCTTTAGCTATTTGTTTTTCAGTACTTATTTTTTCTGCTTCAATCTTAGCTTTATCTATTTCAAGTTTAGCTGTAATTTCAGCTTCTTTTGCCTCTTTATCTCTTAATGCTCTTTCAGAGGCAATTATAGACATTTGATTAGCTTTTTTAACTTCAATTTCTCTTTCTTGCTCAAGTTTTGCGTATTCTTCTTCTTTTCTAATCTCAAGTTTCTTTTTTTCACTTTCTAAGTTTTTTGCTTTCATTAAAACTTCAGTATCTTGAGTTATATCATTTCTTTGTTTTCTACGAGTTTCAATTTGTTGAGTTAGTAATGTTAAACCTTGAGCATCAAAAGCATTTTCTGGATTAAAAAACTCTCTACTTGTTTGATCAAGACCAGTTAAAGAAACAGACTCTAACTCTAGTCCATTTTTTAAAATATCCTCTGAAACTGCTTGTTGTACTTTTTGTACAAAAGACCCTCTTTGCTCGTGCAATTCTTCCATTGCCATTTCTGCTGCTACTGATCTTAAAGCATCTACAAATTTTCCTTCTACTAAATCTTTTAACATTTGTGGAGCTGTTGTTTTTGAACCCAATGTTTGAGCAGCATCAGCAATTGCCTCTTTTGTAGGTTTTACTCTAACAAAAAACTCAGCTGTTACATCTACTCTCATTCTGTCTTTAGTAATCAATGCTTGCTGATTTGCTCTAACAACCTCAAGTCTCAAGGTGTTCATGTTTACAGGTATTACATCATGTAAAACAGGAAAGACCAACGAGCCACCATCTAAAATAACCAATTGACCACCAAAACCTGTACGAACAAAAGAAAGCTCTTTAGAAGCTTTAGTATATAATTTTGAAACAATAATACCAATTACGATAATAGTTGCCAATAAAAGACCTGCAACAAATAATGCACTACCTAAGCCTGAACCTGTCATAATATATCCTTCAATTTAATTTTTGTGCAAACCAAGTCGATGCACTTTCTTTTTCTATAATAACTAACTCTTCACCCTGTTTTAATGTAAAATCATCACTATTTGGTGTCACCATTAGATAGTGAGTTTTGCCATGTTCGTCTATTAACTTTGCTTCTGCTGGAGACTCCCATTTTGCTTCACCTATTGTAATAATAGCTGNNTTACCTTCAAAACTCTCATTAGACACAGCTGATGTTTCATCACCTGGTATAATCCTACTCAAAGCTCTTGAGCTAAAACTTAAAATAGGAAAACTAATTACAAAGTTTAAGGCAGAAACTAACCAAACATTAGACATTTGACCTAATAATTTAACACTTAAAAATTGTAATAAATAACCTATTAAACCAAAAATCAGAAAAAATAATATTAAAATAATTAGGCTAGGCACTCGTCCAACAGGTATCCATTGTAAAAAAAGATGTAAACTTGGATGGTCAATGTTTGCGTCAATATCTAAATTTAAATCAAGGCCTGGAATAAACTGATCTAAAAAATTAGAAAGCCCTAAACCAAATGACAGACTTACAATTTCTAAAAAGCTTAAACCCAAAAGTAAAAATATACATACAGTAAAAGGCAAGTTTTCTGCGGCGCTCATAAATTCAATCATAATACGATTAATTCCTATTTAATAAACATCAAAAGTCGTCAATTACACTTTATCATTACCACATATATTTCTCAATCTATAAGACCTACATTTTGTTATTAACAACAAAATATATTTAAACGCCTGAATATATGCACTATTAGATTAATTTTGATACACTTACAAAAATATTTAATTAATGAGGAGCACTATGCAAGTTTGGAAAAAAATTCTTATCGGTATGTTTTTAGGTATCTTATTTGGCTACTTTTTTGGAGCAAATTCACCTATTGCATTTTTTAATGGAGAGGTCGGTGCATCTACAGTAGCATTTGTTAATATTATTGGAGAGGTTTTCTTAAAGCTCTTAAAAATGATTGTTGTACCATTAATATTCTTTTCTCTTTGTGTTGGTGTTGCCTCCATGGAAGACGTTCAAACCATCGGTGCATCAGGTGGTAAACTACTTATATATTTTATGATGACAACAGCTGTTGCCATCGCTATTGGAGTTGGGTTATCTTTAATTATTCAGCCTGGTAAATATGTTGATTCAAGTAAAAGAGATATGCTTATCTCTCAAAATGATAGTAAAGCTCAAAAGTATAAATCAAAAGCTGGAGTAAAAGAGGTTGAAAACAAAAAGAAAGCTACATTTTCTCAAAATCTTCAAAAATCTGTTACACAATTAAAAAACAACTTACTTGAAATGATTCCTGCCAACCCTGTACAAGCTATGGCTGAAACAAAAATTATTCAAATTATTGTATTTGCCATCTTTTTTGGTATCGGTATCATCAATTTATCTCCCGAAAATAAACGGGTCATAATTAGATTTTGCAATATCATCAATGAAATTATGGTCGTTTTGGTTCAAATGATTATGTCCATCGCTCCATATGGGGTTTTCACACTAATGGCTTCTAGTGTTTCTAAAATTGGACTAAGTGTCATGGGAGCTTTAATCGTTTATGCTCTTACAGTTATTTCTGGCCTACTACTGCACTTAATTATAGTCTATTTACCAGTTGCTTGGTGGTCCTCGGGACACAATCCTATTTATTTTTTAACTCAAATCAAAGAAGCTCTAGTCTTAGCTTTTTCGACTTCTTCAAGTTCTGCAACACTACCAGTGACTATGAGATGTCTTGAAGAAAACTTAAAGGTACCAAATAAAACAACATCTTTTGTTTTACCACTTGGAGCAACTGTTAATATGGACGGAACAGCCCTTTACCAAGGTGTAGCTGTAGTATTTATTGCTCAAGTTTTTGGATATGCTCTTAGCCCTGCTGATTTAGTAACAATTGTTGTTATGGCAACTTTGGCTTCTGTTGGAGCTGCTGGTGTACCAGGAGCTGGTATGATTACTCTTGTAATGGTACTTGACTCTGTTAATCCTGCTTTAGTTCCAGGTTTTGCTCTTGTAATGGGAGTCGACAGATTTTTAGATATGATAAGAACAACTCTTAACGTAACGGGAGATTCTGCTGCTTGTCTATTTATGTATAAACTAGAAAATAAAAATAAGACTGTTTCATAAACAAATTAAATCAAAAAAACTCTGTATTTATTACAGAGTTTTTTTATTTAATTTCTTTTAACTCTCTATTTTCATTCGTTAGACTAATAGTTTGTATAGTCATTGAAGCCAAAGAATTAAACGCTTTTAAAATCTTTTCATCATCTTCTGTAAAAGAACCGCTTCTTTTATTAAGAGCTTCTATTACAGCAATAACATTACCTGATATGTCAGATAATGGCATACACAAAATACTTTTTGTAGTGTAAGAAGAAAGTGTATCTATTTTTGAATCAAATCTACTATCTTTATAGGCATCTTCAACACGAATTGTCTGTTTATTTTCAACTACAGTGCCAGCAATACCACTACCTATTTTAATTCTTATTTCTTCTTCTAAGTCTTCAGCACAAGAAGAGTAAATCTCACTGTTTTTTTCATCTACTAAGTAAAGAGTGCTACGCTCTGCTCTTAATATATGTGAAACTGATTTAACAATATATTTTTGTAATTTTTCATTGCATTGGATTTTACCAATATGCTCAAAAATATCAATGAGTTCCATTAGCCTTTTTTGAAACAAATTATTAAAATTATAATTAATACAGGCTTCATCTAAATCTTGATTAGACTTCATTAATCTATCATTTAATTTACATAACTCTGTATTATTTGAAATCAAATTAGCTTCAAATTCATTTTTCATTTTAATTAAATAATGTTTATCCCAAGCTTTATCAATCGTATGAATCAAAGCATCTAATTGAAAAGGTTTAGCAACAAACTCATAAACATCAAATTGATTAAACTCTGCGGCTAACTCATAAGTTGGATAAGCTGTTATTAATATTACTTGGGTTTGAATACCAAATTTTCGCAGTTTTCTTAAAACATCTAATCCAGTTAAATGTGGCATATTAAAATCTAATAAAATCACATCAAATTTATGTTTTTTTGCTAATTTTAAAGCAACTTCACCACTTTGAGCTGTTGTAATTTGATACAAGCTTCGTAGACGTTCTGATAGTAAATCTAAAATAGAAACATCATCATCAATAATTAAAAGACTTTTCTCAAGATTCATCTTAAATACTCCATAAAATAGATTGAATTACCTGATTTTAACATAGTCTTTTAAAAGCAAGGGAAATATATTTTTTGAATCATCGACAAAGTTAAAATTTTCTTTTAAAATTTACCTCAAAATTATATAAATAAAAAGAGAAATTATGAAAAGCTTTGATCTTATCTTTCTTGGTGGTGGAATTTCTGCTCTAATGGTTAGTAGATACCTCAAACTACAAAATCCTAACCTTAAAATACTTATTTTAGAAAAAAAAATTATAACTAATTATAACCCTGGTGAATCTACAGTTGGTGTCGCAGGTCTATTTTTAATTAGAGATTTACAACTTTCAACTTATTGTTACTTAAATCATCTTCCAAAAAATGGATTACGATACTTTTTTCATGATGAGCAACAAAACTTTGTAGTAGAAGAGTGCTCTGAAATTGGCTCAAATATATTACCTATCTTTCCTACCTTTCAAATTGATCGAAAGTCTTTTGATGCTGACTTACAAATTTTAAATCAAAAAATAGGAATAGAAATTGAATTAGGGGCAAAAGTTACAGATCTAAACATTAATGATGATAAACATATCATCACTTATAAAAAGGATAACAAAGTATATAAAAGTTCAACAAAGTGGCTGATAAACTCTTTAGGAAGAGCAAATAATCAATTCAAAATTTTTGATGAAATTTCTCCTAAGTCACTCAATCAATCTTTAAAAACTGCAAGTTCTTGGGGGCGTTTTACAAATGTTTCAGATATTGATTTATTAGGTGATAAAAAATGGCAAAAAAAGGTTGGTTTTACTAGTCGATATCTATCGACCAATCATTTTATGGGAGAGGGTTATTGGATTTGGGTTATCCCTATTGGTAAAGATATCGTTAGTTTTGGTATTGTTTATGATTATAAAATCATAAAAGAAGACCTACAAGACCCTAAATTATTTTTAAATTTTCTTAAAAGTCATCCTTTTTGTAAATTACTCATTCAAGATGCCCAACAAATAGATTTTCAATGCTCACCTCATTTAGCTTATAAACGTACTCAATTTGCTCATAAAAGTCACATTTCATTTTTAGCCGAATCCTATGCTTTTGTAGATCCTTTTTATTCTCCTGGTAGTGACATTATTGCTAGGCAAGCATATTTACTTGAACATCTAATCAATTCCAACCAGAAAGACTTAAGTAATACCATTGAAACTATTAATAAGTATGTTGATCTTGAACTAAGTATTATACAAACATTATATCAAAATCAATATCTTGGTTTTGCTAGTTTTGAACTTTTTAATATCAAATCTTTATGGGATTTTCATAGCTATACCAATCGTATGGTATTTAATTTTTATCAAGAAAAATTTAAAGATTTAAATTGGATTAAAAGAGAAATAGATGCTGGACAATCGACATTAAAATTAACAAAAGCAATTCAAACAGGTTTTGTTGATTTAGCCCTTTATCTAAAAGAAAACAAAATAGAAAAAAGATATAATCTTAATCAATACTCACTCAGACAAAACAGATTCAAAATTGAAGAAGAAATCTTACTGAATTATAATGACGATCAAGCAATTATCGAGCACCTAAATTTATGTAAAATAACTGTTTGTGAGTTATTACAAGTCAGATACCAATATAACTTTGATAAAAAAATTATTCAAGATCAACTCAACTTCTCTTTGATTCAAAACTTTCAATTAAATAATACTTTTCTTGAAAAATTGCTTAAAAAATTAGTTAAAACAATGAGCCGTAATATATTAAGTAAATTTCAACAAAAATTAGAAGTCGAACTTCAAATTGAGGACTTCTCTTTAAAAGTTCCTCAATATTTTAAAAATCAATCAAAAGAAATGCAACAATTTATTTATACCTTATGGAATGCTAAAACGCCAAACCCACTTCAAGAAAGTTTTCCAAAGTTATGATAACCACAATACCAACGATATATGGGGTCAAACAATCCCCTTTTGTTAGAAAAGTTAGAGTTGCTTTAATTCAAAAAAATCTTGAATTTAATTTAATAACAATTATGCCTGGTGATTCTCGTAAAACATTTCGCTCAATTAGCCCTTTTGGTAAAATCCCTGGTTTTAGACATGGTAGTGTTAAACTTTGTGATTCAACCGTCATTTGTAATTATTTAGAAAATTTATATCCCACTCCATCTATCTTTCCTAAAGACTCCGTACTTTTAAGTAAAGCTCAATGGTTTGAAGAGTTTGCCGACGATTTAATGGCAAAGTATTTAACAAATATATTAATGTATCAATGTTTTTTAAAACCTGCCTTTAGAAATATTCCTCCAAACAAAGAAGTAGTCTCTGAAACTTTACTTGAAAAAGTTCCTCCTCTATTTCAATACTTAGAAAAAAAATTCTTCAAAATAAATTTTTAGTTGATGATGCATTTTCTATAGCAGATATCTCTGTTTGTACCCAACTTTTAAGTTTCAAATACTCTGGTCATGATATAGATCAAAGCTTATATCCTAAACTTGATTCATACTTTAATAAAGTATTAAAAGTCTCTTCATTTCAAAAAGTGCTTGAGCAAGAAAACTACCCTATGTTTAAAATATTTTTAATGAAAGATTGGGATGGAGAAGGATTAGAAGATTTTTTGAAAAGTTAATAATTATCTTGGCAAGAGTACCTACCACCATCTAAATTATCATCCATCTTAAGCCAAGAAAGTTTCATTTTATTAGCTTTTTTACAAAATTTATCTGGTTTTAGCTCATATTCAACACCAAAAACAGCCTTATTTTTTTTTATAAATGGGAGCAATAAGTCACATTCATTATAATGAAAACATTGTTCATTAACTGCAAAATCAAAATCATTTACTAAATCTTTTATTTGATTCAAGTCATTTTTTAATGCTATTGAAAGCCCTCTTTTATGAGCTTCTTTTGCCATCCATTTATTATATCTAAGTTGATGTCTATACTTTAACTTAAACCCTGTTTTATTTGTATAACCATCCATATTATCTGGCTCAACACCATCGCATTTCTTTTTTACTGCTAAATTAAGCCTAGCTTTCATAATATGAGCAAACCTTTTATAATTTGCAATATCAAGCCACTTTTCATCTTCCCAACCCTCCATCACTTTGCCAAGTGAAGCTTTGTAAAATTGAGATGAGTCTTTACGATAAGGTTCATAGGCCCCACCATTAAAATAACAAATAACTTTTATACCTTTTTCATGCAATAAATCAATCGTTTCTTGAGGGGTTTCTTCAAGGTCAACATCGTACATTTCAACATCATAACTAAGATCAATTTCATTAGCTAATTGCCATTGCCAAGTTGTTTTAGCTGTTGGTTTCCACCAGTTTTTTTTGGGTTTTGAATCTATAATAGTTTGTAGAATCAAAAATATTAAAAAGAGTTTTTTCATATAAATTTTAAATAATAGTTTTGTCTAATATAGATTCTGTTTCTTTATGATTTGGTAAAATTAAATCCATCAAATCATAAAAATTTTTGCTATGATTAGGCACAATTAAATGACACATTTCATGAATGATAACATATTCTATGCTTTTTATATCTTCTTTGATAAGTTCAATATTTAAAGTTACCAAGCCATCTTGTCTGCAAGTTCCCCACTTACGTTTCATAAGCCTATATCTATAAATCGGAGTTTTTAATTTATACTTTTCAAATAAAAGCCAACATTTATCAATTATTTTTGGAAATATTAAACTAGCTTGAGATTTATAAAATTTTTGTAAAACCTTTTTAATATCATTGGTATCATCTGGAGTTGGAGATTTTAAATACAAACTATTTTGAAATAAAGTAACTCCTCTTTTTTTAGCTAAAGAAATTTGTAAAGGATATGATTGCCCTAAAAATCTATGGATTTCATTATTTTTATAATCATTTGTATAGGTTTTACTTACTCTTGAACTTTCTAACTTTTTAAGTTGTTTTAGTATCCATGAGCCATTACTTTTTATAAAATCAATAACCTCTGATTTAATTAAGCCCATAGGAGACCTCGCAAGTATTGACCCATCACCTGAAATTTTGATTCCTAGAGTCCGCCTTTTGCTATGTTTGATTTCAAATTGGATTTCTTTATTTTGATAAACGATTGTTTCCATATTTTTAGTCAATGTCCATTGTGTAGTAACTTATCTTGTTGTATCTTCGTATCATATACTAAAAACCTAAGTCTATGATTATATAGACCTTTTGGTATACATAAATAGCTTCAGGAGAAATAATGAAATATACAACCCTTGGTGATACCAAACTTAAAGTCAGTAAAATTTGTTTAGGTACAATGACTTATGGTGAACAAAATACAATAGAAGAAGCTCACGAGCAAATGGATTATGCCCTCGAACAAGGAGTCAACTTTTTTGATACAGCCGAGTTATATGCTATTCCTCCTAAAAAAGAAACCCAAGGAAAAACAGAAGAATTTATAGGTAAATGGTTTCAATCACGAAAAAATAGAGATAAAATTGTTTTAGCAAGTAAAATTGCTGGGCCTGCTGAGTGGGTTTCTCATATCCGAAATGGCTCTGGTTTAGATAAAACTAATATCACACAAGCAGTCGAGTCTAGTTTAAGTCGTTTACAAACTGACTATATTGATTTATATCAACTACATTGGCCTGCTCGTAATACAAACTTTTTTGGAGTCAGAGGTATCCAAAATTTAAAGGACCAAGAAACTCAAATTGAAGATAGTATCCATGAAACTTTATCAGCTTTAAAAGATCTTATTAATGCTGGTAAAATTAAAGCAATTGGCTTATCAAATGAGACCCCTTTTGGAGTTATGAAGTTTTTAGAACTTGCTAAATATCATAATTTACCAAGAGTTCAAACAATTCAAAATCCATACTCTTTATTAAATAGAAGCTATGAGGTAGGACTAGCTGAAATATCCTTAAGAGAAAACTGCTTATTATTACCTTACTCACCACTTGGTTTTGGAGTTTTGTCAGGTAAATATCTTAATGGTCAAAACCCAAAAGATGCCAGACTCACATTATACAAAGGTTACGAAAGATACAGAGGCCCCAACGGTATTTTAGCTACACAAGAGTATGTTGATTTAGCTAAATTTCATAACATAAGCCCAAGTCAAATGGCTCTTTCATATGTAAATACAAGGTCATTTGTATGCTCTAATATTATTGGTGCAACCAAACTTGAGCAACTAAAAGAAAACATTGCTAGTATTAATGTAGATTTAAGCGATGAGGTTTTAGAAGCTATTGAGGCTATTCAAGATAAATATCCTAATCCTGCTCCTTAAATTGATTAACCTCACTCATAAATAAGAATTTAAAAATAGCAGTTTATTCCTATTTATGAAGAGTTATTTATACTTGAAAATTTTTGTTGGAATAAACTCCAACTTCCGACTATATTTTCTCTCCAAAGCACATCAAATTTAAACCAATTTCTTCATTTTTTTCACGGTTGACTTTTAAATCCATCGGTAAAATCCAGATTTCTCCTGTTACTGCTATATTAGCTTCAAATAAATGTCCTCCAAAAACTTGATAGTTTTCATCGCTCATTGACATATGAATATGGATAAAAGACTCACCATCTAAACTTGATACATTACCAGATAAGGTTAAAAGCTCATAATCTCCATCAAACCTTTTTTTATCATAAAATTTTGTTTTTAAATGATAATAACCAAGAGTAACCTCAGATACAGCACCGATTCCTGATATCTTGCCAGCTGTTATATTATAATCAATACAAACTTGCTTAAGTTTACTTAATATCTCTTCGCCTTTATCTAATCTTATTAATAATTTATTGTCTATTTCTGATATTTGCATGTATTCTCCCGATCAATATTTTAGATATTATATCATACTAAATAGAGCTTATACTTTTATGTGATACAATCATATAGTAGACCAATTACTTTGTAGGACCACCATGAATCAAACTTACGACATTATAATTTTAGGAGCTGGTGCTTCTGGTATGTTTTGTGCCCTTCACCTTGCTAAAAAAGGCAAAAAGGTACTTGTTTTAGAGCACAATAAATATGCTGGTAAAAAGATACTTAAGTCTGGTGGTGGTAAATGTAACTTTACTAATAAATCAGTCAAAATTGATAATTATATCTCTAAAAACCCACGCTTTTGTCACTCTGCTTTATCTCAATTTACCCATGATGATTTTATGAGTTTTATCAATAAACACGAAATTGAATATGAAGAGCGTGAACTTGGTAAACTGTTTTGTAAAAACTCATCAAAAGATATACAGCAAATGCTTTTAGAAGAATGTGATAATGTCAACTTTATCTTTAACATACAATTTGTCAATGCAAGCAAAAATGATGATACCTTTGAAATTGAAGCTTTATTTAAACAACAATTTACTAGCTTTTTTTGTAAACAGTTTATTGTAGCCTCTGGTAGTCTTTCTTTTAAAGAGTTAGGTGCTACTAACATAGGTCATAAAATAGCCCAACAATTTGATTTAAAAATTACTGAGACAAAACCAGCTCTTGTTAGTCTAGAATTTTCAAAAGAAGATTTAGAAGTCTTTGAGGGATTACAAGGCATTGCTTTACCAGTACAACTATCTAACCAAAAAGCAATGTTTCATGAAGCTATGTTATTTACCCATACTGGTATTTCAGGCCCCTGTTCTTTACAAATTTCTTCGTACTGGAATCAACAAGAAACTATATCAATGAACTTTGCTCTTAATTTTAATTTTGAAGACTTTTTCAAACAAGAACAAATAGATAACTCTAAAAAAAGCATTGAAAACTCACTTGCAAAACATTTTCCAAAAAAATTGGTTCATTGTTTATTAAAAAAAGCTAACTCTCTACCTAGTTCAATCAATAATGTAAAAGATATCCATATTCAACAAGTAAAAAGTTTATTTTGTGACTATCAATTAAACCCAAAAAGTACAAGTGGTTATGATAAAGCCGAAGTAACCTGTGGAGGAGTCAGTACAAAAGATATTAACCCAAAAACAATGGAAGCCAAAAAACAAAAGGGCCTTTATTTTATTGGTGAAGTACTTGATGTAACTGGTTGGTTAGGTGGTTACAACTTTCAATGGGCTTGGTCTTCTGCTTTTGCTTGTGCAAAAGCTATTGATTAATTTAAGTTTTTCCATCTTTTAATAGACTCAATATCACCAGATTTTGCACTAATATATAGATTTAATAATTTTATTTCAGAACTTTGATCTTCTTCTTTTATACCACACGGTATTTCAATTAAATTTATACCCTTTTTTGTAGTCATAATTTCTGACATTTTATCAGATAATTGTGTAAAGCTTGAAACCTTTGCATGGCTTCCACCATATGCTTCTATCAGTTTTTTGTAGTCCATATTTTCGCTACCACAATAATACATTGGGCAATCACCCTGTTTACCTAAATGAAATATATTGTTTCTCATTAAAAGTATAATTACAAAGTGCTTTTCTTTTAAAAAATGAATCAACTCATTACATTGAAATTGAAAACCACCATCACCAGTAATAACAATTGGTATATCAGAGTAATCATTTGATTTTATAACATTACACACAGCTCTTGCATAGGGTAGTGAAGTACCCATAGCAGCATACCATGGGTTTGTTAACCATGTTCTTTTTAGCTTACTGCTTTTAGTTAAAAAGCTAAAACTAGCAAAAAATGAGTTTCCAATCTCTGGTAAAAAACAAAAAGTCTCTTTTGAATTTTCTTGTATGACATTCAAAGCATTTGCAATATTTTTAAAAGAAATTATCTCTTTTTTATCTATATTTAATTTACTTTTATTTAACTCTAAAGAAGCAAACTTTTGAATCGGTCTAGTCATTAGCTCTTCTATAACTCTTAAAACCTCTACACAAGAAACAGTATCACCTTTTAGAGATACTTTATTTTCAAATTCATCAATAATAAAAGTGCCTGTTGCAAAAGCAGAGCTAGAATCTTGAGTACAAATACTAGTACATATCTCTAATATAAAGTCTGTTTTCTTTTCAATATAATCTCTTGAATATTTATTTGAAAAAACACCATTATACGTAGCTAAACTTAAAGGATTTGTTTCGTCAAATAAACCTTTAGCAAAAAAATTATTAGCATAAGGAATATTAAACTTATCAATAAACTGCTTAGTACACTCTAATAGTTTGGAATTTGATTTAATTTTTTCACCAATAAATAATAAAGGAAATTTACAATTTTTCAATTTTTCTTGGATATGATTAGCAACATCTTTAACACCAGAGAAGTTTTGATTTTTATTTGTATCAAAGTACTCTAGTGGTTGTACTTTTTGAAATACTAAATCTCTTGGTATCTCAATAAAAACTGGTTGTTGTTGCTCTGAAGCATAAGTTACTAGCTCTAAAAATTTATTACCAGCATTACTAGGTTGGACATCATTTCTAGCACCCGATAATCTCTCTGCTCTTATCCCTAATGCACGAAAAGATTGAATGGCACTATTATAATTTACTTCCCATGAGTTACTTGGGTGTACAGCATGGTGTAACCCCCCAGCTTCAATTTCTGATTCTCCAGGTGCACCAGATATAAAAACTACGGGTAGCCTTTCTGTCATAGCTAAAGCTGCTGCACTCATACAAGGTAGTGAGCCAACAGTATAGGTAGTAAGTACAAATGATATTCCACAAAGCTCTGCTTGGGCACAGCCAGAAAAACCAGCATGCATTTCATTGCTAGATGGTAATAAATTAATTTTTTCTGATAAGCCTTTCATGATATTAGCAGCGTAGTCGCCACCAACTCCATAAATATCATTTATATTTTTTGATTGAATAACCTCAATCAAACATTCAGACAAAGACGGTAATTGATCAAAATATTTTTGACCATAATTATTAATAAATTTGTTCATAGCATACCAAGTTAAGTTATTTTAAATTAAGACAAGTTAGTCTTAATATATTATATTAACTTGATGTAAGTAAGTTTAGCTCTATGTTTGAACAAAAAAAAAGACCCTGTAGATGGGCCTTACAAAACTTAACTACAAAATGTTTCTTGAATTTGATTAAATAGTTTTATTATATTTTCATTTTTAACATTATAATAAGAAAAATTACCCTTTCTTTTAGATACTAAAACACCCCTGTCTTTTAAAACAGATAAGTGTTGGGATAAAGTTGCTTGCGCTAAACCTGTATATTCTTCTAAACATCTGACGTTTTGTTCGCCTTCTTTTAAAACACATAATATTTTTAGTCTAGCTGGATGTGCCAAAACCTTTAAAGCCCTTGAAGCATTTTCGATATGTTCAGCTTGCTCATTAAACATATCATTTAGCTGTGATTTTAACTCTTGATTTACTGATTGCTCTTTTATCATTTGCTCTCCAATTTCCTTTACATTATCTAAATATTTAGATATTGTCAAGAAATTATCATAAGTTAACAACTACATATCTAATCCATTTGAGGTAAATTATCTAAAATATCGTAATAGCTTCCCTTTTCTGAGACATGAACATGTATTTTTAATTTTGCCTCACTCAGATTATCAAATGCTCCCATAGCAACAGCCGTCCAGTCCAATTGTATCGGGTCCCAAAACAAAGATGACCCACATATTGAACAAAAGCCTCTTCTTACCTTTTCTGATGAAAGAAACCAAGTTATTTTATCTTCTCCATTTATTTTCAATGATGAACGAGGTATATCAGTAGATACAAAGTAATGCCCCGAATGTTTTCTACATGATATACAGTGACAAGCATCTATTTTTTCTAAGTATGTATTTACTTCAAAAGTTATTGCTTTGCAAATACATGATCCCTTATACATAATATCTCCTATCAACTAGATTTTTTCAAAAAATCAAATCGATTATAAAACCACGGATAAAAAGCTGGTATGACCAATAAAGTTAAAATAGTAGAGCTAATTAACCCTCCAAGTACAACAGTAGCTAAAGGTCTTTGAACCTCTGAACCTGTCCCTGTTGCAAATAATAAAGGTAATAAACCAAGACCTGTTGTAAAAGCTGTCATTAAAACTGGTCTTAATCTTGAAACTGTAGCTTGTAAACAAGCTTTTTTAACCTCTACTCCTTGTTTACATAAATGATTCATGGCTTCAATTAAAACCATAGCATTTTCTAAGGCTATCCCAAATAGAGCTATAAAACCAACTGTTGCAGGTACAGATAAATTAATATTTGCAAGGTATAAAGCAATCACACCACCAACCAAAGACAACGGAATATTCATTAAAATTAATACAGCATTTTCTAAACTTTCAAAGTTCATGTAAATCATTAAAAATATAAACAATAAAGTAATAGGTATCACAACCATCAACCTCTTATTTGCTTCTTGTTGCAGTCTAAATTGTCCTCCCCAAGTCATTAAATAACCACTCGGAAATTTAATTTTTGAATCTATTTTTGCTTGAGCATCTTTTACAAAAGAACCAATATCTCTACCACTTACATTACATTGAATCGTTATTAGCCTTTGTCCATTTACTCTAGTAATTTGTCGGTACCCACTAATTTCTTTAATTTCGGCTAATTCTTTTAAAGCAATATAACCACCATTTGGTAATGGTATAGTAATATTAGAAATATCACTCGGAGATTTTCTTTTATTTTGTGCAAACCTTACAATTATAGGAAACTGCTTCACTCCATCAAAAATAACTCCTGCTTCTTCTCCCCCAACTGCAATTTTAAAATTATTTTGAACATCAGCTATATTTAATCCATACCTAGCTATTACATCTCTTTTTAAGATTATTTTAAGTTGATTTGCCCCTGCTATTTGGGCAACTTCAATATCTCTAGCACCCTCAACTTTTTCTAAAACCTCAGCAATTTGATCTGCTGTTTTTTTCAATATATCTAAATCATCACCAAATAGTTTAATGGCAAGTTCTGCTCTTACACCTTCTAATAGTTCATCGACCGTCATAGCAATTGGTTGGCTAAAATTTGCTTTAACCCCTTTTAAACCATGTATTTCTTCTCTAATTAGTTCAACTAATTCTTGTTGAGTAGATACTCTCCATTCAGATTTATCCTTTAAAGTTAAATACATTTCAGCACTATTGATGGGGTCTGAATGAGCACCTACTTCTCCTCTTCCTATTCTGCTAACAACCATTTCAACCTCTGGAATAGCTTTTAATTTTCTCTCTACTAAAAGAGTTGTCTTTTTACTTTGACTAATAGCAATAGACGGAGACATTGTTAATCTGACAACTATTGTCCCCTCTTGTAGAGTCGGAGTAAATTCAGACCCCAAACGAGGTGCAATAAATATTCCCAATAAAATTAATATAGAGCATAAAATAAGTGAGTAACTTTTATTATCTAAAAACTTTTGTAAAATTGGTCGGTAGCTTGCTTGTAGAGTTTCTAACAAGTTATCTGAAAAAGTATTTTCTGAGTTTTTAACTTTTAAAAGTAAACTACTCAATGCTGGAGCTATCATAGCAGCGTAAATCAAAGAACCAAACATAGCTAATGCAACTGTATAAGCTAGTGGTCTAAAGGTTTTACCTTCTACACCTTGCAGGGTAAACAAAGGTACAAATACCACAATAATAATCAAAATTGCAAAAACAATTGGTTTACCAACCTCAAGACAAGATTGTTTTACACACTCAAATACACTCTTATTTTGAGGATCTGACAATTTACTTTGAATACTTTCAACAATTACAATTGTACCATCTACCATCATTCCAATGGCAATTGCTAAACCACCAAATGACATTAAATTTGCTGAAATTTGAAAATAATACATTCCACAAAAAGCAAATAAAATAGAGAATGGTATAGACATAGCTACAATTAAACTAGATGAAAAACTTCCTAGCATAATAAATAAAATTATAATTACAAAAAAGATACCTTGAATCAAAGCACTTTTAACCGTATTTACACATGCCTCTACAAGTGTTTTTTGTTCATAGTATGGTTTTATTAATAAACCTTTTGGCAATATTTTTTGTATTTCTTTTAATCGTTTTTCTACTTTAGAAATAACACTAGAAGAGTTCATTCCATAAAGCTTTACAACCATTCCTGAAATAACCTCTGATACTCCATCTTTAGTCTGTAAACCTCGTCTAATTGCCCCACCTATTTTTATTTTTGCAACTTGTTTTAAATAAATTGGAGTATGGTCGACATTTTTTACAACTATACGCTCTAAATCTTTGATACTTTTTAATAAACCGATTGATCTAACTACTAATTCTTCTGAGTTTTTTTCTAAGTATTGAGCTCCTACATTTAAGTTATTTGCTTTAATTACATCTACTAAATCACTTATTTTTAAAGAAAATTTTTGTAAATCTTTAGGGTTTACTTCAACTTGAAACTGCTTTTCATATCCACCAATCCCTAAAACTTCTGTTACTCCTGAAACATTTTGTAAATGTAATTTTACTAACCAATCTTGAATACTTCTTAGCTCTTCTAAGCTATATTTACCTGTTTTATCTTCTAAGTAGTAAAATAAAATTAAACCCATTCCTGTTGAAATTGGCCCCATTCCTGGTTCACCATAGCCTTGAGGAATTTGCTCTCTTGCTTCTTGAAGTCTTTCATTTACAAGTTGTCTAGCAAAGTATAAATCCATATCATCTTCAAAATAGATATTTACTACTGATAAGCCAAAATTAGAAATAGACCTAATTTTAGTAACCCCAGGTAAACCATTCATTGAAACTTCAACAGGAAAAGTCACATATTTTTCAATTTCTTCTGGTGCTAACCCATCTGTAACTGTAAAAACCTGAACTAAATTTGGAGAAACATCTGGAAAGGCGTCAATTGCTAATTTTTGATAACTAAATGCTCCCCAAGCCATTATAATAAACATTAAAACTATAACTATAAGTCTATTCTCAAGACATTTTTTCATTAAATTTTCAATCATCATGTCTCCTAGTGGTTATGTCCATCGCCAAGTGAACCCTTCATTAACTCTGCTTTAATATGAAAACCGCCTTCTTTTGCATAATTTTCATTTTCTTTTAAGCCACTAAGAACCTCTATATTTTTATAGTCTTTTTTTCCTGTTCTAACTACTTTAGCTTCAAAAAAGTCTTCGTGTTTTACAAAAACAACGCTTTGACCATCCATTTCAAAAACAGATGTTTTAGGAACCATAATTTTTACAAAAATAGTATCTGTAATAACTTTAGCCTGTAAAAATAAACCTGCTTTTAAATCTCTATCTTTTGAAATAACAGCTCTTACATCAAAACTCCTAGTTTCTTCATTGATTGTTTTTCCAATATAATCAATATTAGCATTATAAGTTTTACCTGCTATTTCAATCTCTACTTTTTGTCCTAGTTTTACTTTTCTTGTATCACTAGAGTAAACCTGAAACAAAGCCCAATAGTCACTTAAGTCAGCTATGGTATAAACACTTATATCTGGGGTAATTCTTTCTCCAACTACTAAATGTTTTTCTATAATATAGCCGTTAAAAGGAGCTCTTAGCGATGTCAACGTTAAATCTTTTGATAAATTCTCACCTTTTCTTAATTGAGCAATTTCTAAGTCATTCAAACCAAATAATATTAGTTTATTTCTTGCACTTTGATACTTAATATTAATCAATTGTAAAAACCTTTGTTTTTGCAATAACTCTCTTTCTATCTCATATTTTTGTTGATCTTTTTGAAAGGAGAAATCTGCTTGAGCTTCTTCTAGCTTACTTTGAGCTGCTAAAAAAGATTCTTCACTATTTACTTTCTCTTGGAATAATTTGTTTTCTCTTTTCCATGTTTTACGAGCTAAACTTAAACGAGAAAATGATTTATAAAAATCACCAATTGCTTGATTTAAACTATCCCCTTTTTCACTTAAATCACTTTTTCCACTATCTATTCTTTTTAAACTACTATAAAAAGTTTGTCTAAGTTTTTGTATTCTTAGTAAATCTTGATTCGCTAGTTCAAAACTTCTTTTCATTTCTATAAAGTTTAATCTAGCCTCTCCAATTTCTAAACTATCAATCAGAGCTAAAACTTCTCCTTTATTTACATAGTCACCTAATTTTTTTTCTACTGTTCTTACGAAACCAGAAAATCTAGGGTTTATATGAACTAAATGGTTTTCATTTAGTTGTAACTCCCCTGAGTATTCAAGAGTTTTTAATAAATACCCTGATTTTATTATATCCACTTTTATTTGTAATTCTTCTATATCTTTTTTTGAAAATTTGGCCTTTTTTTCATCTTCATGATCTTCTTTTTTTGATGCATGATCATGTCCTTCATGAGAATCATGCCTTTCTTTTTTTTCATGATTATGGTCATTATTTGCAATATTGTTATACGAAAGTATAGCTATTAAAAGTATTAGTAAAACTTTAATATTTTTCATTTTATCTCCAAAACTTTATTCAATAAAATTTGATCTATTTTATTTTTTTCAATTAATAATTGATGTTTGATATTTAGTTCTAATCTTTTATTTTCTATTAAATTTCTACGAGCTTCTAAAACAGCTAAGTAATCTGACTTACCTGCATTTTGAGCTTTAATTACTCTTTGATATAATTTTTCAGAAGAAGGAACAATAATATTTTTAAGAGTATTTAGTTTGCTCTTTGAGAAACTCATTTGATTTTTTAATTTTTTCAACTTTACTCTTAAATTTAATAAATCTAATCTAATCTGCTCTTTTTGAATATTGACTCTAGCTTTTTGAGCCCTAATACCACCTTGATTTCTATCATAAACCCCAAGAGCAACCGTATAACTTAATACAAAAGCTTTTTCATCGTTTCCTGTGAAATTTTGAATAGCACCACCAAAGCTATAATCTTGTTTTGCTTTAGACCTCTCTAAGTTTAATTTAGCTTTTTGAAGTTCTAATTTTTTATTAAAAATTTTCATTTGAACACTTTTATTCCAATCAAAGTTTTCATCTGAAAAGCTATTCTCCTTTAAATCAAGTAATTTAAAACTCTCAATTTTTTCATCAAAACCAGACAACGAAAAAAGCTCCATTTTATTAATTTTAAATTGACTTTGTGCCTCATTTAAATCTATCTGTGAGCTACTCTTCAAAATTTTAACTCGTTCTAAACCGATAGGAGAGATTTTTCCATATTTTACTAACTTTTTCATTACCTCTTCAAATTCTAAAGTCATTTTATATAAAGCAAGTTCTAATTGTAGTCTTGATTTAGAAAATAAAGTTTCTAAGTATTTCTCTTTCATTTCAAAAAATAACTCTTGAATTGATTTATTAGTTTCTAATATTTCAATTGATTTTTCTATTTCACTAATAGTTATTCTTTTTTGTCTCTTCTTTCCTCTTTCAAAAAGTTGACTTAAAGATACTTGGACTAAAGCATCATCAAATCCTTTTCTTGATTTACTCCCTCCAAATTCTTCTATTTCAAAAGAAAATTCAGGATTTATTTTTTTTGATGATTGTTCTATTTCACCATCGCTACTTTCAAGTTTATATTGTTTTATTAAAACCAATGGGTGCCAAGTTATTAACTGACTCCAAAGCTGAGTTAAATTTATAGTTTTAGTTTCATTTGCTATAGATTTAAAATTCATTATTATCAATGTAAATAATAAAATTTTCATTATAATTTCCTTATATAAGTTTTATGTTTTTTATGCCAAGTTTTGATTTTTTTTGTTGATATTGAAATCTATTTAATGAATATATTTCAAAAAGTTTTCTTCATTTCAAATAATATGAATATTTAACTCAAAAACTTCTCTGTCATGATCGAAAAGACGAATAAGTACCAGATTCAATAGACGAAACTAAAATTCCATATTAATGGAATTTTTACCTTTCATTATTTCAAATGAAATAAATAAAAGTTAAACTCTTAAAATAATTGTTTTTAAATGTGTAACTGTAGGAGCTCGTGCTTTTAATTTAGCTAATTTTAATCGAATTTCTTTTTTTTGAAAGCTCTTAAAATTAAATACTACTAAATTAATACTTTTGACAAAAACTAAGCTTAAAATATCAAAGCGAAAGTCATCAATACCATTAATTAAAGTGTCTTCACAATCATTACAATCTTGAAAGCTAATGTCTTCATGATTTTCACTAGAGCAGTCATCTACTCCAGCAATTTCGATATGAATTTCTCCTGATTTTTCAAAACACATTACCAAAAAATCTTTTGGTAAAGACCCCTGAAGAAAAACCGACAAGATAATTATTGTACTTAAAAAATATTTTATAATTTTCATCTTATGTTAGAATATAACATCAATCTTTCTATTTCAATAGAACACGCAACATCTTATCCACTTTAATTATGAAATATTTTTTTATACATATCATTTTGACTTCATATAGCTTTTCTAGTCAAAACGCAGAGCTTCTTAAAACTCTTCAACAAGCTTTAGTTGTACTCCCATTTTCTAAAAAAGTTAACCTTTACCAAAAAACAATTAAAAAGATCACTCAATCAAAATCCACTTTTTTTGACACAAAAAAGAACTCTATCGTATATTTACATGGTTGTGCTGGCATAGGGCCCCCCGAAAAATTTGATATGAAGTTTTTAGCTAGTTTAGGTTATCTAGTTTTAGCACCTAACTCTTTTGCTAGAAAAAACAAACAAATATCTTGTGATGCTAAAAATAAAGTAGGAGGACTTCATAGAGGAGTATTAAAGCTAAGATTAGACGAAGCAAAACAAGCCATTGATTTTTTAAAGAAACAAAGCTTTATTAAGAATGATATTATTCTTGCTGGGTTTAGTGAAGGTGCTATTACAACAGCAAAATACAAGTTTGAAAATATCTCTAAAAAGTTAATTTTAGGATGGGGATGTCATGCTGGTTGGCCTGAATATATTGGTTTAGAAGGAAAGCAAGATTTGAAGATATTGTCAATTGTAGCTGACAAAGATCCTTGGTTTCAAACATCTTATTTGTCTGGTTCATGTAATGCCTTTATGTATAATAGACCTAACGCAAGAGCGATGGTTTTAATAAATAATAAACATCATATAACAAGTCTAAAACTAGCTCGCTCACAAATCAAAAAATTTCTTTTAATACAAAAAACCAACTAAATAAAAAAGCCCTTTAAATTTTCTTTCAAAGGACTTTTTTAATATCAAAATTATTATTTTCTAATATTTGGATGATGATGAAAATGTAACTCTTGGTCACAGGTTTCACTCATAAATGGTTGACCTATAGTTAAAACACCAATTTTATCTTCTTTTTCTGAAGATTCAAGCTCTTGAACAAATAAGTCAAATTTCATTTGATTTGCTGAATAGCTCATGATTTCTTCACGAAAATCTCCTCCACCTTTTTCTTCATGACCAAAGTCTTGTGCTCTTACTTTTAATCGATAAGGAGTTTTTGGATTTTTTATTGTTTTATTTTGTATATCTGTTTCAGATAATGGATAAAGTGGTCTGACGTTTCCAGGTGAGTCAAATTTTTCAAACAATTTAATCAATAAGCCAAGAGCAAATCCTTCTGGTTTTGGAATAATATTACTAAAATAAACATCTGTATCAGGCTTTGAAAAGAAACCTTTTCTATCATCACCAGCTAAACCATTTTGACTCATTAAAAATAGGTTTACTGTTTCAACTTTTTCTTTTTTATGCTGAGTTGGAAATAATTTTACAGCAATTCCCCATAATCTAGTTTTTCCTTCGACCCATTCACTATTATCTTGTCCACCTGAAAATCTAACAATTGCTGGTACATTTGAACCGTTTTCAAAAAGCCCACTTAATCCAGTATATTTATTTATATTCCAAGTAGCTTCTGCACAAACTCCTCTTGAATGTAATAACTTATTTTCTGCTGGTTTAAAATCAGATTTATCTTCAACAGTACCCTTTAGTCTTGCTCTAAACTTTTTACCAAATCCAGTTAAACCACCAATTAAGTTTGCAATAGAAAGCCCTTTTCTTGCAACCATTTCTTTGGTTGAATTAAACTTTACTTTTTTCTTAACTTGTTCATATGACATTGGAGTTGCATTTATTACCCCTGTTAGTACTAATGTACTTATTGCTAAACTTATTTTAAAATTCATTATATCCCTTTATTTTATGCTTAAATCTAAATGGTGCTATTATTCTCATATTTGTAACATATATACGAGTAATTTGTACACTTGTTTCAATTTTTTAATCAAACTATTATTATTTTCATCTAATCTCATCTTTTAATATTCATTTTCTAAACAAACGTACAAATTTACTGTATGGAGAACATAGGGGCGTCTGACACTTAATAAAATTAAAACTCATTAAATATCTAAAGAAATAGTAGTTAAAATAATCAATAGGTGGCTTTTAATTATTTTTTCAACAATCTGACGATCTGAATCACTAATCGCTCCATTTAAATTTTTCTTAAATACAAAAGCATAATCTCTTACAAAAATAGTGGATAAACCAACAATCGAATATATTTGTAAAAACAGCTCTCTATCTGACTTTTTCTTTTTTGAAATATAGTTTAATAAAAAGCAAAAAGATGAATATAGTGGTTGTAAATAGTTTTTATCAATATTATTTACAATATCATCATATTCAACTAAAGTACGATCTAATAATTTAGAGTAATCTCTAAAGTCTTTATTACACAGAGCTTTTAAAGTATAGTCTACAATGGTAGTACTTATAACCTCTATAGCTTCATTTTTTGATTTCACATTTTTTGAAGACTCTAATAAACGCTCTCCAACAAATTCAAGTAAAACTCCCATAGATTTTTGTATACAAGAGTGATAGAGTTTTTCTTTACTCTCAAAATAGTATGTAATCAAAGAAAGATTCATATTTAATCGTGATGCAATCAAACGCATTGTAGCATTACTGTATCCAAGCTCTACAAAAACTGGAATGACATCACATATAATCTTATCTTTCTTTGATGATTTTTTCATATTTTATATGCTATAGGCATCCAAGTTTGCTCTATTTTTTACAGCAACCTCTATTTTTTTCATTAAGTTTATATCTTTTGTACTTACTCCGCCTAAATCATGAGTATTTAATTTTATCTCTAATTTATTATATACATTTACCCAATCTGGGTGGTGATTAAATTTTTCGGCATACATTGCTATTTGCGACATTACTGACCAACAAGTTATAAAATCAACAAATTCAAACTTTTTGCGTATACAGTTTTCATCTTCAACAAACTCCCAACCAGTATACTCTGAAATTTGTTTGATAATTTGCTTTTTATTTAATAATTCATCACTCATTTTTACTCCGATTTTAAAACTTGTAATTGTAAGTCATCTAAAGTTTCTTGGTCTAATTTACTTGGAGAGTTATCTAAAGCATATCTTGTTGATGATGCGTTAGGAAAAGTAATTGCATCTCTCATATTATCTAAACCAAGTAAAGTCATAACTAAACGTGCAACCCCAAGAGCAATTCCACCATGTGGAGGTGCTCCAAACTTTAAGGCCTCTAAAAAGAAACCAAAACGTTCTTCTTGATCTTCACGGCTCATACCAACAATATCAAAAACTTTTTGTTGCATTTCTTGGGTATGTATTCTAATAGACCCAGAACCAAGCTCAACACCATTCATTACTAAATCATACAAACAACCATACATTTTTTCAAGTTCACCAGTTTCAAAATATTTAATATGCTCTTCTTTTGGCATAGTAAACAAGTGATGCATTGCTTGATAACATTTTAAATCTTCATCATATTCAAACATAGGAAAATCTGTTACCCATAAAAACTTATATACATTTTTAGGGATAATTTCTATTTTTTTAGCAATATGATTTCTTAAATTACCAATTGAGTCGTTCGTTATTTTATGAGTATCTGCAATAAAAACTATTAAATCTCCATCTACTGCTCCAGATAACTTTAATAGATTTTCTTTTTGGTCTTGAGGAATATTTTTAGTGATTCCACCATTAAAGTCATCTCCTACAACCTTCGCCCAAAAAACACCTTTTGAACGATATGCCTTTACATAATCTGAAAACTTATCTATTTCTTTTCTTGATAGTGATTTTGCTCCACCTTTTACAGTAAAACCTGCGATACGACCTTTAGCATCGACCACTTCCTTAAAATAACTATAAGGGCTTGAAATCATAATCTCATCAAGATCAAAAAGCTCCATACCAAATCTTAAATCTGGTTTATCAACACCAAACCTTTTCATACATTCATCATAAGTTAATCTCATAAAGGGAGAATCTATTTTTTTATCAAAACAATCTACAAATACTTGATTCAAAAATCCCTCAACTGTAGCAAAAATATCCTCTTCTTCTACAAAACTCATTTCTAAATCAATTTGAGTATGAACCATTTGCCGATCACCACGAGCATCTTCATCTCTAAAACATCTAGCAAATTGAAAATATCTATCTAAACCACAAACCTGTATTAATTGTTTATATAATTGTGGTGATTGAGGTAAAGCGTAAAATTCACCTGGAAAATTACGAGAAGGAACTAAAAAGTCTCTTGCTCCCTCTGGCATTGCTTTCATAAGCATTGGAGTCTCAACCTCTAAAAACTCCTGTGAGTTTAAGTATGATCTAACTGAGTTTAAAAGTTTTATACGAAACATTACAACATTTTTCATACAATCTCGTCGTAAATCTAAATATCTATACTTTAGTCTTAATTCTTCGTTGATTTCTTCACGGTCATCTACGATAAAAGGAGGAACATCACTCTTATTTAAAACCTCTAAAGCTGAAACTTGAAGCTCATAAGCCCCATTTTTATCATCTTTTCTATCTTTTTCTGGTCTTTGATTTAAAACACCCTCAATTTTTAGGCAATACTCTCTACCTATTGTTTGTTTTTCCATGATTTCTTGAGGAATATTTAATTGTAGTTTTGCATATCTATCTCTTAAAACAATAAAGTTTACTCCACCTTTAGCTCTGACTCTATCAGCCCAGCCACACAAAGTAATTTTTTTTGTTAATTGATCATCTGTTAATTGACCTAAATGGTGTGATCTCAACATATTTTATCCTAAACCTGTTTAAATATTGAATGTGAAAAATTATTTCTCAAATACTACAAAAATACCTTAGTAAATGCAATTATATCTAAACATATTTACCTTCATTTATTTAAAATTTTTAACATTAAAAGCTTTAACTCCAAGTAAAATAGAGTATAATATTATCTAATTAACTTAAAAAGAAACAAAATGACTAAATTAAAAAATAAAACAAAGTTATTAGTTAAAACTAGTAAAAATTTCCCGTTAGCTTGTTATTTACTTGGTCCAGGTAGTATTTGTTGGATGATTGTACTTGCAATGATTCCTATTTTAATTAATCTAAACATTGAAAGTGCATACATCAATTACACCCAACTAAACTCTAATTATACAATGGGTGAAGGCACTGTTGATAACAACTCTTATGTAAGACTAGAATTTTATGAAGAACTCAGAGAAATACATTATCACTACACAAAAAATCATAAAAACTTTACAGGTTTTTCTTATTTAATTAATTCTAATCTAACTGTAGGTGATAAAGTTACACTCAGAATAAACAAAACAAACCCTAAAATTTCTAAAATAAGAAATAGTTCTTACTCTCCTGATGGTTGGTATATTTTCATACCCATTATAGTTTTACTTATTTTCATCAATAATGGAGTACAAAACTCTAAAAAATCTCTTGATATAAAGCCCAAAAGCCTAGGGTACCTTGAAGATAGTAAAGTACATATATTCTCTCATTTTTTAATTCGTAGATTTAGCATAGTCATATCATCTATTATTTTTTGCCTTCTCTTTGATGTAGGAGATATAATTGCTGTCTTTTCATTTATATACTCTTTCATAAGTGAAAACTCATAAATATATTTTACTTCTTAGAAATTCTTTTCAAAGCCGCTTCTAAGCGACTTTTATAATCTTCACTAGCAAAACAAACAGACTGTCCTTTTGATTCTTGTTTTAAATAAATATCAAAAATAAAGTTACTATTTATTTCTTGTTTTAACATAGATACTGCCATAAAAGATGATGCTGAGAATTTACTAATAAAATCTGTTAATAAATCTTCACCTTCATTTTCAAATACTTCATTAGCTCCACCCCAAGAGTATAAGTCTTGCCCATTAAACCTAACTCCACTCATCAGTAAATATTTGGCTCTTGATTCTCCAAATAAGTTTTTAGCCAATGGCCAAGCACCCATACCAGGGTTTAAACCTAAATGTACAAAGTTTAAAGCAAGTTTTGCTTTTTTTTCAACCAAACGAAAATCACAAGCTAATGCGAAACAAAGCCCTGCACCAATAGCTGCTCCTTCAATAAAAGCAATCGTAATTTGGGGTAACTCTTTTACTTTTAAAAATGAATTGTAAAACTCAAGCATTACTAACTGATTATTTTCACTAGTATCACTGACTCTATCTTGTAAAAACTGAAAATCTCCACCGGATGAAAATGTTTTACCCTCACCCCTAAAAACTATTACCTTAAAATCTGTGGCTTTTAAATAATCAATCACTTGTGGGAAAACTTTAGATAAATTGATATCAAAAGGATTTTTCTTTTGCTCTTGATTAAAGATTATTTCACAAGTATCCCCTTTATCTACTCCATAAACAAATAAACCATTATCTTTATTAAATAAATCCATACTTCTCCTAAAGGCCTAATTTCTATTTTTTATTTTTCTAAACTTCACCAAATACAAACAAATTCTAATTATTTAAACCACGTTTAATTATTTTTAATAAACTCATCTGATAAAATACTAAAGCAATCAAACAATATTTAATACCTACAATATATGACATCATTATTAAAAATATAAACACCGAGTTCATTAAATAAACATTCACAATTTCAATTAATTTTGACTTTATCCCGTGTCCTGATTTACGTAAATACGCCAATAAAATTAAACTTACAAAAAAGTAACTAATAGGAACCAAAGATACATTTGGCAATAAATTTATCCATGATTGAGAATTTAAGAATTGTAAAAAAAGTAAATTTAGCGTTGGAGTAAATAAAATTAAATCATAAATAGACCACGATAATAAAATAATATTCATTAAAAAAAGTAAATTAACCAAACTTTTTAGGATTATTGATGTATTTTTTTTTGAAGTACTTACTAATCGTAAACCTAAAAACAATCTACTTCTTGATAGCTTTCTAAGTAACACTGGATACAATAATAAAATAAAAAAACCACAGGTCATAGCAACAAAACTTAAAAGCCATGATAAAGCCAAAGTACAAAGGTAAAAACAAGCTAAAAACAAAATTTCTATTTTATAATCTTCAACAACTTTGTAAGATATAGCTACTTTACTTTCTCTATAATACTCTTGAACTCTAAGGTAAACTTCATTATATCCTTCATGATTTTTACAACTTGTATATAAAATAAACTTCATTTTATTATGTTTTATAAACCCATTATGAAAATATTCAACAACACCAACTAGCAATGACAAAAATATACTGATTCCTATACTTTGAGTTATTGTTATTGAACCTGTATCTAAAACCTTTAAACCTGAATAAAGCCCTACAGGTAATGAGTAAATTAACCATACAAAAAAAATAAGTATCCAAGAAACAGTAAAATGAAAAGATTTATTTGATTTTTCTAAAGCTAAAATTGTTTCCCATTTTTCAATTGCTTCTGATGGTACTTTTGTTATATCTAAATCATTTTTTGAAAATAAAGTCTCATAAAATTTCAAAGTTCCATAAAACTCTTTTAACTGTTCTGGAACTTTTATAATCTCTTTTATGAAACTATTTTTAACTTTCAAATATGACTTAGATAGTTTAAACAGCTCTTTTATACTCTTTTTAACTCCTAGTTCATAGTAATTATAATAGGCAACTAATAAAATTAATCCAAACTTTTTTGATAATGATTTTGTTATCAAAAACAAAGAAAGTAATGAAATAATTAAATAAGCCCAATATACATTATTCATTTTATCTATATTTGTACAAATAAATAAAGTAAACAATAAAATCATAGGTAAAATATAAAAATGAAAGGCTGATCGTAATATATGAATTAAAACCAAGTTTGATATTGGCTCTTGTATGGGCGAGATTAAACGAAAACTTTCTTTAAAATAAAAAAAATATAGCTTTAAATTTTGCAAGATTTTCTCCTGTACTTTAAACTGAATATTCAGAGTAAATATAAATACTTCAATGGGTCTTAGATACTATCTTAAAAAATATTTCTATTTTAGTAAAGCTCATATTTAACAAGAACAAATTCAAGGTAACTTTTTTACCTCTAATAAACATTAATACTATAAAAGCTTAGGCGAACTTATCATGAAAAATGAAATCAATGAATTACCAGTATTACCCCTTAGAAACTTTGTAATGTTTCCTGGTCTATTAACATCCATTCAAACAAATGATCCATACATTGTTAAATTATTATCTGAAATTCATAAGTTTGATGGAGAATTTATCACAAGTTTAATGATCAAAGAAGATGAATACTTTTATCAGACTGGCTGTTTAGTACACTTAGAAGAAATCGAAATCGCTGAACAAGGAATGTCTGTTTTAACACTTAGGGGCTTATCCAAATTTTTTATAGATGAATGTACTACATCTGAGCCAATTATTATGGTAAAAGGAAAATGCCTCGAAGACTACTCTAAAGAAACAAAAAAGTCTTCACTAGCTTGTACAGAGCTATCAAAATTACTTAAGAGGTATATTTTTCTAAGTCACCCAAAGCCTCAATCTATGCTTCAAGCTGTATCATTTATTAATGACCCTGATATTCTTACCAATTTTTGTGCTCACTACTTTTTTAAAGATCCATACGAAAAACAAGATTTACTGCATGTGCTAAATATTGATAAACGTCTTGATTTAATCTGTAAACGCATGAAAGGTATGATTCAAGAACAATTAAAATCTACAAATCAATCACACATATTTTAAAAATTACCTAATTGATTACAGCCTATAAATTAAAAAAGCTACCCTCGAGGTAGCTTTTTTCTTAGTTTTCTTTTGGTAATTTTGAATACTTTATCTTTTTACTATATCTTCTATATATAGTAAAAACACATAATCATCATGAATTTTTTGGGCTATTTTTATTTCTGCTGCAATAGATTTATCAAAGGACTTATATTTTTCAATCAATAAGCCAAAATGTCCCACCGATAGATATCCAGCAATTTCTAATTCAAAAAAATCTAAGTTATCAACTTTATCGTAAGATGCTAACTTATTTGTTAAGGACTGTATTGATTTTCTATATCTATAAGCTGCCTTTTTTGAAAGATTGATTATATATTTTTTTGAAGCTTTTTTAGCCATATTTATTTTTTGATAATTAGGCAATACTTCTATAATATTTGTTTTAACTTTTGACCAAGTAATAGAGGTACCTCCAAGTTGATATGGCTTAGCATTAAAACTATTTCCAAATAAAGTCACACTTTCACTTTTTTCTTGTACATTTGCAAAAAGAATCGAAGCACTTGGTATAAAAGCAATCAATACAATTATTTTAAAAATATTTAACATTAAATTTCTCCTTCATAAATCCAAGCTCCACCTCGGTTAAAGTTATGAGCAACAGAGCCACCCGAATTTGAACGACATTTATCAGAACAATAAGATCTTTCTCCATTTACTACTGTTACAATCTCCACATGTCCATACTGAGCCCCTCTACCATTTGTACCTTGTGGGCTATCATCTTCATATTGTAAAACTGCTCCAGGAGGGCAAGTCCCTGGCTGACAAGATACTTTTTTCCAACCAGGACTATTTGCCAATCTATCATCCCAATCTCTAGCATGCCCTCTAATTGCCTCTGTCGCAAAACCCATTTCTATTAAAATATTTGCAACTCCTTTAGCACATTGATTTGGTTCTGCTGTATCTGTTTCAGCAATCCTATGGACCTCTTTGGATTGTTCCTCAGTCCAACCATTTGTGGCTTCTTCACCTATAGAAGGAGTTATTCCTTCTTCATCTGAATTCAAGTTTTGTGATTTAGATTCAGCTATTAAGCGATTTTGCTCGTCAATTGGTAATTTATAATAATTAGTTTTCATAACTGCCGAAGATTTATCTCCTTGCTTATCACATCCACATAAAATCAATAAAGAAAAAATAGCACAAATCAAATTTAATTTCTTTAACATTTTCGTCCCCTCTTAAAATAGTTACTACTATAATTCTAAAACACTTTCAAAAAGAGTCAACCTTATAACCTAACTTATTTAATTCTAGTTTTTACTTATTTTTATTATTTTACTTTTTTACAAAAAAATATTGACTCAGCTCTCTATACATGATAATTTGATTCCACTAATTGAGGGCCTATAGCTCAGTTGGTTAGAGCAATCGACTCATAATCGATTGGTCCAAGGTTCAAGTCCTTGTAGGCCCATTTTTAGAAATGCTCCCATCGTCTAGTGGCCTAGGATGCCGCCCTTTCACGGCGGACACAGGGGTTCGAATCCCCTTGGGAGTATTTTTAAAAATGGGTGTTACAAAAAGATTAAACCAAAATATAGACGCTCCCATCGTCTAGTGGCCTAGGATGCCGCCCTTTCACGGCGGACACAGGGGTTCGAATCCCCTTGGGAGTATTTTCAAAAACTCGCTTTATGCGAGTTTTTTTTATCTCTCTCAAAGTTAGACACTTTTAAAAACTATCAGCCACAAAATAAACTATTACAGCAATTAAAGTTAGTATCGGAGAAATAGAAAATAAAAAATGAGTTAAATTTAACTTCATTTTTTTTACAATATAATCTGTATCTGATAGTTGAAAAACTTTATAGCTCCCTAATGCAAATAAAGGTAGCAATGCTTTTTTAATTAAAGTTTTTTCTTCTGAACCACAGCTATGGCAAGATTCCCCTTGAAACATCATAGAGTTATTAAAAATACCCTTTTCTAAATTAATTGTTTCAAGTTTTCCATGGGCTACAAAGTCACAAAATTTACAAAATTCAGGCTCTCCTAAAGATTTCAATTTACACTCATGTGAACAATATCTATAACCAAAAAGCTCTATACTCGCCCAAAAAGCCTTTTTCTTACATTGGTCACAGTTATAATTTAGAGCAGAAAGCATTCCTTTCTTTTTATTTGGATTAAATCTGACCTTAGATTCACTTAATTTTTTTCTTGGAGCCTGTATAGCAGTTTGAACCACTACACTTCTCTCCCAACCCTTCACTTTTGCTTGTAAGTCAGCAAATACTACAATTTCTTCAGGATTTTCTTCATCAATATTTTGGGTGTTTTTTTCTCTATGCTTTTCTATGCTGAGTTCTTTATGAAAATTTTGTAGTAAGTCTTTTGCAGCAATATTAGCTTTGCTCCAGTTTTCTAGCAAAATCAAACAATCATGAACCTGATCTGATTTTTGTAACTGTTTTTTTAACAAAGGTAAGTAACTTTCAAATTCTAATAAACCAATGCAATATAACGCTGTTGATTTAAATTCAGCCTCATCTTCTAACATACTTTCTAATAATATATAAACTGCCTCGTGATAATCTTCTTTGTATTTACTGCTTTCACCAAGTGCAATTACAGCATTACCAAGAACACGATTGTTTTTATCACTTAAAAAGTTTAAGAAATAACTTCTTTCTTTTATATCCCATATAAGTCTTAAACCTTCTACAGCATTTGCTCTTACACGATGATCGGGGTGGTTTACAAAACTATCTAATAATCGTTGCTTTTGATTATTTCCTATTTCAGCATTAGATAATTGAGCCAAACAACTTGCTATTTGCTTTTCATCTTTTGAAGATTGAATCGTTGTAACTATTACTTCATATTCTAAATTTAGCTCAATTGTATCAACTTCTTCTATTCCCCAAGCTTCTTCTAAAGATTCTTCTAAAATAGATTGATTTTCATTGAATTTTTTTTGTTTTAGCATTACAGAAGATTTTTCAAAAACTTCATCAAATTCTGAAGAACTTAATTTTCTTAAAAGTAACGCTCCATAGCTTAGAGATAACTGATCTATTATTTTTAAAATTGCTAATTGATAAGGACATTGATGCGAATCAGACATTCTAAATAAAATTCTTTTTAAAAGAGTTTGATCCATCTCTTTTAAAGCTTCAATTGAACAATTTACCAGCTCTTCGTTATCGCTTAAAGTTAATCTACATACCATAGCAATTGAAGACATAGTTTCAAAGTGTACTGCAACTTCAATCAAGTATTTTAATACATCAGTCGATTTATCATGAAAATAAATTACTAACTCTTTTAGATAAAGAGGTCCCATCAATGAAATTAATTTAATATTTGATTTTTTATAAAAAGGAGATTGCCATTTTACTTCTAAATCTTGCATCAATCTAAAAAAATCAAATCTTCTATTTTGAATAATATACGAAAAAGCACGTTTTACCATTACTTCATCTTCACTCAATAAAGACATCTTAATACGTTTAGAAGTATCATCATGGTGAGAAGATATAAAAATAGAGTTTTCAACCGAAAATTGCTTGACCAAATTAATAGCATTTTTAATATGATATTTAATTTTTAAGTCAGACTCTTTATTAAAGGCATCTTCTAAAAGATTTTCTTTATCATCTACAGCAGATACTACTAACTCAGCAACAGCTAAGTATCTCACTTTTGATTGAGATGACTTTAAATCTTTGTAGATTGCCTCAAGCATTCTAGGTGGTAAGACATTTTTCATTAGAACCTTTTTAAATTTATCAATTGAATTAGTAATACTTTACAAAAAATTAAGTCTTAATTCAAATTAAAGCACAAAATAAGCTTCATAACTTAAAATTTATAACTCATACAACTCCTAAGACTTTTATTACAAATTTTATAATATTATTTAACTTTTTGTCTTTAAATAAACAAACTAAAGCTTCGTTTAAATATTTCATTCAGCTTTCTATGAGAAATTTATCAAAAAAACTCGACAAAAATATGAACTAAGCTCAATTTATTTTTGATAATTTATAATCCTATTCGGAGGTTTAAAATGAAGGTTTCTATTATAACCACTTTTTGCATATTATTTGCTCTACTATTAAATGGTTGTGGTTTATCTACAACTACAACAAATCTAAATGGTGGTGTTAGCCCTACTTTTTCTATTAACGGGATCGCAAAAAAAGGTGCCTTTAGCAGTTTAAATTTAACGATTAAAAACCCTGCTACACAAGAGATTATTAATGGCCCTACACCGTTTACTAGTGGAAACTTCAACTTAAAGTTTGACTCTTCTAAAGGATTACCAGACTTTCTTTTATTAGAAATTACAGGTAGCTATTTAAGTGAGTCTGGAAACGGACTTAAATCAATCACTTCAAGTCAACCTCTTAGCAGTATTATAGCAACTGGAACAACAACTGTTAGCAATTTTAACGCAATTACTCCATTCACCAGTATTTTAGCTTCTCATATGGGAGCTAACATATCGACCCAATCTTTAAACGATGCTAAAGCTTTCATTTCTGAAACTTTTGGATTAGATGTAGGGTCAATTACAGAGAGTCGTTTATTATCTGGTAACTCTACCGTCACACAAGCCAGAAGATACAATATGCTTCTAGCAGGTATATCACAATTATCTGATGATAATAATGGTATCGAAAATGCAATAAAAGAAATTTCTACACAAGCTAAAGAAGGGTTTATAACTCCTCAGTTTATGTCTGGTTTATCATCAGCTCTTACAAAGATATCTACTAATGCTTTTTATCGTAATTCTACAGACGGTGCATATTATAATACTGCTACAGCTAACACTTTAATTGACCAAATTAAAAATGGAACTTTATGGGAACCAACTAAAATATCTAACTTAAACCGAGTTGGACACAAAGGTTTTATATCATCAGGTAGCCTTCCTAATTTTTTTTATTGGGGAGGAAAAAGTGGTTCTAACTCTAATACAACAACAAACTCAGTATTACGATTCAGTTCAAATCATACCTTCCCAACTTCTACAACTTGTGGAGTAGCAAAATCAAACCATTCCATCGCCATTTCTCCTAATCAAACAAGAGCTTATGCATATGGTGGACTTACCGCATCTGTATTTGTTACAAATACTTTAGATATATTTAATATAAGTTCTGGCGTTTGTATACCAAGCTCAATTACTGGTGGAACAGCAAGAAGCCATCATTCATCAGTCTACTACAATGATAAAATTTATATCATAGGTGGGTCAACAACAGGCTCGGTCATTGTAAGTGATATTGATATCTACTCTATAAGTACTAATACTTGGTCAACTGCAACTTTAATCAATACTTCAACTTATATCCCAAGAACAGGTCATACAAGTGTATGGGATAAAAAAATGAAACGTATTCTTACTTATGGGGGTATAAACTCAAGTGGAGCATATCAAAGTACTATTCATAGTTTACAAATATCTGGTAGCTCTATCATTTCAAGTATTATAGCTACACCTCCACAAGGTTTTTTAGCTAAATCAAACCATGTTTCACACTTTTATGACAATGGAGTTTCTGCTAAAATGTTTATGTTTGGAGGAGCCTCTAGCCCAAGTGGTGTAGTAACAAACTCCATGCAAATGTATGATATGACTCAAAATACTTTTAAGGTATTACCTTCTCATGTTGCCCCAAGAAAGGGCATGAGTGGAATCAAATACTACAACTCAACTATAGGAACACATAAAATTGTATACTTTGGTGGAATAACTGCTAGTAATAGTGTTACAAATGCAATTGATATATTTACAATTCCAAGGTCTAGTAAACAAGAGTAATTAGTTAAAAAAAACCTCCTTATTCAGGAGGTTTTTTTTATTTATTTTTACAATCTGCTTTACCTAAAATAGCCTCTGAATAATCATTTGAATAACCTTTAAAAGAACCATGGTATAAACAAAATACATTTGACATTTGATCTCTTCTATAATGATCTGATTTGCTACATTGTGGGTCAACTGGCTGTGCTTTTATATAATCTTTTTCAATTAGTTTAACCCAAGACTTATTAGAAGTAACAATTAATTTTGTTTTAAAGTCTTTATCAAATTTATCTGCTTTCTCTGATAAGTTCTTTTGCACTAAAAAACATTCCTTTCTGCCTAGACGATCAGGAGATTTCTCTTTTTTTCGGGCATAAAAAGACAAAAAAGTAAACCCAATAAAAGAAGATAGGGTCATTACTATTAATAATTTATTAAAAAACTTATCATCAAAATCATCTTTATTTTTACTCATAATATTTATAGCCAAATGTAAATGGTTTACTTGTGAACCCAAAGAGCACAATTAATAATGCTTAAGTATAATAGCAAAATACCCACTCATAAAAAGAATCTCACAAACATGGACCAAAAAAAAATTAAAAACTCTATTATTTTTGGTGCTTTTTTATTTAGCATCTGTTTTTTACATAGCCTTTTAACAGTCATTGAACTAAAAGTACTCTTATATCATTTTTATAAAAATGTAATGATATTTATTTTTGCTCCTTTTATTTATCTATTTCTCAATAAAAATAGAGAGCAAGCAAGAGAGCTTGATATAAAGTTTTTTATATTTTCTTTTGTTATTGTTTTATACATTGCTCTACGCTTTCTACGAGAAGGTCTCCCCACTTAAAATAGTTTTCTTCAAAAATAGGACTCACAACTCATCAACATGGTACAATTTATGCTGTTAAACTTTATATATACAAAATATAAAAGTTATTTGTCTTTATATAAAGTTAAATAAAATATAAATAGGAGGCGCTGCCATGATTAAAAGTATTTTAGTAGGACTTGATTCTTCAGAAAACCAAACTATAGTAAAAAAATATGCATTTGAAATTGCCAAATTTTTAAATTCAAAAGTGAATGGTGTCCATGTTATTGATATCAGAAAGCTATACAGCCCTTTTGTTGAAGATATTTTCTATTCAACAGGTATGGCTTCTGTACCTGATTTACAAAGTCTTGTAAAAGATAGATTACAAAAAATAAGTGAAGTATTGCAAGAAGGCTTTAATAATTCCTTAAAAGAATATGATGTTGAAGGTGAATTTTTTGCCAAACAAGGTAATGTTTCAGAAGAAATTGCCAATTGTGCAAAAATAAATGATCTTCTTGTCATCGGAACAAAAGGTGAACATACATCTATATCTGAAATACTACTTGGTTCTACCTTTTCTGAGTTAGTATTAGGCGTTAATAAACCAGTAATTGTTGTACCCGAGCAATGTAAACGATTTTATATTAAAAAAATACTCATTGCATATGATGGTAGTACTAATGCCAATCAAGCACTTGAAATCATTACCCAATCTGTTAAAGACCATAATTTTGAACTTGAAGTACTTGTTGTAAATAACAGTCATGTTGAAGATGCTGAGCAAACTTTAAAAGAAGCAGGCAGTTACTTAGACAACCACGAAGTAAAATGGAATGGAAGAATAGTCAAAGGAGAAGCTTCAACTTGTATTTTGGAGCATGCAAAAGCCACCAAATGTGACATGATTGCTATTGGGTCTTATAGTTCTAGTAAAATGAAAGATTTTTTTATTGGAAGTGTTGCAAGAGAGCTTCTTGAAGAAACAACACTACCCATGCTCCTCGCTAATTAACTAACCTTGAGCGAAATCGAAAGATCTTAAAAACTAAATTGAGTACTTTCTCTTTTAGGCTTGTCATTTTGAAAAATATTTATATAATTTGGTCACGATAACAAAATTTATTTTTACTTTATAAAGAGTATATCTTTTAAAGATGTATCTACTTGGAGAATTTAATGAAAAAACTATTACTTGGTTTAGCAGTTTCTATACAACTTATTAATCCAGCTTTCGCTCAAGATAACTTTCAACCATTTCAAGGTAAACAATATATTACTGTAGATAGTGATGCTTCTGAGCAAATTCAAAAATCTTTTGGTAAAGACGTTACAGTAGTTGATAATAGCTACGGAGTAAGCCTACTTCAAATTAATGGTAATAAATTAGATGATTTATCTGAGTTTATGCATTTAAACTTTAAAAGATGTGGTGGATTTATCCTTCATCAAGAGGCAGAAGAAGGATTTCAAACTCTTCGTACAAACGGACAAAAAAGATGGGCAAATGCACATCAATTCATGGACTATCAAATCAATCAAGAAGATTTAATAAAGCCAATGATCCAAGATGTTGAGCAACAAAATATCGCTGACTCTATTATTGAACTCAGTAAATTTCATAACCGTTATTATACTTCACAATCAGGAGTTGACGCTGCACTAAGCATAAAAGATTCTTGGGCTAAACTTGGCCAAGACAGAGAAGATTTCAAAGTAGAAGTTTATCAGCACAAAAACTTTCCTCAACCATCTATTATTGCAACCATTGAAGGCTCTGACCATTCTGATGAAATCGTAATTATTGGCGGACATCTTGATTCTATTAATGGTAGATGGGGCGCTGCAACAAGACGAGCTCCAGGAGCTGATGATAATGCCTCTGGTATTGCAACTATGACTGAAATCATTCGTATTGCAATGAAACACGATTATAAACCAAAGCGAACCATCAAATTTATGGCATATGCTGCAGAAGAAGTCGGTTTAATAGGTTCAAAACTTATAGCAAATGATTTTAAATCTAGAGGTATTAAAGTGGTTGGTGTTATTCAACTTGATATGACAAACTATCAAGGTGATGAAACAGATATTTTATTTATGGATGATTATACAAATAAAGCTCAAAATGCTTTTCTTGGCTCTTTAGTTGATAAATATGTTGGCGTTAGCTGGGGATATTCAAGATGTGGATATGGTTGTTCAGATCACGCATCATGGCACAGAGCTGGTTATCCAGCCTCAATGCCACACGAAGCAACTATGGATGGTGGAAACCCTCATATTCACTCTACAAGAGATACTATTGAACAATCTAATGATAATGCTAAGCATGCCGCAAAATTTGCAAAATTGGGCTTATCATTTATGGTAGAACTTGGTAAATAAATAAAAGTTAAAATTCCTACTTCGGTAGGAATTTTTTTTTGCCTAATTATATCTTAGTTCTAATCAGTTCAAAAAAATCTTGTGGAAATATCTCTGCTATTTTAACCGATTTAGAGGCTGCTTTAATCACAATTTCATCTCGCTCATCCAAACGATAACCAACTTGACCATCAATAGTTAATATTACATTTGTTTGAACATAATTATTTTCTTGGTGCAATCTAACTTTTAAAACATCTTTTTTACTAAAAATCATTGGTCTAGCATTAAACTTATGGGTACAAATAGGTGACATTAATAAAACATCAAATCCAGGTCTAACAATAGGCCCACCAGTAGATAAAGAATACCCAGTTGAACCAGTAGGAGTACTTATTAAAATACCATCACCAGGATACTCTTCTACAAAAATATCATTCATATAAAGTCTAAAGTTTACAATTCTTGATAAAGAACCTACTTTTAAAACGGCATCATTTAAACCAAAAAATGAAGAGATTTTTTTTCCTTTACGGTAAATACAAGCTTGAATCATTAATCGGTTTTGCTCTTTAAAGTCCCCTGCTATAACTTTTTCTAGCCCTTSAATCATATTATTTTCGTTTAATTGAGTTAAAAAGCCTTTGGTTCCTCTATGTACACCAATTAAAATAGTATTATGCTCAGCACAATGTCTTGATGCCCTTAATATTGAGCCATCCCCACCGATTACTATTAAATAATCGCTTTCTTGTGATAATACAGATAAGTCTAAATATTCTATTTCATAACTATCATTTAATTTTGAATGAGATTCAACAGCAAAATCAATTTTCTTTTCATTCAGCCATTCAATAATTTTAATACAAGTTTCACTTGATTTACTATTTTTTGAATAAAATACGATTCCAAATTTCATTTAACTTTTTTACCTGAATTTTTATTTTTACGACGATTTTTCATATACTCCTCTAATTGATAGTTTCCACCATTTTTCATTAATTTTAATCTATATTGAGCCATAGATTTATAAGCGTTTTGAGAAACAACTAATAGATTATAATATTTAATAGCCCGTTCATGTACCCCAGCTTTATAATAATATTCAGCTAACCAATAATAATTAGACAAATCAATGATGCTTTTATTTGCAATCTTAAGCCGAAAGTTTAATTCTTTGTAAATTGAGTTTTGTTTTCGGTAGATATTAATTAAATATAAAAACTCTTCTTTAGAGTAATCAGATAACTTTTCTAAAATTTCACTGGCTTCTTTGTACTTTTTTTCTTTTGTTAAACTAAGGGCAGATAAATATGGTTTTAAAGCCTCTTTTTGAAAAGAAGTATCCTTATAAATTGAGCTATAAACATTATTACCTTTCATTGAAATTTCACCTAAACCCTGAAAGTTTACGTTTAAAGTACTTAGTTTCATAGACTTTAAACTTTTTAGAGAAAAACCAGTAAAGCTACCTTTTTTTACTTGATAAGCTTTAGCCTGAGATTGGAGAGTTTCTAAAGATTTAAATGCCTTATAAGATCTTTTTGCATAAGTATTTACTTCTACTAATACTATTTTTTCTTCTATATTTTTTTTTGCTTTTTTAATAGCAACAGGCTCTATTTTTATTTTTTTGCTTTTTTTAGGGAATTTAGAAAACATAGACTTCATTTTATTAGAAGTTCTGCGTGATTTTTTAAGCTCGTAGGATTTTTCAAAAGAAAGGTAAGCTTTTTTATATTTATATAATCTTTCAAAAATTAATCCTTGCAAAAACCATGGAGATGCATCAAGTGGATCTTCAACCATATGATATCTTAATTTTTGCAAGGATTCTTGGTACCGCTTTTTTAAAAAGTCTTTTTTAGCCCATTCCATGATTGAACTCAAATTCATTTTTCCTATTCTATTTATACCAGACTTAATTCTTTGTCTAGTTTTAGATAAATTAGGGTGAGAATCCAAACAAAAAGCACAGCTAACAAATAAAAAGAAATAAATTATACTTTTTTTTGATTTTAAAAAACTTTTCATAAACTAGGTACTAACTTAAACTATTATCAATTTTAGCCTTTAAATCATCTTTAGCTAGTGCACCAACGATAGTTTTAATAGCCTCCCCATCTTTAAATAAAATTAAACATGGGATTGATCTTACTTTAAACTTTTGAGCTAATTTAGGATTTTCTTCTACATTAGCTTTATAAATTGTTAAATCATCTCCATACTCAGAAGAAAGCTCCTCTAATACAGGGATTAACATTTTACATGGTCCACACCATTCGGCCCAAAAATCAACCAATACTGGTGCTTTTGAGTTATCAACTATCTCATCAAAATTGTCTTGTGTTATTACGCCTACTGACATATATACTCCTTATGTTTTCCAACTCTTAGTAAGTTTTATATCTAAACCAATGGTTTTTAATACTCTACCTACAATAAAATCAACTAAACTATTGATATCTTGAGGATTATGGTAAAAACCTGGTGAAGCAGGAAATATAATAGCTCCCATTTCTGAAATCCTCAACATATTTTCTAAGTGAACTGTACTAAAAGGTGCTTCTCTCACTAAAAGAAGCATCTTACGCCTTTCTTTAAAGGCTATATCTCCAACTCTAGTTAATAAAGTTTCTCCAATTCCAAAACGAATTTGCCCCATTGTTTTCATAGAACATGGAGCCACTAAATACGCATCAAAATCATTTGAACCACTTGCTAAGGGGGACAGAAAGTTTTTATAATCATGTACTTTTACATGTTTATAACTTTTTAATAAATCATCTAAATCAATATCTAATTCTTCTTGAAAAACTAAATTTGAACTTTGAGATGCAATTACGTCTAATTCACAATGACCAGCCGTAACTTCTAAAATTCTCTTTGCATAAATTGCACCAGATGCACCAGTTATTCCAAGAATAATCTTCTTCATAAAAAGACCTCACAAATGATTCCAGACAAAAACAATAAACTAATACTAGAGTTTAACTTAAAAAAAGCTAAAGAGATATTTTTTTGATAACCCTTATGAACCAAAATATGCTCATAAATTAAAAGGGAGCTAATTAGTATTAATGTTGCTTGGAAGTAAAGTCCTAAACCCTGAATATATCCCGCTAAATAAAAAAATACTGGTACTATTGCATGTAACATAGATGCTATTATTAATGACTTTTCTTTTCCAAATTTTGAGGGTATCGAGTACAAAGAGTTTTTTTTATCAAAGTCTTCATCTTGAATCGCATAAATAATATCAAAGCCATTTACCCAAAATAAAATACCTAAACCAATTAATATAGGGACAATCTCAATTTCATTTTTAACAGCTACCCATGCACCAATAGGTGCAATCGCTAAAATTACCCCTAAAATAGTATGTGCAAATACAGTAAACTTTTTACAAATCGGGTATAAAATCATTATAAACAAAGAAATAGGAACCAATTTAAAAGCCAATGGATTTAAGTAATAACAACTCGTAGCGAATAAAGCGCAAAAAAGTATCAAGTATGGTACTAATTTTTTAGTACTAAGCTGTCCACTTGCCATTAAACGATGTTCTGTCCTTGGGTTTTTAGCGTCGATTTCTTTATCAATTAATCGATTCATAGCCATTCCAAAAGACCTAGCACTCATGAAAGCTATAATAATTAAAATTGTTATTTTTGTACTAGGAAAACCCTGTGCTGCTAAAAACATAGAAGACAGAGTAAATGGCAATGCAAACAAAGCATGCTGTAATTTTACTAAGTGAATTATTTGTGAAAAACTATTTTTCATATCTAACTTTATTAACAATCATAGTCAAAATCATCTTCACTTTTATTTTTTTCTGCCTCAGCTTTTTTCTTATCAAAAAACCATAATAATTGAATTGATATTTCGTATAAAATAATCATAGGTATTGCTACCATAATTTGAGTAATAATATCAGGTGGAGTTATAACTGCTGCAAAAATAAACATAGACACAAAAACGTGCTTTCTAAATTTTATTAAATGAGCTCTTTGGAGTAAACCAATAAAGTATAATAAAATTATAAAAATAGGTAATTCAAAAACAAAACCAAATACTAATAAAAGAGTAAAACAAAAAGATACGTATTTCTCAATGGATATAGTCGAAGAAACATCTGCAAATTGAAAACTTAATAAAAAGTCTAAGCCAAACGGTATCACATAAAAAAAGGCAAGTGATACTCCTCCTAAAAATAAAGCAATCATAAAAGGAGTAGATAGATATAAAAACTTCTTTTCTTGGTCTTCTAGCCCTGGACCTATAAATCTCCAAAACTGAATGATACTATTAGGAAAACTTAAAACGATACCACCCAAAAGTCCTAGCTTAAGTTGAGTAAAGAAACCTTCTGTTGGAGATATCATAATAAATGATATTTTACCTTTAGAAATCTTTATAAACTCTTGTAAAATTACTTCGGAGTAACCCATACAAATTAGAGTGCCTATAAACACTCCAATAATAATAAATATAAACATATTACGCAATTCGTCTAAGTGCGCAATTAAACTCATTTGATTTTCATCAACTTCTTCCATTTTTTCTCTTTTTTAACTTAGATTTTAAATCTATTTTATAGTTTAGGTACTGTACTCATTCCATCTAATAAATCTAAATGATTGATTTTTTTTAAACTTCTATAGTACAAAAACTTATCCGGTACATTTCCAAAAATATTATCAACCATATGGTTTTTTATATTATAATCAAATCTACATGAAAAATCACTAGGCATCTGAGATCTTTTTAATTCTTCAACAACTAAGTTGCCTAAAATAAAAACCTTGTCACAGCCTCTTTTTTTCAAGCCTTTTCTTGCATATACAGCCGCTTGTATCAATAAATCTTGCTCTGTTAATATAACTTCATTCCACAAAGAGACTAATGATAAAGAAGAGTGCTCATTGGCTTTTATCAAACTAGAGTTTACTTCAATTGCTTTATCTGAAATGATTGTACCTCTACCCGTAAAGTAGCCACCAATCTCAACACCCTCTTTAAAGTGCCATATACCATTTAATTGAAATGGGACTTCTTTAGTGCCTATCAAAGTCTCTTTTTTTAGATATTTTTCATTTGCAATCTGCATACCAAATTCTTCGTATCTTTTTAAGTTTTGAATATCATATTTTTGTTTATATCTTTTAGGATACTCTAGCCTAGTATTGATTGTATACTGCTCAGGAGGCACATCTTCTGGCTCAGTTATACCATATTGTGAAGGGTAGATTTTACGATATTTTTTATAAATCAAGCCTTCATAATGAGTATAAACAGACATATAAGGATCGTGTAATCTATTATCATGAAATAAATAACCTACTTCGGGCAAATCTCTCCAGCTACCTGCTTCGGCAAAATAATTAATGATGTCATCTGCAGCAAAAAATGGCATATCAATGTCTAATCTTCCATTCGTTCTGATTCTTCCCCAGTTTCTAGGGTTCAAAGATAAAATTATATTATCTACAGTTTCTGAGATATCGTCATCTGAGGTTTTTGAAGAGAGTTGTGAAATGATTTCAATCGAATCTTTTGTACCTTTTGAGTTAAAAGTATCACTAAAGGCTTTATTTAAAGAATCTAATATATTTAATGTTTTATTTTTATCTTCACCAATTTCAAAGCCTAAAGTCTCTTTAATTTGTTGAGATAAACGAAAAATTAATTTAACAATCACAGGAGGTAAGGTTAAATTAGATAATTCAAATTTTCCTCGCTGAATCTTTTCTTTTTTTGTGGAATGAATAAAAAGGGTATGATCTGGTGCTGGAGGAGTAATATCTGTAACCTGTAAGGTCTTTACAAGTTCAATGCAATTTTTTACACTTCCCCATTCACCACATGATGTAAATCTAAGCCTTGCACTTATTCCACCAAGGGGTTCTAAACTTGAAATATCTTTTGCGTTTCTAGGTTTTTGATGAACCTTTAAATTTGCAGGAATTTTCTCTTGGTAGTCAATAAAAGTACTGAACTCATTTGAACTAACTTCAATTGCTTCAATCAGTACGGTGACTTTACCATTTTCTTCTAATTCGTCTTCACGAAAAGTCATCACCCTTTGATAGTTTTCTGCCCTAGTAATTTCAATTAAATCATACAAAGAGTTATTAATTTCAAAAGATAGCTCATTATTTTTATCTTTTTCTGAATAAACTAACTCATTTAAAAACTCTTGCTTTAATTTGTGTATGGCCTTTTCTACTCCACTTTCAGCTAAATATCTTGCTCTTAATCTTGACTCTGTTTTACGAATTACAGCTATTTGCTGACGGGTCATATATAAAAATGAAACCCCCAAAATAAATAAAACTGAAATAATTCCAAAAACAACAAATAGACTAGAACCTCTATTGTTTTTATGAAAAAAAGATACTGTATTCATGGAGTCTAACTTTATTTATTAATAGCTTGTTTAAAAGAAAAATCTATTCCTAAGCATTATATATCATCCTTAGTAAATATTCTAAATGTTCCTATACTAAACCAATGATTTTAGTAGATTAAACAAAAAAAATTACTCTTATTTTTTTAAGAGTAATTTTTTAACTTTTATTTTTAGAGTCCGCCGAAATCATCTCCGAAATCATCTCCAAACTCATCTCCACCAGTAGGATCATCTCCACCACCACCAAAGCTTGTTGATGGTTTATCTAGTGTAGGGTTAAATGAAGTTGAATTTGGTAAGCCACCTCCATTATCTGCTACTAACTCTCCAAAGTCTGTTGTTGCGATACTTTGTTTCACAATTTTAGGAGTAATCAAAATAACAATCTCTTTTGAAAATGGTGTTATACTCTTTGATATAAATAAATGTTTAATAAATGGTAAATTAGATAAAAATGGAATTCTTGTTTCACTTTTATTTTCTGTTTCAATTACAATTCCACCAACTAAAATTTCTTCGTTATCATGTACTTGAAGAGTTGTTTTTAATGAAGTCTTATCTACCGTTAAACCTCTACCACCATCTGTTAATTTACCTGTTGATTTTTCTAAATCTAAATCAAGTACAATAAATCCATCATTATTAATTTGTGGTATCACATTTAAAATTGTTCCTGTATCTTTAGATTGTGAAGGAGAGTCAGCACCTGTTTGAAAGGTAAATTCTTCTCCAATATTTAATGTAGCTTTTTGTCCGTTCATAGCTATAATTCTTGGAGATGCTAATGTTCTATTATCTGATGATGTAGTTAAAGCATCAAATACAGCATTAAAAAATAAGTTTTTTCTGTAAAAATCACCAAAACTAGTTAAAGCAGAACCTTGTGGGGTATCAGCATATGCATTAGAGTTTTCTAATGTTCTTTGAAATTCAGTATAGGCTAAAATTCCTCCACCACCTTCTGCACCCTCGCCAATGTTCCCATCAGCTTCGCCACCGGTACTCCAATTCCATTTAAACCCTAGATTATTTGAAAAGTTAGATGACACTTCAACAATTTTTACATCTAACATAACTTGTGGAACTGGACGATCTAGTTTTGAAATTAAATCATCAACTCTTTTAAACATACCTTCTGTTGTACTAACAATTAAAGCATTTAATCTATCTTCAACTTGCACATTTAATTTTGCATTTGCATTTTGTCCAAGAAGAGCAGTTATGATCCCTTGAATATCTTTTGCCTTGGCGTATCTTAAAGGATAGGTTTTTGTTAAACCCTCATCAAAGTTATCAGTAATTGTCTTTTTTGTAGCAATTACTAAAGTTTTTCCTATTCTTCTCTTGGCTAAATTATTAGTTTTTAGAATTAAATCAAGACCTTCTTCCCATGGTACTTGCTTTAAGTCCATAGTTACTTTCCCTTTAATTTTAGGGTCAATAATTACATTAAATTTAGTCTTTAAAATAATGGAAGAAATAGCTAATGACAAAGGTGTATTTGAGAGTCTCAAATTTATTTTATATCCAGAATCCTCTGACTCATCAAAGTCATCTGCCGCCTGAACTGTAATTGTAGTTAAACAAAATGTCAGAAACAATCCTGTACCTATTTTTAATAAATCTTTTCGTAATTTCATAGCGCATCTCTCCTTTGATTTGCTCTACTCTAATTTCGACAATTATTTAAAAACATATAAGCTTTTTGAACGACCAAATTACTCTTTATTTTATTTTTTTGTCTGTGTAATAATAGAAAAAATCAAGATTAAACTTCGCCCACCAGCAACCAACAAAAACAAACAAAAAAAAGAGCTAACAAAATATAATTTTATTAACTCTTTTTGTAATCTTTTTATAAGAACTACATCTTAGAAATCTCTCTTTTTGATGCTTTAATATGCATAAAAACAACTTTATCTTCATAAATTTGAATTACTTTATATATTCCTGGTTTGCTATCGCCTTCTTCAACTAATGCTTGATCTCCCTTATAATTGATAATAGCAACACGAGAGCCTTCCTCGCCTGTAATACCAAGTATTTTAATACCAAGTGGTGGGATTGTTGGGGCAGATTTTTTGATTGACTGCCTTCTTTTTACTTGTTTTCTTTTCTTTTTTGGCTTTGGTTGAATCAACTTGCGAAAAAAATCAAAATATGGTTTATCAATCCCAGCCGCAAAATGATTTGGGATATTTGTAAAACTAAATACTATTAAAAAACATACAATCTTATACATATAAACTCCTAATTAATTCTAATTTTCATACTGTGTAATTTTACCTCTGTCAACCATTACAACTCTACCTTCAAATTGAGCTCTCATTTTTGGAAAATTTGTACTACCTGAATAAGCTGGGCTAGGTATTTTTTTACCTAATAAATCTTTTAAATTTTTCAAATTTTTTGTTATTAATTTACTTAATCTAGGTAGTTTTTTACCTCTACCACCACCGCCACCAAGCCTTAAACCAGAGTTAGAAAAATTTAAAATTTTTGTATTTTCTATTCTTGTAAAAAAATCATATAACTGAAAGTATGTACCAGACACACTAAATTCTAATGGAATCTCAATAAATTTTGCACGAGTTATTCTTGGATTGATTCGGATCGTTTTTAGTTCAATGCCAGAGTCTTGAGCATAACTTTCAACATCATTTAAAAACTTGCTTACATCTCTACCTTTTGATTTTTCTTTCAAAAAAGAAACAATCTCAGATTTGACTGCACGAATTTTTTTATCAATCTCTTTCAAAGATTTTTTTAACTTTTTACCCTTAGTTTTTTGACTTCTCAACTTTCTCATTTCTTTATCAACTAATTGTATTTGCTCATCCAAAGGTTGTTTATATTCTAAAATATAAACACCAGCAGTAACTGCTAAAATAAGTATCATTCCAAAAGCGTAACTAACTATCTTAACAACCATATTTAGTCCTCACGAATAACAAAAGTCATATCAAATTTTGTTACTTTTTTTCTATCAATTGTATCTTGTACCATTGACGAAAGAGATACGTTTTCTACCATATGAGTCGCTTCTCTTAAAATTTTCATGAAATCAGTAACACCTTTAGAGGTACTTGTTCTTGGCTTACCCTCAGAATTAATTTGTCCCGATATATTACTTTCCATGGATATACCCGTTATACTAACCTGTCCATCACTATCAATATTTAATGAATTTATCCAGACTGTTCTAGCACGTAATACAAACTCTTCAAAGTTATGAAGTACTTTTGTCCATGAACCAGTATTTTTAGATAAAACTTGTTGATATTCGGCTAAATCACTTCTAACTCTATTTAAATTATTAATCAACTGTTTTTGTTTCTTTTTAATAGACTTAAATTTATTAACTTCACGTTTAACAGGCTCTAACTGGCGTTTATATTCATCCAATTCTCTTTCTGTTTGCTCTGCTGCGTAAGCTAAACCAGCAGCATTAGCACAAATCCATAAAGCAATAATGATTCCACCAACAGGAATCGGAACCGATTTTTTCTTTTTTTCTGTGAGTAGGTTTACTTTAATCATATCTCAGTATCCTCACCAAATCCCCGCATAGCTAACCCAATAGCTGTAACATATTGTTGGAGACTTTCTTCAAACATTTCTTCTTGATCCATATCTCTTGGGTAACCATAAGCTGGCTCACCTAATCTAACTTTAACAGATAGTTCATTTTCTAAAAGAACTTCAATACCCTTTAGTCTAGAAGAACCACCTGTTAAAATAACCTCATGAATAATAGGTTCTCGATGTTGAGCCTTATAAAAATCAAAAGACCTTCTGATTTCAACTGCAATTTCTTCAATCGTTGCTTGAACAAGCTCTTCAAAATCTTGATCTTCTTTACCTTCATTCAAACCAATTGATTTTTCTATTTTTATGCTTTCAGCCTCTTCAAATGAAACTTTATAAACACCTTTTACAATCTCAGTAATACTATTACCAGAGATTGGTACATTTCTTGAAAATCTTAATACATTACCTTTTAAAACATTAATAATGGTTGATCTTGCACCAATACTTACAATTGCAATTACTTTATCATCTAAATCTTTATCTTGAACCTCTACATCTAAGGAATCAATACCAGCCGTTTCTTGTTCTCCATCTTCAAACGAAGGAGCTGATGAAACACCAGGAGCCAAACAAGCATCTAAAGCATTGATAATAGCTAAAGAGTCAATATCTAAAGCATCTAAACTTTTTACACCCACCGACTTAAAAATACTAACTAAACTTTCTACGTGTTCTTTTTGAGAAACAGCCAAAAGACATAAAATTCTTTGCATACCATCTTGCTCAACTCTTGCTAGTTTTGCATAAGAAATATTTACTGTTTCTAAAGGGTATGGTACATATTGTTCAGCTTCTCCATCAATCGCATACTTTAGCTCTTCATCCATCATTTCAGGAAAAGGAATAAAACGTAAAATTGTTACTTGAGATGATAAACTTGTAAAAACTTGATTAAACTTTAAACCATGTTCTTTCTTGATATTTTTTAGAATCTGAATAATTGCATTAGGGTCTTGTAAACTACCATCTACAAATGTACCTTCTGGATATTTTTCAACTCCATGTTTAATAATTGTAGGGCCTTGTTTTGTTTTCTTTATTTGAATAAATTTTAAAGAAGAGGAGCCTATATCTATTCCGATTGAATATTTTGGGGGACCAAATGAAAACATTACTCTACCTTTCTAGTTGTTGCATACAAGTAATAACTTAATATTTTGCTCTTTTTCATTATATCGTCAAAAAGAAGTACAAGTTTCGGACTTTCTTTAATTATAATGTACATAAGTATATTTTTGAAATAACTTTTTTAAAAAAAAACTAGAATAAAAAAATAAATCTCTTCTTCATTATATACTAAATTTAAAAAAAACGCTTGAATTTTTACTTTTAATAATATGTCTTTATAATCTGAACGTCTGAATAATAATACTTTAAAATTTCTTCAAAGGTCTTTTTTTGTTTTGCCAAGCCTTTAGCTCCCCATTGACATAAGCCGACCCCGTGACCAAAACCTTTACCACTAAAATGCAATATTTTTGGAAACATTTTTTTCTTAAATCTATTTAAAATATCCATAATAGCAATCTCATCTCTATTGCTATTTTTTGATAATCTTTCTTTTACCATCGTACTTCTCATGATAGAAGGAGATATCAGTTTTCTTAATTTTGCAGCACTCATTGAAATACTGCCTTTAGGATGTTTTATTTTTAATAATTTCATTCTACCTTTTTTAGAATAAGTAAAAGAAATACTTTTTATTTTAGATAATTTATATCCATTTAACCGTAGAATATTTTTTATTTTAGGATAGGGCAAATCTAAATCCCAATAATAATTTTTATATGCATTACACCAAGTACAAGGTTTTGATTTTAAAAATTTTAGAGGCTTTCCAAGCCAATCTTTAGAGTCTAAAGTACTTCCTCCACAAGCAGAATGATAATAAGTTGAAATTAATTTTTTCTCATAAGTTATAACTAAACCTTTAGTATCATTTACAACTTTTATCGCTAAAGGCCTTTCGCTTTCTACCCCTGAATATACTTGGCTTCTTACATCATCGGTTAATCCAAAACCAAACTTTTCACGAAATTTATCCTTATTTTTCATAGCATATGTTCTGGCTACTACAGCTTGAGCTTTTAAAGCTTCTATAGGAGAAGTTATTAACATTTCTGATTTGATTACTGAATACAAATATAACTCTATACCTATTTCATTTACTACAGTTAATTTACCAAACTTATCTTCAAAAACTATTATGTTTCCTCTGTAAGCCCTGTTATTTACCCAAACATTAGCCTTTTTAAATGTTTTAATATAAAGTTTTTGAAAGTTTTTTTTTCTTAAAAAACCTATTCCATGAGTAGTTTCAAAAATTGTTAAGGGCTTTTTATTCCATCTTGTAAATATTTTTTTTTTATTATCTTTAATATCAAAAACTCTAAATCCATATTTAGCATGAATCTTTACTTTTTTTTGTCCCTGTAATATTCCAATCTCTAAAACAGGACCTTTACTATAAAGATCTAGTATTAATAAAAAGTAGATTAACAAAAATTTCAAGTTAAAAGCTCCTTGATATCTTTAAAAGTAACTAAAACTATCAAAGACAATACACATAAAACCCCTGCAATATTTACATAGCTTTCAATAACATCATCAAAACTATCTTCTTTTTTTCCAAATATTAATCGGCCTAATCCATTGATAGTATCTTTAAGAATAATAACCATTATCCTACCACCATCTAAACCCGGTATAGGAACTAAATTAAATAATCCAATAGATATACTTATTTTTGCTATCAAAAATAAAAAATCTAAAACACCCCTTTCAACACTTTGAGAAACTACATTTGCAATAGCGACAGGCCCACCTATATTTTCTGGAGCTTTAAAATTTTTAATCATATTTACAAACATATTTTTTAATTGAAAAGCAAATTGAACAGACCAATTTATAGTCGCTTCAAAAGACCTATTGATAGCATCATTTAAAGGATAAAAAACTGGTTCACCATCTAATTGAAAAGGCCTAATTTGAATACCTATAGTACCTTCTTTTGTTGGAGTAACTTTTAATACTATATTAGATATGCCCTCTGAAACAGATACTTTAATGTCTTTAGGGTTTAACTTCTCTAAATATTTAATCGCAATTTCTTTTTTATCATATACTAAAGTTTTTTGTGTTTTAATTATTTCAATTTTAATAAAGTTTTTCTTTTTATATTCTTTTTCTAAATAATGCAACAAAGTGGCATGTTCATTAAAATCTTTATATTTAAGCCTTCTTTGGACTTTTACTTCAACTTCTTTTGCCGCAAAATTACTGATTAAAGTTCTACCTTGTTCAAAACTTCGCACTTCTTTTTTATCTATACTCAATAACACATCATTTTCTAAAAAACCTGCTTTTATTGCTGGTGTCTCTTTCACCACATTTACTACTTGAAGAGTAGTTGCAGGTAGACCATGCCAATGATGTATATAAGTTAGAATCATAAAGGTTCCTACTAAATTCATGAAAGGCCCAGCTAACAATATAGCTATTTTTTGCAAAATATTTTTTCTTTGAAAGCTTCTACTTCCTGGATCGGGTTTACCATCATCAATGTCAATACCATCTTCTTGAGCTAGCATTACAAATCCACCAATTGGTAAAGCTCTTATTGAGTATTCTGTTTCACCAATCGTTTTTGAGATTAATTTTGTAGATCCCATTCCAATAGCAAATGCATCTACTCTCACGTCACACATTTTTGCAACAATAAAATGTCCTAACTCGTGTATAAAAGCTACTAAACCAATAACAATGCTAAACCAGAATAATTTATAAGCAAATGTAAGTAATAATTCCATCTATGTTCCAATCATTTTTGTGTTTTTTGTGATTTTTATTATTTTAAATCTATCGTAATTTTTACACTACTAGATAACAATATTACAAAATTCCTTTGGAAAGAACTATGGAATATCAATTAAAGAGGGTCTTGAAAAGTTTATTTTAAATACAAATTCATCTTAAAGTTGCGCAACAACTAACATATTTTGAAAAATCATCAATAATATTAAGAAAATAAAACTAGCTAAATAAATAAGTTCTATCCAAGTTTCATACTTTTCTTTGATGATATCTTCTTTTGAAAACTTAAAATAAATTGCTAATTTGTTAATAGTTAATCTAGTACACATAACTAATATCAAACCACCAGCCAGTTTAGGAATTGGAAAAAAACTCAACCATCCTACTGTTAAAGCTACCATAGAAAATAATCTCAAAAAATCCATGATTTTCATATCAGAAAATTCTTCAATAAATTGTTTAATCTCCCATGGCATATTTAATGGAAGCTCTCTTTTTTCTAAAAAACTATAAATCGTAGTAAAAGATTGTCCTAAAAACTCTCTACTTAAAATATAAGTAAAATCAAAAGCCATGAATAAAGACTTTGAAAAACCTAAGTACAATGATTTCTTATCTAACGAGTAAGGTTTTATTCCTATTCCAACTCTACTATCAATAGTTGATTTTACCTCTATGTTCAAAATTTCAGTACTTTGGGAAAAATATACTTTAATATTATTTGGATTCATTGATTTTAATTGTTTAATAGCGGGTGCTTTTGCATAAAACATTAAATCATCACCATCTTTTTGGCTTATTTTAATATAATCTTTATGTTTATAAATTGTTTTTAAGTAATTTTTAGCTTTTTTATAATCTGTAAAAAGCTTATAATTTACTTTTCTTTCTACATTAAATAAAATCTTTTGATTTGCTAACTGCCCAATTAATGTTCTACCCTCATCAAATCTTTTAATATCTTTATTATTAATTTTGAGGATAATATCACCCCGTTGAAAACCACTTTTTTCTGCTGGCATTCCTGCAATTGTATTTGTTAATTGCATTGTACTTGGTGTATCTCCAAATATAAAAAAAGTCAAAAACAACAAAATAAAAGCACAAAAAATAGATGAAATAGGACCTGCACAAATTAAAGCCACCTTTTTTATAAAAGATATTGGTTCAATTCTTCTAAATAAACTATCTGATTTTAAAAACTCAGCCTTACATCCTATAGGAAATGAAGTAATCACAAATAAAACTTTACCTATTTTTTTATTATATAAAATAGATTTACCAAAGCCAATAGTAAACTTTTGTAAATGTAGCTTAAACAAATTCGCTAAGCAGAATTTTCCTATTACAAAAAATACTGATATACCATCAATCAGCAATATAAACCAAAAGATTTTTTTCAAAAAAACTTGTACTAAATCCACCAAAATCCTATTTTAAAATAACAATAAAAAGTATAGAGCACAAAGGCTACCAGCAGTAACAGAATCAAATCTATCAAGCACCCCACCATGACCTGGAATAATCCATCCTGAGTCTTTTACTCCTAAACATCTTTTGAAGCACGATTCTAACAGATCACCTATCTGTCCTGCAATCCCTACGATCAACAAAAATATCAAAAAATTAGCTTTAAACATTGAAAAAAACTGATTTTGTACTGAAAATAAAATAACCCCCATTACTAAAATTCCAATGATGGAGCCTTCCCATGTTTTTTTTGGACTTAAAGATTTATTTAATTTATGTCTACCAAATAGTCTTCCACCAAAATATGCAAAAGTATCTTGAAGCCACATAATACAAAATAGTAAGAATATAAAATTAACTGGGTTTTTAACATTCACTAAAATAATAATCATCGAAGAAAAAAAGAAAACAACATAAGAAAAAAGCAAAAAACCACTAGTAAATTCTTTAAAAAAAACTTCTTTATTATCATCTCTATAAAGAAAAATTGAAATCATAATAAATAAAATAGGAGAAAGAAATAATAAATCTAAATCATAAACTTCTTTTAATTCAGGAAACTTTTGCAATAATATTAATAAAGTAAATAAATGAAAAACACTACAAAATTTATATACCCTATTTAATATCAAAAATTTAGACATAGTATAAGCTTCATAATGTGCAAAAGTTACTATCAATAGCCAAAAAGATGCAAAATAAATCACACCTAATTTTAAAGAAAATAAAATGAAAGCAACAATAAAAAAACCACTAATAGCTCGTATTAGCATAACCCACCAAATTTTCTATTTCTATTTTGATATTCTAAAATAGCTTCAAATAGATGAACCTCTCTAAAGTCGGGCCAATGAACATCAGTAAAATAAAACTCTGAATAAGCGTTTTCCCATAACATAAAATTAGACAAACGGTTTTCACCACTTGTTCTAATCATTAGCTCTGGTTCTGGCATAAAACCTGTATAAAGCTTTTGACTAATATAATCTTCATTTATTTTTTCTAAATCTAATTTACCAGAACTAACCTCAAGAGCAATCTCTTTTGTCACACGGGTCAAGTCTGCTCTACCAGAATAATTTAAAGCAAGGTTCATGCATATTTTTGTATTAGACTTTGTTTTTTCATTGGCATCTAAAAACTCTTTTTGAATTTTAGGACCCATTTTGCTTAAATCACCAATTACATTGATTCTTACGCCCTGATCACTTAATTGATTTAAATATTTTTTTAACGAAGAAGAAAATAAACCTAGTAACATAGAAACTTCTGATTCTGTTCTTTTCCAGTTTTCAGTTGAAAAAGCATAAAAAGTTACGTATTCAACAGGAATTTTTCCACATAATTCTACAATAGAATGTATAGAATCTACACCTTTTTTATGTCCGTATGTTCGAGGTTTCCCTTGAGATTTTGCCCATCTACCATTTCCATCCATAATAATAGCAATATGCTTTGGACAGTTTTTCCAATCAATTTTTGAGAAAATAGTCTCTTCATATTCATTTAGTTGAAGGTCTTTTCTTATTTTTGCTTCAATACTCATTTTTACCACCCAAATCAATATATACCCAATCAAAAAAAGTACTTGTATTTAGGTATAAAACAAGCCCTATCATTTAAAATAATTAATAGGGCTATAATCTTAAATAAGATAAATATTTATATTAAAAGATAAACTATATTTCCATTATATCTTTTTCTTTGTTTGTAACTAAGGCATCAATCTTAACAATACTTGCATCAGTAGCATCTTGTATTTGCTTTTGATACTCTTTATTATCATCTTCAGTTACAGTTTTATCTTTTACTAACTTCTTTAAAGTATTATTACAATCTCTTCTAGTATTTCTGATACCAACTTTAGATTCTTCGCCTCGGCTTTTAGCCACTTTTACCATATCTCTTCGTCGCTCTTCAGTCATATCAGGCATATTTAAACGTATAACATTACCATCATTTGCAGGAGTTATACCTAAATCTGATGCCAATATAGCTTTTTCTATAGCTCCAATTATTGACCTATCCCAAGGCTGAATAGCAAGAACCCTTGGCTCGGGTACTGAAATTGTAGCAACTCCCTTAAGAGCTGTCTTTACTCCATAACTATCTACTTTAATTCTATCTACAAGCATTGGACTTGCTCGTCCTGTTCTAATTGTTTGTAAGCTTTTTTGAAGTGAATCAACTGTTTTATCCATTTTATCTTCTGATTCCATTAATACTTCTTCTGGATCCATTTCATACCTCTATTTTATTAAAGTTCCAATTTGTTGACCATTTACTAATTTCAGAATATTACCTTTTTCAAATATATTCAAGACCCGAATAGGAATGGAATTATCCATACATATTGCAATTGCTGCTGTATCCATGACTTTAAGCCCATCTTTTAATATATCTTTATATTCTATCTCTGAAAATAGTTTTGCATTTTTATTTATTTCTGGATCTGAATCATAAACTCCATTTACCTTAGTAGCTTTAATTAGCAAGTCTATACCCAACTCTGCTGAACGTAATGCTGCTGCTGTATCAGTTGTAAAAAAAGGGCGTCCTGTTCCACCAGCACAAATAACAACTCCACCATTTTTCATAAAGTCTAATGCTTTTTTTACATTAAAAAGCTCTACGTATTCTTCTAAACGAAAAGGAGTCATTACCATAGATTTAAGACCATTATCTTCAAAAATATTTTGCATGGCTACTGCATTCATGATAGTTGCAAGCATTCCCATAAAATCGCCCGATACTCTGTCATATCCTGCTTTTTCTCCAGAAACACCTCTGAAAATATTTCCTCCACCAATGACTACAGCCACTTCTTTTCCAGAAGCCACTATCTCTTTCACCTGGTCACAAATAGAAATAGTTGTTGAAGCATCTATACCTCTACCAGATTTGTCTCCTAAAGCTTCCCCACTTAGCTTTAACATTATTCTTTTCATTCAGTACCCCTTTGGATTAAAAAATTAAGCAAAAAAAAAGACCCTTACGGGTCTAATTATATTTATGATTGCATCTTAGCAACTTCTTCTGCGAAGTCTTCTACTTTTTTCTCGATACCTTCACCAAGTACAAATCTTTGGAATCTATTAATACTAACATCAGTACCAATTTTGCTACTAACGTCTTTTACTAATTGATTAATTTTGGTTTTTGATTCTTTAACAAATGGTTGTTCTAACAAACAAATTTCAGAGTAATACTTATTTACTTTGCCTAAAGCAATTTTTTCAAGCATTTCTTCTTTTTTACCTTGTTGTCTCATTTGTTCTTTATAAATTTCAATTTCTTTATCAATCTCAGCACTTGGTACTTCATCTCTTTTTAGATATGTAGGTGCAGCTGCTGCAATATGCATAGCAATATCTTGATAAAAATCAATAAATACATCATTTGATGCTAACGAAGCATCTCCAAGACCAAGTTCAACCATTACCCCGATTGTCCCGCCTGCATGAATATATGAATGAACATATCCACTATCAACAGAATACTTTACAAATCTTCTAGGAGTTATTTTTTCTCCAATTTTTGCAACTTGTTCAGTGATAATCTGCTCAACTTTAACACCCTCTAGCTTAGAAGACATTAAAGCATCAACATCTTTAATATCTGAGGAGTTAATCAATTTTGTTAAGTTTTTTGCTAAAGCTTGAAAAGCATCATTTTTACCAACAAAATCAGTCTCACAATTTAATTCAAATAAAGCACCAGTAGATGTATCTTCTCCAATGTAAGCACAAATTGTACCTTCTGCTGCAATTCTTCCTGCTTTTTTACCAGAAGCTGCTAAACCTTTTTTTCTTAAAAAGTCTACTGCTGTATCCAAGTCACCATCACACTCAACCAATGCTCTTTTACAATCCATCATTCCAGCTTGAGTTTTCTCTCTCAGAGCCTTTACATCTTTTGCAGAAATTCCCATTTCTAAATCCTTTATCTAAATACCCTAATTTTATTAAGGTCTAATATTTAATATTTATATAAGAGAATCAAGATTCTCCATTTTAGCCGAAGTACCGACTGTTTTTCATCTATCACCCAAGTACTCGCTACACATCAGGTTACAGATGATGGTTGTATTTTGCTCTTTTTATTTTCGACTAGTAGTTTACTACTTGAGAAAATAAGGAAGAGCAAAAGACTCCATCAGATGTGACCGCATAAAAAAAGAAGTCACATCAGAGCAATTAAACCCTGCTTCAAACAAAAAGTTTAAAACAGACCAAACCCTACACCCCTAATTACTTAGAAGATTCTTTGTCTTGCTTGGCTTTTCTTTGCTCTTTACCATCCATAATTGCTTCTGAAATATAGCTAGTAATAAGCTTGATTGCTCTCATAGCATCATCATTACCAGGAATTACGTACTGTATTTTCTCTGGGTTACAGTTTGAATCAGTAATAGCAACAATTGGAATACCAAGTTTGTTACACTCATCAACAGCAATATGCTCTCTATTTGGATCAACAATAAAAACAATCTCAGGAAGTTTTTCCATGTCTCGAATACCATTTAAGTTTCTAGTTAACTTATCTAGCTCTTTCATTCTTTTTGAACGTTCTTTTTTTCCAAGTAAATCCATATCTCCGTTTTCTACCATTCGCTCTAACTTTTTCAAATAAGCGATTCTTTGACGAATAGTTTTATAGTTAGTTAGTGTTCCACCTAACCATCTACTATTGATATAGAAACACCCTGAAGTCTCTGCGTTTTCTTTGATAATATCTGATGCTTGTTTTTTTGTAGAGATAAATAAGATGTTTGCACCTTTTCTTGATACTCTCTTCATTGAACTACAAGCTTTTACAATTAACTTTACAGTTTTTTGTAAATCAATAATGTGAATTCCATTTCTTTTAGTGTGTAAGTATGGAGACATTCTTGGATCCCATTTTGAACTTGAATGACCAAAATGAACACCTGCTTCTAAAAGACCTTTGATTGAAACTCGTGGTAACATATTCACTCCTTTTGGTTGATTTATTTCTATGTCAAAGTAAGCGAACCAAATGGTCACCGAGCCTACAATTTTAAGTAACATAAAAATCTTAATTTAATTATTATTGTGCATATTAAAAAACTCCGCTACTAAAGTCAATTTTTTCTTATAAAAATCCGAATTAGATAACAACAACCCCCATTAAGGAACCATAATGTCTAAGTTTTTTTCATTCATTGCAAATAGTCGGCTATTAGTTAGTATTTTTTTTATCACAACTATTTTTATAGGCTGTGGTGGTAAAGGACTAGAAGATATTAGTGGCTCTAGTGATATCTCTGAAAGTCAATCTACTTTAATTTTTGGTTCTATCTTCAATTTAGATGAAAATCATGTCGGTCGTAATGTTAAAATTCAAGTAAACCCTGGTTTTACTTCCACCAAATCTGATGAAAATGGAAATTTCTTCTTTGATAATTTACAAAAGGGAGTTTATACACTTATTGCTTCGTCTGGTAATTACATAACATCAACAAGTATATCTACTATTTCTACTGACTTTTTAAATGTTGATATGAAGTTTGGAACAAACAATAAAAATACAAATGACATAAACTTCTTTCAAAACGACTCTTTAGTAGGAAAAAAAATCAATGATGATTCTACCATTCCAATTTACTCAACTCTTTTAGATTTTTTGCCCATTAATTTTGCTTATATTGATAGTATTGACTGGAGTCCAACCACCCAAAATTTACTTCTTTTATCAGCATCTGAGATTCCTTTATCTAATACTAATTTTAGGTTAGATATATATTTATTTAATTTAGATACAAAAGAACTTAAACTTTTGGTCAAAGATACAATAAATAATCAATCTGCTAGTGATCCCACCTTTTCTCCTCTTGGAAATAAATTTTCATATTTACAAAATAATAATATATTCTATGCTTCTATTATTAATGCTGTTACAAACCCATTTAAATTAATTAGAAATGAATCCTTGCTTTTTAAAACTCCAAATGGACATCTATTTTTAAAACTTGATTTTTTAAATGAAGAAGCAGGAATAGTTTTTAATGACACACAAACTCCAGCTACACAGGTTCCTACTTCTAATGGATTCAATCCTAGTAATTCTCAATCAGCAGATTTTTTTAATAATTTAAATACTTATTTTAATGGTTTATGTGCCAATAATTTAAATAACTTTTCTTTTTGCCAAGACGTTACAATCCAAGCCTGTAGAAATATACCCCTTGCAACAACACAAACCCCTTCAATTATTTGTCCAAATTTTTATCCTCAAAACCAAAATATAATTGGTCAAACTAATGCATCTAGTTTATTTGATGCAACTAATTTTCCTGCTGATTGTCCTGCTGAATTCAAATCTCCTGTATGGTCACCAAAAGGAAATGCTGTAGCTTTTTTAGCTAAACCAAAAGGTTGTACCAATACTAGGCCTTTAGTCTGTGGAAGAGCTTGTGATGACACAAACTACGAGGTTTTTGTCTCGTTTATTGATTACAAACGTGATGGTATTTTTGGACAAACAGACTATTATAGCTTAGATGATTTTCAACAATTGGATAAGTTTTCTGTTATGCAATTGACTCAAAATAATTTAGAAGAAATAAATATTTCATGGGACCCCCTAGGACATTCTGTCCTTTATGATCAAATTACAAACTTCAATCAAATCAAAAAGTATTTTTTAATTGCTTCTAGTCCTACTGATAGAGGTTTGTTTTCAAGAACCTTACTCGTAAACGATGATATTCCTCATCAAGCCCATATTAATGCTAATGGTTCTAAAATCGCTTATATTTCAAAACTTACATCAAAAACAAACCCTTTTGGGTTTCCACAAATAGTGATTGGGGATTTTAATGGCACTATTAGCAATACTCATTCAACGACTCTATTTAACACGGTAAATAATTTAAGACAGCCTAAATTTTACAGGATTTTTCCTAAGCAATTTAAACCATAGGTTTTTTAAAATTGATTTTTATAACTCAAGTTTAAGCTTTCACTTGAACCATGACTTAAATTACCTGATAGACTTTGATCTTGCCATCTATAACTTAACTTTAAGCTTTTATCCCATGACTCTGTTAGAGGATAATCAAAATCTAAATGAGCTTCTTTTAATTGTTGAGTTTGCTTATTTAGATTTCCACTGTTTTTCCAGATAGCAGCACCTATATTCATAGTCATTGGTCCACCAACTCTTGAGGATAAATCAGCTCCCGTACCTACTCTGTTGTTAGTAGAGCCATTGGCATCTTCACGTCTTTCATGTTGTATAAAAAATGATGGGCTAAATTCTTTATGTCTTTTAGAATAAAAACCTCTTGTACCCAAATAAAATACTGTTTCCTGTTCATTTTTTACAGAAAGTAATTTATCATAAGTTTCTCTAAATTTTATTCTTGAATCTAGCTCAAACCTTTTAAAAGATTTCATCAAATAAATATTATGAGTATTTGTTTCAAGCAATCTACTTCTATCATCAGACTCTTCTCTAGTTTCATGATACATATAATCTAAATATAATCCATCTAATTGAAATACATCAATTAAATGAAAAGATATAGAAGGCCTAAGAACATTCATTGAAATAGAAGTCTCAGTCTCTTGATCTTTTCTATACATCGTTCTTAAGTCCCAGCTTCCCCAAGATGCATATTGACCTGCATATGCTTCTAACTGACTAAAAGAGTTATAAGCATATCCCATTGGAATATATAAATCTTTACTATAGTCTTGTATATTCAAGCCACTCAGATTATGTCCATCATCATAAATTAATGATAAATTGACTCCAAAACCTCCTCTTTCATCACCAAATTTTTTAGTGTGATAAGAAGAGTTTATTTCTAAGTCTATTTCTAAATATTCTGATAGCTTTGCTAGATGAGAAAATGATATATTATGCCCATTTTTTCTTGAACTTTTATCATCTGCATCATAATACATATACGACAAATTAAAGTGCTTATCGTTTTTATACTTTTTTTCTAAAGAAACACCTAATAATTGATCATATTCTCTATAAAAGTCATCGAAACTATCGCTACGTTTTTCAACAAAACCAACAAAAATAGAAGCCCAAGTCTCTTGACGTGAACTAATTTTTCTTGAGGCATGGATTCCTCGAAACTCTCTTGAAACATTCATTTCACCTAAATCTAAAAAATGATCTCCAAATATAAACTCTGATCTATCACCTTTCCAGGCTAATCTAATATGCTCTAAATCATACTCTGATTTTTTAGTAATATTAGAATTTCCAGCAATCAGTGCATAATCAGAGGTAAACTCATACCCCTTATGAGTTGTTGCTGTTTTTACATGATGTCTGGCTTTTATATGTACTCCATCACTTTTTAATAAGTCATTTGAAAAGCCATTTACATCAGTAGAGCTAATTTTTATTTCTTGAGAGTGTTTTTGTCTTTTTTTATCTTGATGTTCAAAATAGGCCGTTAATTTGCCTTCAATAATTTGTTTTGATACTTTTTTATCATTTATTTTTAAAAAAGTAAGAGCATCTATTTTGTTATATAGGCTTAATAATTGAGAAGCATTTGTTGTTTCAAATAAGGATTTTACAATTTCATATTCATTTTCTGTTTTAACTTTTGATAATAAATATTTTTTTAAAATCAGTCTTTTTTCATAATCATCACCGAGGTTTATGAAAGAAAACTCACCTTTTTTACTGGTGGTTTTAATATGGGCCAAATTTCTTTTTTCTTGATCGTCTAACATTCTCATTAGAATTACTTTTTCAGTAGAATTTATAAACGGTATTCGTGATACAACAGTTTTTGCATCTGTTTTACTTATTTTTAAACCTAAAATTCGTTCAACAAGCTCTTTTGCATATTTTGTATTTGCCCTTACATTTAAATACTGTTCAAATTCATTTGAAAAAATGATAGTTTCTTTAAAATCTGCAAACAAACTCGAACTAATAGCAAAACCTGTAAAAGTAATTGCTTTTAAAATATTTTTATGTCCAAATTTATTTATCATATTTAATTTATTATTCATCCAAAAACAAGGTTAAATACATTTGAGTATAAAAAGTCACATTAACTAGTGACTTTCTAATTATATCGGTATTTTATACTTATAGACTGAGATAAAGTAATTAGTTAATAAAAGTAATGGCATGAAACTTTCCCCAGTTTCCACGTGCATCTTGACCATGTATATACATTCTAAAGTTTTTAAAGTTTGGGCTTAATATGATTCTAAATTGCTCTAATCTTTCATCAAATTTACCATCAAGAGGTCTTACTTTTATACCTCTACCATTTGTTGATATGTTATCTAAAAAGTACTCCAAATTTTGCAGTTTTGACGTTTCATCTTCACAACTTACATCAATTACTGTATTTGCCCCTTTAATCTTAGATACAACAAAACTCCCAATAACTTTAGGGCCTCTATAATCAACTTTATTTTTCATAAAATTTTGTATAAATGGAAAATTGCCTAAAAAACTTGTTACAATGAAACCAAGTCTTTTATCTTGTTTAAATAAAACTCTAAAATTTCCACTTTCTTTAGTAGCCTCTAAGTTGCTTCTTACAGTAACAACTTTATTATACTTTACAACAATTTGTAATCTATCCTTAATCTCTAAAAACCTTAAAACTTCAAACTCTATATTTTGGTATGAAACCTCTCTGTATTCTTGCATTAAGTCTTCAATGATTAATGGACTCATTGTTTTGGCACTTTTTAACATTCTAGACAAATTATATGCATTTTTTCGTTTGAAATTTAGAGCTAAAGTTTCTAACCAATTTTCAATAAACTCTTTATTTCCTCTTTCACTATACGAAAAATTTATTTCATCTTGCTCTATTTTATAAAACTTATCAAAATCTCTAAGCCTAAACTTAATTATATATTGTTTTTCTTTCGGAAAACGTTTCACTAAAAAACCATTATTGTAAGGAACATCAAAATAGTTTTTACCCCCATCTAGTGACATTTGTATCAATTGATGAGGTAATTTATTTTCTATTTTACCCTCAAACCGTAGCTTACCCATAATCAAATCATTTGAACCAAAAGTTTGATTTTTATTGATTTCATTTAAAGTTAACCCATTAATCACAAAATCACTTAAAATTACTTCTTCATTTTCAACACTTTCAGAAAAACTACGTAAAAAAAGAGGTATAGCCCAAGGTTTTTTTAATCTATACCAAGAAAAAAGCCTTCTTGATTGAGCTGCATCAATATGTAGTTTTCTTGAAATTCTATCATTTTCAACAAAAGCAGATTCACCAGCTACCAAAACAATTTCTAAATTTCTAAAATTTAAATTTAATCTTCCATCCAGACAGAATACTTCTAAAAAGGCACGCTTTTCATCAATATGTATTAAAAAGTCTCCATCAAATGAGCTTATAATCCCCATTGGTGTTTGAATTTCAAATTCATAATTATTATTCTGTTCTGGTAGATTAAAAAAGTACTGACCTTTTAGTAATTGTAAGCCAATCGTTTTTTCTCTTTGTAGAAAAACACCTTTAAATACAGATTTTTCATCTATTTTAATTTGAGTGCCATGCTTAAACTCTAATAATGCAAATGAGTTTTTTTCAACTTTTACAAAACTATTTTTGTAAAATCCTCGATCTTTATTAATCAATTGATTTTCAGGACCACTAACAAATACATTCCCTTTTTTAAGAGTAAACTCTGCTATGTGTTCATTAGCATATATATGAACTAGATTCGCAAATAATAAGTGAACTAAAATGAATATTAATTTCATTGTTAAAGTTTAATTTCTTGGCCTTCGAACGCTGCTGTAAAGTTGATCTCATCATCTTTAAATTCTTCGTTAGCATCGATCACCATTTGATCGATAAATTCATCATCATGATCTGGGTCGTGATGTATCATCAAAAGGTTTTTAGCTCCACCTTGAATCATTAAATTACCCGCAGCCCTCCAAGTAGAATGCCCAAAACTAACTCTCATTGGATACTCGTCTGGCGTATACTGACAATCATAAGCAACTAAATTACTATTTTTAACAAATTCAACTAATGCAGGGTCAGGTATAGTATCTGAAATATGCTCAATATCAGTCATCAAAACAAAACTTTTATCTCCATCTTCAAAACGCATACCGATTACACCATTTGGATGATTCATAGGTAAGTAAGACATTGAAAAGTTTTTACCAAGCTCAACTTTTCCTCTATCTTCTAAATCTGTAAAAGTTAGGCTTGCTCCCATAATTGATAACGGAACTGGGAAGTTTGGAGGGCTCATTAGATGTTTATCTAAAATATTCATTGCAGATAAATTACCCTTTTTTTGACCATAAATATGAATTTTATTGCCAGGAATGAAACAAGGAACAAAAAATGGGAAGCCTAAAATATGATCCCAATGATAATGTGAGAATATTAAATGAACCTCTACTGGCAACTCTTTTAATAAAGAAGCACCTAAAGGACGGATTCCTGTTCCTGCGTCAACAATTACTCGAGTTCCAGCGTCGGAGATAATCTCATAACAACTGGAGCTTCCTCCGTATTTCATATAATTCTGGGATGAGACCGGTGTTGATCCTCTTGTACCCCAAACTCTAACTATCATAGCTTAACCTATACCCAAACATATTTAACTTTACCCTTTTGGGTTATATCTAAGCCCATTTTTGGCTCAGTATAATTTTAAATAAAATCTTCTTTAATGTTGTCGGCATTTTTTTGTTTCTATTTAATGATAGCTAGTTTTACAATTTTTTTATTTGTATTTTTCTCTGAATCTTCAATTTGAATTTTTAAAAAGTAGACTCCATTTGCTAAAGATTCTAAGTTAAACTCGTCTAATGGTAAATAACTATCTTTAGATATTTGCCCAATACTTTGAGTATAAACCCTAGAAGAGGCCGAATCGTATAAAGATAATTGAACTTTTTTCGCTGTTCTATTTAATTTTAACTTCAAAAATGCATTACTATTTCTAATAGGGTTAGGGACAACAATACTCTCTAAAAAATGAATTGGCCCAACAGTTTGTACTAACAAACTCAAAGATTTTACATTACCCAAATAATCTACAGCTTTTAACTCTACATTATTTATTTGTCCTAAAGATAAGTGAGACTTTTTTATTCTAATAATATTTTCATTCTCAACTTGATAACTGTAGTTTGAGTTATTTATTTTTAGGCTTGATTTTTTTATACTAAAACCTACTCCAGTATCTTCTACTTGAATTAATAAATCTGACTCTAAAGCTTTTAAATCAAGGCTTTGGTCTACTCGTAACTCAGGTTTTACACTATCTTCAATTAAAAATAATTTTGATGGAACTTTAGATTGTAAATAAATTTTATTATCAATGAAGCTTTGTGTTTGATAAACTAATCCATTTTCTGATGATTGCATCACAGCATATTTACCTTTATTTTTTTTAATATAATCTGCTAAATCTATTTCAAAATCACTGCTTTTTAATAAAGATGTTTTTGGAAATACATTAAAAACTGGTAATTTTTGTTGATTAATTTTTTCGTTTGTTGTCCATGGGAACATATATACTTTTTGTTCTAAAGATGAAATCGACTTTTTGCTTGTTGATAAAGTAGACTTAGAAAAAGAAAGTCTTTTAATTTGAAATGGAATCACTCTTGTTATGGAGTTTCCGTTAACATCAACCCCTGTTATTTCAATTTGTAAAGCTCCTGATAAATTTAGATTTAACAAATATCCACCATGAAAGTATGAACTACCAAGTCTTGTTAATTTAATGATTTGAATATCATCATCCGTTGATTGCCCTCCTGGGTCTTTTAATTGTCTAATCTGCATAAATGGAGTTAATGAAATTTCTTCTTCTGTTCCACCTTTTTGGTGCAAGCCCTTAATTACAAATATAATTTCATAATCATTTACAGGGTTTGAAAAAATTCTGAATTCAAAATATGGCCCTAAATCTATTTCAAAATTATGACTTTGTTTTAAACCACGATTACCTGATTTATCAATATAGTTTTCTACTTGAATAAAGCCCAATCCATTGTAATCAACATCTCCATCTTTGGGCAAAATTTTAAAATTACCTATATATTTATCTGCTTCGTAACTCAATTGGTTTAAAGTAATAGGGCTATATATTTCAACGACCTCTTGTCCAAATGCGTTAACAATAGTTTTTGAAGCAGGGAAAAACCTAACTATAGGCTTTTTTGATACATCCATTTCTTCATTAAAAGTAATATGAAACCTTAAATCTCCTTCTAAAATACGCCCTTCTTCATTATTCGGAATAATTGGGCGATCAAAACTAAAACTCTCAATAAATGGGATACTTCTATCCATAATGAGTGTTCTTCCATTTGTAGGATTACTTCTATGATCTACTCCATCTATAGCATCTACCCTCCAAGTTGTTTTTCCTTCTTGTAAAAAACCCAAATTAATATCAGATTGAATTGTCTCTTTATCAAATAGAAACTCTGTTGGATTATTGTTTTTGTCTGTTATAATTAAAGCATATTTATTAGCCGTAGTTTCAGGTCTCCATTCAAACCTTTGGATTCCGCCCGACACTCGATAATTATTAATGGGAGAAACTAAAACAGGAGCTTTTAGCAAGTCTGAATTTAAAGACAAATCTTTAATTAAATATGCTCTATTACCAGCTTTATCAGTAGCCCTAAAAGTTAACCTAGCATCACCTTTAAAATTATAAAATATTTGAGAAAATTCAAACTCAAACTTTTTATTTTTTGGGTAATTTACTAGCTTTTTCTTTAGAGGAATTTCTGTCCATGCTAGCACTTCAGGAAAAGTTGCTGAACCAATATTATTTACTGATTCTACCCTTAATTCTACTTTTTGGACTCCAAGACCATTGGTACCTCCAAAAATAGCATACGCTTGATTTACTGCTTGTAAATCTTGAGCAAAACCTGTGAATTCTAAAACTCCTGAAGTTATCCATACATCATTATTTAAGTCAATGCTCAAAACAGGAGCAATCGTATCATACATAAAATATGAAGTTGTTATTTCACCAATATTTAAACTTAAATCAACAGGAGTGATTTCCATTTTATAAATACCATCCATGCTACCATCAGTTTCTAGACCAATGGGTTCTAAAGATATAGGATCTACATTTAATTCGTATAGAAGTCTCCCGACTAGTGGTCCGCCAAATACTGGTGCATTACCGCTGACATCTGCTTTGAATTTAATTCTTGATGAAGATATAATACCTGGCAATACAGAGCCAAATGAATGCTCAAGACTTAAAACTATTGTTGATGTCGGTAAATTAAGCTGTGAATCTAAAGCTGCTCTTAGTCCAGAACCTAAATATCCATTACTAGATCTTTGGTCAAAAATGAAAGAGGATATTATATTTAAAGGTCCATTAACTACAGTTCCGTGAGCGGGTACTCTAGTATCTTCTTGCTTAAAACCTTCTGGTACAGGAAAATTAATTCCATCCATTACTGATGGTGCTTTTGTATCATAGGTATATTGAAAAACTTTTGGGTCAGAAACATTACCAGCTACATCATATATGACCCCATTTGCAACTAAAATGCCATCATCACTTCCATCAGCTAATAAGTCGCTTTCTAAGTTAAATTGTACACTAGATGTGCTGAGTAGTCTTGCCTTAGATACTTTATACTCTTGAGGACTTCTTAAATAATTAAATACCCTCATTTCTGACTTTAGAAGGTCCATCTCAGGAGTTAAACTTTCTTCTACACTCATAGATAATATTGGTAAACCATTTAATCTTGGTAAGGTTTGAGCATTATAAAAAGCTTTATTATCTGGACTAAATGTTACAATTAAATTTGGAGATAAAGACTCTGTATCTAATTGCAATACAACTGACTCGATAAACTCGTTTCCGACTTTATCAACCATAGTAATTTGAAACAAATAAGTACCATCTGTCGTCATCGCAGAAGGGCCAGTAGAATCAGGATAAAAATCAATTGTTCTTGGGTTAAAAACCTCAACCCTACCCTTAATTACATGGTTTGGGTCTGTTTCTAATGGACCTAAAGCAGTAATTTTTGAATTTATTGGATCGCTACCAGATACTTTCAAATTTGAATTTTCATCACTCATGACAAGACGTAATGGACTAGGTGCTTTATTTACAATTGAACCATCTGATGGAGAAACAAACTGTCTAAAAAGTTTAGGAGCTTGCGAATCTACTATAAAAGCTTGTGCTTCAAAAAAGGAAGGTGAAATTGTATTGCCTGCTGTGTCTGTTCCACCTGTTACTAAAATTTCAACTGCTCCATCTCTTTCACCATTATTAGATGACTGAACAACATATTGATATTCAAATTCAAGCCCGTTATTAAAACTGTTTGAAATACCTATTTTTTGGGCATAACCTGCTAATTGTGTTACCCAAACAAAAGGTGCTTCTTCCATTTTTTCAGTCATTAATACTTTTATATTGACAGTAGCACCAGGTTGAAAAAAAATAGGGTCGCCACTTTCAATGACAGCATTATTGACTTTAATATTTTTTACTTGAGGGCGGGTTCTGTCAATTTTGACTACTATTTGCCGTTTAGACCCTGGTCCTGAATTTAAAGCTTTATCTCTTGAAATAATATCTAAAGTATATTCACCATCACCAGCAGACCCCATATCAACAACACCACGAAAATCCTCACCCAAAGCTCCTATTTGAAAATTTGGCCGTACATTAAAGTTAGTCGGGACATGTATGAATACTCCTCCTTCTCGCTCTAATCTATCTCCATCTATAATAATACTATTTGAGTTAGTTGCAAAAAAAGTATCTTGGGTAATAAGACGGGGAGCAGGTGGTGCTACCCGATCAAAAATAACAGAACCTAAACTATGTGATGGGGAATTTTCCTCTTGGCTTTCATCCCCTGGTCTTGGAGAAATTACAATTACTTCAACTTGAAGTGAAGAGTTTTGATTTGGATTTAAGGCATCAAATGGAATAGAAATATCTTTTTGAAAAGATGAACCTGGAGAAAGGTTAGTTAATTGTTCTTCAATAAAAAAACCACCACCAATAATGGATGAAACCCTAAATAATACCCTATATTTTTCCACATCATCACAAACGGCACCCAAAATAGATATTGACTGATTTTGCCCAATATAGGAGCCATCTGCTGGTATCATACTCAATAGATTAAAACAAGGTTCAAATGTTACTCTTGGTACGGTTTGAATTTTATGAATGGCTTCATTACCTGCTGCATCAAAAGCAGTTATTGTATATGTTGTTATGGTTGTAGCTAATGCTGGGTCTCTTTCTAGCTCTACACCTGCAATTGTTACTCTATTAGATTGATCAGTCATCCTAATAATTTCTTTGGAGTTTCTTGAATTTGTCACTCTAATTTGGACATCAGCATCATCTGCTTCTACAATTAAACCAAAAACTGCCATTCTAGTTGGACTTGATGGATTTGCATTTCCACTAGGTAAAGTAGTACTTATCCCTAAAAGAACAGGTGGAATAGTATCATGAAAAAGCCTCAAAAACCCACTAACCTTTTGTATACCTAGACCTTGTGCACCACCATCTAAAGCTAGAGCTTTTAATTGTATTAAATTTAATTGATTTGTTTCTAAGGGTATATTATCTATAACACCAGAACCTGAATTAAATATTGTATCTGATTTTATTTCAAGCCCATTAATAAACGTTTTAATTTCATAGCTATTTGCATTGCCATTTAATGTATAATGAGCCTGTATTAAAGGTTGAGAAGTATATAAACTAACTTTACCATTTGACTCTTGTAAATGGTCTAAACTTAAATTAGTTACGTTAAACTCTAGGTCTCTTACTATATTATTAACTGTAGTTGTTACTGGTATTACAGATTGTGAAAAGGCATTTAACGTCAAAGAAAAGGAGTTACTGCCCTCTTTTAATGAAAGCTTTACAAAAAACTCTTCAACACCAGTATGATTAAATTGATCTCTTGAGTTTATAATTTGATTGGGCGCTCCCTGTCTGATTGCACGTATAGTGTATGTACCAGGGTCAGCTTTCATTCGTATTTTCAAAGCAATAGACGAGCCCGTACGATTACTCAAACTAGATTGACTTATATGAGGTAAAACATCGATGATATTAAACTCTTGAATTTCTCCATAAGTTAAACTGTGAAATAAAATATATAAAAATATTGAAAGCTTTTTAGCTGTCATCAAGTTAATACACTAATGAATGCAGAGTCATTAGCCCCTTAAATAAAAATAACTAACTTTATATAAGTTAGTACAAAAGTAAACAAAAACTAGCAACTATTGTATCACATTGAAGTCTACATACCCATTTATTTCAACTATTTAGAACCAAAAAAAAAGCCCCACACAAGTGTGGAGCTTTTCTTAATAGACTAGATAAAGAAGTTATTTATTCTTCAACATCCGTAGATACGTTTAATTCTTTTAAAAAATCTGCACCTAAGTTGTCTTCTAAAGAGATTTCAAAGTTTCCTTCGAGTTCTTCTCGATCTTCTGAACCATTAACTAAACTTTCTTTATCATCAAAATCATATTTCAAGTATCTATCAAAACCTGTTCCTGCTGGAATCAAGTTACCCATGATAATATTTTCTTTCAGTCCACTCAAATTATCAATTTTTGATTGAATTGCAGCATTTGTCAAAACTTTAGTAGTCTCTTGAAATGATGCAGCAGATAGAAAACTATCAGTTGTTAAAGACGCTTTAGAAATACCTTGGATAATACTAACAGCAGTTGCTGGTTTGAACTTATCTTTAATCAAAGCATCATTTGTCTTTTTAAATTCAAATGCATTAATGATATTACCAGCGTTATAAGGAGAGTCTCCTGCACCTGTAATACGTACTTTAGATACCATTCGTCTTAAAATAGTTTCAACGTGCTTATCATTAATTGTTACACCTTGAGATGTATAAACAGTTTGTACTTCGTTTAATAAGTACTTTTGAGCATCAAAAATACCAAGTGACTCACTCAATGCTTTCACATCCATATCACCATCAGTCAACTTATCGCCAATACTTACGTACTCGCCATCAGTTACAATCAAGTCACCAAGACTACCTGTAATGATTTGCTTCTCTGAGTTTTTCTCATTTTCAATAACAATATTGTTACCTCTAATTCTTAAAACACCACTTCTTGAAGACACAAGTGAATAAGTCTTTGGATTTCTAACTTCAAACAGATTGTTGATTCTAGGAAGACCCTGAACAATATCAGTAGTTTTCTTACCAGCACCACTCCATTTAGCTAAAATATCGCCAGGCTTAATTTCTCCATTTTCTTTGACAAAGATTTCAGCACCATCAGGAATAGAATGAACTTCTCCAGCTTGTACTTGAACACTATCAATAACAGATCTTACTTTTCCTGTTTTTGTTAAAGCATGAATCAATTTAACAGTACCATCAGATTCTGTGATCATACGAGCGATTTGATCACCCTTTTTCACTTCACCTTCTGTTACTAAAACTTCGATATCATCAGTAACTGTATATTTTTTCTCGTTGACTTCTTCTCTAGTAAAACAAACACCATCTTCAAGAGCTTCAAAACTTGTATACTCTAAAAATTCAGTGATTGCATCACCTTTTTCAACTTTTTGACCATTTTTTACACATAATGGTAAACCAGTTGATAAGAAATAATCTTTACCAGAGTAAACTAAAATAGATCGAACCATTTCTTCACCAGTACGTTTATTATACTCAGTGATAAAGTTTACTTTTCCTTCAATATCAGCAACGATAGGAGCAAAAGAATTTATTAGCTTTGCGCCAACTTCTATCTCATCACCTTCTGCTACTAAAATCTCGGCATTACCAGGAGTAATGTACTCTCTTGAAGTTTCATCATTTGTTATAATAATACGCTTAGATTCTGATAATGCTGATACTTCAACTTTACCAACTTCTTCACGTTTTTCATATAAGTCTTGTGCTATTTCACTAGTTACTTCGTCACCAGCTTTATATAAAACAGTTCCTTCAAAACTTGCGTCTTCCATGAAAACTGCTCCAACCAAAGATTCTGGTTTTAAGTCTTCTTCTAAAAGAACTGTTGTTCTTGAGTAGTGATCTTTAATAGTTACACTACCTTCAATTTCAGTAATAAAAGGAATTGTACCTGTCAATTTTTGACCAGCTTCAACATCATCACCAGATTGAACAACTACGTTATCAAATCTTAATTGGCAACTTTCAGGAATTACGTACTCACGCTCATCCTTTATTAAAACTCTTCTTCTATCAACAGTTTTATTAGATGCAGACCTATAACTAATAAGTTTAACAATACCGTTACCTTCTGCTAAAAACCTTATCTGTTTATTGTCTTCATCAAGTTCAACATCCATTGAACCTGTCATATAATATTCACTAGATTTTTTATGAATTACAGATAGAGTTTTTCTGCCTGTATATTTTACTTCTCCAGAAAATTCAGCATAAATTGAACAAAGTTCATCATTTGCTTTTACTTGATCTCCAGATTTAACTCTTAAAACAACACCTAAGTCACCTGGTAAACCAATTGGCTTAGTTGCTGAAGATTTTAATCCTTTAGGAGACTCATAAATATTATCTTCTAAATCATCAGAAGCAATAAAGATCATTCCATTTTCAGAAATAACTCTTTGGTTTTTAATTTTAATATCTCTAAATTCAGCAGTACCATGACTTGATGCAATAACAATTGATCTTTCTTTTTCAAGTAAGTACAAGTTATCACCCGCTGATACCAATTGCTCGTCTTCTACAGCTAAAGCAGAACCTTTAGGAATATTATAAGTACCAAGTAGTTTAGATGTATCTTCTTGATCAAAAACTTGAATCTCGCCATCATGAACAACAACACCATCTTTTTGAACGATACTAGCAAATTTAACTGTACCACTATATGCAGTGATATAAGTACTTGGATTATATTCAACTAAAACTTGTCCAGCAGATATAAATTCACCGTCTCCAATTTTTAAAACTCCACCTTGTGGCATAATAAACTCGTACTTTTTACCTTTTTTATCAGTAATTTTAAGTACTCCACCAGTTACAATTTTTTTAACATTATCGTCAAACTCATCGTTTTCTGATGCATCATTACCTGTATCAATTTGAAATCTTGCTCTTTCAACTTTGTGCTCAAATGTTAAGTCTGCTAAAGATACATGACCTGTAACTTTTGCTTTAACCACAATTCTAGCTGCTTCTGCAATTCCACCAGTGTGAAAAGTTCTCATTGTTAATTGAGTACCTGGCTCACCAATAGATTGTGCTGCAATAACACCTACAGCTGTACCAATCGATACACTTTGCCCTGTTGATAAATCAATAGCGTAACATTTTCTACAGACTCCCCACTCTACTTTACAAGTGATTGGAGATCTTACCCAAATTTGTGGGTAAACACGTATATCATCAATATTATGAAGTTTAAACTGCTCAATTAATTGAGCTGTGATTAATTGATCAGGACCACAAACGATTGAGTTATCAACTAAGTTAACAACACATTCATCAGTTAACATACCAACTTTAACTTTATTTATACTTAATGATGTAGTACAAAGTGAAATTTGCTTAGCAATTTCTTTAGTTATTGTAATTCCACCCTTTAAAATTGTTTTATTATTTTCTGGATGCACAACATCTCTTAGTAATGTTCTAGCAAAAATACGATCTTCAATTGGAATCTCAATCTCATCAACTAACATATTATTAGTTGTTCTTTTGATTCTAAGAGGAGACATTCTTAAGCCATGCTCAGTACCACAATCTTCTGTAGTAACAATAACATCTTGAGCAACATCAACAAGTCTTCTAGTTAAATAACCAGAATCGGCTGTACGAAGTGCAGTATCTACAAGACCTTTTCTAGCTCCATATGTAGAGATAAAATAATCAGTCATTGTAAGACCTTCTTTAAAGGATCTTTTAATTGGAACGTGCATAATATCGCCGTGCGGGTTAGACATCAATCCACGCATACCAGCAAGTTGTTTCATTTGCTGAACATTACCTCTAGCTCCTGAAATTGCCATGGTATAAATTGGATTGAACTCACCTTTTTCCCACTGGGCTTTATAATAAGCCATCATATCATCAGTTACTTCTTCAGTTGCATTGATCCAAAGATCAACTTCTGCTTTTTTTCTTTCTTCAAGATTAATTTCTTTTTTAGCAAACTTCTCAGCAATCTTTCTAGCACGCTCTTCAGCTATTGCCATGATATAGTCTTTTCTTGGAGGTTTTACTAAATCAGATAAAGCAATTGTTAAACCAGAGAATGTAGCATATCTAAAACCAATATCCTTGATTTCATCAAGTAATAATACTGTTTTGTTTGTTCCACATTTTTCATAGCATAACTCAATAACATTCATCAGTTTCTTTTTATCAAAACGATAATTATGATATCCAATTTCATTTGGAATAATCTCATTAAATAATACACGACCAATTGTAGTCACATAATATTTATTAAATTCATCAGTACCACGCTCTGCAGATAAAGGATTTTTTATAATTACAGTATCATGCATTTCGTGATTTTCATTATCAAAACTAAGCAATGCTTCTTTTGTTGTTGAGTATTTATGAATATCTAAAATTTCAGCTTCTAAGACTTTTGCCTTTTTTAAAGCTTTAACTTCATCAATTTGGATTAAGTTACCTGCTCCGACAATTTTTGTACCATCTTCGCTAATAATATCTTGATAAGCAACAGCAACACCACTACCAAACTTTATCATTTCTTCTAATGAAGGAACTTTTAAAGATTTTTTAGATGCAACAGGCATTATTATTGTTTTTTCCCACTTAACTTGATTTGTTAAGTAAAAAGCACCAATTGACATATCTTGTGAAGGTGCAGCAACTGCACGTCCAGAAGAAGCCGCTAAAATATTATAAGAAGACATCATTAAGATTCTTGCTTCTACTTGTGCTTCAAGTAAAAGTGGAATATGAACAGCCATTTGATCACCATCAAAATCAGCATTAAAAGCACCACAAACTAATGGATGCAACTGAATAGCTTTACCTTGAACCAAAATTGGTTCAAAAGCTTGGATACCTAAACGGTGTAATGTAGGAGCACGGTTCAACATAATAGGATGATCTCTTACGATCTCCTCAAGAACTTTCCATACGTTTTCATCTTCTTTTTCAATCAATTTTTTAGCTGATTTAATATTGTGTGCAAAAGCATACTCAACTAATTTGTTCATGATAAAAGGCTTAAATAATTCAAGCGCCATCTTTTGTGGTAATCCACATTGATGTAATCTCAAATCTGGTCCAACCACAATTACTGATCGACCTGAATAATCCACACGCTTACCAAGAAGGTTTTGTCTGAATCGCCCTTGCTTACCTTTTAACATATCATTTAATGACTTTAATGGTCTATTACCAGAACCAGTCACTAAACGACCTCTTCTACCATTATCAATTAAAGCATTTACTGCTTCTTGAAGCATACGCTTCTCATTTTTGATAATAATATCAGGAGCATTTAACTTCATTAATCTTTTTAAACGATTATTTCTGTTAATTACTCTTCTATATAAATCATTTAAATCAGAAGTTGCAAATCTACCACCGTCTAATTGAACCATTGGACGTAAATCTGGTGGAATCACTGGAAGTACATCAATAATCATCCATTCTGGGCGATTTTTTGAGTTCATGAATACTTCTGCAACTTGTAATCTATTTACAATATTTTGTTTTTTTGAACCTAAGTCCTCACGTAACTTACGCTTTAAATCTGATACAAGTTTTGCTAAATCAAGCTCTCTTAAAAGCTCTGACACTGCAACTCCACCTGTACCAGCTCGATACATATCTCCATATCTCTCTTGATATTGAGCATGCTCATCTTCACTTAAAATTTGTTTTTTAAGTAAAGGTAAGCTACCTGGATCAATTACGATATAAGAGTTAAAATATAAGACTTTTTCAAAATCTCTTGCTGTAATATCAAGTAAAAGAGCAATATAATTTGGAGTACCTTTAGAATACCAAATATGTGCAACTGGTGCTACAAGCTCGATATGTCCCATTCTCTCACGTCTTACGTTTGAGCGTGTTACTTCAACTCCACATCTTTCACAGACTAAACCTTTATAACGAATACTTTTGTATTTCCCACAAAAACATTCCCAATCTTTAGTTGGCCCAAAAATTCGCTCACAAAACAACCCATCTCTCTCAGGACGATGTGTTCTGTAGTTGATAGTTTCAGGCTTTTTTACAACACCTTTTGACCATTGTCTAATAGTCTCAGGAGAGGCAATACTAATTTGAATAGAAGATAATTCCTTAATTCCTTTTAACATAATTTAGTTCCCCTTATCTTGATTAAACTCAATGTTCAGACCAAGTCCCTTTAACTCTGAAATAATAACTTTAAATGATTCTGGAATATTTGGAGTCATTACATTATTACCTTTAACAATATTTTCATATACAACAACTCGACCTTCAACGTCATCAGATTTGATTGTTAGAAGTTCTCTAAGAACATGAGCAGCACCGTATGCTTCTAGTGCCCAAACTTCCATTTCTCCGAATCTTTGCCCACCAAACTGTGCTTTTCCGCCTAATGGCTGCTGAGTCACAAGTGAGTATGGTCCTGTTGATCTTGCGTGAATTTTATCTTCAACTAGGTGAATTAGTTTTAACATATACATCACACCAACCATAATTGGAGCTGCATATGCTTCGCCATTTTCACCATCATACAAAGTCATTCGTCCTGTTTCTGGCATACCTGACTCTTTAAACTTTTTAGATAAAAAATCTTCGTTGCTAATATAGTTATGCTCATTAAATGAACTTGTTGCATACTTTTCTCCAAGTACACGACCTGCCCAACCTAAGTGAGTTTCCATAACTTGACCTAAATTCATACGAGAAGGTACACCAAGTGGATTCAAAATCACATCTACTGTAGTACCATCTGCCAAAAATGGCATATCTCTTCTTGGAAAAATTTTAGAAATAACACCTTTATTACCGTGACGACCAGCCATTTTATCACCCTCAGAGATGATACGTTTTTGAGCTAGATAAACTCTTACAAGCTTATTTACACCATATGGCAGCTCATCTTTGGTTTCTCTTGAGAAAACAATTACATCGATGACTTTTCCACGTCCACCATGGGGTACAACTAATGACGTATTACGAACTTCTTTGGCTTTTTCACCAAAAATTGCTCGAAGTAATTTATCTTCTGCTGTTAACTCTGTTTCACCTTTTGGCGTTATTTTACCAACTAAGATATCACCAGGTGTAACTTCGGCACCAATTTGAATGATACCGTTATCATCTAAAACACTTAATGCATCTTCAGAAATGCTAGGAATATCTCTAGTTATTTCTTCGGCACCAAGTTTTGTATCTCTTGCTTCTACTTCAAGTGAACTAATATGAACAGAAGTATATACATCTTCATGTACTAATCTTTCTGATAATACAATAGCATCTTCAAAGTTATATCCACGAAATGGCATAAAAGCACAAATTACGTTTTTACCAAGAGATAACTCTCCATTAGAAGTTGAAGGTCCATCAGCAATTACTTCATTTGCTTCAACTAATTCACCAACTCTTACACAAGGTTTTTGATTTACACAAGTACCTTGGTTAGAACGTGCGTATTTTCTTAGTGGATATTTATCTATTTTCTCTTCGTATATACAAATTGTTTCTTCACATTTTACTCTGAGAGTTTCAATATCTTTAGTTATTAAAGTATGCCCAACTTTAAATAAAGTTTTACCCTTAGTATCTTTTATCTCGTTTATTACCTCTCTGTTTTCACAGTAAGAGTAAAATTCAGGACCAAAGTTATCATAGCAGTCTTCTTTATTAAGTCTTTTTACTCTAATAAGACAAGCATCTGTATAAACAACTTCACCTTTAAACTTACTTGATACACAAGCACCAGAATTTTGAGCTGTATAGCTTTCCATTCCTGTTCCAACGATTGGTGAATCTGTTTTTACAAGAGGTACTGCTTGACGTTGCATGTTCGTACCCATTAAGGCACGGTTAGCATCATCATGCTCAATAAATGGAATCAAAGACGAAGCTATTGAAATCATCTGGAGTGGAGAAATATGAATTAACTCTGCTTCTGATGCTTTTAGCATTGTAAAGTCTTGTTCACCCTCAACATACTGCTTAACAGGAAAAACCTTATCAAGTAATTTATCACTTGTATAGAAACCTTGATTATAAGGCACAACTCTATACTTTTCTTCCATCAAAGCATCCATATACTCAAAGTTTTCTTCTGGTTTTTTACCTTTAAAATGTCTTAATGGGGTAATTAAAAAACCATATCTATCTAATCTTGCACAAATTGCTAATGACCCGATCAATCCAGCATTTGGACCCTCAGGAGTTTCAATAGGACAAATTCTACCAAAGTGAGTTGGATGTACATCACGAACTTCGTATCCAGCACGTTCTCTTTTTAATCCACCAGGCCCAAGAGCAGATAGTCTTCTCTTATGAGTTAGTTCAGAAAGTGGATTTACTTGATCCATGAACTGACTTAATTGAGATGAACCAAAAAACTCGTCAATTGAAGAAGAAATAGCACGAGTATTAATTAACAATTGAGGTGTTAAGTTATTAACATCTTGAATAGTCATTCTCTCTTTAATGACTCTATCCATACGAGCAAGTGATACTCTAAATTGATTTTGAAGTAACTCGCCAACACGTCTAATACGTCTATGACCTAAGTGATCAATATCATCCACAAAGCCAACACCGATTGATAAATCAATGATATATTTCATGGTATGGATAATATCTTCTGTATCAACTACACAATGTTTTTGTAAACTAATAAAGCCTGCTTCTACATCATCATTTAATGTCTCAAGATTTTTTTGCTTTAGGTTCTTTTGACGATCAACCAATCTAAAGATAGTTTCATTTTCTAATGGCTCGCCATCAGCAATAATTAACTCATTAGTTTCTGTATCAAATACATCACCAGATACACATACACCTTCGTGTTGTGATTGGCAAAGTCCTTCGCCTTCACTAAAGTTAATTAAAAAGCTTTGCTTTGGTCTTTTGGCAGTAATTTCAATATCATCAAGAGTACGAATTCTGATTTCATCTATTCGGGCCTCAACTAAGCTTGAAATAATATCAGCATCTAAAATTGCATCCGCTTCAACTAATATTTTATCTGTTGTTGGATGCTTAATAGTATTTACACTAAATTGACCAGATAGTTTTTCGATAAAGCCCATTTTTTTATTAAACTTATATCTTCCAACTTCACCTAAATCATATCTTTTTGCATTACCATATAAATTTTGAACAAGCTGTTTTGCATTATCAAAAATAAATGGCTCGCCAGGGCGTAATTTACGATAGATTTCTTCAAGTGATTTTACTTCATCAGTTGTTTTATCTACTTTTAATGTATTTTTTATATAATTTAGAGTATCTCCATGATCTAGCTCTTGAACCATTTCTTCATCGTTCATGCCAAGTACTCTTAAATATTGAGTTACAGGTACTTTTCTTTTTCTGTCAATACGAATATGAAATAAATCTCGCATAACATCAAGATCAAACTCTAACCATGCACCTCTATAAGGTACAATTTTACCCTGATAGATTTTTTTTGCTTTGTTATACTCATAGTATACACCAGGAGACCTATGTAACTGAGAAACAACTACTCTTTCAGCACCGTTAATAATAAATGTACCTCTAGTTGTCATCAAAGGAAGATTTACAACAAATAATTCTTGTTCTTTGATCTCACCAGATAATTTATTGATTAATCTGATTCTCATGTTTAAAGGAATACCGTAAGTTAAATCTCTTTTTTGACATTCTTCTGGAGAGAATTTAATTCGATAAGTTTGATCTCCAAACTTTGCAAAATGATAATCATCTCCGAATTCTGGACATTCATCCATCAACCATTTTTGATTTGTATTTTGATGTTTTTTTAACCATTCTTCTGGAGGTGGTAAGCCTAAATCATAATCAATAAATTCCAGAATAATATTTTCTGTAAAATCTTTGATTGGAAATGTTTCCATTAAAACTTCTTGGAGTCCTCTTCTTTTTCGGTTTGCTTTCGCAACATCCGCTTGAATAAAATCTCTATAGGATTCTGTTTGAATCTCTAGAAGGTTTGGAACATTATGGTGGCTATCACCTAATTCATTGATAAAAATTCTTTTATTTTTCGCCATTAAATTCCCTCATGTAGTGTTTTTAGCTAGCTTCAGTAAGGTTTTACTTTATTCCTCTACTTGAAAACTACTCGTTTACTTTATACCTTTTTACAGATATGAGGGTCAGACTCCTAGAGTGCGGATATTCTTTAATATTCGGAGCCGGGACCACAATTTATGTTTGGGTTTAACCCAAAAGCTATCTTTTCAAAGTTTCAAAAAGAAAGCAAAAAATAGCTTCAAGAAACCATGGTGGTTTTCTTGAGCTATTCTTTTTTTGCTGAAATTATTTTATTTCAACTTGAGCGCCGTTAGATTCTAACTTTTCTTTGATTTCGTTAGCTTCATCTTTACTCACTTTTTCTTTAACTGGAGAAGGAATGCTATCAACTACTGCTTTAGCTTCCTTAAGACCCAATCCTGTTATTTCTCTAACAGCTTTGATTACCTTGATTTTTGCGTCTCCACAATCTTTCAAGATTACATCAAATTCAGTTTGCTCAACTTCTTCAGCTCCACCAGCAACACCAGCTGCTGCTACTACTGCTACAGGAGCTGCTGCAGAAACACCGAATTTATCTTCAAGTGCCTTTACTAAATCAGATAATTCCAATACTGTCATTTTTTCAATAGTTTCGATTAGTTGTGCTTGATCCATAACTAAACCTTCCTTAAAATTTAAGCCTCTTCTTTTTGGCTCTTTATATTATTAATTACATTTACAAAATTTGATGTTGTTCCGTTTAAAACTCTTACAAAACCAGTGATAGGTGATAACATTACGTTTAATACCTGTGCTCTTAACTGATCTTTTGTTGGTAAGGTAGATAGAACTTTTAATTTAGCCGCATCTACATATTCACCATCTAGTGTTCCACACTTAACAACTAGTTTCTCGCTATGAGTTGTTGAAAAGTCCATAAGACCTTTCAAATCATCAACGAAATCCTCTCCACCAAACAAAAACATGTTTGGACCTTTTAAACCTGTTTCTAGGTCTTCATTTACATCTTCACCCATTGCTTTTTTTGCTAGTGTATTTTTAAATACACGTAGGGTTCCACCTGTTTGATGAATCTTAGAACGTAATTCAAAAGTTTCTTGAGCATCTAAACCTTTATTTTCAGCCATTACTAATAACTGAGAGGACTTATATAACTCTTCAAAATCTTTAATTTGTTTACTTTTTTCTGCTTTATTCATTTGAGAACTCCTTATGAAACTAGAGCATTCACGCTATCAACTTCAAACTTTAAAGAAGAAGTATCAACCTTAACACCAGGCCCCATAGTTGGAGATAGAGTCAAAGATTTTACGTATGTACCCTTAGCTGAAGCTGGCTTTGCTTTTAACAATACGCCTACTAATACAGCTATGTTTTCAAATAATTGTTTTTCATTGAAGGATCTTTTCCCAAATGGAAGGTGGATGATTCCGTACTTGTCTACTTTATACTCAAGTCTACCAGCAAGAATCTCTTTGATGGCTACTTCAATATTTGGAGTAACTGTTCCAACCTTTGGATTTGGCATCATTCCTCTAGGTCCCAAGATTTTACCTAATTGACCAACAAATCGCATCATGTCTGGAGTTGTAACTACTACATCGTAATCTAACCATCCACCTTTGATTTTATCAACTAAGTCTTGTCCGCCTACAAAATGAGCCCCAGCATCCTTAGCTAATTGCTCTTTGTCTGGTGCAACAATAGCTACAACTCTAATATCTTTCCCTGTTCCGTGAGGCAGTGCTACTGTCCCACGAACCATTTGATCAGCATGTCTTGGATCAACCCCAAGAACAACATCAATAGTTAGAGTCTCATCAAATTTTGCAAAAGAAATTTTCTTTGCTATTGATGTAGCTTCGCTTAGACTATAGTTCTTTTTTGCATCAAACTGCTCTAAAGCAAGTTTATATCCTTTTGATCTTTTCATAGTCTATCCTTCCACCTCTATACCCATACTTCTAGCTGTACCTCTTAACATAGATACTGCAGATTCAACAGTGTGAGCATTTAAATCTTCTTTTTTTACTTCAGCAATTTCTTCCAGTTGAGCCACTGTTACTTTACCTACTTTAGTTTCGATAGAGTTTGGTGATCCTTTTGGTTTTCCAATTGCTTTTAAAAGCAATACTGGAGCTGGTGGAGATTTTATAATAAAATCAAAGCTCCTGTCTGAATATACAGTGATAACAACAGGTAACACTGTACCCATTCTCTCTTTTGTTTGCTCGTTAAAAGCAGAACAAAACTGCATGATATTCACGCCTCTAGCCCCTAGGGCTGGTCCTACTGGTGGGGCAGGGTTTGCTTGCCCTGCTTTAATTTGCAGTTTTATCTGCCCCGTTACTTCTTTTGCCATACTTCCCCTCCTGTGGATCTTCTAGACGTCTTCGACTTCTGAAAATCCCAGTTCAACCGGAGTTTCTCGTCCAAAAATATGAACTTTCACTCTTAATTTTTTCTTTGTCATGTTTACTTCTTCTATATCACCTATAAAATCAGAAAACGGACCGTCCACGATTCGGACACTTTGTCCAACTTTGAACATTGCGTAGGTAACAGGAGCAACACTTCCAACACCCATCTGATTCTGAATTTTTTCAAACTCTTTATCAGTAAGTGCTACAGGGTGTTTCCCTTGTCCTACAAAACCTGTGACTCCTGGTGTATTTCTAACAATACCCCAAGTATTATCATCAAGATTCATTCTAACCATGCAATAGCCTGGATAGATCATCTGCTTGACTATTTTCTTTTTGCCAGCAGGAGTTTCTACTTCTTCCTCTTTGTCGGGAACAAGAACTTCGAAGATTGAATCACCAACCCCCATTACTTTAATTCTTTGTTCTAAGTTAAGTTTGACCTTAACCTCAGAGCTTGAGCTTGTAGCAACTAAATACCACTTACCTTCACTTAGAGTTTCCATTTCTTCTCCTAGTCTGCGTAAAGAATCCCTCGGATGATTTGACCGAAACCAGAATCAATGAGGAAAAGATAAATACCACATAACGACGACGCAGCCAATACAACCCATGTAGACTGTATTACTTTGTCTTTGTCTGGCCATACAACCCTACCACTAGTAGGATGCACTTCTCTCCACACTTCTTCTAGAAATCCTTTTAGATTACCCATTTTGCCACCTGTAAATACAGGGCGAGAGTGATTCGAACACTCAACACCTGGATTTGGAATCCAGTGCTCTAACCGTTGGAGCTACCGCCCTATTTGTGTAAACCTTACTTAACTTCTCTATGTAGAGTTACTCTTCTCAACCTAGGAGAGTATTTCTTACGTTCTAGTCTTTCTGGTGTATTTCTTTTGTTTTTCATTGTAGAGTAATTTCTATCTCCACATTCTGTACATGCTAATATAATATGTTTTCTCATTATAAAACCTCTTTCTATGACCCGAAAAAACAGGTACGGAATATTACCACCAGTGCATACTGGAGTCAAGTCGTTTTTTTATATATTTTATTTATTTTCACTTTTACTATCAACTTTTTTAAAAATTCGATTATTTGAGTTCTAGTTTTCCAAAGGAATTTGTCTTAAATAAATCATTATTCTTCACTATTTCTCCTTTGCACACTATATCTTCGGGTAAATAACCCTCTGAAAAAAGTTTAGTTTTTACTTCTTCCCATGTACCAGATTTTATGTGATCATTATTATAAAAATCTAATGATTGCTCTATCATTTCTATCTCTTTTTCGCACATTTTTGTTCCATTAGCCATACCAAGTGATGGAATCTCTCCCATATTAAGAGAATGAATTTGATTCCAATCAAAACCTTTTTTATTTAAAGCCACTATTAATGAGATAACAGCTGAAGAAATTTGACCTATGGTTCCTTGATATATTTCTTTGAGTGATGACTCAAAACTATAGTTTAAACTTAAAACTGCTCCAAATGATTTTGGTTCTAACTTTTTCAAATGTTCAAGAACCTTAAAAGCAAATACTTGGCTTTGAGAATAAGACATCCAGTCTAATAGACTATCTGATGCCCCTGGCTTTTCTTTGACTTGCTCAATCATACCTTTTAAAAACTCTATGGCAGTAGAAATCATACCCGTTGCAAATACAGCTTGAGAAGGATCATAAAAGTCTAAAGATAATGAGCCATGCTTTTGTTCTAGTTTAAATTCCATTCCTTTTATCATTTGCAAATACAATTGAACCTTCTGAGCTTTTGAAGCCCAATTTTTCATAAATGCCTCATCTAAAGATATATCTAAACCCTCTGTGTGTGCTACACCAATTTTAAAGTCTAAATTAGAGATAATTTCCTTTGCTCTTTTTGTTTTAGTTACAATAATTTTTTTCTTTTTAAAAAATAAATAAATACCTTTATTAGCCCAGTATTTTTTTTCTTTTTGCCAAGAAGTCTTTTTTAAAGTCTTCTCTAATTCTTTTTGACTAAATTTTCCTGATATTTCTGCAACCCATTCATGTTCTCTTTTTTTATTCCAGCCAATTTTTACAAAAGATACATATTTCATAAAACTGTACCCATCAGACTCCTTAAAACTTTTTTCTAATTCGATCAAAAAAGAAAGTTTCTCGTTTGTCGAAGTCTTTTTTAATTCATTTAAAGATTTTTCATAAGCTTCTAATCTAGCTTCAATTAATGATCTTCCTATTTGAACTTCTAATTCATAACTATAAGTTTCATGCATCGCCGTTAAAGCAAATATTAAAATTAAAATTTTTTTCATTTTGTAGTTCCTTTGTATATGTCTTTCATATCTTCAAACCATAGTTTTTCATAAAAACTGCTATATTTTGAACAAGTTTTTTTAACGGTTTGCATTGACTTTAGCTCACCAACTTGTTTTCTGTATTCTCTTCTTTCTTTCTCTACTTTAGTGATATATGAGAGAGTATTCTTTTTTTTACTAAGTTTCAAGATACAAGTTAAGTTTTCTAAAGCTTTATCTAAAAAGCTATTTTCTCTCAAAAACTTTTGTACCTTTAGTTTTTTATTCTCAAGAATAACTTTTAAAGAGTCTATTTCATATATCATTTTTGGATCTTTTAAAATAATTCCTAAGTCATTTTTCTTAATCCAATCGCTTAATTCTAAACCCTCCGAATAAATTAAAGGTAAACCACAATACAAATATTCAATACTCCTAGTTGTTATAGCTAATTTTCTTTCCATATTTAGTTCATATAAATCAAAAGCTGCCAAACTTTTCGTATATTCTTTGATCAAAGTATGATGAGCCACTCCAATATTAGAAGTTTTTTTACTTTCATTTGATGGGCATAACTTTGACTCATTTGGAGAATAAAACTTTGAGTACAAATTTAATTTTTGATCTGTTAGATATTTAGATAAAGATTCTTTTGATAATTGATGCACCCATGGCCAAGTTGCTCCACCCATCACAATCGTATCATTATGACAAATGTTTTCATTTTTATAAATAGAATCATCTAGTATTAATGGAACAATCTTTAATCGCTTTGAAATCTCTTGTAACCCAGACATTTGAGCCCAAGCCATAAAATAATAATATTGCCTTTGACCTGGTACAATAATCCCATCTGCTTTTGATAAACAGATAATTTTAGCCCTTAACTGTTCATCTGATTGATAAGATTTATAATAGTTTTCCCATATCAAAGAACCATGAAGATCAACAATTACAGGAACATCAACATCAAACCATTCTAGTAGTCCCCATTGTTCAACTATAAGTAAATCAGCCTGAATGTTATTTATTTTTTCGTTTAAATCGGTTTTAATTAAACCGTTTTTTTCAGCATTTGCTAAATCAAAAGTAATTATTCCGTCTTTAGCTACTACATCTGAAGACTTTCTTAATATGAGAACTTCATGCCCTATTTTTTCTAATAAAAAATTTAAACCAAGAACTCTCAAGGCTCCGCCAGAAATCGTATAATCACGATTTATATGCTCAAGCGTTACAATGCATATTTTCATAAAATTACCCAATCTTTTTATTCTTTTATACTGTACAATAAAGCATAAAAAAGTTCAAAAACATTCAAAGTGCAATTTTAGCAGTTCCCATCGCACCAAAATGAAACATACATCTTTGATCTAAAAAACTTTCAAACATACACTAAAGCAAAAACACTTTTTCTTACGAAAAACTCAAAAAATCCTTTTAATAGTGGATATTGATCTAGATATTTGTACAAAAAACAAGAAAACAATCTACATTTAAACATACAATCGTAAGGGAAATAATTATTTTAAAAACTTTTTTGTCATCCAAAACATAAAAGGGTTGACACTTTTATTAAGTATTGCCTATAATGATACCATTCCACAGCGTAGTAATACCTTAAATATCGAGACACTAAATTGGAGCAAAAATGCAAGAACTAGAATTAGGAAAAACAATCGTACATCCAACTCATGGTACTGGTAAAGTAAAAGAAATTAAAGAAGTATGTGTAATGGGTGAGCCAACAACATATTATGTACTTGATTTCGGTGCTAGTGACGTTGGTAAAGTTATGATTCCTCTTGATAAAGTACAAGCAATTGGTCTTAGAAACCCCGTAACTCCTGAAGTTTTACAAGAAACTATTGATTACTTAGAGTCACCAGAAGTTGAAGTTCAGTCAAAGCGTAGTAACTTTCACAGAATTCATAAAGAATACACTGAGCGAATAGCAAAAGGGTGTATCTTTGAAATCGCCAAAGTTTACAAAGCACTTTCTAAAAAGGGACTTGAAAAAGAATTAGGTTTAAAAGATAAATTATTATTTGAAAAAACAGAAACAATGCTTGTTGGTGAAATTGGTGCTTCATACCAAATAACTATACAGGAAAGCAAAACTAAATTAACGAGTGCATTAAATATTAACTAATATTTTCATTCGATGACTCAATTTAAAAGCCCTGCAAAAATTAATGTGGGGCTTTTTGTATATAAAAAGCAAAGCAATGGATATCATCCTTTAAATACCCTATTTTTTGGAATTAATTTATTTGATTACTTATACATTGAAAAGTCTCCTGACTTTCACTTAAGCTGTGACGACCCAAATATTCCGATTGATGACAATAACATCATTACTAAAACTTGGAAGCTTTTTTCAAGCCTTTGCCAAACAAAAACCTCTTTAAAAATACACCTAGAAAAAAAACTACCCTCTCAAGCTGGAATCGGAGGAGCTTCTGGTAATGCGGCTTTAATATTATGGCTTTTAAATGAATTACACAATTGTATTTTTGACGATACCACTTTATCTTCAATCGCTTTAAAAATTGGAGCTGATGTTCCCTTTTTTCTAAAACCAACTCCTTGTTTTGCCCAAGGAATTGGTGAAATATTTACCTCATTTGACATAAAACAAAAAGTTTATTTGGTGTTGATTAAACCTAAATTTAGTATTAAAACATCAGAAGCTTTTTTGTATTTAGACCATGTTGAAAGAGAAACAAAAATAATAAATAAAAGCCAGATTGAAAATATCTTCAAAAATAAGCAATTTCACTCTCTTCAAGCCCTCTTATCTAATGATTTTGAATTAATGCCAAATATTTTTAACGATATTTTTGAAATTAAACAAAAATTTTATAATCTTAATGCTAAATATAGCTCACTAACTGGAAGTGGATCGTGTATTTACGGAATCTACTCTAGCAAAAAAGAAGCTATAAAGGCTTACCGCTCTTTGTCTTTAAATTATGAAACCTACCTTTGTGAAACCCTTTTAAACCATTCTCCAGAGTTTTTAAATCAAATGGCATTAAAAATAATTAAATCTATATAAATATTAATACATTTAATGATTAAATCTTGCTTTTTTTGTTTGTTTTTGTGTAATCTTGTTTACCTACAATTAAAATTTGGATTACAATGAAAAAAATAGTTATATTGGGAGCAACTGGTTCTATTGGTGATAGTACTATAGCTCTAATTAGAAAATTTTCTAAACAATATCAAATTGTAGGAGCAGCAACAAATACCTCAGTAAGCAAACTATTTAATATAGCCGACGAGCTTGATATTCCTTACTTACATATTATGGATGATCCTGCTTATAAAAGCTCTAAAAAGCTATCTACTAAAGCTAAGGTTGAAAGTTCAATGACTTCGTTGCTCGAATTTTTAGCCAATGCCGATTACGACTTATTAATTGCAGCAATGGTCGGAAATATCGGGCTATTACCTGTCTTAGAAGCAATCAAAGCCAATAAAACTATCGCCCTTGCTAACAAAGAAACACTCGTCAGTGGTGGGCACCTTGTACAAGAGTTATTAAAAAAACACCCAAAGTCTAGTATTTTACCTGTTGACTCTGAGCATAGTGCTATTTTTCAATGCCTAAGAGGAGAGTCTAAAAAAGAAGTAAAAAATATTTGGCTTACAGCCTCCGGTGGCAGTTTTCGTAATAAATCTTTAGAAGACATGAAAAGCATATCTGTGAAAGATGCATTAACTCATCCTAACTGGGATATGGGAGCTAAAATAACCATTGACTCATCAAGTATGATGAATAAAGGCTTAGAAGTTATTGAAGCACGCTGGCTTTTTGATTGTAAATTTGATCAAATTAAAGTTGTTGTACACCCTCAGAGTATCATTCACTCTGCTGTTGAATTTCAAGACAACTCATTTATAGCTCAAATGGGACAACCAGATATGACAGTACCTATCTCATTTGCCTTATCATACCCTAATCGAAATACTCTAAATCATCTAAAGCCACTAGATTTAACAACCCTTGGTTCATTACAGTTTGAAGCCCCCGACTTAACAAGATTCCCTTGCCTTAAGTTAGCTTTTTTAGCCGGAAAAACTGGTCATAGTGCACCAACTGTTTTAAATGCAGCAAATGAAGTTGCAGTTGACTTATTTCTTAAACAAAAAATTCAGTTTTTAGATATTCCCAAACTAATCAAAAATTCTTTATCTCATTTTAAAGTTTATAAATCACCTAACTTAGACAAAATTTTAGAAATAGACAATGAAACAAGAATCTATATTCGTAACAACTACGAGGATATTTTATAATGCTGCCCTTTAGAATCGGTCAGGGCTATGATGTCCATGTATTTTGTACAGGTCGTCCATTAATACTTGGTGGAGTACAGATTAAATATGATTTTGGTCTACAAGGACACTCCGACGCAGACGTTTTGATTCATGCAATTGTTGATGCATTACTTGGCGCTTTAGCTTTAGGTGATATCGGATTACACTTTCCACCAGAAGATTCTTCAATAAAAGGTATTGACAGCCAAAAGATTTTATCTTATACCTGTAAGCTTTTAGAAAAAAATGAATATGATATATCTAATATAGACTGTACAATCATTTGTGAAAAGCCTAAATTAAAACCCTTTATTTTAAAAATCAGAGAAAATTTAGCCAAAATTATGAATATTGAGTTATCTCAAGTATCCGTCAAGGCAACTACTACAGAAAAACTTGGCTTTACTGGACGAAAAGAAGGCATGGCAGCACAGGCTATTGTACTTCTTTCAAAAAAATAAAAATGATAAGTGAAATAAAAAATATAGATAATCAAGTTAGCATTAAAACCAAAGAATCTAACTTAGTTAAACTTAATGTAAAAAAAAGCCATCAGGTATTGCCTAATGTTAATACATCTCATGATATTAAAAAATTAAGCCTTGAACAATTAAACCTACTCTCAGAAGAAATTAGAGATTTTTTGATTCATTCTATCTCACAAACAGGTGGTCATTTAGGCCCCAACCTTGGTACTGTTGAAATTATTCTAGCACTTCATAAAGTCTTTGATTTACCAAGAGACGAAATCATTTTTGATGTCGGTCATCAATGTTACGTACATAAAATTTTAACTGGTAGAAAATCGCAATTTAATACTCTTAGAAAATACAAGGGTATCTCAGGTTTTACTAAACGAAGTGAATCTATTTTTGATTCGTTTACTGCAGGTCACGGCGGTCCTTCCATCTCATGTGCCCTTGGAAAAGCAATTGCAAGAGATATGAAAGGCGCTAACAACCATATTGTAGCTTTAATTGGTGATGGAGCACTTGCCGAAGGAATGGCTCTTGAAGCCCTAAACCACTTAGGTCACTCTCAACATCCTTTAATTATCATCTTAAATGACAATGAAATGTCTATTGCTCCAAATGTTGGTGGTTACTCCAAGTATCTAAATAGGCTACGCAACGAGCCCCATTTTCGTTCTTCTAAAGACTATTTTAAACACTTAGTAAAAGATATACCAACTTATGGCGAAAAACTCTACCATATGATGTCTAAGGTTAAAGATAGCTTTAAGTATTTGGTTACTCCAGGTGTTATTTTTGAAGAGCTTGGTATTAGATATGTCGGCCCTGTTGATGGACACGATTTATCTGCATTAATTCCTGTTCTTGAAGAAGCCAAAAGAACAAATAAGCCTATTATTGTTCATGTTCAAACAAAAAAAGGAAAGGGATTTATACCCGCAGAAGATACTAGCCCAAAAGGAGCTATTTGGCATGGTGGAGGCCCTTTTGATATCAATAAGGGATGCTTTATCAAAGCTAGTGATGACTCTCCATCTTATTCTAAAATTTTTGGACAACATCTCTCTCGAATGGCCAAAGAGGACCCTAAAGTCTGTGCAGTCACAGCAGCAATGCCAGATGGTACAGGTTTAGTTAGCTTTGCCCAAGAGTTTCCAGATCGTTTTTTTGATGTAAGTATGGCAGAGCAACATGCCGTTGGTATAGGTTCTGGTTTAGCTGCTTCAAACCTAAAACCATTTGTAGCTATTTATTCTACATTTATTCAAAGAGCTTACGACCAAATTATGCATGATTGCTGCTTACAAAATTTACCTGTTAGATTCTGTATGGATAGAGCTGGACTTGTCGGAGCCGATGGCCCAACTCATCATGGTGTTTTTGATATATCTTTTTTAAGAGGATTACCAAATATTATTAGTATGGCGCCAAAAGATGAACAAGAGTTTGTAACAATGCTTAATACAATGAAAAATCATCAAGCTGGACCAATTTCAATAAGGTATCCTCGTGGGTCTGGTACCAAAGAGCCAGTTTTAAACTTTGATCAAACTATTAAGATTGGTAAGGCTGAGCTATTATCAGAAGGTGATGATTTAACAATTATAGCAATTGGCTCTATGGTAATACCAGCACAACGAATCGCCAAAATTTTAGAGCAAAAGCTTTCAATTAAAATATCAGTTATTAACTCTCGCTTTATTAAACCTCTTGATGAAAAGCTTATTTTATCTCAAAGTAAAAAGTCAAAATGTGTAATCACTCTTGAGGAAGGCACTATTAGGGGTGGCTTTGGTAGTGGGATCTTAGAACTTCTTAGTGAAAACAATCTATTTATTCCATCTTTAAAAATAGGCATCCCAGATGAATTTATCGTTCAGGGTAGTATAGACGTTTTATTCAAAGAAATTGGTCTTGACGATGACTCAATTTGTTCAAAAGTTACATCCTGGCTAAAGGAAATTAAATAAATGCTTACTCAATCTAGCGATATCGAAAGACTTTATGAAACATCTTTTATAGATGTAAACGAAGATTTATACAATGCTCTCATCAGACAGGTTAAAACACAAAGAGATACTTTAAATCTTTTGCACCTACAACGAAAGTCTCAAGGAGAGCAAAACGTTGAGTCGATACTTGCAGAAAAAGATAGATTAATTTTTAGTTTACAAACTAAAATTGACGAAAGTCTGCCAGATGCTGAACTTAAAGAGTTACAAGACGAAAACTTTGAACTAGAAGAAAGAGTTAAAACAAAAAATAAAAAAATTCGGGAACTAGAAGAAAGTTATAATCTCCATTTAAATCGTCTCAATGACGAACTTAGTGAACTTAAAAGTTCTCCAGTTACAACTACTACGACAACTCATGAAAATGATACTGATGAACTAGAAAAAGAACTTCAAAACTCAAAACATCAAATTCATTTCTTAGAAAATCAAATTATTTCTCTTCAAGAAATAAATCAATCAGAAGAAAATTCAAACTTGCAAAACCAAGTTCATGAATTACAACAAAAATTAAGTAATCAACAAATTGATAAACCTCAAAATAATTTAGATTTTGATAATCTTCAAAATGAAAACAAAGAAATTAAAGCTAAAATTTTACAATTAGAAGCTCTTAATCTATCTTTAAATAGCTCTGATAAAAGACAAATTAAAAGTTTTATATCTTCAAGCCAAGTTTCTAGTAATACTTTAATTGAACTTCATAATGTTGTTCAAAATTTACTTATCAATAACAAGACAGACAATTCTTCTAAAAAACGATTACAAATTATTTTAAATGATTTACTCTCTCAAAATCAACTAGAAGTTTTCGATTCTCTTGGAGAAACTATTAACTTAAACTCACACCAAATTATAGATACAGTTTATTGTACAGACCAAAGTCATAATATAATTTTCAAAGAAATTTCCAAAGGTTTTTTACACCAAGGAAATATCATTCAAAAAGCTCAAGTAATTGTTGCTAAAAACCCTTACTATTGTACAGATTGTGATAAAGTTGGTATTCAAGATAGTAAGTTTTGCTTTCATTGTGGTACAAAACTTCTTGGTAATCAACAATTAAAAAATGCTTTACCCATTGTAAATGACCAACAAAATTCTAATACTTACCTTGATTTAGGAGAGGCTTTTTTAAATAAAAAAGAATATAAAAAAGCATTACTAACTTTTGAAAAGTCTCAAACATTATCGGCTAACAATCTTGCTATCATTGGTATGACAAAATCATTAGAAGGACAATCAAAATATAAAGAAGCACTCGAAATATTTGAAAGGTTTGACCAAAATGCCTCTGGAAACTCTCTAAAACTTGAAATCGAAAATCGCATTTTGGCCAAAATTAAAATCGTAGAACAATTACAATATTTACTTTAAACTCAATTTCAATAGCTTTTTTACCGAACAACATTAAAGGTATATATATTTTGAAAAGGTATTTCTTATGATGAATTTAATTGTTGAAGCTGTTAAAAAAGGAGCTTCTGATTTACATATTAAAACAGGCGATGTTTTAAGAGCACGTATTAATGGGACTTTACAAGCCCTCTCACAAGATAGATTAACCCCCCAACAGGTTCAAGCAGTAGCAATGAAAATTATTACTGATCCTGAGGTTAAAAATAATGTAAGTCGCTTAAAAGAACATGATTGCTCTTATGGTATACCTAAAGTGGGTAGATTTAGAGTCAGTATTTTTAAACAACGTGGTTCTTTTGCTATCATTATGAGAGTTATCGCTCCTGGTATTCCAACCATTGAATCTCTATTATTACCTCCTATTTTAAAAACCTTAGCTGACCAAGAAAGAGGACTAACTTTAGTTACAGGTATTACAGGAAGTGGTAAATCATCAACACTTGCTGCTTTAATTCAAGAAATGAATAACAAACATTCTAGACATATCATTACTTTAGAAGACCCTATCGAATTTTTATATCGAGATAATAAATGCTCTATTACTCAACGTGAAATTGGCTCTGATACCTTAAGCTTTAAAGATGGCTTAAGAGCCTCTTTAAGACAAGATCCTGATGTTATTTTAATTGGAGAGATGAGAGACTCTGATACTATTGATACAGCACTCAAAGCAGCAGAAACTGGTCACTTAGTATTATCTACAGTTCATACTCCTGATGCTGCAAAAACAATTGGTCGATTAATCGCTATGTTTTCACCAGAAGAACAAGATATTGCTAGAATCAGACTTGCTGACAACTTAAATGCTATTGTATCCCAAAGACTAATACCTCGTAAAAATATGGATTCTCGTATTGCTGCTGTTGAAATCATGTTAAATACTAAAACAATTAAAGATTGTATTTTAGACCCAGATAAAACAAGTTTAATCCCTAAATATATTGGTGAAGGTCGAAATCAATACGGTACTCAAACTTTTTCTCAACACTTAATAGAACTTGTACATCAAGGCTTAGTTGATGAAGCTTACGCCAAGAGAGCTAGCTCTAATGCAGCTGATTTTGGAGTTGATTTAGCACTTGGAGATGGTACAGAGTACTTAGACGAAGATGTTGAGTTTTCTGGAAATTTATTTACTGATTAGTATTATTTGAGGTATTTTAATCTTTTTGATATGCTACTAATATGCAAAAAAATAACAATGATTTAGAAAAGCAGTTAGCTCAAGCAAAAGAACAAATAACTTGGTTACGCCAAAACTTTAACCAAGAGATTAATCTTTTAATTCAAGAAAATAGAGATCTCAAAGAACAAGTCAAATCCATTGATATAAAAAAAGTGATAGAGCCTGTAATTGAAGCTAAAATAATACAAGCTAAAGAGCTAATTATTGAAACAATCCCCGAAAAAAAAGTTGAACAACAAAACTCTGTTCCGAGTACTCCTGCTGAAATGTCTTCTATTCAATGGTTGTTTGAATGGTTTATTTGTAAATGTAAAGACTATTTTTTTAAACTTCCCTATACTTTAGCTCTATTAGCCTACCATATATTTGCAATACAATATCACAAACATTTGTGTAATAAACGATAGGTTTTAGGCTTTTTATGGCTCAATTTAATCATGAAAATTTACTTATAATAGATAAAACAAATTTTTTCGAACTATTAGTCAATAAAAATAATAAAACTTATAATTTCAAATTTATTTTAGACGAACTCATCTCACTTAGAAAAAATAAGTCTCTTTTTTTTAAGCTTTCAAGTTTATTAACTTTATTTTGGACATTAAATAAAAGTAACTTAGCTCATGATGTAAAAAAAGCAATTGTTGACCCTATTTTTAATAAAGAAATTACCCCTATATTTTCATTAATTCAACTCGACAATATACATAACGACCTTTGTAATAATATAAAAGGAAACCACTTATTATTTTACAGTAACAACATTGAATGCAATATTGAAATAGATTTTAAAGCAATTGAAGATTCTACAAATAAAAAACTTTTTGCTGTATTCTCCTCCCAACAAATTGATTATTTAATTCAAGAAAAGCAACTACAGCAACTACTTTCATTTAAAGAGATTTTTGTATTTGGAGCTTTACCTAATTACTCTCATGATCTAAATAATTTAAAAGTTTTTTCTCACCAAAATATTGATTTTCAAACACTTATTAATGTTAAAAAGCGCAATTATAGGTCAGCTTTTTTTAAATTATCTCCTCAATTAAATTTATTTCAAATACAAGAGCTTAAATCTTTATTTTTAGGTTTAAATATTGATGGTAATTTACAAATTGAAAGCTTTCCTTGCTCAATAGAAAATAACTTTATCTCACACCTTATTGATGGTTGTTATAACTCTAGCTTTTTAAATCAGTTTTTTCATCTTTATTTTGATCAAGCTATTAAAATTAAAAATAGCTTTCAAAATTTAGAGWCTCATTTTGATTTATATATTGCTGATACTAATACTCATAACAATCAAAAAATATTTTCTGACCTTCARCTATCTACCCCTTCTATAGATACATTAAAAAAACAAGCATTTAAACTCTATATTAATCAATATAACTTTTTTAAATTAGGCTCTATACTACAAGATATTTATAATATCCCTTGTACTAATTTTAACGTCAAAGATGCTAACTATCTCATTGATGATTTCATGTCTTACCTTTCTTTATTAAAAGCAAAATTCTCAAATGTAACTTTTTCATTTTTAGATTCAAAACTACTTGAAATCTTACATATCGTTGAGACAAGCCCTAATAACTTTGAAAAGCATACTAATCCTAATGAAAATACCTATCTATATTTTTTAAGATTACTCGGTATAACCTGTGATCACGCTTTTATAGGTCCTCAAAGTATTCATATTGATATTACTTCACGTTGCAATACTAAATGTACTTTTTGTGGTTATCATACCGATTTAATCAATGACAAACCCTGGACAGAAAACGGATGGAGCGAAAAAGAGCTGGATTTTAATATCTTTAAAGATTTTATAGATGATTTAGTAAAATTAAAATCAAATGAAGATGTTTTACTCACTGGTGGTGGAGAGCCTTTAATGCACCCACAAATTTTAGATATGATTGCCTATCTTAGACAAAGTCAAATCTATACAATCTTATTTACTAATGGGCTTTTATTAAAAAAGCGTACAGTTCAACAGTTGGTTGACCTAGGTTTAAACAAAATCTATTGGAGTATCCACTCTGCTTCAAGTAGTACATGGATTATGCAACATCCTGGGGCTAATCCATCTACTTTTGATATGGTTATAGACCAAATGAAGTTTCTAGTAGAATATAGAGATTCAAGGCAGCTACAAAACCCTGTCATTGTATTAGTCAATGCCATCTCTGCTGTAAACTCCCATGAAGTCATGGATTTAGTTGATTTAGCTATTGAGCTAAAAGTAGACCACTTAAGACTACAAATAGTACATAAACATAACGAGCAAACGAATCATCTTTTATTAACAAAGTTTCAATTAATTAGACTATCAAAACAATTACCAACTATTGAGAAAAAATTAAAAAATAATAATATATTACTTTTAGATAATATCTCATTTCAAGTAGCTACATTAATTGAAAATATGGATAAAAAAGAGGTTATTAATCATGATTGGAGCTACAACAAATACAATCAAACTGGCTGTTTTGTTGGCTATTTATTTACCCGTACTTGGGTCGATGGAACCATGTCATATTGTTGTCACGATAGAGTTGTAGATAATTTAGAAAACGGTTTTGAAAAAGTCTGGAACTCAGATGACTATAACCACTATCGTTTTGTCTCAAAACACTATGAAGATAGCCAAAATATTTTATTACAAAAAGATGATCGTGGAGGTTGGTTACTTGGTAAAGATTGCAGCTCATGCGGAAACTACGAAATCATCAATAGAGCCAACGAAGCCCTAAAAATAAGTGGTTTAGATTTATATACCCCTATTGGATTTCATAATATTTATGAACAAGAAACCCCAAAAAGCAAAGATCTAAACAAACAAAACATCATCTTTGGAGAAAACTCCTACAAACCAAAAGAATTTATGAATTTTGGTGGGGTTTAAAAAGGATTAATTATGAAGATAACATTACTTACGGTACTTTTGCTTTTAACAGCAATAACATCTATTTGGTCTGTTCAAATAAAAGTTAATATTAAACCTAATTGGGTATATATTAAAGAAGATGGTAATAGCAAAGTTAAAAATACTCAAGAAACTGGATACATAATATTAGAAGCTCCAAAAGGATCAACTAAAACCCATACCTTTTATAAAGATAAGTACCAAACAATTAAGCAAACCTTTCTATATAATGAAACTAAATCTGTTCATTTAAACCTAGTGAAAAAGAAATCTTCAGTAGTTAGCGAAAAAGTAAAAGCGATAGAAAATTTTGCCAAACAAGGAAATATAGAAGCACAAGACATACTTGCTAGTATCTATTATACAGGAGCTGGTGCTCCTATAGACTATAAGAAGGCATTTTATTGGTATGAAAAATTAGCTCAAAAAGATAAAGCAGGCCCTCAATTAAAACTTGGTACAATGTATTACAATGGTCTTGGAGTATCTAAAAATTATACAAAATCATTCTACTGGTATAAAAAGTCTGCTAAACAAGGTAATGCAGATGCCCAACTGATACTTGGTTCTTTATATGATAGTGGAAAAACTCTTGTTAAAGATTACAAAAAAGCTGTTTATTGGTATGAAAAATCTGCTCAACAAAAGAATAGTACCGCACAACTATACCTTGGAATTATGTATAATAATGGTTACGGAACCCCTCAAGATTATAAAAAAGGTTTTCATTGGTCTCAAAAATCAGCTAAACAAGGGAATGCTAAAGCACAGTATATACTTGGTGCTATGTATGATAGCGGGAAAGGTATCTTAAAAAACTTAAAACAGGCATTTTACTGGTATAAAAAATCTGCTGAACAAGGTATAACTGATGCTCAATATAATCTAGGGATCATGTATATCTATGGTGAAGGAACCAAAAAAGATTTTAAAAAAGCAAAAAAATGGATATCTAAACTACAAAAAAAGAATATCCCAAGAGCAAAAAAAACTTGGAAGAAATATAAACTTTGGGAGTATTAATTTGTGAAATGTTATTACCATAACCAACAAGATAGCATTTCTATTTGTAGTAGATGCCAAAGAGGCCTTTGTAATGAGTGTGCTATAGAAGTATCTTATGGTCTTGCCTGCAAAGATAGGTGTGAAGAAGGACTAAAAAAATAAAGAAGAGCAAAAGATGCCATCAGATGTGACCGCATAAAAAAAGAGTCTACCAAAGCGATAAACTCTCAATTTATAAAACCCTTTAAAATAGTTTTTAAAGTTACTAAACCTTAAAATTACATATTTATTGTTCTTTTTAGCACTGCAAGACAGGCCTCTTTCATCCCTTCACTAAGTGTTGGATGAGCATGACAAGTACGAGCAATATCTTCTGAGGATGCTTTATACTCTAAAGCTAATACGGCTTCTGCAATTAAATCAGATGCACGAGGCCCCACAATATGAACACCTAAAATTTGATCTGTATTTTTATCTGCAATTACTTTGAAAAAACCAACCGACTCATTCATTACTTTTGCTCTAGCTAGTGCCGAAAACGGAAACTTACCAACAGCAACTTGAATACCCTTTTCTTTTGCCTGCTCTTGGGTTAAACCAACAGTAGCAACCTCTGGGTGAGTATAAACAACACCAGGAATACGGTCATAATGTACTTTAGACATTAAACCACTGATTCGCTCAACGCAAACAACACCATCTTCTTCGGCTTTATGGGCGAGCATTGGCCCCTCAATCAAATCTCCAATAGCAAAAATACCTTTTACATTTGTTTCAAAGTTTTCATCAACAGCAACAAAACCTCTATCAGTTAGATTTATAGAAAGCTCAGTAATACCAGATGTTTTGCTTAGTGGTCTTCTGCCAATAGAAACTAAACAATAGTCACAATCAATATTAGTTTCTACCCCATCTTTTGAAGTTTTAACAACTAATGCATCACCTTTATAATCAACAGCTTCAACCTTACTTTTTAAAGCAAATTCAAAACCATCTGATTTTAAAGTTTTTAACATTAGCTTAGAAACATCTTTATCCATTCCAGCTAAGATTTGATCCATAAACTCAACAACAGTTACCTTTGCACCAAGCCTTTTATAAACACTACCCAGCTCAAGACCAATCACTCCACCACCAACAACAACTAAATGTTTTGGAACCTCTTTAAGAGCAAGAGCACCAGTTGATGATAAAATACGTTTTTCATCAATCGGAAAAGCAGGAATTGAAATAGGCTCAGAGCCCAAAGCTAATAAAATTTTATCACTTTTTAACTCAGTATTTTTACCATCTAAACTAACTTCAACGATTTTATTACCTTTTAAAGTACCAAAACCATTGTAACTAGTAATTTTATTTTTTTTGAATAAACCAGCTATACCTTGGGTTAAAGTAGCTACTTCATCATCTTTACGTTTCATCATTTGAGATAAGTTAAGTTCAAACTTACCCTCAATACCATGCTTTTTAAAATTATGAGTCGCTTGATGAAAAAATTCACTAGAATCTAAAAGCGCTTTTGATGGAATACAACCCACATTTAAACATGTACCGCCAAGCTCCTTACGAACTTCAACACAAGCTACTTTCATGCCCAACTGTGCTGCACGAATACTAGCCACATAACCACCAGGGCCACCACCAATTACAATTAAATCATATGTATTTGACATTTTATAACTCCAATAATAATCTAGCTGGGTCTTCGATACTATTTTTAATAGAAACTAAAAACTGTACTGCCTCAGAGCCATCAATCACTCGGTGATCGTATGATAGTGCTAAATACATAACAGGTCTAACTTTAATTTCATCATTAACAACCATAGCTCGTTTTACAATATTATGCATACCTAAAATAGCTGTTTGAGGAGAGTTTAAAATTGGTGTTGAAAGCATAGAGCCAAAAACTCCACCATTAGTTATAGTGAAAGTACCACCAGTCATATCATCAATGCCTAATTTACCGTCTCTTGCTTTTAAAGCTAATCGTCGAATCTCTTTTTCGATAGAAGATAAACTCATAGTTTGAGCATTTTTAACAACGGGTACAACTAAACCTTTATCTGTACCAACAGCAATGCCAATATCACTATAGTTTTTATAGACTATCTCATCGCCTCTCCACTCAGAGTTTACATCAGGAAACTGCTTTAAAGCCTCTACACATGCTTTTGTAAATAAAGACATAAAGCCTAAACCTACACCATGTTTTTCTTTGAACTCATCTTTATATTTTGATCGTAAAGCCATAATTTCAGTCACATCAACTTCATTAAATGTAGTTAAAATAGCTGCTGTATTTTGAACTTCTTTTAATCTTTGAGCAATCTTTTTACGGATTCTAGGAGTTTTTTTAGGAGTTTCTGATCTAAAATTAACCTCTTCAAAGACTGATTCAATTTCTTTTTCAATCTTTGGAGTACTTACTGGAGCAACTTGTACAGGTTTATTATCTATAAATTTTTGTATATCTTGTTTAGTAACTCTACCATCTTTACCAGTACCACTTACACTCTTAACATCAACTCCATGAGTTTGTGCAAGCACTGCAACAGCTGGACTTTCAAAGTCATTAAAACGCTCATCAGCTATTACTTCTTCTTGAGTTGTAGAAACTTCTTGAAACTTTACAGGAGTATTTGAAGCTTCACCTTCTGTTATAGTACCAAGTAAAGTACCAACAGCTACAACAGCTCCTTCTTCTTCAATGATTTTTAAAACTCCTGAACAATCTGCTACTATTTCTAATGCTGCTTTATCAGTCTCAACCTCTAAAACAACCTCATCTTTTTCTACAAATTCGCCATCTTTTTTGTGCCACTCAGCAATTTCAGCTTCTGTTACTGATTCACCAGGACTTGGTAATATTATATTCACAAAAACTCCTCAATTTGTTTTTGATTAATTATTTTTATAATTTACTTTATTTAAGCTACTGTAAAAGCTTTTTTGATTAACTCTGCTTGTTGCTCTTTATGCACCTTAGCAAAACCTGTACATGGACTAGAACCTTCTCCACGACCAACATATTTTACTTTAAAACTTGTTCCCTCTAAAAGGTCGGCAAATCTTGGCTCGATGTAAGTCCAAGCACCCATATTTTTTCTTTCTTCTTGTACCCAATAGACTTCTTTTAAAGATGGACATGAATCGACTATTTTTCTGATCGTTTTATATGGAAATGGATATAATTGCTCAAGTCTAACAAGTTCAATATTTTCTATTTTTTCATTGATTAAATAATCATTTAACTCGTAATATAATTTACCAGAACAAAATAATAATCTAGTTAAAGTTTTTGGATTTTTTAACTGACCTTGCTCACCAGCAATTACTTTTAAAAATACTTTATCTTCTGAAAAATCTTCTTTTTTAGACACACAAGCTTTTAATCTTAGTAAAACTTTTGGAGTCATTAATATTAACGGTTTACGATCTAACTTCTCAACTTGACGTCTTAATACATGAAAATAATTAGCTGGAGTTGTTGTATTACAAACTCTCATATTATAATCAGCACATTGCTGTAAAAATCTCTCAAGACGAGCACTTGAATGCTCAGGCCCTTGTCCTTCATATCCGTGAGGTAACATCATAACAATACCAGATTGTTTTTTCCATTTAGATTCAGCACTCACGATAAATTGATCTATCATTGCTTGAGCACCGTTTACAAAATCACCAAATTGAGCTTCCCAAATATTTAAAGAGTTTGGATTACCAAGAGAAAAACCATACTCAAAACCAAGAACAGCTAGCTCAGAAAGCATACTATTAAAAACACAAATAGTATTTTGATCATCTGATAAATGATTTATAGGGATATACTCTTCACCTGTTTTTGAGTCATAAACTACAAGGTGTCTTTGAGTAAAAGTACCACGTCTTGAATCTTGTCCACTTAATCTTACATTATGGTTTTGTACTAATAGTGAGCCAAAAGCTAAAGTCTCAGCAAAAGACCAATCAATACGATCTTCTTCAAACATTTGTACTCGTTGAGCCAAAAATTTTGTAATTTTTTTATTAGCTGCAAAATCAGTTGGATGCTTTGATACAAGATTGGTAATTTGTCTTAAGGTATCTAAATTAACACCCGTTACTCTTTTTACTTTGTCTTCTTCAACGTAGTCTTGCCAAACATCATCTGTTTTGGTTTCAGCTATGATTACTTCATTCTTTTTAACTCTATCATAATCATTTTCTAACTGATTATCTATAATATCTTCAATAGATTTTATAACATTTTCATTTATTAAATTATTATCTAAAAGGTATTTTTTATATAATCTTTGTGGAGTCGTATGAGCTTTAATATCTTTATACATCAAAGGCTGAGTAAAACTTGGTTCGTCTCCTTCATTGTGTCCATATCTTCTGTAACCAAGTAAATGTACAACAACATCTTTTTTAAATTTGATTCGGTATTGAACTGCCATTCTGACAGCTCTAACGCAAGCTTCGGGGTCATCAGCATTTGCATGAAAAATTGGACAATGAATCATTTTAAATAAATCTGATGGGTACCTAGTTGAACGAGACTCTCTTGCAAAAGCAGTAAAACCAATTTGATTATCAGCAATAATATGGACTGTACCACCAACACAATATCCCTTTAATTGGGATAGTTGCAACATCTCCATGTTAATGCCCTGACCAGAAACAGCCGCATCACCATGAATAACAACAGAGATTATTTTTTCTTTGTTGATATCTCCGCTTACTTTTTGTCTTGAGTAGACTCTACCTTGAATAACAGGGTTTACAAGCTCTAAATGACTAGGGTTTGGATTTAACATTACAGATATTTTTTTACCATCTAAAGTTTCAACATCTTGCGCATAACCTAGATGATACTTAACATCTCCATCACCCTTTGCTTTGATGTTATGATGTCCCAAAAATTCAGAAATGATAGAGGAGTACGGCTTATGTAAAAGGTTTGCTAATACATTTAATCTCCCTCTATGAGCCATTCCTAAAACAACTTCTGTTCCACCAAGCTTTGCAACTTCGTCCACTAAAGCATGCAATGCAGGTATCATTGCATCTAAACCCTCTAATGAAAAACGCTTTTGACCTACAAATTTTTTATGTAAAAATTGCTCAAAAGCTGCAGCTTTATAAATATTTTTATAAATCCACTCTCTCTCAAAAGTATCTATTTTTAAATCAGAATTATTATGCTCAAATTTTTCTTTGACCCAGTTAAACTCTTCTACCTCTTGGATAACACCAACATATTCTACAGCTACACCTTTGCAATAAATTAGTTTCAAAGCCTCAATTAAATCTTTAAGAGGCAATTTATCAGAAAGAGGTAAATCTGCTGTTGATACCTCAACATTTAAATCATTATCAGATAAACCATGAGATTTTAAATCTAAAAACTTAGTTTTTTCTGGAAGAACTAAAGGGTTAATATCTGCCTCTAAGTGACCATGCTCACGATAAGCTGCTATTAATTGAAAAGCAGTCTCTTGAACAGAAGCTTTTGCACGGTAAGTATCTTGATGATAACTTTTTTCATGAAAAAACTCTAAAGGCATCATATTTTTTGTGACTTCGCCAGTAGATTTATCAACTAAAATTTCTTCTCTTGCTGAGTCAAACCCTAAGAAAAAGAATTTTAAAGATGCGTCAATACTTTCTGGGTCTTGTGTATATTTTTCATACATTTCTTCAAGGTATGCTTGATTCATTTGATTAAAAAATGAATTTGAACTCATTTATAACTCCAAGGTTTATTGTATATAGATAATTTTTAATAATTTAGACGACATTATATAATAATAAAAGCTTGATTACTATTTTTCTTAGCAAATTAAGCCATAAAAAAAACCAATTATAATCATACTTACAAAGAATATTTAAGACCTTCTTATCTTTAATATTTTTTCTCTTCTTTCTTGAAAGCATAAGTACTCTTCTTTTCAAAGACGATGATTAAAAAAGAAAACTATAAAAATTCGGAGATTGGAATTTATTCCAATAAAATAAGTTTAATGAAGATTAACAAATACTATGGGAATGAATTCCCATCTCCAAGATAAATTTTAAACTTCAGGACATTACAATGAATCAAATAGAAAATTTTTTCAATCAACACATTTTACCTTTATTAAAAACTCAAGGTTTTGCTTCTTTAATAACTTTGTTAGTTCTTTGTATCTTACTCAACCTAATTGCTAAAAATTACATTTTAAAATTTATTGAATATATTATAAAAAAAAGAGGTTTTTCTTGGGGCGATGCTTTTTTAAAACATAAACCTTTTCATAATTTATCTAAAATTGCTCCAGCATTATTAGTTTATCATTATGCAAAGTTTCAACCATCATACACCCTTATTATTCAAAGCATTAGTAGTGCATATATTGTCTATTTATTTATTTGGGTGATTGATGATTTATTAGACACTTCTTTAGACATATATAATACATACGAAAAATCAAAAACTAAATCAATTAAAGGATACTTGCAAGTTGTTAAAATTTTAGTCTTTTGTTTTGGATTTATTTTTATTTTATCAGCTATTTTAAATAAATCACCTCTATACTTTTTTAGTAGTTTAGGGGCAATGACAGCCGTTTTATTATTAATTTTTAAAGATACTATATTAAGCTTAGTTGCTAGTGTTCAAATCAATGCCAACCAACTTATACAAATAGGTGATTGGATAGAAATGCCAAAGTTTAGTGCTGATGGTGATGTAATTGATTTAAACCTACATAGTGTCATGGTACAAAACTGGGATAAAACAATCACGTCTATCCCAACTCATAAATTTTTAGATGAATCCTTTAAAAACTGGCGAGGAATGTCACAATGTGGCTCAAGACGTATATGTCGCTCCATCAACATTGATTTACAATCTATTAAAATTTTAGATGAAAATTTAAAAGAAAAACTACTTAAAATTGATTATTTATCTGACTATATTTTAGATAAAGAAAAAGAAATTAACGAATCTAATTTAAAAACTAAAGTAAGCAATAAAAATCCTTTAAATGGTAGACAACAAACAAATATAGGTTTATTTAGATATTATTTACTGACATATTTAAAAAACCATCCTCAAATAAATAAAAACATGACCTTAATTGTCAGACAAAAGTCACCATCTGAACATGGAATACCAATACAATTATACTTTTTTGCAAATACAACAGCTTGGGTAGAATACGAAGAAATTCAATCAAATATTTTTGATCATATTTTTGCAAGCTCACAATTTTTTGATCTTGAGTTTTTTCAATCACCTAGTGGTAGAGATTTTCAAAAGATATAAAAGTAAAACCAAAATCAAAACATATAATTTATATATTCTTCAATTAATTTCTCAAATGTTTGAATACCTATTGGTAGTTTTTTTAACTTATTATCCATCATCACAGCCTTTTCACAAAAATTGCTACACCTATTTTAGTATAACAAAAAAGTCTCTGAATCCATAAATACAAAACTTTTATAATGGGGCTAAAGACCCATCTCCGATTTAAGTAAATAATGAAAATATTTTAAATGCTGTAATCTACTAAAAAGGGGGTAAATAAAATTTTAAAATTATCTTTTGTAAAACTTTCAGAAATAGCCTCAAATAAAATATTTAATTTATGTGCATACATTGAAAATACATTATTACTTATCAACAATAACTTTTTTTTACCTAAAACAATGAGCCTATTTGCAGCAGGCAAACGATTTTTTTGAAGGTGAACCCCTACTCCTGCTAACAAAATCAAACTCTGAAAAAAAAGCTTCTCATCTAAAAATGTACATTTTAACCAGATTTGTTCCCACTCTTCATGGGCTTCAAAAAACTGTTTCTTATTAAAACAATCTAAGCCTTTTTGAAAAAAATCTAGCTTTATTAAATCAGTCATTTGGTAGTTTTTAATCTTCTAAAGTAGAAGTATCTCCAGGGTCTTGCCCTAATCTATTGGCCTTTAATACCCTTCTCATAATTTTACCACTCCGAGTTTTTGGTAAAGTCTCAACAAAATGAATTTCATCAGGAACAGCTAAACTACCAAGCTCTGTCCTTACCTTTTCTTTGATACTTAAACTTTGTTGCTCGTTTGTAAGCTCATCTTGCATCAGTATTAAAAACGCAGCAATACACTCACCTTTAATCTCATGAGGAAGCCCAATAACTGCTGCTTCTGCTACTGCTTTATGAGCAACAAGTGCACTTTCTACCTCAGCTGTACCAATACGATGGCCTGAAATACTTAAAGTATCATCTGCTCGTCCTAAAATCATGATGTAACCATCATCATCTTTTGTTGCTAAATCACCAGCAAAATAAAAGCCTTCGATTTCAGTCCAGTATTTTTCATATCTTTTAGGCTCTCCCCAACAAGTACGTAAAGCTGATGGCCACGGTTGTTTAATAACTAAAAAACCAACCTCGTTTACTTTTGTGCTGTTGCCTTCTTTATCGATAACATCAACTTCAATGCCAAGCATAGGTAAACCTGCTCGACCTGGTTTTGTATCAAAACTAGGGTAGGTTGAAATCATGTGTCCACCTGTTTCTGTTTGCCACCAAGTATCAACAATAGCACAGTTTTCTAAACCAATATGTTTGTGATACCATATCCAAGCTTCTGGATTGATTGGTTCGCCAACTGACCCCAGTATCTTTAATGAGCTTAAATCATGTTTTTTAGGCCATTCTTTACCAAGTTTCATAAACATTCGTACAGCTGTTGGAGCCGTATAAAATATATTTACTCGATACTTTTCAATGATGCTCCAAAACCTATCTGGAGCTGGATATACTGGTGAACCTTCGGCAATAACAGATGTAATACCGTTTGATAAAGGCCCATAAATAATATAACTATGACCTGTTATCCAACCTGGGTCTGCTGTACACCAAAACACCTCGTCCCCTTTAATATCAAAGGTCATTTTTGTTGTATAATGTGTATACAGATTATAACCAGCTGTAGTATGCATTACACCTTTTGGTTTACCCGTTGTACCAGAGGTATACAAAATAAATAATGGGTCTTCACTATCCATGACTTCTGGCTTACAAATAGAAGACTGCTTTGACATCAAATCTTGTAAATCTACTTCTCTTTCAAAAAGTTCAAAATTTTCATCTCTTGAATCAACGATAATTTTTCTAACTAAATCTAAGTCTTTTGTAGCTTCGTTAACAATTGATTTTAGCTCTGCTTTTTTACCCTTTCTTTGGGTATAAGAAGAACAAATAACAATTTCTGATTTTGCATCTTCTATGCGAAGCCGCAAAGCCTGAGCACTAAAACCACCAAAAACAACAGAGTGTATGGCTCCTATTCTGGCGCAGGCCAAAATAGACGCTATTTGCTCTATAGTCATCGCCATATAAATAGTGACAGTATCACCTTTTTTGACTCCAAGAGATTTTAAACCATTAGCTATTTTATTTACTTTTTCAAGTAACTCTCCATAGGTAATTTTGACCTCGCAAGAGTTTTCATCCACATAAATATAGGCAACTTGATTTCTTTTACCATTATTAACATGTCTATCTAAACAATTATAAGTAATGTTGAGTTTTCCACCTAAAAACCATTGATAATTAGGGTAAGTCCACTCTCTAACTTGAGTATAATCTTCAAACCAATCTAGCTCTTTTTTTGCTAAATCATCCCAAAATTTTTCAGGGTCTTTGATTGACTCTTTATATCTTTCTTTATACTCATCTAAACTTAAATTTGTTTGTGATTTTATATGTTGTGGAGCCTGTAAAGTTAGGCTCTCTTCTGATAAAATTTTATTAGTCATGTTGCCTCTTTAAATTACTCTGAAAAATCTTCGCAATCAACTTCACCATCGTCAGTTACTAATGCACCCTCTGAATTTTCTATACTCATATTAGAAATATCTGCATCTACAAAAGAAGTCTTAGAAAAAGCAACATCTGAAAAGTTAATATTTTTTAAAGCAGCATCTGAAAAATCAGTTTTTGCTAAATCACAATCAGTAAATTTCAAATCATCACAGTCTGTACTAATAAATTTTGATTGCTTTAAATCAACATCGTTAAAAACACATGATTTAAAACTACTCTCCGTAAAGTCTGTTGATTTTAAAGAAACATCACTAAACTCAACACGATTTTGATCTGAGTCACTAAAACTTGCTTTTTGTAACTCTACATCTCTAAATATTACTTTTGTCATAGAAGATTCTGAGAAATTGGCATTTGAAAGATCAGTATCTTCAAATAAAACTTCGTTCATACTGCAATTACAAAAGTTTGCTCCAATTAACTCCACACCTTTAAACTCTATTTGATTAAGAGCACATTCTTCAAAGTTTAAATTGCCTTTTTCAAGCTTTAAATCTACATCTGTTTGAGATAATTGATCGCTATCTGAGTTATCCTCATTTTGATTATCATCTAAATTATCTACTGAGTTTTCAACTTCTCTATCTCTAGTTTTTTTTCTCGCTCTTCCAAAACCACCACCGGCCATAATATTCTCCATTTATATCTTTTTTGTTTGATTCGTTTGTTAATTTGCAAAGTATATACTTCTTAATTAAATTATTCTATAATTGAATAGATTTATTATTCACTTTACACCCAAAAATTTAAGTTTTAACTCACTGTAGTAAATATAGCTTTAAATGGGTCTATAAATTTGGCAAACATATGATTAACAATGATATTCTTAGACGACTCGTTTACATTTTTGATTTAAACGACTTATCTACTCTAAAAATTTTTACTTTATCAAATAAAACAATAGAGCATTCTTTATTTTCTAGAATTGTTAAAAGAGAAGATGACGAAAATTTTGAACTTTGCAGCAATGAGATTTTAAATCACTTTTTAGATGGTTTAATCATTTTAAAAAGAGGACTACCCGAGTCAAAAGTTATCCCCAAATCATCTACCACTTTAAATAATAATATTATTTTACGTAAAATTAAAATTGCTCTAACTTTTAAAGATGCAGATATTTTAGCTTGTTTAAAACTGGTTGACTTTAAAGTAGGAAAATCTGAGTTAAGTGCCCTCTTTAGAAAAAAAGACCATAAACATTATAAAGTATGTGGCGATCAGTTTTTAAGAAATTTTTTACTCGGACTTAGTAAAACTCTAAGACCATAATGGAAGTATTCGACCTCTCTAAACTGAACAAAAAGTCTAAATTTAAAATTAAATATCGCTCTCCTACGCTCAAAATAAATGAGCTAAATAAATGGAGTGGACATTTAAAACGATTACAACAAAAAATTCAAAGCGTTATTATTGGCCAAAGCGAGTTTATAGAGCTTTTAATTATTACTTTAATATCTAATGGACACCTTTTAGTTATTGGAGAACCAGGCATTGGTAAATCACGTGCAATTTCAGCCTTAAGCCAAGCGGTTCTGCTTGAAAGCCACACCATACATTTAGAAAGTAATTTCATTGGTTTTAATTTAGTAACTATTGATGAGTTAGATAAACTCAACAGCACTTTTCGTAGAGATTTATTAACTGCAATGCAAGAACGACTTAGTATTGTTGATGAGCAATTGTTATATTTAGATCGACCTTTTTTAGTTATCTCAACTATTAACCCAAGCAACGAAGAAATTAAACTCTCAAAAGCAGAGTTAGATCGTTTTATGTTTTCCTTTTCTCCTCCGTACCCAACAATTGAAGAAGAAATAGAAATCATGTCACTCACAAATCATGATGAACCACCAAAGTTAAATAAAGATTTTTTATCGGTAAGTGAGCTTTTAAATATTCAAAGACTATCAAGCCTCATTGAAGTTGATAGTAAAATAAAAAACTTAATTGCTCAAATCGTTTCATTTACTCGATTAAAAGACAATCATTTTACAGCACTTTCACCAAGGGTTAGCATCTCACTAGTTCAAGCTATTAAAGCCAGAGCTTTTTTATACAACCGAAAACAAGCAAATATAGATGACTTAAAGTTTGTCTTTCATAAAATAGTTCAACACAGATTAAATGCCTCTAATTTAAGTGAAAGTTCTCTCCAGTCTCATAACTTACTAGATCAGTTTCTTAAATAAAAGGGGACTAGGGGTCATAAGAAATAAAAGCCAAGCAAAGTTGACTTTTATTAGCTCAGCGCCTACACGTCATTCATCAAATGGTAAATAATTATCTCTATTATCACTAGTATCTACTTCTCTACCATATTTTTTGTAAAGATCCCAGTACCAAACAGACATTGCTCTTAAAGTCTCATCTTTAGACTCATAAAACTTACCTTCTTTGATAACATAATTATCTAAAAATGTTTGTGGATCATTTTTTGGTAAATAAAAGTCTACTACAAGTTTCTTATATGTATCAAAATACCATTGTTTAATTGCTTCAAATTTATTTTGAGATAAATCAATTGTTAATTTTTGAGAGTCTACATCAAAGTTAATAACTCCAGTATCATGTAAACCTTTTAAGTGGATTAATGACTCCATATAATAAGGTAAAACCTCTGGTGTTTCTTTCCATGCTATTAGTCCGATGCTTCTTTTTACTACATCTCCTAAAATATGCTCACATAAATCTTTATCTTTAGATTCACCTTCTGTATCCATAAAAAAAGATACAAGACCACCAGTTGTTGCTTTCCACTCTTCAACATTTTTGTACTGTCCACTTTTATTCATAACAGCTTCGGTGTCTTCGTTTGTCCATAAGATATGTCCATACTCATGACCAATTGTTGTAATATCATAAATTTGAAACCATAAAGCTTTATTTTTAAAAGTAATCTCTCTTTGTTTTTTTAAAAAATCTAAACCGTATACCTCTCTACCAAGTCTAATAAAAGGACGGCTTCTAAGGGTTTGTAAAATATTATCAGGAAAAGCAAAAATCTTTTTACCCATTTCTTTTGAAACCAACTCATCATTAGGGACAACCTGGGCTGATGGTAAACCACAGTAATCAGCTGCATAAAACAAACCGATTCTACCAATATGTAGTTGTACAGAATCTAATTTAGATATAGAAAAATCTACTGTCTCTTCAAAGACTTTATTATCTAAACCGAAAGATAAGTAAAACTTTTCAGCCATTTGTTCTAGTTTTCTTTTTCTAAAGCCTTTTGTTGAATGTTCAGGATTTGAAATACGAACATCCCACTCTAAAGCTACTGCTTGACGATAATGGTCTTCGTAATACTCTAAAGGATGAGCTGGCTGAATTGGACTTGATATTTTCATCCATTTTCTGTCTACATCGGCCCATTTATTAATTAAGTTATGTACGTTTTTTTCTTTAAAAGCTATACTTAGTGCACCTAAATAGTTAATCCAAGCATCTTTTTCATGAAAAGCAGGGTCAGAACAATCTCCTAAATCATTTTTTAAAATATTAATTTCTTTTACAACAGCACCAACATGAGTAGGAAAAACCTCAACATATGCTTTTGATTTCCAGTCTTCGCCATCTTTAACTAAAACAGAATATGATCTATCTCCTAAGTTGCCATGATGACCTTTATCTATTAAGCCTTTTTCATTCAAATAATTAACAACTTTTTTAGAATCTCCATCAAATTGATCGCTTAATTTTTGATTTACTCCATCAATAATTGTACGTGTCCAATCTGGCTGCCAATCAGTCATTTTTAAACCGATTTTATGCATTCCATTCAAAGCTGTTCGATAAAAATTTGAGAGAAGTTCTTGTTCACCAATAATAGATAAAAACTCGGCATTTTTACTCTCGTAAAATTTACTCACCCAAGTATAAGCTGTTTCTCTAGCTAGTTTAATTTCAGCCTCAGACTTATTAGCTTTTTTAAGTACCTGAATTAATGAATCATCTCTTAAAGAAACCAAACGAGTAATTAAAGCTAAACGTGTTTCATTTGTTTTTTCTAAAGAAATTTGATCTAAAAAAGAGTCAATATAATCAAGTTGCTCTTTTTTTTCATTTGTTAATTTTTTACCTTCTACTAGTTCAAAAAAAGAGTCTGTTTGTTTATTTAGTCCAATTAATATCTCTTGAACTTCTCCAACTTCTTTTAAAAAATCTACTGCTGTTTTCATGTATCCTCACTTATTAGAAAGTTTTTTTGTTTGAGTATATAAATTAATTAAATAAACACATAATATTTATATAATTAGTCTTTATTTATCCTATTATTGATTAAAAATCAACTATTTTCATTCATTTAATGCTACAAATTAAATATAACTTTCATTCAAGTGACCTTATTCAATCTTTATTGTATAATTTGAGCCATCAACCTTTTTCTAAACTTCCAATCAACGGAACCATATTGTCCAATTCAACTAACATACCAACAAAACTATTGACTGAACTTAAGTCAGATAATGTAGACCAAAGACGGTCTGCTCTTATCCAATTAATTCAAAAGTTTAAGGGTTTTGAGGTTGAAAAATTGGTGTACGAAATGGTTTTAAAAGAGCCCGACCCCGAGCTAAAATACCTTGCTAGAAAAGCATATAGTAGGCTACAAGCAAACTCTAAAAAAAAATCTAACAATAAAACAAGTGATGTCAAAGCCCTCGTTGATAAACTACTAAATCAAAGTGAAGAAAAAAGAAAAGAGGTCTACCAAAGAGTACTATCTTCTGACAACGATCTTTTAAAAATGGAGCTACTAAACAGAATCTTTAGAGATATAAAAGCCCATGAAGAAAAAGATTCTATAACAAAACTTATCAAAAGCAATTTATCAAATTGTAAAACTCCTGATTTGATTCCTGTTTTAATCCAAGCACTCGGTATATTTGGCACAGAAAAAGAAATTACAATTATTCAAAAATATTTACATCATAGTGATGCTAGAGTTGTAGCTAATGCTGTTGAATCTTTAGATTTTATAGGAGTTGACTACTCAGCTTCTATGGTCAACCATCTTTTAAGTCATGAAGATAATAGAGTTCGTGGAAACGCGATTAAACTTATTTTTCAATCAAACCCAGAAAAAGGAATCCAAGAGATTACTAAATTATCAAAATCTAACAAAGCTTGGATGAGAGCAACAGCTCTTTACTGCATTAAAAGTTTAGATTTTGAAAATAAGCCTGAACTACTTTTAGAGATGCTAGAAAATGAATGGGATAATGAAATCAAAGATAAAATATTTGATTTAAGCTCTCAAATTGCTGATTTAAAATTTGCTAAAATTTTAATAAAAAACTCTTTAAAAAATGAAAGCACTGAGTTTGATAAACTCTTACAAACAATATGTTCTCGATTAGCTGTAGACTTTGATCTATTAAAAAATGAAATGATTAAAGAACTTTCTAATAAAGCTCAAGCTAATAAAATTAAACATATTGAAGATCAAGCTAAAAAACAACAAAATACAGCCAAATCAAAAGTTATCCATGAAAAACAAAAAATTAAGAAAAAAACTCCAATTTGGCAAATTGCTGCTCTCTCATCTTCAGTCGTAGTTCTTTTTTCTTGTATAACACTTTTTAAATTAAAAGTTATTGATCAAAAAAGTTATTCTTTAAACCCCTTTTCTCAAAAGAAAGCTAAAAACTCTGACTCAATTAAACTTTTAATGCAAGCGGAAAGATTTATTAACCAAAAGCAAATCAATCAAGCAATCAATGACTTAAATAACTACATTAAATCTGATAAATATTCCAAAAAAGCTCTTTTTTTATTATCAGAATGTTATATTTTACAAAATAAAAACAAAAAAGCTTTCGATCTATTAATCAAATTAGCAAAAAAAAATACTCGAGATGCCAAAATTTATCACAGAATTGGTGTACTATCTATGTACAGATTTAAGCAAATGAAAATAGCTAAAAAACATTTAGACATAGCTCTTAAATTAAAACCAAATCACATTAAAACTCTAGTAGCAATTGGACAAATGTATCTTATTCAAAACAAAGACAATGAAGCACAAAAATATTACGATATAATTAAAGAGCTAATTGGGCAAAATCTTAAAAATAATGATTTCCAACAAGGGTTAAAACGGTCGATGTTATGATTATAAATTTTAAATTAAAATCTAAACAGTCAGCTTTTCAATTAGTTGAAGTTATGATAGCTCTAGTGATTCTTGGCATTGCTTTTGGTTCACTCATTTTATTATCTACAAGTTCTTCTGGTAATCTACGAAAAAGTGCTGATCTTTTAATGGCTATTTCATTAGCGCAACTTGTCATGGAAAAAAGTAAATCTCTTCCTTATGACTTAATTGATGATAGTGACTTTTCTAAAATATATCAGGATAACAACTCTAATTCAGGAATATTTAATCAATTTGAAGCCTTAGATGATAAAATATATGCTATAGAAAAAGAAGAACTCCCAAATCTATATAAACAACTACAATCTATGGACTATCAATACAAAATAGAAGTTGAAAAAGTTAATAACTCTGTAGACAGTAAATTAATTCAGGTTACGATTCAATGGATTAATAAAGGCAACCAACTACAATATCAACTCAATGGATACCTCTCTAAACGTGTTTAATTTTAATATGAAACATAATTACCCCAAGCTATTTATCATAAAAAATAAAGCATTTACAATGATAGAGCTTCTTATTGCATCATCTGTTTCTGTAATAATGTTTGCTATGGTCTATAAAATGTTGTTTTCAACTATTAACCATAATAAAGTATCTGAGAAATACAACCAAAATATTTTTCAATCCAGATTAGTATTATTAAAAATTCAAAGAGAGTTAAGAGACTCAAGAGATTTAATCCACCCTAAACTAACTAGCAATCAGAGCATTGTATCTTCAAGATATATAGTATACAAAGATAGGTTTAACAAAATTAAAACAATTTATCTTGACCAAACAAGCAAAGAGGTTAAAAGCTTTGAAATTAAATTACCAGAAGGTACACTTATTCCAGATAAAAAAGTCTATGGAAAATTTATTGACTCTCTAATTTTTACCTATGATATAAAAAGTGCCTCTAGTTTACAGTTTAGAATTGGTACCAATAGCTTTCAACTTGTCGGGGCAGTTAGGTTACTCAATGTATAAATCTAAAGGAAATGCCATAGTTATTGTTTTAGTTGTAATAACTATTATCATGCCACTTGGTTTTATTATGATGCAACGCTCAAGAAATCAAACATTTCAAGTTAAAAAAGCTTATGATTCGTTGATTTTATCTCATGCTTCACTTTCTGGAATCGAACTGATTATAGACAATTTAAGAAAAGGAGACTTTTCATCTGGCCCTCATACAGGGACTATAGCTGATGGGATATCATTTCAAGCATATGTTGATACATCAGGTATTGGCTTAACAGGTCAAAAAGTTTGCCATATCTTTTCTAAATCAATTGGAGATGGAGGAGATAGTATTTTATTTATAGCAGAGGTTGGAGTTTATCCTAAACCTTCTACAAATATCATTGTTCCTAAAAACTATTATACCCAATACGAAGATTATTATATTGATGCTTTTTCAGCTAGAGCTGCTATTTTAAATGGTATGGAAAACGATCACGTAGATTTTGTTGAAGGATTAAAAGTTGAAGGTAAACTAAAAGTTAGTGAGTATCAAAATATTTTACAAATTTCTCAAAGTTCAATACCAAATCAACAAATTAAAGATGAATGGACCACAAGGATAATCCCTTTACTTATTTCTCACAAAGCTGCTCCATAAATTATGTTTCTGGTTACATTATTTTTTCTTATACCTTGACAATATCTACTAATGTAATTGATACTTATAATGAGTAATTATTTTTAAAAGGTTAATTTTATGAAAAATTTATTTAAACTTTCTATTTTGACGGGTTTCGTTAGCACTCTCATTACTATTGGTACTTATACTTTTTGTGAGTCACCTCATATAGATTCTAGTACTAAAAGCTCAAACCTTGAGTATCTTGAATTAAGAGGTCTCAACTATGACTATGTTCATTTTTATAAAAAAAGTGAAGACCATAAAAATAATGAAGAGTACATAAAAAGCCAAGAAAACGCTCTTCAATATAAAAAAAAGTTAAATAGCTATCTTTTAAAGTCCCCAACAATCAAGTCTATTCAAGACCCTAATGGTTACTTTTCATCAGACGAGCAATTTGGTTTTAATCCACTCAAAGAAGAGTCTATTAACTCTCTATTTAAAGCTAAACCATATTTAATTGAAAATGGTACCCATTATTTTTCAAGCATTGAAGAAAATAAATCAAACCCTTTAAAAATAGAAGACCCCGAAAAAATTGCAGATATTACAGGTTTTTCTGATGAAGACTTTAATCTTGAATTTAACGAAGAAGACTTTTCTTTTGCCCCTGATGGTTTACCAATTGATAACGGTCAAGACCTCAATATTAGCTCAGGCTTGACTACAACAGCTTCAATCACAAATGCTAAAACAAATACTAAACCTACAGAAGAAAACACAAACTCTAAACAACCTCGATTTAGTAAGGGAGTACATAAACTTTCTCTTGGAGTTAAAAAATTAACAATAGCAACTAAGCGTCTACATTTAGCCATCAAAAGATACAAAGATTACATCAACTCTGAAAATGTTCATCCAGATAAAGTAAATTTCATGAGAGATAAACTACAAATGCATATCTCCAAACTACACCGAATCAATGGTATTCTTTTAGGATATGGACAAAACTTAAATACTGTTGGTACTAAACATAAGTTTGATACCTTAAAAAGACTTGAAGCGGTTCAAGCCCGACAATCATTTGTACAAAATAAGCTTTTACAAGAAACTGATAATTTTGAAATCTTAATGGAAGAAACCGGAAACTCTTACAGATTTATACCAACTGCACAATTAGAAACTGCTTTTGTTCCTCCTCCTGAGCTAATATCAGGCGAAACCTCAGGTAAGGTAATGCCTCCAACTCCTCCTATTAAATTACCAACTGAGGGAGTACCAAGTCTTCCAATTGAAGCAGTCATTGAAGCACCTCCTCAAATTGACCCCGGTTCAAGTAATATAAAACCTTTTCCGACTTCTCCAAAAAATCCAAATCCTCCTATCGCTACTCCTGGTAAAAACCCTGATGATTTTGGACGTAAACCAAATATAGGTTTACAAGTAATTGACCCTAGATTAACAATCATGCCAACAGAAAATCAACCAATAATTGTATCTCCTCCTATAAACCCTTCTGTTCTTATAAATGAAAAACCATTACCAATTACACCCGAAAAACCAATAGATATTAATGCTGACCCTCAACCTTCTCCTGTTGTAGTTGAAGGGCAACAACCAACAAGTGTTGAATCACAAACAAACCAGCCAACTCTTGGGCCTAAACCTGAAGAAAAACCTAAACCAAGTTTTTTAAAATGTGTTTTTACTTGGGGATTTGCTAAGGGCTGTTAATAAAAGGATATTTCTTGCAAAATAATTCAAATAAACTACTCTTATTAATAAGCATCATAGTCTATCTTATTTTTGCTACAAATATCCCCCTTATCAACGAGCTTTCATGGAGTTGGAGCGACTATAAAACAACACTTAGAAACTCTAATCAAAATCAAAAGTATGATGAAATAGTTATTGTTGCCATTGATGATGAGTCGCTTTCTCAAATTCCCGAAAAATACCCTTGGAACCGAAGGCGTTTAGCTAAAGTCATCTATCAACTTAAAAAAAACGGATCTAAATTAATTATTTTAGATGATTATATCCAATCACCCTCTTCTATTGATCCAAAACAAGATGAAATTTTAGCTAGTGTTTTTATAGATGCTAAAAATGTCATTACAAGAAATTACCTCCGAAGATTTATTAATCATAAAGGAGAAAACAAGCTTCAACTCGCTCCACCGATTCCTATGATTAAAAGGGCATCCAAAGGTTTAGGCTTCATTGATTATAAAAAAGATGATTTTTTACGTTTACGTAATTTAATACTTTCTGCCTCTACAAAAAACAAGACCCACCAATCTATGATTGTTTCAATCTTAGAACATTTAAAATATAAACCACTTATTCATCAAAATATACTAAGTTTTACTAAAACTAATAAAACTCATTCTATTCAGCTCGATGAAAATAATGCAATCCCAGTAGACCTTATTAATATAAACAAAAATAACTCTAAGTTTTCTCGCTTACCTTTTAAAGTATTTTCATTTGTAGACATACAAGAAAACAAAATTGCAAAAGAAAAACTTAAAGGTAAAATTGTATTTATCATTGATGCTAACGACCTATCATCAAATTTAATGCAAACACAAATGAATCTCATATTACCAGAGGGGCTTATAACAGCTACGATTTTAGGTAACATTTTACATAACCATTCTATTTCTTATAATAACAGAGTAATGTTTCATATAATATTAATTTTAGCCCTTTTTATCTCCATTCTTTTTGCCCTAAAGTCAACCCCTGTTATTTTTACTTTTTATCAAATAATACTACCAATAATTATATTACCTCTTGATTATTTTTTATATACATCATTTCAAGTTCAGTCTTCTTTACTTATTGCTATTTTAGCTACTTTAACTTTTTGGCTATTATTTAATACCGTCAAATATTTTCAAGAAAGAGCCGAAAAAGCAGAAATTAAAAATGCCTTTTCTCACTATGTAACAGCCTCGGTTGTAAATGAAATTTTAAAGGATACTAGTAGATTAAAACTAGGTGGAGAACGAAAAGAATTAACCGTTTTCTTTTCAGATATTGCCAACTTTACAAATATCTCAGAAAGATTAGAAATTGAAAGATTAGTTACCCTCCTAAATGACTATCTTACTGCTATGACTGATAATATTATCATTCAGAATAAAGGTATGTTAGATAAATATGAAGGAGATGCCATCATGGCTGTTTTTGGTGCTCCAATCAATAATCAAAGCCATGCTGTTTTAGCCTGTAGATCTGCTCTTGATAATCAGCGTATTTTAAAAGAAGAGCTTTGGCCTAAATGGAAAATTGCAGGTTTTCCACTTTTTACAGTCAGAATCGGTATTAATACTGGACCAATGATTGTTGGTAATATGGGCTCTAAAACTCGATTTGATTACACCGTCATTGGAGATAACGTAAACCTTGGTTCACGGCTTGAAAATCTAAATAAAGTCTATAAAACAGATATTTTAATCTCTGAAACTACTTATCAATTAGTTAAAAATGATATGAGATGTCGTATGATTGATGTTGTTAGGGTAAAAGGAAAAAGAATACCAGTAAGGGTCTATGAGCTAATTTCACTTCAAAATAAATCATCGGATGCTATTAATGAGTTTATTAAAATCTATGAAAAAGCATTTGATTTATATGAAAATAAAGATTTTAAACAATCTATAGAGATTTTAGAACAAATTAAAACTTCTTGCCGACCCAAAGATGAAGCTTCTAAACTTTTATTACAACGATGCCATCAATATCTACAAAAACCACCACCAGAAGATTGGGATAATGTTTTTGAATTTTTAGATGATTAAAAACAACAAAGTATTTATTTCTTATTTTTTTATTTGTGCACTTTGTTTTCTCTTAGATACTTTTAGTTTATTATCTTTAGTTTATCTTTTTCATCTCGATTACAAACTCTCTGAAATCATTGGCTTATTTATTGGTAATACGTGTAACTATTTTTTGTCCACAAAATTTGCCTTTAAAAACCCTAAGTATCACAATAAAATTAAAGAATATTTTTACTACTTATTTTTAGCTTTTTGCTCTTATCCTGTTCATCATCTCATCTTAGTTTTATCGACAAATTATTTTGGTCTGAAATTTTTAGCATTTAATAAATTATTGGCTGTCACAGCAAGTTTTATGATTACCTATCTTCTTCGTAAAAAAATTCTCTTTCAAAATGGCTGATAATTACAAAATATTAGTTTTGTTTCATAGACTTGTTTACCCATATTAAACATAAATAAAATTCAATTAAGCAACTATAAAATCATCAATTAAAATAAACGATTTAGCATTTATGTTATATCCAATTATTTTAAAGTTAATTCAATTTTTATCTGAAACTCCAAGCATTAGCTTTAAGGATAGATCAAAAACTAAAATTACTTCTGAGTTTCCTAAAAATCTTTTTGTATCTATATTATTAATTTTATTTTTAATTATTTTACTTAGTTTATTTGTTCAATTAACAATTATAACTATAAACTCTTTATTACAAGGTGAACTACCATTTACAAAAGAGTCTATGCCTTACTTATTATCATACTGCTTGGTTAATTTACTTTTTTTAGCTCATTTATGCTTATATTTTGGGTATAATGAAGAAATTTCGATATCTACTGATAAAGTACAAATTAAACATGGATACTTTTCTTATAACCAATTGATTACTTTAAACAAAGAGCAGTTATTATTTTCTTCTATTAAAGAAAATTTTATTGGAAATCAACACTTAGAATTACACTATCTTCAAGAGAATGAAGATATGAATAAAGTAATCTTAGGGACCTATTTATTAGAAGAACAAATAGAAACTATTTCTCTTTTGTTAAATAGACTCTCTTTTTAAACCCCTACACAGGAAACAACATGAATAAAAGCTCTTATTGTCCATTCGGAACACACCGTGTCATTAGCCCAGAAAATGCTTTACCGCAAAATGCTGAAAAAGTAGATAACTCTCTTCCTATTAAAGATAATGAAATTTTAATTGATGTAGAAGTTTTAAATATAGATTCTGCTTCTTTTTATCAGATGATGACTGCCTGTGACCACGCCATTGAAAGTGTCGGAGAGCGAATTTGTAAAACAGTTGAATTAAGAGGTAAACAGCATAACCCTGTAACTGGTTCTGGTGGAATGTTACTTGGTACTGTCAAAGAAATGGGTGAACATTACGAAAATAGAGATAATTTAAAAGTTGGAGATAGAGTCGCAACATTAGTTTCTTTATCTTTAACCCCTCTTAAAATAGATAAAATCATTAAAATTCATCCACATAAAGATCAGGTTGAAATAAAAGGTCATGCTATATTATTTTCAAGCTCTATTATTTCAAAGCTACCTTCTGATATGGATGAATCACTAGCCTTAGCCATATTAGATGTATGTGGTGCTCCTGCTCAAACGAAAAGACTTGTTAAAAAGGACTTTACCGTAGTTGTCTTAGGAGCAGGTGGAAAATCTGGTACTTTATGCCTTGCTGCTGCTAGTGATATTTTGAAAGGCAGTGGTAAACTAATTGCTATTGAGCCATTTGATAACGGTGTTAAAAGACTTAAGCATCTTGGTTTTTGTGACCATGTTTTACAAGTTGACGCTAAAAATCCTGTTGATGTTTTTCATGCAGTTCAAGAGGCTACAAACAATAAAATGGCTGACCTTGTGATTAACTGTGCTAATGTTCCAGATACTGAAATGGCTTCAATTTTAAGTGCAAAATTAAATGGTATTGTTTATTTATTTTCAATGGCTAGCTCTTTTTCAAAAGCAGCCCTTGGTGCAGAGGGTGTTAGATCAGATGCTACACTCATTATTGGTAACGGTTATGCACCTGATCATGCTGAATATGCTCTTCAATTAATTAGAGATCATAAAAATATTCAAGAGCTATTTGAAACGGTTTATAGTGACTAAACTTTTTAAAACCATTACATTTTTAGGGTCTGATAAAAATGCAGGGAAAACAACTGCATTTTTATACTATCTAAACCACTGTGATGATATTTCTAAATTAATTTTGACTTCAATTGGTATTAATGGGGAGTCTATTGATGAATATGAAAAACATTCTAAACCACAGATTTTTTTGGCTAAAAATCAAAAGTTTATTACAAAACATCAAAGATTATTAAACTCACAAGGACAATTTAAAATTTTAAATATTTTCAATCAGCCTAAATTTAAAGACACATTTGTATTAGCTCAAACCTTAATAGATAGTCACTATATTTTAGAAGGCCCCAACGATAAAAAAGATATTCTTTTAATCAAGAATTATTTGCAGTCATACTACCCAAATCATCATTTATTAATAGACGGATCTATTGATAGACAATTTTTATGTGACCCCAAAGTAAGTAACGAAGTTTACTATTCTTTATTAATTAGTGAAAGAAAAGTTCAAAGAGATAAAGCAAAGCAGTTTTTATTACTCCACAATTTTAAAAAATGTAATTGGAGTCATAAACTATTTCAATCTGACTACAAAACAATTTTTTTTGATAAAGAAAAATCTATTATTTATAAAAGTAAATTAAATGCAAACTTTGATACTGAAATGATTCATCATATAAAAAAAACATCTTTTTTATTTTTAAACTGTGCTCTAAGTCATAATCTATTAAAACAAATTAAAAATATAAAATTGACTATTATTTTAGAAAACCCTAGTTTGCTAGTCTCTAATTTATCAAATGAACTTATCCAAAATTATAATATTCAATTATTAAATAAAGCTTATATAAAAAAAGTTTTTATCAAAGAGGATAAACAAGGTTTTTTAAATGAGTTTTCTATTTTAAATCACTATTCTTTTCACAATTTATTTCAAGAAGAGCATCATGCAATTAGACTTTAATTTTAATCTTTTTCACGATGATGCCAAAATAGAGTTAGGGCTACAAGATTTTCTTAAAAATATAGAAATCCCTACAAGTTTTTTAGCTCATTATAAGCTAGAGATTTTAAATGAAAAAAAATCAAAAATACAATATAAAATAATATCTGATTGCCTTAATAAACTACCCTTAAATACTATTAATAAATTAGTCCAGTATTTTAAAGAAATACCTAATTTAGATTATTTACTATCAAATATAGACAATCAAAGTTTAGACCAAATTCAACTTAAACAGCTTGGTGATTTTTGTATCCTAGATCAAAAAGTATCAGAACTTGAAAATAGTTTTCCATTAAAAAAGTCTATTCAACATCAAAAAATACTATCTATTTTAAATCAATATTTACAAGATGATTTTTCATACTTTTCAAAATCAGAGCAAATTGACTTACTTAAATTAGAAATGGATAACTTAAATCAAAACTTTCAAAATGCTATTTCTAATTATGAAAAAAATATATTGATTGATACAAAGATTAAATTATACTATCCTTATAAAAAAGAAATTCCTTACGAAAAAAATCTATTGAGTCAATTGTCTCAATCAAAATTTATTAGTGTATCTCAAAAAGATAATTTAATTGTCATAGATTATATTCTACCCAAAGATATACAAAACCTACAAAGTAAACGCAAAAATTTATTAAAAAAATACCAGACTTTAATACAAAATAAACTTATAGAAATTAACTCTAAATTATCACCCTATTTAAGTAAGTTTAATAATTATATCCAACTCAAAAAATATAGACTTTATATCTATGCTCTTTGTTTATTTTCTCATAAATCTAATCTTTGTATCCCCACATTTCAAAACAAATTTATTCTTTTTAATAATGCTAGATTATTTTCACTTGAACAAAATACTAAAAATTATAAACCACTAAATTTATCAACAAAATCTGGAGCATCTATTTTATTTGGTGCAAACATGACTGGTAAAACAAGTGTTTTAAAAACTCTTTATTTTCATTTTTGTTTAATGCAACTTGCTATACCCTTACCTGCTACAAAGATTGAATGCTTTTACCCTACAAATATTTTACTAAAATTAAAAAATTCTGGATCTATTCAAAAAAAGATGAGTAGTTTTTCTGAAGAAATACAGTTTTGGACACAAGATTTTCAAAAGCATTCTGTTATTTTATGTGATGAGTTGTTTTTAAATACAGAACCTTCTGCTGGTGAAATTATCTCTAAAATTGTAATTGATTATATTAAAACTAAAAATGTTTTTTTTATGGCTAGTTCTCATTATATTAATTTATTTGAACTAAATGATGTAAATTTATTTTATATGAAAAGTTTAATCAATAAAAATAACTTAGATAAACACAAGCTTTTGGAGCAAATTCCTTTTGAACTTGCACCAATCAAAAAAGATGATAAAATGTGTTTGCAAACAATGAAAAATGAAGCTTTAGAATTAGCTTTATGTTTTGATTTACCAAGTGAGATTAAAAATAAAATAACTAATATTTTAAAAGGATAATAATGGCAGATTTACCCCTAAATATGGAGCAAGTACTACGAGTTAAAAAACTTGCACAAAATATTGCTGATGATACTCAAAAATTAATTGATATACACTCATCTGTTTCAACAGAACGAACAATCTTAAGACTGATTGGGGTAGATGGATGTGTAGATGGTGAGTTACCCCTACCTAATCGAATCATTGATTTATTAATTGAAGAAAATATTTTAGAAAATGGTATCTCTAAACCATTTGCAGCAGCACTTTTAAAATCTGGTCGTAATGCTCAAACTACTGCTGAATTAATTCATCAAAAAGAAATTAAATTAGGTGACTACAGCGGATTATCTCCAAAAGATATCCAAAGTAAAGAGTTAGATTTAGCAAAAATTGCAATTGATCTTTTAGAAACAAGTAAAAAAAATAAACTTAAAAAAATTGCTAAATACCCCCTAGGTCCACAACCTTGGAAATACCTCATTGTAGCTACTGGTAATATTTACGAAGATCGTACACAAGGTATATCAGCAGCCTATGCTGGAGCTGATATTGTAGCTGTTATTCGTACAACTGCTCAATCTTTATTAGACCATGTGCCTTATGGCCCAACCACTGAGGGTTTTGGCGGTACAATGGCTACCCAAGAAAATTTCAAAATTATGCGAGAAGCATTAGATAAAGCATCAAATGAGCAAAATCGTTATGTTCGTTTAGTAAATTATTCTAGTGGATTATGCATGGCAGAAATCGCTGCATGTGCTGCTCATGAAGACCTTGATATGCTATTAAATGACTCGATGTATGGCATACTATTTAGAGATATTAACCCCGTACGTACTTTTGTTGATCAATACTTTTCAAGGCTTATTTGTGCCAAAGCAGATATTATCATAAATACTGGTGAAGATAATTATTTAACAACCTCTGATGCTATTGAACAAGCTTATACAGTCACATCAAGTCAATTAATCAATGAGGCAATGGCAATTAATGCTAAACTTCCAGAAGAGTTAATGGGACTTGGTCACGCTTATGAAATAGACCCTAAACAAGAAAATGCTTTTTTATATGAAATCGCTCACGCACAACTAGCGAGGCAATTATTTCCAAAGGCCCCTATTAAATATATGCCACCTACAAAATATAAAAGTACAGATATTTTCTTTTCTCATGTGATGGATACTATGTTTAATATGGTTTCTATTACAACCAATCAAGGCATCCACCTTTCTGGAATGCCAACTGAGGCCATACATACCCCATTAATGATGGACAGATACCAAGCTCTAAGTTCTATTAACTATGTATTTAATATTGCAAAAGACTTTGGTAATGAAATCGAATTTAAACAAGATGGTTTTATTGCAAATAGAGCTACTGAGGTATTAAATCAATCCGAAAAGTTTCTAAATGAAATTGTTGATGGTGGTGGTTTATTAAATGCTATTGAAATTGGTTCTTTTGCCAATGTTAAACGTCTACGAAACGAAGGCAAAGGTAAAGACGGAGTTTTTATTAAAGGCTCTGACTATACTAATCCCATTATTGATTTATTAATTAACTAGGAGTTTACAATGAGTGAAGAACTAATCAAACCTTATGGTGATACGCTTAATGATGGTAAAATGCAATTTGCTTTTACTCTACCTATTGAAAATTGTGCTAGAGCTAAAAAAGCAGCAGAAGCTTATGTAGCTAAACTAAATTGCCAAGATATACAAATTGTTCATTCCAAAAAAATTGCTAATGGCTTTACCTATTTTGTGGCTTTTGCTAATGCCATTCCACAAGTTGATTACTCTGTAATTGAGGCTAGCGAAGTAGAGTCAGCTGATATGGACTTTTATCAGATCAATGATTTTATTAAGGAGCATTTTTCTAAACCTTTAGTAGTCATTGGCGCAACCATTGGTACAGATGCTCATACTGTTGGCATAGATGCTATCTTAAACATGAAAGGCTATAATGCTAATTATGGCCTTGAAAGATACGAACAATTTGAAACCTATAATATGGGAGCACAAGTTACAGCCGAAGAATTATTAAAAAAAGCCGAAGATGTTGGAGCTGATGCTCTTTTAATCTCTCAAACTGTTACTCAAAAAGACTCACATCTAAGAAACTTCACCTACTTGATGGAGCTCTTAGAAGCAGAAGGAGTCAGAGATAAATACTTATTCATTATTGGTGGCCCTAGAATATCGCATGAAATGGCCATAGAGCTTGGCTATGATGCTGGTTTTGGCCCAGGTACATTACCAAGTCATGTTGGTGAGTACATTGCTACAAGTTTACAAAAAAGATTAGGAGAATAAAATGATCGAAGCAAAAATACGTTTAAGATTAAGTTGTCATGATGCACATTATGGTGGTGGACTTATTGATGGTTCAAAAATGTTAAATCTTTTTGGAGATGTAGCAACTGAGTTATTAATCAGACATGATGGTGATGAAGGTTTATTTAGAGCTTATAGTAATGTCGAGTTTTTAGCTCCTGTTTATGCTGGTGATTATATCGAAGCTATTGGCAAAATTACTAAAGTTGGTAATAGCTCACGTACAATGGAGTTTGAAGCTTGGAAAGTAATTAGTCCACGACCTGATATTTCAAATAGTGCTGCTGATGTTTTAAAAGATCCTATTTTAGTCTGTAAAGCAACGGGTACATGCGTAACACCAAAAGATTCTCAAAGAGTCAAACATGATTAAACCTTTAATTATATCTTGCCCTATTATTGGGGCTGAGCTTACAAAAGAAGATTACCCATATCTACCAACAACCCCAGATGAACTAGCCCAAGCAGCTTTTGAAGCCGTTGAACAAGGCGCAACAATCATACATTTACATGTAAGAGATAAAAATGGTAAACCTTCTCAAAGAGTTGACATCTTTCAAGAAGTCAGTAAAAAAATTAAAGATAGATGTGAATGTATTTTACAATATTCAACAGGTGGAGCCGTTGGCACTCCTCTTAGTGATCGAATAGCCCCCCTTAGTTTAAAACCAGAAATGGCAACGCTTTCTATGGGCTCCTTAAATTTTGGCAATGAAATTTTTGAAAATACTCAAGATATTATTGTAGGTATTGCAAAGTCAATGGTAGATAATAATGTCATGCCAGAGCTTGAAATTTTTGATTACGGAATGATGGATACAGTTGATAGATTTGTAAAAAAAGGTTTAATACCAGAGCATTACCACATTGATTTTGTACTCGGAGTACCTGGTGGAATGAACGGTGAAATTAAAAGCCTCATCATGCTTTTAGACAGAATCTCTAAAAGTCAAACTTGGACAGTTGCAGGAGTAGGGCGATTTCAATTGCCACTAGCAACACATGCCATCATGATGGGTGGAAATATCCGAATAGGTATTGAAGATAATATTTTTTATCGTAAAGGTGAAATGGCAAAAACCAATGCTCAATTAATAGAGAGATTTGTTAAAATTGCTCATTTAGCTGATAGAGAAATAGCAACCCTTGAGCAAACCAGACAAATACTTAAATTAAGCTAAATTATGGCCGTTGACTACTCTTCACCACATATGATTAACTTTAAAGGCATTGTTGATATTATGCCCTCTGAAAAACTATCTGTGATAGTTCATAATGAGCATATTCAGCTTGGAGCTTTAATTTTAGTTTGCTGTGAAACTAAAAAAAGAAAGACTATTCTTTTTTCTCAACAAAAAGATAAACAAAGTTTGTTGATCGAATCTTTAATAAAACTTAAACAACCACCTGATTTTGTTTTAGAAACTTTAGTTGATGAACTTAAAAAACTGATGTAGATATTTATCGGAGTCTCCTATGAAGAAACTAATTTTATTTTAAAGGTCTTATTAAAAATCATTCATATCTGAAAATTTTTAATAGATGATGCTATACTTTTATACATCTATTACAAGTGAATATAAGCACAGCTAAGAATAATTAATATTCTATTTCACAAAGCCAATTTAAGAGGTAAAATATAGATAAGAACTTTATAAACCTAAAAATGGAAAGAAGTAGTACAATGAAGGCAATTGAATTTGAAAGTTTCAAAATAAAAGAATCTAAAAATAATCAAGTACTTATTTCTACATCATTTAAAATATTAGATGATGATGATAATCCTGTAAAAAATTCTATTCTTGTTTCTAAAATATTAGATGAATTAGAGGATATAGAACTAAAAACAGATGAAAAAGGATTTACTTCACTTTCTTTTTATAAACAAAAATCAGAATGCCAAACAAAACCAGAAATTGATCTTATTCAATTTTACACACAACAATCTATTAATTCTAATCTTATAATGAAAGAAGTAATCAAAAAAGAAAGTGTTAAATTACAAAACTTTCCTTTAGGAACAGCGGACTTTGAAACGATAAGAAATAAAAACAAACTTTATATAGATAAAACAAAGCAGATTTATGACCTTATACAAACAAGTAAGTCTTGTTTTATATCTCGCCCAAGACGATTTGGAAAATCTTTAATTATTTCTACATTAGAAAACTTATTCAAAGGAAAAAAAGACTTATTTAAAGGGTTAGATATAGAAAAAGAAAATTATTCTTTTGAAAAACATCCTGTTATTAGGTTAGATTTTTCTAGGCTAAAATACGTAGATTCTGGACAAAGCTTTAATAAAGCTATGTTAAAGCAATTATATAAAATAGCTTCTAAAGAAAAGGTTTCTTTAAAAGAAGAAACTCAATCAGAAGCTTTTGAGGAATTAATAGAGCTTTTAGCTGAGAAAACAGGCGAAAAAGTAGTTATCCTTATTGATGAATATGATAAACCAATACTAGATAATATTACCAAAGGAAACATAGATGATATTCAAGAAGAGTTAAAAAACTTTTTTGGAGTAACAAAAACATCGGATAATGATATTGAGTTTTTATTTATAACAGGAATTACAAAACTTTCTAATATTAATATGTTTTCTGATGCTAATCATATTGATGATATGAGCACAGACAGGCTTTTTGATTCTATGTTTGGGTATACACAAGAAGAGTTAGAAGATAGATTTAACCCTTATATAAAAAGCCTTGCAAAAGAAGAAGGATTATCTTTTGAAGAAATCCTTCTTAAAATTAAAGAATATTATAATGGATATACTTTTTCAAAAGAAGAAAGAGCTATTTATAATCCTTTTTCTATTTTACATCTATTTAGTGAAAACAGTTTTAATAATTATTGGTTTGAGTCAGGAACACCCACCTTTGTTTTAGAGCTTATGAAAGAAAAAGGTTTTGATATATCAGATAAAAATGCTCTTACCTATGGGGAAGACCTTTTTGATAAAGTCAMAGCTAGTGAATTAACTATCAAAAATGTATTATTTCAAGCKGGATACTTAACAGTCAAAAAGAATGAAGAAGGAGAAAAAGAACTAATTTTTCCTAATACAGAAGTTAGAGATTCTTTTTATAAATACTTTATAACTTTTTTTGCAAAAAAAGGTTTAAATTATTCAGTTCATCTCAAAAATATTAAGAATGCTTTTATAAGTAAAAACTCTAAACAAATTAAAGAAGTATTGAATGATTATTTTGCCAATTTTACCTATGAAACGACAGGATCAGAAAAACTATATCACTCGTTGATTTTTGCTCTTCTTAACCTTACTGGTTTTAATGTTATTTCAGAAGTTTTAACTAAAAAGGGAAGAATAGATCAATATTTAGAAAATGGTGATGATATTTATATTATTGAATATAAATATAAATATAAACATTCAGCTAAAAAAGCAATGGAACAAATAATAGATCGAAAGTATTTTAAAAAATACTTAAATACAGATAAAAACATTTATCTTCTTGGTATAAATTTTGAAAAAGATGGAGAAATTAAGGATGATATTTTAGTTATAAACCCAAGAGATAAAAAAGAGTTAGAAAGTTTTATTAATAAAGATAATAAATAACTATACTATCCCAAGACCAACTATTGAAATGACTTTTTTTAAAAACATTTATGTTTACAGCTTTAACTTTTTGTTTAAAATCATAACTTAATAAAATTTCAAATGTATTGTTTTTATTTTTAAAAGCAATAATCCGAGGGTTAATAGACAGCTTTCAATCATTTGAAAATAACTTTCCTACTTTTAGAAAAAAATCTTCATAACTCATGGATAGACTGATTGGTAAAATATATTCTATTTTACTTTTTAATTGTTTATTAGCTCCAAAAACTTGAAGTAAATTGTTAAAGTTAATTTCTTTACTTTTGTTTGTAAAACAAACATTGGTGCTTAAATATAAACTGAATAAAAGTATAACGATTTTTTTCATATTAAAATTTTTTGGCATTAAAGTGTCTGACACTTTTATTGAACACAAAATAGAGTCTAATTAAATCAAATCGCCCTCTTTGAAGTTTCTTTGATCGTCTTGGCAAAACTCTGTTACTAAAAGTTGTGGGTGGTTACTTGCTCCGATGATTTCTGATTGAATGTGTTTTTCGTCTTCAAAGGTATGGAGTAGGGCGGCTCCGTTTGGTACTCCATAATGTTTTATACGAGGGTAATCTTTGGCTGCTGTTAACATATGGGTTGTTGTGGCATGCATGGCTTCATTAAAGTGAGGAAGCATAGAGGTACCTTTTATGAAATCTAAAGCATCCATTGATGTAACTTGATAAGGTACTGGAGATAGAGTATGAATTTTGATATCAATGGTTTCCCTTGTTAGAGTTTTTTCTAAAACATTGCTAAATTTTGTTGGGCAATCTTCCATCATTTCTTGTTTTAAACTTTCTAATTGCTCATCGTTCATGTGCTCTTTTACGTGGTTCCAGTGTAAAAAGACTTCTTTAAAAAACATGGTATGAATATATTTTTCACCAAGAGCGATACTTCCAGCTGAATATCCCATTAGGCTTTTGCCCAAAGCGAAATACTCTTTAAATATTTCATTTACGTTATTTTTAATAAAAAACTCAAAGTATGGCTCACAGACACCAGAGCCAAGTACAAATAAATCAAAATCCAGAAGCTTCTTTTTAAGAAGTTCCATATTTTCTTCTTTATGAAACTCGACTAATTGAACTTTTTCTGTGGTTAAAGGTTGCACTATATCTAAAAAAATTGTCCAATCATTATGTTGACTATGGTCAAGATGATGAAAAGGGGCAAAACCTATTTTTAAGCTTTTATTATCAAACTTTTCAATAATTTTGTATTCTGTATCTTGTGTACCCATTTCGCCGGGTTTACCTGAGCCACTTTGTATTATGTAATGTTTCATTTTTACCTTAAATTATTTACTTTGATTTAGACTTATTTTTTGTAAAAAGAGTTTAATTGATTTTTTCTTTTTGTATAATAAGTAGAAATACTTTTGTTCTTTCTTATTTGATTGTTGTTTATAAAGTTGGAAGAGTTAAGATGAGCTTTTCAGTGTAATGAGCTTCTGATCTAAAAGCTATACAATCTAGATGTTTTTTTACTGCTACATCAAATATGTTGAAAATAGCTTTATTTTTAAGAGTATTCTAATAATATATGTATGGAGTTAATTAATTGATTTTGCTAGAAATTGATGATACTTTCTGATGATACAGTTAGATATAGACAAAAAGGCCAATTTTATGAAGTTACCAGTGGATAAATTTTTAGAAGTAATAGCAAGAGCTGGTACAGAAATAATGAAACTAAGTATGAAAGAAGACTTAAAAGTAACAGATAAAGGTGGCAATGACCCTTTATCAGAAGCTGACCTTCTTGCCAATGATATTTTATCGGAATTAAAAGACTTAGTGCCTGGTTCATGGTTTTTTAGTGAAGAAAATGAAGATGACTTAATTAGGCTTGAAAAAGAGTATGTCTGGATTGTAGACCCAATTGACGGAACCCGTGAATTTGTAAAACAAATCCCAGAGTATGCAATTTCAGTATCTTTAGTAAGAAGAGAAAAATCATTATTTTCAGCTGTTTATAATCCAAATGATAGTTTAGAGTATCAGTTTAATGGTACAAGAGGTACATTAAATAAAGTTGAATATGATAGAGTATACAAACCAACTGTATGTGTTTCTCGTTCAGAGTGGAATAAAGACTTTTTTAAAAACCTAGAGTCTGAGCTTGATTTAGAAGTGATAGGAAGTATAGCTTACAAGTTATCTTTAGTTGCCCAAAAGAGACATTTAGGTGTAATTTCGCTTTGTCCAAAAAATGAATGGGATATAGCGGGTGGAGTAGCTTTAATAGAAGCAGCAGGTATGGTGGCCTGTGATTTATACGGACGTAAATTTCACTTCAATCGCAGCGATTTAGCTTTTGGCATTATCGCTGGTGAAGAAGATTGGGTCAAAGAAGTTTTGACAAAAATAGATTTATCAAAACACTTTGCTAAACACTAAATGATGAGCCGCATCCACAAGTTTCTTTAGCTTTTGGGTTTGAAAAATTAAATCCAGAGTTTAGAATTGAGTCATTATAATCTAAAACTAAGCCATCAATAAATTTTAAGTCTTTTTCTTGGCTTACAACTTTAAAAGTACTATATTCAATAGTAGTAAAAGGCTCTTCTACATTTGTTACTAAGTCCATAGTGTAACTCATTCCAGCACATCCGCCGTCTCTTAGGCCAACATGTAAAACTGCCTCTGGGTCTCCATTTTCAGAAAAAATTTTTTCAACTTGTAAAACTGCTTTATCGGTTAAACTTACCATGATATTCCTTTTTTATAGACAAAATAGTTATAAAAATAAGAACTTTTGTCTGGAGTAAAAACTGATGTATTTTTTTGTTAATATCCTATAAAAATACCATTAATAAAGGGTTTTTCATAAACAGTACTAAATTAGTACCTATTGCAAAAAAGGCTTTTTGGGAGTAAGCTATTCATATAGGAGTTTTTTAGTACAGATTAAGTACTATAAGGTAAATAAATGAAATTTTCTAAAAAATTAGATTACAGTATATTGTTAATGTCAGAACTTGTGAGTCAACATCATGTTGTTCCTAGTTCAACTTTAGCTGAAAAACTAAACTTATCTAATGATTTAGTATCTCTTTTATTAAAAAACCTAACTCGTCATAAGCTTTTAACATCTGTTCGTGGTAAAAATGGTGGCTACTCTTTAAGTTTGTCACCAGATAAAATCAGCTTAAAAGATGTATTAGAGGCTGTTGATGGTCCTATAGCTTTAACACAATGTGCCTCAAAAGAGAAAGATCTTTGTAGTCTTTCTTCTGTTTGTAGCTCTCAATCTGCATTAGTTGAAGTATCAAATCAAGTTAGTAACTTACTGGCAAATGTAAGTTTACAAAGTTTAATAACAAAGTATAATTAGAAATATCGGAGAAAGTAAGTAAAAATGGAAAAATCAATTTATATGGATAATCATGCAACAACCCCAATGGACCCAAAAGTTCTTGAGGCGATGTTGCCATATTTTTGTGAAACCTTTGGAAATGCATCCTCAAAAAATCATTCTTTTGGATGGGAAGCAGACGAAGCTGTAAAAAGTTCTCGTCAATTAATTGCAAAGTCAATTGGAGCAAAAGAACTAGAATTTGTATTTACATCAGGTGCTACAGAGTCAAATAATTTAGCAATTACTGGTGTAGCCCGAATGTACAAAGAAAAGGGAAATCACATTATTACTGTGATTACTGAGCATAAGGCTGTTTTAGATACTTGTGATGCTTTAACTCATGAAGGTTTTGAAATAACTTATTTAGGCGTTGATAAAGATGGTATGATTTCTTTGGACGAGCTTAAAAATAGTATTACTGACAAAACTATTTTGGTGAGTGTGATGCATGCTAATAATGAGATTGGTGTGATACAACCAATCAAAGAAGTTGGCGCAATTTGTAAAGATAAGGGTATTTTGTTTCATACAGATGCAACACAAGCTATTGGTAAAATTAAAATAGATGTGGATGACATGAATATTGATTTACTGTCTATGTCTGCTCATAAAATATATGGCCCTAAAGGTATTGGTGGCTTATATGTAAGACGTAGGAAACCAAGAGTTCGCTTGACTCCTTTGATTCACGGTGGTGGTCATGAAAGAGGTATGCGTTCTGGTACTTTGAATGTTCCTTCTATTGTTGGTTTTGCAAAAGCTATTGAGCTTGCAAATAATGAAATGAGCCAAGAAAATCAGAGATTATCTACTTTAAGAGATAAACTAGAAAAAGCTTTAATGGATGCTATTGATTATACACAGGTTAATGGTAAAAAAGATTCAAGACTACCAGGTAATCTAAATATTTCTTTTCATTACGTAGAAGGCGAAGGTTTAATGATGGCAATGCCACAAATTGCTGTATCTTCTGGCTCTGCTTGTACTTCTTCTAGTTTAGAGCCATCTTATGTTTTACAAGCAATGGGTATTCCTGATGTTTTATGTCATTCATCTATAAGGTTTGGTTTAGGTAGATTCACTACAGCAGAAGAAATTGATTTAGTAATTGAGAAAGTAATAAGTTCTGTTAAAAGATTAAGAGATTTATCTCCACTTTATGAGATGGTTTTAGAAGGCATAGACCTAGACACAGTAGCATGGACCGAGCATTGAGTTTTTGGGGGTGGTGGAGTGAGGACATTTATAACTTTTTGTTAAGTTGAATCCTTATTTCTTTGGTGTGGCTTCTTTTTTATGCGGCCACATCTGATTACTGTCTTTTGTTCCCAAACATTTAAAAGAAAATTAAAAAGTTGAATATATATTTATAATAAATGATAGGAGAATATCATGGCGTATAGCGAAAAATTATTAGATCACTACAATAATCCAAGAAATGTAGGGGCCTTAGATAAAAAAGATAAAAATGTTGGTACTGGTTTAGTTGGAGCTCCTGAGTGTGGCGATGTAATGAAATTACAAATCCAAGTTGAGGGAGATAGGATTGTTGATGCTAAGTTTAAGACTTATGGTTGTGGTTCTGCAATTGCATCTTCTTCTTTAGCTACTGAATGGCTTAAGGGTAAATCTATTGATGAAGCTTTAGCAATTAAAAACACTGATATTGTGACAGAGCTTGATTTGCCACCTGTAAAAATCCATTGTTCTGTATTAGCAGAAGATGCTATTCGTATGGCTTTAGAGGATGTACGAAGTAAAAATAAGGAGTAATTATGGCTGTATCGATTTCTGAAATAGCTGCTGGAGAGTTAAAACGAATCATGACAGATCAAGACTGTGCAGATTTATATTTACGAATGTCTTTAAAAGGTGGAGGCTGTTCTGGTTTTAACTATCATTTAGATTTTGCCAAAGAAGCCACTGAGTTTGATCATACTTTTGAGTCTAACGGTGTTAAGTTATTAGTAGATAAAAAATCTTATATTTTTATGAATGGTACAGAAGTTGATTTTAATAATGGCTTACTTGATAGAGGCTTTAGGTTTAATAATCCAATCGCTAAATCAAGTTGTGGTTGTGGGACATCTTTTGGGATATAAAAATGGATTGTAAGTCTTGTAACAAACCTCAGTTGACTTCATTTTTTTGTTCTTGTTGCAATGTATTAGACTTAAGTTTCAAATCAGAAGATAAATTTGAAACTTTAGGCTTGAAAAAAGAGTATCAAATAGATAAAGAAGATTTTGAAGATCGTTATTTAACTTTATCAAAAGTAACTCACCCTGATCGTTATCAAAACTTAACAGAAGACCAAAAAACTAAAGTATTAAACTTGAGTGCTCAAATTAATGGTTCATACTTTAGTTTAAAAAATGATTTAACTAGAGCTCAATTAGTTTTAGATCATTTAATTTCTGGTGGTTTAGTTTTAAATAAAAAACTATTACCAGATGGATTTTTATTTGAAATCTTAGAAATTAGAGAAGAGATGGATGAGCCATCAATAGATGATGATCGCTTAGAGGAGATTGAATCTGAAGTTGAGGTTTTACGTAAAAACACTCATAAAGAGATTGAAGCTATTTTTCAAGATTTGACAAAGCAAAATATATTAGATATAAAACATGTACAAGCAGTTCAAACAAAATTAAATACGATTTCATATTATGATCGAATACTTGAGCAAATTGAAGGAAAACTAGATGAGTAAAGAAGAAATCATTATAGGAATAGACTTAGGTACAACAAATACTTTAGTTGCATGTTATGAAGGGCAAATTCCTTGTGTAATTCAAGAAAACGAGAGTCGAATGATTCCGTCTATTGTTACTTATACAGGTGATGAAATTTTTGTTGGTGATAAAGCAAAACAAAATTTTTCAAAATATCCAGAGACCACATTTTTTTCAGCTAAAAGATTTTTTGGAAAGACTTTTGCAGAACTAGAAGAAAACTTGAAAAAAATGCCCTTCAAGGTGACTGGAGATGATAAATCATTAAAGTTTGTAACTCCAAATAAAAATTTATCTCCATTTGAAATTTCGATTGAAGTATTAAAAGAAGCAAAAAATAGAGCTCAAAGAGTATTAAATGATAATACGATAAAAAAAGCTGTGATTACTGTTCCAGCATACTTTGATGATGGACAAAGAAATGAAACTAAAACAGCAGCAATGGCTGCTGGCTTAGAAGTTTTAAGGATAATCAACGAACCAACAGCAGCAGCTTTAGCTTATGGTTTAGACTTTAAAAAAGAAGGAAAAATAGCCGTTTACGATTTAGGCGGAGGAACTTTTGATATTTCTATCTTAGATTTAAAAGATGGTGTATTTAGGGTTTTATCTACTAATGGAGATACTTTTTTAGGTGGAGATGATTTTGATACTGCTATTGTTGACTATTTGTTAGAAGGCGTAGATGAAAAAAGGCCCGAAGTATTAATAGCTTTAAAATATGCAGCCGAAGAAATAAAAATCAGGCTATCTGAAAAAGATTCTGTGCCCGTTAAAATAGACCTTCTGGATGAAGACTTTTACATTGATAAAATCATTACAAGAGATCTTTTTGAGTCATTGATTCAAAAAAAAGTTAAGCAAACAATTAGAGCTTCTAAAAAAGCACTTAAAGATGCTCAACTTGAAGTTGGAGATATTAGCGAAGTTGTATTAGTGGGTGGTTCATCTCGTATACCATTGGTTAGATCAATGGTCGGAGAGTTTTTTGACAAACAACCTTTCATTGGCTTAAATCCGGATGAAGTCGTAGCACTTGGTGCTGCTACTCAAGCTCGTATTATTTCTGGCAAAGAAAGAGACTTGTTGTTACTTGATGTTATTCCATTATCAATAGGCCTTGAGACACTGGGTGGAGCGGTAACTAAAGTTCTACTAAGAAATACAACGATTCCAGCAAGTGTTACTGAGGAATTTACAACATCTGTTGACGATCAAACAGGTATTAATCTAAACGTATATCAAGGTGAGAGAGAGCTTATTGAAGACTGTCGGCCATTAGGTAAATTTAAATTGAGTGTTCCTCCTATGAAGGCGGGCTATCCTCGTGTAAAAGTTACCTTTCATATTGATGAAAATGGAATGTTAAAAGTTGATGCTTTTGAAGAGAGATCAGGACAAAAGGCTCAAATTGAAATAAATCCTGTGATTGGTTTATCTCATGCTGAAATGAACAATGTAATTAAAGCTTCGATTGATTGTGCTATGGATGACTTTCAATTACGAATGATTGTAGAACTCCGAAATAAAGCTGAGAGAATTATCGTTGCTACCGAAAGAACCTATGATAAGGCTTATCGCTTAATGGAAAAGTCTGACGTTGATGAAATTAAAGTATGGGTAAAAAAAGCAAAAGATGCTTTAAAAAGACATGAAAAAGATCAGGCAATACTAGAGAAAGTAGTAAATACTTTAGGTGATTTAACCTTACCTTTAGCAGACTTATTATTTAGTGATGCAACAAAACAGGCTTTAGTAGGAAAAGAAACTACAGCTATATAAAAGGAACAAAATGCCTACAGTATATTTTGAAGAAGAAGATAAAACTATAGAAGTTGCAGATGGTGTAAGTATATTAGATGCTTGTAATGAAATAGGTATACATTTAGATCATGCTTGTGGAGGAGTCTGTGCTTGCTCTACATGTCATGTTTGGGTCAATAAAGGTTTTGACAACTTATCAGAACTAGAAGAAGATGAAGAAGACCGTTTAGATGGGGCTCAAAACGTAACAATGAAATCTCGATTAGGATGTCAGGCTTTAATCCACGGAGATATTTCTGTTAAGTTGCCAAACCAAAAGGGCTTACATTAAAATTGCATAACTAAAAAGGACTTAATTATAATGCTAGACTGGAAAAACATAGAAGATATTGCAATAGAACTTTATGAGGGTGATCCAAGTTTTAATCCCTTAACAATTAGATTTACAGATCTTAGAGATAGAGTCTTAAATATAGAAAGTTTCATAGGAAAACAAGACGATTGTAATGAAGGTCGCTTAGAAGCGATTCAAATGGCTTGGTTAGAAGAATTTCAATTACAATGACAAATAACCTTATAGTATGATAAATTTAGGCATATATCTTTAAGGAGATGGCTATGTCTGAAAATAAATATTCTATATTAGGTATTAATTTAAGTTCCGTTAGAAATTTAATGGAGCTTAAAGTCATCAAGGTCATGAATGAAGTTTTACCTTTATACCCACAACATGATCAATTGTAAAGCCATAGAAGATGTGGCAAATAAACCAAGACATTCCAAATGATAAGCTGATTTATGTTATCTACTTCTAAGCCTAAAAAATATCCAAAAATTAAGTGGTTATTACAAAATAATTATTTTTCATCATTTATATTATTGGCTGTTATTTTTTCTGTTGCTTCAATATTGATCGAAGTTTTTGTTGATTTAAATACTTCACTTTCTTTACAATTAAATTTAGCAAATGATGTAATTACATTTGTATTAATTTTTGAACTTATTTTAAGGTGGTTTACATCCCCTTCAAATAAGATATTTTTACTAAAAAATTGGATAGAAATTTTAGCTGTTTTACCATTGCTTAGAATTTTTCGATTTGGTCGTTTAATTTATGTTTTTAGGCTTTTGAGACTTTTTTCTTTAGGTACTATTTTACAAAGAAAATTAGGTGCAATTGCAACAGCTCTACAATCTAGGTTTTTAGAGTATGGTTTACTCTTAGGTTTAATGGGGTTTGCTATATTATTTGGTACCATAGGCTTTGCTCAATTTGAAGCTGGTGCAGGTTTAATGGAACCATCAGAGGCTTTTTGGAAATCTTTATTTTCATTGTTTTCTGGTGAGTATGCTGATTATCCACAAACTCTTGGCGGTAAATTTATACTATTTGTTTTACTACTTTTTGAGATGACCTTTTTTGCGATGTTGACTGGTACTATATCTGCTGTAATGATTGAAAAAATGAAGGAGACTGGTATGCATAAAATTAAAGATGCATCTGATTTTAAAAACCATATTGTAATTTGTGGCTTTAACCCTAAAGTAAATATATTAGTGAGAGAATTTTCTATTGATCCTATTAGAAAAGATTCAGAAATTATTATAATTTCTCCAAAAGCAAATATTGAAAATTTGAGGTCTCAAAATATTAAAACAGATATGGTTATGATTATGCCAGAAGATTATACACATATCGAAGTTTTAAAACGAGCAGGAATAAAAACAGCAAGTTTGGCAATTGTTTTATCAGAAGCTGATAATAACCGCTCTACTCATGATATGGATGCACGCACAATTTTGGCTGCTTTAACAATTGAGAGAATGAACTCTGCTATTCATACTTGTGCTGAAATTAATCATCCAGAATACATCGATCATTTAAAAATGGGTGGGGTAGATGATATTGTTATTGAGGGTGATGTATCGGGTAAACTATTAGCCAGAATGGGTTCATCTCACGGAATTTTACCGTTTTTTGAAGATGTTTTATCTAATCAATCGGGTAATACAATGCACTTTCATGAAGTTCCTAATGACTTGATAGGCAAGTCTATGGAAGAGGCTCTTCTTTGGTTTTCTAAAAATAAACTAGGAATAGCAGTAGCTGTAAAACCAAAAAATAAGGAGCTATTGGTAAATCCAGCTGGATACTTTTTTTCAGAAGGAGATAGTGTATTAACAATTATTGATGTTGGGCAAATTCCAAAAGAGTCTTAAAATGAAAACTATAAAAAATGATAGATTTATACTCAAATTATTAGAGCTTGAAAAAGCTCATTTAGTTTGTAACTATTTTTTAAAAAATCAAGAGCATCTAAAAAAGACCATGCCTTACTTTGGCTCGACTATGTTTGAAATACCTCATTGGGAGAAAACTTTAAAACAAAACCTAGAGTATTTTAAAAATAAAAAAGCATTACGTTTATTTATTTTAAACCCTGATGAAACAGAAGTGCTAGGGACAATTAACTTTACTGAATTTAGACGTGGTGTTTATCAAGGCTGCTTTTTAGGTTATGGTATTGCAAAAAAACATGAGGGAAAAGGACTCATGACAGAAGCTTTAAATTTAGCAATTAATTATGTGTTTAAAGAGCTAAACTTTCATAAAATTCTGGCAAATTACATGCCTTTGAATAAAAAAAGTGGACGTGTTTTACAAAAACTAGGTTTTCATGAAGTCGGCCTTGCTAAACAAGAGTTATTTTTAGATGGACAATGGCAAGATCATATTGAGACTAGGTTAATTAATGATAATTGGAGTGATGTTATCTCGTAAAAACAAAATCACTTTCAGAGGATAGGTTTGAATCAAATTTGTAGTCTCCACTTATAAAATCTTTGAGGTGACTAGGGTCTGAAATTTTTTCTTGTACAATATATCTAGCCATCATTCCTCTAGCTTTTTTAGCAAAAAAACTAATAACTTTTAGCTTACCATTTTTAGTATCTTTAAAATGAATATTTATTAATTTTGCTTTTAAGTCTTTTTGTTTGATAGATTTAAAGTATTCATTAGATGCTAGGTTGATTAAATACTCGCTTTCTTCATTATTGATGGCTTTTGTGATTTTATCTCCCCAAAATTGATAGAGATTATTTGTTTCTTTATGCTTTAAAGAAATTCCCATTTCAAGGCGATATGCTTGTATTAAATCAAGTGGTTTTATGAGTCCATAAAGCCCTGATAAAATACGAATACTTGATTGTGAAAAAATTAGATCATCATTATTAAGGCTTTGGCTATCAAGACCTATATAAACATCACCTTTAAAGACTTTAATGGCTGTTTTTGCTTGAGGTTCTTCAAAGTTTTTAGAGTATTTTTGATATCTTTGATAATTGAGTGTTGCTATTTTTTCACTAACTTTCATTAAGCCTGATATATCTTCAATGCTTTGTTTTTTCATGGTTGTTATAAGTTGAAGACATTCTTTTTTAAAAATAATCTCACTTTTAATTGAATGAGATGTAATATCAAAATCAAGAGTTTTTGCAGGAGAAAGTACACAAAGCATGATAGACCTTTATTATTGTAATTAGATTTAAAAGCTAAGTATCCATATCTTTATCTAAAAAATCAACTAAGTTTTTTATATCTTTGAACTTGGATATTTCTTTAGGGCCTATAAGTAATTGAGTTTGACCTTTACTCTCTTTCCAAATAGCTGGAAAAGGGCCCTGTTTCATACAATCCATTAAGTTTTGATCTTTATGATAAAAAAAGATTTGGTTGGGATGATTTTTTCTAAATGAATTTAAAGATTCTTTTTCATGAATTGCCCCATGTGTGAGCACGCATAAATTACAACTATATGTTGATGGTGATAATATTTTGTGTAAAAGGTCTACTTTTTCAGTAAGCCAACCAGTATTTGCATTGTATACAAAATGGTATTTATCTAAAGTCATTATTTTCTCCTATTATTTCAAATAGTCAATAGATAATGATTTATCTTACAGAATTAACTTTTAATTGACAAAAAAAACTGAAAGATTTATCCTAAAGTTAGAATTATTCTAACAATTTAATCTAGGGAGTTAAAATGAAACTTTTACTATTCTTATCAATTTTAATTATAAGCCAAATACATTCAGATGAGCTAATGACTCAATCACAAGCAATATTTAAAGCTATTCCGAGTAGTTATAAAGCTTTAAATGATTTAATAGATAATCCAAATAATAGATTAAGTAAAGATAAGTTAAAGCTTGGTAAAATGTTATTTTTTGAGCCACGTATATCTAAAAGTGGTCTTATTAGTTGTGCAACTTGTCATAACTTAAGTTTAGGAGGAGTGGATGGCTTAAGTACAGCGGTGGGACATAAATGGACTAAAAACCCTCATCATATTAATTCGCCAACAGTTTATAATGCAGTATTACATAAAATGCAATTTTGGGATGGACGTAGCAAAGATTTAGAAGATCAAGCAAAAGGGCCAATTGAAGCAGGTCCTGAAATGGCAGCTCCAAAAGAGTTAGTTGTGAAGCGTTTAAAAAGTATGCCTGAATATGTAGCTTTATTTAAAAAAGCTTTCCCAAAAAAACCAAGTATTGATTTTACAAATACAGCTAATGCAATTGCTGCTTTTGAGAGAACATTGGTTACGCCATCAAAATTTGATGATTATTTAAGGGGTGATGATAGTGCTTTAAATAAGCAAGAAAAACTAGGTCTTAAAAAGTTTATGGCAAAAGGCTGTGCAAGTTGTCACAATGGAGTTGGAATTGGTGGCTCAATGAAACAACTATTTCCAATTGTTAAACCTTATAAGTATGCTCATATTGGTGACTTTAATGATGGTAAACCTGGTATGGTTAAAGTTCCTGGGCTAAGAAATATCGCTTTAACAGGCCCATATTTTCATAATGGGGCAGTTTGGTCACTCAAAGAAGCAGTATTTATCATGGGTGAAACTCAATTGGGTACAACTTTATCTAAAGAAGATGTTTCAGATATCGTAGTATTTTTAAAGTCTTTAACTGGTGATATGCCAAAAATTACTTTACCAAAGTTGCCTAGATATACAAACATGACCCCTAAGCCAGAGTTATAATATTTTAAAATAGTAAAATTATTAATATTTATTAAAAAGTTCCCCTCACAAATTAATTTGTAAGGGGTTTTTTTTGATTAAAAATTTGTACTCGTTAATTTAATAAATGATTTATTAAAAAGTCTTTGATATACTCCATTTGTTTAAATTAAAGAGTAATAATTGGTAGAAGCTTTGTTAAGCGTAGACCTAAGTTTTAAGAAATGGAGATTTCATGACAATCAAAAAAAAGTTAATTTTAACCTCGATATTGGCAACGGGTATATTTGCTATAGTAGGTTGTAGTTTATCAACTTCATCAACAGGTACAGAGACTCCTGCAGCTTCAAATTCTACTGGTCAAATAAATGGTACAGTTTCAAATGGTGCTCCATCAAGAAATGCTAGAGTTAGTATTAAGTCTATGAAAGATGGTTCAGCAATTAAAGAAGCAATTACAAATGCACTTGGTGCTTATACTGTAACAGTACCAAAAGATAAAGCTCCATTTTTAATTAAAGCTGTTGATTCAAAGGGCAAATCAAACTTTTCTTTTGTAAAAGAAACGGGGGGTACAGCAAATGTAAATCAATTGTCTTCTTTATCTTTAATGTTGGCATCAAAGGTAAAACCAGCTGATTTATTTAAAGCAACTGGTACACGTTTTACAACAACTTTAAAAACAAGCATTGAAAATAATTTGGCAAAAGCCAAAGAAGCTATTGCTAGAGTGATGGCTGGCTTTTATAAAGATGCTGGAGTTGCGTCAACGGTTGACCCTATTACTACTCCAATTACTGCTTTTAATATTGGCTTTGATAAAGTATTAGATGCAATATCAGTTAGTTTTAGTGCAACTGCTACAACAGCAGAGATTAAATCGGCTATTGATAGCACTGTAAGCTTAGCTTCACTTGCTTCAACAGTCGAGTTAACAAATGTAGGTACAGCTTTAGATTTGACATCACAAATTTCACAGGCAAGAGTAGATACTTTAACAAGTGCAATTAATAATATTGTAGCTATTAAATCAATGGTATCTTCATTTTTGTCTGTTGTAAAATCAAGTAGCGTCAGTGCTGGTACTTTATCTACATTTTTTACAGAGATTAGTGGTAAAACATTTAGTGGTTTTAGCACAACAAATTTAGTAGAAAGAGCCGTAAATATTTCATCAAAGGTAAGTGCTTTGTCTGAAGGAATCTCAATGGTTTCAACAGTAAGTATTAATAATAAAATAGCTTATGAGATCAAATTTTTCACTATTCTTAAAGATGGTGGGATAGCATTAAATGCTTTTTTAAACACTTATGATACTATCTTAGTACAAAAAGCTAATGATGATACATGGAAATTTATATCAAACAATGAAAATGCAAGTATTGGAGCAAAGTTTAGATATACTTACGATGTAGCAAATATTTCAATATCAAATAAAAGTTTTGATGTTGTATTTAAAGTGGAAAATAAAACAAGTAAAGATATAGATGCTGTAACTGTAAATATTCCAGAATTAACGGGGGTTACCAGCTCATTTTCAGGTGTTGAAGATACATCTAAGGTAAGTCCTATTGAAAAGTTTAGCGTAGAAATAAATGCTACAAATAACTCCTCTGTGATTTCTTCATTATCTGCATCTTCATCTGATGAAATAATAGCAAATTTAATTATTAGATATGCAGATACGACTACAGAAAACAGACTTGTGACTTTACCAAAAAGAGTTATAACGGGGGCTTATCCATCAAAAGGAAATTTTCCTTCTGTAACAGTTACTGGACATTCTACATCTTATTTAAAAAATGGTTCATTGAGTTTTGGATATAGTAAACCAACTTCTTTTTTAGCAAGTTTTATAGAAGCTTCACTTTATAAGGGTGATTCAATGGCTATTGCTACAAAAATAGCAAGCGTACCAGATTTAAGTTTATCATCAAGTTCTGCTCAAATGACTTTTACTACATTGACTGTATTTGATACAAAATATATTTTAAAAGTTACTGCTTTTAACCCAGAAGAAAATGAGTCTTTTTCTACAATTTGGTTTTTTGACCCAAGTATTAGAGATTTTTCAACATTTGTGGTTACAGACTCTACATTTAGTGGAAAAAATCTAGAGCTTGCAAACAGTGAAACAGCAAGTTTTGGGACTACATTTACTTTAAAAGTTGATAAGTCATATACAGTAGCAAATACTACTATATCTGGAACATGGGCTGTAGTAAATAATCGTCTAGTTTTATCAAAAGTTTTTGGAACAGAAACTTTACAAGATACTTATACGTTGTTTGCTTTAAATACAAGTACACAAAGACATGAGACTTATGTTTTTTCAGTAAACTCAGGTACTGGTTCTACTCGATTTATTAAACTGACTGATACTCCAGTAGCATCAGTAACAACTTCAGCTGGAGAGTTACCAGCAGCTGTTAAAGGTAAAGTTTTAGATTTTACATATAGCTTTGTAAGTAAAACAAGTACTTTTTATGCAAAAGATGAAGTTGTTAACTTTACTTTTAGTAGTAGTGGTACATTATTTATTAAAAAATCTACTGATATTTTATCTAAAGATGTTGGTGGATTCACACTAGAGAGAACTGAATATTTATGGAAAGACTCTAGTAAGGGGCTGTCTTATATGCTCTCGATATTGGCTGATGGTAGCATAAATGAAATAAATCTTTTTACTACTCCACATGCTACAGCCGGTAATTTTTTAGGCTCATTTAAGCTTGCTGTAGACACAACAGAAACAAACGCAAGTTTGCCTTCAACTATTTCGGGTCAAACTATTGCAACAACTTGGACTGAAACAAAAAGTGGAGCTCCTTATAAAAGTGGAGATCAAAAGAGCTTTGAATTTAATGCAAATGGTACTTTAACAGAAATTCATATTTTTGGAAATCGTACAGAGATTGCTACATCGTTTACTAAAAAAGACGGTATTTATACTTGGGTTCATGGTACATCTAATAATAAATACTCATTATCAGTGGACTCAGCTGATGCTTTTACAAAACTTGAAATTTTTAGTGCTGTAAGCACTGTTGGTAAATTTGGAGAGTTTTTAAAAACTCAATAAAGTAAAGTTTGACAAAAAGCCCCTCCAAAAGTTTTGGAGGGGCTTTTTTGATTATAGACTAGGATGCCACTCTTTATTAGAGGGCAAAAGATCAAAAAAGTGCCAAACTCCACAGTACAAGTCACCTGGGCCAAAAAAATCTTTAGTGATATGAATAATTTTACCATCATTTGTTTTTTGAAAAACAGAGAAACCAGGTAAGTGTTTATTATCCTGAGTTTCAAATTTCATTTTTTGTCGAAAGCTTTGTGAACTTTGAATCATAGAAAATTTATAGGAGTTTTTTTCAATTAGCTTTTGGTGAACCTCGGGTTTATCTGGGGTGCTAACAACGAAAGCTGCTCTTGAAGATAGATGTTTGTAAACTCCGTTGTATTCATCAGCCCATAAAGCACAATATGGGCATTTAGATCCCATATTATAAACTAAGATAAGTTCATTAAAATCTCCAAATAAATTAGAGAGTTTAAGTTTTCCTTCTAAGTTGGTGAACTCATAATCCTCAACTTCAAAAGGATCCATATTTTTTTTAATTTCGAGTAATTTTTTTTGTTTTTCATTTATTTCTAAATATAAATCTAACATTTGTTTTTCTAAATCTTGTGACATCTAAGGCCTCTTTTTAACTAAATTGAATACCAAACTTAGGTAAAAGATAAAGCATTAAGTGATAACAAGCAATGGTCAGGAGTGATGCAATTGTCAAAGAGATATAAAAGGAGCCGTTTGTTTTTTTGAGTAACCATGGAAATATTAAAAACATAGGTAATGATGGTATCACCATATAAAAAACACTATAAGAAAATTGGCTAGCTTGTTGAATATCTTTGTTTTCAATATACAACCAAATAAGTGATAAAATAGAGATTAAGGGTAAACTAGCTAACAAACCACCCATTAAAACAGATTTTTTTGAAACTTCTGAAATTGTGACTATAAGTAATGAAGTAATAGCGACTTTTATTACAGTAAACATTTAGACTCCTTAATTAATTAAAATATTTTAACAAAAAAAAACAAAAATAAACAAGTAAATACCTTGTTAGACAAAAGCAACATTTAGACTAAAATCTTATGTTACCTTAAGCCCTAAGATGCATTGATAAATACAAAATAGAAGACGATACAAAAACTATCAAATAATAGGAGTTTTTGTATGGAAAAGTATCTTGATGAGTTTATGCAGTTTATTAGAATGGAAAAAGGGCTTTCAGCAAATACCCAAGAAGCCTACTCTAATGACATTATTCAATGGTTTAATTATTTAGATACGACTGACTTAGAGGATAAAGATGCAATTTTTGATTATCTTCAATTTTTGAAAGAGGCCGATTTATCAATTACCTCAGTTTCAAGAAAAATAACTAGTTTACGAATGCTTTATTCGTATATGGTACAAAATAAATATATACCAGAGTCTCCAATTGATGCAGTAGAGCTTCCTAAGTTACCAAAATATTTACCCCATTGTTTGAGTATAGATGAGGTAATAAGTTTAATTGATGCAACAGATTATAATAAAGCTGCTATTAGAGATAGGGCCTTGCTTGAAGTTTTGTATGGTTGTGGACTACGTGTAAGTGAGCTGACAGGTTTAAATATATCAGATATAGAATTTAGAGAGGGTTTTTTAAAGTGCTTTGGAAAGGGTTCTAAAGAAAGATGGATTCCACTCGGTAAAATGGCTTTAGAGGCTTTACAAAATTATGTTAGATCAGAAAGAAATTTATTATTAAAAACAGCAAATGAAAAAGCTCTATTTATTAATAGAAGAGGAAAGCGAATTTCTCGAATTGCTGTTTGGAAAATGGTTCAAAAAGTTGCTCAAGTCTCAGGACTTGAGAAAGAAATATCCCCTCATACATTTAGACATAGTTTTGCTACTCATATGCTTGATAGTGGAGCAGATTTAAGGGTTGTTCAAGAGTTGCTTGGTCATGCTAGTTTAACAACAACTCAGATTTACACCCATGTATCTAAAGAGCAGTTATATAAAGTTTATCAAAGTTATCATCCAAGAAACCAAAAACAATTTGAAGAGTCAGCCTAAAAACTATTTGTGAAATTCTTTAAATTATACATATTTACTTTTATTTTATTTTGTACATCAAGTGATGTACAGGAAATTCGTGCATTTCGTTCAGAACACAGAGAACTAGAAATTTACGGAAATAAAGAAATAGAGTTTAATGAATATAGATATAAAGGAGACTTCAATCAATTCCTCCAAAAAAATCCACAAATCATTACTGATTCAAAATTTGATCAACATACAAGGATAAATGTACGTGGAAAAATAGGAAAGGGTATAAGTATAAATGCTGTTTTTGATGATTCAAATGATAGAGATGAAGATGAAAAAATCTTAATGAATATTAAAGGAAGAGACTTTGAACTTGCTCTTGGACGAATCTCTCTTGATTTAAAGGGTACAAAATATGTATTAAATAATAAAAAAGCTCTTGGAATTTATTTTTCAAAAACTTTTCGTAAATTAAAGTCAAGTTATTTAATATCACGCTCAGAAGGGCAAGAAGAAAGAGAACAATTTTTTGGAAATGGCTTACAAAGTGAATATATTTTAAAGAAAACACCAGTAGTTGTAGGTAGTGAAAAAGTTACAATAGATGGAAAGTTGCTTGTAAAAGGTATCGATTACGAGTTTGATTATGAAGGTGGTAGTTTAAGATTTTCACAAGAGTTGTTACCAATTGAAAATACATCAAATATTATTATTGAATATGAGTCATCAAGAGATGGGTCTTCTTTTAAAAATAGAATTTTTGCAACAAGGCAAGAGTATCGTTTTAATTCAAAAAATCGTATTGGTTTATCTTGGGCCATGGAAAAAGATCAAATTGATGATTCTTTAATTTTATCTAATTTTGCAAAGCCTCATCAATTAAATATTATAGAAACAGATTTACATTTAAATCTGAGTAGTGGTTTAAAAATAGATATGGAGCTAGCACACTCTGTAGATCAACAAGATATTGTATCAAATACTTTACCAACGATTAGCGGAAATGCTTTAGACTTAAATTTATCTTATAAAAAAAATAGAAATAAATTTAGATATAATAAAGAAAGAATTGACCCAAATTTTCGTTCGATTGGTAAAAAAGATTTTGTTAACTTAGGTACAGACTCTGATTTGGTTGGAGATGTAGATCAAGATTCAATAGCGTATAATTATCAGTCAGATAAGATAACTTTTCATGAAACCTTTCAAAAATCTCAAACAAACTTAAATGATGACTCTTTAAAAGATACTAAAAGGTTTCAAGCTATTGGTGGAGACTTTACAGCAAAAGTAGGAAACTTATTGAAGTTTAGAGGTGGATATAGAAATGAAAATAGCCCTATTTATAGAGCGGGTATTTTAAACAATTATTCTACCTTTAGAAAAAAGAAGTTAGGTGTATCTTTACCTTTTTCACAAAATATAGATGTGAGTTTGGATAATGAAATACAAACAAGAGCTACCATTGGAGCATCAGAAAATGAAGTAGATACAAAAGAGATTTCTTTTTCTTCAACTAACATGAAAAACTTTTCATGGAATTATTCATTTAAAGATAGAAAGTCTGAGGATAAATTTAAAAATTTTACCAATGAAAAAAATAAAGATCATAAGGTGCAATTGCATTATAAAAATGGAAGAAAATTTAGAACAAAAGTTGAATGGATTCAAAGAGATGCAGAAAACTTTTTAAAAAATGAAGCAAATGAGTCGCATTCATCAAGTATAAATATAAACTATAAACCTAATAGAAAGTTTCAAATTTCTTCAAAGTTAAAACAAGAAGAAAAAAGACGTATTATAAAAGAAATTACACAAATTGATTTATCAAATATTAATCAAGAGATTACAAGAGATTATATCACTCCAACTCATCCTGTAAAAACAATTACAAGTTCACAACAAATTAGATATAAACAAAATAAAAATGTATTCCATAGATTATCATATCGTTTTAGAAAAGAAGAAGAAAAAGTAGCTCAAAGGGTATTGACTCAAAATGAAAATTACTCCTATGATTTAAAATGGACATTGCCAAAATCATATAAGTTAAAATATCGTTTTGATCAAAAAGATAGGTATAATAGAAACTCAACAATTGATAAAATGACCTTTAGACAAAACTTTGAGGTGACAAAGTCTTTAAGAAAACGAATGACAATAACAGCAAACTACAGGGCTCAAAATGAAATGGATCATGTAGCAAAACTATTACAAGAAGATGATGAATCAGGTTTGAGATTAGAAAAAATATTCAGTTCAAAATTTAGAACAAATGCCAGTATTTTATCAACTAAAAGAGCTGGGCTTGATAATAAATCAGAATATCGTTTAGGCTCTGGTATTGTATATACTCCAGGAGTAAACGGTTTAAGAATAGGTGTTGATTTGACAAAAGGTAAATCAAAAGATCACAATACAAAAGATAATAGTGACTTAGAGCAAATTAAAGTAAATGTACATAAAAACCTTTTTAAAGATGCTTATTTAGAAGGTCAATATAAATTTGAAAAAGAAGCTCCTTCTTCTAAAGGTTTAGGGTACTCAGCTACTTTATATAAACTAAAGCTTAGTATGGACTTTTAAAGCAAAAAAACCACTCACTAGGAGTGGTTTTTTTACTTTAGTAAAGAAATTATTTTTTTTTCTTATATTTCTTTTCTAATGCTTTCATGGCTTTTCTGTAGACTGGCCAGAGTTTTTTACCCTCTCTTAGGTTTACAGTGCCTTGGTCACTAATAATCTTTTGACCAGCTTTACTTTTAGCAAATTTAATAAATTTCTTAGCAAGTTTAGTCGGCTTTTTATTAGTTACAAGATATAAAGGTCGATACAAAGGGTATTTACCTTTCATGATGTTTTCTTTACTTAGTTCATAACCATCAAGGCCTAAAACTTTAACATCTCTTTTTCTTGCACTAGATATACCAGTAACAGCAATTCCGTAAGTATCTTTTAAAATAGCTTTTTCTAGTGGGCCAGATGATTTGAATGACTGTGTTGCAACAAAGTCAATATCAACGTCCATAAAAATAAGCTCACGAGCCATTCGCCCAACACCAGAAATTTTACCATTACGTTTGAAAAAATGAAGCGTTTTATCTTCTCCGCCTAAATCTTTCCAATTAGTAACTTTACCAAGCATTACATCTTTTAGTTGCTGTAAAGTAATAGATTTTACTGGGTTGTTTTTATTAACAATAATAGCTAGTGCATCCCAAGCTACAGGATGTAGTTTAACTTTTTTCTCAGCATCACTACCAAATAAACACTGGCGACATGAACCACCAACATCTACTTCTCCATCATTAGCAGAGCGGATACCTTTTGTTGCCCCTCCACCTTCAATAGAGACTTCTACTTTGTACTTTTTAGTAAAAGCAGCGGCAAGCTCTTTCATGTATGCTTTTTTTGTAATTCCACAGCCTCGATACTTAATCACTGCTGTTTTATCAGCAGCGAAAGCAACGAAAGTGAAACAAAATAATATAATTAAATGTTTCATTAAGGTCTCCTAGAACTTTAAAGTAGTTTCAACAAAAGTAAACTCTGAGTCGAATGAATAAGTATTACCTGTTGTTTGGTTTGCAGTATTACTATAAAAGTCTCCTGAAGAAAATCTGTTATATCCAACAGTCATTTTCATGTCTTTAGAGTACTTATGAGTAAATTTAACATTCCACTCACTACCTAAATCATCTTCAAGATTACCAGCAGCACCTTGAGTTGCTACATAATTTTTCTTTCTATAATAAACTGCATCATTAACATCATTTAACTCAAAATTATGAAAAGAAATTTTGTAACTATTTCTTTTGTTAATTTTTGACTCATAGTGAAAAATTAAATCATTGATGTTTTGTTGGTAGAATACATCAGCATATCCTAAGAAACCATGACGATTTGGATAAAGTGGTTGCCAACCTGAGTTACTTGCTCCAGCATCATTACCAGAGTAAGCATTATATTCAACACCAATTGATCTTTTACTATGGTTTTCTTTGTCTTCACTAAGTGTATACATTGCTTTTGCAATTAACATGTCACCATCGTATCCAGTATTAACACCAGCAAGAGTAGCATCTCCATCTTGCCATGCGTATTCAGCGTTGAACTTCCATTTGTTTACACTTTTAGTATAATTTAAACCATAGGTTGATAGACGATCAGAATCTACAAGATTATTTGCTTGAGTATTTCTTTGATAAAGATATCCCATTAATTTACCGTCAAATACATCCTTCCAGTATAAATTAGCACCAAATAAGTCTCTTTCATCACTAGTAGCTGGAACTGGTGCTACAAATGCTGTAGGATCACGATCAACTTTAAAGTAAAAAGCATCAAAGTCAAAATTACTTTTTGATCTATTTTTGAATAAAACACCATCAAATACTTGACCAACTGAGTTCCAGTTTCTCCAACCAAGTACTCTACCACTACCAAACTTAGTCATCATTCGACCAAGTTTTACAGTGTTTTTCTTTTCATCATCTAAATGTAGGTTAAACCAAGCTTGGTGTAAATCAAAGCCTTTACTAGACTCTGTAGCAAGATTTCCGTCTCTTGAACCAAAAGTATCTCTTTGCTGAAGTTGTAGAAACATATCGCCTCTATCAAAAGCTTTAGAAATTCCAAGTCTCATTCTATAATCTGTTTTTGTGTCACTATGGTCAGTGGTGTTTCCAGCTGGGGCATCATCTTCAAACATATTATATCGAAATCTAAGCTCTCCGTTAAATTTAAAACCTTGAGTATCACTTTTTATAGTTTTTGTCTCAGATTTTTCAATTTTTGATTGTAGCTTAAGCATTGCTTGTTGCATTTTTGCCATTTGCATTTTTAATGTTGAAAGCTCATCTCTAGTTGTAGAGTAAGCAAAAGTTAGTGAGTTAGCGATTAAAAAGCTGATCCCGAATTTACATAGTTTCATTGTATTCTCCCTATTCATAGTTGTTGTTGATTATTATAATAATAGATAAAAAATAAATAGCAAACATTTTTTTGTTGTGAGTTACAAAACTTATACTAGAGTGTTTTTAATTGGTAACTCTATCTAAAACTCCTATAGATATTGATTATAAAACTGTAGTGATGTTTTATTTAATGTCCTTTTGAAAATGCATTTAAAAAAATGAGATTGATTGTTGTAGATGTTTACTTTTTTTATCTGTAAGCTTTAAATAATAATCTCTATGATTAGATATTATTTGTTCAAACACAGAGTTGAGATTAACTTGAACTAAAGAGTATCTTAATATAAAATAATCTAAATATTAAAAAGAAGGAACAGTCATGTATTTTAAAAAAATAGTTTTCTTAGTATTAGCACCAATAATTTATTCACTATCTTACTCCAATGATTTTCCTTTGAGAAAAAAATATAGTGATTTAACACCAATCTCAACAAAACAGCTAATAAAAGATTATGATAAATCTGTTATTGTTGATGTTCGTTCAGAGTTTGAATATAAAGTAGTTCATATTCAAAAAGCAATTAATCTGCCCTTATCTAAAAGGTCTTTTTATTCTAAAATGAAAAAAAAAATGTTAAAGAATCCAAATGTACCATTTGTTTTTTATTGTAATGGGATAACTTGTTCAAAAAGTTATAAAGCAACCCAAAAACTACATGATAAAGGTCATAAAAATATTTTTGTTTATGATGCAGGAGTTTTTGCTTGGGTTAAAAAAAATCCCAAAAAATCTTTTTTACTTGGTGATTCTCCAGTTGATACTTCAAAGCTAATTGCTAAAAAAGATTTTCAATCTAAAATGTTAGCTTTTAATGACTTTGATAAAGGTGCATCATTAAAAGAGTCACTATTAATTGATATTCGTGATAAATTTCAAATTAAATTTATTCCTAAGTTTAAATTTAAAAATAAAATTAAAACAATTACTTTGACTAAATTGCAAAAAGTTCTTAAAAGTGGTTACTTAAAAAAAGAAAAAACTTTGTACATCTATGATGCTGTAGGAAAACAAGTTAGATGGTTACAATATTATTTAGAGAAATACGCTTATAAAAACTACTTTTTTTTAAAGGGCGGAGTAAACTCTGTAAAAAAGAATAAATAATTCATTTGCTATGGTGCTTTTAAATGTATTTGGTATATGTTTAAAACAAAAAAACTATTTATGCTCAAGTACAAAAAAGTGTCAGGAAAACTATGAAATTGTCAGATAAATTAGGGTTATCCCATTTAATAATGGGAGTTTTCCCAGTAGTAATAGTGGGAGTTTTATTTTATTTTTTAATGATATCAACTTTGACAAAAAATACTTACAGAGATTTAAGTGCACGAAATGATATTAAAAAAGAGCAAGTTAAAGATTTTTTTGAGAATAAAAGAAGAGATATAGAAGGTTTATCTGATGTTGTAACAACTTTAAAAGATGAAGCTTTTTCAAAAATTAATATTTCTATTAAAAATAAGCAAGTTGCAGTCAATAACTACCTTAGAACTATTGAAAATGAAGTTATGGTCGCAGCAGAAAATAAAATGAATATTGATGCAATGAAAGACTTTTTAAATGCTTTTGATGCGTATGATGTTTCAGTTGAAAAAGAAAAACTATCAAAATATTATAAAGAAAATTACTTTCCAAAAATTTTAAAAGTAACGGATGAAGAGATTGAAAAAGACTTATTACTAGAAAACTTGAATGATAAATCTTATGCTCTTCAAACTTTATATCTTTTAGAGTCTGGTGATGACAATACCGAGTCCTTGTACTCTAAAGTTCATCAAAAATATGCTTATATAATAGAGTCTTATTCAGAAAAATTAGAATATGAAAATATATTTTTTATAGAGGCCAAATCAGGTAATATTGTTTATTCAATGCTAAAAAACCCTGACTTTGCAACATCTTTAACAGATGGGCCATATTCAGAAACAAACCTAGCGGAGTTGTTTGAAGAAGTAAATGAATTAGATCAGGGTGAGGTATCGTTTATTGATTTTAACACATATCTTCCAATTAATAATAAACCAGCTGGTTTTGTTGCAAGTCCAATTTTTGAGGGAGAAAAAAGACTTGGAGTTTTAGTTTTTCAAATATTAATTGATAAATTTAGTGAATTAGTGGGAGAGCGTGAAGGGCTTGGAGAAACGGGAGAAACCTATTTAGTTGGCTCAAATAAACTAATGCGCTCTGAGTCTTTATTTGATAAAGAAAATAAAAATATAATAAACTCTTTTTTAAAGCCAGAAAAAGAGGCTATAGAAACTCTTTCTGTAGAGGCAGCTTTAATGGGAATAGAAGGAACTGAAATTGTTAGAAACTATGTAGATGGTTTAGTTCTTTCAGTATATTCATCTATTGCATTTGGTGAAGAAAATTGGGCAATTATCTCAGAAATGAGTGTTAATGAAGCTTTTATCCCAAAACTGGGAACAGATGGTTTAGTAAAAAATAAAAAATGGGAAAATGATTTTTTTAGTAAATATGTACAAGATAAAAATTACGAAGATTTATTTTTGATTAATACAAAAGGATATTGTTTTTATAGTGTAGATAAAAAAGAGGACTATCAAACAAATTTATTAAAAGGAAAGTTTAAAAATAGTGGTTTAGCAAAAGTTGTAAGAGATATTATAGAAAAAGAAAAAAGATTTTCTTTTGCTGACTTTTCGTCTTATGTACCAAGTAAAAATAAGCCAAGTTCTTTTATTGGGGTTCCAATTGAATCAGATGGAGAGCTAACAATGGTTTTGGTTCTTCAAATTTCATCTAAAAGCTTAAATGATTTAGTACAAAAAGGCTCAAACAAAGAAGAAAGCTTAGAGTCCTATTTAGTTGGGCCAGATAATCATTTAAGATCAAGTTCTTTTTTAAATGAAGACTACACTTTAAATAGCTCTTTTAATTTAGATAAAACAATAATAACTCAGGCTATTAAATCTTCACAAAAAACAACAGAAGCAAAATTTAAACTAAAAGATACGCAAGTGATTAAAAATTATAAAGGAGATGAGGTTTTATCTTCTTGGGATGTGATAGATGTATTTTCGACTCAATGGACAATTATTACAGAAAAAGATAAGAAAAAATCTTTATCCATTTTAGATTCAATTAAAGATGAGTTATCTACTGTTGTTGTGAGCGTTTTATTTTTGATTGGTGTGATTTTGTATTTTATTATTTCAAATGTAAAGTCTAGTGTAATTACACCTATTTTGGACACTGTAAGTTTTGCTCAAAATATTTCAAAAGGAAACCTGAGTAAAACAATGAAGGTTTCAACAGAAGATGAGTTTTTTGATTTGGCAGAATCTTTAAATGAAATGTCGAAGTTTTTATCTGTTAGGCTATCAATTATTGATAATGCTCCATCAAATATTTTATGTGCAAAACCAAATGGAGATTTATGGTATATAAATCCACAAGCACAAAAGTCATTATTAAAAATGGGGTTAAAAATAGAAAATAATTTTTTAGTAGAGAAATCTCTTTTTAGCTTAGACTATAGTTTATCAAATCTAAAGAACATTATTAAAGATGAAAAAAATCTACCTTATGAAGATATAATTGACTTCAAGGGTGAGAAATTAGAAGTTTTAGTCTCTGCTATTATTAGTTCTACTGGTGATTATATCGGGCCGATGCTGACCTATACTGTAATCAGTGAGAAGCTAAAAGCAGAAGCAGATAAATTAATAAATGATAGAAAAATGGCGAAAATTGCAGCTATGACTCATAACGCTCCTGTCAATATTATAACAGAAGATTTAGAAGGTATTGTTACATATATGAATCCAGCATCGATTGAAAATTTATCTAAGCTACAAAGTGGTTTAACCAGATCCATTTCAGAAATTGTTGGTTCAAATTATAATATCTTTGATAAAGATCCTTCTTTTCAAAAAGCTATGATTCAAGATGTAAAAAACTTACCATATAGTTGTGAAATCAAATTTCTAGAAGAAACCCTGAGTCTTAAAGTAAGTGCAATCTTAGATAATAAAGGTATCTTTATGGGGCCTATGATTGCTTGGGAAATCATTACTGATGAAGTGAATCAAAAAATACGTGAACATGAAATGAATGAACATATGAGTTCAGTATTAGATAGTGTCAATACTACATCATTAGATTTAAAAAATAGCAGTACTAGTTTATTAAGTATTTCAGGAGCAATGACAATTACATCTCAAGAAACAGCAGAACTAGCTATCCATGTGGCTTCAGACTCTGAAGAAATGACAGATAACATTCAATCAATAGCTGTAGCCTCAGAAGAGATGTTAGCTGCAATTTCAGAGATTTCAAAATCAGCTCACGTTTCATCTGAAATTGTTTCAACAGCAGTTAGTTTAACAAATCAAACGAATGAAGATATTGAGCACTTAAGTATTAGCTCCAAAGAAATTGGAGATATCATAAAAATAATTACTACGATTGCAGATCAAACAAATTTACTGGCTTTAAATGCTACTATTGAGGCTGCTAGAGCAGGCGAAGCTGGTAAAGGCTTTGGAGTTGTTGCAAATGAAGTAAAAGAACTTGCAAATCAAACAGCACAAGCAACAGAAAAAATATCAGAGCAAGTATCCTCTATCCAATCAGACACTTCAAAAGTAGTTAAAGGTATTAATGCATTTAAAGAAAAAATAGATGAAATTAGTTTTGCCCAAGTTTCTATTGCCGGAGCAGTAGAAGAGCAATCAGCTACGGTTCAAGAAATTGCTCAAAACGTAAATGTAGCAGCAGAGAAATCAAGTCAAATTTCTAAGGCAATAAATATGGTGGCAAAATCAGTAGAAGATAATAGTAAAGGGGTTTTAAAAATATCTGAAACATCAAATAATTTATCAAGTTTTTCAGATACTTTAAGCACTTTACTTAATAAATAAAGTATTACCTCTTTGTGGTAAATTAGCTTTAACAACAGAACCTTTATTTCTAATAGAGTGGGATAAAAATCCTTTAAAATAGATTCTTTTGAAAAAGAAATGCCTAACTTTAAAAAGGATATAAAATGGGTAAGAATATTGATGATCTTATTCAAAAAAGAAGATCTATTCGAGTTTACAAAGATATAGAGGTTGATGATGATATATTAGAGTCTCTTGTTTCTGCGGCTTCTTTTGCTCCATCTAATAGTAATAGGCAAGGCTACTACTTTACCTTTATTAAAAATAAAGCAATGATTTTAGATCTTGCTAATCTTGTTGAAGCTATGGTAGACAGTAAAAAAGAAGTTTTACAAAAAAGACATCCATACTTTTTTGAATATGCAAAAAACTTTGTGCATTTTCGTGGAGCTCCTGTACTCATGATTAGTTATTACACAAAGCCTCCTAGCTTTTCAATGCAAATATTTAAAGAGTATGGTTGTCAAAGTATAGTATCTGGAGATGTTTTTAGTATAGGCTTAGCTATTCAAAATATGCTTTTAAAAGCTACGGACTTAGGGCTAGGTAGTTGTGTTATGTCGGGGCCTCTAATTGCAGAAGATGATATTAAATTATATTTAAAAACGCCTTCTAGATATGGGCTTGGGCCAATGGTATGTTTTGGCTATGCTAATGAGGATTTGAAACGACCGAGACGAAAAAACTTTAAAAAACGGTTTGAAATTATTGATGAATAAAGCCTTGGGATCTAAACTTTAAGGTGCAAAAGGCTGTAATGAGCTCTGAAAATATCTATATTTATTTTTTTCTTGAGAATGAAACTTTGAGGCGACTCTTAAGGACATTCCATCGTTAGATTTCATAATCTTAGGTATTTTATCAATGAGTTGTGGGTTACGAATACACGGTGACTTTAAACAATAATTTAAAATCAAGACGGTGTCGCTTCGATTTTTTGCTATTTTTGGTAAAAACTTTAAAAGGTCTTTTTCTTTATTAATAATAAAACGACTTTCTCTTGAAAACTTGATGCCTGTTTTTAGATGTTGGTCAAAAAACTTAAGTGTTTGGGTTACTCCCATATTATATTTAGTGACTCTATCTTGTTTTTGATTGTATTGATATTGAATTATAAAGCGACTTTTGAAAGTGAAAAAACGACTTTCTTTTTCTAGTGATTTGAGTAGGTCTGTAAAAAAAGTATCCTCTTTTTTTATATAATAAAAGCCGTGTACTAGTCTAATTTCATTATGAAGATATTTTAAATCTCTTGGGTTTCTTTTTTGATGATTGATTAAAAAGAGCAGATGGGCTTTTAATTGACCAACACTATAGATATACTTTCTAGTAGATGCATGAAGTGATTGAGCAATTAAAAAAAATAAAATAAGTTTTTTCATAAGATAGTTTTCGTCTCAATATATATTTTTTCTAATGTATAGTTGATATCTAGTTAATTTGTCTATCAAATTAGAGTGTATTTCATAAATAAATGAATATCTTTTATTAAAATAACTTAAGAGGGCTTTTTCAGTAGTGATAAAAAAAACTTCATGGTCGATATAATTTAAAAAATAGAGAGTAAATAGACTTAGCTACAAAGTGGTATGAGATGATTCCTGAATTAGATATATTGTTAATACAATTGCAAGACGGTAGAGATAACGTAAGAATAGAAGCAGTTAGAACATTGGTTAAATATCCCAATAAACTAGCTAAGAGTACTTTATTGAAAAACTTAAATGACTCAAACTCTGATGTTCGTTACTACTCTGTTTTGGCTCTCTCTACTTTAATGGATAGCTCTGTTTCTCAGGCTTTGATAGAAATGGTTCATGACTCTAGCCGATTAGTTCGGTTAGTGGTTCTTAAAGAGCTAGGGAAAAACCCTTCGAGTGCTATTTATGAATCTATGGTTGATGCATTAGCTGATATTGATGAAGATGTGAGGTCATTAGCAGCAGACTCACTATCTCGTTTTCCAGATCGTTTTATTGCACAAATATTAAATGAGTTTAGTTCAAGTAGTTGGATTAAAAGAAATCAAATATTTAAAACTATATCACTTATGGGGATTCGTGCTCATGATCCTGTTAGAAAGCTTTTAAAAAGAGATGACTTACACCGTGAGCAATATTATTGGTTGATTAAATTAGTGGGAGAATTTCGTTTAAAAGATCAAAGTCGTATTTTATTAACCTTCTTAAAATCTCAAGATGATGAGGTATTAATCATTACCCTAGAAACATTAGGTTCTTTAGGTTTTTTAGAAATAATACCTGACTTAATTAAGTTTTTAGATCACCCTATTGATAGGGTTCGCGAGGCTTGTATAAAGGCTTTAAGCTCTCATGGAGAGTACGCAGTCTCCTTTTTAATGGATAAACTGTCAAATGAATCTAGAGTGATTAGGTTGTCAGCCTCAAGAACCTTAGAAAATATTGGAGATATGGCAATTGCTCCACTTTTAGACAAGTTTTACGATCGTGACAAAGAGGGTAGATTTTGGATTTTAGATGCTTTGAAAAAGCTTAAAGTACCTATGGTAAAAAGTATTTTTACTTCATTATGTAACGATGATGATTATGATATTCAAATGTTAAGTATATCGGCTTTATCCGAATTTGAATGGGATGATGAAATATTAGATGTTTTATTTCAATTGTTATCAAATGAAGAATGGAAAATAAGAAGTGAAGCAGCTCGAACTTTAGCTAGTTATAAATCAATTCCAAATGATTATTTTATTCAGCAATTACAAATAGGTGATGTAAATATAAAGTATTGGATGATTAAAACTATTGAAATGAAGCAAGATTATACATACCTTCCAATTTTACTTGAGGTTTTTAATGCTAGTGATTGGAATTTAAAGATGTGTGCATCTGATGCTATTCAAAAATTTCAAAGTAAGCCAAGTGAAATATTTTTAGATCCACTTAGAGGTATTGATGAAAATATAAAATATTGGGTTTCTCGTTCATTAATTGGTGACTTATCTTCTGTTTATATTGAGCCAATGCTTTTATGTTTAGATTCGACTCAATCAGGTATTAGAGAGAATGCTTATTCTTTTTTTGAGGCAATGGGAGTTAAATCTATTCCATATCTGAGACAAGCATTTACAGAAATTCGCTCAAGAGTTGTATATACGTCTATAGCTGATTTATTAGCAGGAATGAAAGCAAATGCTTTTGATGAAGTTTTATCATTATTTAGAAGTAGTGAAAAAGACGAGGTTTATTGGGGTTCTGTAATAGCTCAAAAAATGGGTGTTAAAATTTTACCTGAGCTTCATAGTTTGCTTGAGAGTCAAGATTGGAAAGTCCGTTTAAACGCTTTACAGGCTATAGAAAAAATAGCGAGTAAGGATTCGATTCCTATTTTATTAGAGCTACTTGAAGATGAGTACTTTTCTATTAGAAAATTAGCTGTAAATTGTTTAGGACAAATTAAAGATATTTCAGTTTCTTCTCCCTTAGAACATTTAATGGAAGTAGATGATATTGAAATGAGGTTACTTGTTATTAGGGCTCTTGGAAATATCTGTTCGATCGAGTCTGATGATTTACTGATTCATAGTTTAAGAGATGAAAACTGGTTGATTCAGCGTGAATGCCTACGTGCTATGGGTAAAATTAGAAGTGATAAATTTTTAGTTCCCTTAAGAGACTATATTAAAATTGTTAGTGAAAACTTAAAAGAAGAGCTGATTGAAAATATTGGATATTTTAGAAATGCTTCATTTGAAGATATTTTGAGTATTTGGCTGAATGAAGAAGATGAATCTTTATTACAAAAAGTAATTATTGCTATTTCAGCCCTACCAAAATTTAATGATTATGAAAAACTATGTACTTTGCTCAAACATGAAAACTGGTCTGTAAAAAAAGAAGCCATTGTTGCTCTTGGTAGATTAAGAGTAAAATACTCTGTTAAAGAACTAAAACAAAGTCTCCAAAAAAGTGATTCTATACTAAGGGTGCATATAAAAGAGTCTTTAAAAAATATATTAGGTGATGAAACCTGGAAAAATCTTTTAGCAGAGTATGTGGATAGCTCAAGATTAGAGCAGGCCGAAAAGTTTTTTAAAGATGCTAAAACTTTTGCTCAAAATAAAAAGTGGAAAGAAGTTATCTCTTCTTTAACAAAAGCAAAAGCATTATCAGATCAGATTAAATATTTAAATTTACAAGCTAAAGCTTATGCCGAATTGCAAGATTATAAAAAAGCAGAAGAAATATTTTTAATTATTTTACAAAAAAAACCTGGAGATATTCGTATTTTTTCAAATTTGGCTATGTTGCATTTTGTGCAAAAAAACTATACTAGAGTAGAAGCAATTTTTGAGAAATTAGAGGCAAAAGAGTCCTTACCAAAAGAAGTCATTCAATTAATTGAAAAAGTTCGTTTGAAAATAAAAGCTAAATAGTTTTTTAAGCTAGAATAATATTCCCATTGTTTTTTTATCATCTAAACAAGTATAATGTAGTATCTGAATATAAAGGAAGAAAAAATGGAAGAAAAATTAAATATATCAGAGTTTTTTGAGCATTATAAATCAACCGCTCTAGCTCTAGTACAGCCACTATTATTATTATCTTTATTTTTTTCGGCTCCCTACATATTAGGGTATGGTTTAGATAATACTATAGGGCTATTTTTACCAACTTTAATAGGGTTTTTGTCTTTTTGTTTAACTCTTGTTGGGTTATGTATTGGTGCTTTAGCCCCGTTTGTATTTACTTATATGATAGTAAAGTATTATTTGGGTGAAACGATTGATGTAAAAAAAATAATATTAAATTTTGATAAATCATTGATTTGGCCAATATTAGTAGTTATTTCTTATCAGCATTTAATAACTTTGGCGCCATCTTTACTTGTTACTTGTTTGATGCCTATTTCTTTTATTTTTCCTCCTTTTGTTTTTTTTGTATTTCTTTTATATATTCCAGCCTTTTTATTAAATTCAGTGCTCGGTGTTATATTAGGTTTTACCCCGTATATGTACTTTTTTCATAGAGAGTCAAATTTAGAACCTTTAATTTTGTCTTTTAATTTTGTTAAAAAAAATGTAGTAAATATTATTATTTTTGCTCTGATTATGTGGGCTTTAAATTTTGCAATTTCGATGGCTTTTGGTTCAGCTTCAATGATGAGTTCTATTTTTTCTTTATTTACTACCATGGATTCATCTAGTTTTGATGTTAGCTCATTTCAACACATGGGACAAAGTGAAATAAAAGATAAACTGATGGGTTTTGCTAGTTTTTTTAGAGCAAATTTAATTGATCAGGTTAAAACAGTATTTCAATTAGCTATTGTGCAATCACTAAACTCTGTTTTCTTTTTATATTTTGTTGGTTTTTTAAAATCTCCTCATGAATTTAAATTAGCATTTTCAACAAAGTTAAAATAGTTTGATAGTTGGGATATTTATAGGATTTTTTATAGCCATCTTGGTTTCTTTTCAAAACGGAGCAAAAAATAGAGAAGAAGAACTTTTAATCAACAAAAATAAATTAAATCCATATAATTTATTATCAAGTAGGTCTAATAATAAAATCTGTGTGTTTATGCTTCATGGTTTTGGAGTGACTCCTCAAATTTTTGGTGATTTACAATTTAAGTTATCTATTTTAAATATTGACTCTTATGCTCCTATGTTAACAGGTAAATCTTGGTCTTTATTTTCTTTTGCAAACTCATCTCATCAAGAGTGGATAAATAAATCAACTGAAGTTTATGATAGATTGAGTTTAGAATATGATGAAGTAATTGTACTTGGTTTTTCAATGGGTGGCACGCTTGCAACTCACCTATCTCAAATACGAAAAGTCAAAAAAGTAATTTTGCTATCTCCTTACTTTGGACTTTATAAAATGCCACCTTTTATTGAAAATGTTTTAATTACATTGTTTAAAAAAAGAAATTTATACATTAAAAATAAATCATTAGATTGTTCAAAAGTAATAAAACAAGAAGAGATTTTTACTTATGGTTACACACCATTAAAAGCTGTTGTAGAGCTGTTTTTATTAAAAGAAAAGGTGGTCTCCTTACCAAAATCATTTGCTTCTATTTTAATTATGCATTCAAGACTAGATCATGTAGCAGATTATCAAGAGTCATATGACTATTTTAAAGAGGTAGAAGAGTTTGAGTTTGTATCTCTTGAAAAGTCATATCATTATATTTTAAATGATATTGAACAAGAAGAAGTTTATTTAAAAGTAATTGATTTCATTAGGCATTAAGAGGCTTTTTGAAGTCTAATATTTTATCATTATCATGTTTTTTAATGCATTCGGATACATCTTTCTTGCAAATAGCAGCTCTAAAAGCATAATCAATTTTGAGCCATTCTTTAGCAAGTTTATCATTAACTCCACACTCTAAGATTGTTTCTTTTAAAATGTTGTGTCGTAAATCAAAAATCTCTGTTGTGATGTTCATATTAATATGAGTAGGGATAGGGGGTTTACCAACAAATAAGATAAAACCACCCATAGCATTTGTCATAAAATCTGTTTGTTGGTTTTCAATTTGAGGTCTAAAAGTATCTTGAAAAAAAAGCTTAAGCCAAGGATGTAAAAATAGTTTGTCGTAAAATAGTTTATGGACTTTTTGTAGAGTTTTACGTCCACCAATACGTTTAAATAATGATTCTTTTTTTTCTTTCATAATGGTATTGAAGCATTATATTAGAAAAATGTAAAAGCTTGTACATAAAAAAAACCTTTAATTTTATTAGAGGTTTTTTAAAACTAAACTAAAATCTTAGAGATCTTGCATTCTAGTTTTTGACGCTTTATAAAAGCTTTTAAGCATTTCATCCCATTTGCTTACTTTTGCGAACTCAAGCTTTAAGTATTTATCACTAAAGCTATACCCGTTAGCAGGAAAGTAGATTGCTGTACCTTTAGAGTTTTTCATTTTAGAGCCATGAGTTGCATGATGTCCAACAAATGCATTTGCTGCAATGATTGCTTTTTTACAAGCATCGGATGCTTCACCAGAAAGGTTTGGTGATAATAATTCTAGAAGATGGATTAAGTCAACATTTGAACGATAGTAAAATTTTTGTACACTTGCTACTGCTGATTTTAATTGTGTTTTATGGCCATCCATCAATTGCTCTGCTAATACATTTAGTGCATCAACTAAAGCATCTGTTTTAGATAAATCAACCCAACTTTGAGTAGTTGAAGAGTTACCTTGAGAGCCACTATCATAAGATGCATCATATGTATCAACAATAATTGTTGAAACTTCTTGAGCTGTTAAGCCTTTTTTATTAACAAGCTCTTTTAAAGAGTCGTTATAGGCCCAACCTTCACCTGGCTCTGTTTCTTGAGATGCAAGCATGATTTCTACATCGTCTTTCATAGCGTAAGAAACTTCAAGCATTTGCATTAAACAAGCGTCAAAAGCCATGATATCTAATTTTTTACCTAAGATGTTTCTGATGTCTTTAGCAGCACCAGTTAATTGAGCAGTAGTGATGTGGTTTCCTGATTGATCATCATAAGAGATACCTTTAAAAACACCGTTAGTTGCTCTTTTATTCCAACCAGAACCGTGGTTCCAGATAACTGTTGCATAATGTTCAGCTGGATAATTAGTAGAGCCCCATTCAACAAACTCTGTTAATGTTTTAACAGAACCCATATCAACTTCACCAAGGTCTTCAACCATATTAGTATCACCTTTTTGAACAAAATATCTTTTTGCTGGTTTACCATATGCTCTATCTAATTGAACTACAATATTTACGTTTTCATTTGAACCAATTTCAGCCATTTCTTCTAAGTCACCAACACCAAACTTATCAAGATTGTTATCAGCATTGATATAAATTAAATATGTCCATTCTTTAATATTTTTAGGTGTTTGTGCAAAGTTAGTAGAAATAAGAGATGTTGCTGCTAAGCCTAGTGATAAGATTCCAGTGAATAACATTTTTTTCATGTAGTTCTCCCAAGATTTATTTTATAGTGATTTATTTAAAGTTCAGACTAAGGTTTTTTTAAAAAACGTCAAGTGTAGTTTTAAATAAAATTACTTAGTTGTTTAGTGACAAAATGATATCAAATTCGTCGATAGATCAAAAGAATAAACAACAAGGTAAATGAAAGAAACTATGGCTAAAATATTATCAAAAGAACTCAAGTTTGGTCCTTATAAAGTTTTAGGAAAAGCCATTGCTACTGGTGGAATGGCTCAGGTTTATAAGGTTGAAAATGTAGATGGAGAAGTTTTCGTAGCCAAAACCTTATTGCCACAATATTTATCAGATAGGCGAAAAAAGTCTCGTTTTTTGGCTGAGTTTGATTATCTACAAAAAATAAATTCAGAAATTGTGGTTAAGCCAAAAGAAATTATTCAAGAAAAAGGAGTTTGTTGTTTAATATTAGAATATATAGACGGGATAGAACTAACAAAAGTAATAAAAAAGCTTGCTCCTCTTGATACAGAATCATCAGTTCATATTATTTTAGAGTTATGTAAAGCATTAGATGAATGCCATGAAAAGGGTATTTTTCATAGAGACTTAAAACCAGAAAATATTTTAATATCCAAAGACGGAAAGGTTCGTTTAATTGATCTTGGGGTTGTAAGACATGTAGAAACAAAGCGTACTTTACCAGGTACTGTTCTTGGTACTTTAGATTATATGGCACCAGAGCAAATTGAAGGTGAAAGAAAAGACGTTAAAAATACGGTAGATTTATATGCTTTAGGTATTATTTTATATGAGTTATTTACTAAAAAACTACCGATTAAATTTACCTCAAAAGACGGTATTATAGATGTATATAAAAAGAAAAAAGAAAAGCTACCAAAGATAGGAAAACTTGAAAATATAGATTTAGAAAAAATATGCTTAGAGTTGATACAAGCTGATCCAACAGAAAGAATTCAAAGTGTATTTGATTTAGAAGAAAGGCTTTTAAAAGTTACTAATAAAACTAAAATAAAAAAAGGTTATAAACTTTTTTTAGAAAAATATAGCGAGACTTTTTATAAGGCAAGCCCACTTACAAAATCTAAAACGATACAGACTAAAAAAGTAGAAGTTGTAATACAAAAAGAAATTTTAGTAGAAAACCAAGAAGAAAATAAAACTTTATTTGTAGTCATTGGTTTTTTGTTTTTACTATCTATTTTTATTATAGGAGGACACTTTTTAAAGTGGTGGAGTTTAGTAGATGTATTTATATATTTGAAAGCTTTGGTAATGAATATCAAGTAATAAAGTTTAAATTTGAAAATTTCTTTAATCTCAGAGGTGCTTCAATATCGAGACCTTTTTCGATAAGAGTCTTAAGATAGTTTCTAAAATCATTTGTATGAACTAAATCTTTATTAATTAAGTTTGTTAAATCAATTTTTTGTCCATACAAGCCGCCTTTAACATTAGCACCCATAACAAAATGAGTATTAGCTGTGCCGTGGTCGCTTCCTTTACTACCATTTTCCTCGGCTCTTCTGCCAAACTCTGAATAGGTAGCTAAGGTTACTTTATCCCATAAGTTATGTTTGATTAATGCCTCTTTAAAGCTTGTAGTTGCTGTAGCAAGTTGCTTTAAAAGACGAGCATGAGTGTTTTTTTGGTTGGAATGAGTATCAAAACCACCATGAGTTATTTTAATAACAGGTACATTGATTCCACTAATAATAAATTCAGCAGCTGATTTTAATGAGCGAGATAATTTATCTTTAGAAAATTCAGTTAATTGGAGAGATTTATTCATTTTATTTTGAATCATTTGATATGATCTTTGTATGTCTGATTGAATAGAGTCAAAATGTGCTAAAGAATTATTCATAATAGGTCTTTTAGATTTTTTGATTTTTTTTGCTCTCTTTAGAAACTGTTTTTGATTTTTAATGACTAATGACTGAATATCTCCACCTTGTAAGGGGCCTGGGTCTGAATTACCTAAAATAAGACCTTCAAAATCATAGAGTGACTTTTTAAAGGCTAAACTATCGTTCATCCAACCATGATTTAAAAACTCGTCACTATCTGATGCTGTATCCCAAATGTCAATGGATCTAAAATGCGATCTTATGGGTTCGTCATAGCCTAAGCCTTGAACAATGGCTAAATCTTTATTATTCCAAAGAGATTTCCATTTTTTTAAAGACTTGTGTAAATAAATATCCTTATCAAAAGAGATAACTTCATCTTTTGTTAATGCTAGTTTTGGTCTTAGTTTTTGATACATCGGGTCATTAAAAGGTACAAAAGTATTAAGGCCATCGTTTCCACCCTTTAATTCAATTAAAATTAAGACTTTTTGATTTGTATTAAAGGTATTTGCAAAGTTTTTTTTTGAATGTGCTATAGCTAGACTAGAGAGTAAACCATAGATAAATTGTCGTCGATTCATGATGTTTCCTTATTTTAATTGAAAGTAGTCACTGCTTAAAATTTTTCGTAGTTTCTTTTTTTGATTTTTAATTTTTTTGAATTGAGATTGGTATTTAAATGCTAGTAGATAGTTGAGGTTTACTGTAGAGTTATTAGTGTTCATCATAGATTTCATATTATTAGATAAACGATTTGAAATGTTTTTTCTAACAATAAATGTGTGTGAGTTTATCCAATGGTTTCCACCAATCCAACCCTTTACATTGGGAGGATTTAATAAAACCTGATTCATTTGTCTTCCTAGTTTGACATAGATTTTAGGGTCTTTTATTTTAATGTCAAAGTACCTGACAACACCTATCATTAATTCGACAGGAGACTTGATAAAAATACCTTGATTTTCTTTAGCCCAAAATTCATCAAGTTGCAAAATACTTTTGATTAATAATGAAATATCATAAGAAGATTCTATAAAGTTTTTAGACAACTCTGTTATTTTTTGATTAGATAAGTTTTTAAAAATAAATTCTTTGGATACTTTTTTTACAATAAAGGGGGTCAAGCTATCTTGTTCAAATAGTAGTTCAACGATATCTTCTGCCATAAAGCGTCTGGTTTTTTTAAAAATAGTTTTATGACTGTGGTCGTGTAACCTGTAATTAATAGAAAGCTCTCCATTAAAGCGATTTGCTTTATATCCAGTAAAAGATTTAGCAATTTCTTTAATATCATTTTCGGTATAGTTACCAATACCAAGAGTAAAAAGTTCTAATAACTCACGGGCAAAATTTTCATTGGGTTTCTTTTTATGGTTACTTTGAGTATCAAGATAATGAATCATGGCAGGATCAAGCACTATATCTTTCAAGAAGCTTTTAAAAGAACCAAGGGCGTGTTTTCTAAATAGATTATGCTGTTTTAGCATAAGTACAGGATTTTTGACTTTTTGCAAAGAAGAAACAAAATGATTATGCCAAAAAATAATCATTTTTTCTCTTAATTGCGACTTGGATTCAGATAAATGGGTATACCAATCAGCTTGAAGTTGAACTCCTAGTTTTCTTTGACTTTTTCTTAATTTTTGTTTTTCTTTTTTGGGAAGTTTTCTAAATTCTTGAAAAGTAGGTAATTTTTGTAAATAATCAGGGGTATTTGATGGGCTATTGTCTGAACTTAAATTAAAAATAAAGTTGATAGCTTTATTTTTAGATAGGGGTAAAATTTCTTTGATTTCGTTTGTGTTAAAACCAACACTTGTTAGTGAAAGTAAGTGTCTTGCCTCTTGGTGAGTCAAAGAAAAGGACATTGAAATAAAAAGAAACTGCAATAGTAATTTTTTCATACTACCTCCTTGTAAAAGTGTTTGTACAGGTTAAAAATTAAGTATAAATAAACCTTTTGTAATAGTTAGATGTATTAGTTTCTTAAAAGGTTACAAATTATTTTTTATTATAAAAGTAAGGGCCAATCCAGGCTAATTCATTATCTTTTTGTTTAATTTGTAAATAGTATTTATCTACATCATGAAAAGAAACTTCATTTTGAACTATGGTGGCTTTTTTACCAGATAGAGGTAAAGTTTGAAACCTTTTATGACCCTTTTTGTTAAAAGAAATTATTTTAATATGGTGTAACTCGTGGGTTCCATAAACCTTTAAAGGAAAAGGATGATGAAAGTTATTGGGTAGTAAGATGATTCTGGTTCCAGATGTTGCATAAAACTTTTTATCCATTAAGTTTTGATAAATAGATTTTTTATTATTTTTTTTTGAAAATACAGCGGTTAATCCTCCTCCATCAAGCATAGAAGGCTTTATTAAATTATACCAATCATTTAAACCAGGATGTCCTGCATGAGTATCAGAAGCAGCAAGAATAGAAAACTTTGCATCAGTATTTTTAATAGCTTCATGTAAAGAGCCATGAATAACTGGTTGTTTTATTGTGGTATGGATATCTTCTGAGCTTCCGTGACTAGAAAAAACTTCAAAAGCTTTTTCATTGTTTTGCAGTCCCATTTTATAGTTAAAACTTCCCCAATGAATCATACTATGGTGTGGAAAAGAAAATACATTTCCAGTTGCTTTATACAGCTTTTTTGGAGAGGAGTAGTTTTTTAAGTCAGAGCGATAAGGTAATCCATTATAATTTGGATAAATGATTGTTCTATGTCCCCAAGGACTTTTTGGAGTTAAAAAAGTAGATGTCCATTCAAAACCTAAAAAGGCCGAAAAACGATTGGCTTGATTTGCTTTTTTTGTTTGTTGAATTGTATTTAACCATTGCTTTTTATTGAGTGGTTTACCAAAAACTCCCTCGGCATGGTCAGTAATTGCCATAAAATCTAAGGCTGAGACATTTTTTCCATATTGAAATAAATCATGAGGGGTAACAGGTAAGCGTGAATCAGAATACATACTATGAGTGTGTAAATCTCCAAAATAGATTGGGTTGTTTTTTGGGGGAAGTGCATTAGAAATATAGTTTTTGCCCTTATAGTGGTAATGAAATCTCATAAAATCTTTGGGATTTTTAATTAAGAAGAAATGAGGAGCAAAGATAACTTGATCAATTGTTTGATTGGTAAATTCTAATCCACCTTGAACTAAAAGTCCATTGTTAGAAGAGTTGCCAAGAGAGTCTAATCCGCTACAGTGAAGGTAGACCTTTGTTTTGCGAATCATTTGACAATTTAAAAAAATATCATTGTCTTCTTGAATTTTTAATGGAAAGCTTTTTTTAGATAGAAGCTTTTTTTGGTGATCAAAAAAATGGAAGGTAAGTGGATAAGTAAAAGCACTTGTTGGGGCATAAGATGAGTAAATAATTTTATCTTTCTTTAGTTTACAATTACTTTTTCTTTGAAATTGATATTTTTGATAAGTGCGAGATAGGCTTTTGGTTCGAGTAAATTTTTTTTGAGTAAAGCAATTTTTATTTTTAAAAAAGCGAAAATTACTTCCTAGATGTAGTTGAGGTAATTGTTCACTACTTAAAATAACTTCAAAGGAGTCTAAGTTTGAAGGAGGATTAAATGTAAAAAATAAAAAAAAGTCTTTGTTAACTATAATTTTTGGTGTATTTGAAAGAAATATAATTTGTTTTTTAGAGTTAGAAAAAGATTTTATTAAAGAGTTTGTTATTTGGGAGGAAGTAAATAAAGAGAGGAAAACGAAAATGAGTATGAGATAGGGCATAAGATGACTCCTTTAACAAATTATTAATTAAAATTATGCATAGGATAATTTTTACTTTTTAGCAGACGTTATCCTAGCATTGAAAGAATTAACAAATCAATTAATGTATATTTATATCATCACTTCTAGGAGAATAAAGAGGCGAAATATTTTATTGTATCTGATAAGAATTACTACAAGTAAATAATTTTATAGTAAAATAATAGAGATTTTTAACAATTTTGGGTAGAATAGCTACAAAATTATAATTGGGTTCTTTTTGCTCGTATAAATATGGCTGAATTGATTTTAAATTATAATATCTTTAATACTATGACAAGGTGGACGTAAATGATGAGAGTTATAAGTTTAGTTGCTTTTACTTTATCGCTATTTTTTTTGGTTGGATGTGGTTCTGACCGCTATAATAGTGGGAATGTAGGAGTAGGAGTCTCAGGTATATTAAATGAGTATGGAGAAGTAAATTTAAAAGAAGATTTAGATGCTTCATTGCTTCCTAGTATGCTATCAGAGTGTTACAAAGAGGCCGCTCAGCAAAAGAAAAAAGGAAATGAATTACAAAGTGCTGTTGTAAGATCTTTTTCTCAAAAAATTCGTGAAATTTCGACTGTTGATTTAAATGATGATGGTACAGCTGATCCAATTTTAGTTATCCCTGAGGGTAACGATGAGCAAATGACCTTTTCAATTAGGGTTCCAGACCCTAATACTGTTAAGACATATCCTCCATTTTCAGATGCAGCAAAATGGGAAGACATAGCAAAAAATAAAGCAGTAGAACTTGTTGCATTAACGGCTGTACCTGAAGTAAATACTAGCGGGCAAATGAGTGGCATGAAAATGGAAGCTCGTCCGTCCAATGCATTTTATTCAGATAGCCATAATTATCAACATAACTATCGAAGCAATTTATTAACTTATATGATTATGAGAGATATGTTTTTTCGTCCAAGTTGGTATGGCCGAAGTTATTATGGTTGGTATGGCGGATATTATAGACCCTACTCTCTTGGGCATGTACGTGGTAGTCGTCGTACTACAGTCACTAGATATTCTAGTGGCAAGAGTACCTATGGTAGATTACGTACAAGTTCGGGTAAAATACCATCACGTTCAAAAAGTTCAAAATTAGCTTCAAAAAAGTCTTTTTCATCGGCTAATAATGTTAGATCAAAAGCAAGAAGTGGTGGTTTTGGAAAATCATCAAGATCAGGTAGTAAATCTAGCGGTTTTGGTAGGTCAAGTTCAAGGGCATCAAGAAGCTCTAAAAGTTCATCACGGGGTTGGTTTTCATCAAGATCCTCTAGCGGTGGCTCAAGGTGGGGGAAATAGTTATGGATTGGAATGTTTTATTTTATGATTTTGGATATGTAGCTGTTGCTTTTGCTTGTATATATTTTACAGGTTGGTTAGTTTATGACAAGGTTGCTACAAGGGGTTATGACGTTGCTCATTCAATTTTTGAAGAGCAAAATATGTCAGCAGGTTTTGAAATAGCTTGTTTTTTTACCATGGAAATTATGATTGCTGTTAGTGCAATGTCTGGTGAGGGAGCATTACAAAAAACAGCAGAAGGCGAAATAGTTTTTAACTATGCTTTAGACTTAGAAGCAGTTGGAGTCACTATTTTATTTTCAAACCTTGTTTTTTTTACTTTTAGATACCTAGCTTCTAAGTGGATTGCTAGTAAGTTTGAAGGTCAAATTGATCAACAAGGTGACGAAGTAAAGTTTAATAATGAAATATTTGTACAGCATAATTTAGCAGCTTCATTTTTTTCAGTTAGTTTTATGCTAATTATGTACTTTATGATTTTACAAGAAGACTTTTTAGGTATACATCTATATAAGATAGAGAGCTATTATAATATGGGCTCTGTTTTTGGTATGGGAGCTATTAGTTATTTTTTATATACACTATTTTTTATGAAAAAAGGTCATACAACTTTACAAGAGTTATTTTTAGATAATAATTCTGGAGTAGGAATGTCTCTTGTTGGTTTTATGTTTGGGGTTTTATACTTACAAAGTCGCTTAATTTCTCAATTTGAGCAAGGAGAGCATTTCTTTAAAACTGGGGTAGATACTTATTACTATTTAATCATTATGATAGTTTTTATTTTAATTGCTCGAAAATGTTTCACAGTTTTTATTGAAGTATTTGCGAAAAGAAATTTCAAAAAAGATTTTTTAGATACTGATAACCCTGTTGTTGGTTTATTAGATATGACTTTTATGGTTGGAGTGGCATACCTACTAGGCACAATGCTCCACTAATTGTTTGGGTGTGATTGTTTTGTAAAGTTTGAAAGCTTTATATAAAGAAAAGTGTATCGATTCTTCGGGGGGCTTTCTTTTATGCGGTCGCATCTAACGAATGTCTTTTACTCTTCCTCATTTTCTTAAGTAGTAAACTACTAGTCGAAAATGAAAAGAGTAAAATACAATCATTATCTGTAACCTTGGTTTGTAGGTAATGCTAGTATTGGTTTGACTATATTTATTATTAAGTGGTCACCTTTAAAATGTGTAAAAATTTAGATAAAATTTATTTTATAGGACATATTAAGAGCTTTTAGTCATTTGCTAAAAGTTATAAGAATACAAAGGAAAGTTATGAGAAAATTGTTAGGTATGTTTTTGGTTTTGGGTTTATTGACTCAAAGCAGTTTTGCAGCTAAAGATAAAACTAAAGAAAAAGAGAAACCAAAGTTTCCTGAATTAAGTAAAAAAATTAAAAAAGCTAAAAAAATTAGTGGTTATTTTAATTTATATAAAGAAGATAATCAGGTTTATTTAGAGTTACCAAAATCAAAGTTAAATAAAGAATTTTATTTGTTTACTAGTCTATCTGCTGGGGTACTTGGTTATTTTATGCCTAACTGGCAAATTGATGAGCAAGTTTTGTATTTTAAAAAAGTGGGTAAAAAAATATTTTTATTTCAAAAAGATAATTATTTTAAGGCTAAAAAAGGTACTCCAATGGAGACAAGCCTTAAGAAGACTCATTTAGATTCTATAATTGCTCAGTTTTCAATAAAAGCGGCAAATAAAGGTGAAACAAAATATTTATTAGACTTAAATAAGTTTTTTTACTCTAAATCAGAAAGGGCTTTACCTTCTTGGCTGTCCTACGGAATGGGAGTTTCTGGAATAGATAGCTCAAAAAGTTTTTGGAATAGCGTAAAAGCTTATCCGAATAATATTGAACTTGATTTACAAGTAACTCTAAGAACAAGGGGTGACTTTCGATATGTAATGGACTCTAATCAATTAAGAATGCATTTTTCAATAGCAAAAAAGAAAAAATCTTCTTTCAAAAAAAGAAAAGCTGATGATCGAATAGGTTATTTTTTACATGAGTATAAAAACTTTTCAAAATTATCTAAAGATCGTGGAGTTGAAAGAAACATCATTCGATGGAATTTAGAAAAAGCAGATCCATCTTCTGAAATGAGTGTGGTAAAAAAACCTATTGTTTATCATTTAGATAAAACAATTCCATATAAGTGGAGAAAATATGTAAGGGCTGGTGTACTTGAATGGAATAAAGCTTTTGAAAAGCAAGGTTTTGTTGGTGCTGTTGAGGCAAGACTACCAGTAGCAGGAGAAAACTGGGAGCCAGCAGATATTAGATACTCTACTATTACTTGGGCTGCTCTTGATTTTGGATTAGGTGTTGGCCCCGCTCGAACAAACCCACAAAGTGGTGAAATTTTAGATGCTGATATTTTAATGACAGCTGGTTGGGTTACATCTTTAGAGAGTGATGCAGAGCTATTTGGCCCAGGTGTACAAGCAAAAAACAAAAAAAGAGAAGATTTAAAAGAGCTTTTACATAAAAATGGAGTACATTTTTGTGATGTTTATAAAGGTAAAAATATTTCTAAAGATTTTGCTTTAATTTCTGCACAAGTTAATAAAAAGTTATCGGGTAAAGATTATAAAAAATGGAAAGAAAAATTTATTGGTGGTTATATTAAAGATGTAGTGATGCACGAAGTTGGGCATACTCTTGGTTTAAGACATAACTTTAAAGCATCTTCTGTTGTTTCTTATAAAAAAATACAAGACCCAAAGTGGCTAAAAGAAAACCAACTATTTAGCTCTGTGATGGACTATGGAGATATGTACATATCAGTAGACCCAGAGAAACAAACTAAATATTATAATGACTCATTAGGTGAATATGATTATTTGGCTATTGAATATGGTTATAAAACGATTAAAAAAGATGTAGCTAAAGAGTTAGATAAAATTGCTCAACAGGTAAGAGCAAAAGGTTTAGACTACGGAACAGATGAAGATGCTTATGTTGGTAGTGGAGACCCTCATGCAGCTATTTGGGATATTGGTGATGATTTGGTTGCTTATGCTGAAGATAAAATTAAATTAACTCAAAGACTTTTAAAATCTGTTGAAAAAGATTTAGTAACTACGGGTGATAGTTATCATAAATTCTCTTCTATATTAAGAGAATTAATTTATACATATTATTCAAAGGTGCAACTACCAGCAAAATTAATTGGTGGTGTTTATCATAATAGAGATCATGTAAATGATAAAGATGCTAAGTTACCATTTGTACCTGTTTCTTATGACAAGCAAGTAAAAGCTCTAAAGTTTTTAAAAGATTATGTATTTAAAGATGGGGTTTTAGAGATTCCTAAATCATTATTGATGAAAGCTAGATCAAATGCTTTTTCATGGGGACAACAAGGACCTATTGATACAACTATTTATTTAACTCTTGCAAGAAAAGCTGTAATAGAAAAAGTTTTTAACAGGACAACAATTACAAATATAGTAGAGTTTCATGAAAAAGTTGCTGATAAAACTTTAAGTTTAGCGGATGTATTTGAGGCCTTTCATGAGATGGTTTTTCAAGATATTAATGCTTTAGCAAAGGGTGAAAAGCGTACTATATCTGTTGTTACTATGAGTAATCAAAAGTACTTTTTAAAAAAATTAATAGATTATAGTCTTAAAAAACAATTATTTTTTATACCTAGAGTTGAGAGTTACTCTAAATTTTCTATATCATTATTAAAAGAATCTCTAATTAAAAGTTTAAAAGTGACTAAAAAATCAACAAAATTTACAGCTTCTGAGCAAAGGCAACATTTACAAAATATGCTGTCTTCAATCGAAGAAATGGAAAAAGTGGTTTTAATCAAAGGTAACGATAGATTTTACTTTCCTAAGAGACAGTCTCGCTATTAAAAGTGATAAGGATAACTTTTTAGATAAAAACTAATTAGATATCAATTTAAAAAGCTATACCAAATAATTGGTATGGCTTTTTTTAATGCCATTGAGGTAGGTAAAGATATGGAAACAGTTATATATCCTTTTGATGTTAATATTTTATTAAAACTAGCTAAATTTGAGTGTTTGTCTTTAGTTGCATCTATTTTATTTTTCTTTTTAAAAGATGTAAAAAAAGCAAGTTTCAAATTTATATTATACGGGATTTTTTCTTGGTTGTTTATGATAGCTTGGGTGCAATTAAATAGTACTGAATTTTTAATGCATGATAGTTTTTCAATTCATCCTATACTAGCCATAAGCAGATTTTTAGTTATTGTGTTTACCGTATTTATTTTAAGATTTAGTGATAAAAGTTTTACTTCAAAAGAATATTCATTATTATTTTTGATTCTATCATTGTTTTCACTAGGTCAAACAGTATTACTACATTCGTTCAATGCTTTTATAACAGGAGCTTTTATAGCTCCTATTTTTTATTTTCATAAAAAGAAAAAAACAAATCTGATTAGTTTATTACACTGGGTGTTGATTACTTTATTTTTCTTTTCTTTATACTCATTGTTAGATTTACATTTTGTATTATCAAGGGTATTATTTTTCACTCATATTTTTTTAGGTTTTTTTACTTTGGCTTCTTGTTCGATGTACTGGGATAGATTAGAAAGCCATAAACATAGACTGTTTTATTTTTATTATTTGGGACTATTTTTATTACACTTATTTACATCGACTCTTATGTTTTTAATGGTTTATAGAGATATTGCTTTATGCTTAGATTTATTAAAGGTTTTCCAATTTTTTATGATATGGTTTTTGTTAATGTATGGATTTAGTCAATTTATAAGTAAAACTAATATGCCAAACTTATCTTCAATTTTATTTTTATCATTAGGATATTTAAGTGTTTTTTATTCTATTCCAACTTTACAGAGTTATACTTTTATTGCATATAACTCGCTAATGCTTGTGGGATTATATTCATTTTATGTAAGCAATGATGAAAATTATAAATTAAAAGAAAATATAGTCTTAAACTTTGGTAGTTTAATTTTGGTTTTATCAGGTTATTTAGTTTTACCTCAAAATTACCATGAAAGATTATTACCTATATTTTTTATGATAGTTTTGGCTTTTATTATTTCTTTAGTAATTTTAATAAAACAAAAATTATTGAAATTGTATTTACATCCTATATTGTTGTGCTCTTTACTAATGTTATTTCCAGTAAAAGAGTTAGAAAAAATATCAAAAGAGTCTTATAGTAAAATGATTGATGTTAGAGATAGCTTAAAACACCTTTTAAAAATTACAAATTCAAAATGATAGATAAGTTAAAATTAGATAAATTAATAAAATCATATGGTTTTTTAGATTACGATCATATTTCATTTCAAGATATTCCACAAAATGACTATTTAAAATCATGGATGCAAGATGAAAAATATGGTGAGATGCAATGGATGAGTAATACCTTTGATAAGCGTTTAGATATTAAAAATGCTTATCAAGAGTATAAAAGTGTGATACTTGTTTTATTGCCATATTATTCAAAGGAGTCATTGGAAGCCTCTAAAAAAAATCATATTTCTTTGTATTCACAAGGCCGAGATTATCACAAAGTATTATGGAAGAGTTTAAAAAAGTTATACTTTTCATTAAAAGAGGAATACTCTGATTTAGAAGGAAAGTGGTACTGTGATACGGGGCCAATAAGTGAAAAGTTTATTAGTTCTTATTCAAATTTAGGCTGGATTGGTAAAAGTACAAATTTTATAAATAAAAAACATGGTTCCTACTTTTTTTTAGGTTCATTAATGATAAATTATGATGGACCAAAGTATCAGTTACCTACAGATCACTGTGGTACTTGTACTCGTTGTATAGATGCTTGTCCAACTAATGCTATTACAGAAGCTTATAAAATGGACCCAAGGCTTTGTATTTCTTATCAAAGCATTGAAAAGAAATCACTGCAAGAGCTTAATTTAGTAAATGGGAGTCATTGGATATATGGCTGTGATGATTGTCAGACCTGTTGCCCATTTAACCGTTTTTCTAAAGAAGCTTCATTGAAAGATTTTTTACCGAGAAAAAACTATAATGATGAAGCTTTTTTATCTTTAACAGAGGATACTTTTTTAAAGTTTTTTGAAGGCAGCCCCATAAGACGGATAGGTTTTGAAAAGTTTTTAGAAAATGTGATTTTATCAATTTTTCATAGAAAAAAACAAGATTTATATCCACAAATAAAATCTTTAAAAGATACATTAAATTTAGATAGAATCAATGACTTAATTGACTTTTTAGCAATATAAATAATAGAGACACCATTGCTTAGATTTATTATTTTAAGTATAGTTTTAAATTCAATATTATTAAATGACTAAGGATACAAATGTTTTACAAACTCGAAAATGGATTATCCGTTTATTTATTCCTCAAAAAAAACCTACCTCTTGTTTCTATAACAATGGTCTATGGAGTTGGCTCATTTGATGAGTCAAAACAAGAGCAGGGAGTCGCTCACTTTTTAGAGCATATGATGTTTAAGGGTAGTAAAAATTATTCATTGGGTGCGATAGATTTATTTTCTCATGTATCTGGTGGAGAAAATAATGCTTATACTTGTAAAGACTATACTGCTTATTATCATTTATTACCTAAGGACTCTTGGCAAGAGGCTTTACTAATTGAAAAAGATAGAATGATTAATCTTGATTTAAAACAAGGAGAGTTTGATTCAGAAAAACAAGTAGTAATTGAAGAGCTAAAAATGTATCAAGATGAGCCTCAAGAAATTTTGTATGATTCTATGTATGAGTCACTTTATAGTAAGTCAGGAGGTTATTTTCATCCAGTTTTAGGCTACGAAAAAACCCTTGATGATATGTCTCTTGAAATTATGCAAGGTTTTTATGATAAATATTATAATCCTTCAAATGCTACTTTGATTTTAATAGGTGACTTTGATATAAGTTCTGCCAAAGAAACTATAAAAAAAGAGTTATCTAAGTTTCCATCAAAAAAAATAGCTAGAAGTACAAATATTAGAACATATGACTTAAGTGATAGAAAACTAATAAAAGAAATGGAAGTTGAATATCCTAATTTACAAATAGGGTTTCCAAGTTGTGGTTTTTCTACTAAAAACTATGCTTTATCTAATGTCTTAGATGAGTACTTAAGTGGAGGTAAAATTTGTAGATTTTATCAAATTTTATGTGAAGAAAATGATTTAGTAAATAATGTCCAATCTTTTTGTGATTCGCAAGTAGAGGGAGGGGCTTTCTTTTTTAATTTCGAACTAAAGGATATAAAAGACTCTTCAAAAGTTTTAACTTTAATTTATCAAGAACTAAATAAAATGCTTGAAGGTGCTTTTAATAAAGAAGAGTTTGAAATTGCCAAAACAAAAGCATTATCAAATTTTTATATGGAGCAAGAAAAACTAGATGATTATACAATGAGTTTGATTCCGTTTACTTTTTATTCAAAAAATGGGGAAGCTTTAAGTGAGTATCAATCATTAGAAGGTCTTTTTAAAGATATAACAGAGTCAGATATGAAAAGTTTTGTTTGTGAATATTTTAAACCTTCAATGCAAGTATTAGGCATTGTTAAGGATGCAGAAGACGAAATCCCAAATATATTTTTGTGGGAGGATATGAAATGACCCCTTTTTTAATTGAACCTCAAATTATGTCTTATGATGGAGGCACTAAATTACATTTATTTAAAAGAGAGTTAAATAATGTATTTGTTGTAAGGCTAAAGTGGCCTTCTGCTCATCTTTATGATGGGCAAATAACTCATGGTTGCGCATATATTGCTTTAAAAATGCTTTTAGAAGGTACAAAATCTTTATCTTTTGACGGATTTAATCGTTATTTAGAAGGGTCAGGAATTGAATTAAATCTTACAGCTGATGGCTTTTCATTTACGGCTATGAAGTCTTCTTTAGAAAAACTTTTGTATTTGTTATCTGAATTAGTAAATTATTCAACTCCCGACGAAAATCGATTTCAAAAACTATTGAAAAATGAAGTAGATCAGCTTCAATCGCTTTTAGATGATGGTGATAGTTTAGCTTACTTAGAGTTTGTGAAAAAAGTTTATAAAGGTACCCCATATGCGCATCGGGTAGGCGGAGATGTAGAGACTTTAAAAAAGTTAAAATTTCAAGAAGTTTCACAATATATAAAAGAGGTTTTAAATTGGTCAAATTTATCAATTTATGCTTCTGGAAATTTCTGTGAAACAACTTTTAGATCTACTTTAGAAAAAAATCGAATACAAGAGGGTTTCACATCTAACTATAAACAAAATATTCAAGAATATGATTATTTGAAACAAAACTCATCTTTTTGCGTAGTTAAAGATAAGAAAAAATCTTCATTAGTTATGGGGCATTTAGGCGTAAAAAGACATTCTAAAGATTATATAAAACTAAGAGTGTTAGATTATATCCTTGGTTATGGTAGTGGTTTTGTAAATAGACTTTGTAAAAGACTAAGAGAAGAATTGGGACTTTGTTATAGTATATATGGCGATATTTCATCTACGAGCTCATGGTATCCTGGTTGTTTAAATATTCAAATGGGTACTCGTCCAGAAAATGTATTGAATGCTGTAAATGAGATAGAAAAAGTAATTTTAGATTTAAAAATAAATAAGGTAAATCAAAAAGAGCTAGATGATGTGAAATCTTATTTAAAGGGTGCAATGTACTTTTCTATTGAAGGTAATAGTTCGATTGCTAGATATTTGTTAGAAATGGATATATACTCACTAGAAAATGACTTTTTATTAAAGCAACAAAGTGAAATACAATCGATTACTTTAGATGATATATTTGATGTAGCAAATCAATATTTAGACCCGCAAAATATGGTTCGTGTGGTTGTTGGTAGCTCAGAGCCAGAAGGTTTTGTAAAACTAACATAGAGGTATTATGAAAATAAAAGTTTTATCTAGTTTAATGATGATAGGTTTGATGAGTTCATCTCATTATAGTGATGATTTGTTTGAAGGATTCACTAAGTATGAAAATTTACTTGAAGAGACAATTCATTCTCAAGAAGTAAAATCTAATAAAATAAATATTTTATTTACTCAGCGTGAAGTAGATGATTTAACAGCTCAAACTGATGATATAGATGAGTTATTATCTAAAAATGATTTAAACTCTTGGTTAAAAAGCTCTCATCAAAAAAACTTACTCCGTGAAGAGAAACGTTGGCAATATCGTGAAGGTGGCAGAAAAATATATAAACTTTTAAATGCAATTCGTATTAAAAGTTTTAATTATATTTTAAATGAGCATTACTTATTAAGATTAAAACCTTCTGATAAAGAATATGCCCCAACTAAAAAACGTGCAGATAAATTTCGTAGAGGCATTTCTGTATCCAATGTAGCACTTAAAAAAACAATTAAAAAAGTTGACATAGAAGAAGAATAAAATTCACTTTTAAACAAAAAAAATAGCCTTCAATAATTTTTATTGAAGGCTATTTTTTTATAAACTTTAATGAATAACTAAATATAAGCTATCTAATTTTAAGTCTCCAGCTCCAGTATGTATGATAGACATCCATACGGTTTCTGTCCCAGCAAAATTAGATCCTTGGCCAGGAGGGTGATTGATATTGCCATAATCATTAATATTTTCAAAAATAAGTGTCCCAAGTAGTCTTCTAGTAGGCCTAAGAGGTGTAGAAAATGTTGAGTCAGCAAAATTAATTTCAGCTTGAATCCCATTAAATGGAATAATATTACTTTGACCAGGAGCTCTATTTCTATCAATTTCTCTATCATCAATTAAAATTCTAAATTGTCCTGTAGTATTGTCATCTAAAGTGGTCATGTATACATCGGCTGTTATAGTTCCACCTGTTCCTTGGCTTCCAATAAGAGCTTGAACATCTACTTGCCATGTTAAATCAATTCTTTCTCCAAGGGTTATATCTTCTCTTGGTCCTCTTGTAGTTTTTATCCATAAAACTCCATTACCTGAAAATGGAGCAGGTAAGCCAATATGTTGAGTTTCAAAGTGTGTTGGCCAATATTGTGGTATTTTATCTGGAGGAGTTCGAGCAATTTTTGTAGCTCCAGCAATGTATGAATCAAACTTTACAGCATTTTCACCTTCTAAAGTTCTAATGCCATTAGCAGGCCCAGGTCGAGCAGCAGTAGCTGCGCTTAAAGAACTTTCAAGTCCACTTTTAATGGCTGCAATTTTATAATAATAAGTAGATCCAATATTTAAAGCTGATGAAGTATCAGTGTATTTAAAAAAGTTGGGGTCTGGGTCTTGATCAACTACATTATGAGCAATCGGAGCAAAGCCATGATTGAGTGATTCAGAGCGATAAACACTGTAATTATCAATTCCTTGACCCTGTGAAACAGATTCAGACCAAGCAATTTCAATTGAACCAAACCCTTGTCCTGATGTAGCATTTAAAGACTTAACAGTTGGAGGAGGAACATTTGAAGAAATAGAAACTATATCTGATGAATCAGATAAGTTTCCAAAATTATCTCCTATTCTGACTTTATAATAATCTGTTGGAGTTCCCCACGGATCAAAAAAACTAACATTTGGTTGTGATCCAGCATTTTCAATGATACCTATAATTTTGTACTCACTTA
>NVVD01000005.1 GCA_002402105.1 Candidatus Cloacimonadota bacterium
GTCTTCTTCTGTGTCGTGATTTTTTAATTTTAATTTCATAACTAAACATATCGTCAACTACTTATTAAAATCTAATCTTTAACTGGGATTGGTATTAGAACCGATTTCAAAATTAAAAGAAGGATTGATACAAGTAAAGCAAAGTAATTTGGATATACAAATTGAAGTAAAAGGTCAAGATGAGGGAGCAGAAGTATTAAAGCAATTTAATTCAATGGTTCAAGAACTTCAAAAAAAGGAGAAGATGTTGCCATTTATATCAAGTGCAGTTTTTGAAGTTTTAAGGAGTGGTTCTGGTAAAATTGAAACAAAGTATTCGGGTAATGCAGTTGTTTTATTTTCAGATATAAAATCGTTTACTAGTATTTCAGAAACAAGAGATCCACAAGAAGTTGTTGATATGTTGAATGATTATTTTTCGATTTGGCAAGATAAAATTGAAAAAAATGGTGGTATAGTTGATAGATTTATTGGGGATGCTATTAGTGTTGTATACTTTGAAAAGTCGTCTCCACATTTTATTCATAATGCTATCCAGACTTCTATAGAAGTAATGGAAACCTTAGAAAAATTCAATGAAAAAAGAAAAGAAAAAGGAGAATTTATTATTGAAAATGGGGTTGGTTTAGTTTTTGGGGAAGTTTATTTCTCAATGGTAGGAGATGAAAATAAAATGGAGTTTTTAATACAGGGTATACCCGTTGCTTTATCAGAGTATTTAGAAGGGCAATCTAGGTATAGTAGTCATAGTCATATTATATTAGATAGCTATATCAAAGAAAAAGTAAAATATCAATATGACTTTGCAGAGTTTGAAGTAGAAAATAAAGATTTAGATATCTTTTATGAGATAATTTTATGATAAAAACCTTACTTCTTTTTTTACTTTTATTTCAAATAAATTTTTGTAAAAACACTTTTTTTGAAGTAAAAAGTGATCATTTATTGATTAAAAATGCATTGATATTAGAGTACGAAAAAAAAGAAAAAAAAGAAGAACTAAACTTCAAATTAAAAAAAGTAGACCTATCAAAATTAATAAATCCTGAAGATATAAAGTTAATTAAAGGTAAATTTGGAATTCCTGTTCAAAAGCTAAGTAATATAAAAGGGATATCTTTATTAAAAGAGCTTTGTTCTGGACATTGTGCTTTTGAAATAGAGTTATATATAGAAAATAAATCAAAAATAGATAATACTCTATTTTTGTATTCTTCTACTAAAATTGAAGCTGTAGATACTCCATATTTAGTAAACTTAAAAAATTTTAAAGAAAAAACTTGGTTTCATTTAGATTTATGGGTTCCAGATTACTTACCATTGAAAGGAAATGGTATAGATTTTCAGATATCGAATCCAAATGATTTACGAATAATTAATAGAACTTCCCCTTTAAGCATTAGATCTAGAAACTTATTTGCGAAGTTTAAATCATTAAGTTCTCAAAAAAACATTTTTATACATTCAATTTCTATTAAGAAATCTAAGTTAAATGTATTAAATATTGAAGAACAAAAAGTTTTACAAAAAGCTTTTAAATTTTTCCCTTCCCATTTTGAGAATTCTTTTTCTATGATTTTGTTAGTGCTATTTTTTATATTATTTACTCTGTTTTTTTCTATTAAAGTAAAAAAAAAAATAGGTCTGAAAATTTTGCTTGGTTTTTTTATCCCAATTATATTTTCTATTACTTTTTTAAGTGTTCAAGGTTTAAGTGATTTCTTATCTTTAATTGAAACTAGTGAACTATATGAAGTTCAAAGAAAACTACATATGGAAACTCTACAAATTAATAATTTAGGAGAGTTTATTGAAAATGACTTTATGTTTAAGATTGAAAAAAAAATAATACCAAGTTTAAAAAAAGTAATTAAAAAATTTAAAAAAAATAAAATTAATTTAGAAATAAATAAATATGGAGAGTATAGGGTTAAAAGGGTTAACTTTAAAAAAGACTATCCAAATAGAATATATAAGAGTATTCCTTCTACATTTACAAAAGAGAATACTTTAGATTTAGCTTTGTCAGAGATTTGCAGTTCTTATGGCTTGAGTTTAATGATTGCAAATGGTACAACAATTTTCTTTTCGGATGATTTTTATTCCTATAGAGGAATCAGACATGTTAGTTCTATTTTTCAAAAGTATGTACAAAATGAATTCACCAAAAAAAGAACAGACTTGTCAGGTGAAAAAGCTCTTAAAGGAATGAGAGAATTAATGTCAAAAGGATTAGATGATACAAAAGTTTTAGATAAGTTTATGAATAACCCCTCTCATTTATTTGGCTTGCATAAAAGAACCTTAGATTCGACTAGGTATGCTTCTAAAACATTTTGGACTTATTTAATTGAAAAGGAGTTTTCTAAAGATTTAGTGTGGTTTGTTTTTGGTGGAGTTGGAAGTAAAATTTTAATGAAAAATTTGGAAAAACGCTTGAATAAACTTTTCAAATCTAAAAACCATTTTTCAGATGATTATCTTTTTTTTGGAGATAACTTAAATGAAACCTTTTCATCGGAAAAAAAATATAATAATCAAATGTTCGAAATAGCGGCATTGGCTAAACGAAACTTAAGTTTAGTTTTTTTACCTAAAATTTATAAGAATCAATTATATTTTTATTCATATCATAATTATAAATATAATATTGCTTATTCTTTTGTATTAAAAAAGTTAGGAAATGGTTATCTAAAAAAAATTCAAAGAAGTAAAAATAATATATATTACTCAATTTATATTTTGTTTTTCCTTATTTTTATTTTTTCTTATTTATTGTCATTTGTAGTAACGACACCCATGTATTTATTATCTCAAGGTATGCAAAAAATTAAAGAAGGAGATCTTAGAAATGACTTAGTAAGTAAAGGAAAGGATCAATTTAATGATGTAACTCAACTATTAAATTATGTATTATCCTCTTTAAGAGAAAAAGAGCATTTATCAAAATTCCTTTCAAATATGGTTTTAAATTCTTTAGATTCTGAAAAAAATGAGTCTAGTAGACAAGAGCAATATGTATTATTTTGTGGAATTCAAAATTTAAAAGATTTAGAAAAATCTATAGGTCTTGAAAAAGTTGTTTCATTGATTGATACTTTTTTACAAGTAGTTCAAAAATCAATTGTAAATCATGATGGAAGAATAGATAAGTTTACAGGGAAATCTTCGTTAAGTGTGTTTAGTGTAAATATTAGTAGTGAAACTATGATTCATTTATTATTAGAGATAAAAGAAAAACTGAATATTTATAATTTATCTAATAAAGAGAATATTTCTGTTAAATTTGGCCTGGGCTTAGCTAGAGGTTTTGTAGTTTTAGGTCATGTAGGTTCAAGTCAAAGAAAAGACTTTACTGCTATTGGCAGTACGGTAAATAAAGCTGCAAGATTAGAAGCTTTGGCATCTCAAACAAATGATTTGATGAATGTTTATTTTGATCAAACCTGTTTTAATGATTTTAAAAGTATTCAAAATTTAAATTATAAAATATGTGAGTCTGTTTATTTAAAAGGATATAAAAAGGAGCAAGAAGTTTATGAGTTATTATAAGTTACAGGCAACTTTTTTTATTGTTTTATGTGGTGTTTATATTATTTCTACCCAAGTATCCTACCAATTAAAAGATAGAGTTTCATTTCAAGAAGAGCAATCAAAAATGGATAGGATTTTATTTGAAAAAAATGATTTATTGTCAGATTTGAAAAAAAAAGAAGATGAAGTTTTTTCAAACTATCCAAAAAAACTAAAAGTTATCGATGTTACTACGAACTTTTTTTTACAAAGTTTATCCAATATTTTTAGTGAAAAAAAATGGAAAAATCGAATAAAAAGAGTAAATATTCCCTTTGAAAAACAATCTTTTTTTATTGTGGGTAAAAATGGTAAAACTATTTATAAATCAGGTATAAATATGAATGTCATTTTTGATCAAAATTGGGAGAAAAATGTTTTTTTAGCTTTGAAAAATAAAAATAAAAGTTCAATGTTTTCAAGAATGAAGGTACTCTATAAATATGCTATTAGTTTATCAGAATTTCGAAACTACTTTCAAAAATATCAAGTTTTACATCATAAAAATAATGAATTTATATATAGATACTACACGAAAGTAAATAAGTATGAAATATTTTATTTTATTCGCTTAAATTTGATTGAAAAAAAGGAGTTAGAAGCATCTATACTTCAATTTTTTGAAGAGAATTATTCTAAAATTACTAAAAGTGAAAAAGATTTAATAACATGGGGGAAAGAAAGAGTAGTTTTAAGCAAGAATCCAAAGGGTTTGACCTATAAAGGAGATTATTTATCATATTTTAGCTATTTAAATACTTTAAAATATTTTAATATTTTATTTTTAATGATTTTTTTTCTTTTATATTATCATGGAGGATATAGGGTTATAGCGATTCATTTTGAATTTAAATTTTTATTAATTTATCTTTTTTTTATTTATTTACTTTCATTGTTATTTATTCAAAGTTTTGGGTTTTTAAAAAATAATAAACGCATACTTTTAAAAAGAGAAATAAAAATAAAATGGTTGTCACAATTAAAAAACATGGAATCAGATTTTTTTAGGTTTAAAAAAAACTTACAAAAAGAGATTTTAAAAGAATTTGATGATGATAAATTATTTAATAATTTTTATTGGAAAAATGGTATTTATGCTATCCACTCAAAAGTTGGAGTGAGTAAGTTTTCTCATGATAATTTAGAGAACTTTAACCATGGCTGGTTAGTTAGATATCTTCCATTTTTTGCAGGGAAACAAGAGGAACTTGCCTTAAAAACGGAAAACTTATATGAGATTTCAAAATACTTTGGTATTGAAGAAGACTCTAAAAAAATTTTTCTTACAGATTTTTTTGCAGGTCATGCTCAAAAAAACCAGGTTTTTGATGGTGGAAGGATGTTTTCTAAAGACTCTTTAAGAGAGTTTAAGTCAATTCCTTTACTAGGACAAGCTATAGAAACGTTATATGCAAAAAAAGGAAAAGGAAAAGATTTAGAGCTTTTGTTAGTGAAAACAACAAGGTCTATTTTGTGGTCAAAATTTTTTAAAAATTATAAAATAAACGATTTAGATTCGAGTATAACTATAAAATCTACACGTAGTATTAAAGATTTTTATTCTTATAATCAAAGTGAAAAATTAAATTCACAAAAGTTTGATGGTATGTATACTAGGTTTTTAAATAGGAGAGGTAGTGTTTTTGAGTTTAATAAAAAAGATCAAGATTATTTAGGGGTTTTTTTAAAGTCAAATATTTTCAGATATTATGATATTTTATTTTTTATAAAAAAAGAATCTCTTTTTTCTTCAATCCATCAAATGCAAGATAGTTTTCATTTATTTTTTTGGTTTTTTTATATATCTGTTGTTTTAATTTCATATATTTTAACAAAGTTAATTTTAAAACCAATTGATAAATTAAAAAATGGACTTATACAAGTAAAACACAATAACCTAGATTTACAGCTAAATGTTCAGGGACAAGATGAGGGTGCTCAAGTATTACATCAGTTTAACTCGATGGTTCAAGAACTCCAAAAAAAAGAAAAGATGTTGCCATTTATCTCAAGTGCAGTATTTGAGCTTCTAAGAAGTGGATCAGGTAAAATAGAAACAAAATATTCTGGAAACGCTGTAGTTTTATTTTCAGATATTAAATCATTTACTAGTATTTCAGAAACAAGAGACCCCCAAGAAGTTGTTGATATGTTGAATGATTACTTTTCAATTTGGCAAGAAAAAATAGAAAAAAACGGTGGAATTGTTGATCGATTTATTGGCGATGCTATTAGTGTTGTTTACTTTGAAAAGTCATCTCCTCATTTTATTCATCAAGCAATTCAAACTTCTATAGAAGTAATGGAAACTTTAGAAAAATTCAATAAAGAAAGAAAAGAGAAGGATGAATTTATTATTGAAAATGGAGTTGGTTTGGCTTTTGGAGAGGTTTATTTTTCAATGGTAGGTGATGAGAATAAAATGGAATTTTTAATACAGGGAACACCTGTTGCACTATCAGAATACTTAGAGGGACAATCAAGATATAGTAATCATAGCCATATTATATTAGATAGTTATATTAAAGAAGCGACTAAATACCAATATGATTTTGCTGAATTTGAAGTAGAAAATAAAGATTTAGATCTGTTTTATGAGATTATATTATGAAAAAGATATTTCAAATTATTTTAATTTTACTAATTGTATATGTTTGTATTTATCCCAAATGGTTTATGAAAAAAATATTTCAATTAGATAATATAAAATTAACAAAAATTAGTGAAACTTTTGATAAAAAAAATCAAAGCTTTGCTTTTTTAATTGAATCTGACCAAATACCTATGGGTATATCAGGAATAAAAGCATCAGACTGTGGAAAGTGTCATCAAAAAATCTATAATGAATGGAAACAAACTACTCATGCTCAAGCTTTAGAAGATATACAATTTCAAGCTGAGATATCAAAAGCAGATAACCCAAAGTGGCTATGTTTAAACTGTCATATTCCACTAAAAAATCAAAGAAAAAATATAGTTATAGGATTAAAGAATAAAAATATATTGAATCCTTTGTTTAAAAAAAATCTTAATTTTGATAAAGAGTTACAACAAGAAGCTATCACATGTGCTGTTTGTCACTTAGTAAAAACTAAAAATAATAAAGCGGCTATTTTAGGTCCAAGAGGAAGCAAATTAGCTCCTCACCCTGTTGTAAAAGATAAAGTAAGATTACGTGGAGTTTGTATGCGATGTCATCAACCTGAGGGCAAAAGTTTAACTCCTAATCTACTTTGTTGGTTTCATCCAAAAGATGAAATGATTTTAAACAAAGAAAAAAAACAAGATTGTGTATCTTGTCATATGCCTTTAGTTGATAGAAAAATATCAATTCTTTCATTAGAAAAAAAGCTTTCTCATAGTCATCATTGGGTTGGCAGCGCTATTCCTAAAAATTTTCTAGGTTATAACACTTTGAAAAATAGGGGATTTAAACCATCAGTAAGTGGTAGTTTAAGATTAAAAGAAAATATAATATTATTAAAAATAAAAAATAAAAACTCAGGTCATCATTTACCAAGTGGTGACCCTGAGAGGTATGTAGCTTTGATTTTAAGTATTAAAAATAAAGAGGGTATTATAACTAAGTATGTTTCAAGAATAGGACAAACTTGGCAATGGAATCCTGCTAAAAAAATAGGTGATAATCGTATGATTCCCTTTGAAGAAAGAAACTTTTATATAAATATTTCTCAATCAGATAGCTTTTACTCATATGAAATATGGAATGTTCGTTTAAATGCACAAAATGCAACTTATATGAAAGAATCAAAAAATTTAGATGAATCTTTAATAAAAGGTATTAATCATCAGGTTGCTTTACTTGATTCTTTATATCCTTTAGCAACTCTGTTGTATAAAGAAGATAATTTAAATGAAAAAAAGAAAGTGTATCAAATTAGTGAACTAATTCAAATTTCAAAGCAAGAAAGTAAGATAGATATTAAAGATAGAAGTTATGCAAATTTAGAAACATTCAAAAAATTAATAGAAATAAAAAATGACTAAAGAAAATAATTCATTAAACACAATAAAAAAAGTTTCATTAATCAGCTTGCTTATTAATTTTGTAGTGGCTATAATTAAGATTATACTTGGTGTTATGGGACAATCTCAAGCTATCATAGCTGATGGTATTCATTCGTTTTCAGATATGATATCTGATGTCGTCTTATTATTTTCAGCTCAATTTTTTTCAAAACCAGCTGATGACTCTTTTCAACATGGTTATCATAAAATTGAAGTAATTGTTATTTTTATCATTGGTTTTTTATTGTTTTTAGTTGGTTTTGGTACTGCTTATCATGCTGTTTTAAATTTAATTTCTCGTGAAATTGTAATTCCTGAAAAAATAGCTGCAATCGCTGCTGTAATTTCTATTATTTGTAAAGAAGCTCTATATCGTTATACAATTATTGAAGCAAAAAAAATAAAATCAACGGCTTTAGTCGCTAATGCTTGGCATCATCGTTCAGATGCATTAAGTTCAATACCTTCATTTTTAGGTGTATTAATTTCAAGTTATTTCCCAGATTATTATTATATAGATTCTTTTGCGGCACTTATTGTAAGTGGGTTTATTATTCATGTATCTTGGGAGCTAGTAAATCCGTGTTTAGATAATATTCTTGATAGGTCTGCTCCTAAAGATTTGATTGATAAAATTTATAAAACAGTTTTAGAAACTCAAGGGGTTTTAGGAAGTCATAAACTTAGAACAAGATATTTGGGGCCTGCAACTTTATCTATAGATTTACATATTCAAGTTGATGGAAACCTATCAGTAGATAAAGGCCATAATATTTGTGGAGAGGCAAAGGCAAAAATTTTAAATAAATTTGAAGAAATTATAGATGTTATTATTCACCTTGAACCAGAACACGATTAGTTTTCTTTTTTATAGCAATATTGAATAAATTTTTCTTCTATTTCTAGGCTTTGATTTAACTTTAATGGTAAATTAGACGAGTTATCTTCAGACTCAAATTCGATAATTTTAATTTGATAATTTAGTCCGTTAATTGTTAAAACTTCTGCTACTATTTCTATATCTTGATTATTTTCTAAAGATAAGCAAACTTGGTCACCAAGTTCAATGTTTGGTTTGCTTTTATCTGCTCCAAAATATCCGATAGATTGGTTTTCATTTCTTTGAATAAACATAATAACCTCATTTTGTTATGATTTATATATATATACTGAATATTAGTTAAATTATCAATTTAGTTCCATCTAGTGTTTGCTTAATTTTCGCCAAAAGTGTATATTTCTATATATGATAGAAAAACAAAGAAAAATTTTACATGTGGATATGGATGCTTTTTATGCATCTGTAGAAATATTAGACCAGCCTAAGTTACAGAAATATCCTGTGATAGTTGGAGGTAATCCTAATTCTAGGGGAGTGGTTTGTGCTGCTAATTATATAGCTCGTGAATATGGAGTGCATTCAGCAATGCCATTAAGCCGTGCCAAAAATATTTGCCCAAAGGCATTTTTTTTACCTGTTAGAATGTCAAGATATAAAGAACTATCTATGGTCATTCAAAAAATATTTAGTTCATATAGTAGTTTAGTTCAGCCTCTTAGTTTAGATGAAGCTTGGTTAGATGTAACAGAAAATAAATATAATATTTTATCTGCTACATGGCTTGCTGAGTCAATAAAGTCAGATATTAAAATTGCTACTGGGTTAAATTGTTCTATAGGTGTATCTTATAATAAGTTTTTAGCAAAAATAGCTTCAGATTATAATAAACCAAACGGAATATATGTCATTCCTCCATCTCAAGCGATTAAATTTTTATCAGTCTTGGATTTAAGGAAATTACCTGGTATTGGTAAAGTAACTGAACAACAATTATTAAGATTAAATTTAAAAACTGTTGGAGATATTCAAAAATTAAGCAGAGAAGAACTCTATTTGAAATTAGGTCGGCTTGGTAAGAGCCTATATGAAAAGTCTCGTGGTATTGATAAAAGCGAAGTTAAATTAAGTAAAAAATCAAAATCTATTAGTGTTGAAAGTACTTTTTCAGTAAATACTTCCAATATAAATGATTTAAAACTCGTATTAAAAAAGCTTGTTTTACGTTTATATCAAAGAACTCATCAAAAAGGAATTTATGGAAAAACAATAAACATAAAAATTAAGTTTTATGATTTTGAGCAAGTAACTCGTTCATTTTCTTTAGAATTTAAAAGTTTATCACAAGGGCATTTATTAAATGTATATACAGATAAACTAACAACAATTATAAAATGTGAGTTTCCTAATAAAAAAGTGAGACTTATGGGTATTGGTATATCAAATTTACTCAGTACTAAAAGTGTTAATAAAAATCTATTAGATTATTTTAAAGATAGGCAATAGTTAAAGTTTGTAACTTTTTACCTCGTATTACGTAGTTGAAGTAAGAGCTTTTTTATATTAATATAAAACTGCAAAAATTTAAAAGTTTCAGCTAGTAAAAAAACGTTTATACCCAAAAACCTTGTTGTTTGGGTAATATATATTTGATTGAGAGAGTTCTCTTTAAAATATATATAATTAAGGACTTTAAAATGAAGTTAATTATTCTTTTTATTCTATTTTACTCTATCAATATAGCAGAAGATCAATTTAGTGGTCTTACAATAGATAACAGTATAAGATCTGATGGGGTTTCAGTCTCTTTAGATAATAATGATAATCCCAATGATATACCTGTTTTGTTTGATATATCAAGTAAGACAGAGGCTAGTATTAGTGCTTATAGATGGGTACATAAATCTGTTGTGACTAAAAATACTGATTATGTTTCTATAAAAAGTAGTGCAAATTTACGTAAAATACCTAGTTTAAAGTCTAAAGAAAGACCTTTTAACTTGAGGTCAAGTGAGTCTTTTAAAATTTTAGCCAAAGACGGTGATTGGTATAAGATTGATTTGAGTGAATCTCAAAAATCACTTGGTATTGCGGTATTTAAAATAGCTATAATTAATACCAATAGCGGCTCACTAGCCTTAAGACCTAAATTAAAAAATAGTAGCAGATCACAATACAAATGGTTATCAAAGGGTACCAAAATACAAATTTTAGAAGTTCAGGGTAATTGGGCTTTGATAAAATATGACTCTACAATTGGCTTTTCTTCAAAAAAATACTTGAAAGAAACTGGTGATGAAGAAGAATACTGGCATGAAAAATCTAATAGTAGAAAAAAAGGACTTTTATCAAAAATAGAAACTTTAGGAGCTAAGTTTAAGATGAATGAAGCTTCATCTGAAGATGTTTTTGAATATGTACAAACGATTAATTCATATTTAGAGTATGCAGATTTAAAAGAGTTAAATTCAGCAATTTTAGAAATGAAAAGGCAAACAGAGTTATTAATACAAAAAAAATCTCCATCTTCTGAAGATAAAAAATATATAGTTATGATTAAAGATTTCAAGTCAAAACATTTAACTTCTATTTCAGAAGATCTAGACAAAGCATCAAATAGTCTAGAGAATAATAATTTAGATAAAGCTTTACTGTATGCAAAAATAGCAACATATAAATCTGATTATTCAAACACTAGTAGTTTATCTATTTTAGCAAAAGTATTAGATGAAAAATCAAAAAAAGAAAATAATACTTCTCAAAAACAAGCCTATGTTCAAGAAAAGCTTTTCATAGAAAAGTTAATTGCTGAAAATAATAATGAAGAAACTTCTACAAGAAGCCCTGCTTCAAATGAAAATAAGTCAGAAAATAAAGAAGAACCCATTGATACTCCAGGGGTATTATCAGAAGAAGATAAAATTATAGATGAAAAGATAGAGCTTGTTTTAAATGAAAATAAAAAAAATTACCTAACTAAAGGTAAAAATAGATTAGAAAAATTAGATTCAGCAATAGGTGGAAAATCAGCTAAGTTAAAGTATTACTTAGCAAAACAATATGTTTTTTTAGCTCGAGCGTATAAAAGTAAGTCTCAAAGTTTAAAATCTAAAGCAAAGACATTACTTCTTGTATCTAAGTCTTTAAAAAATAAAAATTTAGATACTTATACTGAAAATAATTTATGGGCAGAAAAGGCAGAAAAACTGCTTGATGAAGGCTTTAAAACTGTCGAAGAAGCACCAGTTTCGGTGACAAATATTAATACAGAGCTGCAAAATTTACCTGGTAATAAAGTTAAATTATCTAGTTATGACTTAAATGCTCTTGCAAGTATTGCCGTATTAGAAGCAGGAGCAAACTGCCAAAAAGAAACTTTAGATGTAGCACAGGTTATTTTCAATAGAATCAATTCAAGATATTTTAAAAATACCATTGACCAAGTTGTTTTTAGATATAAAGCATTTGAGCCTTTTGGTTCTGTAGATGGTACAAGCAATAAATCAAAAAGAAGTAGAATTTTTAATACTAGAGATAAGTCTTTAAAGTATATAGCTGACTTTAGAAGAGGAATGGATTACAAAAAAGCCAAAACTCGAGTAGATATATTTATTAATGCATTAAAAAACACAACTAAAATGAAAGCAGCAAGAAACTTTGTTGGTGGAAGAGCTTTCTTTTTAGGAAGTAATCAATCTTATCATCCCTCACGTGGCGATGTTACTAGAGATAGGCGTAAATGTAATCATTATAAATTTGGATTATATAATGATAGAGAACTAAGAACCCATAAAAGAGTAAAAGATGAATTAGTTAGAGAAGCCCCAGTTGAAGTAACTGGACAATAGATGTTTAAGTTTTTTTTAGTTTGTTTTCTTACAAAATCTATTGTTATATCAAATAGTCTTATTTTTAATATTAAAAATACTTCAAGCTTATCAACTATATCTAAGTCATTTGATTTTTCAGACCAAAATATTTTTTATGGAGACTATAAAAAAAATATCATAAATAAATATTCTTTGGATGGTAAGTTAATTAAAAAAATATTTTTGAATAATAAACTACTTAGAAAGTACTCTCCTTTTAAAGAATTTAGAATAATTGATAACAATAAAATATTTTTGAGTGGAAAAAAAAATAGAAGTCTAATCTTATATGATTTAAAAACAGGTAAAATAAAAGAAGCTGCTCATAAAAATTCAAAGAATGATATTTTTTTTAAAGTTTCTAATTTATTTAAGTGGAATCAGTTTCTTTTGGTACAAGATCATTTGGCAAAATCCTTTAGAATACTTTCTAAAAGAGCAAATTATTTATCTAGTATCCATTATGAAAACGATTATTTAATTCCTTTTGGTTTAACAGAGCTTTTAAGTATCGAAGATAGGGTAGGGTTTTCTCTCATTGAAAAAGTATTTATGGGAGGAAAAAGAACGTTTTTCTACGAATGTATGAAAACTAAAAATGACGATTTTGTATCGGTCTATTTTTTAGGGACAGATAAATATAAAAATATTTATTTAGAAAAGCTATATGTACTTGAAGATAATACTAAAAAAATATCAATTTTAAAAATATCACCAATGGGCAAGAAGTTAAAAGAAAAATCATTTAATATTGGACAATTTGAATTTAATAATTTTGATAAAAACTTTTTAGTAAGTCCTTCTTCTGTAATATTTCAATTAGACTATCTACCAAAAGAAAAGAAGCTTGCACTAAAAGTAGTAGACTTTTAGTGCAAGATTTAAACTTTTACTTTAATGGTTCAAAGTGTGCTGAAAAATGTCTTAATGCAGAAGCTTGATAAGTCATTTTTAGACCTTTAGCTTCTGTTCTTCTTTTATAAACATTTTCAATAGCTTCGATTACATATTCAATTTGGGATTGAGTATAGGTTCTTCTTGGGATAGCTAAACGTACTAACTCCATTTTAGATGGAACCTCTTCACCCGTTTCTTTGTCAATATAGCCAAACATAACAGAGCCAATCTCAACGCCTCTGACCCCTGCTTCAATATATAACTCACAGGCAAGAGCTTGACCAGGGTACTCAAGAGGTGGAATATGTGGGTATAAAGCTTTGGCATCAATATATACAGCATGTCCACCTGGAGGATCAATAATAGGTATACCTATTTTTTTAATTTTTTCTCCTAAAAATGCTGTTGATCGTATTCTATATTCAAGATAGTCTTCTTCAAGTACTTCTCGTAAACCAATTGCTATTGCTTCTAAATCTCTGCCAGCAAGTCCACCATATGTAGGGAAACCTTCAGTTAAGATTAAAAGGTTTTTACATTCTTGTGCAATTTCACCGTCGTTTAAGCATAAAAATCCACCTATATTTACAAGAGCATCTTTTTTAGCAGACATAGTACAGCCATCAGCATATGAAAAAAACTCTCGTGTGATTTCTAATGGGGTTTTATTTTCATAACCTTTTTCACGAGTTTTAATGAACCATGCATTTTCTGCAAAACGACAAGCATCGATGTATAATGGGATATCATATTTATTACAAATTCTTTTAACTTCTTTAACATTAGCCATTGAGACAGGTTGTCCACCACCAGAGTTATTTGTGATGGTTAACATACAGAGCGGAATATTTTCTGCTCCTGTTTCAATCATGAAGTTTTCTAAAGCTTTTGTATCCATATTTCCTTTGAAGGGATGGACTTCCATTGGTTTTAGGCCTTCTGGTACTACTAAATCAACAGCTTTTGCACCTGATGCTTCAATATTAGCTCTAGTAGTATCAAAATGAGTATTGTTAGGAATTGATTTTCCTTCTCCACCAACAACTGAAAAAAGGATTTTTTCAGCAGCTCTACCTTGATGTGTAGGCAAAATATGTTCAAAGCGAAAAATATCTTTAATTGTATCTTGAAAATTAAAAAAGCTTTTTGAACCAGCATAAGTTTCATCACCAATCATGATTCCCGCCCATTGAGCAGAACTCATAGCACCTGTACCAGAGTCAGTTAGTAAATCAATTAAAACATCTTCCCCTTTTACTAAAAAAAGATTGTAATGAGCTTTTTCTAAAGCTTCTATTCTTTCTTCTTTAGTGGTCATCCGAATTGTTTCTACTGATTTAATTCTAAATGGTTCTATTACTGTTTTCATCAAAACTCCTATTTCAAAGACATTTAGCTTTCCTTTTTAGGAGGCTAGTTAATTTACTTAATTATCTCTCAAAAATAGAATAATCTAATTTTTTTTTAATAACAATACTTTTTAGCGTATTGGTTTATTAACTTAAGTTTTAAGAAACTACTTAAAATAAAACGATTTATTTGAATTTATAAAAAGAGTCAATAAAAATGACTCTATTTAATACAGAATTAATTCATCTATTGAAATCTTAAACTCTTGTAAGGTACAATGTTAGCATTATATTATTAATTTTTATTAGAATGTTGATAGAGCTAAAATAGCTAAAACATTTGGTATACTAATTCGACTATCTTGGAGACCTAACATGTATTATTCAAAATCTGCTGAATACGCAATTCGTGCCTTAACTGTAATGAGTACTTTTTTTGATGGAAAGTATTTTCAAGTAAAGCAAATAACAAGAATGGAAGAAATCTCTCCTACTTATTTATCCAAAATTTTAAGAGACTTAACAAAAGCTGGTATTTTAAACTCTGTACGTGGACCAGCAGGTGGTTTTTCTTTAGCAAGACCAGCAGAAGATATTTCTTTAAAAGAAGTTGTAGAAGTGATTGACGGGTGTAAAATTTTTGATGGTTGTTTACTTGGTGATATGAAATGTGGAGACAGAGATCCTTGTGAAATGCATGACTCATTTGAACCAATTCGTTTAAAAATATCAACTTGTTTTAAAAGCTGTAATTTTAAATTATTAGGTGAAAGATATGCTTCTGATAGAAAAGAATCTCTAGCAGAATTTAAAAAATTTATGGAAATATAGTGGACTCTTTGATTTCTGAAAAAATAATTAGAATTGTTTTAGAAGAGATTTATAAAGATGGAAAAATAGATCCTTATGAAAGAGAAATATTAAAAAAAGTCTTGAGGCAAGTAGGTTTARWTARKGAWWSNTWTKASWTCTAKTSNTAAANAKGWNTYAWMAWRRRYRAWWKAKRWWWRMSWTMYMYARKWRSSWKTAANNATAWAMMWAMRTTAKYAGWAAYTNCTTNCKKWYTGAASWNTWGTNGTNGMRARTKAMYMCAAWARMTYRTKMMGWAAMWNNAGARWMASWWWSWSRAATRANTAGKKTCARWTWWMNNARYSAWYMAKWAAYTYMNNTRANCTAAAAMWNNGMTRMNTYMKATASCAAMTKWWCKYNNNCTWGAASSTNNNATTAATACTATTTTGAAATTTAGTTTGCCTTTAGATAAACAAAATAATTTTTCAAAAAAAAGTAAAAATTTTTCTTTAGCCTGCTATTTACTTGGAAATGGTAGTTTATCTTGGATGATATTTTTTGCTTTAATTCCAGTTTTAATGAATTTAGGTGTCATAGATACTTATACAGAAATGACAGAATTAAATTATGGACATAATTATGAAAATAAGCGAATAAGTGCTGTAGTTACGGGTACAGTATATGCAAGAATGAGGGGAATGGAGTCTGAATTAACAGAAGTGCATTATCACTATACATTTAAAGATAAAAACTTTTCTGGCTTTTCTTATTTATCAGATAAGTATATAAAAGCTGGAGAGAAAGTTTCTATTGTTGTTAGTGAATCAAACCCGAAGTTATCCAGAGTTATAACTGGTTCTTATTCTGAAGTAGGTTTGTTAGCATTTTTACCTTTAATGTTAATGTTTTATTGTTTTTTTTATGGAATAAATAGAACTTTGGGGACGTTATCCAATACTCATGTTAGTGAGTTTAAAATGTTAGAAGATACTTATGAAAGTATATTTTCTCATTTTTTAGTTCGTAGGTTAAGTATAATTTTAATATCAATTACCATTTGTTATTTAATGTCAATTACCACTTTATTGTTTGATTATTTGTTACCTGGATTCTTTTTTTTAATTGTGGTTTTAGGACTCATTTACTTTATTTGGCTTGATTGTGAAGAAGTTAAAAAGAATCAAAGTATTGCGCTAAAGCTATCGTAAATAGGTTTTAAGGATAATTTACTTCTTTATAATTAAATTGGCCTTGATAATGATGAGATAGATAATGTTGCACTAAATAATTTAAAGATGGTGGCATAGCTGGGTGATAATATTTGTAATACACACCATCTTTTTCAAACTTTAAGTAATAATGAAAAATTCTGTAGTAACCTTCTTTAAAACCACTTTTTTGAAAAGAAAAGTTTCCTAAATAAGTGAGGTTTTTTCTTCTCCAAGAGTTAATCGGGGCTTCAAAACAATCCTTTGAAATCGCTTCAAAATCAATAATTTCTTGAGCGATAGAACGTCCATAATGCATGTAGGCTTCATCAAGCCATCTAAATATAACAGGTAAAAATGCTTCGTATGATTTTTTGTTACTTCTTGCCATGATTAATGCATATTTATAGTGTGACTCTGATTTATGCATTACTTTTTCAACTTTATACTTTTGAAACTCTAGGTCAAATGAATAATAATTAAAAATCTTTTGTTCTAAGTTATTTAATGTAAGGTCTTTAGCCATATTAAGATTGAATTGAAGTCAAGATAGCTACATTTATTACATCTTCATAAGAGCATCCACGAGATAAATCATTCATAGGTTGGTTTAAACCTTGGATAATAGGGCCGTATGCCTCAGCTTTAGCAAACCTTTGTACTAATTTATACCCTATATTACCAGCATCAAGAGTAGGAAAAACTAATATATTAGCATTTCCAGCTACATTAGATTCAGGGGCTTTTTTATTAGCTATAGCATCGATAATAGCTGCATCAAGTTGTAACTCTGCATCTACTAGATAATTTTTGGAGTTTTTACTTTGAAGAATTTTAAAGGCTTCTGTAACTTTATCAACATCAGGGTGTTTAGCAGATCCTTTTGTAGAAAAACTTAACATAGCAACCTTTGGTATATCACCTACAAGTTTTTCATAATTTGATGCAGTAGCTAAAGCTATATCTGATAATTGATTTGCATCAGGATTAGGAATAACCGCACAATCAGCAAAAAATAAAATTCCATCTTTGCCAAAAGAAGTATCAGGCATAATCATAATAAAAAAAGATGAAACTGTTTTATTGCCTGGTGCTGGTTTGATAATTTGGATTCCAGCTCTTAGAACATCGGCAGTTGGTGATACAGCTCCAGAGACAAGGCCATCTACTTTTTTGTGTTTTAATAACATAGTTGCAAAAGTAATAGGGGTTTTAAGTTGTCTTTTTGCTTCTACCCAAGAAATACCTTTTTTCTTTCTAAGATCGTAATAGCTTTCTATTAATTCTTTACTAATACTTTCATCTTCTGGATCAAAAAAGTGAGCTTTTTGGATATTGAAACCTTTTGATATTAAATTAGATTTATTTCCAATTAATGAAACTTCACAAATATTTTGAGCAAGTAAAAACTCTGCTGCTTTTAGAATACGCTCATCGTTAGATTCAGGAAAAACTATATTTTTCAAATTAGATTTTGCTTTATTCATTAGGTTTTTCATGAAAGGGTTCATAAGTGGTTTCCTTGTAGTTTAATTAGCATATTTAAGAGGAAAAATACTAATCTTTAGTATATACTAAGAGCGTAAAAAATTGAAAATAAATCACTAGGAACTCATTTACAATTCATTTCTCTTATTTTACCTTGAACAACAAAATAATTAAACTTTTTAAAGGAATTTAAATGACAAAAGTTTTAGTAATTGATGATGAAAAAGTAATGGCTGGTTCTATTAAGAATCTATTAAAAAATAGAGGATACTTTGCTGAGTGCTTTTTTAATCCTATTACTGCTTTAAATGTTTTACAAAGAGAGCATTTTGATATTGTTCTAACAGATTTTAAAATGCCTAATATTGATGGTTTAGAGATGATTGAAAGAATCAAAGAGATTAGACCAGAAGCAAAAATAATACTTATGACAGCATATTCAAGTATTTCAAATGCGGTAGAAGCAATGAAAAAAGGGGCCGATGAATATATTTCAAAACCTTTTGAAATAGAGGACCTTGAAAAAAAGCTTGAAATTTTAGGTGTGACTCAACAGAAAAAAAAGAAATTTAAACCAAACCAAGTAAATTTATTAGGTGAATCAGAAGCAATGCTAAAACTTAAGGCTAAAATAAAAAAGATAGCTAAAAGTGATGCAACAGTTTTAATTACAGGAGAAAGTGGTACAGGCAAAGAATTAGTAGCAGCACAAATTCATAATTTAAGCTCAAGAAGCGAAGAGGCATTTATTGCAATTAATATGGCAGCAATTCCTTTAAATTTAATTGAATCAGAGTTTTTTGGATATAAAAAGGGTAGCTTTACAGGGGCAGATAAAGATTATAAAGGAAAGTTTCTATCATCAGATAAGGGTAGCCTTTTTATGGATGAAGTTGGAGAAATACCCTTAGATTTACAAGCTAAATTACTTAGAGTTTTACAAGAATCTAGTTTTCATGCTATTGGAAGCTCTGAAACAGTTAAAATAAATACACGATTTATTGCAGCTACAAATCAAAATTTATATGAACTAACAAAAAAAAGTTTATTTAGAGAAGACCTTTACTATAGGTTAAATATTATCGAATTAAATTTACCCCCTTTAAGAGAAAGACTAGAAGATATTAATTTATTAGTGAAGCATTTTGTTTTAAAACATGGTACTGATAATATTGAAACTCCAGATAACTTTGTAGATTTATTAAGAGCTTATCATTGGCCTGGGAATGTTCGTGAACTTGAGAATATTATTCATCGTTGTATAGTTATGGTAGAAGGAAATACTTTAAATGTACATGATTTACCAAAACATATTTCGGGCTTAACTCCAAAACAGGAGACTCCATTAACTGATATAAGCTTTAAACAAATCAAAGAAGGATTAAGTCTCATTGACCTAGAAAAAAAGATTATATTAAAAGCCTTAGAAGAATCAAATGGAAATAAAACAAATGCTGCTAAATTATTAAAAATTACACGTCGAAAATTATACTCTCGTATGGAAAAACATGGGATTAATTTATCTTAAGATAGGGATTAAATGAAACAAACTTTTATAAATGCACATATAGTAACTGTTACCTCTAAAGAAATAGAAAATGGTTATCTGATTATAAATAAAGATAAAATAATTGATTTTGGCCTTATGGTTGATTATAAAATATTGGGTAATGAAATAGATGTGAAAGGGGATTACTTATTCCCTGGATTTATAGACTCTCATTGCCATTTAGCTATGTCAGAATCTGGAGGAATGGGTATGCATGGGAATGAATTTAGTTCTCCATTTACTCCTCAAGTAAATGCCCTTGATTCTTTAGTGCCTGATGAAGAATATATGTATCGAGCTCATCAACGAGCAGGGATAACAAGTGCGTTAATTACCCCAGGTTCTGCTAATGTATTTGGGGGTACATCCGTTGCTATTAAATGTATACCTTGTGTTGATCCTCAAGATATTGTTTTAAAAAATCCTGTTCATTTGAAAATGGCTTTTGGAGAAAACCCTGTGAGAGTACATGGTTCAAAAGGTAAAATGCCATCTTCTAAAATGGCTGTGATTGAGTTTGCAAGACAAAAGTATGAAGAAGCAAAATTGTATGCTTATAAAAAAGAAAAGCACTTAAATGATAGCGAAAAAGACCCAAAAGAATTTGAAATTAAAAGAGACTTAGAAGTTTTATGCAAAGCTTTAAATCGTGAGATTACTGTAGAATTACATGCTCACAACTATGAAGATATGTTAGCTGGTATTAGATTAAAAAAAGAGTTTAATTTACGATTACATATTGTTCATGGTACGGAGGCTTTTAAAATAATTCCTCAGTTAAAAAAAGAAAATATTGCGATTACTTTTTCTCCACAATTAAGTGTAGCTAGTAAGTTAGAAAATAGATATAAAAATTTAAGAAGTGCAAAGTTGATGGCCAAAGCTGGTTTACTATTTTCAATTTCTACAGATCATCCTGTATATCCTATAGATTTATTACCATTTGATGCCGCTTTATCTATGCGTGAAGGCCTCAGTTTAGAGGATGCAATTAAATCAATTACTATTAATGCTGCTAAAATTTTAAGTGTAGATGACCGTGTAGGAAGTATTGAAATAGGAAAAGATGCTGACTTAGTTATTTGGAATAAACATCCGATTTTAGAAACTCAAGCAAAAGTTAAAAAAGTTTTTATCAATGGACAATTAATTTTTGATGGAAAATTTTCTCCAAATCAAATGGATTACCTATGGGATAGTTATGAAGACTAATCTTAAAAAGGTCTACAAATGAAAAAGCTATTGATTATTGATGATGAAGAAGACTTGACCTTTATGTTAAATGAGTTATTTAGTTCAAGTGGTTTTGAAACCGTTATTGCACATGATGGTGAACAGGCTATTTTATTATTAAATTCTGATAAAAAGATTGATATGGTTTTAACAGACTTATTTATGCCGATTCGTAATGGTATAGATGTTATTAAAGAAGTCAATCAAAACCATAGTCATATTCCGGTATTTGTAATTACAGCTGTATCTCCTATAAAAGCAGATGTTGAAAAAATGGTTGAAGATTTTGATGTGGTGAAAGAAATTTTCTTAAAACCAGTTTCTATTAAAAAGCTATTAGATATTGTTAAAAGTTTTTTTGGTAACTAATTTCAACTTTAAAAGTTAACATAATTAACTCATTATCTTATAATAACTTTTGATATCTAAAAAGAGTCCTTTTAACTGAAGTAAACCTATCTAAAGCCTGATTAACAAAAGAGATGTTAAAAAATTTTAATTTTAAAGCCTTTTTAAGTGTTTTAGGTCTTCTAGTATCAAAAATTAATGAAATCAAATTTAAAAAATAGAGGTTTTTAATGAAATCATTAATCTGTAGTCTTATTTTTGAATAAAGAGAGCATAAGCTTTTATATAGTTGACCATAAATTTTGAAAAGCCTCAAAAATAAAAGAGTAAGGCTAAATATACGAAACAAGAATATAAGATAACTTCAATTACAACTTTAATATGCTATACAATAGATTCAATAGTGGGTGTTATGTTACAAAGTTAACATAACATTCATTATGCGCAGTTGGATGGTTACATACAGTTGCATGCATATTTTACCAATTATATTAAATCTTTTATTTTAGTAGATCGATTAATAAATTTATTGATTTTTAAATTAAAATTCAATAAACTACTTATTGTAAATATTAGTATATTAACACTTATATTTAAGGATAATATCAATTAGGTTAACAATGAAAAAATGGTTTATAGTTTTAATATTAGTTGTTTTTGGAGTTTCTAAAATTCATAAAAAAGCTTTAGATGATTTATCTGATCTTACTATTATAGGTTCACGCGTAATATCTTTCCCTATTTTACTAAAAGAAGCCTCAAATGAGCCACATATAGAAGATTGGAAAAGTCTTTTTGATATTTTAAAAGTACAAAAATCTTATAATAAATATATAAACGCTCCTTTTATTCCAATGAAGCATGATGAATGGAAAAGCATAAAAGAAATTTGTAAGAGATTAAAGTTTTTTGAGGTAGATGGCTTAGAAGATTGGGGTAACAATAAATTAAAAACAAACCCTGTAGTCCATATCTATAAAGAATTTAAAATGGCTATAAATGCTTTTTCAAGACAAATTTTTTATATTAAAAATAATGAAAAATCTACAGATTTGAGTGCTTGTTTACAAACGATTTGGAAAACAAGTTTAATAATAGATAAAATTAACCCTTCTATAATGGGTAAAACTATGTCAAGGTCAAACTTTGAAACTCTATTAACTTTTGGACATAACTTACATCTTCAGGGTAATTTAGTTGAGAATGAAAAATTAGTGATAAATAATGCTATTCATAGTTATATAGAGCAACAAACTACAATACCTCTAGTATTAAAAGCAGAAAGAAACTTATTTGATAATGTTTTAAATAAAAAATTTAATCAGCACCCAATCTATTTTACTATTTTTCAGTTGTATGATGGTAATGCGCTTAAAGCATATGATAAATTTATGAAAAGAAGTGATTTATATGATAAAAATATTGAAATTAATTTTAAAAGTCTCCCTGTTTGGACTCAAATTATGCTTCCTAGTATGTATAATTTTAAAATGAAATTTGATAAAGTTATAAGTTTAGCAAAAGTTTTAAAGTGCGAATTGGATGAATATTATATTGATGATGAACTAGAAGTGTTAAATGTAAATAAAAAACGAATCTGCCAATTTAAAACTTTTTATGGTCAAGCTGAACCATTAAAGTTTAAGGAATTTTAATTTATTTCATTTTTTTTTATTTCACAAGTTTTTCTTAACCAATTTTTAGTAAAATCACCCAGTTGACTTTTTTTATGGGTATAAGTTCTAACGACAAAATTTATAGATAATTCATTAGAAATATTTGAAAAATAATTCAAAACTTTAACTTGCCTTTTATCTGGTAATTTAGCAAACTCATAAAATGGTTTAGAGTGATCTATCATTAAAACTACTTGAGTTGGAGAGAGCTTTTCAATTTCTTTTTTTAAAATAGATTTAATTCTTTTTTTATTTTTTTTTAAATCAAAAGAAATATCTTTATCCCAGTTAAAGCCCCAACGACCATCTGGTGGGGTTGTGATAACAGCATCAGGTTTATTTTCTAAATCTAAAATCCAATCAGCAAACCCCCAGACATCAATAGAAGCGCTTAACTTGTTAAGCTTTAGTTGATGTCTTAATTCCATAATAAATAAATTTAAATTTCTGTGATAAAGATAAAATAAAAATGATTTCTCTTTATTTTTATTAATGCCTTTCCAGTTATTTACTATTCCCCACTCAAGAAAAAGTCTATTTTTTTGTAACTTTTTTAAAGTTCTTATATCATTTCTACTAATTTTTTTAGATGAAATTAGTTTTAATCCTAAATTTCCAAATTGTTGATACCACCAAAGTTTAGATTTATTAGGGTATTTTTTAAAAATCCAATCAGAAAAATATGCAAGAGTCCAATTATCAAAATTAATTTTACCAGCCGTTTCACCTAGGTGAAGCTCTGAAACCCCTAATTTTACTTGCTGAATTAATTTTTCAATTAGATATGTTCTAAAACCTGGGGACGAAATAGTTGCATAAGAGTAATTCTTTTTTTTAATTACTTTTCCTTCTAAATTTATAGTTAACCAAGACAAGTTAAAAGATGGAGATTGCATATCAAGTTGATTTACAATAGAAAGTGAGGTTCCTCCTCCGAGTTTTATTCCTCTTAAAAGCAATTTAGTTACATTTTTCTTTCTTTTTTGATAGGATTTTTGTGAAGAAGGCTCTCCCCAGCGATACCATGATCGCAATAAGATATTTGGAGAATAAGATAAAGCCAAATCCAAATCTGAAGTATTTTTAAAATCATCTAAAAAAAGTAGGCATCCTTTATAGTTAGTATTAGCCATTAATAGGTTAATTTGAAGAATGAAAATGAGTAGGTAGCTTTTTTTCAAATCAATGTACCTTATAAACCCCTACCATGATTCCAACTCCAACAATAGACATAATCAAAGGACCACAAAAATAAGAGCTAATCATCATGATGATTCCACCAATGAGTGCTTCTGGTTTTTGAGATTTTTTACCATACATAAAATAACCTCCACCAATAGAACCCCAAATTAATGATGCAATTAAAAATGAAGTATCAAAATCAGATGAAGATGAAGGCGAGTTTTTATTTTCGGCTTGTTTTTTTTGGAGCTCGTCCAATTTATCTTGTAATAAACCACTATAAGATGTATCCATTTGTCCATAACGGTCTAACGCATCACCTTTACAAAAAGAAATACTACAAATTATTAAAAAAATCAAACTTAACTTATACATATAAAACCCCTAAAGTTTACTTTTTTTTTCGACTCTTTTCCAGCCAAGTAAATATGAATCTAAAATCCAATATTGTTTATTTTTTACGATGATATCTACTTTTCTAGCAAAGTTACCCTGCCATTCGGTATTATCATAGTTTTGCTCTGATAATAATACAAAACCTTTTTTAATATTAATACCTGTGATTACAGCTACATGACCAGTACCTAAAAATTCATTTGAATAAATTAATAAATTTCCTATTTCTGGAGCTTTATTTGTACCATTGAGGTGAGTAGTAAAATTAAATTTTTTACCCTTTGGATTGGTGACAAATGAGAGTTTCCAGATATCTGAGGCATAATCAACATCTCCATAAACTACTCGTTTGTTTTTTAGTAACCAACGTCTAGCATATTCAACACATTGCCACTTAATACCAGTATATGTACCTAAATATTTATTAGGAGAAAAGTAAACACAGTCAGAACTGCAATTAGAATAAGCTATTGTATTATCATCGCTTTTTCCGAGGACTTTTCCGTAAGAAGTAGTACAATCATTTAGACACTTTTGAGGAATTTTTGCAAAAAGTGTTGAAAAAGATAAAAATATTAACAAGGTTTTAAACATTATATAGAACCAACTTTTTCCAGGCATTAGTATAAACTTCTTTTTTATAGGAGACTGCTTTTGATAGTATGGTATTAATAGGCTCCCAAGAGTAAAAATCAAAATCATGTGACTCAATAATTTGTTTTTTTTGGAGATTGTCTACTTCTAATAAAAAGTAATATTGAAGTTGACCAATATAATGGTCATAAATTTGTCCCTTTTTCCAATAATAAGGAAGTGCGATCTTGGTTTGAGCAATTGTTTTATAGTCTTTTAAGAAAGTTTCTTCTAAGAGCTCTCTTTTAATAGTCTCTTTAGGGATTTCAAATGGGTCTATACCACCTTGTGGTAATTGAAAACCTTTAGTTTTATTTGGAATATCTCTACGATGGCAAAATAAAAATCTACCTTGAGAGTCTTTAATAAAGGCAGCTGCATTTAATCTGTGCCTTAATTGAAAAGCTATATCAGAGCTAATATCCTCGATAGACCTATTGCTTGTTTGTATACTTATACCAAGTGTAATATCATGTTTATAATTGTTTTGTTCTTTGAGAATTTCATTAGTACGACTTTTTTCAGATTGAAATTCAGTGCGGTTTCTAGTTTCTATTCTTGAGTTTATTTCATTTATATCTGCTTCAAGATAAAAAATTCTAACTTCATCAACATATTTAAGTAATAGATTCTTTAAATAACTAATATGAGTGGGTTTTTCAAATATAAAATCTATAATGATTGTTTCTAGGCCATGCTTTAAAGAATACTTTGCAATTGTTCCGATTTCTTCAATGCTTTGTTTTATTTTATTTTCTGAATATACGTGAAAGCCATTAATAGTTTTTGAAACAGAGTCGCCTTCTAGATAGCAAGATTTTTTGAGAGTCTCTGATAGATGTTTTGCTACACTTGATTTACCAACTCCAAGGGTGCCGTTTATAATTATTATTCTTTTCATATTTAGTTTTGTTATTTGGGCTTAGGGTTATTTATTTTGATATTATATATATAATTTAGTGTTTTAACTAGCTACTTAGACTGATAAATTGATAATATTAAAATTAACTTTGATTTAAAGCTTATTTGAGAGGGATAAAATGAAACATATAATATTAATATTATTATTTATAACTCAAATAGATAGCAATGATTTTTTTACATATAATTGTAAATATATTTCTTCAAAAAGTTTAATTATTAAGTTGAGTACTTTTCAATTAAAGGACAAATATACTTCTATTAATTTTTCATCTATTATTTTTTTTGGTAATAAAGTAGACTTTAATAAATTCAAACAATTAGCAAATAAATTTGATATTAAATCTGTTATGATAAGAGGAAAAATTCTGATTAATAACCTGATTTTTGAGCAAAAAAAAATAATTTTTTCTAAAAATAAAAGTTACAAGAAAAACTCACAATTAATAGATTTTACGGGTTTAAGTGGAAGCAATATAAAGATTCAACTAGGTCAAAGGTTAATCAATAAAATAGCCAACTTTTATCAAATTTCTGAAAAAGGTATTTATTTGAATGTTTTACCAATAAAAATTGGCAATCATTTTGAAGTTGAAGTCAGTATAAAATCTAGTGGTTTAAACGAAAGTACATTTTATAGCTCCCAAAAAATAACTATAGAAGAAAGTACTTGGTTTTCATTGAATAGCTATAATGAAGAGTCTAAAAGTAAAAAAATAGATTTACAAAAAAATATCTATCAAATTTATCAAAAGAAGTATTTAAATATTAATTTAGATGCAAAAATTTATCTTCAAACAATGAAATGATTAGTTTTCACTTCTTTTTTTGGTATATTAATAAACTTATAGGATGTGTGAAAAATTGTGACAAGTCAAAATAATTTAGAAATAATAGCCATATTAAAAATGTTAGATTACCAACATTTAGTAAACTGGATTAATGATAGTGGCAAAAATCATGAAACTATAAATGACTTAAATGATAGTGAGTTTAACCAATTAACAACTTATTTAATTCAATCTATTTCACATTTAATTTCATCATGTTTAACTCCCTATATTGATAAAGTATTAGATAAAAGCTTTAAAATTAAACTTTTAAAGAATATGGATAACTTAAAAGAGTTTTCATGTGAAAAGCTAGAGGGCGAGCAGGTTTATCATTTTATAGCTTTATGGAGTAGTATGCGTAGAGAGTTGTTAATAGATTTAGGAATAAAAGAATAAAAAGGATTATTATGGCTGATGAAAAAGAACCAAGTTTAGTAGTTGCTCTTATACCAGTAGTTTTTTTAATTACTATGCTTGTAATGAATCAACAAATGTTTAAAGATGATGCAACTTATGGACCGAATCAATTAGCTTTATTGTTATCTGGAATGCTAACTCTATCGATTGGTTTTTTACATTTAAAGGTGTCATATAAAAAAATAGAAAAAAATATTATTGATTCAATCGGTCTTTCTTTACAGGCTTGTTTAATTTTATTAGTTGTTGGTTCACTTATTTCAATTTGGATTTTATCAGGTATTGTACCAACTATGATTTTTTATGGTTTAAAAATTATTAATCCAAGTTATTTTTTACCCGTTGCTTGTATTTCTTGTGCGATGGTTGCATTAGCTACTGGTTCTTCTTGGTCTACGACTGGTACAATCGGTGTTGCTCTTATGGGTATTGGTCAAGCTCTTAGTATACCAATACCTATGTGTGCGGGTGCTATTATATCTGGTGCATACTTTGGAGATAAAATGTCTCCATTGTCAGATACTACAAACCTAGCTCCAGCTATGGCTGGCACTGATTTATTTACTCATATTCGTCATATGGTTTATACCTCAGGGCCAGCGATTATTATATCAATTATAGGATATTTTATTTTAGGCTTTTATTACTCTGGTACGGGTACAGATGCTAGTAGTGTTGATGCAATTTTGACTATTATTAAAAGCAACTTTAATATTGGTTTACATTTATTTTTGGTTCCGTTAATTCTTTTAATTTTAATATCTAAAAAGATGGCAGCTTTTCCAGCTTTGATTATTGGTACAATTTTAGGCGTAATAGCAGCCGTATTTTTTCAATGGGAGTTATTAACAAAATTAACTTCAAATACAATTGATATTGCTCAAGCTTACAAAGAAGTTATCAAAATAGCTTTTTCAGGCTTTAATTTTGATTTTCAAGACCCTATTGTTAATAAATTGTTTAATCGTGGCGGAATGGCATCTATGTTAAATACAGTATGGTTAATTATGATGGCTATGGTATTTGGTGGAGCAATGGAAGGTACAGGTATGCTTCAAAAAATAGCTTCTACTATTTTACAATTTGTTGTTGGTGCTGGTAGTTTAATTGGTGCTACTTTAGCTACTTGTTTATTTTTAAATATGACAGCTTCGGATCAATACTTGGCTATTGTTGTTCCTGGTAAAATGTTTAAAAGTGCTTATGATGATATGGGGTTACATCCAAAAAACTTATCTCGTGCATTAGAAGACTCGGGTACTGTTACTTCTGTTTTGATTCCTTGGAACTCAGGAGGTGCTTATAACACTAAAGTATTAGGTGTTGGTTCTGAGTATCTTTATAGTTATCAAATGTATTGTTTTTTTAATATATTAAGCCCTTTAGTTTCATTGTTTTTAGCATCTATGAATTTAACAATAGAAAGAGTTTGTGATGAAAAAAGTAGCCAAGCATAAATGGATTGTTTCTTCTAAATTTGATTTATTTGTATTTTTGGGACCTATATTTTTTGCAACATTAATTAGTCCTTTTGCTTATATATATTATCCTAACTCTATACCATTATGGGCTTTTGTTACGATTATAATTTTATTTGACGTAGCACATGTTTGGGCTACTAATTATAGGATTTATTTTGATATATTTGAGGTGAAAAGACGACCTCTTTTTTATTTATTACCAATACCAGTTTTTTTTATAATTTCTTATTTAGTCTGTTTTTATTCACAAAACTTATTTTGGACAATTTTAGCTTATGTAGCTGTGTTTCATTTTATAAAACAGCCCTGGGGGTTTGTTTCTATTTACAAACGAAAATATCAAGAAAAATCAAAATTTGATTTACACTTTGATAAATACATGGTTTGGGCAGCTGGTATTTACCCCGTTTTTATCTGGCATAGTAGTCCAGGAAGAGTATTTGATTGGTTTAATGCTGGAGAAAGCTTTATTGTTAAACTACCAAAAGAAGTAATTCCTTATTTATATGTCTTATACATAAGTGGTATATTTGTTTATATACTTAGACAAATATATTTATTTAAGACTCAAAACTTTTTTAATCTTCCAAAAAATATTTTGATGTCAGCTATTTATTTGACTTGGTCTATTGGTATTTATATTACAAACCCTTTGATTTCTGCGGCATTTTTAAACCTTTTTCATGGGGTTCCTTTTTTTGCTATTATTTGGTTATACTCTAAAAATAAATATTTATCAGAGGCTACAAACTACCCTTTTTTATCAAAAGTATTTAAAAGTAAGTATTTGTTTCTTTTTTTTGGAATTGTTTTTATACCAGCTTTAATAGAAGAGTTTTTTTGGGACTTTATGATTTGGCATATCTATTTACCAGATTTATCTTATTATTCTTTAAGTTTAGAGGTAAAATCTTTTTGCATAGCTCTTTTGTCTTTACCTCAAATTATTCACTATTGGCTTGATATGTTCATTTGGAAAATGAATGAGAAACAAAATCCTGATTTAAAAAAATATTTAAGTTTGTAAGTTATTATTACTTTTAATAGACTTAAAAGGCTTGGTTCTTTTCTATTAAATCCTATCTACTAGAATACTTGTATTTATACTGAAGAAATAGAAATTCTATATTGATGGAGTTTCTATTTTTCATGAAGATATATTATTAAAATATTTACTTTTTATCATTGTCATTTTACATTTCTTTCTTCATACTTATAATGGGTTATTGTTTAATTTTTATTTCAGGAGACTTATGAATAGTGTAATTTTTACTTTTACTTATTTTTTATTAACTTTTTCTTTTTATACTACATCTCAAGCAGAGTCTGATATTTTTGCAGATTTTGAAAGTAGGTATAAAAAAATGAATAAAACCTCTTCTAATGATTCAAAGAAATCAAAAAAGAAAAGTTTTAAAGTAGCTATTTTAGACCTTAAACTAGCATTACTTTTACATCCTTTAATGAAAGATTACGACTTTGAAATACATAGTTTTATAAAGCCTATACCTAAAAATTTAAATGTTCCGATTAACTTTTATTTAAAAAATAGAGTCAAAGAGTCAAAAGCAATGGTTTTAAAGTCAAAATTACGCTACAAAGAGTTAATGCACGAGCAAATAACTTTGCAACAAAAAATATCTTCTTTGGTTTTTAATAAAAATCGAGAAATCAGAAAGGTTATATCATCTAATGATAAAAATGTAGATCAAGCTCTTGAAAACTATCGAAGAAATTATCAAAAAAAGTTAAAAAACTTTCAATTAAGAAAATTGGGGATTATTGAAGATGTAAGAAAAACATTTACGAGCTCCTATGGTATTCATTATATGGGTCCTGTTCAAAGAGATAAAAAATTGAAAAAAATTGAAAAAGAAATTTTTAAATCAGCAAAAAAAGTATTAAAAGCAAAAGGTTTTTCAATTTTGTTAAATGGAAACTTTTTAGAAGATATAAAAAAAGAAGCTATTTTAAAATTAGCTTGGGTTGGAGCAAACTTTAATGGTGTAAATGCTCTTAACTTTTATTTACAAAGACAGCACCAAGTGATAGATGATGAAGTTCAAAGTTATTCAAAACAAAATGGTAGTGAGCTATTTCATCCCTTTTATAAAAATTTCAATAAAATCCCAGCTATTTTTGGTAAAAACTATAATAACCATTTAGTTTTATTGGGTGGTAGTAATATAACTAAAGCTACTCTACAAGTACTTTATAAACAATATGATAAACAAGATGTAATCAATGATATATTGGGTTTCATTCAACATATAAAAGCGAGTCAACATGAATAAAATAATACTTTACTTCATTCTTTTAAGTTATTTCACTGTTTTAAGTTTAATAGCAATTCCTTTAACTAAAACAGAGGCTATTAATCAAATAAAAATAAGAAATGGAGACATTTATATTTTGGTTAACCCAGACCCTACTTCTGGTATTACCAGTTCAAGTGCTTATGGATTATGGAGATTTTATCGTGGGAAGGATTACCCCGATGATACAAAATACAAACGTGAAAAAATGTCTGGTTTTCCGTCTGGTGATGGTACTTATTCTGGTTTAACTGTTGATAAATTTGCAAAAGTTTATGTTTTTAAAGAAAAAGCAGATGCTACCCCTACATCAATTGTTACTCTTACAAATAAACATCCAGATTTTGGCTCTGGTGGTAATTTAACAATGGTTAATACTAATAATACTAAAATGAAAGTAGGTACTGGATGTGCTGCATTAAAAGCTGTAAAAGGTTCTCCTCCTGGATGGGTTTATGTGATAACTGATAACGGAAAAGAGGGTTGGGTTGAATTATATAACACTACGGCTCATGGCTCATTAGGACCTGTTGTTACTCTTTCTGAAAAAGCAGGAGTTTTAAATAGTATAAAAGCGGCTGGAGGTACTATTTTACCACCAGCTTTTAAATCATCAGCGGCAAACTTTTATTATACTGCTCACGGAGGCTTTTGGACAGGTAAACGTTCAAACCCAACTCACGGTATTGAAATAGCTGGTTCTACTGGTAGCCCAGGTCGTGTAGCATCAGGAGCTCCGTTTTGCGGAAATCCTGCCGAAGCTAAAGGTGGGATGAGATACCCTGAATGGGCTTATGTTGCACCAGGTTCAACAGGCTCTCCTTGTGGCTCAAAACTTTATCCTTCTTTAGGTGCATTTTTTATGACACCAGCAAGGTCAACTCATGCAGCAGATGGTGGAAAAGGTACAAATTTAGCAGCTACAAGAGTTTGCTCTGTGGAGAAAGAAGTTCGTCAATTATTTTTTGACAGATATATTTCTGGTCTCGATCATGATATCTTAAGAGATTCTAAAACCTCTCTAGGTTTAGATAATGAAGATTTATTTCCAAGTCCTCCAACATTAGCTAACTCGGGTAAATTAATTTTTGGTACGAGTCCTGTTTCTGTTTCAGTTGGTTCTTTAACCGCTTATGCAAGATACAATCACTGTGGTGATATGTGTGGTGCACCTGGTCAAAGTGCACCACCTGTTCGTACTTCTCCTGGTAAAGCAGTAGGAGCTATGTCATCTTTTGGCACCAAAGATTCTCAACAACGAAAATATATTTTAAAATCTTCAAGTGCTGGTGGTTCTATTGAAACATGGGTAATGCGAATTGACGGAAATGGATCTAGTACAGCTCTTGTTAGAACAGCTTTAGTTAAAAGGGATAATGGTACTTTTGATTATAATGGTGTTACAGGAGCAGATTTTAATCCAGAAACTGATGCTATCGGTTCAAGGTTTGGTGCAAGCCAATATATTGGCTTTAGAGATACTGGATCAGGTATAGGTCATATTTCTTCTATTCAAGTATCTAAAAGAAGTCCTGATAAAGATTGGGTTTATACTTCTAACCCAGTAAATTCACAGTTTTTTAGAGTTTCTGAAAGCTTTTGGGGAACAGGTGGTATTCAATGGATTTTAAGAGATCCAAACAATGCTACAATTGATTGGTTACAAGTAAACCACGAAACAGGAATAAGAATTTCTGAAGGAACCATGCCAGTTAATAATGTAGCTTCTGTGGTAGCGTTTGGTGTAGATGGTGATGGTAAAGTGTATTGGCTTGAAAAATCATTTCAAGAAAACTTAAATCAATTAACCGAGAAACTAGGTGGAACAAACCCTACATGGGATAAAATATTTAATTCAGGTAAGCTAATTTCTCCTACTAGTACACCAACTTTAAAACCACTATCTGGAGAGTCAGAAGTACCTATTTTAATTACAGTTTCAAGAGATACTGGACTTGGTTTATTTAAGTCAGCTATTGGAGTAGCTACTCCGTTTTTTATTGGTACCCTTCCTACCGGTGGAGTTGGATGTCAAAGAACTTTTTTATCACGCTCTGCTGACCCTTCAAAACCTGGACGTTGGGGAGATGACTGGAGTGGTCAATTTTGTAATACTCCAGATAATACCCTCGCTGTAGATGTAGAAATGGCAGTTATTAATGTAGCAAATCCTCCATTATCTGAGGGAAAGTTTTCTTTAGATATTGTTGATGTACCAGAGGTTTTAGAAGGACAAAAAGTTGTATTTTACATGGAAAACCCTCCAAAATTTAACGGACAAAAAGCACAACTTGCAGGAGCTGGTGGAATAGCTCCTATTATGCCTTATGACTGTTCAGCTGGGACAGTTTTACGTTCTTTTTCAGAAAGTACTGTTGCTGGTGCTTTTGATGGTTATGTAAGAATGGTTTCTAATGAAAGTAAAACAGGTTCAAGACCAGTTTTAGATCAATTGAAGTTATTGCCTGAACCAAGAAATGGAGGAGTACAAACAGTAACCGGAAAAGCATGGACTTATGAAGATAGTGATAATGGCGGAAATTTTGGACAAAACCTCCCTTCTTTTATCTATGAAAAGATTCCAAACCCTTTGATTAATTTTGGTAATTGTGCGGGTGGGTTTCCTATAAAAAGTATTGGACCAGATGTTAAGACTCTTAGATATAGATGGATGGTGAAAGCTTTAACTCCTCCAATGAGTAGAAAGAAAAATCATCCAAATTTACTCGGTTTACCAAATCAATGTGAAAATCCAACAACAGATCCAAGTTTTATTGAGCCAATGCTAAAAGAAATTCCAGGATTAATTTTTGCAAGTTGTTATAAAGATGTTCCTTTGCATTCTGATCTTGCAATGGCAGCAGAGTTTCAAACAGAAGTGAAATCTCCAGAAATTGAGTTTCCTGATCCTGGCTCATATGAAGTTATTTTAGAGTTAATTGGTTTACGTTGGAATGCAGACGGTTTAACATTTGATGATGAGTCTACAGGTGTAACTTATGAAGTAACAAAAGCTGTAGCAAGTTATATTGTAAATGTTCATCCAATGCAAGCTCAAGTTGATGGTTCAGTTAGTGATATTCATATTATGAATAATTTTGCAGCTTTTACTAATACAAACACCACTTGGAATGGTACTCCGATTGTAGATAATATAGTTAGCAGTAATTCAGCTCATTTAGAAGTAATTGAAGATACTGCTTTTCCATTAGTAGCAGAAGTAACAATTGATTTTTATCGTGCTCCTTCTAAAGAGTATATTGATGGTGTTTCAAATCAAACCATGAAAAAATATGATGGTGTTGGTGTTTGGGATTATAGTTACCCAGGTATTGTTCATAATAAACTTTTATCTCATCCAATGAACTTTGCTACGAGCGGAATAAATAATGGTGCTGGTAACGATGGTACAGCAAACTATGATACAAGTCCTGTTATTGATGAACTAGGAGGAGGAGTATTGGCTCCTCCAAGATATTTAACGGGTGCTGATAGTAAATTATCACACATACAGGGTACTTATAGTTTAGATGATTATTATACTGATGGTGTTGGCGGAGCTAGTCCTAATGGTTTGGTAAATACTTATGAATCTATGTTTGATTGGTATGAAATTAAATATTATTGGTTTTATAGATATAAAAATGCGATTACTGGTGAACGTACTAAGCCTAAACTTTTTAGAAAAGGTAACTTATCTGAGATTTGGGCAATTCAAAACCTTGCTAGTGTAAACGGAATAAAAAAAATTATACCAGATGAGCTTCAAAGTACTTCTACTGGTTGGAATGAAGGTGAATTAATAAAAGTTTTAGATGCAGATAGAAGAACATATAAAGTTCGTATTCCTTTATTTCAAGACAGACTTTTATCAGGTCCTCAATCAATTGAAGATCAAGTTGTAAATTGGGCTGCATTGAGTAATTCAGCAAACCCAGACTTTTCAAGTTTAACACCAGTAAATGTAATTAAAAATGGTGTAAACCTGATAGATACTCAATTGGGATTATATTCTTTTAAGGTTCCGTCTGAGCCTACTTCTATTGAATTTAGTTTTTATATTGATTATCCAACGGTAAAATGGTCTAAAAGAAATCGTCAAGATCATATTCTTAGTGGTATTAATGTTAATGAAACAGTTTCTTCTGATATAGCTAATGAAACAGGATCTACAGATACAGCAACTCTTTTGGGCAATCTTGATTTAAATGCAACTTATTATGATTTAGTTCCTTGGGGGCCAAGATCACAAGCAGCAGCAGACATTGATCAAAGTTTAATCGGAATACCTAATATATCAGATGCTACAAGAAGTTTTGGTGGTGGAGACCCTCGAATGATTGCTACAAATCAGAGCGGCTGGGGAAATCTAGGTGCTTATAAAGCGTATGGTGCTGGGTTTTATGAAGATGATTTATTGAGTGGAGGATTAGAATATAATGGTGATTATACCAGAGAAAAAACAGATAAAAATGATAACTGGTTTGATGTAATCGTACTTGATAATACACCGCCATCTATTTCGTATGTTAATGATGTTGCTTCTATTCCAACGCTAACTAGTGGCTATAATACTTTTAACTTTGGCTCAGAAGTTGGTGGAATGTGGGATAATGGCGATGGAATTGTACTATCTGTAATAGATAATAACCCTTTTCAACACTGGAAAGACTATAAAGCATTTGATACAACAACCCCTGATGTAGAGCTTTTTACTCCATATTTACAGCAGTTTTACTATGATCTTGGCCCTAGCCCTAAAAATATGCTAGGTTTAGGCTTAATGGATAATAACTCTACACCAGAACCATGTGTTTGGGGTTATTCAATCGCTAATCCTTTATCTCCAAGTGATGGAGAGGGTGGTACAGCGACAAGTTGGTTAAGTCCTTTTGGACAAAATCAAGATGTTTTTACAAGTAAAGTAGTTGATTATACAAAGTGTAATTTTAGACATCCTTATTCATCATTATCTTTTGATGATCAAGCTTTTGTAAAACATGATACACCAGACTTTAATGTAACAAATATTTTAGAAGGAGGAGCAGTAAACTTTACACCTCCAAATACTTTATTAAAAGGGTCTATATTTGATGGTAGTGGAGTAAATCCTGTTGATAATAGTTATTATGCTATGCAATTTAGACCAAAGGTTGATAATAGTTTAGCTGATTATGGTGGAGACTCAAATGGTGAGATTAGATTTTTATCAGATCCAGGTAACTATGACGCATTAGATGGTAGTTCGGTTAACTTTTCTTATCAAACAACATCATTTTTTAATAACTTTTTTGATAGAACTACTGCTTATCGAACAGCATTTTATTGGATTCCAAAAGATGCTTTGATTTCACCTTATTTTTTAGGAGCATCCTCTAATGGTATTGAAACATATAAAGCTTATGCAAGAGCATACGATGTTTCAAGAAGATATGGTGGTTTAGCTAGAGAAGATGTGGGTACAGTAACTGGGACTATAGATCAAAAGCCTGACTTAAAGTCTACAGAAGTCGGTACTTATAGAGTTCATGATAATGTAGCTCCGAATTTAAAAGTCACATTTTTTGATTATAAACAAAATAGTTTGTTTAAATTTTTAATTGTTGCTGATGCTAGTCATCATCAAAAACAAGGACAAGCAGGAGAATTTAGTAGCAATGCTATTTTAATGAAAAGTAAAGATCAAAGAGGTACTTACTATCAAAAAATAGGAGATCAATCTCAAACAGATTATTCATCTGGTCGTTTAGCTATAACAACTGATTTTGATTTAGCACATCCATCAACAATAAGTGGTTTAGCTGCTTATGGGACTAATGCATCAGGACTTGGTAATTTTTTGGTAAAAATACCAGAAGATGTTAGATTTAAAATCAAAGTAGAAGCTGTTGATAATGTAACTTTACCAGAAAATATTCAAATTGAAATACAAAGTGATACAAGTGGATTTAGTTTGGGTTCATTAGTTGAAACAGAAAATCCTTTTTTGGCAAAAGTAACAACGGTTAGAAATTATCAAAGTCAGGGTTTTATTTCAAATTTTTGGCAATATCCACAACCTGGTCGATATGATGTTATTAAAATAACAATTTCAGATCAACAGGGTAATCGTCGTATGGTTAAATTTCCAATTGAAGTTATTCCTCAAGATTTACACTTTAGAAAACTTGGTGATAGTACAAGGATAAAATGAGCATTTTTTATAAAGAACCTATATTTAGACCCCCTTCTGAAGCAAACTCTTTGTTGATTCATGCTACATTAGGGTGTCAATATGATTGTAGTTTTTGTGGAATGTATATATCAAAGAGATTTCAAGTACGACCAGTTCATGAAACTCTAAAAGATTTAGATGAAGCAAAAAAAACTTACGGTGAAAATGTTCGTCGTATCTTTTTGATGGATGGAAATGCTTTTGTTTGCCATCCAAAAGTGTTGAATAAGATTGCTGTACATGCCCAAAAATTGTTTCCTAATTTAAATAGAATTAGCTCATATGCTCATGCTTCAGATGTTTTAAGAAGAAGCCCCAAAGATTTAAAAACATTATCAGATAATAAACTGAATATGGTATATTTGGGAATTGAAACAGGAGATGATGCTCTTATAAATTCTATAAATAAAAAGTCTAGTAAAAGTGAATTAATAGAAGCAGCTCAAAAGCTTCATGAGTCTGATATTAAAATGTCTGGTACTATCATGCTTGGGCTTGCTGGGAATGACCCTAAAAAATCATTTCAACATGCTAAAGAAACAGCTGATTTAATTAATAAAATGAAACCGAAGACAAAAAAGCCCTGGTATATCTCAGCCTTAACTACAATGCTTGTACCAAATACCCCTCTTCATGAAGATAGTGATTTTAAATTACAAGATACCATGGGTATTTTACAAGAGTTAAAAACCCTTTTTATGTTTTTAAACGACGATTTACACGGCTTAATTTTTAGATCAAATCACGCTTCAAATTATTTAAATCTACAAAGCAACGACCTATCAAAAAATAAAAATGAGTTGTTAGCCCAAATAGATTATGCTTTAGATCATCCAGAGGTTTTAAAGGCGGAGTGGATGCGTGGGTTGTAGGATTATTACCATGTTAAAGGATTTGCATTCCATAGTTTAATATTTTTTTTATTTATATCTTTATCATATTTATGTATTAGCCTATTATGACTAATTTCTTGTTTTTTTTTGGGTGAAACGCAAAATTATTAGTACTTTTTTTTTGAATCATATTTTAATTATGCAATAGTTTTTGTCTTTAGTAAATTACTTGGGTTTTTTATTTGTTAAATCTATTTCTTTTTTTAATTGGTCTAGTTCAGATTGTGGAATTTTTGCCATGAAAACCTACCTTTTTAAAAACTTGTCAATAGTAAAATAAAGTTTTTTTTCAGATTATGATCGTAACAATAAAAACCCCATTTTCGTTCATTATTACAGTGTTAATTCTCTAAGTCAAGTGAGATGAACGAAAATAGGGTATATAATAGAAACTATTATTGTTTATTTTTTTAAGGTTAGTTATAATTATGGATATGGAATTAAAAAAATTTGGTTCAAAATTAAGCTTTTTAAGAAAAAAGGCTGGTTATACACAAACTACATTAGGTAAGGCTATTGGTACATCACGTAGAACAATTGCATATTATGAAAAAGAAGCAAGTCAACCGCCGATTCAATTGTTAAAAAAATTGGCTAAAGTATTTGGACTACAAGTAGATGAACTACTTGGAAATAATGAAGACTGTAATGATAGCTTGAAGCCAAGAAGCTCTAGACTTGCCAGAAGAATGTCGCAAATTGAAAGGCTACCACCGCAAGAAAAAAGGCAACTTTTACAAATAATAGACGCTTATATTGACAGAGATAACCTATCAAAATAAAAGGTTTACTAACATTTAAAATTTAATTAAAACATTAATATTTTTTTGAATTCCATTCTCTAAATAATTTATAACTATGTGATTTGGTAAGTTATTAGTAAATTTTAGTAGTATACTTATAACTTCTTGAATACTATAAACTGGATATTGATTAATGTTTAAAATTATATGTCCACTCTTAAGACCTAATGTTTCTAAATCAGAGCCTTCATATACTCTACTTAGTTCCATACCCTTACTTTTACCCGCCAATTTATATAAACTTGGGCTATATTGCATTATCAAATATCTATAATTTTTAACTACGTATTTAAAGTCTTGAATACTAATTTCAAAAGAAGATTCTTTAATTTTTTTCACATTGATTTGACTCTTAAAATAGCGTATATGTTTTGGACAATTCTTATATTCCGAAGTTAAAAAATTAGCTGGCTCCCATGTAGAAGGATCATTCCAATCATGATTATTTATCAACATGAAGTTTTCATATTTTTTTAAATATTTTAAAGACTCTAAATTTTCTTTTGACTTAATTAATAAATGTCGATTTAATTCGACATAAGGATATTTGTCTAAAAAAACAAATCCTCCTTCTTTTTTTTGGTCTCCATCAATATATTTTTTACAGCTTTTCCTTTTTCCAAGCTTTTCACAATAGTGACCAATCTTCTTAATGTTACTTTTTTTTGTAAAGTTGTAACCCCTTGAATAGCGAAGTAAACAAACCTCTTCTCTAATTTCAAATAGTGCTACTAAACTCTTTAGCAAGTTGTTAGCAAAAGAAACGTTAACAGTTTGAGAAATTAGATAAAGATGTAAGGTAATTATCTTGGTTAAATTAAACATTTATTTTCTACCTATATACCTTATGTAATATTGCTCTAAAAACTCGGCATCAGACAAGTCTTGACCTATGGATAATGACTCAAAAATTTGACTTCTGACCGATCCTACACCTTCTTCATGTGCAGATGTATCACTCCCTTTTTTCCAGTTCCCACTACCATGAGCTGCGTGATGAACAGCTTCATGTACTATTGTTTCAGAAAATAATTTAGTTGAAAAGCTATTCCATTTGTCCAAATAGATTTTTACAATTTCATCATTTGGGTCGTATAAAGCTAATGCATTTTGTTTTGGAGGCGAAGTCCAATATACTTGTGCTTCTGTTGTACCATTTAATTTTGCTAGAATAAATTTAAACCTTGTATAGGTATTCCAGTCAATTTGAGTTTTTTTATTTTCACATCTATAGCTTGGTTCATTTACCTCTTGATTTTTTTGAAGCCATTTTTTTATTTTTCTTCTTGCAATTATTTGTCCTACCCAAGCCTTTTGCATATGCTTCATAGTACTTACTTTATCTGGTTCTTTATTTTTAAATATATAATACCCCGTCGGGTCAGTAAAATTAACAGGATTCCCAGAAACATAACTATGCCAATTACTCCCACTCTGTTGAGGGTCGACTTGAGTGAATATCCCATTACAAGTATCGTAATACCTACCTCTATAATAGCTAAGTCCTGTTTCTAAATCAGAGACTCTACCAGTAAAGCCAAAGTCAAGATTATTAAGAGGGTCACCACTCTTTAATTTCCCATAAGCAAAATAGTTATGTGTGCTATCTAAATCATTAGTAGCTGTGTCAGACTTAGTGCCTCTAACAGAGTTTAAAGCATCTGTTAAAAAGTAGCTTTCTTTGTTGTTTTTAGTTTGGTAAAGTCTCTGATCAAAGCCACTAGGCAAATTAGTTATTGTTACAATCGGAACCTTATTTTGAGAATAAACTTCTCTCTCATTTTGACCATCATAAGAAAAGTAAGAACTAATGCCAGATTTACTAATAGAGGAATACCTTAAATCACTCTCTGGATAATAAGAAAAATTAACCTCACTTAAATCATCAAAACTTACTTTAGATAACTTATTTCTAGCATTGTAAGTATAGATTGTATCTGTACTTGTTGGTGTATGAGTCTTTGAAACCATAGCACCATTGTTATTGTAGGTAAATGACCACTCATCAGAAGATAACAGCTGATTATTCTCATTGTAATTATAATAAATAGACCCATTATCACTTAACCATAAAGTCCTATTTCCTACACTATCGTATTCAAAATCCTCAAAGCTACCATCAGAGTAATCAACAGAAACAAGCCTATTATTACTATCGTACTCATAGCTAGTACTATCACCATTTAAAAGCGTTTCACTTAGCTTGTTGCCATTATTGTCTAAAGTATAAGTAAAGCTTTGTATAGTCGTTTGACCTACCTTATAAATAATAGCATTTAACCTATTATAATCATCGTAGCTATTTTCTCTAATTATCCCATTAGGATAAATAATCCGATCAACATTTCCACCCTGAGTATATTCAAAGCGAGTTTCTTTACCATTTTCAGTTAAAGTTTTTAGCTGATTAGTCCTATTATACTCATATAAGGTAAGAGTAAAAGATTGATCTAAAGTATTCAAAAGCATCTGAGAAGAACGATTAGAGTTACTATCATATTCATAAATAATAGTATTATTTAAACTTGAGTTCTCTATTTCAATTAAACGATTCAAATCATCATATTTTCTAAAAATACTCATATCACTTGAAGTTAAGCTTAAAAGGTTACCTATAGAATCGTAACTAAAATCTATACTATCTTCTAACTCAGATAATTTATTAAAATACCTAGCCTGTGTCACTTGATCTAAATCGTTATAATCTAATTCTTTATAGTTTCCAATAGAGTAAATTTGCTTTTTTAAACGCCCTACTTCGTCATATTCAAATGAGGTTTCATTATTTAAAGCATCAATATTTTTAGATAATCTACCACTACTAGGGTAGAAGTCCTTTGTCCAGGCTCTTCCTAAGTTATTCTCAAATCCAATTTGCTTTCCATCTAAGTCATAAAGAGTTTTAACTTTTTCATCTTCAGCATTTATAGCTATATCAACTCTTCCAAATTCATCGTAAATTGTACTAGATGATTTACCATTAGGATCTACAGTTTCAACTAATTGACCTTGTTCATAATAGTAATCCCATTGTAAAGGGTCATTATTCCCAAAAAACTTACTAGATAGTCTTCCATTTTCATTATAAATATTTTGGGTTAAAATATTATTACTATCATATGTATTTATAATTTGGTCTAAAGGGTTATAGTCATAACTTGTTACTCTTCCTTCTTGATCAGTAGTATTTTTTAAACGACCAAAGAAGTCATATTCATTAAAATTACTATTACCATTAGAGTCTATAGTTTGTAATAATCTACCCGTTTTGTCATATATATAATTAGTAGTTTCACCAATAGTATTAGTTACTGATGTTCTTTGATCAAAATGATTATAAGTATATTTAGTTAACCTACCTAAAATATCGGTTTCTTCTATTAAACGATCTTCGTCATACAAAAAGGTTTGAAAAAGTCCATCTGGTCTTGTGACTTTTGTTTGGTGGCCGTAATCATCATAGTTATACGAAGTAACTCTATTTAAGTAATCTTTAGTTTCAGTAATTTGACCTTCACCATCATAAGTATTAGTAACTTCTAAACGATTTTGATTTTCATCACTAGGGTAAGTAGTTTTAATTACTCTTCCTAAAATATCATTTTCATAATCAGTAATATTACCATCACTATCTATAGTTTGAGATAAAAAGTTATAATTATCATAATAATAGTAAGATGACTGTCCTTGCTGATTAATAGTTTCACTTAATAAAAAACTTGAGTTGTACTTATTTAAAGAAAGAATTTTGCCAGTTTCATCTTTTGTAGATTTTATTTGCCCATATTTATTTCTATCATAAGTTATAGAACTTTCATCAGAGCTTATCTCTTTTACTAATAAATTATTTTGATAATATTTTTTACTTTCTTTACCAAAAGGTAATTTAGTAACAAAAGGAACTTTAGATTTAATATTACTATAAGAATATTCTGTTATATCACCAGGTAAATCTGTTGATTCAAAATAAAAACAATTAGTCTGGTTTTCATCATCTAAAGTAGATGAAAAATAAGACTTAGCTCTATTTAATGGCTTACCAAGAGCGTCATATAATAATGACTCTAGTTGTCCAACAGTTAAATACCTATAACCTTTATCATTATCACACTTTGCATTTTCATCTAAATCTTGTTTATTTTGTTCAATTGTTTTAGAGCGTAAAACATAATCTCTAATAATTAAAGAGTCAGAAGTAAAATCATTTGGAACTTCACATCTATATTCTTGTTTATTTTTTAACTCTTCAAAGTCTTCTATAGGAGCACAGATACCAGGTTTATTAAGATTAAAAATACACTGACAAATATCTTTCATTTCTGTACCCATCTGAGATAGTTTGATTAAACTAGTCTGTATTTTACTTTCATATAAAGAAGTATCTGGTAGTAATAGTTCAAATGGATTTAATCTTACAGTCTTTATTACTCTATTATATTTGTCATATTTATAAGCGACTCCACTACCATTTTCATTAGAAGTTAAAATCAGTCTTGATTGTAAATCAAAAACATCTTTTCTAACAATTTCATTATCTACCCATTTTTCAAGAACTTGTCCATTTGAATTTTTTTTAATTAAAATTACCTTATCACCTTTAGTATCTACAATTTGCCCCTGAGATAAAACAATATCTACAGACACTCCATATTCTTTAAAAGAAGAAACTTTATCATTTGAATCATAACTAGCCTCTAAATTTAGTTTATTATTTTTATTATATTGGTGGGTTAAATTATGAGTATCATAAGGGTCTTCATAAGCGTATGTCTCAGTATATAATAAAGGGTCTTGTACTGAAGTTAAATTATTATTATTATCGTAAAAATAATTTACGCTTCTATTATAATTATCTGTAATTTGAGATAGTTTAGAGAACTCATTGTAAATAAAGTTTACTGAAATTAAATCATTTGGAGCATAGATTCTTATTATTTTATTTTGTTCATCATAATTATACTTATAAATAATCAAACCTGATTTACTTTCTTTTACTAAAAATAAGTCAGGATCTTGAGATGATGGAAACAAAGTCCAAAAACCACCCGTATTATCAGTAAAAACTAAATTATCTCCACTTCTTCTTAACTCTTCTTTTCCTCCATAAGCATTGATAAATGTATAATGATTTTCATTACATGATTCAGGCTTATAGAAGCAACCATCACTATATTTTTTATTAAATAAAAATTTAGTATCATACATATATACAGTAAATCCATCCGCTTGATTTTGGCTCTGTATAGTAGGTATTCCATATACAATATGATTCATGGCCCATCCTTCCCCAAAAGGACCATTTTCTTTACTTTTACTCAAAAATTTTCTTGAAATATTAATAGAGAAAGGGCCTGAATTTACAGATAAATCTATAGATTCTATAAAAAATTCATTTCGATTTAAATAAAAAGGAGAGTTTGTTTCTTTTGGACAAAGTCTACATCCACAACTTGGTTTTCCATTATTTCTACCTTCACTTTTACTGCTATTATGCTCAGCAGTAGAATCTTCATATGATGAAGGTTGACCTCCTCCAGTACAAACTATAATTTCTCTAGCTTTTTGGGTAGACGCTGTATATGCAACTCTATATAACCATTGATAAGGTTCGTGGGAAGGACCAGGTGTAGTAAAAACTATTTTTGTATGAAAATCTTTTCTTTCTTTAATATAAATTTCATCCTTACTACCAGAAATAGATATAGTATTTTCTGTCTTACCTTTATCTTTCCAATTTTTTACGTATTTTTCTTCACAGGCAGTAACCCAAATAGAGTATTCTGGGTGTGATTTAATACTTTTCCCAAGTAAATACCCACACCCTAAACCACCCTGATGAGGCTCCATAGTTAATTGATAACTTCGTTCTTTAGCTATTGGAGTACCTTGAGGAATAATCAACCTAAAGCAACCTTTATAATTAGAATCTCCAATAGCATTCTCCAAGTCATCTAAAGCAACACATTTAGAAACAAAGCTAAGTATTAAAAATAGTTGTATAATTTTAAAATAATTCATAATGATTCCTAATAAAATAAGATGATGTTATAAAGATTAATAATTGGGTTTTGATTATCTAAGCTTTTAAATCGAATTAAATATTTACCTTCATTAACATAAGAGTCTAAGTACTTACCATCCCAAAGTTCTATTTCATAGTCTCCAGGATAATCGTAGTTAAATAACCTACTATGCAGAGCTTCTTGAGTAACTTGATCAATTACTTCTACATTAAAGTTTGCACCTTTATTAATAGATAAATTGATTTTAGATACTCTATTATCAATATTAGTATATGGATTAAATCTTGGAGATAAAAATTTACTAGGTTCTTTTATTGTAGTAATAACTAAAAGGTTTTGGTCATTTAATATTGGAGTCCATGCCTGTCTACAAAACTTTTCTTGATCTTCAAAATAGATATCAAAATCATTAAAACCCTCTTTAAATGATAAGGTATCTGAAATATACACACCTCCTAAAAAACTTGTTGAATAACTATAGTTGTAGTTAGAGTCATTATTTATAACAGTTGGGTTTTTAATATATCCATCAGATTGAAAATGAAGTTTACTAAAGGATGAAGTTAAATTATTAGTGATTGGATTTGAAATTAAATAATTAGGGCAGTCACTTTCTTTATAATCTATTGTAAAATAAATCTCTTCACCACCACCAGAGCTTCTAGTAAATTCAATTTTATAAGCATGAATACCAGATTCTAAAGAAATAGGGATTTGAAATTGATTGTTTAAAATTACTCCCTCATGCTCTTTATAAAAAATACTTACCTCATTATCATCAAGTAAAGTTCCTTGTAGTAAAAACTCTTTTGCATAAGAGATATTAAAGTTTGATGCATTATGATTTAAAATAACTGGTGGATTAAACTCATAACCTTCTGGTTCAAATAGGGCAACATCAGTTAATTCAAAGCTTGCTGTTGTACTTAAAATCATAGGTTTTGATACATAATCACGAAGACCGTTATTAATAATTAAACGTATAGTATTATTTACATCTACTGCATAAGACAAACTATCTTTTGTTAAAAAGCTCCCTACTCTTTGGCCTGCATTAGAAATAGCATACATTGTTACTTGACTTGTTACATCAATTGAAGAATCACTAACAGTTATGATAGAAGTTAAACGATCTGGTAAATAACAAAAATCAGATTCTTTAACTTCACAAGATTCTGTACCATAGATTCGGTTTGTATATATAATGTAAGTCTCATTCTTTAATGCAGATACAGATAATTGCTTTATTCCAGATGAAGCATATGATCTTGTATATTGAGTATGATCTTGCTCTTTTATTTTAATATATAAGTTTTGGGTAGAGTTAGGCCTTGAACTTTTTATAAACTCAATTTGAATATTTTCTCCAAGTTCAACTAGATTATAATTAATTTCATGAGACATAAAAGGAGTTATAACTCGCTTTGAGCCAGAAGAGTAATTTAAAAAATATGGTTCATTTACATTGACTTCAATTTGCCCAAAGTTATCAAAGTTTGTTGTTAAAATTGTATTAAAAGTACTATTAACTAAAGAAACTAAGGAGCCTGAAGTAGTTCCTGGAAATAATTTCAAATACTTTTTATTTAAAACTATAGTATTGTTATCTTGTAAATAAGATTGATAATTTGGAAACTCATTAGGTATTTCAAAAACAATTGAATTAGTTTGTAAATTACCTGGAAGAGTTATAATACCAAATTCATTAGAGTAAGTACTTATTTTAATACTAGGAAAACTTTTATGATAGTAAATAATTTCTACATTAGATAAATTTCCATCGGTCAATATGATTTGTTTACTATTACTTTCATCTATTGGAAAAATCAAATTATTACTTAAATTACCCGAAAATAAATATCCGTCTACTTTACAAAGAATTTTAGAATTATTCATTGCCTCTACTTCAATTTTACCTTCATTATCTGTTGTTTTAATAAAAGCATGATCTATGCCCTCTAAATGATATTCAATTGGCTTATTAATAATCTTATTATTTGCATTATTTTTAAAGTAAACATTAGTTGTAGATATTTGGAAATTGATAGAAGGGTTAGGTAAATTAGAAGAATCTTTTAAAGTTATAACTTCGTCGTTTAATTTAAAAGAGAATTTATAATCACCTTGATATCCATTTATCTTATACTGAAAAGGTATAGTAGAAGTAAAAGTTTCTACTATACTCTCATTTAAATCTTTTAAAATAAGTGGTTCACCTGTAGATAAATTAATATTTACAGTACTTTTAAAAACATCTTTAATATCAAAAGTATATGTTTCTCCGCCAATTATATTATTATTTTCAAATAAATAATCATCAGTATTAATTGAAAGATTGTATGTTTCATTATCTAATGGGTAAATAGTAAATAAACCGTTTTCATTTGTAGAGCTTGTTTGTAGTATATTAGGAAAACTATTTGAGTTAAATTCAATCTCTTGATTTATAAGAGGAATTGTTCTTTTATTTACTATTATTGTAGTTGGATTTGTTAAGTCTATACTAATTTCAGTAGTTGGAAAACTATATAGAACCGATTTTATATTAATATTTTCATAAGTAAACTTAAGATAATAATTACCTATTAAGTTTGTAATTTGAAAAAAGTTATTATCATCTTTTTGAACTGTTATAACTTTTCTATCATTTTCATTAAACAATGAAATTTCATTTAAAGCATGAGTCGCATCTATATTTATATTTGTTTTAAATAAATCAACTATAAAACTTTTATTTTCATTTGTTTTAATATTTGTTAGCGAATATGTTTGACTTAAACTTTTAACCGATAAATTATAAGTATGTCCTAATAAAACAGGCATGTTTATAATTCCTAAATTATTTGAAAATAATGTTTGGGTCGTTTTACTAATAGTGTCCTCTAAATTAACTGGATAATTAGTAATTACTCCCGAACTATCCTGTAAAGTAATTTGAGTAGGAATATCATAATCAATAAATATATCTTCACTTGGTAAAGTATATAACCCTAAATTAATTATTTGATTATCTGGAGATATAACTTGTAAATAATATTCACCTGTTTGACTTAATATAATTTCTCCAAACATATTAGAATTATATAAAGTTGAATTTTGATCTTGAGATAGCCTAGAAACACTTAATATGTAATTACTTAATGGTATATTATCTTTTTGAATTTTTATAAGCGATCTATTCCCAGATAAATCTAATAAATCATTTTGTAAATTTATTTCTCCTTGCTCGTTATAATAAAGTGATGATCCAGACTGTTTGATATTAACTCTTGAAACTCGATTATATAAATCATAAACAATTTTAACTTCTCCATTATTATCCATAATTTTAGTTAATGAATTAGGGTTTTGAACATCTTCATAGTAGTAATTTTCAAATAACTCTTTATTACTTTTTAAGGCAACTAAGCGTCCCTTAGAATCATAAAAGTAGCTCTCATTATAGTCATCAATTTTTTGATTGATTAAAGATCCATTTTGATTATAAGTAAAGATAATTACTGGATCATTCTCCTCTATACCTACTTGAGAAGTTTCAACTTTAGCAACTTTAACTAATTGCCCTATAGTATTATATTCATAAATAAAGTCATGGGTATTCGTTATTTTTCTTGTTAAAGCATAAGCAATTTGATTGGACCCAAATATTGGGAGTTTAGTATAAATATAAGATTTATCATTTATATCATTTAATAAAAAATCATCATCACCTGTTTGTAAAGATGTAGAGTAAAGAGAGTTACTTGAAATATAACTTGTATTAGACGATTGCTCTAAAGTTGTTTGACTACCATTTATTTCTAAAACGATTGTATTACCATTTATGGGGCTCCATAAATGGTAAGCTCTATCAAGTAAATTACTTGACCATCCATTGCCTAAACTAGTATTTTTTGTACTTCTACTATTATAATTTATATTTATTTTATCAATACCGTTAATATAATTTGATTGTTTTTCCCATGAGAAAAACCCCATATTTCCTATTGAAGCAAATTTTGATTTAGTACCAATACCTTCTATTTCTTCATTTGTTTCAGACTCATTTACTAAAGAAGGTTTTTCATTATCATTTAAATATTTAACTAAAATATCGTCAGTTAATTTTCTTAACTTTGAAGGATAAATTACCTTAGAAACATTATTAAAAACTAAAACACTTGATTTAGTTATGATACTAAAAGGTAGCCTATTGGGACTATTTATATGTAAAAAACCATTTTCAAAGTGACTAACTATATTATTACTACCTTCTAATCTTTGAATAGGTTCTACTCCTCCTTTTATTTTTGGAGGTTGAATAGGTACTGAATTAAATTTTCCATAATCTATTAAATTTCCATATCTATCATATCTTCTACCAATTGTAATCTTTGGTTGTTCAAATTTCACTAAATTAATATTATCAAAAGTTAAAGTTCCTTTAGGCTTAGTATAACCACTAATTGTTACACTTTGACCGTTTTCAAAACTAGAGTTAGATAAGCTTTTATGACTTATAAAAATATTTTCAAAATTAGCTAAATAGCTACTTTTAATATATCCACTATTTGGATATTGTACTATTTCTTCAAAATCTGTAATAGAAGACCCTTCAATAAACCTTGCCCCGTCAAGTTTTACTATATTTTGAATAGTAGAGTCCTCTAAATACCCCCAACCTCTCCCGTTTACAGTATGAAAATTATTAACTATTGAGCCCTGTTTTAATTCAGAAAATTTAAAATCATTTAATTTTTGATCTCCAGAAAATATAGAATTAAAAGATTTATAAATTAATGTATTACTACGAGCAAAAAGACTTGAACCTTTGAAAGTTACTCTTTCATTTCGGCGGATACCATTAAAAGAAAACCCTTCTGGTTGATCTAATGTGCTTTCAATAAAAGTAAAACTTCTAAAAAAAGATTTTCTTTTTACTACAAAGACTTTAGCAATACACTTTTCAAAAATAAGATTGAACCTCTGTAAATCAGCAATATCTACATTTTCTACAAAGTTATCTCCAAAGTTTATTAAATAGTTTGCTCCTCCTGCTTTAAGAGTTTTAAGTTCTCCATTAGCTAAAGTAAACCTTTCAAGAGTTTTTATATTAAAATCTTCTGGTATTTGGGAGCGATTATTAAATAAAATTCCCTCTTGATTTTTTCCTAAAAATTTAAACTCTGTATTATTAATACAACTAGGATCAAAAGCTCCATTTATATATAAAGGTGAATCATTTAATGTTAAGCCTAATAGCCCTAATTGGCTACATCCAAAGGGTGTTATACTTGACTCTATAGAAATACCCGGAAAGGCAGTAAAAGGAACTTCTGTTACAATAGTTTGAGTTGGTGCATCCCCATTACTCCATATTACCTCAAAACTAGTAGTTTCTCCTATTACAGTAACGTCAGGACCTCCATTTCCAATCGCTAGGTTACTACCCACTAGCTCAGCACCATTAAACTCATAACTTCTCCAAGGTCCGCAAGTTAGAACTCTTTTATCATAGTTACAGCCTCTTTGTTCATAAGTTGCTCCCATATATGTTGGAGATAAGTCATAATAATTTTTATCCGATGTACGAACTAAAGAAATAACAGTAAGTTCTCCATCTGGTCCAAAAGGTCCTCTATATTGTTCAAAAGATTCTGTTTTATTTAAAAGTAATAAAGAAATAATAAAAAGCTTAATCATAATTTTACCTAATCATTAATAGTTTATATTAATTGTAATTACATTATTTATTTCAGTATTAAGTTCTTTATCTACTGATATAACTGAAAGTTCATTATCATTTGGTTCATATATTTTTAAAAAATATAAATTTGGAGCTAATAATCTTTCATGGCCTCCTATATGAAGAGAGCCATCCCATTTAATTAAATTAGAGCCACTAGATAGATCTTGTTCCCAGTATCCAATAAATATAGGCTCATCTTGTATAAAGCTCCCATTAATAATATTAGTTTGAAATAAACTAATTCCTACTCTGACAGATGTAATAGAATAAGCTGGAACACTAACTAAGTTAGTTACTTTATTTGATTTGTTTTTTGAATTTATATTAACCTCTCCTGGGGTTAGCTCTATAGACTTATAGTCATATATAAAAATTTCATCTAAAGTTGGGTCGTTTACCAAATTATGATCATATGGGTTGAAGTTAGTTTTTTCTGAAGTTACATCTAATTCTATTAATCTGAACTCATCATTAATATTTAAATTTTGATTATATAAAATAGAATCATGAAAAAAAATTATATTTTGAGCAAAAATTATAGCTGGAAAAGTTATTTCTCCAAAAGAATTTGTATAGTAGCTTATTACTCTTCCATTTTGTAAAAAGTCTATCTTTAAGTTATTTATAGCCTTTCCATTTTTTATTATTCGTATTGTTTGAACTTTTGGTAAAGTAATATAGTTTGTGCTTATAGTCGTTAAAAGACTAGATTGTAAAGAAAAACTATTTTTATCTATAACGTAGTTAAGCTTTGTTAAGCTTGGATATAAATTTAGATTAAATAACTCATTTTTATTATTTAAAATAATACAGTATGGTTCAAATAATCCGATTTGCTCAAAACATAATTTAGAGTTATTGACTTTATTAGATTCATAATCAATTAACAACTCTAATAGGTGCAAATCAAAAAATAGTTTTGTTCCACCAAAAGTATATTTATAACTTAATTGATCTACTCCATTGTTATATGAAATATTATAAGAGTTTTGAGCTAAAGAAGGGAATGTAACTATTCCATTATTATTAGTAGATTTTGTTACATTTAATAATTTTTCATTTATACTATCAATTAAGCTAGATGATATATTTATATTTGAAAGTGGGTAACCATAGCTTTTTACCATAACTTCAATTGGCTCATCAATTAAAAACTGTTCTTGAATAGGTAAATTAATAGTTCCTAAATATAATGGTATATTATCTTCATATATTGTTGGTATAAAAAATCCATTTAAATCTTTAAAGTATGCAACTCCTAAACTATCTGTGGTAGTAACATTTGGACTTATAATCAACGAATTTTCAACAATTTGAAGTAATTTAATTTCTTTATTAGGTATTACTGTATTAAGGTCATCAAAAACTTCAAATATAGAAACTTTTGATTGATCTTGAATAAATCTAAATTCTATTTCTGAAATATTTGAAATTATAGTTGATTTTATTTCACCATTTAGCGTAGTAGAAATCTTATATGATAAATTCAATATTTTATCAAAATTACTTTCACCATTTGCATCACTATTTAAAATGAAAGAAACTTCTGAAAAATTAGGATCTTCAATTAAAATACTTTGATTTGTTAAAGCTTCATCATTTAAAAAAGTTTTAATTTTTGTTGAACCTTGAAAATTAAAGTGAAATGAATCACTTGTATTATTTATATAGCCTAAAGAAGTTTTTCCTGAAGTAACATTTAATATAACAGCTTTAGAACTTTCATTAACCTCGACTATAAATACCCCTTGTCCATTATCTGTATAATTTACAAAGTTATTATTTTCAAATACTGAAATAGTTTGTGAAATTAATAAGTTATTATTTTTAGAAATAGTAATATTTACATATTCTTTTGGAGTTATATTAATTTCAAAACTGGTTCCTGAACTTAAAACTTCTGAATAATAGTCTATGTTTTCATAAGCTACTTTGGCTAAGTAACTATAATTACTAACATTAGGTAAAAAAACTTGCCCTAATTGATTTGTTATATACTCTCTTTTAGTTTGTTCATTATTTGCTAAAAAATATTCAACTATAGCACCTGGTAAAATATTACCATTTAAACGTATTGTTAATTCGATATCATTATCTATATCAAAAGGAGTTATATTTTGACTTGGAAAAGAAAATGGGCCGCCTAAATAAAATTTGTTATTTTTTAAAACTTCAATATATTTTAAGCCATTTATTTTTGGAAAATGAGCAGTTGAACCGAAGTAGTTAATAGTAGTTGTTTTAGTAGATAAATCAGTGCTAATTGCACTAACTAAAACTCCTTCTTCAATAGGTGTACCTTTATCAAATAAAGATATTAGATTTTTAGCAGGAGAAAGAGCATCAAAATAAATATTGTAGTCTGATGAAATTGCTATATTTTTAATACTTTCTATATAAGCTAAATTATTTATTACAGAATAAGCAGTCAAATTATAAGGTTTTAAATCTCCTTCTAAAGTAGTTGAAAAACTTGAGGCTATACTTGTAATTTCTTTATGTAATGATCCTGTTTTATCAAAAAACCTAAAACTAGTTKGTGTCATTTTAGGTAATCCATTAAAAAAGACATTTCCAGAAACAACCAAGTCTAAAACAATATCAAAATCATACTCTCCAGAAAAGTTATACACTGGAGTAAATTTTGTTTCTCCACCATACATCACTTGAAATTTATAGCTTCCTGGTTGATCAACAAAAAAACTTACAGTACCTTCACTATCTGTTGTAAGGCTATAGTTTAAATTAGTGTCATCAGATTTAAAAGCAAAAATATCTGTATCAATAATAGAGGTTAAATGGTCTCGAAAAGAAATACTAATAGGCTCAGGAACCAAAACAGTAGCAGTCTGTGCTTGAGAAATAGTACCTGAAATAAAATCTCTTCCACCAAAAGGGTATCTAAATTTATAGTCTCCCTCTTCTAAAGAAAAAAGAGCTAAACCATCATCATTTGTAAGTGCAAAAATACCAAGTTCATTTCCATTAATATCTAAAGCATAAACTGGCTGTTGAGCCTTTGGAAAATTAGACTGAACTTGTACGAAAGTATCAAATTTTTCAACATCATCATTAATAACAGTAACCAAAACCTCACTAAAAGTAACAAGATTAGCCTCACTAACAGAGCTAATACTAATCTTAGAAACTCTATCACTTTGCGGTATCGTATTATCTATAGACTGAAAAGAAATAGTAGTTTCAAGCTGACCTGCTAAAATAATAGCTTGAGTCTGCAAAAGAGTAATAGGATTTGAGTAAGCACCTTGAGTTTGAGATAAAACACTAAAACTTACATCCTTATCATGCACTTGGTTTAAGCTAACAACAACAGATGTTGTGACATTAGCTTCTAACAAACTAAAAGTACCTGTTACAAAAGATAATTCAGGAATGCTTTGACTTGGCTCTTCATATAAAAAACTATCATCATCTTTATTAAACAATACATAAGTAGAACTAGTCATTTGTGAGTATTGCTGACCGTTAAAATCAACCCTATATCTAAAACTAGTATTTGGTAAATAAAATTTAGCTAACCCATCATTAACGCTAAATTTTTGATTTAAAGACATATATTGACTATCTTTAAATACATAAACTCGTATATTTGCTAAGTTGCCTGAATCTACATTAGAATCAATTATAACCTCTCTATAATTATCTAAATGAACCTGAGTATTATTTGTTTGAGAAGTATAATTTTGCCCTGCATAATCTACTCTATAACGGTATTCTTTTTTAGGTAAAAAGAACTCAAGCGTACCAGAAGTATTGAATTTTTTATTAATAGATTGATATTGAGTACCATTAAAAACATAAGCTCTTGAATTATATAAATTATACCCTTGATTATTAGAATCAATTTGAACTGTATGTAAAAAGTCTAGTTGTATTTGCTCACTACTAGTAGTTTCTGTATATGTTTGACCAGCAAAATCAACCCTATATTTATACTCTTTATTTGGAAGAGTAAAGTATACAAAACCAGAGGTATCAAAGGTTGAATTTAGTGATTGGTATTGACCATTATCATTAAATACATAGACTTTTTTACCCGCTAAATTATTAGCTCCAACATTAGAGTTAATCGCTACATTATGTAAAAAATCAACCTGTACTAAAGTATTTGATGTTTCATTGGTGAAAGTTTGAGAAGCATAATCTACTCTGTATCTAAAAGCTTCATCTGGTAATAAAAATCTAGCTTTACCGTCTACACCAAACTTTTGATTTAAACCTTTGTAAGAGTTTCCTTGAAATACATAAGTCCTATAACCACCTAAATGAAAACCACTTTTCTGATTTGAATCAATTGTTACTTCTCTATAATTATCTAAAGTAACATAGTCTTGATCTGTATCTGGGGTAAAATGCTGAGTGACATAATCTACACGATAACGATAAGTACCAACAGGTAGTTGAAACCTAGCTAAACCTGATGTATCAAAAGTTGTATTTAATGATTTATAAGTATTACCTTGAAATACATATACTTTAAACCCAGCTAAATTATATCCATCAACATTAGAGTCTATTGTTACTTCTCTTGTTAAAGAAACAGCTATATAAGCATCACTTGTTGTTTGAGTAAAGTGTTGACCGCTATAATCCACTCTAAATCGATAGGGTTTATTTGGAATCAAATATTTAGCTATACCTTGAGTATCAAAAGTTTTAGTAAGTCCTCTATATTGAGTACCTTCAAAAAGGTAGGTCTTGTATCCAGCTAAATTAAAACTTCCATCGTTTGAATCAAGTGTAACTTCATGTAAAAAATCAATTTGTACATTTGTTTGATCTGTTAGTGGGGTAAAGGTTTGCCCTGCAAAATCAACTCTATATTTATAGTTGTTATTTGGTAGGTAAAAGTGGGCTAAACCTTGGTTATCAAAAGTATCAAAGAGTCCTACATATTGATTATTTTCATCAAATACATAGATCTTACTTGTAAAAAGGTTAGATTGATTTACATTTGAATCAATAACTACATCTCTAAAGCCAAAAGAAACTAAACTTCCATCGATGTTTGTCTGATTACTCAGTGGAGTAAACCATTGGCCAATATAATCTATACGGTATTTATAGTTATTGTTTGCAAGACTAAAAGTTACTGTTCCTTGGTCATTAAAAGCAGCCCAAAGACCAATGTATTGATTGTTTTCATTAAAAACATAAACTCGTTTATTTTCTAAGATATCTTTATCTACTCCAGCAGATATAACAACGTCTCTAAATCCAAAGCTAAATAGACTTACATCAACCACTATTTGGTTACTAAGCCCTGTGAAGTATTGGCCTTGAAAGTCTACTCTATATTTGTAGTTTTCATTAGCCAGTAAAAAATTAACCTGTCCATTGGCATCAAAAGTATCAGAGATTCCAATGTATTGATTATTACTATTAAAAACATATACCTTTTTACCAGATAGTTTATCTTTATCTGCTGAACCATCTAAAAGTACGTTTCTAAAGCCAAATGTAGATAGTGAGATATCTACATTTGCTTGGTTTGTAGCTTGAGTAAACCATTGGCCACGAAAATCCACTCTATATTTATAGTTTAAATTTGCAAGAAAAAAGCTTGCTTGACCATTCGCATCTAAAGTCTCATATACTTGTTGATAAGTATTATTTTCATCAAAGACATAAACTTTAGAGTTTGCTAAAAGATTACTATTTGCAGACCCATCAAGTAAAACATCTCTAAAACCAAAATCTGCTAAATCTATATTAATAATAGAAGAGTTACTTAGATCACTAAACCATTGTCCTCTAAAGTCAATACGATATTTATATTGATTGGGTGCTAAAAAGAAATGAGCATGACCATTAATATCAAACTCTTGGTAATCGCTTTGGTATTGATTGTTTTCATTAAATACATAAACTCTTTTACCAACAAGCAAGTCACTATTAGTTGATGCATCAATCAAAACATCTCTAAAGCCAAAGTCTTGTAGAGTAACGATTAAATGATCAGAGCTACTAGGGTCTGAAAACCATTGCCCTTTATAATCTAAACGATACTTATAGTTTTCATTTGCTACATAAAAATTGACAAGTCCATTTGAGTCAATAGTATCCCAAAGACTCATGTATTGATTGGTTTCGTTAAATACATAGACTTTTGAAAACTCTAGCTTTTCTTTATCTTGGGAGAAATCAACCAAAACGTTTCTAAATCCAAAGTTAGATAAATTACCATCAACTAAAGCGCTACTAGTAACTGGTGTAAACCATTGTCCTTGAAAGTCTATTCTATATTTATAAGAAGTATCAGGTAAATTAAATTTAGCAATACCATTAATATCGAACTTTTGGTTTAGACCTTGGTATTGACCATTTTCATTAAAAACATAGACTCTTTTATTAAATAAAAGGTCTTTATTTTGGGAAGCATTGATTGTTACTTCATGTAAAAAATCTATTTGAATATTACTACTAGAGGTTGACTCAATGTAGTGTTGACCAGCAAAATCTACACGATATCTATTTTCTCCCTCTGGTACATCTAAATTTAAAATACCGCTAGAGTCAAAAGTTCCGTAAATTCCTTGGTAAGTAGTACCTTTAAAAACATAGACTTTATAAGAAGATAAATTAAAACCAGAAATGTTTGAGTCGATTGTGATATTTCTTGAAAAGCTTATAGAGCTCAAAAGTAAAAAGAGTACTAAAAATAACGACTTCATAGACAATCCTTGGGGGCGAAAAGTTTTATATAAAAGTATTAAGTATTTAAGATTAGTTAATAAATAATAGCGAGTGTTATTTACTTCGTCAAGGGCTATTAACTTTTATTTTTATTTGTCGATAAAATCTTATTTTCTATATAAAGTGCAAAAAAAAACTATTTCACCATAATATTTTAAATTAATTTGAAAAGAAACACAGCTTCACTAAGCACCCAAATAAGGATCTTTTTTCCAACCAAACAAGCCTTTAATAGAGTATTTTTCATCTAATTTACCTATTAAATATTGTTTGTCATCGTTTTGACTTTTGATAATATTTTGTAAAGTTTCAAGCTCTTTTTGCATCTGTAGGTTTTTCTTTTTTAAAGAGTAATTTTCTTCTCTTATTACAGACAACTCTTGACCTTTAAAGTCTTCAAACTTTGAATTAAAATACGTTTTTTGCTCTTCTAGCTTTTGCCATAATAAAGATACATCTTCATCTTCTTCACTTTTTGGAGAATCTAACTCTTCACCAAATTTAGAAACTTTTCTAAATAAAGGAATTTTAACTTCTTTTTCTGGTTTAGACAGTTTTTCAAACGTAGGGTCTTGCATAAAGTCCATAGATTTAACTACTTTACTTTCTTTCCTTTTAATTGGAATTTGCTTTGGTACTACAGGGGATGCTTCTACTTTTTTAGCATTTGCGTTAGGTGATTTCAAAAAATCAAAATCCATTTCTGAGTTATCAAAAACATCTTTCAGAGCTTTGATATGGTCATTAGTATAAATAAAATTTCCATTTTCGTCTTGCTTTAATTGAAAGACCATTGCTATGGATTCCTCTATTTGAGAAAACTCTTCATGCCCAAGGTTTAATAATTTAGCTACTTCAATTGATTTCATACTATTCACCATCTAATAAATCTAGTTTGTTTCAATCTATATCGAAAAGAACTTGTTTCTTTTTAACCCTTTTTGTTTGAATTTTTATGCAGTTTTAAATTTTTTACTGAACGAGTTGCCTTGAACGCCTCTCAAAATCACTCTCTCTTGCAAGTCTTGTATTAAAGCTTGCCTTTTCTCTAATTAATTCTCTATTTATTTGAGAAATAATTAAGGCTATATTTCTTGAGTCACTATTTATTCTGTTTAAACGAACAACTATTTCTCGTTTTAAAATGCTCAAAGCTATCCTATTTTCTGGTTTATCTGTTAAAGCTAACTTACGGTCAATATCAAATTTTTGACGCTCTAAACGATTTTTCTCATTTAAAATTTTAGATTGATTTAATTTATTTCTATTTAAAAAGTCTCTTAACTCTAGTATTCTAGCACTTGAACGTAATTTACCCTGACCATCTGTCAAAGATTTACCTTTTGATCTTCTATCTATTATTTCTTGCTGTATTCTTGTTCTGATACTAGAGCTTAAGTTTCTTTCTCTGAAATATTTTTGATCTCTTTTTGTTTCAAAATCATTTGCATCAATCCTAGATTCTTTCACAAAGTCATTTGGCTCTAATGGTAGCTTTTTAAGCCTACGCTCAAGAAACCACTCTCTTTTATCCCAATTCTCTTTATCTATTTCTTTAATTCTTCTAAGATATTTTTTTCCCGCAACTTCGGTATTTAACTTTTTTGGTTTTTTAGTTACAAACTCTCCTTTCAATTGTAACTCAATATCTTTATAGATACGTTGATGCTCCTTTTGAATATCAGTCAAATCAGCTATAACCCCAGACTTATTTGAATAATCATTAATATTTTCTGGAGAGAGTCGAGCTCGCTTTTCAAATGGTACCGCTCTTACTCTTAAATTTGACCTACTATTTGAAGTAATCTCCATTCTTGGTTTTAAGAATTTAAATTTCAAACCTTTTTTATCTATCACTTTACTTACGCCTAATAAATTACGGACATGGGTTCTATTATCTTTAAAAACCTCATATTGGTATTCATCTGTTCTACCCATAATAGAAAAGTCACTTGTTACTATTTCAAATTGCTTCGTTTTATTTCCTAAAACAGAAACAAAGCCATTTCTTAAAAAAATGCCATATTCAAGCACTTCAATTAATGTTTGTTTTCCTAAGTCTACTTTTACTCCACCAGCCATTTCAATGCCTACCTGTGAAGCCCCTAATACTTCAATGACATCTCCCCTAACTAAGTTGAATTGATTTGTTAATCTTCTATGTTGAAACTCTTTTGGACGAGTAACATCTACCCAACCTCGTACAAAAACCTTCCCAATTGTTCCAGCCTCAAAAGAGCCATTTTTTTGATAGGAACTTTCTCTTAGTTCACCAAGTCTTAACCATTTATTTTTTTCAATTAAAAAAAAACCTTGTTCTCTCCAACGGTATAGTTTCCCCCACTCTAAAGAAATTCTAGAGTTATTTTCTAAAATCAATACTCCACGAAAGTCACGGCTCGTTTGAATATCATCATTTAAATGAACAAGCACATTTCTAGAGTATCTAATGACTCCATCAATTCCTTTTTTCTTTAATAAAACAGAACCAGATAAAATACTTAATTCTGCTTGATTATAAATTTTTTCAGAAAATACACAATTTAATGTAAAAATAAATAGGACTATATAATTAATTTTTTTCACAATATCACAGCTCCTATAGACTAAATTTTGTACCTAGATATGCCAATCTCTCAAATCTATTATTGGTAATAAAATTACTATGCTCTTCTTCTTCCCACTTATAGCCTATATGCCAAGACCAAAATTGATTCGGATTGACTATAAAACGATAATCTTGACCTATTCGATCATAGGGAGAGTCAACTTGATTGACAAACTGGTTATATCTTTTAGTTTCGCTAAAAAATGAGCCCATAACAGATGCTCGTCTATTAATATCTGCCCGAACCGTTAGGTTTCCATGAATTTGCCTATAATTAGTAAAGTATTCTTGAACTTTATCATAAGATTTTCTTAAATTAGAGTAATTATAAGCAAAGTTCCACCCAGGCATAATATCCCAACTTATATCAAAATCTATTGAAACATCATGTTGATCAAAGTCTTCTTTATCTTTATGAAAGATATAGTCTAATAATAGTCCACTAGATAAATAAATTTTATTTGTTTGAATATTATGAGTTATCTCAAACTGATTTTTACGATGAGAAAATAGCCTATCTGCTATTGAATCTTTAGAGTATTCTCTATCTGCATAATGATTTACAAATCGTAAACTATGATCATCTGATAAATAAAACATCAAAGCACCATTTACTTGTTGTTCAAGATATGATTTCTCTAAACTATTATATAGCTCACGGTGTCTTACCCTATATTCTAAATCAAAACTCATATCACTTTGCAATTTATAAGGACGATAAATAAATAAGTTTGGTTTTAATTTTTCACTCTGAAAGTTTGCCAAAGTCCTTAAGTACCCCGCTTCACTAAATTTTCGTCTCGTACTTTCTTTGATTCCTTCCATAAGGATAAACTTTACATGAGAAGACTCTATTGTTTCTTCTTTTATCATCGTATGTTTTTCTTGAGAAAACCTAAAATAAGATAAGTAAAAGTCTGTTTCATCAAAACTATCTCTTGGAGAGTATTCAAATCTAGTATTAGATACTGTAGTACCAATACCAATAAAAGTCTCTAATTGAAGTCTTTTTTCAACTTTTAAATCTAGGGAATTATTACCATGGCTAAACTCTTTAAAAGATTGGTCTTCATAAGTGTCTGCACTAAATGCAGCATGTAATCTAAGATCTTGATGAGGAGTAAAGTCAGCTTTAAATTTTAATAAATTATTATAACTAGAAAATCTAGTACGAGTATTTTTCTTTGATAAGATATCACCATAAATTTGATCACTTAAATTTAAGTTTAACTTCTTAATTGTTTTTGATAAATCTACCCCTAAATTAAGTTCTGTATTTCGAAAGCTTAAGTCAGAGACTATTTTTTTATCACCAAAGTCAGTATTCCTATAAAACTCTTCTTTGCCAGTAAAATAGCTTGTTGTAATATCACCATAAATTTCATGACGCAGAGATTCTGCATAGATAACCCATGGACAAAAAATAAATATATAGAGATAAAGTGTCTTCACTAGCTATTTTTTCGACATAAATGCTATCTTTTTAAAGTATTTTGCATTCATTTTATAAGCTAAAACCTTCTACATTGATTTTTATGCTATACTTCTAGTAAAAGCTAAGTGTATAAAAAATCAAGTCATCAAAATATAAGCTATGAAACCTATTGTTAAATACCCATCCCCCAACAAAAAAAATACAGCGGCATATTATAAAAAAATGCCACCTAGAGATTCAGACGGCTCTTCTTTTATGTTGTTATCTTTAATCTTTATAGGGTTTTTAATTTTTTGCTTAGGATTTTATAGCATTTTAAGCTCATTATTCATTCAAGGATCTGTTCAAAATGTTTTTCACGGTATTTTATTTGCGCTCACAGGCGCTATTTTTATTTATATCGCCTCTCATGACCGTTTTGTGACAAAAAAACAAATCAAACAAAATCAATAAATGAAAATTATACGAAAAATTAAAAAAAATATGCAAAAAAAGTCTTCTACTGAACGCATAGCTATTACAGCTATAATTGCTACTTTTTCGATACCAATCATAGCAGTTCTTACACCTTTTCTACTTGGGTTTTTAGCTATCTTTGGCACGTCTATTCATCTTTTTGCTCCACTTTTATGGATAGCTTGTAGTATTTTTGGAATAAAATACTTAATGGGAATATCTCATAAAAATAAACTTGAAATTGAACAAAAAAAGATTGAGCTAGAACAAATAGAAGTTAAACATCTCCAAGAAGCAGCAAAACTACTAGACCCACCTAATTAAAACTATTTTTTTTCTGATAGCTCTATTAAAGTACCTAAGGTCTGTTTAGGGTGAAAAAAAGCGACTCTTGTATTATGAGCCCCATTTCTAGGTTTTTCATCTAAACATTTATAACCCAGTTTTACCAAATTCTCCATTGATTTTTCAAGGTCTTTAACCCCATAACAAATATGATGTATTCCTTCTCCACGCTTGTTTATAAATTTTGCAATTGGAGAGTCTTCTCTAGTTGGTTGTAATAGTTCAATAGCACTCTCCCCAACATTAAAAAAAGCTATTTTAACCCCTTCTGAGTCAAGCTCTTCAACATGATCAGCATCTTTTAAGGTAAAATCCCCATATACTTTCATTGCTGACTCTAAGTCGTTTACTGCTATTCCGATATGATCAATTTTTGTTAACATTTAATCCTCTTTATATGAGTCTGAGTCCATTTCAATTCTGTGATCTAATACTATAGAAACCTCTAGCCATTCTAGAGAAACTAAATCATCATTTCTAATAGAATGATTTATATTCTTTTTTATAGAAATAGATTCACCTACTTTTTTTTTTATTTTTGTTTGTTCAATGATAAAAGTAGCTTCACCAGATAAAATATGACAGTTTTCAGCTCTACCTTTATGATAATGAAAAGCTATACTTTCACCAGAAGCCAAAGACTCATGAGATAATCTGTACTCACCTATTTTATGAGGATATTTTTTATTCATTTGTTCTCTTCATTGAAAACTATTAGTGAAAGCATTCAATAATCTAAGTTATTTCATCCAAAAATCTGAAGCGAAGTCGAGAAATCTAAAAGTAGAACTCTCCACTCTTAAGTATAATACATTATCAATAGTACATAAAACATATAAAAACAAAAAAGTTCTTGATTTTTAAAAATAAATCTATAAAGCCCTTTAAAAATATTACAAGTACCATTACAATTTATAATAACTCAAGAAAATTATTAATTTTCTTTAAATACTTATATTGTTTTGAAACTGTATTATTTATCCAATAAGGGGTTTGTATGTTACATTTAAATTTGAATAGTGATGCTTTAGATAAGCTAACACAACAATCTATCAAAAGACTCGAAAAAAAACTCGAAAAAGAGCTTTTATATCACCCAGGAGTCGATATTTTTGTAGACGTGAGCGCTAAAGGTAAAAAACAGTATACTATTCAAGTTGAAATCGAATACAGAGATGAAATTATACTCAATGAAAGTTTTCAATGTAAATCATGGATTAGCGCTTTAGATCAATATGTTCAGCATGCAATATGGACAATTAAAAGAGAAACTCCTAGAAAAGTACCATTGGCTACTATGAACAAATACCAAAGCTACTAATACAATTATAAAAATAAAATCTAAGACCCTTCATTTAAAGGGTCTTTTTTATTATAAAATATATTTTGGTATAAAAAGAGGCGATAATCGGACTCGAACCGATGAATGAGGGATTTGCAATCCCTTGCCTTAGCCAACTTGGCCATATCGCCATTTTAATCTAAAACAAAGTATTGATTTAGAAGGGATTTAAATGATTTTGGCTTTTGAGCCTATTGATTTTCTAGATAGAAAAAAATCAATTACATTTAATTATATATCACCTATGGGCAGAGAGGGAATTGAACCCCCGACACGAAGATTTTCAGTCTTCTGCTCTACCGACTGAGCTATCTGCCCTAGGCAATTTATACGGAGCTGACGAGACTCGAACTCGCGACACCCTGCGTGACAGGCAGGTACTCTAACCAACTGAGCTACAGCTCCTAAAATGGGCGTTACAGGATTCGAACCTGTGACCCCCTGCTTGTAAGGCAGGTGCTCTAACCAACTGAGCTAAACGCCCTTCCATTTCAGGAGCTATAGAGTAACATATTTAGCCCCAAAGTCAAGAAGTATTTTATATTCTTTTATTTTGCTTTTTATAACCCAATATCAAACCCATTAACAATAAAGTCAAAGGCCAAAACATTAATAAAAGGGCAAAAATTGCTATAGGAATTAAAATAATATTTACAACAAATTTCATAAAATTTGAACCTGAAATACTTTTTGCAATTGGAGGAGAGTATCTATAATAAAGACTCATTAGTTTTTTACCTAAATCAAATTTTAATAAAAAACTATCTCTAAAGTATGAAAAGAACTGTACTGAGTTTGAATCTATAGAACCACTTGCAGCTGTTACAATAAAGCAACCACCACCGCCTCCGCCTCCACCATCAATTGAGGCAAAACTACCTCCAGTATTTTGAAATATATTACTAATATCTCTTAAAACCCTCCAACTAGAAAAATGTTTAATATTTGCATATAAAACTCCACCAGATATTTGATAAGATGTGCCATCTTGAATCCATTTTTTTTGGTTTTCATCATAAAACTCTAAAACTAAGTCACTACTTTTTAGAGTATTATCATGAATTAAAAAAGATGGTAAAGCAAAAGGAAACCTAACTTCTGAGTTTGGACGTATTTTTCCGTTAATGTGTAAAACCTTACCCAATATCTCATATTTTGAAGTATCAACAGTCATATCTTGATCTAACCTAATTTCTATTATTGGTACAATATCAATGATATCTTGATCTTGGGCTAAAATAATATTTTTTAAACCATCATACTCATCAGATAAGCCCGACATATCATAAGTCACATCTTGAGCTAAACCAGTTTCAGGAACTCTAAAAGCAATTTTTCCTCCTATTTTTGGAATAGCAATACAAGACTTTGCCGAAGCAGGATTGATTAAATCACAATCGTTACGAGTAACAGTAACTACAGACTCTAATTGATCTGGAATCAAGTTATTGTCTTTATCTTCATCATCTTTGTCTTCGATGCCATCATTATCTTGGTCATTAGGAAAACTATCTACATTATTTGGGATTCCATCACCATCTGAATCGTTATCAATATCATTGGTTTGACCGTCGTTATCTGAATCAAAAGGAAACTTATCAAATAAATTAATAATACCATCATTATCAAAATCAAAAGCATCTACCCAAGTATTATAGTTTTGAGTATTTGGAGCATAATACCTCGTACCTATAGTACTTTCAACTCCATCTAAATCGCCATCACCATCTGAATCTTTCTCCCATGTTTTACTTCTTGGGACAAGGCTCAACTCTTGTAAATCTGTTAGACCATCATTATCATCATCAGGATCTGTATAATTTGGAATACCATCATTATCTGTGTCTAATACCCCTCCTACAATATGATATACATCAATAAAAGATAACTCTTGAGTATTTAAAATACCATCTCCATCCATATCAATATCAAAAATATTTGGTATGCCATCATTATCACTATCTTTTGATAAATCAACGACTTCACCATTGATCAGTGTAATTTTGTCTAAAGCATCTTCAATACCATCTCCATCGTCATCTAAATCTTCATTATCACCTATACCATCTCCATCAGTATCATACTGCTCTAAACCATTTGTAGGGAAAGCATCTTCATGATTTATCACTCCATCATTATCCAAATCTTGAGCATTAATTGGTGTACCACCACCCGTAGTATCTCCTCCTACTCGATAGATTTCTCCACGAATCTCAACTTGATTTCGAGCGGGGTCTATAGCTTTTACGGTAAAACTATTATCTCCTGGAGACAATTTAGACAGAGTAATTTGAAAATCAAATTGATCTTGAGACATAGTTGTTACTATCCCCAAGTTTGTTGGAAATATTGGTAAAACTTGGGCTACAACTAGTTTTTCATTTGAACTTGCTTGAATAGTAACCGTATCAGCCTCTACAACTTGTTTAGTAATTCCATTAATAATCTGTACTGTACCAACTTGAGCTAAGGTAATTTCTGGGTCAACTGTATCTGTAATAAAAGAATGTAAACCAGAAACAACTACGTTATTACCATGAGGGTCTTGCTCCCCAACAATGATGCTTACTGTTCTTAGGCTATCGCGTAAATCAATACCGTTATCTACTTGTATTGGATGAATATAACTAAAATCTAAACCCACACCGCTCATCATTGCTGTTACAAGCTGAGCACCAGCACCAGAGATTTGAATCACTGGTTGCGCCGTTTGCTGTTGAAGATCAAATTTTGCTTTAATTAGTAAGCTACCTTTGCCTATATGATTTAAGCCTTCACTATCTAGGATTAATCCATTTTTTTCAAAAGTGAATTTAACATCAGGAGAAATTGTATCACTTGTTGGAAAAGGTACTCCAAGAGAGGGTATAATATCTCCTACCCCTGCTGCATTACCCTTTTTATCTAAAACTAAAGAACTCGCCTTAAGGTTAAGACCTGCTAGTTGCCCTTGAGTCGGAAGATTCGATGCTGCTCCAAATGTAACAATTAACAAAGTATTATTTTCTCTCCACTCTAATAAAGCGACTCCAAAAGATATCGGTGTTTGTAGATTTACTGGTGTTGGTAAAATAAACATATTATCTATATTACCAGAGATTATAAATTTACTCGTATCTATTTGCTCACTAAATTTAATATAAAGCTGATCTCCAACTGTATAATCTGAATTAGAGGTTGAACTATTATATCGTACCTCAATAATACTTGGACCAATTTTATCATCTCGTAATAAAAGCTGTCTTACCCCAAAGGTAGATAATTGAAGAGGAGTAACAGAAGACTTATCCAAAATCCGCTCTTGATTCGCTATGATTCTTGGCAACTCTGAATCTAAAGTACCGTTTGTATTTATATTTGCCCCTACTCCAAGTGTAATTAAAATTCTGTTTTCAACGATTTCAAAAGTAGAGTTACTGCCAATATTTACATTTTCAAAAGAAAATAGATTATTAACTGTAAATTCACCAACAGGTAGCCTAATAAATTCAGAAAAATGAACCTGAATTTGATCATCTTGACCAAATTGAGTTAAATTATCTCCTTGCATATCTATTAAGTATGCAAATACCATTCGAGGAGCAATTGTATCTGCATTTACATAAGCTACAGTTTCTGAAATTAAAGCTTTTTGACTTAAGCTATTAAAATAAACGGGTAAGGTTTTAGATGATGGTACAATATTATTTGGTATTAAAACCTTATCAAAGTTTTTAACACCTAAACCATAAGTTATTTGTAAATAAGTAAAAGGATTTATAAGTGGGTCTTTGATACTCACAAAATTAGAGTCAAAATAAGATATATCAACTACTGGATTACCAAAAGCAAATGATACATTTGATATTGACAATTTTGCTTGTACTAATTTATTAATATTATTTTTATCAATAGGAGAAATAATAGTTGGTATTTGAGTTGATGTAGTTAAACCTCTAACACCACCTGATGTATCTGAAAACTTTATTAAAACCCTATCACCAGCACCCTTAGCACCATCACCATTTGTATCATCAAATTTTGCCCACTCAATAAAACCATGCTTTACATTGACAGTAAACATACTACTCGTTAAGTTTTGAACCGAAACACTAGTAACTGGGTCTATTACTCTTTTATCTTTATATAAAATTCGTATTCGTTGTTGTCCATCTTTAAATCCATTTGTAAAATTATCATATTTTGGAGTTACTATTAATGTTTTTAACAAATTAGAAATTGAAAAAGCCACTAAGTTATCAACTTCATTGTCTGGATACTCTATCCAAAAGGCCCCACTTGTTGGAGGACTCACATAAAAATCATCTGCATTTGCTACCAATAGTGCGTTTAAAATATCATCATCAATAATAATAGAAGTTAAAGCTAACGATATAGCTGTATCAGAAGTAAAAGTTAGCTTATTTTCACTTAATCCACCAATAATAAATTTTGGTTTTGTATCTACAATTTGAAAGTTAAATAAATGGGAGGCTTGCCCTGCTTGCCCATCGTCTAACCTTAGCTCTAAGGTTGCCTGGCCAAGTGACCCTAAATTTGGTCGTATAATTAATTTTTCATTTAAACAAGGGGCAATACAAACTCCATTAAAACATTCAATATTATTTGACTCTAAACTAGCTGTAAATTTTGATGTACTTAATAAAGGTAAAGAAAAACAAACATCAGAAGAGTTTGCATCTACGTCCACTTTCCAGCTACTAATATCAATTGCAGGATGTTGTTGATTTGATACTCCATCGCTTTGTTTTATTATACTAGGAAACTCTGAAGTATTTGTAAAATATGGTGAATCATTCACACTTTGCATAATGTAAGTAAACCTAGAACTCGTTTCTTGAGCGAAGGATTGAACCACCCCACTGATTACTTCAAGTACATAAATATCTTGAGCAAATGCACCGTGATTATCACAAAATTGAGTATCTACACAAGGAGCCACTAAATCAACTTTTAATTGAGCATTTAAATTGACCGAGTCATGATTTAAAAGATAAAAAATTGTTTGATTATTATTTATTGCGCTACTAGCTACTTTAGTTATTTGAGTCACTACAGATGTTTTGCTAAAAGAAAATACATGATTGATTAACGATGCACCAATACCAGACTCTTCATCACTTACTACATACCCAAGAGAGCTCATTAAAGTTGCAGACATTGGAGTATCTTCAAAAGAAGAAATGGTACAGGCTGTTTGCCCAGTAGTAGCTCCTGGTATACAAAGTGAGTTACCAACAATATTTAAAATTGGGCTATCATTTACTTCTGTCATTGAAATTAAAAAGCTAATCTTAGTTGTTACACCACTTATTGCACGACCAAAGCTATACCTAGAAGAGCTCGATTGATTTAAAATAAGCTCCCAGTTTTCAACGGTTGGTGAGTAAATATCTGGATTTTTAAGTGAAATTACTAAATTTTTAGGATTAGTATTATGATCTGGATTTACTAAGTAATTAGAGCTAGCAGTCGGCCCATCTAAACGGTTAACGGTAAAAGTTAAATAACCATCTAAAGCACCAGGGCTATGCCTCGTCGAATCCCAGTCCATATTAAAATCAATAGCATCATTTGCATCAATCTCAGTCGTGATAGCACTACCACCCTCTGAAAGAACATAAGCATGAGCCAAAGATGGATTTGGTTTCACAATCACAGGAGTATCGTCAAGCTCCTGAAGCTCAACTTTAATCTCTTTAAAAATACAACCACCACTTACATCACTAACTTCAAAAGTAACAATATCAAAAGTTGGTACAGAGTGGTTTTGCTCAAAATGATTTTGATTTAATTTACCGACAAAGTCAAAGTTTCCACTTGGGTCTATTGTAGCCGTAAACTTAGTATATACAGGGAAAATACCAAGGTCTGAATTTGTTGTACCCGTTTGATTACATGGGTTTGATAAACCTGTCTGATTAATACCTACCATTCTAAATGTTAATTGAGGGCTTGGATCAAATTGATCATTTGCTAAACTATTTAAGTCAATTGGTCCAAATAAATCTTCTTCTGTTGGTTTTATATGATCTAAAGTAGTACCAAACCAAACTGGATCATCATTTACTTCAACCACTTGAACTTTTAATAGATGTACTGATTTTAGCCCTTGAGAGTCTAATACCTCTAACTTTACGTCAGTAGTTGGAGTTGTTTGTGTAGCTGTAGTTGTATACATATTAGATTTCACGCTAAAACGTATATAATCTTCAATATTTAAAGCTCCTGTTATAATTTCTAACTTATAAACAGATGTTTCATAAGTTAATACTCTTTGATTTGTTACACTTAAAAAAGCCCATGAATAATCATTGATTGTTTCTCCATATAGCCAGTCTTCATCTTGAAAAATCCAGTCAGGGCCTTCTGTCTCATGCATCTCTAAAGACCATGTAACTAAAGCTTGATCTTCTTGTGCTGTTATTACTACATAACTAGAGTTTCCGGATGAAAAGTCTCCTCCAAAGTTACATAAAGTATTAAGAGGGCTTTGACCAATTGGACAAATTTCAGGCGCTTTTGCAAGATCTAGCCAAGTAACTCTATGAAAAAAACTTACACTTTTACTATTATCAATTTGCTCTGAAATTTTTACAACAAAAGATATTATACCAAAAGCTCTGGCTGATTTTGTTAAATTTGAAACAGGGCTACAGCTTTGATCATAACCAAAAGGACGCATATTTAAAAAATTATTTTCAATCGTAATAATAGGGGAATTAAAAATTGATAAGTTAAAATCTATGATAGAAGTACTTATTAAACTATATTGCATAGCATCATTTTCAATGTCACTAACAATAGTTGATAAATCTACGCTCATACAAAGACCTTCATTTGTTTCAAATAAAGTCTGAAAAGTCGATTGAGTAACAATATCACTTAATATTGGAGTATCATCAATAGGTGATATTTCTAAACCAATATCAGTAGTAATACATAATTTTTCACCAACCAAGCCCGAATCTAAATCACATAAAACAAATACTAGTCTTTCAATCCCCGTAAGGTTTTCTATCGGTGACATACTTAAAATATTTGTATTTTGATCTATTGTTAAGCTAGAAAACAAAGGGGTTTGAGTTACAACAGAGGTATTTCCAACTTTAGAGCTTAGTTCATTTAAAGGAAAAGTTCTTTCAGAAGGAATTGGCATAAAACTTCCAAAAAACCAGTTCATTTGAGCTTCATTACCTGCTAGCTCCTCTTCTCTGTCATCACCATGATTTGTTAAGTCTTTTGTTAAGACGATATCTTCTTGAACCACAATTCCATCTTCTAAAAGAATAATTTGTGGAGGGTGATTCACTCGTCCTACATCTATAGTTATAGTTCTTGTTACCTCTGTAGGTCCATTATGTAATACCATATCTATAGAAGAGCTTCCACCTGTAGCACTAGCGTTTCCATCAGCAAATATACATAAATTATCATTATTTAAATAATCTTCAAAATATGTATTACAACTAGCATGTCCTAAATGATAAATAGAGCTATTTTTTGACTGTAAAAGAGGGTTGTCATTCCAAAATTGAGTTACTGGATTACCTGTTACTGGTTTAATAAAGTCTCTTGAATAGTTTTCCCAAGTGGTTGTATCTATTTTTAATACAGACCCTGTATCTGGCAATTGAATAATATAAGCTGTATCATTTAATTTTGGGTCACCTGCTTTTCTAATTGTTATTTCTGGTGGGTCAACGACAGGTAAAATAGTCAAATTTACAGATGTTGTTATAGTACAAGCAATTTGCCCAGTACAACTTTTATTATCTAAGATTAGTTCAAGAGTAAAGTCTCCGTGCATATCAGGAGCTGGGTGAATAAATAAAGTGTCATTAGCAGAGTTAGCACTACTAATATCGATAGTTTGCCCAATAATAGCTTGAGGATTACATGCAGCAGAGCCAGTTCTATTTACACCTGATAAATTTGTTAAACAATTAACTTTTGATACAAGATTTTGCTCTAATAGATATTCTTTAAAATCTGGATAATCTACATTGTTATCAAACATACTAGAGCCAGCTGTTACTTTAACAGACCAAGTTAAGTCAGAGTCTAAAGGTCCTCCAAAAAAGTTATAATTATTTACTTCAAAAATCCCTAAATCTATAAAAACAGTAGAGTCCTCTGTGATCGGCCCTATAGCTGCTGCTATTTGAGATGGAGTTGCGCCTATGTTTGGCGTACCATTATCTCTAACTTTAATGATACAAGTGGAGTCTTCGACTGATTCAAGTACATCTGGACCAGTATTATCTCTATCTCGAATAATAAAATGTAATGTAGCATTTTCTACGGCCGCTTTATCAACAGCGGATATTTCGATTTCTCCTGTACTATTATTAATCATTCTGACTTTAAATAATGGAGATGTAGCAGGTATTGCAAACTCGGTACCCTGGGTTAAAAAATTTGATAGTACCTCTACACCGCTTACAGTTACTTTCTGCGATTGAGCAATACTAAAGTTTACCCCCTCATAATCAACAGACTTTAAAAATATTCGTAAATTTTCATTTTGACTTGGATGGATAGATAAATCTACATCATTCCATGCTATAGGACTTCCTAAAATAGAAGTTTTAGTAGCAACACCACCACTAGCTACAGAATCTGTAGAGTCTAAAGTCATTAAAGTACCCAAACATAAGTTATTACTAAAAAATGGTGCATCATTCTTTTGAGTTATATTAAATTCAACATTTTGAGTTGAAGATAAAGCTCCACCATTATCTACACTAAACTTATACAAATAATGTCCGTAATGATCTGGTTTTAAAGTAACTTTCATGTTCCATAGTTGACCGCTTGTTCCAACCATTGCACCAGCTGATAGCTCAATAGTTAATATTGGAGACGTACCAACAGCAGGAGCCGATAAATCTTGGCCTGCATCAATTACCCAAGGGTTTGTAGGAAAAGGTCCATCAACATCAAAGTATCCAATAGTAAATGTTTGTGGTGCATCATCTTCGTTCATAGACACATTAACAATTGGAGGTGCAGATACTGTTCCGTTAATACTAATAACGGGGTTATCATCAGATGCAACAACAGCAATCGGTACACTAATACACGTACCTACCCCACCATTTTTTGCTACATCTCCATTATCTGGTACTAATCCAGAAGAGTCTTCAACACATAAAACAATTGTATCAGATTGACCAAAAGGATGAGAAAAATTTGCTACAGGAGTTACTAAAAGATTATTACCAGATACAGAAAAAGCAGTTAAATTTGGGTGGTTACCAGACCCTGTTTGAACTGTCCAAACTAAAGCATTTTGAGCATCTTCTCCCATTCCTACAATTATTTCATTTGCAAAACTAGCTATAGAAAGAGTAGCTGGACTGCTTTCTTCTGCCACAGAAAGTATTGGGCGTGGTCCAAGTGTTGCATAATTTGATGAATATATAGGTTTATCGTTCACACAAGTTATCGGTAGCGAGTACTCACTAGTAGTAGTATTTACTACTCCATCTGATACAGCCAAATTTACAAAACCAGAGCCACTGTCTGCACAAGCATGAGGTAATATACTATAAGTAATTTGGTCTTGTACTGGATCTGTAATAACAACATTAGAATAAAAACTTGTATCAAAGCTAACTACTGTCCATGTTAGATCAGTATGCTCTTGATTTGTTAAAGCACCACCACATTTTCTACCAGCCACTCCTTCTGGGGCAGTACATTCAAATGAGCTTAAGTTAATCACCTTATTTTGTGCCGTTGCTGATTCTGTACCTAAAAAAGCTGTATTATTTAATGCAGTTAAGACTTCATAACCAGGACCTGTAAAAACAGATATTCCACCTACATCTGTTAAATTTGTAACAATTAAGTTGTTATCCTCGACTACTAAGTCTATCTGGTAGTGAGTCGGAAATTGAAACTTAATTGGAGCTATAGATATATGCCATAGTCCGTCTCCTGAATTGCTTAAATCGGCTTCATAGGATATTAATTGCCTTTCACCTATAGTTGATGCTGGAAATCTATCCATTGTACCATTAGATGGCCCAACAAAACTCTGCCCTCTTGTTTCAAAAACGGCTGTAGCGCTACCATCTAATAAGTTTGTATCATAGGAGTAAAAGTTATCTCCCCCCAACACACTTGTACCAAAAGGAATTGTCCCGCCTGCTGGTAAATTTGGTGGCTGTCTTCTATCTGTAAAGTCATCATATAAATATACTGAATAAATAACAGTACCTGGTGGAACTGGTATCCCTCCACTTAAAAAACCGCTTTCAGTCAAGACAAAGTTCATTTGAACTGACTTCACTCCATCAATATCACTTAAATTTGTTTCAAACTCTAAAATATCAGACCAACTTGCTTTTGACTTTGAGGTAAAACCAGTTGGGGTCACAGATGGAGTCAGTGACGGGGCAATACGAAAAGAATTTAAAAAAGTATCAGCAGAAGGTAAAATATTAACCGTTATAGTACCCTTTCCAACTTTTGAGTCATCAGTTGTTAAAGTAAAAGTACAATTACCAGTACCAGCAACACTACCAGCAGTAATGGTTAATTGACTTGCACCCTCAACAGGGGTTACAGTACAAGCTGAAATATTTGTATCTTTTGAAGCAAGCACAATATCAATAGTGGTATCACCCAAAGTACCATTATAACGAATAGCATTTCTAATATCGATGGTTGTTGAGGTATCAACAACTAAATTTACTGGGTGTCCCCCTATTAAACTTACATCTAAAAGTGGAGCTGTTTCTACAGAAAAGAATGGCGTTGAAAATACAGCTGTAACACGTTGCCTAGCATCACTTGTATAAAAACCATCGGCAATATCTAATTGAAAGTGATAAGTTGTACCATCTGTTTTTACAGAAGATGGTACTGTAAAATTATGTAAATATTTTGGTTTTAAAAGAGGAGGTTTATCTTTATAAGGCGTATCATTAAATGTAGGCAAAATAAAGCTCTCTTGCACAGGGACAAAACTGCCATCAATAGTAGATACTAAAGATATCTTGATATGCTTTAAAACAGCCGTCCCCTCATCAGCAACATCAACACTAATAGGGATAATATCTCCTATTTTTAATGGCGAAATAAAGGTAGCTTGAAACACATTTATAATAGGAGCTGACCGAACAGCAGTAAAAGCCACCGAACCTCCAACAAACTCATTATCTGTAACACCTAAGTTATCTGTAGCAAAAACTCTAATCTGATACTCTTGAGAATCTACAAGACCAGGCCTAACTGTTAATGGAGAAAACTGTCCTTCAAATTTATTAGTGCCACCATTAAAAACTAAATTAATAAAAGTGGAGGTTGGAAATAAGCTAGGACTTGCTCCTGTTGTTACAATTTTTGCTTTTACTGAAGCTATAGTACCCCCTCCATTATGTGTCGCTTGAAATTTAATTGAAAAAATTGAGTCAGGGTCTCCTATCTTACCATCAAAACCTGGCTCTAAGGTATTTCCTACAATTGGTGGCCTTATAATTTGTAACTCTAAATTTGTACTGCTTAGAAAGTCTCCTGTACCATTATCAATCGGATCAGGGGGCGTAACATCATCAACTGTACCAATTGTCGGAATTGAGGTTAATACATAAGATGATCTACTACTTGCAGGAGAAAGCAATGTTTTAATATACGATATATTTTCTAATTCACACCTTTTTGGTACCCCAGCCCCTACACAATAAGGAGCAGTACCAGCAACAGGTAAAACATCTCCTAATTCTGTAAAATTAAAGTCTCCAACAGAAACCAAACCATCACTATTGATATGAGCTTGAGCCGAAGCTCCACGAGCCAAAGAAAATATATCTAAAATTCCGTTATTTGACTTGTCTAACAATATAATTGTAAAATTCCACGAACCTATACCAGTAACTACTCCTCCAAGAGGAGTTGTATACACAGCCTCTGGAGTCCACATATTACCTAAGCACAAACGAGGAACTAATATATCTGAACTTATACCAGGATAACCTGCACGACCAAAATAACTATTAACTTCAGTTGAGTCGACTCCACCAGCCATACCTGCTAATTCTGCTGTACCACCAAAAAATAAATCTAAACCTCCAGAAAATAATCTATGATGAGTAATATCTACAGGAAAGTCTGTTGAACCATAATCAGCAGCGGCAGTTACAGGCCAACTATGTTTCTCCCCAAAAAGAGTTGAATAAGTGTCACCAGCTCTTTGAAGATAGTCTACTGTTGAATTATTAATAGTCCTATGAGCCATTTTAGCTTGATCATAAACCGCAACAACTTCAGATGCTGCCAAAATTGAAGATGCTAACCCATCAAAAGTTTTTGTAGTTAAATTTATATTACCACCTAATGATGTTGGCCAAGTAAGATTTGATAATAAAGTAATAACACCTGCATTACCCGTATTATCTTGTAAACCACAAATATCATAACCCAAATCAAGTCCTCCACCATCTCTAACAGGAAAAGCAGCCTCCCTTGGCTCTACTAAATAAAGAAATGATAAATTATTCATGTCAAAATCTGTTATTGATTTATTATAAATTTCAATCACAATATCTGTTTTTACAGTTTTATTATTGGTAATATCTTCAACCCCACTATTAGCACCATTAGCATTGCCATGATATGGTAAAGCTGCTACGACCCCATCATTATCAAGTTGTACCTCTGTAATAATAATATCACCATAACGTGCTGAACGACCTAAAGCAGCCGATTGAAGTACTTGAGATATTGTTAACAACAATATTAAAAACAATATTTTATAATTTTTCATAGATAATCTTTCAAAATTTATAGCAAAAAGCTCTTACTAAATGACAATCCATTTTAATTATAATTTAGTAAAAGGTCTTTATTTATTTTGCGTTCTAAAAGTTTTTAGTAAGCATTCACTATAAATAGTTATTTTATTAATCTAATTTTAAGGGTTTACATACAATTTGCAAGATATTTACAAATACAATTTTCTTTTATTCAACAGATAGTTTCATTTTTTGTAGAGTTTTCTCTACCTTTTTAAATAAGTCATTCAAACTGGAGTTATTTTCAATAAAGTAATCTGCTTTTTCTAACTTTTTAAATTGAGGCATTTGATAAGAAATAACCTGCTTAGCTTCTTCTTCTGTTTTATTATCTCTAAGTTTAATACGCTCTAATTGAGTTTTTTCATCACAGGTGATGAGTAAAGTTTGATCTAAACTTTTTTGCCATGAGTTTTCAAAAAGTAACGGGATAGAAAAAATACAAATATATTTTTTTTGACGACAAGCAGAAATTTCTTTTAATAAAAACTTTGTTACTTCTGGGTGGACTAGATCAACTAAAATTTTTAATTTATCAGAGTCTTTAAAAACAATTTGCCCTAAAAGTTTTCTATCAATAGTATTTTTACAAACAACTCTTGAACCAAAATTAAGGCCAATGCTTTCTATTAAACTTTTATTTGTTTGATATAAGTGATGTACAGTTTTATCAACATCAATCACCTTAAAATATTTACTCAAATATTTTTCAACTGCTGATTTGCCTGTACAAATACCTCCCGTTAAACCAATTGCAAAATTAGTCTTCATTGCTTGGGATTTCTTCAACACCTTCTAATTCAACCGTATCAACTTCATCTCTACTTAATTGATAACCAGTAAAGATTTCTTCTAGCTCTAAAATTTTAGATAATAAAATTTCTTGTTTTGCTTTTAAATCACTAAAATCACCTTCTGATTGCTCTTTTAACTCAGCCGTTATGATTCTTGATTGTTTAATTACATTTCTAAATTGATCTACTAATATATTGATAGAGTCAGCAACATTATGTAAAGCATCGCCTGTTCGTAGCTTTATATCAAAAGATAGATTACCCTCTGAAATCTCTTTTAAACACTTTTCTAACTTATAAGAGGGCCCCGCAAATTGATGGGAGTAAAAAATACCAATAATACAAATTATTAAAAAGCAAACTACCCCAAGAAGAATGATTCGCCAACCAACGATACTAAAAACTGTTACCAAAAAGGAGTTCATGTCTCGTAACTCAACTATAGTAGCTGTATTTTTTACAACATAATCTCCAATAATATACAAATTAAAAAAAGTAATCGTTGCAACCAATAATACAATCATCATTAAAACAAAAGTAAATTTTATTTGTAAACCAGCTTGAATGAAATAATTAGAACGAGTTGGTCTTGCATTTGACATATATGATGCTCCTTTAAAGCTTATATTTAATATTTTTGAAGTTTATTTACTTTCGTAATTAACATATTAAAGAATTAACAATTTTATACTAAATAAGCAATAAATTCAAACACAAGAGTTTATTCATTTTATCTTAGACAAAAATTAATAAATGATACCTTTTTTGTATATAAACTCATTAAGCAATACACTTAAGTGCCGATGTTTATAAGAAGTGAGAGACTGCCTTTTGCCAAAAAACCAAACAATTGTTATTGAGTTTAATAGTTTACCAATGGTGCTACAATGAAAAAAAAAATATACCTTTTATTAATGATAGTGATGCTTTCACCTCTTTTTTCAGAAAATGAAAACTCAGAAGAGTCTATCTCAACAATTGATGATGTAACTACAGAGCTCATAGATTTAGATCAAAAAGGTATAGTTTCAATCTATCTGCAAGATGCACCCGTAACAACAATTATGAAAGGTATCTCTCAATTAGGTAATTATGATTTTGTAGCTAAGGGTAAAATTGAAAAAACAGTAAACCTTACTCTAAAAGGACGCTCAATTAGAGAAGCCTTAGATATTATTTCTGATTCTACAGAAACTGAATACCGTGTAGATGGTTCAATTATTACTGTTTTTGGAGATGGTATTAACTCATCTTACACTAAAACCTATAATGTTTTAAAGGGTAATGCCCTAACAATCGGAAATGTTTTAGAACAGCTCATCGGAGCAAGTTTAACAACTCAAACAGCTAGTGGGGCTAGAAGTGAAGAATCTAAAGCTGCTGCTGCAAGCTCTGATGGTAAACCTGTAGCCCGAATCGTAGCCGATCGATTAAATAGTCAAATTATTATTACTGCTTTACCTTCTCAACATCGACAAGTTGACAAAGTATGGCCTAAAATTGATGTAGGAATAAAAGTTAGACGTTATTCAACCAAGATGTTTGAACTTAAGTTCATTTCTCCTGGAGTATTTGTTGGAAGTATAAAGTTTTTGATTCCAGGAATTGAAGATAGCCAAATATTTCAATTATCTCCAAAAGGAGCCACTACATCTTTGAGCTCTTCACAAAAAAGAATCATTATTCAAGAAACCAAAGAAAACTTAGAACAAATCTCTACTCTTCTACAATCTATTGATGTCCCACCAAGACAGGTTGTAATTGATGTTAAAATGGTTGAGTTTTCTTTAACTGGTGGCCAAAAATTTGGAGTAGACTGGAAAAGTATTTTTACAAATGCAGGGAGTGCTCTACCAGTTGGAGAGTTCTTTTCCCCTTTAGCAAGCTCTGGTGCTGGTAGGGCTAAATTTGGTTCATTAGGTCCAGATCACTTACAAGTTGTACTCGATTTTATTACAACTAGCTCTAATGCTAAAGTTTTATCCAATCCACAGGTCACAGCGTTAGATGGTACGCAAGCAAAAATTACAGTTGCTGATAAAATACCTTACAGAACAGCTACTATTTCAAATGGAGTCATTGCCCAAACTGTTGAATTTAAAGATGCTGGAATTTCTTTATCCGTAATACCAATCATTTTTAAAAATGAATTTGTTAACTTAACTATTACACCAGCTGTTACTTCTCAAATTGGAGATTTTGATGGTGTCCCTATTATTTCAACTAAAGATTTATCAACCACTTTAAATGTTAGAAACAATCATACAGTTATTATGGGTGGACTTATTTCTCATGAAAAATCACATGAAATTAAAGCCATACCTTTTCTTGGAAGGCTTCCAGGAATAGGAAAACTATTTCAATCTAATTCTAATACAACTAAATCAAAAGAGCTAATTTTTTTAATAACACCTAGAATTTATAGCGAATTTTCATCTCATCCACATAATAAAATGAGATATAAATTTAAAGATGATGAAACTGTAAAACCAAGTGGATATACTTTTGTAGATGAAAAAACTCAAAAAAATGAACTATTAGAATTTAAAAGACGGAGCAAATTATGAAATTAAAAGTTAAATTTAGCTTTTTAATCAGCCTTATTTTATTTTTAGGATTAAATGGCTGTGTTAGTTCACCCTTTAAACCACAATCAGATATTCAAGTAAATAGCATTAGATCTTGGGCAGGCAGTGATGAAATCTCCCCTGATAAAGCTGGACTTTCTAGTAACAATCCTTACCATGAAGCAAATATAGAGTTTTCATTGAATAATGGAGTAGGTGTCACTATTACAGATATTTCTATTACTTACTCTCCCACAGAAGGAGATAGTATTGTTTTTGTAAATGGAGATGGTATTTTACAAACAGGAATACCAAAACAAACATTGAAAATGACTCGTCACTTTGATGCTGCTATCCCATTCACTGAACTCGGACAATCACAGGTTACAATTTTACAAGCAGGCACAAACCTTGGGGTTGGTGAACCAAGAATTTGTTGCATTAATATTAATTTAGTTTCTCCAAAGGCTGCAAAAGCCCTATCTATTGATGGAGACTTTCAAACACTACCAAATTTAGGTACTAATATTATTGCTACAGTAGATATTGCTGGTATTGATGATAATGATAACCCATTTGCAAAAACGGCTTCTATTGTCATCTCCCCTGATGCCAACTTTACCCAAGTTCAACTTGAAAACGAAGCATGTAAAACATGTACAATCGGTACAAGTACTACTTTTACTGACCCTACTGCAGGAGCTGGAGCAACACCCCCAACATCAAGCTCATAATTATATTACATTTAAATTATTTATACTTGAGGGCTTTAACTAACCTCAAGTCTTTTTTCATCTTAGCTTTATTGGAATCTCAAGCTTAGTAAGATATAATATATTAAAATATTAAATTTGTATCTACCCAAAGGATATACTAAATGGAAGATCAAGGCGATCACAAACTATTAGGAGAAATCTTAATTTCAAAAGGCCTAATCACTGAGCAACATCTCGATGAAGCCCTCGATTTACAACAAGAAAGTATGCTCCGAATTGGAGAGCAACTTATCAAGATGGATGCTGTAGATGAACGTGATATTACCTTAGCTCTATCTGAACAATTAAACATAGCTATTTTCAAAATCGAGGATGTTGAAGAGTTCCCCCTAGAAATTGTCGAAACCTTAGGCTACTCTTATATCGAAGAAAATAAAATAATCCCTGTTTTATATGACTCTGAAGAAAATATTTTAACTATCGTACACCACGATCCATTAAACATTTTTATCATCGACGATTTAGAACACCGAACAGGTTACAAGATTAAATTTTTTATCGACACTGAAAGCAATATTAATCGTGCCTTAAAAACTCTATCTTCACTTGATACATCAGCCATGGACTCAGTAGTATCTGGTATGTCTGAACTCGAAATAACAGAAAGAGGAGATGATAGTGGGATTGATTTAAATGCCGTTGAAGGCCCTATTGTTACTCTAGTAAACCAAATTATATCAACTGGAGTTAAAGAGGGTGCATCTGATATTCATGTGGAGCCTTCCAAAAAAAAGCTACGTGTCAGGTACCGTAAAAGTGGGGTTTTATGTCAACCACTACAAATCCAAGAAATTATTCATAAGTTTCAACCCGAATTGATTTCAAGATTAAAACTAATGGCTAACATGGATATTTCAGAAAAAAGACTTCCACAAGATGGTCGTATCAAGGTTTTTTTATCTAAAACAAAAAGTCTTGATCTTCGTGTAAATAGCCTTCCAACACAAGGTGGAGAAAAAATCTGTATGAGAATCTTAGACTCATCAGGACTATCTCTTGGACTAGAGCAAATCGGATTTTCAAAACATACACTAGATATTTTTAAGCGTAATTGTACTAAACCAAATGGGGCCATTTTAATGACTGGCCCTACAGGGTCTGGTAAAACAACAACTCTATATTCAGCACTTCATTTTATTAGTACACCCGAGCTTAACATTTGTACGGTTGAAGACCCTGTTGAATATACCATCCCTCAATACAACCAAACTCAAATTAGACATAATATTGGTTTAACTTTTGGTTCTGCCCTTAGAGCACTTTTAAGACAAGATCCAGATATTATCTTACTCGGAGAAATGAGAGATCAAGAAACAGCCATGATTGGAATTGAAGCTGCTATGACAGGTCACTTAGTTTTCTCAACACTTCACACAAACAGTGCTGCTGGTGCTGTTGGTCGTTTAGTTGAAATGGGAGTCCCTGGTTATTTAGTGGCATCTACTGTTTTATGTATTGTAGCCCAAAGGCTTGCAAGGGGTATGTGCCCTGTTTGTCGTAAAAAAGTTCCACTATTTCCCGAAGCAACAGCTTTTGCCAAAAAAGTAAAAGCTAATGTTAAATATATCTACGCAGCTGTTGGGTGTAACAAATGTGGCGGTACTGGATACAAAGGCAGAACAGGTATTCATGAAAGTCTTGAAAATAGTGCAGTACTTAGACAAGCTATTGCTGATGGTTTAGACGAACACGCCATGGAGCACGAATGTGCAAAAATTGGTTTTTTAAATTTAAGAGCCGATGGATTAATTAAAATTTTACAAGGTAAAATTGACGAAAAAGAACTTAACAGAACCACAAGATAGGAGATTATATGTTTGGTGGAGTCCCTCAAGAAGTGCTAATGGCATTTTATACAACATTAGCTATCGCCCTAAATGCTGGCGCACCTCTTATGCAATGTTTAACTGCATATCAAGAGCAAAATGATAATAAACCCTTTGAAGTTGTACTTTTATCTGTTATTAAAGATGTTGGTTCTGGTAAACCATTTTCAGAAGCTCTAGCCAAGTTTCCAAAAGTCTTTCCTAACGATTTTCAATCCTTAGTTGCTGCTGGTGAAATCTCAGGTCAAATGGATACTCTACTTGTTGAGTATGTTGAGTTTGCCGAAGGTCAAGCAAAACTACAATCCAAATTTAAAGGTGCAATGGCATATCCTGCTGTTATGGCTTTAGTTGCTGTTGGTGTAACAATCATGTTAACGCAGGTTATTTTTCCTAAATTTATTTTATCTTTAAATTTAAAAGAAGAAAATATGCCAGCTATTACTTTATATGTTTCTAAATTTTCAAATTTTTGTGCTGATAACTATATCGCTATTTTTGTAGCCTTTGTTATCTCTGCAGTAACATTTTTTTATGTCACCCAAAGAACAGAGAAAGGAGCCGATGCTTGGGATGCTGTTTTATTTAACAGCCCAGTAATTGGTGACCTACTTAAAAAATACTATGTATCTCGAATGGTTCATACCTTAGCCTCCCAATTAAAAGGGGGAGTTCCTGGTATGCAGGCTCTTCAAATTTGTAAAAACTCCATTACAAATAGGCAATTTAACAAATTGATTGTAGATATCATGGAGTCTATTAAAGGTGGGGGCAGTTATACCGATGGTCTTAGAAAGAACACACACATAATTCCTCCTATTGTTATTTTAATGTTCACCATTGGAGAAGAAACTGGATCTATGGAAACTGTGCTAGATAAAATTGGCTCATATTACGATGATCAGGTTGCTGTTGCTGTAGATGCTGTTATCGGTCTAATTGAGCCCCTTATGATTGTAGTCATGGGTGGTATTGTAACTACATTAGCACTTTCAATGTTTCTTCCAATGTTTGACATGGGGAAAAATATTGGATAGCCATGACTTTAAACAAAATACTTTTTAAGACCTTATTCTTTGTACTTATTTGTATCAGTAATATTAATGCAACTAATCTCAGCCAAATGGAGCCATTACTTGAAAAATTATTTAATATTTTAGATGTAAGAAACCAAGAGATCTTGTCTATTGAACAAAATATTACACACAATCGTTCAAGTCTTGAAAAAAGAGCTTTAACGCGTATTTTAAAACAAAAAGTCAGAGACTTTATTGTCAAAGACAAACAAATTGTGAGCGTTTTAGATCAAGTAAAAGCTTCTAAAAATGAAGAACATCGTTTTTTATATAAAAAGTCTCTTGATCGCTTAGACCAATACAGATCAAACATTAATCAAATCCAAGAGCTTTACTTTAGAAAGCCCACATTAATATCACCCGAAGTTAAAATTGCTACTGGTAAAAATAACTTTGAAGATTTTTTAAGCACATGGGAAAATAAAACCCCAAAAAGAGATTATAGCAAAAGGATTACTAGAGCAACCATCCCATTGCAACAAAAAAACTATTTTGATCATCAAAAAAGACAACATAAAATTAAAAATGTTCCTGATGCTAGTTATGGACAGTTTTTAAAAGAGTTATCCTCTGATAACTCCATGAAAAAGAAAACCATAATAGCTCAAAAAGACCTAAGTGGTATTGATAAATTTCACAAACAACTTAAAAAAGAAAGACCAACTTATGTTAAAAAAATGAGTAAAGATCAAAGTTTTTCAGGTTTTTTTAATACTCTAGAAAAAAATGTACAAGTTCAAGAGATTAAAAAACCTACACGTTCATTACAGAATGCTAGTGTTAGCCCCTTTCAGATCCCTCAAGAATATGAAAAAAAACTTCGCTCTCCAAATAAAGCCAATGCAACTCCAATGGCTCGCCTAATGAATGATTTAGAAAGGCTAAGAAATAGACAACAAGCAAAAAATAAGTTTCATAGAAACATCGAAAGTGAGCAATCTTTCCGAGGATTTATGTCTCAACTTGAGCTTTCAGATAAACAATCAAAATCTAAACCAAAGGGAACATTCAAAGAACTACTAGGAATCGGAACCAAAAATAACCATAAACCAGAAGTCATTCAAAAAAAATCTAGTTTTTTAGACTTACAAAAAGCATTAAATAACCCAAAAAAAATATTGGGTAAAAGAGTTGAGGTTAAAAGCACTCAAGTCATCGGAAAAAAACAAAACTTCAATAAATATTTAAGCGCTATTCCTGAAATAAATCATCAGGCAACTCCAATACCTAAACCATTAGCTAGCCCTACTACAACCAACCGCTTTCAAGTAATACTAAATAACTTACGACACGATAATGGTACTGCTACCAACAGAGCCGATTTGATTTTATCACCAGTTGAAGAAAAACTTGAAAACCAATTAACGACTGTCTTTAAGACAAACAGGAAGTTCGTTGTTAAAGAAGCTCTAACAATTAATAGCAACAATCAACCAAATTTTTCTAATTTTCCTAATAACTCAGCACATCTCCGTTCTTTTCATGCCAAACAAGAGTTAGGCCTAAACTTAGCAGAACTCCCAAAAAAAATTGCTGAAAAGCCCCCTACTCCATCAAGTCAAATCAAAAAAGAATCTATAGCTTCCTCTAATACTACATCTAAAGAAGATTATACCGACATTAAGCAGTCTGTAGATCTTATTGATAGATCAGAGTATAAAATTGCTAGAAAAGCTGAAGCTAGACTCCTAAGAAGAGGTAGCCATTTAATTCCTATTTCTATTGAAGCAAGAGACGTAAAAGATCGTTTATACCCAGATTTACCTATTAAATTTATTGTTGAAATGAAACCCAATAACTTTTTAACTGGTCATATTTTAGATAGCTACACTGACTCTCCTTGGCAAAGAACAGTAGAAACAAACCCAGAAGGTATTGCACAAATCCAACTTCTTTTAAACTTAGAAGGAAAAGAAGTAAATATTTCTAGAAAATTAAATTCAACTCGTGAAGAAACAATTTGCAAAGTAACTATTACCCCCAAAATATGAAATTATCAATATTCTTTATTTTTAGCCTATTCATTACTCATGCTAATGAAATACAAATTAACATCCAAAAATACTTAAAAAAGTCTTCTGTTTTATCTAAATTAGAAACAGATGATCAATTAAAGCTATCTCAATTATTTGCAGACCTAGGGCATAAATACCGAAAAAAAAACAAATGGGTTTTATCTGTTATTTATTATAGAAAGTCACTCTCTTTAAACCCAAGTAACCCACAATTAATATTATTTTCTGGCATGAATTACGCTAAAATAAAAAGATATGATAAAGCAGAAGAGTTCTTTTTAAAATATAAGCAAGTTGCAACAGAAAGTTCTTGGTTACAAATTTGTAATCAATACTTATTTGATACTTTAAACGCAAAAGGAGATTTATTATCTAAAACTTCACTTTGGGATTTAGCTATTTTATCATTTAAGAAATCTTTAGAGTTTTCAAATAGTGCCGAAAACACCGTCAATACACTATCTAAAATTCATTATGCGTATTTTCAAAAAGGGAGCTTTCATTTCTCACAAAAGCATTATATCGAAGCCTCTAAAAGCTTGATTCAAGCCCTAACCCCAGAAACAAATAAAAGCCTTGTTCGTAAAATAGAAAGAATGGCTTCTCACCTTTTTATAAATAGTGCAAAACACTATGAAAAAGAAGGCCAAGTAAAAGAAGCACAAAAGTATTATAAAAGCATTGTTAACTATTTTAATAATGAGAAGTCTATCGCATATTCACAAAAAAGAATCGAAGTCCTAGAAAATTTTGAAATTGACAACGGAATGAATAGTAAATGGATTTCCGAATAATTATTTCTTTTTCTTAGAAGATTTACTTCTTTTTCTTTTCGGCTTAGAAGACCTTTTTCTTTTTTTTAGGTTTCTTTTCTTTCTATATTTTTTGCTTCTTCTTTTCTTTTTAAAACGGTTCTTTTTTGACTTTACCTTACTATAACCTTTTCCACCTGTTTTAATTGCTAGAATCATTTTTCTAATGACTCTATAATAATATCTTCTAGCTATTTTGGATTTAAATTTTTTATATTTTATCAAAGACTTATAGTTTCTAACCATTTTGTGTTTTACAAAATTAATCATTTCTGTTTTTGATTTTTTAGTCCAGCCCTTTTTTTCAAATGATCTATATTTTACTAAAGCTTTTAAAGCAATATTTTTTACATACTTTAAAGACCCTCGTGCTACTGTTTTTCTTTTGCGTTTTTTATTTCTTATTTTACTAGATAATTTTGAACCTAGTTTCTTTTTAACTTCTTTATCTTTAATACCTGTAGCTTCAACAATTTGCCTAATTAAATCTTCACACCTTCTCTTTACTTTTGACTTGTTTTTTGCCAACTTCATGGCATCTTTTAATGCAGCTAATGCATCATCAAAACGATTAACTTCTGCTAAAAGCATACCTAAAAACAATCTTTTTGATGCATCTTTTGAATCTAATGAAATCGATTTTTCAAAAATTTCAATTCCTTCTAAAAACTCACCTTTATCAGCATATATTTTGCCTAACTGAAACCAAACTTGAGCATCTTTTTTATTTTCATTTAAATATTTATTTAAAATATTTATAGCTTTTTCTGGGTCTTGATTACTGGTGTAACCCTTGGCTAAGTCAGGATAATAAGACCATTCACTTGGCTTTTCTTTGATGACTCTTTCTAAGTATGGAACGGCAACTGAATACCTTTTTGCTGATTTAAAAGCTCTTAATAGGTCTATTAATACATCTTGTTGTTTTTTATTATAGCGTAAGCTTTTTTTAAAAAAGGAAATCGACTCATCAAAATGCTCTAAAGCTAAGTATAGACCTGAATCTTTTTTTGCCTCTAGAGCTAAATTAAAATATAATTGCCCAAGTACCTTATGTATTTGAAAGTTTTTAGGATCTTTTTTTAGGCCTTTTTTTGCAATATCTTGAGATTTTTCTATTTGATCTCTTTTAAGATATACTTTAGATAACTCTAAATAACTACGTGAATCACCAGGAAACTCTCTAATCTCTTTTAAAAAGTGTTTAATTGCTTTTTTTGGATTATTTTCAAAAATAAAAATCAAACCAAGATGATAGTGAATTTCTAGTATGTATTTGTTAAGCATCTTTGCTTTAATTAAATAGTTCTTAGATTTTGTATACAACTCCTGTTTGATTAATAATATACCAATGTGCTTATAAACTTCGGCTGACTTTGGTTTTAATTTCAAAGCTATAGTTAAATATTGTTCTGCTCGTTTAATATCTTTGTTTTCTAAATAAATAGTACCTAATTTAAAAACAGCCTCATACGATGATTTGTCTAACTCATAGGCCTTCTCATAGGAAGTTATTGCATCTATTTGTTTTTTTGTTTTTTGATAAACTTTTGCTAATGCCAAAAAGTATTTCGCTTTTGATTCAACAATAATAGCTTTTAAATAGTATTTTGAAGAAGTATTAAATTTTTGTTTTCTAAAATATAGGTTTCCTAGTTCAAATAAAGAATCTTGATCTTTTCGTTTTAAACGAACAGCTCTTGAAAATTGTTGAATAGCATCACTATATTTTGCTTCGGCTAAAAAAACATAAGCCAATTCTCTAATTGCTGCATACATAGCAGGCTGTTTTTTTAAGACTTGCTCATAGAGTTTTCTGGCTTCTCGATATTTTTTTTGCTTTGCCATTAAGCGAGCTAAATTTAATAAAACGATACTATTACCAGGGCTTTTTGCTAAAGCCTTTTGATAGTAGCCAGATGCCTCTTTTACTCTGTCTAAACGGGTATAAACAACACCTAAGTTAACCAAAGTTTCAATGTCATCAGGCGTTTTTTCTAAAACAAGTTTAAATTGAGTTGCAGCATCGTTATAACGCTCTTGCTTTAAAAACACAACACCCAAAGAATATCTAGCATTTAGATGCTCTGCTCTAAGTTTTAACACCCTATATAAAAGCTTCTCAGCCCTATCTAATTTATTTTGATCAATTAATTTAATAGCCCTTAAATAAACTGAATCAGGATTAACAAAACAACCAGATAAAAAGAAGCTCTGAAAAATAATAGTAAGTAAAAACAGTCTAGCTAACATTTAGATAAATCCCATTTAAAATTTATCATAAGTTTGTTCAAGTTCACTCATCAAACGACTTTGCTCTTTTGTTAAATCTGTTGCTAATAATTGAGAGATTTTACTTTTTTGTAGCTCTTGTTGGTCACAAATAACTTCACTAAAATTATTCAATGCATCAGCTAATTCTTTAAATTCATCACCTTCACGAAAAGTCGTTTTTAAAGAAAAGTTACCTTCTGCCATTTCTTTTAAGTTACTTTCTATTCTATAAACAGGCCCTGCAATATGATGAGTCAAACGAAGAGTTAAAAAAGACAATACAAAAATTGTTACTGCCTCTGCCATTAAAATCCTTGGAAAGATATATTCAAATAGTTTTGTTTTTAATAAAGCTATTTGAGTGTAGTCCATAGAGTGTAAAAAGCCATTTTGGGATAAAAGCTCATCTTCTAAAGTTGCTGTTATTAAACCAAAACAAAGCCCTCCTACTAAATTAACTGCTATAGCTACAAGAAGAATCATTAAAATCATCATCTTTTTTTGAAAACCTGGTTTTACAAAATACTTAGTACGTTTACTTTGCATATCATCTGTCATAATTTTTCCAATCTCTTTTAATCTTTACGACCATAATCAATATTTTTTGCGATCAAGCCTCTTAATTGTAATGTTTTTGCATAATCTTCAAAAGTTATAGAGACACCTTTAATGCTTCGAGACATTTCAGCCCTCAATTGATTTTGCTTATCTGAACGTATTCCATTTGAAATAGCATTTGACATAGTCATTGCTTCAAAAATTGGAACATTATTAATACCCTGTATGTCTGAAACCATTATTTGTGAAATAATTCCTATTAAATATGAAGCTAATCTCATTCGTGAGTTTTCAGCATCTTGAGAAGAGAAACTATTTAAAATCCTAAAAATAGTATTCAAACAGCCAATGGTTGAGATACCAGCTATCACTAGATGCCCAGTTTCTGCAATATCTAAAGCAAAGTCAATACTTTTGGCATCACAAAGCTCTCCAATTACAATAATATCCGGGTCTTCTCTAAGAGCATACCGTAAAGCAGAAGAGTAAGTTTGAGTATCTTTACCCAACTCACGTAAATTAACAATACAGTCCTTACTTTTTATTTTAAACTCGATCAACTCATCTATATAAATAATGTGTTCTCTTCGATTTGTATTCAAAAACTCCACAAAACTAGCAATTGTAGTACTTTTACCACTCCCAATAGCTCCTGAAATTAAAATTAATCCTTGTTTTTGTCTCAAAAAATTTAAAGCTATACTTGGAACTTGTAGCATTTCCCAAGAGTTTATTTTGATTGGTAATAAACGAATTGCTAAATATGGTTTACCTCTATCAAAGCTAAAACAATATCTAATTTTTAATTTGTCATTAACAGTATACAAGCCCTTTACATATCTATTTTTTTTATACTGTTCTAACTCTGTCTCACTCAATATCTCTTTGCATAAGTTTTCTATCTTATTGCCAGAGTAAGTACAATCTTTGTACAAATCTAAATGCCTTGATATTCTTAGCCTAGCATCACTGTTTTTTTTCAAATGGATATCTGTTGCATTCTTTGCAAAAGCGTTTAACACAAAATCTTTAAACTCTGCGTTCATTATACATCTCGTTTCAAGTATAAACTGGCTGTATCTTGAGATATTTTTCTTTCAGATAGCAGTCTTTTTACGTGCATACCAAAGGTTTGCATACCTTCTTTTTTACTACCTTCAAGAATACTATCCATTTGGTGATCTTTTGCTTCAATAATTAAATTTCTTGATGCTGCATTTGAAACTAAAACCTCGTAAGCTGGTACACGCCCACCTTCCATTGCTGGCAATAGCCTCATGCTCACTATCGCTGCTATATTATGAGCAAATCTTGAGCGAATCATAGTTTGATTGTTTTCATCAAATAAGCCGACCACTCTTTTAACAGTATTTGCTACATTCATTGTGTGTAAAGTTGCCAATACTAAAATACCAGACTCTGCTAAATTTAGTGCACTTATCATACTTTCTTGATCACGAATTTCACCAATTAAAACAACATCAGGGTTCTCAATTTTTGAAATTTTTAAACCATCAGAAAACGACTTTATATCTATTCCTATTTCTTTTTGTTGAATAAAGCATTTTTTGTCTTTATGAACAAACTCTATTGGGTCTTCAATTGTTAAAATATGCCCACGTTTATAATTATTTATATGATCAATCATACTAGCCATTGTAGTTGATTTACCACTACCTGTAGGCCCTGTAACTAATATTAAACCTGACGTAAATTCAGCTATAGACTGTAATACAAAAGGAGCTTGAATTTCTTCAAATCCTTTAATTTCTTCGGGAATGATTCTAAAGACTCCACCAAATTTACCGTCTTGCATGAATACGTTTCCACGAAATCGTCCGATATTATCTAATGCATAAGCAAAGTCAACTTCGCACCCTTTGTTTAAAGTTTGTTTTTGATTTTTAGAAAGGATTTCACCGAGCAATGATATAACTTGCTTATTAGATAGGTCTTTTCCGCTCTTTGTTAAGTTACCATCAATTCTAAACGAAGCAGGATAATCAGCATGTAAATGTAAATCTGATGCTCCCATAGAAAGCATTTCTTCTAAAAAAACGTCTATTTTTGCCATGAAAACACCCTCCCAAGTTTAATAGTTTATATCTCTACTAGATGAATATGTACAAAATTTTCTAAAAAAAACGAATCTATCAATTTACATTAAAGTCTAAGTAAATTTCAACTCTTTAGGACCTAAATTTCTTTACAAATGCCTCTATTGAATAATAAAAAACAGGTAACATAAAAACGATAGTTGAAATAATTTGTAACCAAGTCGCTCCATGCTGATGTTCATGAGCGTGCTGTAGTGATAAATGCACTTCAAATACTTTCTTTAAAATCAAATAATCTGTCAGTAATCCAAAACAAATACTAGACACTATAATTACGCTCAAATAAGAAACAATAGACTTAACTCCAAATATTTTTGACAAAATAGATAATGAAGTAAAGTTTGTTGCTGGCCCTGCCATTAAAAACACCAAAGCTGTACCAGGACTCATCCCTTTTAACATAAAGGCTGCGGCAATTGGGGTAGATGATGTTGCACAAATATACATAGGTGCTGCAAGTAAAACCATTCCTAAATAACCTGTCATTGTTCCTGAAAAATAATTTTTGACTAAATCTTCTGATAAAATAGAAGAAATAACTCCTCCCACTACAAACCCAAATAATAAAGTTGGAGAAATATCTCTGAGTAAGTTTACAAAAGAATACTTTAATCCATTGAGTATTTGAGTTATTAAACTATCTTTTTTAGGGGCTTTATTTTTACTAGAGCAACAAGGGCTAGTCTTTTTTTCAACTATTTTTTCTTCTTTTTTGGAAGAACAACAAGACTTTTTCTCTTCAACAACTTCCTTTTTTTCTACCTTTGAAGAACAACAAGAGTCTTTCTTTTCTTCAACAGTTTGCTCTTTTTTCTTAGAGGAGCAGCAAGCTTTCTTTTGCTCTGTTAATTCATCATCTTTAAATAAAAGAAGCTCTACTAAGCCAGCAAAAAAGCCAACAATTACCGCATAAATTGGACGTATTATAGCCATTCCTGGCCCCATCATACCGTAGGTCATAGCAACAGAGTCAACACCTGTTTCAGGGGTTGAAACTAAAAATGCTATTGTAGCTCCTTTAGAAGCTCCTTGTTTTCTTATTCCCTGTACTACTGGGATTACTCCGCAAGAACATAAAGGTACTGGAGCACCTATTAAAGACGCCAATGCAACTGTTTTTACATCATTTTTACCAAGAGTTTTTTGAATCAGCTCTTCTGATAAAAATGTTTTAATTAAACCTGCTATAAAAAACCCCATTAATAAATAGGGAGCAGCATCTAATACTAGTAAAAGTATGTTATTCAAAATATACATATATATAACTCCAAAAATAAATAATTGTGAAATAAATAGTACACCATTTGCAAAAATCTTTTTATCAAAAGTACAAAAAGACCCTAAGTAAATTTTTATATTGCTAAATAAATGATAGATTAAAAACTAAGATACAACTAGAAAAAAGGTAAACAATGCCAATAGAATCACTAAAAAAAAAACAAGACCGTGCTGACAAAATATTAAAAATTTTATATGAATCTTACCCTGATGCCCACTGTGCACTCCATCATAAAAACCCACTAGAGTTATTAGTTGCGACTATTTTATCTGCTCAATGTACAGATAAAAAAGTAAATCAAGTAACAGCTGTTTTATTTGAAAAATACAAATGCCCAGATGATTATGCCACAGTTGATTTACTAGAGCTTGAGCAGGATATTAAATCTATTGGACTTTTTAGGTCTAAATCAAAAAGTCTAATAAAAATGGGACAAAGATTAGCTGATACTTATGATTCAAAAGTGCCAAATAAAATGGAAGACCTAATTTCACTTGGAGGAGTTGGACGAAAAACAGCTAATGTAGTTTTAGGTAATATTTTTGGTATCAATGAAGGTATTGTTGTTGATACCCATGTAGGAAGAATTAATTCTTTATTAAAACTAAGCAATAAAAATGATGCAAAAAAAATTGAACTCGATTTAGTAAAAGTATTTAAATACCACCAAGATGAATGGTGTATTATCTCACATTTATTTATAGACCATGGTAGAGCTATTTGCATTGCTAGAAGGCCAAAATGTTTTGACTGCCCAATCTCAATGCACTGCCCATCAAAAATAATTTAAAATAAAATATAAACCAAAGAGCCAACACCAGAAGATTCACCTATTATTAATAGCAAGGATACAGCGAGTAAAGCACAAAAAATTGGCAATAACCAAAGCTTTTTTCTTTTCATAATATAATTAAATATACTATAAATTCCTTCAATAAAATCTTTTATTTTCAAGCTTAACCTCAATCCTGTATATTACAGCATGTTAAGAAATCATGTAACTTTCACACTCAGCTTAGTAATTGAAGTTTATTCCAATAAAGAGCTTTTATAATAGGGCTAAAGACCCATCTCCGATTTAAGTAAATAAATATTTTAATACTTCTCTTATGAAAATAATTTCAAATCTTATCATCAAACTACTACAAACTTTTAGGAAAATAAACAATCTCATCCTTTTAACTTTCATTTGGGTTTTTGTTCTTTTTCCAATTTCTTTACTTAAAAGACTATTTTCAAAAGAGTTTCAAAAGTTTTCTTGGAATCAAAAATTAAATACTAATTGGCAAGATAAGAATCATCTATACAATAAAGGTGATTTAAAAAATGAATGGTAATGATATTTATACTCTTGGAATCTGTGCTTTTTATCACGACTCCGCTGCTGTTTTATTAAAAAATGATGAAATTTTATGTGCTGTACAAGAAGAACGTTTTACAAGAATTAAACATGATGCAAGTTTTCCAAAACAATCAATTTTATGGTGTTTAAAACATGCCAATATTAAAGCCCATCAAATTGAAGCTATTGCTTTTTATGATAAACCTATTTTAAAGTTTGAAAGAATTATAGAAACCCTCTTATATACCTTTCCTAAAGGCTATAAAAATTTCATTCAATCTATGCCAAAGTGGGTCAAACATAAACTTTTTTTAAAAGCACATCTAAAAAGCCTATTTAGAGAAATTGATTTTCCAGAGCAATCATTAAAAATTATTTTCCCTGAGCACCACTTATCTCATGCTGCTAGTGCTTTTTATCCATCTCCTTTTAAAGAAGCAGCTATTTTAACCATTGATGGAGTAGGAGAGTGGGCTACAGCTAGTATTTTTTATGGTAAAAATAACTCCATTGAATCTATCAAACAAATGAACTTTCCTCATTCTTTGGGTTTATTTTATTCTGCATTTACTTACTATTGTGGTTTTAAAGTAAACTCAGGTGAATATAAATTGATGGGACTTGCTCCCTATTGCGACCCAAACTCTTACATTGCTTTAAATATGATTAAAACCATAGAAAAAAATTTAATAAAAATTCATGATGACGGTTCTATTCAATTAAATATGAAATACTTTGATTTTTTAAGTGGTTCATTAATGACTAAAAACTCTAAATGGATTAAATTATTTGGTTTTAAGCCAAGAAACTCAAAAGAACAAATAGAAGACCACCACATTTATTTAGCCTATGCCTGCCAAAAAGTTTTAGAAAAAGCTGTGCTTAAAATGGCTCAATATGCATTAAACATAACTCAATCTAAAAATTTAGTGCTTTCTGGTGGGGTTGCATTAAATTGTGTCTCAAATGGTAAATTACAAGAATTAAATCTATGTAAAAACATATGGATTCAACCAGCATCAAATGATAGTGGTGGTGCTCTAGGAGCAGCTTTTTGTTATTGGTATATTTATAAAAATAAAAAACGATTCACTCAACAAAATGACCAAATGAAGTATTCATTACTTGGCCCATCATTTACTCAAAGTGAAATAGACTTATTTTTACACAAGTCAAAAGCAGTTTATACAGAAATAAAAGATTTTGATAGTTTAACAACTCAAGTAAGTAGCTTAATAAATAAAGGTAATATCATTGCCTGGTTTCAAGATGAAATGGAATGGGGACCAAGAGCTCTTGGAAATCGTAGTATTTTAGCTGATGCTCAAAATCAAGAGATTCAAAAAAAAATTAATTTAAGTGTAAAATTTAGAGAAGATTTTAGACCATTTGCCCCTATTATTTTAGAGGAGTATAAAGACGAATACTTTAATTTTAAAAATAGTTCACCCTATATGTTATTTACTTGTAAGTTAAAAGAAAAATATAGAAACAAATTGGATAAAAAGTTTTATCAATCATCTATGCAAAATAAACTAGAGATTAAAAAATCTAAATTTCCGGCTATTACCCATATTGACTTTAGTGCCAGAATCCAAACTGTTAGCTCAGAATCTAACCCTAAAATGCACAAATTATTAAGTAAATTTTATAAAGACTTTGGTAGCCCAATGCTTGTAAATACCTCTTTTAATGTAAGAGGAGAACCCATCGTTTTAAGCCCAAAAGATGCCTATTCTTGTTTTCTAAGAACAAAAATAGACTATTTAATACTTGGTAATAAGCTACTTAAAAGAGTTGAGCAAAAAAATCAAAAGATTCAAAGAACTCGTTTTGCACTTGATTAATTAAAAAAAGAAAAAGTTATCTAGCTTTATTTTTTAACTTTTTGATAAAACTATGTATGATAGTTAGAGATATCAAAAAATAAAATATTTTAACACCCTAGTCTAAAATAGTAATACAAAGGCAATATATGATTAAAGTTGATATAGCTATAATAGGAACTGGAACTGCGGGTATGGGAGCTTATAAAGCTGCAATTAAACATACTGATTCTATTGCATTAATAGAGGAATCAAAATATGGAACAACCTGTGCCAGAGTCGGTTGTATGCCAAGTAAATTATTAATAGCTGCAGCTGATGCCATACATCACGCTCAATCACTTGAACCATTTGGCGCAAAAATAGATGGAAAAATTATAATTGATGGTGTAAAAGTAATGCATCGTATTCGCTCAGAGCGAGATCGCTTTGTAGGTTTTGTTTTAGAAACAGTTAAAGACTTTAATCCAAAACACTTATATCAGTCAAAAGCCCATTTTATTAATAAAAACACCTTACAATTAAGTGACGGGCAAAAAATACAAGCAAAATCAATTATTATAGCCACTGGCTCCCGAACATTCATTCCAAAAGAATTTGACAAACTAGAAAGCTTAGTTATTACCAATGATAATATCTTTGATTTAGATACTCTTCCAAAGTCTGTTGCTGTAGTAGGTCCAGGGGTTATTGGTCTAGAGCTTGGACAGGCATTACATCGACTTAATGTCAAAACTACTATCTTTGGTCGAGGTGGACGAGTCGGTTTTTTGACAGCTCCTACCCTTAAAAGTTTAACTAAAAAAATCTTATCTAAAGAACTAAACTTACAACACTCTTCAACCATTAAAAACATGAAAGTTGTTCCTTCTGGAGTGGAAATTGAATATTTAGACAATTCAGGTAACCCACAAAAAGAAACATTTGAAAAAGTTTTAGTTACAACAGGTCGTATTCCAAATACTGATAAAATTCAAATCGAAAATACAGGAATCCAACTAGATAATAAAAGCCGCCCTATTTTTGATTCTCACACTATGCAATGCTCAAATTCGAATATTTTTATAGCTGGTGATGCCAACAATGAATTAACAATTTTACATGAAGCCTCCGACGAAGGAAGAATTGCAGGCACTAATGCTGCTCTATATCCAAATATTAGAAATAAATTCAGACGCTCTAAATTATCAATAGCATTTTGTAATCCCCAGTTAGCTATAATAGCAGAAAGCTATGATAATCTAATAAAAAATAAAGTAAATTTTGTAACCGGAGTAGTTTCATTTAAAGGACAGGGTCGAAGTAGAGTAATGCTTGTAAATCAAGGTGAATTACATGTATTTTTCGATAAAACAAGCCATCTATTTTTAGGTGCAGAAATGATTGGCCCAAGAGCGGAGCATCTTGCTCATTTGCTTGCATGGTCACACCAAAGCAAACTAACAATCGATAAAATGTTGCAAATGCCATTTTATCACCCTGTTATTGAAGAGGGGCTTAAAACTGCTTTAAATGATGCAAGAATGAAACTCTAAATAAATTAAGCTTAGTAAGAAAATAGGATTATAGTAGCTCGCATAAATAAAACTGCTACTTTATTTCTTTTTCTCGCCTTTATGAGAAAACTTTAAAACATCCATTGGACATACAGATACACATATTCCACACTGAATACAAGATGAATTGGTATTATCAAAAGCTTGAGAGTTTTTTGCAAAAGACATTACATCAATACCTACTTCACAAAAAGTTGAACATTGAGTACATGAAATACACTTATCATTTGATTCAATTTGTAAAGTAGAATACCAAGCTGATAAAACCTGCATATATTTTGCTAGTGGACACCAGAATCGACACCACACCTTTCCACCAAAAAATGGGTATAGAGCAACAGGTATGACAGCAACTAACCAAAAGTCAACTACTAAAGCATAAGATTTATGCCACAAACCAGAATCACTAGTATTGCCTTGATAAATAAGCAAAATTACAAAAGCAGAGCTAAAGGCCCAAAATAAAATAATATTACCAACCATCTCCCATTTTTGAGAGCGTATACCCTTTGGTGATAAATGTCTCCATTGATCTCCAAAGGTTTCAGCAAGCCCACCACAACCACAAATCCATGTACAAAAACGCTTACCATTACGTCTTACAAATAAAGGTATAACAACAAAAGTCACAAAGAGTCCGCCACCAATACAAGCATACATCACCATTTTTGGATCATTATCCGTCCAATTGTAAAATGTATCAAATAAAAGTGGGAAAGGATTATTAATACCATAAGCTCTCCAATAATATTTAGGAGATATCATGGCTAAAATCACTTCGATGCCTATGAAACTAATTATCTGAAAAAAGATTAAACTCATAAAGCGGTAAGTTTGGTAGGTATCTTTACCGTTACGGTTCCAGCGTTTCATTGCTTTTACACCAAAAACAACCATTAATACTGTATACAATAAAGAGTACCAAAAAGAAGGTACAGAAAGCACAGAAGGTAAATTATTTATAAACTGCCCATAATGAAAAGGAGCCATTCCCTTTTTCCAAGCATACAAGAGATAAATAAAAACAAAGCTTAATGCTAAATAAATATATTTACTTAGATACCAGTCAGACTCTAAGCGAACTCCCACCTTTTTCAAAAAACCAAGAGGTAATTCAGCACCTATCATTTCAAATACTACATCATATTTAATCGATTCAACCTCATTATCACCCGTTTTCATAGCTAACTGATCTGAGCCAACTCCTTTTAAAAAAGTATTCATTTTAATATTTAATTTATTTTCTTTTTGGAGATTTAAAACCTGATCAATATTTCTTTTTTTAGGAAACACAAACTCTTTGTCTATAGTTGCTAAAGTCACACGATTTGTATTTGATAAAGCAATAGCAGCCTCAAGAGCAACATCTCCCCCACCATATATCACTAGATCTTTATCTTGATAATCACCTGGATCAATTAATCTATGCTCAATTTTTTGTGCATACTCTACCTCGCCTGGTACATTTGCTTTTCTTGGGTTTCCTGACTTACCCATAGCCAACACTACTATTTTTGCTTTATAGCTACCTTTATCTGAAATTAAATCAAAGTAGTTTGAAGCTTTTTTTATTTCACTAACTTTTTCGTATTCATTGATTGGTAAATTTAGTTTATCAAGAACCGTTTGAAACTCATTTAAAATTGTTTCTCTTGTACCTTCGGTTAAGCCCCACTCACTTTTAAAAATAGCTTCTGTAGGCTCTAAAAAAATCGGTTTTCCTTTGGTGAAATTTCTAATCGTATTTAAACTCTGTGTAGCTTCAATACACAAAGATTTTAATCCCAGTTCATTGGCTTCTCTTAATAGCCCAAGTCCTGCACACCCAGCACCTATAATGATTAAATCATATATATCATCTTTAGTTGTTTTTTTTAGTTTCTCTTTTAATTTATGAGCTAAGTCATAACCTTGATTTAAAGTTAATTTTATTAAAGGAGTACCAGATAAATCTCCAATAATATATAAATTCTTAATATTTGTTTCAAAATCATCTGAAACCTGTGGTTTTGTTGGGTAAGATGGCCCAAGTCTTTTTGGACCAAACATAACTTTTAAAGAATCTGTAAACATATAATCCTTATTTTTATTTACTCAGTTATCTAATAAACTTAAAAAAACATCACTGATTTCCACTTTATTGTCTCAAGTAGCTAAGAAACCTTACAAAAATATTAAAAAGTCATCCTACCATTTTTAACTATTCTCAGCACTCAATTTTAAAAAGCTCTTTTATTAAAATGACTATCCAAAGTTTTCTCCATATCAAAGACAAAGATTGACATAATTTATTTTTGTTTTATAATGTTAGTCATCACTATCTTTATACAAAACTCTTTCTAATTAATTTATATTTTCTAAGTATTGACACATCCTTTTTTATTTTTATACTAATTTAGCTGAAATTTATGCACTTTCATAAGGACTTACATATGATATATAAAATCTTCTTTTTACTTACTCCCTTTTTAATTTCAACAGCTTTTGCTATTGCTCCTTCTAAACGTATAGAAAATTTTTCTAAACTATATAAGCTTGAAACTATCGATAAAACAAAAAAAGAAAGTGTACAACGCCTAATTAATTACGCTAAAATGTGTCAAGCAGCTTTTAAATCTGATAAATTTATCCATAGCCTTTATCCTAAAGCTGCTATTTTCAAGGGTGAAAAAAATCATGTAAAAGTATTTATAAGGTTTAACAAAAAAATTCAGCACCAAGATGTAATTATTAGAGGTTCTCACGGCTTCAAAAACTGGATTGAAAATGTTAAATTATTTAAGAAAAAAGATAGATGGGCTAGGGGTGTAAAAGTACATATTGGTTTTTATAATATTGCAAGAGAAGTTTACAGTCTAATCAAAGGCTCTCTCAATCCAAATTATAGTACTACAGTATCAGGACATTCACTTGGTGGATCTGCTGCTGTTTTAGTTGGTTTATACCTAGAGCATTTCAAATTTGAAAACATAAAAGTTTTAAGTTTTGGTCAACCTAGAGTTACCAATAAAAGAGGAGCAAAAAAATTAAATGGTTTTTCTCTTCAAAGAATTGCTCATGCTGATGATATTGTAACAAAACTTCCTCCTAAAATTATTACAGGGTATAGACATTTTGGGAACCTCTTTGAGCTTGACGGATATAAATCTTGGACTGGTAGCTTTATTGAAGATTCTAAAGATACAGATGAAGCCATAGACACATGGAAAAAACTAGAGTCTGGTGAAATCGAAGTTCAAACAAATATCAAAAGCCATAATATTATAAATTACTTAAAAAGGCTTAATGGTTTACTAAAATATTAATCTATCCTAAATTTAAAAACCTTAAGAAAACATCTTAGGGTTTTTTTGTTTTACAGCCCTTGACATACCTAACCAAACTCTTATAATTTAGACTCAAACACATAATACTATTTACTCGAATCAAGGACTCCTACATGATAAATAAACTTTTTTTTCTTTTACTATCTACTCTGCTAATATCTAGCTTGTTTACAGCAAATCAAAATATTCGAGTACAAAATTTTTATGAACTATATCAAGTAAATGTAAAAGATCAAAAAAATAAGAAAGAGCTAAGACAATATATAAAGTATGCAGAAATGTGTCAGTTAGCTAACCGTTCAAATGAGCAAATAAAAAAAATCTACCCCAATGCTATCATCAGAAGCGGCAGTAAAAATGGTGTCAAACTTTTTCTAACTATCGACCATAGAAATAAACACCAAACTTTAATTATTAGAGGTTCAAGCAATTTCAAAAATTGGATCGCTAATGCCAAAATATTTAAAAAAGAAGATGCCTGGGCTAAAGGTGCTGACGTCCATACAGGCTTTTATAGTGTAGCTAGAGAAATTTATAAAATAAGCAATAAGCATTTAATTTCACACTATAAAACAACAATAGCAGGACACTCACTCGGTGGAGCAGCTGCTGTTTTAATGGCGTCGTATCTTGAAAGAAACTCTTTTAAAAACATCAAAGTTTTTACATATGGTCAGCCCAGAATCACAAACTCTGATGGCGCTCACCTCTTAAAAGGCATCAATGTAAAAAGAATTGTACATGAAGATGATATTGTCACTATGCTACCCCCACAGTTTTTATTTTATAGACACTTTGGACATTTGTTTGAACTAAGTGAAAACACATCATTAACTGATAACTTTGTTGAAAAGCCAAAAAAAGACTCCAAAGAAGTTCAAAAAGTTTGGAACCAACTTGAAAGCGGAGAAATTGAAGTGCAAGTTAATATTAAAAGCCACTTCATTAAAAACTACATCAAAAAACTATACTCTTTATTATCCAAGTAATATCATAGGCCTATATGAAAATTTTATACATAATACTCTATCTTTCTTTTTTACTAACTAGTTCATTTTCTGATTCAAATAAAAGAATTCATAATTTTAAAGAAATTTATACAATTACGGCTAAACCAACTATAAGTAAAAAACGTATTTTAAAAGCAATAAAATATGCTGAACTTTGTAGTCTTACAGATAAAACAAACAAACAAATTAAAGCTAGATATCCCCATGCTATTATTCATACAACAAAAATCAATGAAGTAAAATTTTTTATCTTAATTGATAATCAACACCAAACCCAAACAATAGCCATAAGAGGCTCAACTACTCTTAAAAATTGGATTCAAGACGCTAAGTTTTTTAAAGTCCAAGATAAATGGGCTAGAAATATACAAGTACATAAAGGTTTTTATCAAACAACTAGAGAGCTATATTCAAAAGCAAACAAATACTTAAATCCTAAATATAAAACCATTATTACAGGTCACTCACTTGGCGGTGGAGTTGCTATATTACTTGGTCTTTATTTAGAGCATTTTAATTTTAAAAAATTAGATATTATTACCTATGGTCAACCAAGAATTACAAATAAAAATGGTGCTGTGATACTAAGAAATCTCAGACTTGAACGAATAGTGTCACAATTAGATTTAGTCCCTAGTCTTCCACCAAAGTTTTTAGGATTTAGACACTTTGGAAACAGTCTAATACTAACAGGTGGTTACTTACTAAGAGATTACAAAACCGTAGAATCGGGAGAAAAAGACTCAAAAGAAACACTTGAAATCTGGGACAAACTCAATAATAACATTAAGGTCTCAAAAACAGATTTTCAATCTCATCGTATCGCCAACTATATTAAAAGCCTATACAATGCTTTAGAATATTAAACTCATTAAAAAAGCCCCCAAGAAAATTTCTTGGGGGCTTTTTTAATTAAACTAAACTAGTTCGATATTTGCCCTTGGCACTTTATACTCTGTACCATCTTTTAGTTTTAAAGTAGCCACTCTTACCTTAGCTCCTGTTGGTATAACAAAAGGAGTTGAAGGCAAATCTATGATTTCACCTATTTCACCAAAATATGGGTTTCTAATAACACGAGCTTCTGCGCCTATTTTTAAGGACTTTCCTTCTTCTGAAGAAGCGCTTGATTGAAAATCTGCACTAAGAGGTATTAAAATTTCGGGTCTTATAACCCCTGCTCTAATTTGAGTTGCCCCATTAATTGATGCAAGATTACCTTCATGTTTACAAAGTAAAGCATGAGTTTTTGGAGACATTTCAATTTCGCCAAAACCTTCTGTTACAATTAAAGTTGTACCCTTTTCATTGCCCGTAATAGCAACTCCAAGATCATAACCCAAGATTTCTTTTAAGTCTTTATCATTAATACCACCAGCAATAATACCAATGACACCAACTTCATTTGCTCTTTTAATGGCTTCATGAGTCATTAAAGAACCAGCAATTAATATTTTACCCTTATGCTCTTCTTTTATATCTGATGCTTTTAAAACGGCTCCCCTATCTTTAGAGACAATTTTAATCTCTCCTACTTTTTCTTCTCCAATTCCAAAAATACCTTGAATAGAAGAAGCTTCTGTTTCAATAACAACGCTATCTCCATCATCAATTTCAATTATTTTACCCGAAATATAAGCGCTGATTTCAACTGGTACAGGAGATTCTCTTAAAATAATTTGCCCTGACATATGAGAAATAGAATCGATTGTCCCATCAATTGGAGAGACTAATGCAGTTTTAAACAGCCCAAAAAATGAATAGGCCAGACCAATAATCTCATCTGCTTTAACCGTATCCCCTTCTTTTTTAAGCATACATTCTTCAAGTTCTGATGCTGAAACCCCAAGTTTAATAGCAGCACTTAAAGGCACTGGTTTACCTGGTAGATAAGTTGATGCAACAATTGTATCTTGAGAAACTATCGCTCCAACTTCTACATTAATATCACCCTTTAAAGGTAAGCGCCTTTCTCTTCTAATGGTTATTTTTTCTTCAACCTCAAGACTTGGTACATAAGCTTGTGACATATTACGCTCCCTTAAAATCAGGATATACTTCTAGGTTTTTATACCAAGTTTTTAATTTATTTATCCGAGTAATTGGGTCAGTAGACATAGTAAATGGACGACCTCTAGTATCAAAAATTAAACCTGCGTTTCCGCCTTTAACCTCTTTCTCTACTGTTTTACCCTTGCCAGCACCCATATTAAAATGTTTGCTTGGCTTAACAGTTACTATGGCAGTTTCTTCACTAGGTAAATCTTTTTTAATTAACTCACCAGATTTCATATTAAAACTATCTGTTTTACCATCTGTATACTTAATCGTAACACTCATAACATGGCTATCTTCGCTTTTAGCATTACCAACAGGTGCTATACAAGTTCCTAAAAATACTAAACAATCTTTTTGAAAAACCTCATTAGCAGCCTCTGGAAAAACTTCCGAAATTACCCCAAGATGTGGCATCATAAAAATAGAATCAACAGCAAGTCTCGTAAAGCCTTCTGGAAAAAATGAGTCAATCAACATCAAAGCGGTTTGATTACGCAATGGAGCATGAGATAAAACTCCACCAGAACCAATCACAAGACCGCATTCCATCATATTTACTAAGGTACTACCTGACTCGCTTTGAGTGAAAATATCTCCGATAGATCTTTGTTTTTGAACACCCTTTAAACCAACAGCCAAGCTTTTATGCTGATCAAAAGACAATCTTAGTGCTTCTCTAGCAATAGCTTGCTCAAAAATTAAGTCTTCTAATCTATACGGTATAGAGGTTGGTCGAATCATTTTATTTTTTACAGTGTTTCTAAGCTCGATTTCGTCCATATCAAATGGAACCCAACGCATTACGTTTTCAAGCCCTGCCTCTGAAAAAACATTAGAAATTGAATAGCTCATACCTAAGTTTGCAGATACTGAACGATTAAAAATATCTTCGCCGTTTTCATAGTTTTTAAATACAGAAAAAACGTCAGTAGTAGCGCCACCAATATCGACTCCAACTACTTTCATATCTTCTTGTTTTGCTACCGTCCTGATAATCATGCCTACTGCGGCTGGAGTTGGCATAATATCAACATCAGTTAATTTCATTAAATTTGGATAACCAGGTGCATGAGACATAACATGCTCTAAAAATTGAGTTTGGATTTTTTGTCTGGGAGGGTCTAAGTTCTCCTCCTCTAAGCTTGGTCTTAGGTTTTCACAAATATCTAGCTCTACCTTTTCACCTAAAATCTTTTTAACCTCATCTTGAGCCTCTACATTACCAGCATAAATAACAGGTAAACTATAGTTTAAACCAAGTCTTGGCTTTGGGTTAGATGCAGCAACAATTTCAGTTATTTGTAATACGTGCTTTACAGTACCACCATCTACACCACCAGCAAGTAACATCATATCTGGTCTTAAATATCTAATTCTTTCAATTTTTTCGTGAGCGAGTAAGCCGTCATTTACAGCTAGGGTCTGCATTACAATTGCACCAGCACCAAGTGCTGCACGCTCAGCTGACTCACCAGACATTTCTTTGACCACTCCACTGACAATCATTTGCAAGCCGCCACCAGCTGATGATGTTGATACATATAAATCAACACCCCTATCTGGGTCATTGCCTTTGATAATATTGCCTTGATCATCAAGCATTTTAATACCACTCAACTCTTCTAGTTCTCTAAGAGAGTTTCTAACACCATGAGTTACATCTTCTAATGGTGCTTCAACTGTAGTTGGTGCTTCTCCACGAAAGGTTTGTCTAAAATGCCCATCAACTCTTTCAATCATAATTGCTTTTGTTGTTGTGCTACCACAATCTGTTGCTATGATTCTATTTATTTTACTTTTATCAATAGTCATTAAATGACCTCGCTTTTTTTAGAGTTTTCTTCTAAAGAGTTAAAGTCTTTTTTCTCTATGAGTTGAATTAAATAGTCTATATTTTCACGATCTTCCATTAATCTTGCAAAATTATGAACCTCATCAGCTTTTAAAAATAATGACAAAAATGGTGTCATTACAATAACCATCGAAGAAAAAACCAGTGATAATGGTCGATGAGTTTCTAATAAAAAAATTGCCATTACTTCAAAATGTCTTTTACATATTTGATAAGCTACGGTTTCTAAAAACTTTTGCTCTTGTATTTTTAAGTTCATATTAAAACCAAAGAGCTTGAAAAGCTCCGCTAACTTTATTGAGTAAAAAGTCCATCCTACCAATTAAAAGAGATATTCTAGCCATAATGGTATAACCAAAAGAGGCCCCAAAGGTTATCATTAAAAAGTAAATACCAATTTTAGCCCCTGCACCAACCACACCTTTATGTTCAGTAGAAAAAAAGAAGTAAATTAAAGTACTTAATACGCCAAGTGCAATAATTAGATTTTTAAATAAATCAAAACCTGTTGAATCAAACTCTTTATCTAAGTCACTTTTTACAAAAATTTCTTGAAATGATTTATCTTCTGCATCAAATAATTCTTTTGCCTTAATGTTCATTAAAACATTTTCTGTCGAAAGTTTAAAAAACTTAGTCGAAGACAAATACATTGATAGACTGCCTTCTAACCCATCAAACTTAGTCATCAAGCTTTTAAATACTTTATGAAATGATTGAAGATCTTTCATAGATTTGCTTATAGCCTCTTTTGATGGTTTTATAGGGTATTTCATCAAAATACAATGATCTATTTGATTTAATAGTTGTCCTATTTTTAATTTAACAATCACTTCACTTGATTTTAAATTTAATTGTAGCTTTTTAGCCTTTTTTAGAGCTTTACCTAGTTTATAGGCTTTCATGTCTAACTCACTATAAGAAAGTGTTATTATTTCATTTTTAAATATAGGTATAATTGATTGTTTTAAATTTAATTGTTTTTTTAAAAGACCACTTTGAGCATTAGCATAAATATCTTTCCATAACTTTAACTTAAACTTTAACCTCTCTAAATAAATATTTAAAGTTAGTTTTGAACCTTTCGCCTTTTCCCATCTTTTTTCTATTTCACCAAAAGAGTAAGACGATATATTTTCTAAGCCACCATCTGTTTTAATTAGATTTCTGAGTGCCATCGCCTCTAAAACTAAATAATTATTCAATTGATTTACATGATTCATATCACTAGATTCTAATTGTAGATCAATATTAGATTGCATTTTATTAATTGAGACATAAGTTATTTCTTTGCTTTTTATTGCTTCAACGGTTCGTTTTACTGGTAAAATAACATCTGACTTAAAACGAGTTGTCATAGACAAACCTATAGTCCCCCCAACAATTAATGCTATAGCCCACCTTGATAACCAATCAACTTTAGGAACAAGCTTTAAAATCATAAAAAGACCCAATGTAATCGGTATAATCAGGCTGTAATCTACCTCTGTACCTTGAGGAGTAAAAAGCAAAGGATTAATTAACTTTTTTACCATTACATCACTTACCCCACGAGCCATCATATAACCAGCCGAAACTCCTACATACAAATGCTCTGCAAAACGATAAAATGGATTATCTTTATATAAAAATGAAAAAATACAAAGAGTTAAAAAACCTGCAAAAATAATAGATAAATGTTCAAACATATTATACCCCTAGTCCTTTTTCTCAATGATATAAATAATATTAGACAAAATAATTAATAAAATAATTACAAGGTGGGCCATTGATTGGGCATCCATTCCAGATAAACCCTTACCTTTAATACCTTCTAATACTTCGTACTCAGCAGCACCTTTAAGTCCACCAAGTAAACCAAAAATTTGCCCAGAATCCATATAAGAAAAAAACTTTGGAGCACTCACAGCGGTTACACCAGCTCCAACCTTTATTTTATGAATTGCATTTGCAACAGAAACATAAGCAGGTACACCAGGGTCACCAGCACTAATAGATATCAAAGCATTAGCATCTTTTAAAGAATTAAAACCATCCATAATTTCATAGTCATTTACAGAGACTTTTCGCTCATCAACAGGAAAAGCATTTTTGATGTTTTCAGAAAATACTGCAACCTGATTAAAACCCGTATTCGGTCCATAATAAAAACCTAAGTTTATATAATCTTTACCATAAATGGCACCTGTACCTTTTGATTGTTTTTCAAAAGCATTTCTGGCCATAGATGGACCTGCTGGGTATAAAGATATAGCAAAAATTTTAAGCTTTTTACGAAAAGCATGATGTAAAATAGCCTCAGCCATAGGATGAAGTTCAGCTTTTGAAGCAGGATCATAATCAAATGATATTACTAGTTTTGAGCCTTCTTTTAGCCCATCAATCAATTTATACATGCTAGTAGCTTCTGCTCCTGGGGTTAGAGGTAAACCCAAAGGAACCATTAAAGGAATCACTACACTAAAAGCAATTAAAATAAAAATGTATCGTCTATCTAAGTTTTTTAAAAATTCAAGCATAATTAATCCCTACCCAAATGCTCAGTTTCAAGCCCAATCCACATTCTGAATGATGATGCAATCATACCTAACGTTGCTCCAATCATAATTGCTCTTTGCCCTGCTGTATTAAATACATTCATGATAAAATTAGACATCTCTGGAAACAATGCATCAAAACCAAATAAACTCCCCAACATTTCTCCAATAGGTACTCTTCCCATCATTACTAAAAAGGCTGATATAAGTAATAACGAAGCCTCTAAAGATTTAGCTCTAAATGCTCTAAATGCAGCAGAAGCCATAAAAAAGGCTAATAATGAAAACATTGTTGCTTGTAAGGGGTCATAAATATTTTCAAATATTAATGTATAAAATAGTTTATTTTGATTACTAATTCTATAGGTTTTTTCTTCAATGGTTGAAATATTTTCAGACTTTAACTGCTTATAGATGTCTTTTGTAATTAAAACTTTTTCAGTGTTTCTTGTGAAATAAAAGTTTGTTTGAATAGATAAAGAGTGGCGTTCTTTTTCACCTTTTTTAATAAACTTACTATTTTCTAAAGAAAAGGCCTCATATTGAGCTTTGGATATATTAGTTGTGTAATCTTTATCTACTCCGTATAAAAAACCCAAATAAAGAGTAACAAGAAAACCAAACATCAAAATAATTGAATAGCCCCAATCTCTTCTTTTTCTGTAAATTTTATTAATATGAACACTTGCCAAACTGGCAAGACCAAGCACCATGGCAAAGGTTGCTACAATACTTGTACTATCATTAATAGAAATCGCCATTTTATTTAAAATAGGAAAGTCTAATATAAATTGCAATAATAATATTGAACAAGTTAAAAATGTAATCATTAAAGGAATTTCTCGTTTCATTGAAAATTCTCCGTAGTTTAATAGTTAAAAACTATCTGTTTGTAAATTATAATTAAATGTATTGAAGTAAGCTTAAAAACTCAGGAAAATAAAATAAACGAATAGAAAGCTCTGCTAAAAGACCGTAAACAATAAATATCATCAATAGCATTTTTGCATAATCTTGCCCCTTTAAAGAACCAAGTAGCATTGGGTCATTTGACAAATAAGCACTAGCAGCAAATAGCTCTTCGCCAATCAAAACATAATCACAAGATGCCACAAAAAATGGTAATTGTGATGTTTCTGCTGTACCTGCAATTTGAATTGCTCCGATATGATTACCAGTTTCTGCAATTAAAAGAGACTCTGCATAAAAAGTACCAAGCATAATAATAGCAGCTGGTTTTTCACGAACTAACATACCATTGACACTAGCAGCAAAAGCAAATTGGTCATCGGTCACAAATTGGATATTACTTTCATTAAAAGTATCAGGATGACCTGTTCTGTAATATGCCTCTTTAACAACATCTTGTGCTGTACTTAAAACCATAGATTTTGCAACAGGTACTTTTAGCTCTGTATCATACTCGGCTGTCTTACGAGCAACACTACCAAGTATATTTAAACCAGCAAGTGTTTGAATATCATCAATATCCATAATACCCGGTATAAAAACACAAGCTTTACCCATTTCTGTTGCTCGACCTACGGCCTCTTCTACAGATGCAAGAGCAGGGATTCGACGAATCCAAAGTTTTTTACCTGATTTTGCTTGTCGAATAAAGTAATAAATCAAAGAGCATAAAGTAACTAAAACTAGAAAGCTAAAGCCCTCTTGGGATTTAAAAATACTTGTAGTACTTGTTTGCGAAAAACTGGTACTTAATAATAGAAAAAACAATAGAGTTTTATACATGTACATCCTTTTTTCATAGATATGAAAATATTTTTAAATGGGCACTATTAATTGTAGTCAGCTACTTTATCATCTACTTACATAAATTGATATTCTACAGCTCAAGAATTTTTATAAATGTAAACCATCATCAAAATTTAATATGAAAGAAAACTCTTTACTTTCTTTGAGCGATTGATCATGAGTTGAAAAAAAGGCTATCAACTTCTTATTTTTTATAGTTTGACAAATTAAATCAAAGCAAATAGATTTCATTTTTTTATCCAAATATACTAAAGGCTCATCTAAAATTAATATTTTCTGTGCAAACAATAAAGAACGGGCTAAACGAACTCGTTGAGCCTCTCCTCTAGATATTTGATGAATTTCTTTCTTTACTAAATGCTCTATTTCTAAAGCTTTTATTAATTGATCATATTTAATTTTATCAAAGTTTTGTTTTTCTAAGTAAAAAGGGAGTAATAAGTTTTCTAATACATTAAAATCATCTATTAAAAAGCTATCTTGATACATTGCACTGATGTATTTTTGATTATATAAAGCCATATCTTGTTCAGAGCTAAGAGTATAACTATTAGAATCTACTAAAAAAATACCCTTTAAATCAGAACCATAAGCTCTACCAGAAAGCATCTTCAAAAAACTAGTTTTACCCGAACCTGAAACTCCCCAAATGCAATGTAAACCCTCTTCAAAAGAAAAGTTTTTAATTGAGATCAATTCAGTAGAAAAAGATAAAGCTATATTTTGTAATTGTAAAATCAAAAAGTTAAATAGGAAAACTTAAATAAATGCTTGTACCATGATCTGTAGTAAACTCTGACTGATGCTTACTTGTAATATCAATAGATCCTTCAAACTTTTGCATCCATCGCTTTACAAGAGGCATTCCAAAACCAGTACCTTTTTCACCTGATGTACCTTTAATAGAAGTTGTAGTATCAGTCTTAAATACTTTATCTAAAACTGATTTCACCATGCCTATACCTTCGTCTTTTATACAAAGAGTCAATTTTGAATTTTCTACTGTTGAAGAGATAAAAATAGTTCCGCCCTCAAAAGAAAACTTTAATGCATTTGAAATTAAATTATTCATTACACTTAAAACAAACCATTCACGATCTACTTTTACAATGTGACTCATATCAACACCCAAAAAATCTAACTCTACATTTTTTGCCATTAACTTATTTTCAAAAACCAGTTGGCTCTCTTGCAGCATATCAAGCAAATTATATTCATTTAATTTTAAACTAACTTTTGCATCTTTGGTTGCTTCAAATTCTTTTATTTTTTCTAAAAAATTAATAGCTCTTTCAGAGCTTACAAACATTCGATCATTATACTTTTCTAAGGTAGCATAGTTTTTATTTTTGATTGTTTTAGATAGTTCACCATAAGCATGGACACAAGTTAAATAATTGCCCATATCATGGCACATGACATGAACAAGTCCCCTATATTCATCTTTTGAAGACTCTAGCGACCTTCTAAGTGAAGATATAGTAAGATGAGTTTTTATTCTTGCTAAAAGCTCCGCTTTTTGAACAGGTTTTGTTAAATAATCAACAGCTCCTTCTTCTAAACCCTGAACTTTATCAGCTGTTTCATTCATAGCACTTAAAAATATAACTGGTATATGGGTAGTTGTAGGGCTCTTTTTTAATCTTCGGCAAGTTTCAAAACCATCTATACCCGGCATCATAATATCGCAAATTATTAAATCTGGTTGAAACTCATCTACTTTTTCTAAACACTCTAAACCAGAGTCAGCTGTTTGAACCTCAAAACCACCTTTTTGATTTAAAATTCTAACGATTACCTTACGAATCAAGGCATTATCATCAACAACTATTATTTTTTTTACTTCTTCCATGAGTTCTCTTTTAAGTTTAAATAAGTTTAAAAATTCATTATAGTCTTTTCAATAGAATTTCTAAATCTTTTATTATTTTTTTTTAGTTCATACTTAAGATTCATATTTAAAAACTATTTCTTCTATACATCAATTCATCTAGCAGCTTAGTAGGGATACGAATTAAATCCTGTTTTTTATTTTTTCACACAAAGACTCAGTAGTTAGCTTTTTATTAGTTTTTGGAGGCTTATCATCTAAAAAAGATTCTAATAATTTTACTTGTTTTACTACTGAAACATTTCTGCAATTAGAAATATTATTCAACATGATATTTATAAGATCTACAGCCCCTAAAAAACAATCAATTAAATTAGAAGATAAATTTAAAGTATTATCTCGTACTTTAGACAAAAGAGTCTCAAAGGCATGACTTATTTCAGTCATATTATCATAACCCAAAAAACCACTCGCTCCTTTTAAGGAGTGAATTGTACGAAAAATTTTATTGATTAGCCCATTATCAACTTCAGCAAAACATTCTTCAAGTTTTAATATATCATCAATGATAGTACTAAGTTGCTCCTTAGACTCATTAATAAATTCTGCTATAAAATCATCATCATACATAATATTTCTTATTTCTCAGCCATAGATAAATTATAAAAACTTTGTAACCTAGCAATCATTAAAAGCTTAAATACATTTTCATTTAATTCTTCAAAAGATAATAAAATATTTATAAAAACAATCCTTAAATACTTTGCCAAAGATAAAAAAAAGGTAAGGCCATTACCGTCAATTGATATTAAGTGAGAGCAATAAAATTTCACATTTTTTATATTTTTATCAATTAGTTTTAAGAGTAAAACTCTTAAAGAGTCCAATGCTTCTAAATTAAAAACTTCAGGGATTTCAATTTCTAAATTGTAATCATTTTTACTATAAACGTAGTCCATATGCCCCCTTTATCAAAATTAGCATTAAGAAATTAATTTTAATGAAAATATAATAACATTAATTCTTTTGCTAATCCTAATGTTTATATAAATATTTAGCTCTTAAAATCAAAATAACTTTCTTTCAAATAAAGACTCTACGACACTTTTTAAACAAAAATAGCCTAAATGTAGTGATTTTTGTTAGCTTTTCATGTAAGTTACCGATAACTTTAAATGGTAGAGTCTGTAAGTTTAGATTATCTAAATTCAGCCTCAACCAAATAAAGGACTTAAAGGCTCATTAATAAATGATTTATAAAAATATTTTACATATTTTTTTATTGATTATCTTGTGTTTAACAAACTCACAAGCAACAATTCAATCAATTGCTCTATCCTTAGAACCACCTGACCTAAAAATAACAGGCGGATTTGTTGATACCCGCTTTACTGTTATACAAATAGACACTCCTCAACAAATGGAGCTAACTTTTGTTAGAGAAGGCCCATGTGATTTTAACAAATCATTATTAAGTCTTCCTGCCAATAATTTACCAACCTCTGGTACTCATGTTGTTGTTTTATGCTCTGGTGATAGAGTTTTAAACAAAATTTTTGTAATCGGTAGAGAGGTCACAGGTTCTGATTTAATTTTTGGGTTACCAACTTTAGAAATTATCTCAGATACTATTGGACCTGATTCTCCTAATTTAGATATCACAAACCCAGCTTTTCCACTTACTGTTTTTACTACAACTTTTCAACTAACAGGAAACGTAGATAATTCTGATGCAGGAGGTACAGATAAACCAGAAACCGCTGGAAGTGTCACGGTCTTTTATGTAATACCTCCAGAAAGTAATGACCCCGATGATAGGGTTATAATAGGTGGAGGACTAATCCAACCTAACTCTAATTTTATAGCAACTATGGACGTTTCAAGCTTAGCCTTTGGGGAATCCAGAGATTTATTTATGATTGCAACCGATCCACTTGGTCACGAAAGTGACCGAGAAACCATTGGTCCTGTTACAAGAAGACAGGGCGGAGATGTAACCTTAGTTAATCTTGAGCTTGTTCCACCAAGTGGAAGCCTTACTGGTCATTCTGGGGTTTTAATCAAAGGAACAGTCACTGGAACTGTAAATCCTTTTACAGTTAAATTTTTTATGGATGATTTTTTAAACTCTGAAGTTTCTAGTTTAAAAAGTGGCGATCAATTTTCTCACACTTTAAATATGTCAGAAGAAGGTACTCATTGTTTTTCTGCTCAAGCAGTTAATTCAAATACTCCTATATTTGCTGGCCCTCTTATCGCCATTGGATGTATCGAGCTTGACTTAACTCCTCCTAATGCTCCAATTATTATTAGCCCTTCACCAACAGGTACCTTACTTACTAAAGGCCCTTCAATATCTATTGATGGAATCACCGAACCCGATAAAAACACTGAAAACGTTTTAAAACCAAAACTATACTTTATTGGTCCATCTGGCATAGATTTTACTCCTAACTCTCCACTAGAAATAGAAGTAGGTACGGGTCGTTTTAATGTACAAGCAGATATTCAAAATCTTCCTGATGGACAACACATCATAGAGCTAAGAGCAGAAGATGAGGTCGGTAACAGTTCAGAAACCTCTTTATCTCGTATTACATTTATCAAAGATAGTTTATCTCCTATTGTTGAAGAAGTACGTTTAAATAATGTCGTTGTACCTCAATTAAATCCACCTATATTTGTACCTTCTACCTCTGTTCGGATGCAAATTCGTTTAAACGAACCTTCTGTCTCTGCACCAAACTTATTTATTATTCCAAAGGGTGGTAGTGAGTTTGCTGCGGGCTTATTTGGAGGAGGCGGAGTATTTTGGGAGTATAGTTTTGCTATCTCACAAAATCAAGATGGCCCTATGTCTATTCGTCTTGAAGGAGGAGCAGATCAAGCAGGTAATCAAATACAGTTTTCTTTAAAAGATATTGTTGTTGTTGATACAGTCCCACCTAATGCTAGAGAAACAATTCCAAAAGCACTCACGACCCTTTCAAAAACTCCTGAGTTAATTAGAGTTATTTTTGAAGACCTACCTCTAAACCCTGAAGATAAAAGCTCTGGTGTAAACCTATTTGAATCTGTAATTTCTTTAAAAAATCCTAAGGGAGCTGACGTTAGTTTTACTGTAGTACAATTTGACCCGGTAACTTTAGACATAATCCCTCAAGAAGATTTTATTGAAGAAGGCAACTATCAATTAGAAGTGCAAGTCAAAGATAATGCCGAAAATTTAGCCCCTAAAAAAACTTTTTTATATTTATTTGATACAACATCCATTACAGAAGATAGAGTTTCTTGTAATCCAGAAAATGGTGGGTTTATAAAATCAGGTACCTCTCCTTTTTCTGATGCAGCCAATCACTTTGTTGAAGTTACAGTAGACCACGAACAATTTGATGTTGAAAAGTCTACTTTAATTGTCAAAAATATTAGAGAAATACCACAAGTTTTAACAGGTATCAAAACTACAGTTTCTCCATCAACCATGCGCTATACTTTAAACCAAAAGCTACCTACAGATGCAAGTAAAGATGGTAAATACTCGATTGAGTCACAAATTTTTGATTTAGCAGGCAATTTAACAAAAGATCATATCTGTGTTTTTACTTATGATAATTGCTCTCCTACTGTGGAGGGTGTTTTTCCTGCTAATAATCAAACTGTCTCTAAAAATCTTTCTCAAATTTCAGCTATTTTAAAAGACTGTTTACCAAGGTTTGATGTTGAAATATCTGATGTTGATTTAGAAAAGTCAATTATCAAGCTATTTAAAGTCGATGAAAGCAACAGAGTCGAGGTAACATCAAGATTAAGATTTGAAACTATTCCAGAAGAAAGAGTTAGTAAACTATTACTTGAGATTGTAGATGCTAATGGTGCAACTACTAGTTTACCAAATGATGGCTCAGGAGATGGTAGATACGATATCGAAGTTGAAGCTTTTGATAAAGCAGGAAACTCAAGTGGAGTAACCTCATCAACCTTTACCTTAGATACAATCAATCCTGTTTTAATAGCAGAGAATTTAGAGAATAATATGATTTTATCTAAAGGTGAATACTACTTGTTTGGAAAAGCAAGAGATATAGGCTCTGAAATGGATAGGGTCGAAATTAAAGTTGAATCTATCAAAAACTTGGTTCCTCAATCAACTTTACTAGATTTTACCCCTACTTTTTTAGAGCCAGCACGCCTACAACCTCAAGATTTAAACCCTGCATTTAGAGGCTTTAGTTATATGCTTAAACTCAAGGTTCGACAAGAAACCAAAGCACTCATCACCTTTAGAGCTTATGATACAGCCGGTAACTTTAGAGATTATGGATTTGAAGTTACTTTTTTAGCCAATGAGTTAAAAATCCCTTCTATTTCTACTCCTGCTAATAATTTATCAACCAACGCACATTTTATTAATTTTTCTTGGCTTCCTATTGAAAATGCCATCTCTTATGAAGTTGAAATTACTACCCCTAATCAAAACAGACAAACTTTTCGTAGTGATACAACAAACCTTCAAATTAATTTAGCAACATTTGGAGAAAGTGAGGGGATCTATCTTTGGAATATTAAAGCTTTAGACTCTTTTAACAATAAAGGCATCTCCACTCTTAATCACTCTTTTACAATAGATCATACTAACCCTAAAGTTTCATCTATTCAAATTCAGGACCCAAGCCCAGAGTCTCAAGGCAGAATAACCCAAGGTGTTACTAATTTTTTAATTCAGTTTTCAGAAGATATGGACCCTAATAACCTACCTAAAGTATTTTTACAGTCAGTAGATCAACCAAGCATACCAACTTTTGAGATTCCTATTTTAAATTTTGATGCTAATACTTTAATTGTACGACTTGATTTAAATGATCAAAATATCAATCAAAACCTACTTGGTTTTGTAAAATTAAAAATTGAAGGTGGATTTGATTTAGCACACAATCCACTTGATATTATTAATTCGGGACTCAATCTTTTTGAAATACAAAAAGGTCCATATTTTCATGTAAAATTTTTTGTTAACCCTATTGATAAATATGCATTAACTTTTGTAATTAAAGGTTTTACAAAAGAGGTAGCTGGTCAAAACTTAGATATCCCTGCTTTACCTTCTATCGTTGTTTTAAAAAATAACAATCAAGAAATAGCTATTACTCCTTTAAGATTAACAGCCTCTGCATTTGCTGCATCTTTTCATATGTCTTTGACTAACTTTGGTTCATTCTCTTTAAAAGTTTCAGGTATTGATGAGTTTGGCAATCATTCAACCCGAATCATCCCTATGCCAACATCTGTCATTCAAGCCTCTAAATTAAGTATTCTTTCTAATTCAAAAATGAGAGTAGCCATTAGTCAAGATTCTATTAATAATAATACTCCTGTTTTATTACCTAGCTCAGATATTATTAATTTCCCTAAAGAAACAGAGCTTGAATACGTTGAAGAACTACCTTCATTTATACAAAATATAAAGCTAAAACAAAGATCAACTATTCAAGGACTTTCTAAAAAGCCAAAAAGAAACTCTACAGATCCAGTAGATTTATACATTTACCATAATAACAAATGGAACTTCACCTCAGTTAAAGAAAGTGAAATCAGCTCTTCATGGATAGCCACAACAAATTATTTAGGCCCAATGGCTTTTTTTAGAGACCAAAAAGCCCCTAGCATTGACCATATAAAAAATCAAAACCAAGAATCCTTAAACTTTTATGTAAGAGACTTTGGCTCTGGTGTTGATTTTAATAAATCTTACCTATTAGTAGATAACAATAAAATTCAGGCAAAATACAATATAAATAATAAAACTATGAGCTTTAGCTTAAGTAAAGTTCAACAAAATAATCAAGAAGCAAAACTCTATGCTTTTGATAAATCAGGTAACTTATCTATCTCAAAAGCTATTGCAATTATTGGTGCAAAACCAAATTTTGAACCTCAACTATTTCCTAATCCTGTAAAAAATGAACTTTCTTTTCGTTTATATACAAATTTTGCCCCTCAAACAGCCGAAATGTATATATACGATGTAACATCTCAAAAAGTTTACTCTGAAAGCCTAGATATTTCGGCCTATAAAGATACCTATCATTGGGATTTAACAAACTCAAGAGGTTTACTTGTAAAAAATGGCGTATATTTTTTAAAAATTAAATTAACAAATAACAATAAAACTTATAAAAAAACACTCAAATTTGCAGTGTTAAATTAAAGGAATAATAAGATGTTAAAATTAAGAATCTTTACTCTAATACTTAGTCTTATACTTATGGGGTGTGGGGCTGCACCTGGTGGTGATTCACTAGATGGAGCTAATGGTGATTTTGGTTTACCTTTATCTGGTGCTACACAAAATAATAATACCTCATGGTCACTATTTAAAGATGGTAGTTACTCTTCATCGCAACAGACTTTTTTGCAAACATTAAATACAGAAAGTGCATCAAGTGCTGAACTTGCTGATGCCCACTCTGGTATTGGGTGGTCAAAAGTTAAATTAACTGGATCTGCTAGTGGTATTCAAAGCTTTAGAGATGCACTTGCTAAAAACTCTAATCAACCAGAAGCACGAGTTGGACTAGCTGGAGCATTAATCTCAAAAGGTACAAAAGAAGAAATTTCAGAAGCTGTTACTGTCTTAGAAGGTATCGACCCTAATAACTCAAATTTTACTTTTTTTGATAGGTATAATATTGGAGTTTCTAATGCCGAAGCACACGCGCTTTTAGCCTATGCTTACTTTGTAAAAGGTGATCGTACTAAAGCTAATGTGCAAATTAAAGTTGCAAGTGACTTAGATGCCCAATTTTCTGGCACTACTGTTGATCAAATTGCTGAAATTTTACAGTTTATACCGTAAATTTATTTAAAATTTTAAAAGCCTAGAAGTTATTCTAGGCTTTTCTTTTCTTTCGCTAAATATTTCTAGTCTTTTTTCTTGGTATCAATTAAAAACTGTTGTATCATTTTCATCTAAGCCCAAATTTTTACTAGGCAAATTATAAAATGATAAACTCTCAAGAAATATTTAACAATAGCTGGGATCGTATAGATGCCCACCAAGACGCTTTTTTAACTCTTTTTTATCAAAACTTTCTTGATAGTTCAGATGAAATCAAAGAGCTTTTTGAAAATGTAGAGATGCAAAATCAAAAAAAGATGCTACGTATGTCTTTATTATATTTGATCTCTTATGCTAGCTCCCAATTACCTACTAGCTCTCTTAAAAAACTGACACAAGTTCATAAAAAATTAAACATTAGAAAAGACCAATATGATTTATGGATGGATACCTTAATCAAAACTATCCAATCTCTTGACCCTAAGTTTAATAATAAAGTGGAGCAAGCTTGGAGATTTACTTTTAAATCTGGCCTTGATTTTATGAAAGAAAGCTCTTAAAAACAATTATTTAAACCTTATGCAACTCTTTTTAAAAGCGTAACAGACTCTAAATGTCCAGTTTGTGGAAACATATCCACCAAAACCATATCAACTATTTCATATTTATCTTGAGCTAAAAAATCAACTAAATTTTCTTGTAAAGTTTGTTGATTACAAGCTACATACACAATATATTTTGCATCAATTTGTTTAATTAAGTTACGAGCTTTTTGATGACATCCTACTCTTGGAGGGTCTACAATTAATACATCTGCATTTTGTAAATCAGAAGTTTCAATTAATTTTTCTACTTTTTGAGCAATATATCTTGTATTTTCAAGCTTATTTCTTTTGGCATTTTTTTTGGCATTTTCAATGGCCTCAGCAACCTCATCTATACCAATAATTTCTTTAAATGAATCACTTAAAAATATACCTATAGTCCCTGCTCCACAATAAAAATCAATTAGCTTACCACCCAAGGCTCCTTCATTTTCAAGCAATTCTTTAATTTTTGAGTAGAGTATAAAAACTCCACTTGAATTTGTTTGAAAAAATGCTTGAGGAGCTACTTCAAACTCTTTATGGGCAATTGTTTCTATTAGATATTCATCTCCATAAACTAAAGTGACATTTTCAAAAATAACTGCATCACTTAGGCTTCTGTTTTCTACAAAATAAATGCTAGATATAGAGCATTCTTTTTTTAACTTTTCAATTAACTCATCTAAATTTGGTACCTCATCATAAGTAGAGTTACAGATAAAGTTGACCTGCACAGAACCCGTATTTTTTGAAGCTCTTAATAGTAAATGTCTCATTATACCTTGATGTGACCAAGGGTTATATCCACTCACTTCTGACTCAAAAAACCAATCTCTAACTATTGCAAAAACCTCCTGCATTATCTTTAAATGTAAATGACATACATCTAAATTTACAATAGATTGAAAGCGTCCTTCTTCATGTAGCCCAAAGTGTTTATCTCCCCATTTTTCTTGTTGAAAAGTAAACTCCATTTTATTTCGGTAATACATTTCATCATCAGATTTTATAATTTTTATTTTATCTGAATACTTTTTAATAAAATCAAGTTCAGAGCATTCACTTAAAAATAACTCACGCTTTAACTCACATTGAGTATCAAGGTTTATATGTTGAAGAGTACAACCACCACAACTTTTAAAATGCTCGCATAACGGTTTTGTTGCATAGTCTGGGATAGATTCAAACTCAGTTGGATGAGCTATGATTCCTTTTTTACTATAACGACCAAATTCAACTTCACATTCAATATTTGGATATGCTCCAGAAATTAGAGCCTTTCCTTCAGGAATTTCAGCTACAAACTTTCCTTTCCAGTTCATTGATTCTGGGGTCAGTTTTCTTGTTTGATCTCTTATTTTTTTATATTGTCTCATACCCATTTGTAACTTCTTTTTTATATAATTTAAAAATGATAAAAAAATACCCAAAGCTTTTAAACTTTGGGTATATTATTTATTAGTATCTCAAAAGAAACCAATTAATCAACTTAATTTTTAGCTTTTAACTAAAAATTAGAGGATAATGTAGCTTTCAAGTACTTTCTGTTTAATCTAGCAATACTATCAATAGTAATACCTTTTGGGCATACAGCTTCACACACCTCAGTATTGGTACAATTACCAAAACCTTCAGAGTCCATTTGAGTTACCATATTGATAACTCTTTTATCTTCTTCGACTTGTCCTTGTGGCAATAAACTTAATTGAGAAACTTTTGCAGCAACAAACAACATTGCTGATGAGTTTTTACAAGAAGCTACACAAGCACCACAACCAATACAATGAGCCATATCAAAAGCAAGGTCTGCCACTTCTTTTGAAATAGGAAGTGCATTCGCATCTGGTGTACCACCAGTATTTACTGATACATACCCACCAGCAGAGATGATTCTATCAAAAGCAGTACGATCTACGATTAAATCTTTTAAAACAGGAAAAGCATTTGCTCTCCATGGCTCAATAAAAATTGTATCTCCTGTTTGAAATGATCTCATGTGTAATTGACAAGTTGTTGTTTCTTGTCTTGGCCCATGAGGAACTCCATTAATAACTAATGAACACATTCCACAAATACCCTCTCTACAATCATGATCAATTGCTACTGGGTCTTTTCTTTGTTTGATTAGGTTTTCATTTAAAAGGTCTAACATTTCTAAAAATGAACAATCCGTTGATACACCATTCAATTGGTAGGTTTCAAAACCACCTTTTGCAGCTGTATTTTTTTGTCTCCAAACTTTTAAAGTTAAGTTTAACTCTCTTTCAGCGCTCATTATTTATAACTCCTTTGAGTGAGTTCAACATTTTCAAAAATCAACTCTTCTTTGTGTAAAATTGGCTCTGAACCATCTTTTGGAGTCTCCCATGCAGAAACAAAAGAAAATTCATCATCTTTACGCAATGCTTCATCCTCTTCTGTACGAGACTCCAATCTAAAATGCCCACCACAAGACTCAGAACGATCTAGTGCATCTCTACACATAAGCTCACCAAGTTCTAAAAAATCAGCTACTCTGCCAGCTTTTTCTAACTCTTGATTTAATTCTTCGCCCGTACCAGTTACATAAACATCTTTATAAAACTCTTCTCTAATTTTAGGAATAATTTCAAGTGCTTTTTTTAGACCTTCTGCGGTTCTTGCCATTCCGCAATATTCCCACATTACAAGACCAAGCTCTCTGTGAAAACTATCTACTGATCTTGTACCTTTGATATCTAGAAATTTTTGAGTTCGGTCGTTTACCTCTTTWACAGCGTCTCTAAAAGCTTGATGAGTTGTATCAACCTTTTCAAGTTTTGTATCAGCTAAATATGTACCAATAGTATATGGTATTACAAAATAACCATCAGCTAAACCTTGCATCAAAGCACTAGCACCAAGTCTATTAGCACCATGATCTGAAAAGTTTGCCTCACCTAAAACATGAAGTCCAGGTAAGTTACTCATTAGGTTATAGTCAACCCATAAACCACCCATTGTATAATGAACAGCAGGAAAAATACGCATTGGTACTTTGTATGGGTTTTCGTCTGTAATACGCTCGTACATGTCAAAAAGATTGCCGTATTTACCACGAACAGTATCTTCGCCTAGTCTATTGATTGCATCTTTAAAATCTAAAAATACAGCAAGTCCGCTTTCGCCAACTCCACGTCCATCATCACAAGCAAGTTTTGCGTTTCTTGAAGCAACGTCTCTTGGTACTAAATTACCAAAAGAAGGATATTTTTCTTCAAGATAATAATCTCTTTCGTCTTCTGGAATATCAATTGCTTTTCGTTTGTCTCCCTTTTTCTTAGGAACCCAAACACGCCCGTCGTTTCTTAGAGACTCTGACATCAAAGTAAGTTTTGATTGATGCTCACCAGACACAGGAATACAAGTTGGATGAATTTGTGTATAACAAGGGTTTGCAAAATATGCACCTTTTTTGTGTGCTCTCCATGCCGCAGTTGCGTTGCTATTCATAGCGTTTGTTGATAAGTAAAATACATTACCATATCCACCAGTTGCTAAAACAACAGTATCAGCAGCGTAAGTTTCAATATCACCAGTAATTAAGTTTCTTACAACAATACCACGGGCTTTACCGTCTACTAATACAAGCTCAAGCATTTCTCGTCTAGTATATAACTCAACTGTACCTTTACTCACTTCTTTCATTAAAGCAGAGTATGCACCAAGCAACAATTGTTGACCCGTTGCCCCTCTTGCATAAAAAGTACGAGATACTTGTGCACCACCAAATGAACGATTGTCTAAAAGACCACCATATTCACGAGCAAAAGGTACACCCTGAGCAACACATTGATCAATAATGCTATTACTAACCTCAGCTAATCTATGAACATTAGCCTCTCTTGATCTATAATCTCCACCTTTAATAGTGTCATAAAATAGTCTCCAAACACTATCGCCATCATTTGGATAGTTTTTAGCAGCATTGATACCACCTTGTGCAGCAATACTATGTGCTCTTCTTGGGCTATCTTGAATACAAAAACTTGAGACCTCGTAACCAAGTTCTGCTAAAGATGCAGCTGCTGCTCCACCGGCTAAACCAGTACCAACAACAATTATTTTATGCTTACGTTTGTTTGCTGGGTTTACCAATTTACATTTATTTTTATAATTGGTCCATTTATCTTTAAGTGGGCCTTTTGGTATTTTTGAATCCAACATCTTATACCACCTTTTGCATTGCTGTGAAAATTACTACTGCACTGTAACCAACAGCTAAACCCCATCCTAAAAAGAAAGATGTAGCTTTAATCATTGGTGTATATTTTTTATGGTTAAACCCTAATGTTTGAAATGCACTTTGCAAACCATGAGTAATGTGAAAACCTAAAATACCCATACTGGCCACATAAAATATTGTAACAATAGGATTATGATAGATTTCAACTAATAGTCTATGTAAATCTCTCATGACTACACCATGATAATCAACAGTATAATGAGTACCATATTTAACGCCTACAATATGTACAACTAAAAATACAAGTACAGCCATACCAGATAAAACCATAGTTTGTGAGCTTACTTTTGTAAATTTTGTACATAAAGGAGCACCATAATTTACTGGTCGTGCCGCCATATTTTCTTTTGCTGATGTTAAAGCTAAAGCGATATGAATCACAAAAAGTGAAAGCAATCCGATTTCCATGGGGATAATCATTGGATTTGTGATTAACATGTGACCATAGGTATTGAACTTTTCAGCACCTAAAAACAATAAAAAGTTACCCATCAAGTGAGTAATCAAAAAACCATAGAGCATAAGCCCTGTTACTGCCATTAGCTGTTTTTTACCAATGGAAGATGTGAGATATCTAAAAAGCCAATTCATGCAATCTCCAGTCTACCTAAATGTTTGTTAACTCCAAGTTTTTACCTAAAAAACTAGGTAACTTTACTTGCCGACATTATACCTTAATTTACCTATAAATTGAATAAAATTCATAAGATTAATAGTCATTTAATAAAATATTGGAGCAATTTCTACAAAGGTTTAAAAACTCTTAGTAAACAAATCAAAAAGAACTTTTATACGCCATATCTTAAAACAATCATAAGTTTAACTTTCACCTTCAGAATTAAAGTCATTAACTTCATACAATTTTTATCTATATAAGTTAATAATGTATGAGTTTCTAAAGAAATCTCAAGTCAATATATTTAAACACAAGTATTTTTGATAGACTCTTTTTATGACAGACCAATTTATTGACTATTTTAAAATACTAGAAATCCCAAAAGAAGCCTCTTTACAAGCCATTAAAAATGCTTATCGCCAAATTGCAAAAAAGTTACACCCCGACTTAAATCAAGATGATACTACTAAAGAGTTTCAACTTGCACAAAAAGCCTACGAGGTCTTAATTCAACCAAAACAAAGAGAGCTTTATCTACAAGAGTATAACTATTTAATTACCCAAGAAAAATCAAAAAAGAAAAAAGAAAAACTCATAAAAGAATCTACTTTTTATGAAATTTTTTATTACCAATCCAAAAGTAATTTTACCAAAAATGATTTTGATGAATATTTTGATGAGTTAAAATCATTATGGTTTCACTCAGATGAACACCTTCCTCCTATAAAACTATATACAGATACAAAAAACCAATACGAAAAATTAGATACTATTATTCAAAGACTTTACCAATTAAGAGAGCTTAAAAAAGACCTCGTCTATTTTGAGTTTAATGGACATTTGATACTTTCTGAATTAAAAGACCTTGGTAGCACATTAAAAGAAGTAGTTAGCCGAGTTAAAGTTCTTTTACATGACAACCCCGCCTATAGCGATCAATCATTTTATGGCTACGCTCTTTATTTTATGAATGAAAATCTAAATATTTGGCTTCATGATGACTTAAACGTCTATTATGATCTCTACTTAGAAATAAGTGATCTATTTCCTGATCAAGACTACCCTGAAATTATCAATTATCAGGGGTCTTTCTCTAAATTAGATGAAATTGCCCTTATAGTGAAGTTTAAGCACGAAAACATTGATGCAGCAACAGTACAAAGACTTCTAAACCATAGAAGTGTTGAACAAATTAAATCTATTTATAAAGAAATTCTATAAATTTAAGAGGCAAAAAAAAATACCCCTACTAAATAAATAGTAAGGGTGTTTTTTTTAATTATGAAAAAGCGTTAAAAGCCTCATCTTCTTTGTCATAAATTTTCATTACTTTTGTTAAACCAAGAGTATTAAACGCAGATAAAATAGACTCAGGAACCTCACAAAAGTGAACTCCACCTTTTGCTTTTTGCATCTTTTGGACAAAAGCCCAAATAACACCAATGTGCGCAGAGTATATAAACTTTAATCTCTTAAGGTTTAAAACTAACTTATAATTTTCAGCATCCCATTCTCTTTGAAATAAAGATCTAAGATTTTTTAATGTGCCGTGATCTAACTCACTACTCATTCTTATAGTTATTATACCTTTATCTTCTTCGTTGATTCTTTTGTCAATCAATATACTAGCAAATTGTAATTGCTCCATATCAGCCATAATTTTCTCTTACTTTCTTAATTATTAGTAGAAATCTACAATTTATAAAATGAATATACAATTAAAGCATATTAAACCAAAAAGAGTAACAATATAAGTTTTAGTCCAACTTTAGAGCATTATTTGCTAAAACTTTACCCATAAAGTGAAGTTTACTATCTTTTACTCTGACTAATTTATTCTAAAGATATTATTTTTGGAGTATATTCATAGTCTTTCTCTAGCTCAAATCCTTGAGCTAATAAAAATTGTTTTCTAAATTGAAATTGAGCCCCCATTAATAAATTTAAGGCAATTTGTACTACAGATAAGTTTTCATCTTTTTCAAATATAGTTCCTTTTCGCCATTGATTGAAACTAGCTAAATCTAAACCACACCTAATACTAAAGTCTATTTTTTTTGTTTCATCCCCTTCAAGAGCCCAAAGGTAAGATTTTTCAAGATAATATCTGATAATCAAAGCCAAACTCAGTCTAGGGTTGCCAATACTAGCTTGTACCAAAGAAGGAGTTCTATCTGAAAAGAAATCTTTTGCATCTACAATAATTTGATCAATAGAAATACCAAATACTTTTTTCTCTAAAAAAAATCTTTCGTCTTCACTAAGGGTATCTACACATTTTTTTTCAAAAAACCATCCACTTAATTTAGAACTAACAACTAAAAATCTTGTACCAAAATTAAGAGACCTTATTTTTACACCAGATTCAAAGTTAAATGAACTTGCAACTAATGAAACATCTTGAAACCTTACTTTTTTAATAGATTCTTTAAAAGTTGTTGATGCCGAAATATCATTTGATAATAAATTAATAGAAGACGTAGAAACAAAGTCTGCTCCCATAGAAAAAGCAGCAGCGATCGACTCAGGAGTTCCTAAATCTCCAATAATTCCAAGAAAGATGTCTTTCTTTTTTAATAGACTCTTAATCGCAGGCATTAAGGATAAAATAGACCTTGTATCTTGATTTGATACAAAACCTCCGTCAATCAAAAAAGCATTAAATACCAAATCACTACCCTCTGATAACCTTAAACATTGATCAGGATGAGAAACTTTTGCTAAAAGTAACCCTTTAGATTCTTTTTTATACCGTAATAAACTCTTAGAGACCTTAGAACAAGACTTAACCATCAAATACTTAACTTGTTTTTCTATTAATAAAGATATTAATTTTTCATCTTCACTTTCATCGAAATCATCTAAATGAATTTCAACCCCATAAGAAAAATCAAATTGATTTAACATAGTCAAACTCTCTTCTTTTTCTAAAAAAGTTAAACCATCTAAATTAAAAAAGCCCAGTAAACCATTGCTCCACAAATTTTGTAGCATTCCGCTACCATGGGAATATGCTGGTAAACCTGACACAATATATGAATATTTAAGTCCAAAACAGTCCTGAAATTTTTTACTCCCAAGATATTTAGGGTTTTGAATATTTATTATTTCCATATCGACGTCCCTTTTATCACTTTCTTTCAGAAGCTTAAATCTAGGAGATTTTTTTCGGATTTCAAATGCTATCATTGGATTTAAAAACTCTTTTGTAAAATCAGTAAAATCTTCATCTACTACTTTTTTTGGCAAAAACAATGGCTTTTTTATTAACTCTTGTCGCTTCTCTTTTGCCCCAGTTATGAGTTTATCTTCCATTTGATAAAGAACATCCATAATTTTATTTGTTATGGCAATCCAAGAAGTAGGTGAATTTTTCTTTTCTTGATATTCATCAAAATATAGAGCTTCTCCAATATGTACTTCAATTTTTTGATTTCTTGCTGGCAGTTGATTATAGCCAATTTGATATACCGGTAATACTGCTACATCTGTCATCGCCTGAATATAACCAGCTCCTGCTTTATAATCTGTAGCTAAAAGTCCACTCTTTGAACGAGTTCCCTCTGGATATACTAAACAAGCAACTTTTTGTTCTTCTAAATTTAAAATACGTACAGCTTCTTGAAGTGCATATTGCTCAATGCCTTTGGAGCGGTCTACTGGTAAAACCCCCGCATTAATAGCGAAACGCTTAATTAAACCACTACCTATACGGTTATTTGCTCCCAAACCACAAAGATAATATTCTTTTGATAAAAAATGATCTAAAATTTTAAATCCAACCTGAAACCCTCCCCATATATCAAAGCTAGCCGTATGGTTCATACAAAGAATAAAAGATTTTCCTTTTAATTTCTTTAAATTTTCTATCCCAAAATATTCTGTACTATTCCACCAATTTGTATAAGGGTATAAAGCTGGCAATAAAACAAAGCGACTCAATAACCAAGCCACTTGAAATTTAGTTTTATCATCTTCAATTAATCGATCAATATCCTCTTCCACTTTTATGCCTCTTTTAAAGGAACTGGCAAAGAAAAACTAATATTTTCTTCGACAATAGTTTTTTCTTCTACCTCTGAAACACCATAAACTTTTAATTGCTCAATGCATTCTTTTATTAAAATTTCTGGTGTTGATGCCCCTGCTGTGAGCCCTATTACTTTAATACCTTCAAACCATTCAGATAAAATATCACTTTTATTTTCAATCAAATGAGATTTTACTCCTAATTTTTGTGCTACCTCTTTTAAGCGATTAGAGTTTGAGCTGTTTTTTGAACCCACAACTAAAACAATCTCTGCTTCTTTGCATATCTCACTAATTGCTTGCTGCCTATTTGTAGTAGCATAACAAATATCTGATTTATTTGATTTTTTTAAATTAGGAAACTTTTTATAAAGAGCCTCTGAAATATCTTTTGTATCATTTAAACTTAGAGTTGTTTGAGTCAGCATAGCCACTTTTGTATCTTCTAATAGAGTAAGTTTTTTAACATCTTCAACATTTTCAATAATTATAGTATTGTCTGGAGAAACACCTTTTGTACCAATAACTTCAACATGATTTTGATGGCCTACTAACAAAATTTTACAACCATTCTCACTAAATTTTTTAGATTCTTTATGAACTTTTGTCACTAATGGACAAGTAGCATCTGTTACTTGTAAATTTCTTTTTTTTGCATCAGTAAAAGTTTTTGGTGGAACTCCATGTGCTGAAAAAATCACTCTTGAGCCACTAGGGATTTCTTCTAATTCTTCAACAAAAATTGCACCTTTTTTTTTAAGTTGCTCTACAACAAATTTATTATGAACAATCTCATGCTTTACATATATAGGACTACCCCACATTAAAATAGCTTTTTCAACAATTTCAATCGCCCGAGTAACACCAGCACAAAAGCCTCTAGGACTTGAGATAATTAACTTCATTTAAACTCCATTTGCATATTAATTTTTTAAATTGTACACGAAATAAATTTCAAAACAAAATATCAAAGGCAAATCACTCTAAATGAAACTAATATTCGTAAATTTCGTAGTACTATATGTGAAACTATTTTTGTTAATTTACATATTATTAAACTCTTCATTTAACTTTGCTCAAAATCTCGATTATTTTGAAAGTTCAATGAAAAAATCTATCGAATCTGAAAAAGTTCTTGCTAGCTATCATTTAGATAAACTATCTAAACAAACCACTCAAATACCTATTCAAAACCATATTTCAAAACTGAAATGGCTTAGTAGAACCCAACTCCCTCAATACCTAACAGAAAAAAAAGCTATTCAAATAGGAAAAGGCTCTTTAGGAGCCAAAAGCATTGGTTCAAATCTTTTTCATTATGTTATTACAGTTGCCGGTATTGGAGCATCAACCGCCCTTTTAGATGATTATTCAAAAACTGGTAAAATTCATTTTGAAAAATCATTAGATTTTTTATCTGACTCCAACTTTTTAAAAAATAGTATGGGCATATTTATTGGATCAACAGCATTTTCCATTTTAGGTAATTTTTTACCTCCAGGCATAGGCCCAATTTTAAAGACCGTACCTAGTTTCTTAGGAGCAGCAGTAGGACTCAATGTATCTCAAGGAGAAAAAATAAATTGGCCCAAAGTTTTACTTTCATCTTTAGCTTCATCTGCTGCTTTTGTAGCACTTGGCTCTGGTGGACTACTTGCTATTGGAGCTGGTATTGCAGCCTCCATGGTTAGTGATATCCTATTTGATAATATACAGGCAAAAATAAAAACAAAAGAGGATATCCCAACTTACCAACCCGACTATTTTGAATACCCTAAAGTCAATATACTTTCATCACAAAAAAATAGTTTTCCTACCCAAAAAAATAAAGCAAATTTTGATAAAAAGTTACTCCTAGAAATTCAAGAAGCTGCCACAAAAAATGACCTACTAAAAACCCAAAGTTTATTGCAATCTTTAGAAAGTTTTAGAGACATCCCATAAAAGTATTTACTTTAATCTTTGTTTGATCTCATTAACAATTTTATGAGCTTCGAGTACACTCAAAGAATCTTTATTAGTTATATTATTATAAGCCAATCTTTTTAATTTAATATACCAATCTTGTTGCTCAATTTCATCTAAGATCGAGATAGAAAGTAAGTTATCAAACCACTCCAAATTTTGGACTTTTCTATTTTGTTCAAAGTATTTATTACTTTTAGACTCAGCAATAAATGAATCGATAATATCACATACATCTTTAATCCCATCATACTTTAAAGAGCTTCCTGTTATTGTATTACAGGTCCAGAAGTTTGTTTTTGATTTAAATAAATGTAAGGCCATTTCAATCTGGTTTTTTTTAATTTTAGCTTTATTCAAATCTATATCTGACTTATTAATAAAAATCGTATCCGCTAGCTCCATTACACCTTTTTTAATACCCTGTAACTCGTCTCCAGAGCTCGGTAATAATAACAACAAAAAAAAATCAACCATACTAGATACAATAGTTTCTGACTGACCTACACCTACTGTTTCAATCAAAATAACATCATAGCCAAAAGCTTCACACAAAATAATAGCTTCTTTAGTAGCACTTGCCACTCCACCTAAATTGCTTCTATTTGGGGTCGGCCTAATAAAACAGTTTTTCTCACGTGATAATAGTGGCATTCTTGTTTTGTCACCTAAGATACTGCCACCTGTTCTTTTAGAGCTAGGGTCAACTGCCAAAACACAGATTTTATCATATTTTTTTAATAATTCTAGGCCAAAAGCTTCTATAAATGTACTTTTACCAACTCCTGGAGTTCCTGTAATGCCTATCCTGATATTATTTGATTTACATTTTGATAAGTTTTCTAACAGTTTGGACCCTAAAACTCTATCTTGGACTTGATTTGACTCAACTAAAGTAATTGCTTGAGACAAAACTCTTAAATTTTTATTTTTTATTCCATCTAAGTAATACTCTAAATTTTTCATATATTTGTTGGGTATCCTAATCTCACTGATACTTTATTTTTTTCTTGTTTCCACAAACTCTCACCACTAATCGGCATAACCATAAAATCCTCAATATGACCAATTGGAGCTCCCCAAACAGCAGGAATATTCCACTCTTTTACAAACGATTTTACCATAGGGAATATCTCTAAATCACCACAATCTTTTGGACGAGAAACACAATTGGTAAATTGTCCAAATACTAAACCCTTTAATTTTTTAAAATTCTTTTGCAAGGATAATTGCGTTAACATTCTATCAATATTATATGTTGGTTCATTTATTTCTTCTAAAAATAAAACTATACCATCTAAATCTAATTCAAAAGGAGTTCCAATCATAGAGCAAATTACACTTAAGTTACCTCCATATAGCTTTCCTTCAATTAAATTCCCACAAATAAACTTTCCTTCAAATGAATCTTCATAGTTAAAATTATCTGAACAAAAAAAAGACTGAAAAGACTTTTCTAAATAAGAACTTTTTTTCCATTTATTTGGGTAAGAAAACATTGGACCATGAAAACAAGCTATTTTTGTATTTTTTGACAAATAGTTAATTAAAACTGTTAAGTCTGAAAAACCTGTCAAAACTCCCTCTAAATCTTTTGAAAAATGACAGTTTATCAAACTTCTTATCGAACCATATCCACCTCTTGATGCAATTACAAATCGAGGCTTATCAAAACAATTTATTAAAGCTTTTTGTCTCAATAAATCGTCACAAGAAAAGCCATCATAGTTTGTTATACTTTCAGGAAATTTTATAAAACTAGGGTTTTGAAGAAAGTCTAACAAAGCACTTTCTTTAAAGCTTTTATGAAAACTGGCTACCGATAAAACTGCAACATCTTCTATTTTTTTTAATTTTGGATGAAAAACTTTTGTCATATTTTTGTAATTTATACCCAAATATAAATGATTTTACCATTTTGGGTTCATAAATATAATTGGGTCTATATTGGCTTCTTTTTTGCTTGAATAATCACTAAAGAAGTCAATAAACAGATGTCTATTGGTTTATTTTTTAATCTAACGTATAGTAAAAAAACAAATTTGTACACAAATTAAATAGTTAAAAGCCTAAAAGGACAAAACATGAAAGACAAATTAATTCTACAAACACTAAAGGGAACAAACTCCCGTGTTCCTGTTTGGTTAATGAGACAAGCTGGTAGACACTTACCAGAATATAGAGCATTAAAAGAAGAATATACCTTTTTAGAACTCTGTAAAACCCCCGATGTTGCTGTTGAAGCAAGCCTTCAGCCTCTAAGAAGATATGACATGGATGGAGTTATTTGTTTTTCTGATATTTTAGTACCACTAGAAGCTATGGGGATGAAACTAGACTTTAATCCTGGCCCTGTTTTTGAAGACCCAATTAAAACTATCGAGCAGTTTAGAGCTTTAAAGCTCCCGCCAATCAAGCAAAATATTCCACATATTTTAGAAACACTCACAAAACTTAAAGGAGAACTAAAAGACACCAATAAAACTCTCCTTGGTTTTACTGGCGCACCCTATACTTTGGCCTCATATGCTATTGAAGGGAAAACATCAAAACATTTTGAAGCCATTAAGTCTTGGAGCTACCGTGCTCCACATGAGTTACTAGAAATTTTAGATGGGCTTGCTGATTTAACTGCTAGATACATTGAAGCACAACATGAAGCAGGTGCTGAACTTGTACAAATATTTGATACTTGGGCAGGACAGTTATCTTTAGAGGATTATCGCAGATTTGCTCTACCTGGTACAAAAAAAATTATTGAAAACTCTAGGTCAAAAGGCATCCCTATTACCCTATATATCAATGGAGGCTATCATCTTTTACCAGCTATGATAGATGCAAAGCCAGACGTAATTTCAGTTGATTGGCGCAGGTCTATTACTGATTATCTTGAGCAAATACCAGAAAACATTTGTGTACAAGGTAATTTAGACCCAGCATTTTTATTTGCCACTCCTCAAGAAGTAAAAGTTGCTACTAAAAAAATACTGGATGCAGCAAAAGGTAGAAAGTTTATATTAAACCTTGGGCATGGTTTATTACCAACAACTCCGATTGACTCTGTAAAAGCTTTTGTTGATACAGCACTAGAGTCATAAACTAAAAAAAGCCCCTCATCAATGATTTGATGAGGGGCTTTTTTTATTGCATTTTAAATAGTTGTAATTTTCTAACTATACTAGAATAATTTGGATGATTAGAGGGCATTATCTTTAAAAGATTTTCTAAAGACTCCTTAATACGCTTTATATCACCAATTTCTTGATATGCATTTAATAATGTTAAACGTGCTTTAATATTATTAGGATTTTTTAAAATCAATCTTTTCAACTCTTGGATTCCTTGGCCTAAAAAGTTTGCTTTATTTGGTACATCTAATTTTAAAGTACCATATTGTACAAAAGCAAAAGCAAGCTGCATATAAGAGTCAATATCATTTTTATTTGATTTTACTGCTTTTTGTAACCTATGAATACGTAACTGTAAACCTTGGGCTAAAATCTTTTGAGCTTGATTTTTATTTTTTTCAACTTTACTAGCTCTAAAAAAGTAACTTTCTGATTTTTTTCTATATTCAACCGATTTTACATGAGCTTTTTTTGCACCATCACCAGTAATTTTAGCTAGCTTTACACTTTCTTGTTGATACAAAATAGCAATTTCTACAATAGTCTGCGGGTTATTTGGGCTTCTTTTAATAAGCTCTTCAAACATTTTTAGAGCTTTATCATATTTTTTTCTTGCTTTATAAATAACAGCTAAACCTAAATAAGTAGTAGGTGTTTTACCATCCTTAAGCCGAATAGCTCTCTCAAGCATTGATAAAGCATCTTTATGCTCTCCCCTTAAAGCTTTTAAATAACCTAAGTTACTTAAAGACTGAGCATAAATTGGATTTAAATCAATTGCTTTTTGATAATAGTCCTCTGATTTTTTAGCCAATACAGGATTTTTTTGTTGTTGAGACTCTTTATAAAAACAAAGAGCAATATTATGAAAGTTTGCAGGGTCTGTAAAATTATGAGTTGCCTCTAAAAACGATGAAACAGCAATCCAATTATTAGTTAATCTTGCTTCTGATAACTCAATATCTGGGTCTTTAGAGCCCCTATGATAAATCGTATTTTCAGTTAGGTTTCTTTTTATTGTATCAATATTAAAACGATCTATTTCTGATTTAGGTATTTTTGGATTGTTATTTGAATCCATCATGGCACGACCAAAATCAAACAATAACTCACCAAAAGTAGAGTCATGCTGTAGAGCTTGTTGATACAACTCAAAAGCACCTTTCCAATTTTTTCTAGAAAACTCATAAAAAGCTTTTCTCCATAAAATATCTCTAGAGTAAATATCATTTAATCTACCCATGCCCATTACAGCAATCATAAATGCTCCAGCCAAAATAAGTGCTTTTGCAGCATTCATATTAACCAAAGAAATTTCATGATTTTTAACATTTACTAAAGCTAAAGCAAAAGCAATCCAACAATAAAAAGTCACCATCGAATACATTAAATGTAAGTCAAAAGTTACAATACAATGGGTTAAAGTACCAATTGTACCACTCAATAAAGCCAAAATTGTTAAAGTCTTTAATGGATTTGTTTCATGTTCTTTATAGTAAACCTGCAATAAACCAGCTAAGACTCTTTTAATATAAAAGTGCCAAAAAGCAAACATCAAAAGTAAACCAAACATACCAATTTCTGACCACCAATGAATATACTCATTATGAGCATAAATTGATTTATTGGTATCCCATAAAAACTTACCAGAAGCTTCTGTATCTAAAAATAACTGTACCTGATATTTCATATAATGAATACCAAAAGTACCTATACCCTTTCCAAATAACAAAGCAAAAGGACCATCGGTAATGATTCTAAGAGTTGTTGAATATATCAATGATCTTTGGTGTGCTGAGCCTTTCCAGTCAGTAGTTTGTGTAATACGATAAATTGTTGAACGACTTGATTGAACTGTATCTGAACTATTTGGAGCCAAAACTACTTTAGCTGTACCTAAACCAATCACAGCAAATGCTATAATTAAAATAGCAGATGACGCCAGTTGCTTAAATCTAAATAGTAAGAATAAAAAATAAAATATGCAAAAACCTAGTATACCTTTAAACATAGCAGTTTTAGTTGCGGGGTCTAAACTTAAAGAAAACATTGCAACCATTAAAAGTACGACTACAAAAAGGCCCATCATAACAAAAAATACAATTTGCTTTTTATTTGAACGATTTGCTAAAAATAAAGAGCACAATAAAAAGAAACACAAAGATACGGCACATCCAAGCATTGCACCCCTCGTCTGGGTTAAAAGCACGGCATTTGCCATCAAAACTAAGGTTACTCCATAATACAATGACAAAACAATTTCTCGTAAAAAATTTAAGCTGTTTTTAGTAAAGCCTAACCCTAACAATAGCTCCATTTTTCTGACAAACCTAATTAAAACCAAAGGAATTAATAAAACTAAATAACCACTAAAGTAGTTTCGATGACCCATAAGAGCATAAATTTTAAAATGTTCTTCTGGTTTTTGTGGTAACAGAAGCTTTTGAAAAAACCTAGCACAGGAACTTTCTGGAAAAGGCAAAATACGAGAAATTGGTGATTGACCTGGATTTACGGTTATATTACCGATAAATGTACTGACAATCTCGGTTTTAGATCGAGTTTGGAAGTATTTGTCGTCTAAATCATAATATTGAGCTAAACCATACATGGTAACTAGTGTGCCTGCAATTAAAGTTATAGTAATCAAATGTTGGATGCTTTTTTCACTACGAATAGTTGTAAGAGTAATCCAAAACATTAAAAAGCAACCTAATTGAGGAGCTAGCTCACGATATGATAAATCTGCTGATGTTGACCATAATGTAGAAACAAGCATATACAAAATAACAGCTGCATAAAAATAAAATGCTTTTGTTTTAGGTATTAAAATTTTACTTTTTATGCAAATCAAACCAGCCCAAGCAACAAGTGCAAAAAGTAAGAACTTTCCAAATAAAAGCTCTTTTGCCGTATTAAAAACATGTTTTAATTCTATATCAATATGTAAGGGCATATTAAACAAAATTAAAGCAATACAAGCCCATATAATTGTCCAAGGGACAGCCATTAACATTTTTTTGTTTTCGTCTTTAACAGTGCTTGTCACCATTGAATACCCCTTGTTTTTAGACTGATACATCTAAAACAGTTAAATCTATATTTTATTTTTTTTGTTTGATAATTTAAGTCTGCGAAGTATATCAAAAGAATTCGTAAAATAAAAACTTCATCTAAGATGTCTTCAAACTTAACTCAGCCTTGCTTGAAATAGAGCTATCCAAATTTTTTAATATTCCATCATTAATATCATAAATTAATCCATGAACAGACAAGTTGATCCCTTGGTTCCAAGCATCTTGTACAATAGTTGTTTTGCAAACATTTATTACTTGTTCTTGGACATTTAATTCACATAATAAGTTAATTTTATCTTCATCGTTTAAATTATTTAAACTTTCTTTATGTAACCTTCGTACATCATCTATATTTTGAAGCCAGTTACCAATAAAACCATTGTCATCTGAACCCAAACAAGCTTTTACTCCACCACAACCATAATGCCCGCATACAATAATATTTTCTATATTAAGAGCTTCAATTGCATATTGAATAACAGATAAACAATTTAAATCTGAATGAGCTACAACATTTGCAATATTACGGTGTACAAATATATCTCCTGGCACTAAACCCATTATCTGATTTTCAGGAACACGACTATCCGAGCAACCTATCCATAAATATTTGGGAGTCTGTTGCTTAGATAATTCTGAAAAAAAATCTGGATTTTTTTTAGTTACTGAGTTTGCCCACTCTTTATTTCTAATAAAAAGATTTTCTAATTGTTTCATTTTCATTCCTACCAAAAAAGCCATTGTTATTTTAACAATGGCCTTTTCTAAAAATATTACGTACTAATTTAAGCTATTTTTTTAAATAAAATCGCATCTACTAAAGACGCATTAGAACGTACCATATCCTCAGTAATAGTAAACTCTTTTTGAGTTTTTATCAATTGTGGTAACTCATACATCAAGTCAAGCATTAAACTTTCCATGATAGACCTTAAAGCTCTTGCACCTGTTTTTTCTTCCCAAGCTTTTTCGGCAATTGCTTGTAAGGCTCCACCTGTAAAATTAAGTTGAGCATCTTCCATTTCAAACAAAGTCTGATACTGCTTTACTAAAGCATTTTTTGGCTCGGTCAAAATAGAAACTAAAGTATCTATTTTTAATGGCTCTAAAACACAAGTTATTGGCAATCTACCTAAAAATTCAGGTATTACCCCAAACTTAACTAAATCTTGTGTTTTTACCTCAGATAAAACATTTTTTTGTTCAAAAGATTGCTTACTAAGAATCTTTGCTCCAAAACCTAAACTAGAAGAGTTAACTCTCTCGTCTACTATTTTTTCTAAACCATCAAAAGCACCACCACAAATAAACAAAATATTAGATGTATCTATTTGAATTAACTCTTGATTAGGATGCTTTCTACCGCCCTTAGGAGGAATATTTGCAACAGTACCTTCAATTAACTTCAATAGTGATTGCTGAACTCCTTCACCTGAAACATCTCTAGTAATCGAGGTGTTTTCACCTTTTCTTGAAATTTTATCAATCTCATCAATGTAAACAATACCTTTTTCTGCTTTTTGAATGTTAAAGTCTGCATCATGAATTAGCTTTAATAAAATCGACTCAACATCTTCTCCAACATATCCTGCTTCTGTTAAAGAAGTAGCATCAGCAATACTAAAGGGTACATTTAATATTCTAGCCAATGTTTTAGCCATGAGAGTTTTACCAGAACCTGTTGGTCCAAGCAACAAAATGTTTGACTTCTCTATTTCAACTTCTTCTTTTCCTGTACGATGGATTCTTTTGTAATGGTTATATACAGCAACTGCCATAGTTTTCTTTACACGATCTTGCCCAACAAGGTATTTATCTAATTCAGCATGAATTTCAGTGGGTATTTTTAAAGACTCACCTTTAACACCACTTTTTTCACCTTCAAACTCTTCAACTATAATTTCGTTGCAAAGTTCAATACAGGCATCACAAATATAAACATCTGGCCCTGCTATTAGTTTTTTTACTTGCTCTTGAGTTTTACCACAAAAAGAACATCTATAGTTCTCATTGTTTTTTGAAGTAAACATACTCATAAAATTCCCTTAATATTATTCTGACGGATTTCGATTCATAATTCGATCGATAATTCCGTAATCCAATGCTTCTTTTGCTGTCATATAATAATCTCTATCTGTATCTGTAGCAACTTCTTTTACTGATCTATTTGTAAAGTTTGCCATCATTTCATTCAATAGATCTTTTTTTCTTAGAATTTCTGTTGCTCTAATTTCAATGTCACTAGCTTGACCACCAGCTCCACCCATTGGCTGGTGAACCATAATAGTTGAATTTGGTAAAGCATAACGCTTACCTTTTTCACCTGCCGCTAAAATAACAGCCCCCATACTAGCAGCTTGACCTAAACAAATTGTTGTTATTTTTGGCTTGACATACTTCATTGTATCTACAATAGCTAAACCAGCAGATACTGAACCGCCTGGTGAATTAATATAAAATTGAATATCCTTATCACAATCTTCAGCCTCTAAAAATAAAAGCTGAGCAATAATTACATTTGCAACTTCATCAACAACTTGACTACCTAAAAATATAATTCTATCTTTTAATAATCTTGAATAAAGATCATAAGATCTTTCTCCACGACTTGTAGATTCAACTACCATCGGTATTAACGGCATAAGAGACTCCTATTCATGTGGCTACCTTTAGTAATAAGTTAGGTTTTGCCCTTTAATATGTTTTTGTAACCCTTTATCTATCGTTGAGGCATCTAAATTTATTAATAAAAGCCTACAATAAAACAAGGTAATTTCTATAAATCAAAAAAAAAGACCTGTAAAATTTTACAAGCCTTTTGTTTCTGAATTAATTATTCAGCTTCGTGTGCATGCTCGTGACCATGATTACAATGCTCATCATGTACGTGCTCAGGTGCGTTTGTATCTTCACCTTTGGCTTCAGCTTCTAAAAAATGAAGCGCCTTTTCTTGCATGATTTCTGCTTTAATTAAAACTCTTCTACCTAGAGACTCTACATACTCTAAAACTTCGTCAAAGTTTTTCTTTAGAACTCTTGATGTATAGTCGATTCTGTAGGCAATTTCTTGATCATGAACTTCAAAATTTTCTTGTCTTGCTATTTCAGTCAAAGCAAAACTTAACTTTAACTCTTTTGTAGAGTCTTCATTCATTTCTACTCGTAACTCATCTTCTGATTTACCTTGAGCACTTAAATAGCTTTCAAAGCTTTCACCTTTTTGAGTTACTTCATGCTTTAGATCATCAAGTTTTGCTTGAGTTAACTCGTTCATTAATCTTTCTGGAAGATCACAGTCTATTTTCTTTAAAAGTGCTTCTTGGATTGATTTTCTTAACTCACCTGAAACTTCTTGCTCTTTTCTACCAAGCAACTCAGTTGTAATTGTCTCTTTTAACTTATCTAAAGTCTCAAAAGCACCCGTTTTTTTTGCTAAATCATCATCAATGGCTGGAATTGTTTGAACCTTATGACCTAAAATCTTTACTTCAAATTCAGCTGTTTTTGCTGCCAAAGCTTTATTTTCAAAGTCTTCTGCAAAAGTATATTCAAAGTTTACTCGGTCTAACTTTACACTACCAAGTAGATTTTTATCAAAATCTGGATATAAAGTATTTTCACCAAGAGTTACAGCAACATTATAATGTCTAAGAGCTTTACTGTCTTCTCCATCAATCTTACCTTTAATTAATAAAGATACCCAATGTCCATCTTCTGTTTTTGTGCCTTCTTCAACATCTACTGACTCTGCCATTTTTTTTGCAAAGTCTTCTAAAAATTCGCTTAAATCCGAATCAGTGACTTCGGCTTTTTTTACTTCTCCAATTTCTAAGTCTTTATATGAAGATAATTTGAAATCAGGAGCAACAGAAAAGCTTGCATTGAAATTTAGTTGGTCGCTTTTCAAGTTAATATCTTCGTATTCTACTTCAGAAATTGGAGAGATATTTTCTTGCTCTAATGCCTCATAATATACTTGAGGTAATAGTTCTCTTTGAACCATTTGATTAAATCGATCGGCTCCGACAGTTCTTTTTACTAAAGGAAGTGGAGTTTTATCTCTACGAAAGCCAGGAACTTTAATATGCTTTAAAACTTGTTTTTGAACTGCTTTATTTGCTGCTTGTACTCTTATTTTTGAGATTTCAACAGACAATTTTATCTTGGAATCTCCAAGATCTTCACGAGTTACAGAGTGATTGTTTTCGCTTGACATGAATTTATCCTTGGAATATTAAATGATTTTAAAACAATACGAAAGAAGAGACTTGAACTCTCACGCCCGAAGGCACTAGATCCTAAATCTAGCGTGTCTACCAATTCCACCACTTTCGCATGTGTCTTCTTTGAAGGAATAAAGATATACCTTTTTTTTAATCCGAATGCAAGTTTTATCTCAAAAAAATACTTTTCATTCAAAATATCTTAATTTTTATAATTCATTTCTGGAAATACTCGATACGAGCCCGCACCATAAGCCTTATAAAAAAATCTACTGTCTGTTACTTCTATAACAGGCTGCTTTCTAACCGAGTAATTTCTATTAAAAGGATTTTTAATATACTTTGATTTAATAAATTTCCCTTCAAACTCAACCCAAGCTAAATAACTGATTCTTTTATCTGCTGGCTTTTTTCCTCTTATACTCAAAATACATATCGTATGCCCTTCTAAATCTTCTTGGTGGTCTTTCCATCTATCTATATCAACCGTTATTTCATAACGATTTCTGTATTGTTTTACTGCTAAAACGATGCCAGACCAAGCAATGTATTTTCCTTCGTATATTCCACGGCTTCTAACGGCTTCATCAAAGTCAACTTTTGTTATAAGCCTAAGGTTTTGTGTCTTTTTTCTTTGATTTTCTTTGATTCTGGATACTTTTTTATTTTTTTTTACCCAATATTCAGAGATTGTTAATAAACTTTTTGCTTCTTCTAGTTGATCTGTATTTAAATTTTGAAAGCTTATAGATTTCTCAAGAAGCCTTTTTGCATTTATATAATCTCGTCTTTCAAAAGCTAGTTTACCTTGAGTATAAGTCTTTAAAGATAATTCTTTTGAAATTTTATTCAGTTTAACCCTAGTAATAACATTAGAAGGATTTACCTTTATACCCTCTTTATATTGTCTATAAGCTGCTGTATTTCTACCCATTTTTTGTAAAACATTACCCAGTTTTTCATAATAAACACTATTGGAAGGAGATAAGTCTAAAGCCTTTTGAAAGGCTCTTTTTGCCCTACCATAATCACCTAATTGCTCATAATCCAAACCAATTAAATAATTTGCTACATCTTCTTCTCGTGTACCAAAAGATAAAGACTTTTTCAATTTTTTAATAGAAGCAACAAACTGATCTACAACGTAAAAATAACGCCCTAAATGAAAATACAAATCACCATTATCTGGATAATAACGAATCGTTCTTTCAATTACCTTTCTAGCATCTGTATATCTTCTTTGATCAAACAGCTCATTAATTTGTCTGACTCTTCTTTCTAAAAGCTCTTCTTTAGCTACTTCAGACCTTATATCTTTTTTATCTATTTTTTCTTCTAAAATTTCATCTTTTGTTTTAACAGAAAGCTTAACTTGTCTTTTATAACGAATTAAACGTTCATACCCTGCCCGAGCAGATCTATGATTTGGATCTAAAGATAAGGTGCGTTGATACTGTACAAAAGAATCTTTGTAACGACCTTGTTTTTCGAAAATACGACCTAAATTAAAATGAGCTACCGTATTATTTGGATCAAGTCGTAGAGTTCTTAAAAACTCATCAAATGCAGCAGAGTATTGACCTTTGTAAAAATATGCCAAACCAACTGTATTAATTAATTGTGCACTTTGAGAATCTACAATTTGAATGCTTAATATGAAAATAAAAGAAAAAAGAAGGGTTTTAAGAGATTTCATATAAATGCCTAGTTTAAAATAATTATAAACCCAATAGCATTTGATTTAGCTCTCTTTGACTCAAAAGCTACAATTTGCTTTTGAGTAAAAAATAGGCCTAAGAGGACTCGAACCCCTACCAACTGATCCGAAGTCAGGTATGCTATCCATTACACTATAAGCCCAGATTTACTCAGGGCGACCGACGGGATTCGAACCCGCGACAACTGGTACCACAAACCAGCGCTCTACCAACTGAACTACGGTCGCCATAGAGTACGAGGAGAATAACATATGATTTAGCTCACTTCAAGAGTTTTAATAAAAAAACTGCACTAATTATTTTTACCAAATATGTCGATACAAAAACAAACAAATACAAACAAAGTAGCCCTTTATGTTTAAAAAATATCTAATATTACAAATTTCTTTTTTCTTAACTTCATCCCTTTTTGCTGTTTCTTTATGGCAAAATAGCACAGGTATAGCCAGTGAGTTTAGGCCAGTATTTAATGTTGGAGACATTATTTTAGTGAAAATAGAAGAAACTACTACTGCTAATCAAAATACAAAAACAGAAATAAAAGATGAGTCTACCTCAAAATCTGATGTTTTTGGAAAACTTAAAAACGTATTAAAACTATCTAAGCTAGGATATGCCAATACATTATTAAATCGAATCGCAGCAAACTTACAAGAAACCTCACACAAAACTAATATCAAAGGAGATGGAAAAGTTACTTCAGATTCTACACTTGAAGCCGCAATCTCTGTTATTATTAAAAGAATTTTACCTAATGGTAATTTATTTATTGAAGGAGATAAAACAGTTAAAATTAATTCTGAGTCTCAAATTGTAAGATTAAGTGGTATTATGAGGCCTCAAGATATCGTAGCAAACTCTATTTTATCTAATCAAATTGCCAATGCTGAAATAAAACTAATCGGCAAAGGTGCTTTTGATGGAACCAGAAAACCTAGTGCCCTCCAAAGGTTTTTTAACAAGTTATTTTAGGCTATTATGAAGTTTCTTTTTATTTTATCTCTCCTCTTATTTGTTCAAACTATTTCTTCGCAGGCTATTGTTAGAATAAAAGACATTGCAAGGCTTCAAGGAGTTCGAAAAAACCAGTTAATTGGAACAGGTTTAGTCATAGGTCTTAACGGAACAGGCGATAAAACTTCTGTAACTCAAGATATGGTCCTAAATACCATCCGAAATTTAGGAGTTAAATTATCTTCAACTAAAATGAGTCCAAAAAATGCTGCTGCAGTAATTTTAACAGCAGATCTTCCCCCTTTTACATCCCCTGGTGACCTTATAAATGTTACTGTTTCAACTATGGGTGATGCTTCTAGTTTAGCTGGTGGCATATTGCTTCAAGCTCCTTTAAAAGCAGCAAATGGTCAAATTTATGCCGTTGCTCAAGGCTCTTTATCTTTAGGTGGAGGTGGTGGTGCTCATCCTACCGTAGCTACTATCCCTAATGGAGCTATCGTTGAAAAAGAAGTAGCCACCCAATTTGTTCAAAATCAAGTTTTATACTATTTACTTAAAAATAAAGATTTTACAACTGCTTTAAGAGTATCTGATATCATTAACATGACTTACGGAGAAAATACAGCTAAGGCCATTAGTGCTGGTAAAATTAAAGTTAATATCCCTTATTCTTTTCAAAATAACCCTGTTGAATTTGTCTCATTGATAGATCATATGAAAGTACAAGTAGATCAAGTTGCAAAAGTCATTATTAACGAAAGAACAGGTACTGTTGTACTAGGTGGAAATGTTATTATTTCTCCTGTAGCGATTGCCCATAAAAGTATTATTATCCAAGTTGGCAATCAACTCAATAAAACAGGTACAAAAGAAAACCTAGTTGAAGTCAATCAAGGGAGCTCTATTACAGAGCTAGTAAACACATTAAATTTGATGGGAATTGAAACCCAAGATTTAATTGCTATTTTACAAGAAATTAAAAATGCAGGGGCACTCCAAGCATCATTAGAGATTATTTAAAGAAGAACCATCTTTTTACTCTCAAAACCACAAACTAAAGTTTTTAATATTTCAAGCTGCATCAATAACTCTGCTTCTTTCATTTGCTTGTCTTCTAAATCATTTGATAAGCTTATAGCTAAAACCTGTAAAGGTTTTAAAATACTCAAATCAGATATCGTAGTAAAAGCTGAAAGTAAAATTTTTCCATCAGATGTATTTATTACCCTACCTGATATAACTCTATTTTTTTCAAAAAGATCATCGTCTAATAGTTTTATAAAATGTATTTCACAAAACAGAAGATCCTTTAATATTAAATAGCCCTCTTTAATTTCTAACATTTCAAAAAAACTCATTTTTGTATCTGAAATAGATTGTAAAAAGCTTTTATCAAAGCCTTCTACATTTGTCTTCTTTGAATCAATAACCCAATCAATTAATGACATATTTTCAAACTTGGCAGTCAGTAAAATCCATTCACAATATAATTGAGAGCCCCACCCTTCTTCTAAAATGGCTTCAATCTCTTTATCTGATCTCTCTAAAAAATTATAAAAATTACTAACAGCATAATCGTAATACTCACCATGTAAGCCCTCATCTAAATCACACATCAATAAATTTAAAATTGCATCTATATCACAAATAGATTCGATTAGTTTTTCTTTTTTATGAGTGTTGTTAAAATTATTTTGACAACACTTTTTATATTTTAAATTACTGCCACAAGGACAGTTTGAGTTTCTTGGAATATCCACTTCAAAACCTTCATTATTAAATTATACTCAATTGATGACTATTTTTTCTATTAATTTCAGAATTTAGTTTATTAAAAACTTAATGTATAATTTTAAAATTAATTAGAGCTATCCTACCAATTTAATTAAAAAGAACAAGATTTTTGGATTAAATCCATACAATTTTGGTTATTTTCTTGATTTCTTTGTACACCTTTGTATATAATTCACAACATCTCAGTTTGAATCATTTAATCTAACTGAAAGCGAATTATAGTAACGCAATTTTATTGCAAATGAGAGTAAGGTAAGTATGTCAGAAGTAATTAGAGTATCTGTTGGAATTATTAGAGATGATAACCGATTTATTCTTGCAAAAAGAGATGAGACTAGTAAATTAGCAGGTCGATGGGAACTACCAGGTGGAGCTATTCCAGATGGCGTTTCTAATGAAGAATCACTTAAAAACCATTTAGCAAAATCTTATAACCTTGATGTTGTAATTGGTGACAAATTAGGTACCTCATCTCATGAGTATGATTTTGGAAAAGTTGAAGTAACAGCTTATTTTGTTGAATGTATTTCAACAAAGATTAGATTAGCCAAGCATCTATCTTATCGATGGATTCGGTTTAATATGTTAAAAGATTTTGATATCATTGAATCTGCTTTACCGTTAATCGATACACTTAAGCAACAAGCAAATTAATTACATTTTGTAGTTAGTTTTCTTATATTTTGAATAGCACATTTTTTCTATTAGAAAATTTGTGCTTTTTTAATATACAAAGATAAAATTTTCACCGATGTATTATCTATGCCCACATACATCTTATTTTTATATTTTATTTTTTTTCAAACCTGTTTTGCTTATGACTATAAAATTATAAATCCAGACTCTGATTGGATTAAAACAAATAGCTCTGCTAATATTGTTAACTTATTATCACAGCTTAGAAAAACTCCACAAGATAATACCCTGTTACTACACGTAATACACAAGTATCTTAGGCTTAAAAAATATACAAAAGCCCAACGCTATTTAAAAATGGCTAAAGCTAGACAAATAAACTCTCATTATTTACTTTTGCTTGAAGGTATATACCTCAATAGACAAAGAAAAGTACACCCAAAAGCTCGAAAAACACTCTATAGTGCATTACTTAAGTCTGCTCAAACAGAAAGCATCTATTATATTGAATATTTAGAATGCCTATATAGAGAGAGCAGAATTAAAAAAGGCATCTACTGGATTAGGCTTGCACTAAAGCTTTTTCCAAGAAATATTGCTTTATTACAGATGTCTGCTAGGTTTTGGTACTTAAGTGGCCACCACAAAGAAGCAGAAACTACGCTATTAAAAGCATTTAGCTTGAATGATGGTATTGCTTCAATTAACTTTAATATCTCACTTATATACGCTCATTTAAGACAACATGACGCATGTATAAGATATTTAAAGTTAGCTTCATATGCAGGTTTTTATAAAAAAAACCTATTAACACTTAATAAAGAGTTTAACTTTTTACACAATCATCCACAGTTTCTATTAGCTTTAGATAAAATTTTATTAAACTTTGTAGATTTTGAACAAAAGTATCGCTTTAAGAAAATTTAAGTTTACTCCTAAAATAGAGTTAAACCAATCGGCCTTATCAAACAATATTTCACTTCGTTGTTAAAATAATACTCTCCACGTCTACCTAAAAAGTTTGGTTCAGTTTTTAAAATATACCTTAACTCTTCACTAGCCTCAATTAAACTTCTTAGCCTAGAGATTGCCGTTTTAACTGAAACTTCTTGACTTAAGGGTAGAGAGTTTAAGCACCAAATGGGCTTATATAACTCATTAGCAGTAAATTTTTTAGGAGACTTCATAATTAAAAAACAAAGCAATCTACCAAGGACTCTTTTTCTTTTTAAGTTAAGAAGTCCTTTATTTTTTTCTAAAAACTCTAAAGCTTCTAAATCAATGAATATATCAAAATCTTTTTTTACTTTATGTAAGCCTGAAATATCATCAGTATCATATATTTTTTTATTAGAATATATTTGATACATTAAACTATTTCTGATTGCTTAAGTTCCTCAATATCAACCTCTAAACATCTTGATATTTTTTGACAAACATAATCTAACTCTCCTTGTTTACAACCAGACTCAATCATTTTTAAAGTTGATCCTTTAAAATAGTCTTTTGACATAGTTTCATAAAAAGGCTTTTTATCAAGCAAGGTATCTATCATCACTTTTATGTGGCTTTTCATATCTATATCAAGGGTTTCTTGGTGCATAACATCTAAACAAGTAGCTAACGGTATAGCAGAGTTAATCATTTGACCAAATTTCTCAAAAAACATTGCCTGTACTTTTAATTTTTTCATTTTATCTCCTTTAATTAATATTGAAATCAGTTTAAAGTACTAAAAAAGTAATGTAAAGTTACATTTACAATACAAAGTAGTTACAAGAGGGTTACAAATAAAGTTAAATAGTCGAATTACAATATATGAATCCCAAAAAACCAAAAGAAATACCCTCAAAAATATGGAAACACTTTTTTGAAGTGGATAAAGTAAAAAGTGTTGTCTCAATTTATAGCTGCTCTCCAGTATTTAAAATCAATTATAATGACACCGACTATGTATTAAAACAAACAAGAAGCCCCATTCAAGATGGACAATCAATCATCAAGTGGGCCCAAAGCCTAAACTCTTATATATCTATAGTAACAGCCTCTAATTTTGGTGTTAAAAACCCTATAGAATATGAAGAAGATGTATGGGTTATTTACCCTTTTATTTCTGGTGTCAAATACACAGCTACTCATTTACAAATTAAACAAGCAGGAGAGTTATTGGGTAAAATACACGCCTCTAACTTCTACAATCATAAATTACCAAAGTTTTCTTTTCCTGATGAAGTTAATTATGATTCTTTTTTAGAAGACTATGAAAATATTAAGATTTCTTTAAAAAAAAATCAACTCAAACTATCCGACCAATTAGATAAACAGCTATTAAAATCATTTCATCAATTTGAAAGTCTTGTTAAAAAACTAAGCCTATTGGCCAACAATAAATCTGTTCAATGGGTGAACTGCACTTGGGACTATAAAGCCAATAACTTAATTTATCATAGAAATAAACAACCAACTTTAATAGACCCTGACAATGGTGGCCATATCCCAAGAATATTTGATCTAGCTCTTTGTGTATTACTCTTTCACAATGAATGCTCAAGCGCCCCCTCTCAATTATTTTCAAAACAACAATGGCAGATTTTTTTTAACGCATACAAAAAACAAATTACATTGAGTGATATAGAAATATCTTTATGGTTTGATGCCTTAGAGTTTATGTTTTTAGACGAAGCCATCTGGTTATTAGGAAATGATGATGATGGATGGAAAAACAAACATCAAGGACAGTTTTTATTTCGTTTACTTAATGAGTTTTTAAATCTAAAGGACATTACGTTCGATTACTAAATCACTTTTTTATTTAAAATAAAAGGTTAATAAATTTATATATCTAAAGCCTATTTCATTAGTTAAACTTATAAACTCAATGGATTTTTGCCTTAATATACTAACTAAAGCCTGAAATGATTCTTGGTAATCTAAAACATTTAGAGGAATTGTTAATTTCAAAACAATCAAATGTCTAACTGAGCGAAATTCAAAATGAAAATAAGAATTATTTTTAGATGACTTTTTTAAAGTTAAAAAAATAGAAACCTCTGAATGATTTTCAGTTTCAAATAACCTTAGAGTTGGTCTTCTCTTTTTAAATCTGAAAGCATCAAAGTTAATCCATCAAATGCACCAGAAGATATTAATTGTCTTAAAAATGTATGCGATATCATTTGAAAGTCAACTTCTGAAATAACCCTTGAGTCGTCTTTAAACTCTATTTGATAACCAAATCTCCTGAAAAAGGACTTGATCAAACTATTGATAGAAAATACTTTCAAGGAGCTTTATTAAAAGAAAAGAATATTCATCTAATAGGGATAAATTTTGAAGAAAAAGAAAACATTGAAGATGATATTTTAGTTATCAATCCAAGAGATAAAGAAAAATTAAAAAAGTTTATTAATAGAAAATAAAAGAGTAAATATGAAACTTACAATAGATTACATCTACTAGAGTTTTGTAAGCTACCATTCCTATTGTAGATGTAATCAATTGCACTATTTACTACACCTGATGCACACTTTTTTATTTGTAAGCTCCACACTCGGTATAGACTCTTGGATACAGAAGATTTAGAAAAGACATAAATTAATAGGTTTTTACTTTTTGCTCTCGGTGTATTTTCAAAATTTGAGCTGACTAAAGACGCATGGTTTTGTGATACAAAAAAGAGGGCGACTAAAGATAAAACTATATGTATGGCTAATCTTTTTAGGTGCATTTATTTATTATGCAATAATTTGTTGTACTTTAACAAATCATTGGCGCTTTATTTGCACTACACTAGCCTTTAAAATATACTAATTAGGTATGAAAAAGCATGGGATAAATCGGCTTGATATTCTTGTTTTTACTTTTAGCGTTAGTTGTATTTTGTAATTCAAACTATAAAGCTACACATATGTCAGGGTTGAAGCCAGAAGTGCATAAACAGTTTATTTTGAAGAAAATCTACTTATTCAAAACTGAAATCTAGTAAATCGCCTGGCTTACAGTTTAAAACGGTGCATAATTTTTCTAGGGTGCTAATCTTTATGGCCTTCACGCGTCCATTCTTGAGCTTGGATAAGTTTGCTTCAGTAATGTTTACTTCTTTAGCTAGGTCTTTTAGCCGAATTTTCCGTTGGGCCATTACAACATCTAAATTGAAAATTACTGGCATCACACAACCTCGCGCATTTCAAGGATTAAAAGTCTTACTACTTCCAATACATCGCGTATTCTTAGTGAGAGCCAGCCACCACCTATAAAGATGATTGTATAGATTATGATATGGATACTTTGGGCAAGTGGCCCATAAAAGGTAAGAAGCGTTCTAAGATTTGAATCATAATCACTAACATGAAATCCCTTTGCGAGAAAGATCATACCGACCAAAAAAATTGATATACCTATCTCAATAGAAACTGTTCCTACAAACCCAAACCAGTATGCCCCTTTTTCCAGCTGATCCATTTTATTTTCTAAGATAACTTCTTCCTCATTCATAATAAATCCTCTCTATTTATATACATATATATATCGTACCACGATAAATATAAGACGTAAACAAATAAATATATGTTTTTATGTTAAAAATGGAGAATAGCTAGCCTGCCTTGAACAGAATATATATTGAAATCAAACTCTATTACACTGGAATTAGATTCGTTACTGGTGGGCTTTTCAGAAAATACAGATGTAAGTTCAATAGATTGATAATTGAAAAATGTATCAGAGTAAACTTGAGTAGAATTATAGAAAATGGATTCTTTACTTCCCCTCCACGGAGTGGTCCTAACGGCTAACTATAGCTTTTTTTAAAAAAAAATCCCCCCCACAACCTAAAGTTATGAGGGGGTTTTTGTAGTTTAGTGAGCTCTAAATTCGAGTCCCACCTTTAACCTTGGATCGTTTAACGGAACCAATTGAGTCGTAGCAGCACCTCTATCAAAGACTGTTATTACAACTCCAGCTGCGAATGCAATAAAACCTAGGTCTAATAAACCAAAGTTTACATCTAATCTAGCAGCAGGCATAATTGCCCAATACATGTCAAATATTTGAGCTAAAAGTAACCACTTAGCCATAAACATTAATCTGCTTGGTCTAGTTTTAATATCTCTAGATAGTAGTGCAAAAAATGGTATAACAAAGTGAAATACTAATAAGAATAATGAAAAACACATCCATCCTTTATCAGCTCTTGCTGCATACCAAAATGTTTCTTCTGGTAAATTTGCATACCAGATTAAAATAAATTGTGAAAAAGAGATATAAGTCCAAAATACATTGAAAGCAAACATCATTAAACCAATACTATAATAAGTATCTTTTTTCATGTCTGGATGTAAAAAACCACCCTCTTTTAATCTAATTGTATAAATTGCAATACAAGAAGATGCAGCTACTAAACAACCAGAAAAGTAATATAAACCAAACATAGTTGAAAACCAGTGTGGTTCTAAACTCATAATCCAGTCAATAGCAGCCATTGATAAAGTCAAACCAAATATAAAAATAAATGGTGCAGACAACGTCGTATTATACATTGTATATTTTTGATCATCATCATGATCTTGAGCTAATGAATTTTTTCTAAAAAACATGATAGCTGCAATCCAGATTCCAAAAAATATAAAATATCTTAGTACAAAAAAGTTTTTATTTAAATAAGGAGTCTTACCCATGATAATTTTATCTGGTGCATGATGAGCTGCCTCTTTTTTATGAGAAGAGTCATCTGACTTATGCTCAGACTTAGCATGAGAGTCTTTAGAAGTATGCTCTGTTTTAGCATGAGCATCTTTTACAACATCGTGAGATGTTTTAGTATGTCCATCTACTTTAACTTCATGTACATAATCACTAGCATGAACCCAGTGACTATATAAATGGTCCATTCCACCCACTAATATTGGTATAGCCAATATAGCAGCAGCAGGAACCATACCTGTTAAAATTTCAGTCACACGTCTAATTGGCACAGACCACTTAGCCCCTACCAAATAATCAAGAGCAATAAAAAATAATGCTCCTAGACCTATGCTTAATAAAAACATATACATGATTAAATATCCATGCCAAAATCTTACTATAGATTCTCCCATTATTGGAATGACACACATTGCCCCTACAGCCATCAAAACCCCACCAATTAATTTGGCAGATTTATGAGTAGCTGATTTTGAATAATCTTTTAATTGAATTGTAGAACTCATTTTAGATCAGACTCCTTTGCATCCATTGCTCTTTGAAGAGCTCTAATATAATGGATAATTGCCCATCTTTCATTTTCATCTAACTGTTTTGCATAACTAGGCATTACATTTTGCCCCTCTACAATCACATGATAGATTCTTGCATCAGACCATTTCTTTAACTTAGAAGAATGCAATGATGGAGGAGTTGGAAATAATCCGTGTAAACGCCCTTCACCCTTAGCAAAATCACCATGACACATAGAACATGTAATCTTATACATTTTCTCACCAAGCTCGATATTTTCTTTAGTTAATGAAAGTGGATTTACCTTATCATTATTAGCAGCATCTGCATTACCTGCATACTTATAAGGCATATAGCCTCTTGCTATAGTATTTACAACAGGAGTTTGCATGCTTCTTCCGTCTTTAAAAAATGTACTCTTTTCTTGTGCATCAAGTCTTGGCTGATTTACTAACCAATTATATGGTATATAATCATCAAGTTTGATAACTCCATAACCAGGAATCACAAGCCTTGCATATAATAAATTATTATAAACAAAATATGCTTTACCAGAAACACCAACAGCTGTTGCAATCAAAAATCCAAAAAACAAAGCGTGAGATATAAACCCTGGTCTTTGCTCAAATGGTCGATAAATAGAAACAACCTCAAAAGCTCCTAACTCTTTAAATAAAGCTTCTACTTTAGCTTCATCAAAGTTTGGATCATTTGACTCAATATAAATACCATACTGATCACAAGAACAAGCCTTAATATAATCAGTATCGTGTAGTGGGTGACTATTATGAGGCAACCCACAAAAACCGCCAAGCATAGCAGCAATTGTTGATAAAGCTGCACTAAGTACTGTTAGTTCAAATATAACTGGTATAAACGCTGGTAATGAAAATAGTGGCTTACCACCAATCACAAATGGGTATCTTTCAAGCCACCTAGGTAACATTAAATCATGTGCACCTATTTGCATCGCACTACCATTCGTCCACCATTGTAAAAACACAGCAAAAGTGAATCCAACAAGTCCCATAATCAATGTTACATAAGGTATATTTGTCGGTTTTAACTTCATTGCGTGATCCATACCATGTAATGGATATGGAGTGTTTACATCAAATTTTGTGTACCCAGCTGATGAAACTTTCTCAGCAGCATTCATAATTTCATCTGGCTTTTTAAATATAGCCGCTATTGAATATAATCGTCTACTCATGGTCACCTCCATGATGAGAAGGCTGTGCCCCTTCAACTACTGCTTTTAGTTCTGCCATAGCAATTACTGGTGCAAACCTAGCAAATAAAATAACTCCTGTAAAAAATAGTCCGAAAGAGCCCAAATATAATAAACCGTCATAAACAGTTGGAGTAAAATAACCCCAACTTGAAGGTAAATAATCTCTGTGCAAAGATGTAACTGTAATCACAAATCTCTCAAACCACATACCAATATTTGTTGTTATCGAAATAATAAAAATAACTGGGATATTTCGTCTAAGTTTTTTAAACCAAAATACTTGTGGAAAAATTACATTACATGTAATCATTGTCCAGTAAGCCCATGCGTACGGTCCAAATGCTCTATTGATAAAAATAAAAGATTCAGCTTCAACACCTGAGTACCAAGCGATAAAAAATTCCATTGAATATGCATATCCAACCATTAGACCAGTAGCCATTAAAACTTTTGCCATTCGCTCTAAGTGATTTACAGTTATCATGTGCTCCATGTAGAAAACTTTTCTAACAATAATTAGCACAGTTAAAACCATCGCAAATCCAGAGAAAATTGCCCCTGCTACAAAGTACGGAGGAAAGATCGTTGTATGCCAACCTGGTATCAAAGATACAGCAAAGTCAAAACTCACAATTGAGTGAACAGACAATACAAGCGGTGTACATAAACCAGCTAAGATTAAATAAGCCCTCTCATAGTGTTGCCAATGTCTATTTGAAAATCTCCAACCTAGACTTAAAACACTATAAATAAACTTTTTAACTTTATGAGTTGTTCTGTCTCTCATTGTGGCAAAATCAGGTATTAGCCCAACATACCAAAAGAAAAAAGAAACACAAAAGTAAGTACTTACCGCAAAAACATCCCATAATAATGGAGAACGAAAGTTAACCCATAGGGCTCTCTCATTTGGGTAAGGTAGTAAATAATGAGCTAACCATGGTCGCCCTGTATGAAGTAACGGAAAAGTCAATGCAGTAATAACTGCAAAAATTGTCATCGCTTCTGCAAAACGAGCAATAGAGTTTCTCCATGTTTGTCTCATTAAAAATAAAATAGCAGAAATCAAAGTCCCTGCGTGACCAATACCAACCCAAAATACAAAGTTGACAATCGGCCAACCCCACATCACTGGGTTTTGATTTCCCCAAGTACCTGTACCAAAACCAAGTAAATTATAAAGTGCAGTACCACCACACCCTATCATTAATGAAAGTGATACAAACAATGCCAAAAGAAATCTTGGGTTATTTGGATTTTCCATTGGAGCTGCGATTACATCGTCAATTTCTCTTAGGTTTGTTGTTCCTTCAACAAGAGGAACATGTTTACTATAATCAATATTCACTTCTATGCCTCCTTATGTGTGTTTCTTAGTTTTGCTAAATAAGAAACATTAGGCTTTACGTGAAGCTCTTCTAAAACTTTATATTCTAGTTCGTGTGCTCTCATTTTGGCAACTTCTGATTTTTCATCATTAACATTACCAAATGCAATTGCATTTGTATTACATACGTCTTGACAAGCAACTGTAACTTTTGAACCATCAAACATTTCATCATTACGCTTTGCTTCTGCTCTACTTTCTGAGATTCTTTGAACACAAAAAGTACATTTCTCCATGACTCCTCGTGATCTAACTGTCACTTCTGGATTATGTGCTAGATGAAAAGACTCTTTTTGAAAGTACCCTTCTTCGTAGTTTGCTCTATAGTTAAAATAGTTAAATCTACGTACTTTATAAACACAGTTGTTACCACAATATCTTGTACCAACACATCTGTTATATGCCATACCATTTAATCCATCAGGAGTATGAGTAGTAGCAGACACAGGACAAACATTCTCACAAGGAGCATTATCACAGTGCTGACATAACATCGGTTGTAGACTTACTACTGGCTCATCAATTGTACCTGAGTAATATCGATCTATTCGTAACCAATGCATTTCTCTATTTAAAGCAACTTGTTCTTTTCCAACAACAGGAATGTTATTTTCAGCATTACAAGCAACAACACATTCATTACAACCAGAGCACTTATTAAGATCAATGGCCATTCCCCATTTAACCCCATTATATTTATGCTCTTCTTCATATAAAGAAATTAATGCTTTTCTCTTGTGAGCTTGGCGGTCTACTAAAAACTTTTCATCTTTTAAATAACCATCTAATGTGCCTTCTTGAATGATTTCTCTTCGTAAATGAGCATCTTTCATTCGAGACTTTAATATTTCTGGAATATCTTCTTTGAAAGAAAAGTGCTCTTGAGTGGAGATTACATCATAAGTGCCATGACTTTTAACGATTTGAACACCACCATGTACAAAAGTACCATATTTAGACTTTAAAGACATTAAAGGATGAACATCAAAACCAGCACCAGTACCAACAGTACCAGCGTGCTTTCTACCATATCCACCTGTAATCTCAATAACTCCATCAACCATACCTGGTTGAACAAAAATAGGAACAACAACAGACTGGGAGTCTACTGTTAATTTAATCATTTGATTTGGTTCAACTTTTAATTTATCCGCTGTATTTTTAGATATAGCGGCATAATTATCCCAAACAACTCTTGTTACTGGATGTGGAACCTCTTGTAACCAACCATTATTAGCATTTCGTCCATCACCAATTGTATAGTTTTCTTGAATTTCAAGAACATATCCATCAGCCACTTTAAAATCATCTGATATTGTATTTAAACTTGATGCATTAAAAGATAGGTTTCTTTTAAAATTTTGAGAGATTGAAACAACACCATCATGTAGTGATTTATTCCAGAACTGATCAAAAGTTTTGATATCTTTGCTGACTTTGAAATATGACTTCTGCCAATTACTTTTAAGATAAGAGTAATATGATTGAGCTTTATATGTACCATCAATCCAGCCTAATACAACATCTTGAATCTGGCGATTGTTTTCATATAAAGGAGCAATTAAAGGTTGTTGTAGTGATAAAATACCTACTCTTGAATTAACATCTCCCCATGATTCAAAATCATGGGTCATTGGCAATACAATATTAGAGATTATGCTTGTCTCACTAAGTGATGAAGCAAAGGTTATAACTTTATCTACTTGCTTTAAAGCTTTAGTGTAAGATAATGTTGCATCAAAATGAAATACAGGGTTTGAGTCTAAATGTAATACAACACCAACCCTCCCACTATTCATGTCAGCAACTAAAGATTCAAGATTTTTAACAGTTGCTCTTGGAACTTGCTCAACAAAATAGTCATCAGCATACATTTTATCTGCTTCAAGCACCTCATTTAAAAAGTTTACAACAACATGAACATCTTCTGGTAATTGCTCACCAGCATATACCAAGACTTTACCTTTGTTTTGAACTAAGTCGTCTACAAGGTGTGAAATTACAGTTGTAGATAAACCAGTCTTTTTTACAAAACTTGTTAAAGAGTGCTTTGATAACAGTTGAGATACTGAGCCATACTTAGAGTAATTTGATACTGACTTTCTTAAAACCAACTCAGAAGCTATACAAAGAGCAAATTCAAGTTGATCAATCGGGCTTACCTTTAATCGGTAGTCAGCATTCATTCCTGTAATACTCATACCAGCTTCTGCTAGATATGTTCGGCTCGAAGTCTTTTTATCAATAGCAGCTCGTGTTTTAACATATTGACCAGATCTTTGAACTTTATTTGAGCCTCGCCCTAAAAAGTCACCATCAAAAGATAAAAATATTTCTGGTTTTGACCAATCAAAAATTGGCATTTCACTTTGATTATATGATTTTTTCCAGGCGTTTACTTTAGCGTCATCATTAAAAAAGTCATAAGAGTATGTCCTGACATCTCCAAATTTTGTTCTAAAATCACTTAATAGCCTTGCAAAAGTTGGACTTTTGATTGAATTTGCTACAACTGCAATCTGCTTACCTGATTTTTTTGCTTTGTATAAAGCATCTAAGACCTCTTTATTTGCAAGGTCCCAAGTTATTTCTTTTTGAGATTTTTCAACTAATTGTAAAGGGCTTTTTAATCTCTCTGGATTGTATAAATTAAGTAAAGAAGCCTGACAAGCTGCATTACTTTTACCCTTATTAATTGGATCATCTGGGTTGCCATCTACTTTAATTGGACGGCCCTCTCGTGTTTTTACAAGAACACTAAATGCTTCATTACCCTCAACAATCGTTGTTGCGTAATAGTTAGCTCTTCCTGGTAAAACAGACTCTGGTTTTTTGTTATAAGGAATTATTTTTCCTGGATCAATATAGTTTGAACATCCTGTTCCAGCTAAAGCAGCAGATGCTCCAAGTAATGCTAGAAATTTTCTTCTGCTAACATCAGTCATTGAAGAAAGCTCTAAGCTTTCTGATATACCCTCTGGAAATTCTTGAAATTCACCATTTTGTGCAGAAGCAATCTTATGGTAATCTTCAAGACTCGTCCAATAATTAGGCTCTTTTAAATCTTTACTCATTCTCTAGCCTCTCTTCTCTCGTTGAACTGATAATTTATTACTTCTAATCTTTGGAGCTTTATCACCCTTAAGAATAAAATCACTTGGACTAAAAACACTTGCTATATAAGTAGATAAGCCACCTATACCAGCCATAGAAAGAGCTTTTCTTCTATTCACTTTTTGATCTTTATCAATTTTAGACATTTTCTCTCCTTATCTATGACAGGCTGTACAGTGTTGTGGCCCATTTTGTTTTGTCTCTAATATACCATTGTTCATTTCTTTGTGAGTTTCACGATGACAATCAAGACATCTTCCCATAGTGATTAATTTTGTTTGTTTTACTACTTCCATAGAAGCAACATCACCATGACAATCACCACAATCAAAACCTTTTGCTAAGTGTACACTATGATTAAAATACACATGATCAGGACTTCTATGGATTCTATTCCATGGAAGAACCTTACCTTCATTAAAGTATTTGTGTAATTTTTTAATCTCAGGACTATCTGTTTTAACTACAGAGTGACAGTTCATGCAAGTATCCACAGATGGAATGGTTGCATGTCTACCTTTTTCGGCTCCGACGTGACAATAACGACAATCAATTTTCATATCACCAGCGTGAAGCTTGTGAGAATACTTTATAGGTTGCTCTGGAGCATAACCTATCCCATTTCTCTCATCAAATGAGTAGAAAAATGTAATAAAGTAACTCATTACAGCCACTAGGATTACAATTGGTAAACGTACCTTCAAATTGTAATCTAACATTCCCTTTTCCATTTTTCACCTTTTCCAGTCATTTACATCTCAATGTAAATTCATAAAGCTATTATTTTTTTGGCGATTATAATCACCCTTTAATTTCTTGTAAACTAATTATTATGGAAGCATTTGACAAAAAGTACTTATTACCCCTGTCTTTTTGTCAAAATCCTCTTTTTTACTTTTTATTCAGCCAATAACAAAAAGTAAATTTACTCTTACAACATTTTCAAAGTAATAAATATATAATGTACCAGTAAAAATACAGGAATTAAAATACCTACTGAATATGCCATATAACCAAAAAATGAAGGCATTTTAATCCCTGATTGCTCAGCAATTGCTTTTACCATAAAGTTTGGTCCGTTACCAATATATGAGTTAGCACCCATGAAAACAGCGCCCATTGAAATTGCAGCTAAAATTGTATGAGGTACATTATTGGCAATAACTGGCCCATACAACTCTGTAGATAAACCAAGCGTACCGGCTAATTCATAAAAAACAACATAAGTTGGAGCATTATCTAAAAATGAAGACAAAATACCAGTAAACCAGAAAAATTGTGCTGGCTGAGTAACACCAAGTGCTGGGCCCATCAATTGTAAGGTATTAATAGCAGGAATCATTGTCACAAAAATACCCACAAATAAAACTGCCACCTCTATAATTGGATGATAGTTAAATTGATTATATTCTCTCAATTCTTTTGAAGTCATTTGTAATGATAAGCCAATTAAAACAATCATTACTACTTCTCTACCCATTGGATGAACACCTAATTTAGCCAAGAAGTCTGGCGTTAAAAAAGCTACAGAAAAAACAACTCCAGCTAACCAAACAAAGTTTAATGTTCCTTCTAGTTTAAATGGCTCTTTTTCAACAACTTTTATCTCTTCAATAAACTCTTCTTTTTTATAAACGATTGAGTCCCAAACAAAAAAGATTATAAGTAAAATTCCGTTCACAAACAACCAAGGTTTCCATAGATTTAAAGTCCATTCAAATGGTACACCTTTTAAAAATCCTAAAAACAATGGTGGATCTCCAAGAGGTGTTAATAAACCCCCACAGTTAGATACCATGAAAATAAAGAAAATAAAGATATGAACTACGTGTTTTCTGGCTACATTTGCTCTAATTATAGGTCGAATCAAAAGCATTGAAGCACCGGTAGTACCAACTATTGATGCAATTGCTGCTCCTAGTGCTAATACTGTTGCATTAAACTTTGGTGTCCCAACCATTGAGCCTTTTACTACAATTCCACCAGATATTATATATAAACTACCAAGTAAACAAATAAACTGAATATATTCTATAACAGAGTGCTGAATTAAAGCCATACCCTGACTACCATAGGCTCCAACTAAATAAACCCCAACTATTAAACCAAGCGGTACTGCTACCTTCATTTTATTTGAGTTTTCTTCCCACCAATGCTCAGCAAATAATGGCAATATTGCAATAGATAACAACATAAGAGCAAATGGGATACACCAAAATGGAGATAAATCTTTAATTGGACCATGATGTCCACCATGATCTTTTTCATGACCTGCTTCTGTGTGTGCATGTGCGTGATCATGTCCACTATGGTCTTCTGTTGCAGCATGAGTATGACCTGCATGTTCGTCGTGTACTTTTTGTGTTTGTGCAACGCCTGTTGCTACTGACGCCGCTTGTACTTTATACAAGTTTGGTCCTGTAGCAACTAGAAATGTCATTACAAGCATTTTTAATAAATTGCCTAGTTTCATTTCAGTTCCTTGTTTAGTAATTGGTTATGAATACTTATACGGACAATTGTCACTTTTTGCCCACTTAAAGTCATGAAAAATAACAAAAATGCATCAGACATTCAAGATAATCTCGTCATGTAACTATAGATTTTTTAAAGCAATTAAATTGTTTAAGACAAATTTAGCTTTTTTATCAAAATATATGTTTATTTGGAGCAAAGCTTGCCCTTTTTTAATCATTACTTTAACAATTATATAAACAAAAACCCTACAAAAAGGATACCAATGATACTTACTGGCAACGAGATACTCAAAGAACTCAATCAATCTATTTTCATATCACCTTTTGATCAAAAAAAAGTGAACCCAAATTCTTATAATTTAACCTTAGATAAACACTTAGTGCAATACACAAAGTTTCCTCTTGATATGAAAAAAGATAACCCTCATAAGGACTTAGTCATACCAGAGGATGGACTCTTACTAGACCCAGGTATTTTATATTTAGGACGGACAGTTGAACGCACTAAAACTTTAAACTATGTCCCAATGCTTGAAGGAAGATCTTCTGTTGGAAGGCTTGGAATGTTTATTCATGTGACTGCTGGATTTGGAGATGTTGGTTTTGATGGTTTTTGGACCTTAGAAATAATAGTAACTCACCCACTAATTATTTATCCAAATGTAGAAATTTGCCAAATTTTTTATCACACAGTTCAAGGTGAAATCCAAGAGTATAAAAGCAAATATCAAAAAAATACTGGGATACAAACTAGTATGATGTATAAAGATTTCAATAAATCTTAAGTTTTTCGACCTTTTTTGAGTCTTCTTTTTCTTCTGGTTGAGCCCAAGAGTCAATAATCTCAGACACTAAATCATCAACATGAGGCAAATCCCCGTCTTGATGGTTTACCTCTTCTTTTTGCTCAACTTCTTTTAAAGATGCTTTCTTTTTTTTAGCAAGGCACATATAAACTCCATATTACTAAAAAAGACCTAAAATTAGGTCTTTTTTAATGTTTTAATTAACTCTCAATATCATACTCTTTTAATTTTCTCCAAAGAGTATTACGCCCAATACCAAGGACTTTCGCAGTCATTGCTTTATTTCCACCAAAGGCTTCTAAAGTTTCTAAAATCTTAATTTTTTCAAGTTCTCTTAAGGTATAAAAACCACTTGCAGCTTGTTGTTGTAAATTTAGTTTTCTTGGTTCTCTCACTGATTGAGGTACATGAGCTTCTTGAATAAAAGGGTCATTGCAAAAAATGACCGATCTTTCAACAGCGTTTTTAAGCTCTCTGATATTACCTGGCCAATGATAAGCCATGCACAAATTATAAGCACCTTTTGAGTATCCTCTAATTTGTTTTTGATGTTTTACATTCATACCTTTTAAAAAGTATTCCATAAAAGCAGGAATATCTTCTGATCTATCTTTTAAAGACTCTAACTTCAAATGTAAACCACTAATCCTAAAAAACAAATCTTGCCTAAAGCCTTCTTCATTTACCAGTTGCTCAACATCTTTACTAGATGAACAAATAAACCTAATTTTTAAATCAATTTCTTTTACAGAGCCTACGGGTCTAACTTTTCCATTTTCTAAAATTCTTAGTAGCTTCCCTTGAACTCTTTCTGGTAAAGCCGAAATTTCATTCAAGTAGATTGTTCCACCTTTTGCACTTAATAAAAGCTCCCCACAACCTCTACTTGATAAGTCTTCTGAACTTCCAAAAAACTCTTCTTCTCGTTGAGGGTCTTCTAAAGATGAACAATCAACCACTACAAACGGACTCTTATTTGAACAAGCAGATTCATGGATTCTTTGGGCTGTAGTTTCTTTTCCAGTACCGCTTTGCCCTGTTAATAAAATAGTAGTTGGCAAATTAGCTGCTCGCCTAACCACATCTTTCATTTTTTTGACCGTAAAAGAGCGTCCAACAATTTCGGCAAATTCTACGGGTTTAATTTCTGGCTCTTTGACCTGTTTTTCTACAGTTTTAGAAGTTACAATTTTTAAAGCTTCTTCGCATCTTTCAATAAAGACAGGAGGAGTAAAAGGTTTTGTCAAAAAATCAACAGCCCCAGATTTCATAGCCATAACCACGGTTTCAATATCTGGATTTTCAGACATCATCATAACTCTGGTTTCAGGATATTCTTTGCAAATATGCCTAAGCAACCACAAGCCATCTTTACCGCTTAAGTTTAAGTCACAAACAACTAATTCAAATATACCTTTTTCAAGGCAACTCACGGCTTCTTGGGAATCTGCAACTTCAGCAACGCCAAAACCACCCTTCTCCAAGAACATACCTAATGTTGATCTTAACGTGTTTTCTTCTTCTACTAATAGAACTTTTCTCTTGCTCTGTTCCATCAAAGACCTCTATTTCATTAATAATGTTACAAAATGGAATATTTTTAATCAGGCAGTATACATTATTTAGCGTTAAAGATGCAAAAGTTGAAATGAAATACATAAAAAAAAATCAAGTATCTTATAAAACTGAGACTACTTTTCCTCAAAAAAGCACACTTTTTGTCAAAAAAGACAAAATAAAAGCTTTTTAATAGTCTCAGATAAGACCATATCTTTTGAGAATAAGACCTCAAAAGAGTAGAATCAAACAATTAAACATACTCTTAAACATACCAAAGTCGAGACAAACTATGAATATCACTAATATTACTAAAATGAAAGCTATTATTGATGATGCTGACATCTTTATATTTACTTCACACATTGACCCTGACTGTGATGGACTTGGTGGAAGTCTTGGCCTAATGCTTGCTTTTAGACAATTGGGCAAAAAAACATATACTGTACTATGTGACAAATTTTCTTCCAAATACTCTTGGTTACCTCATAGTGATGAAATTTTATATGACTTTCCAAAAGACCTACCTAAAGATAAAAAAACCGTTTTATTTACAGTTGATGCCCCAAATATTCCAAGACTTGGCTTTGATGAAAGTATTATCAATGAATTAAACCCTACTATCATTAACTTAGACCACCATACTTCTAATGCTAGGTTTGGAGATTTGATGGTTTTTGACGAAAAGGCCGCCTCAAGTACAGAAGTTGCCTATAGGTTGATGCAACAGCTTGATTTAAAACTAGATACTAGTATCTCTACTCTTTTATATACAGGCTTAATTACAGACACAGGAAGATTTCGCTTTAGTAATACCAGATCAGAATCATTTGAATGTGCGCAACACTTTTTACGATCTGGTGCCAAACACAACCTCATCATTAAAAAATTGTTTGAAGAAAAGCCATTTGAAAAACTACTTTTAGAGCAAAAAGTTTTATCTACCCTACAAAATGACAATGGTATTGCATGGCTAAAATGTACAAAAAAAATGATGGAAGAAACCAATTGTAGCGACACTGAAGAGTTTGTAAATAAATTAACAGAAGTCAGTGGTATCGAAATATCATTATTTTTCAAAGAGGCTTCTGAGTCTTCAACCAAAATTTCACTCCGAGCTAGAGGAAATGCCGACGTAAATCAAATAGCTTCTGTTTTTGGTGGTGGAGGTCACGCTAAAGCTGCTGGTGCAAAAATAGACCTTTGTTTAGATGAAGCCATTAAAAAAGTTGTAAATGAATGTAAAAAGTCCCTTGGACATAACTAATTTTAAAAGGAAACAAACATGATATTATACCAATACCCTCAATGCCCATTTTGTGCTCGTGTCTTACAAGCTATTAAGCCACTCAATCTTGACATTGAACTTAGAAATACAATCACCAACCCTAAATACAAACAAGAACTAAAAGCTTTAACTGGCAGAACAACCGTACCTTGCTTGGTTGAAAATGGTAAACCTATGTTTGAATCAGCAGATATTATAAAGTATCTTAAATCTAAATAAGGAGATTCTCATGACAAAAAGAAATACAATTTTAGTACTTAGTGGTAAAGGTGGAGTTGGAAAATCAACCGTATCCACAAACCTTGCCCTTGCATTATCTATGAATGAGTCAAAAGTAGGGTTACTTGATGCTGATATCTATGGCCCATCTATTCCAACTATGATGGGAGTACAAGAGTCTCCTCAATTAGATGACCAACAAAAAATTATACCCATTCAGGCACACGGAATTGAACTCATGTCTTCTGGATTTTTAGTAGAACCAGGCCAGGCATTAATTTGGAGAGGCCCAATGATCCATAAAATTGTTCAGCAGTTTTGTAATGATGTTGCTTGGTCTGATTTAGACTTTTTAGTGATTGATTTACCTCCAGGAACAGGTGATGTACAACTTTCTATATCACAAACTATTTCTGTTGTTGGTGCTGTTGTTGTAACAACTCCTCAAAAGGTTGCTTTAGATGATGTAAAAAGAGCTACTAGTATGTTAGATAGTTTAAAAATTCCACTACTTGGAGTCATTGAAAATATGTCTGGTTTTTTAAACCCTGCGACTAATGAAATTATCCCTATTTTCTCTCAAGGTGGAGGAGAGCAATTAGCTAAAGATTTAGATTGCCCTCTTTTTGGTACTATTCCTATTGACCCTAATGTTTGTGCAGCTGGAGATACAGGCAAACCAGTTCTTATTGAAAACCCTTCATCACCAGCATCAAAAGCATTTTTTAAAATTGCTCAAAAACTTGTTGCACAAATTAGTAAATTTAACCACGACAAAGTTCAATCAGAAGTTGTTCAAACTAGATCATAATTCGGAGAGAAAAGTGAAAAAAGTTGCATTAATTACTGGAGGAACTTCTGGAATTGGCTATGCCTGTACTCTAAAATTTTTAGAAAATGGCTACCAAGTATTTGCCACAGGAAGAAACCAAGATAAACTTCAAGCTCTTAAAGATGAATTATTGAACAAATATCCTGAACAACTCAAAGTAATTCAATGTGACTCTAGTAACGAGCAACAAGTTATTGAACTCTTTGAACAAATTCCACATTTGGATGTTTTAATTAATAATGCTGGTGTCTATGGTAAAAACAACATTTGTGAATCAAGTCTAGAGCAAATTGAACATATGTTTTCAATTAATGTTTTTGGCTTATTTTTAGTCAGTAAAGCAGCTTTAAAATTAACAACATCCCAAGACCAAAACCTACATATCATTAATATTTCATCTTCACTTGGTAATAAGCCAGCCCCTGAAACTTCATTTTACTCTGCCTCAAAAGCAGCTGTTTTAAGTTTCACTAAAAGCATCGCAATGGAATACGCCCCAAAAGTAAGAGCCAATGCTATTTTACCAGGGGTAGTAAAAACACCTCTTCACGAAGAAAATAAAAATAAAAAAGAAATTGAAGAGTTTTATCAAATGATGGAAGGTTTTCACCCTCTTAAAACATTAGGTGAAGCATCTTCTGTTGCTGAGTTATGTTTTCAAATTACAAGAGAAGAAATGTCATTTATGACTGGGTCATCTATAGTATTTGATGGAGGAATTTCTTTAGTATGTTAGATCAAAAAGTATTTTTATCACGTAAGATTTTCTTTTGTTCTGGACATCGCTATCACATAAATGAATGGAGCGATGAAAAAAATAAAGAGGTATTTGGCCCTTGCAACAATCCCCACGGCCATGGACACAACTATGAACTTGAAGTAACAGTTTATGGCCCCATTGATAAAAAAACTGGTATGGTAATAAACCTTACCGACTTAGATGCAATTCTTAAAACAAGTATCATGAAGCCACTTGACCATAGATTTTTAAATTATGAAGTAGACTACTTTAAAAAGATTGTACCGACCACAGAAAATATAACAGTTTTTTGCTTTTTAGAGATTCAAAAGTTAATTCCTAATGGAATCGATTTATATAGAGTTAAACTTTATGAATCAAAAGACTTATTTGTTGAATACTATGGTGAAAATCATGATTTTAAAAACAAAAACCTATAAACTTCCTTGTCATCATCGATTAATCAGCAATCAATTAAGCCATAAAAGTAACTTAAAGATTTTTTCAAAGTGTATGGGCTTATATGGACACGGACATGAATATCTCATCCGCTTAAGTTTTCGACTACAAACAAATGATTTTGAACTTGAAAAAAAAGTTGACCAACATATTTATGATAAAGTCATAAAGTTATTCTCTCATCAAAGCTTAAATAAGGTTTTTAAAGACATAGGAATTCAAAACCCTATTACAACAGGAGAGCAAATTGTTTTAATATTTGCTAATATTCTCAATCAAGATATAATTTCAAAAAATTACTATAAAATAGAAGTAGTAGAAACACCTAAAAATAGTTTTTACCATTTTTTTTAAAACAAATTGTCTAACAATTAAAAAGGATAAAACATGTCAAGTTTTGATATCACTTGTGAAGTAGATTGGCCAGAAGTAGAAAATGCAGTTAACCAAGCAACAAAAGAGCTAAATAATCGTTTTGATTTTCGTGGAGTAGAGTGCAACATTAAAATCGATCAAAAAGGACTACTTTTAACATTAGAGTGTAGTGAGGATGGTAAGTTAGATGCAATGGTAGACATTTTACAAACCAAACTCGTCAAAAGAGATGTCTCTCTTTTTGGTTTTGAGTATCAAACCCCTGTACCTTCATCTGGTAGAAGCGTTAGACAACTTATCGATGTAAAATCTGGTATCGACAAAGAAAAAGGTAAAGAAATTATCAAAGTCATTAAAGAGTCTAAAATAAAAGTAAACCCTAAAATGCAAGGCGATAGTGTTAGAGTCAACGGAAGTAAACGAGATGATTTACAAAAAGTTATTCAGTTAATCAAAACTTCACAAGATTCATTAAAAATGGCCTTACAAACAGGTAACTTTAGAGACTAAATTTAATCACTCATAAAAAGCTTAATACTTTCTTAAGCTTTAATGGGTATTAAGCTTTTTATCTTGAATTTGATTTTGAAAAGTTATTTTGTTTATTATGATGAGGATGACTTTGATTATGATGATGAGGACGATTATTATGCTTATGAAAAGGCTTTTTCTTAAAAGGGTTTAAATACATTGTATATTTATATAAAAGGTAAGCTGTAAATAATACTGCGGGCCCACGAATACCAAGTCGAAAATGCTCTACCCACGCATCAAGACTAAATAAAGATGCTCCTATCATATCCTGCTCTTTAGAGCTTGTATTTACAAACTTTAAAAAAGGTTGATAAACTGTAAAATATGCAGTTAATGTCAAACCCTTAAACAAATGATATATAGCCTCAGTACCCATTAAATAAAACCATAAAGTCTTAGCTATTTTTTTTACCGTATTATCATTTGTCTTTTTATTTTTATACATTATACTTTCCGATCGTTTTTTAGGTTTATAATTTTTCAACATAATACACTAAAGTAATTTTCTCTCAAATGTTTGTATTAAAAAAAATAAAAATATATACTTAATTTCAGGCTAAGTCACATTTTTTACTTTAAATAATTTAATTTTTTATGAACATTCTCAAAATAATAGCTATATTTTTATTTCTTATATCATCTAAATCTTGGTCTTTTTACTATATTCACAATATGATAAGTGTCCCAGAGCAATTTCAAACAAATTATAGTAAAAAACATCATTTATCTAAATCGTTTGAAAAGCTTTTTTCACGCGGTCTAGATGCCTACGATGAACTCAATTTCAAAAGAGCAGAGCAAGCCTATAATACACTTTTATTAATTCACTCTGCTGATATTATTTCTCTTGATAAACAGTCTCAAGTCTATTTGAAACAAGGTCGCTATGAGTTAGCCATTTCAACCCTGCACCATATATTACGTATAAACCCTAGATACTACCCTGCTCATAACCATCTTAGTTTAGTCTATTTATATCAAAAAAGCTTTCGTAAATCTATTGAACACTCAAAGTTTTTAATTGAACAAGGCGAAGCCTATATGGAAACATATATTAATCTTATCAATGCTTTATTTTTTTTAAAACAATACGACAATGTTATATCTATTTGTAAAATTGCCCGAAACTCTGATGCAATCCACCCTCAATTTCAATTTTTTCCTTTATTAATAGAACTACTAACTCAAAAGTCAGAAGACTACGAAAGAAAAGAAAAGCTTTTTTTTAAAGAGTTTAAAAACCATTCAGATTTGACTCTTTACAAGTTTTTATTGGCTTTAAGCGATGGGGATAAATCTAAATTAAAATTAGCTAAAAGAGCCATTTCTAAAACAAGCTTTATTCATCCTATATACCCCTATATGTTTTTGACTATCGCTCTTGAAGAAATCACTTATGTTTCTGACAATGAATCTAATAGAAATGAAGCGATTGATTATTCCGACTTAGCCATTTCAATTAACCCTAAATTTTTATTACCCTATAGAGTCGAAGTAGATATGCTCAGAAGAAACCTAGCCCATAAAAAAGTCTTAGAACTCACAAAAAGAGGCCTTAAACATTTTCCAAGTTATCTGCCTTTTCTAGAGTTTCAAGGGGAGTCAGCCTTTTTTACAAAAAATAAAGAGCTAGCAATGCACTCTTTTAATAAAGCTTTCAAAGTCAGAAAAAAAGACCCCTCTTATCTAGCATACCAATCCATTTTACTACTAGAACAAAATAAAATTAATGAGGGCTTCTCACTAGCAGAACTCGCATTAGGTATAGATAAAAATAACCCCTACGCACAAACTGCTTTAGGTCTTTTCTTTTACAAAAGCAACGAACAACAAAGAGCACAGCACCCATTAAATCAAGCAGTAAAGCAAAATATTGATTATTATCTACCGTGGCAGCTGCTAATCACAATTAAAAAAAATCTAAACCAAATGCGTAGTGCTTACAATCTCTCTATAAAAGCCAGACAAATTATTTCTGAAAAATCTATTCATTTACTTGCTTCTGAGCTGGCATTTAATCAACTTGAATACAGAAACTGTGTAAAAATATCAAAAGCTGCCTTACAGCTTTACCCAAATGACCAAGAGTTTATAATTTATAGCGCAAGGTCTTACTATGAACTTGAAGAATACCCACAAGCTCTTTCTATGCTATCTGATAAAATCAAAATTAAGCCTAAAAACAAAGTTGAAGTCAATGAGTTATACTTAAATATTTTACTTAAAAACTCATTTACAAATGAAACTTTAGAACACATTACTAAGCTACTAAAGTTCAAACCAAACAATGAGATTTACAGAGCATTTTTAGCACATTACCATTATACTCAAGCTAACTATAAAGACTCTCTTGATGCCTATCTTAAATTAAATAAATTACTAAAAAACAACAAATATTTATATCAAACTGGTTGGCTTAGGTTTTTAAACAATCAAGAAAATAAAGCCATTACTGATTTAACTAGTGCTACCGTTCTTGGAAGTAAAAAAACAAGAGCTTTATCCTACTACCGATTGGGACTAATATACTCTCTTAAAAAAAGAAAGCTAGCCGACTCATCACAAAGCTATCAAAAAGCCTCCGAGTTATATCCACGTATGAAACAAGCATTTAACGATCACAATCTTTATATGCAGATTGCCAAAAAAAATAAACAAAAAGAAAAGCTACGACAAAATATTGAGCTTTATTTGAAGTGATTTTACCTAACTAAACCCTTTAGTTTAAGATAAAAAAAAAGATTAACATTACGTTAATCTTTTTTTATTTATTAAAGTCTTACATCCCAACTCTAATATCTGCTAAAAATTGATCTAGCTTTTTAGTTTGTATTCTTTTGTATAAATACTCAGGTAATTTTTTATAGTTATTTGATCTACAATAAATTAAATAATCAATATTACCTTTTACATGCTTAAAACGATCTATACATGTTAAATCTGATTTTGCTTCTACTGCCGAGACTTTATCCCAAGAGTCTTTCAAAAAAGGAGCTAAATTAATGACAGAGCACTTTTCAAATAAGTCTTCATCTTCGTACTCTTCAACAGTAATATATTTGGATAAATCCATAACATTACCAACTGCATCAAAAAAACGTACAGAAGATTCAAAACTTTTTTCTCGATAGTGAGATTCAATTTTTACAGGAAATCTTTTTAAATCAAATAGATCGTAACTCTGCTTTCTATAACCAGTATCTGGTTTCTTCCATTTCATCATTTCAAAGAATTTTGATATATCATACTCAGTGATATCATCATCTTCATCGATAAAAGAATATTTCCCCCTTGAAATAAGTGCTTTTCTTTTTTCATCAATAAACTCAATAGTACCAATTTTTGGTCTCAAGCTTGGGGAAAGACAAATTTCTTTAATATCTGAATGGCACTCTACACGACTTAAAGATTGCCACTCATAAAAATAAAAGGCATCTAAATCTAATAGCTGACGGTCTTCAGAATAATCATCTGTTGACGTAGATAAAGGGCTACATAAAGATTTTTGTGATAATATTAAACCCTTACTATCAAAAAATTGCACATAAGCTTCAAATTGTTCTTCGTCGCATCCTCTAAAAATACGTACCGCAACATCGTTTTGTTCGCTTTCACTCATAATTTCACCTATACCCAAATGGATTTTACTATTTTTGATTCATAATCAACCAAAAGAAATCGTAGTTTTTAAAAGCTCAATGCTTTTTTGTATAACGATAAAACTTTTTCTAGTTGAGTATATATTCAACAATACTTAGTTTAAAAATTGGTAGATCATTCTATCAGATATCAAGCAAAAAGTTCAAGCTAGGCTCCAGAATCTATTGTTAAATAGGCTTCTCTATTTAAATTTGCTTCATTACATCTAAAGTTTCTATCAAAGCTAAAGCTGATTCAGCACCTTTATTACCCGCTTTAACACCTGCCCTCTCGATAGCTTGCTCTAAATTATTTGTAGTAATTACACCATTAGTCACAACAAAGTTATGATCTAACATCACCTTTTGCATTCCTTTAGCATTTTCAGAAGCTACAAAGTCAAAGTGTGGAGTTTCACCTTTTATAACAGCACCCAAACAAATAGCACCATCGTATTTTTTAGACATAGCAACTTTTTGTAAAACAACAGGCATTTCAAAAGCCCCAGGTATTCTAATCACTTTTACATCTTCAAGCGATACACCATGTCTTTTTAAAGCATCCATACAACCGTCTAATAAAGACTCTGTAATAAAACCATTAAACCTTGTAACAATTACTGCTATTTTAAAACCACTGCCATTCATCATTCCATCAATAATATTCATTTTAAATTCCTTAGATAATTTAAGTTTTATTAATTTTTTAGTTAAATTAATAAATATTAAGTTAAGTCTTTTAACAAATGGCCCATTTTTTCTTTTTTTGTCTTTAAATAATGGACATTTGTACTTTTTGGAGTGATTTCAAGAGAGACCCTTTTTGTTACTTCTAAACCATAACCCTTTAAACCAATTATTTTTTGAGGATTATTTGTCATCAATCTCATTTTTTTGATTCCTAGGGATCTTAAAACCTGTGCTCCTACTCCATAATTTCTTAAATCTGGCTTAAAGCCAAGTTTTTCATTTGCCTCAACTGTATCATATCCTTCTTCTTGGAGTTTATAAGCCTTAATTTTATGCTTTAAACCAATGCCACGACCCTCTTGCCTTAAATAAAGAATAACCCCTTGGCCTTCTTCTTCTATTTTTTGCATCGCTAAATCTAATTGTTTACCACAATCGCAACGTGAAGAAGAAAATACATCCCCTGTTAAGCACTCAGAGTGTACTCTAACCAGAATTTCTTGAGACGAATCAATTTTTCCTTTTTGTAAAACAATATAGTCCTGATTATCAATAACAGATTCAAAAACTTTTATCTCAAAATCACCATGTTCTGTAGGAAGTACTGATTGAGCGACTTCTTTTACTGAAGTTTCATTTTTTAATCTATACTCTACAATATCAGCGACAGTACAAATTTTTAAATCATGTTTTTTTGCAAAAGTAATTAAGTCTGGCATTCTTGACATAGAACCATCTTCATTCATGATTTCACAGATGATTCCTGATGCTTGAAAATTTGCCATTCTACTTAAATCTACCGAACCCTCTGTTTGACCTGTACGAACCAAGGTACCCCCATCTTTAGCTCTTAATGGAAAAATATGACCTGGTCTCGCAAAGTCATTGGGTTTTGCCTCACTTTTTGTTGCATCTAAAATAGTTTTATAACGATCATAAGCTGAAATACCAGTCGTAATACCATGAGCTGCATCAATAGAAACAGTAAAAGCTGTTTGAAATTGAGCTGAGTTTTCAACAACCATATGAGGTAAACCTAATTGATCAGCTCTATCATTTGTTAAGGTTAAACAAATTAAGCCTCGACCCTCTTTTGCCATAAAATTAATTGCTTCTGTAGTAACTGATTCAGCAGCCATACATAAATCACCCTCATTTTCTCTATCAGGGTCATCTACTAAAATATACATCTTGCCTAATTTTATATCTTCTAATACTTCTTCTATGGATGAAATGTCTTGTGAATAATCTAATGTATCTTCACTCATGTATTTTCCCTAATTTATGATGTAATTGATTCCGACTTTACCACTCATCATATACAAAAATACAGATTTCTTAACAAGGGATGTTCCATCTAAAAAAACAAAAAATAATTAGAAATGATTGTTATTCTGCTGTTTTCCCAAAATAAATAAAAAAATTAAGTTTAAACCTTAAGCTCTCTGCTATTATAAAGTCAAAAAAAAACAGTTTATTTGGCATCTAAAACCTCTTCAAATAAATCTAATAAGTGCAAATTTCCTTTAGCACAAGAAACCTTTATAATATCTAAGCCAATGGCACCTGTTGCGTATAAAATTTCTTTTTCATCAACAATTTTAAATAATACCTTACTTGATTTTAACAGATGTCTTGCATCAAAAATTTGTACATTAAAACTTCTTTTTTTGGCTTTATCAAAGATGCTTTCATCTATCAAACCCTCAATTACATATTGGAAGTTTTTTCGATTTAAGCAATCCTTGATTTCTTTTTTTGAATATTCCATCAAGCCAAAATTTACTTACGAAATACCCTTATTTTTGTAGAAGGGTCTCCACAGGCTAGATTAGATTCAAATTCAAATTCAAATGTACTATCACTCTTAAATAATTTTGTATAAAATTCTTCTGTAAACTCTGGCTTATCAATTACGTCACCAAGATAGACTAAGTCCATTATTCCAGCTGCTGCTCCTAAAGCTAAATAACTGATTGGATGATCGCTTTTACCATACATCCTTTGATAGCCAATAGATTCATAATCATTAAATATCTCAAAACTTGCAGACTTTTCACTTACATCCCTAACTGTCCAGGTTCCCCAACCAAGAGAACTAACACATGCGACCATAGCATAAACCCAGTCTTCTTTTGATTTTAATTCTGATTTAATCAATGAATCCCATTCAACAGAAGTCATGATTCCACCAAAAGTATTAAACGCACAAACATGGCCAGCTTCGATAAATAAAGAAGAAGACACCATAGGCCCATTTTCACCAACAAGCTCTGTTAATTGCCTTTCAAATTCAAAACTAATACGATTATAATAATCTGCATACATACGAGTTAAATACACACCAAAAACTGGCAATAGACCATTTATATCTCCAAGTAATGGCATAGCAGCAACTGTCTTAGTAATAACACTTACAGGTAGGTGATTTGGTGACCATGTATCTTCTGGTACTTTTTGAATTTTAACTGCTTTTCTTTTTTCAAAGATGCTAAAGTTACTTGCAGTTAATGACACAATAAAGATGTCTTCTTTAGCCCCAGTAGCCATACAAGCACTTTGTACTACACTTACACTTTTTAAATCATGATTATAAATAGCTGCAAAACTGCCTACTAAATATCCACTAGCAAAATGATTTACAGCTTCGTTTGATGAAGTAAATTTTGCTTTCCAAGCAACAGCATAATGACTACTATTAGATTTTAAAGTACCACCATTTTTATCTAATTGACTGAAGTCTAAGGTACCAAAACCAGCCTGACGAAAAATTTCTGAGGCAACTTTTGACCTATCTAAATCTATATTTTTTTTAAATAAAGCACTTAATTGATCAAAAGCGGCTTCTGCAGATGCTCCAATTAAAAAAGGCTTACTATCAATGTATTCTGCATCTTGTATAGATCTTTGCAAAAAAGCATTATAATGATGACAGTGTAATACCATCGACTCATCTGCCAAAACAAAACGATGAGTATCCAAATTATAATTACCTTCTAATAAATTAAATCCCATTTTAATTCTCCTCACATGATTCATCAAATACTTTACCAACCACTGCTTCTGCTGCAATTTTTATTGAATCATAAAGAGCCTCTGGTAACTCTAAACTTTCTTCCATATTATCTAGTTGCTTAGAAGTCAAAATTATTTTACTTCTCATTAGCTGTATCATTACTTTAACTAATATACGATCAACAGCTTTAACCTCACCATATTTTTTTGCCCAATCAAAAATGTTTTTAACATCTTTCATATGGCCCTCACTTTCATAAGATTTTACCAACTTACTGGATAAACCCTGCTTTTATTAAACTACTAAGAGAAATATTTGAGTCTTCCAAGCTATCCGTTTTTAACCAAGAAATTTGTCTTAATACATATTTACCCATAATATCCACTTCAATATTTACTAAATCATTCAAACCTCTATCTAACAAACATGTTTTTTTTAAAGTATGAGGAACAACCATTAGACTAATCAAAGTTTTATCTAACGCATTAATTGTTAAGGAGATTCCATCAATAGTAATTGAACCCTTTTCTACTAAATACGGAAAAAGTTTATCATTTAATTGTACTTTAAACTCTATAAAGTCACCTAACTTTTTTTTAGAAATAATTTTTGCAACATCATCAACGTGTCCTTGAACTAAATGCCCTCCTAGTCTCGTTTGTAGTTGCAATGCTCTCTCAAGATTGACTTTAGCTCCAACACAGTAGTTTTGCTCTGCCCATCTATTTTTTGTTTCTAAAGAAACATTTGCGTCAAAATAGTTTTGTCCAATTTTTATAGCAGTTAGACAAATTCCATTTACTGCAATCGAATCACCCAAGTTTAAATCTTGTAAAACAAGTTTACACTCTATTCTTAATATAGTATCACTTTCCCAAAACTTTACTTTTCCAAGCTCTTCAACAATTCCTGTAAACATCCAAAATCTCCTCTAAGCATTAAAGAGTCACCTAGTGCTTTTGTTTCTAATAAGTTAAATTCTTTATCTTTTTCTAAAAAAAGCCCGTCTTTACCATTTGAAGCAAAGTATTTCATTCCAAAAAATAAGTAAAACTCATCAATTAAATTTTCTTTTAATAAAAAACTACTGACTTCTTTTCCACCCTCAACAAATAAAGAGTCAATCCCTTTTGAATATAAATCTTGCAAAACAAGTTTCCAAATAACAGTATAGTTTGAGTTCTTTGCAATAGTAATTTGTTCTATATTTTTTAAAAAGTCTAACCTTTTTATACAACTATAATAAAATACTTTTTTAGATTTAAAAATTTTTAAATTTCTATCTAGCTTGGCTGTTTTATCAATAACTATAATAATTGGATCATCACCTTTTAAATGACGAACATTTAACTCAGGATTATCTTCAATTAGAGTTGTATTACCAACCAAAATTGCTTTATGTAAAGACCTCATTTTATGCACTTCAAAACGAGATTTATCTCCTGTAATCCATTTTGATGTCCCATCTTTTCTTGCTATTTTTCCATTCAATGTTTGAGCTAACTTAACACTAATTTTAGGCCTTTTTTTTATTTGATTAATAAAAAAAACTTTATTAACCTCAATAGCTTCTTTTGATAAAAGCCCACTTTGACATTCAATACCTTCTGCTCTTAAATAGTCTAGACCACCCTGAGCTTTGGGGTTTGGGTCAAGTACAGCACAAATAACTCTAGTAATACCAGAGTCTAAAATTGCCTTTGTACAAGGCGGAGTTTTTCCGTAATGGTTACAGGGCTCAAGACTTACATATATACTTGCACCAACTAAACTTTCATCAGCATTTTTAATTGCATCAACCTCAGCATGGTCACTACCAAATTCCCTATGATAACCAGAAGCAATAATTTTAAAGTTTTTTACAATTACTGCCCCAACCATAGGATTTGGTGAAACCTTTGTTTGCCCTTTTTTTGAAAGATCAATAGCAAGGGACATAGCCTCTAAATCAAGCTTTGAAAAGTTATTTCCCATTTTTAAAGTTAACCACTAAAGATAATGAATAAATAAGTAAATACATGGCTAGCATTAAAGCAAATAAACTCATAAAACCTGAAGATAAAATAAAAGCAATTGGATATAAGATCATAAATGAAACCATACGCAACAATACAGATTCTCTAATCACGCCCGCAAAAGGTGGAGAATAAATATAATATAGATTCATTAGTTCTCTACCAAAGTAAGATTTAATTAAGTAGCTATCTCTAAAACCTGTAAAGGTTTTCACTAACCACGAATTTTTAGATCCAGAAGTTGCCGTAACAATAAAACAGCCCCCTCCACCTCCGCCGCCTTCATCTTCAAAAACAACATTTTGAGCATTTGTAACATTGTCAACTTGTGCTGGACTATTCGTGCTTGAAGTACTTCTTCTTACAAAAACTTCTACATCATCTGGCAATGATTGTTGGCTTAAGTTATCTTTAATTTTTAATTGAAATTTATAATTTCCTTCTTGATCTGGAAAAAAGAATGGACTCTTTGTTCTTGGATTATGTAATTCAACAATAGGACCACTTTCTTGATTCCATATATATTGAAAATTGGCATTTTGAGCAAACGAAGAACCACCATCTAAAACAACTCTTTTATTAAAACCCTCTACATTAAAATCAAAACCTGCGCTTGCTTGAGGAGAAGATTGATTTTCAGTACTAATCACCATTACAAATTTATCTGATAAACTAAAATATTTACCATCAAAACTTCTAACCTTATACTCATAATAACCCGGTGAAAAAAAGCCCGAAGGAGTACAACCTAATGCTCCTCCCGTTGTTATTAAAGCAGCTGGACCACTTTCTTGTACCCATTCACATTGCACATTTATTGAGCTGCACTTTTTAAATAATGAAGGGTTTTTACTTAAGGCACCAAATGTTACTATCTTACTTTTCCCTAAGCTCGTTAAATTAAAATAATCATCATCAAAACATTTAGGTTCAGGTAACTCTAAACCCTGTCTTCCACTACTAGAAAATGTTTTTGTAACAATACTATCACCTGCATCAATTAGCGGAATAAAACCATTTGAACTACCATGTTTTGAAAAGTCATTAGCTATAATAGTAATAATTGTTGGTAAAGAGCTTATCACTCTACCACTTACTTCTTTTACTCTATAAACCATTTCAAAGCTATAAATACCTATTTCATTTGGAACAAACTCTACCAAACTACAATTTCTTGTTAAAGGTTTCAACACACTTGTTAAGCCTTCTATTTGAGTCCATTGATAGCTTAATATTACACTAGTACTTAAACAATTATTTTCTGCTGGCAATAAAGTCTCAGGTAAAATGCTTAAATTTGTATCTGTACTCGAACCTAAACCAGAAATTTTAAGCTTATGATTAATAGGCGCTTTGTAAATACTATCTTCTGATAAGTTATCAATCGTTTGAATCGATTTACTAATTGACTTATTTAAATTACTTACACTTAACCGTGAAATAGACTGAGATAAATCAGAAGTTACGCTTCTTGGACCCCCCTCTATACTTGGTTTAGCTAAAGTTATTTTTTGATTTGATTTTCTTACCAAAATCTTAATACAACTTGGCTCGCTTCTTAAGCCTTTTCCTTGGGCTTCAACGACTAAATTTATCCCATATAAACCGGGCTCTGTATATTTAACTCTTGGGTTAACTCTATTTAAAGTTGATTCATTTACATTGATAAATGGACTTGCTGTTTGTGTAGAAAATACATTGGCTTTACATTTTATATCTGATAAAGAACATTCTACTCTACAACGGTTTGCCACATTTAAACTATTATTGTTAATAGGGGTCCAATAAAAGTTTAATCCTTTACCAAGAGTTTCTGCTGAAGATAAATCTCCTGATAATTGAAACTCTGAATCTACTGTAACAACTCGATCAAATCCTGCTTGTGCCATAGGAAATCTATCATTATCACTATTTACATATATTGTAACTTGATCTCTACCAACCGCTCCAAAATCGTCTGTTACAATCAATTCAAAAATATACTTACCAGTACTTCTTGTTACAAAACTTGTAAAAGAGCTTGTTTCTGTTTTTATACCAAGTTGAGAAGAAACTAATTTTTGCTCCTCTAAAGATGGTCCACTGATTTGAATCCAGCGATATGCTAATAAATCTTCATTTGCATCATATGTACCTCTACCATCTAAAAGTACTAAAAAGTTAACCGTCCCTACTTTTGAAACTCCAGCGTTTGATTCAGGGGCTAAGTTTTTTACACGATATAAAACCGTATCTTTTTGAGTTACAACTCCACGATTTGTTATGATTCTAAGAGATGCTACATAATCACCAGATCTCTTAGCATTAAAAAATGTTTTTTCTTGATTGGATTGATCTACAAGTGGAGAAGTAATTGTTAAAACTGTACTTGTTGGAATTGACTCTAACTCCCATAAATATGTTAGTTGCTCTTTTGTAAAGCCATTTTTAATCGTCTTACTTGCGTCTAATACGATTACACCTGGACTTGCATTAATAATATCATCCCCAGCATTTGGAATTGGTAATTGATCAAATGAATTATACATATCAAAAGCACAGGGAGTCGCATCATTTGGATCTCTATTTAAAACACAAAGTCTAAACTCTTCAATATTATTTACACCATCATCGTCAAAATCTAATAAAGCATCATTTGGATCAAATTTATCTAAATCTGGATAATTTGGAGATTCTTCTAAAGAGTCTGGTAAACCATCTGAATCTGAATCTAAATCTAGATCTCCTTCTCCATCTAAATCTTGAAGAATTAAATTTTTTGAGGGAGTTTTAAATTTTAAACTCTTAGTTTCTAAAAGAGGGTTTATACCATTTCCTAAACGATCTTCAACATAAATAGCTACTATATACTCTGTGCCCCCACATAACGTGGTTTTTTGAAAGCTAATTGGAGGAGCATTTTGCCCTTGATTTAGAACTCCACAAAATTCACTATTTTCTATTCCAAAATCAATTACATGGTTTTTTTTATAGGTACCACTTGTTGCTTTTATTTGTTCTGTTATAACTCCGATATAATTACCACCAACTAAAGCTAAAACTGATACATAGCCAATTGCTTCTTCATTAGTTTCAAATGAAAATTTCGCTTTATTTATATCAATATTAGTTGTTAAAGGGTTTGTAATTAGTGGAGCCGTGGTATCTACTATAACAATAAACTTTAAAGCTTTTTCATCTAATGTTTTGTTTCCGTATTGATCAACAGCATGCACTACAAAACGATTAACCCCTTCTATTAGGTTAGTTGCTATAAATTCCCAACGAGTTAAACTATTAGATAAAGCATCTGTTGATTGTTCTGAACTTTGATTATCTAAATTTTGAACAATTAATCTAGAAAACTCCTCTTTATTTCCACTTAGTTTAATAGTTTTTGCAGAAAAAGAAAAGCCAGATATTTCATCGTCTAATATAGGAGTAATAGGAGGTACAACATCTACTTCGACATTATTGCCAACAATATCATTTATTAAGCCCTCTTTAAAAGTTATAGACTCTTTGTTTAGCTCTTGAGAAGATATATCACTAGCAACTTCAGACAAACCTTTAAATGGAAACGAACCATCATCAAAATACTTCACCTTATGAACTAATTTACTAATATTACCTAATAAATTTATATCTATTTGTACATTATCAGAGTTCTGAATAAAAGCGGTAGTCTGAGCTTGCTCATTTAAAGCCTGAACTTCTGCTAGCTTTTCATCTCCTACTTTTAAAGGCAATACTAGTTTGATTTGAGCAATCTTATCATAAGCACTTTTTGAAGCTGATGGAATATCTATAGTATAAACAACTAATAAGCCTAAGCGATTTCTAGCCTCCTGCAAAACTGTTTTTTGATCTCTTAAATCTTGCTTTTTAATAATTAGTTTAACTCTAGTAGCTACTCCCAAGCCGTTTAAAGAAGCATAGGATATATCTGAAAATAGCGCTTGATTAAACACAGCTGCATTTTCTCCCACTGCCCCAACTACTGCCCCCACATAGCGTCCATCATTTGTAAGCTTTGTTATGCTTGTTGTAGCTAATAAAACATCTGAATTTACATTAAACTTTCCGTCTGGTTCTCCGGGTTTCCAGTTGGGAGAATTTGGTAATACATCTAAAGTTGATTGATCTAAATAAAGCTTAATTGAATTTGGAGCAACTGGTTGAACCAATGCAGTTTCTCCATCGCCACCTTCTCCTGATAGTAATAAACTCATAATAGGGCCTGTAAAAAAGACTCTTAAGTTATCTAAAGTTACGTCTTCTCTATAGCCTCCAATAATACTTATTCCCATTCCTTCAATATTAGTCGTTTGTATTCCTATAGTTTGAGTAGTAATAGATAAAGAACTTGCTCCCCCAACAAATAGTTTTCTTGTCTCTAAAATAGCTAAAATATCTGGTTGCTCTAATCTATAAACAGCTTGACTCGTTGTATTACTACTTTTTATTAAAGAACCATTAAAATAGTTATAAATAGCTTTATTAGCCCAATTAACAGATACAGTAGCTTTGTTAATAATACCTGTTCCTATTTTTATTCTTTGAATATGAGGGTATTCATACTTAAACCTTTTACTATAGGTTTTATTTACAAATGAGCCAACTCTATCTGGATTTTCAAATTTACCCTGAATTGTAATAACGCCTTCTAATAAAGCATTTGAAGTAAATTGAGAAAAGTTTCTTGGAACTAAATCAAAAATAAAGTAATTATTTATATCATTAGCAGGGGGAGTCGCTATACAAAGCTCATTGCTAGCTGGCTGGCTACCACCTCTTGATACATAATAATCCATATACCCATCTAAATTTACATCCATAAAGTTTATATGTTGATTCAAGCCATCTACACTTGTTCCGCAATTTAGTGAAACTAAAGAACCACCTGTAGATTTTTGTTTGTCTAGCTGAATATCATAAAAATAAGCCCTATTTTTATTCAAAATAGCTAAATCTTGAAATGCATCATTATTAAAGTCAATAATTTGCCCACTAACCCCATCTCCTTTTGACATTTCAGAATCTGGCGGTAAATCACTCGCTTTTACTTCTGTAAAAGCAGAGCCTTTAAAGGTGTATAGCTTATTTATTTGATCTGTATTATTTGTCCCAGAAGTTACTGCCCCTGAATCTTCAACAGATGTATTTATATAATAAATATCCTCTAATGTATCGTTATTTAAATCTCCGATTATAACATCTCTATTTTCTACAGAATCTGCACTATTTGTTGGGTTTAAACCTGCTAACTCACCATCTGACTCTGCACCTGATACATGAAACATAGTTGAAACATTATTTATAGTTCCTTCTTCAAGCTGCTTTGATACAAATAGTCTTTCAGGTCCTCTATTATTTAAAATAAATAAATCACTCTTTCTATCATTTCCTAAAGAAAATACTTTTGCTTGTACACCTAAAAAATAGTTTGTAGAATTTGCTAGAGCTGAACGATTTGCAATTTCTCTGGAAGAGGTCGTAAATGAAGAGGAAGGTTTCTTGAGCTTATACCCATCTAATGGACGAGTTGTTGCTTCAAAGTTTCTTGAGCCTAACATTAAAAAGGATTCATTATTTGTAGCTTTACTTTCATTAAAACGATTTAAAAGATAGAAATCTTTTCGACCATCTGAATTAAAGTCCCCAATTGTAAATGTAACACCGTTACCCGTATCATTTTCTACATAATCTAACCCTGTATTCGGGTTTAACCCTGCTTTTCTTTTTAACTTTTTCAATTCATAAAAGTAGGAGTTTCCCTCATCTTCGCCACGTTTCATTTGAGTAAGTTCAATTACATTTTTAGCGATTAATGATTTTAATCGAAACCTCTTAAAAAAGCTCTGATTTGATAAGGTAACTGAGGTTTTAAAAACATCTAATAAAACAGCCCCTCTTACAGTATCATCTTCTGAATTTAAAGCTAATAGTTTTGAAAAATCCATTCCTTCTCTTCTATCAATAAAGGTAGGACTAGATTTTAATTTTCCCGAAACTGGAGTTATTCTAAAGTAAAAGTTATCCGGATCTATTAAATTATAAGTTGCATCTGTTAAATCTAAATCTCTATTAAAATGAGTTTTTAAAGTAAAAGATAGAGTCACTTGGCTCTTTGTAACAGTATCAATTAATACTCTTGTCACTAATTTAAAACCTTCTGGAGTCTTATTAAATATAGATACTAAATCATTTCTTGCAGAATTTGTTTTTGTAGTGAAATCAAAGCTATCATTTTGATATTCTACAATTTGATCTTCTTTTAATTTACCCTTATGAATAACTTTAAACCCTAGTTTAGTGAAGTCATAGTCATTATTAAAAGGAGGTAAAGCACCATTAATATTAGATAAAAGAGCCACATTTGATTGACCATTACTAGACTCTAACTCTTGAACTTCTACTGTATATAGCTTACCCGTTGTAGTAGAAAGTCTATCAACAGAAGTTTCAAAAAGCTCTAATAAATCACCTGTGTTTACATTAAGGTCTGTAAATCTTAATTTATCTGAAAACATTCTAGTTTCACTAAATACTCGTGGAGCAGTTTGATCTCCATTTGTATCTAAAGCACTAGTAGACATAAACTCATAAGCTGTACTCGTCACTCTTGGAGCACTAGCAAAATATGCTTCTGTATCAACATCTCCAACAGCACAAGCCAAAACTGGTACAGCTGTGTTACAGCTAGCCTCAAGCTCTGTAAAAAACCCTGGTAAGGGATCGTTGGCTAGAGTTAAAATAGCTCTTCTTCCTTCTTGTAGTTTTTCAATTCTTGTTATTTGTCTTTTTGTTTTATAATTACTTGTAAACACTAAATAATGACCAACTTGAACGTGTCTTGGCAATCTATTAAATACAGTAACCTTATTTCTTTTTTCACCAACATTAACATATGGGTTTGCTGATAATCCATAAAAAATAGGACGATACTCAAGATTTAAAAGGGGTTGATTTGTAAGAGCCAAATTCGGGTCTTGAATCTGAATTTTATGTTTGGATAAATTTGTAAAAACATCTGCTCCAGCTAAAAACTCTATTAAATTTAAATTTATCACACTATTATCTGACGATAAAAATACGCTAATTTGAGGAGGAACAGGAGACCTATCATTATCTGTAATCATTATTCCAAGAGTTGTATCAAATTGTCTTACTCTTGGATCATCAATAGCAAACTCTTCAAAAATTTGAATTGGACCATCAAAAGTATTTTTTTCAGATAGTCTTCCAAACATTGACCTAGTTTGATAAGGAAAGTCTATATTTTTTAAGTCACTTACTTCTGAAGGAAAAGCATCTACAACTAAAATTGTTGAACTTTTAATATCTATAATTTGCAATCTACCCGATGGTCTGGTTATCGTTGGATTTGCTCCTAATATTCCTTTTCCAAATTGTGAACGGTTAGGATCAACCGCAGAAGTTTGATCTGACGAAAAACTGTTTGTTCCTGTTCCGTCAAGAGATGGGTCTAACACTATTTGATCATTAGCTTTAAATTGGGAACTGCCTGCAAATTCAGTAGCATCAAAAGCAGAGGGAGGTAAACCAAAGTTAGCTGTTTTATCTTCAAAAAACCTTTGTGTCCTAGCACTAATACTTCTTCTTATTACTTCATAGGGCAGGTTTTCTCCTATATTTGTAACTAAGTCTGCTCCATTTAAAAAGACGACCCCTTCATCACTAATAGACTCTACAGTATATACATTACAAGCATCTTTACCATAAACTTTACCCGGTTGCTTTGGGCAGGCTAACTTAACATCAACAATCTGAACCTGATCGCCTGGTTGAAGATTTTCTCCTCTTAGATCAACAGCTCCATCTTTTAGAAATTTTTGAAAAACAATTTCTCCATTTTTTCTACGCACTCTTGTATCAAAGGTATTTTCTAATAATTGAAGAGTACCATTTTCATCCGGTAATCTAGGAATCGGACTAACGTTTAAATTATTTTTTGTTACCCTACCCAAAATATTAACTAAAGTTTCTTTGATTGTACCACCCTGTGATCGAAACATAATCAATTGATCACCCGAAGATATCTGACTCTCAGTTAGTGATGTTGTAAAACTTGTGGATGTTTCATACAATAAAGGATCAAAAACTGGTCCAGAAACTCTATTAAAACTATTTTCAAAAATACCTAAATCCTCTAGATTAGATAAACTATCCTGTACAATTTTATAACGATTTACAATAGAGTTTTCATTAAAGTTTTCATCTTCTAAAGATAGCCTTAAGCTTGTTTCACTTAAAACATCTAAAATAACTAATCTTTGATTTTTACTTTGATTGAGCTCAATATACATACCTGGTGTAACTCTTGGTATTTGACTAATAAATCTTTGAGAACTATCTATAAAAATTTTATTTGTATCAAAAGGAGTATTTACAGGTAATGTAGCTACATTCAACACTTCAACAAAAGCCTCATTTGCTAAAAATCCCGAAACTTCTTTAGTATGAAATGAATAACCTTGCTCATTTAATAAGTTTGCTTGCTCTATAACACTTTTTTCACTAAATGGATCGTATTTTCTTGTTGGAGAAAATAAATCATTGATAAACAATCGATTAAGACCATCATTTACCACATATAAATCTAAATCACCATCTTCATCAAAATCTACCCAATTTGCATATTTAGATGAGCCAACCCCATCTTTTAACCTATTCAAGTTTGGAAAGCTTGTATGCGTTAACTTCGTAAAGCTAAGAGCTCTGTCATCACTTACATCAATTGTATTTTTTGTTCTTTCTGTTGCTCCAAAACCTTTACAAACCGTATTTGGAGAAAAGTGTCCACAATAATTGTTTAAAAAAAACTCATTTGGAGCACCATCATTTACAATATATACATCTAAGTCACCATCTAAATCAAAATCTCCCCAAGCTGTATGGACACTATTTTGTCCTATAGGTAATACGATGGATTGACCCGAAAATTTTTGATACTCAATAGCTATTAAATTAGAATTTAAAACTACAAATAAAAGCAATAAATAGTCTAGTTTTATTATTTTTTTTATGGCCAAACACATTTGTTTTTCCCTTTTGAACTTATGTTCATATCTTTCAAAGTCTGCTCATTACTAAATAAGAGGTTTTAAATCAACCCAATCAATAGCGTAAATCATTACAGACTCTTCTTTTCCTTTAACCTGTAAAGCACCTATTTTACGAGCTTTTACAATATCTTTCACCTTTGAATAGGTGCTTTCTGTAATCAACATATCAGAATTAAATTTTCTAGTTAAACCTTGTACACGACTACCTAAGTTTACAGCATCTCCAATAACAGTAAAATCCATCCTGATTGTTGAACCAATATTACCAACAATCATTGGCCCTGTATTTAAGCCAAGACCAATATTGAAAACTTCTTTTCCTGCTCTTTCCCATTTTACGTGTAACTTTTTTAGCTCTTGTAACATTTCAAAGCAAGCTTGAGTCGCTAATTTCGCATTGTTTTTTTGGTATAAAGGAGCTCCCCAAAAAGCCATTATTTCATCACCAATATATTTATCTAATGTACCATCATATTTTATAATAACCTTAGACATAGCAGTTAAGTATTCATTCAAAATATCAACAACCTCTTGAGGCTCTCTTTTTTCACAATAGTTTGTAAAAGATCTAATATCTGCAAACAAAACTGTTAATTCTTTTTCTTCTCCGCCAAGTTCAACATTAGCTCCGTTATCAACTAAAGACTGAACAACTTTAGGAGAGGTAAATTTTCCAAACAAATGTTTTATTTTTTCATTTAATAAACTTTTTTGCTCAAGATTTTTACGAGAGTCCATTAAGTCATCTTGAACTGAAGATAAATGTTTAGCATTATTTAAAGTTAAAGCAAGTATGGTACAAAGAGTTGCAAAAAATTGTTTATCCTCAATAGAGAAGCCGCCGCTTTTCATCTGAGAAATATTAATTACACCGATTAGATCTGTATTATAAACAATAGGTGAACACATATACATAGGGAGAGGCTCTTCAGCATTAAAATGTACTATATCAAGGTTTTGTTTTATTTGACCTCTTTCAATAGTTTGCCTTTTTTTCCCACAATAGCTTATAAAATTTTCTTCATTCAAAGAGACTTTTATAACTTTATCATCATGAACGCGCATATCTGTAGAATAACATGAAATTAATGTTTCATTTTCTTGATGAAACTCAAAATATGTTGCTTTGCTGCAATCTAAGTTCTTTTTTAACAAACTCATATAAATTTCTAGAATCTGCTTTTTATCTGATGCTGAAACTAAAGTTTTCATTTGTAAAAAAACAGATGAAAACTTTGCCAACTTTTGTTGGTTATCTTCAGTAATTGCTTTTGATTTTGCAACTAAGTCTAGATTACTTCTTTGCTTTCTTTTTAAATCAGGAGCATTCTTTTTTTCCTCATTTAATTGATTTATTCCATTTAAAATTAGGCGAATTAATGTTGCAAAAGAAACGAACAAAATAACAAAGTAATAAGTAAGGCTATCTGGACGAATTAAAAAGTACATCAAACCTTGTGAGATTAAACAAAGCCCTGCAATTATAAAGTCTATATAAGTTTTAATTTTATTCATTTTTTACTTTTCAAACGCTATTTATAGTTAAGTATTTAGTAGTTCTCATATGAAAAAGGTTCGTTTAAACTAACAAAAGTCCCTTTCTTAGAAAATAATATAAGCACTACCCTACAAAAATCGTCAAATTACCCTTATTTTTATATGCTTTAGCTTAAGTTTAATCAAGATTTTTTTTTATACAAGAAAAAAGTTTCAAGTAAATACTTTATATAAAAAATATATCCATAAAACGAGCTTTCATCATATATTAATAGGTTCTTAAATCTTTTATATTTTAAAACAATTGTTGAATATATTTTAATCTCTTTTACAACTAATAGCTTATTTTTTCGATAAGAATAACCGTTTAAAAATGAATATACTTCTTCACACCCTAATAACTTATTTCTAATTACTTTTTCATTAAAGCGATCTAACTCAAGTTTAAAATCTAAAAAGTCCCTTTTTTTTATATTTTTTTCAATCGTACTTAACAGTTTTTCTCTAAAGAAAGCTCCTAATAAAAGCTCAATAAAAAGCTCTCTATTTGAAAACTTATTTTTAAATAAATATTCAAGACAAGCTTGATAACTATAATCTAAACGGTTTAACGGGCTATAAGTAAAAGGCTTATATATTAAATACTCTAATTCTTTTTTCTCAATCATATTATCAAAACTTTTTATACTCGCTAAATGTATAAAAAAATCATGTAACTTTTTCTTCTTAAATCTTTTTTTTGAGGTTTCTAGAAAAGTTAAATAAGACATTATTAAAAAGAATAGAATACTCACAAAAGCAAAAGTCCCAATATCTACATTTATATTTATAGACCAAGCAAAATAATCAGAAAAATCCAAAGACTTTTTCAAAAAAAAGTCTTCTGATTGATAAAGATAAGAAAATAAAGAAAAAGAAATAATAAATTGAGGAAGAACAAATAAAAACACTCCAGTTATCAAAATAAAAGTGAGTGGAGCCATTAAACAAAAGCCTATAAAAGAAAATAAAGGATAAGCTTTAAAATAAAATAAAAAATAAAGATATACCAAAAGTTGTAATAATAAAAACTGCAAAACCCTTATTAAAGGTGAAGTTTGCTTCGACTCTGAAAAAAGTAATAATAAAAAACTTATCCCATAACTTAATTGAAAGCCCACTTGATATATCTCTAATGGAAAAACCAATAAGTGTATAAAACAAATGATAGATAAAATATTAATTCTATCTAATTTATAAAAAATATAATTTTTTGGAAAAAGTACTAATGAAAATACTAAAGCTCTAAATACAGAAGATGAAAAGCCAGTTATTGTTGCATATAAAAATAAAAATACAGATAAAAATATAAATGACTTTTTGAAACTAATATTAAGTTTTGATAAAAAGTATAAAACTAATAAAGAAAGTATAGATATATGAAAGCCACTCACTGCAAAAATATGGGTTAAGCCCAAACGCTTCATACCCTCTTTTATTTTTTCACTTTCTTCTCCATGAACTTGTAATAAAGCACTCAAGCAAAAGCTCTTTAAATAGTCATTGTCTTTTAAAACTACTTCTATTTTCTTTTTTAAATACAGTCTAATTTTAGCCGAAATACAAATAAATTTTGCATATACATCTAAATCACCTATAAATGGGCTTGGAAGCTCACTACTAACAATAAACCACTTTTTTTTAAAGTATTCACTTTTTATAAGCCTAGGATTTAACTCAATAATTGTAGCAATCGGTAATCTTACTTTTATATGCTTTAAATCTAAAAACCCACTTAAATAGTGATTGTTTTGACTTAATAACCGAACCTTTAGAGTTTCATCTCCATAGTCCCATATAACCCCATAAACCAAGCCCTTATTTTGGATTGGGATACTTTTTTGTTCTACTCCAATTAAAACCGTATATATGAGCAATGAAGAAAAAAACATTGTTGGAATTAAATATATAAAACTCTTTTTTAAAGAGGACCTTATAAATAGGTATACATTTAATATTACTATGAAAAATAAATAATATCTTATACTAAATAAATTAGTGAAAAATTGATTTGCAAATAATGCCCCAAAACCAAAAGATATTAAAATCCAAAAAACTCTATACCCAAACATATAAATTTAGAGAAAATAAAGGGAGCGTAAAACACTTAAAAATAAAATAACAAAAAAGAATCGTTTCTCCTCTTTAGTTATTATTAACACATTCCAATCTTTTTTTTCCATGCTTTTTTCGTCCAAAAAATATAGTTATAAATAAAACCACAATAGCAATACAAAATAAAAGTATACCGTATTGACGTGTCGGAATCGCTATAAAACAAAAGATAAAACTAACAGTTTGAAGCAATTGTAATGATTTTTTTTCAGGGATTCCTACCTTTAATGTAGGGAATGTCCCATTCATTAAAATAGCTAAAAAAAGTGCTATTAAAGGCATAGCTTGAATCAAATATATTTTATCTACTTGAGAAAAATATGGACCAAATGCAACCCCATAACTAGCAAAAATTGCTGCCGCTAAAGTTGATGGTATTCCAAAAAAGCTTTCGTCTCCTGAACCTTGAGATGCCAAGCGGTCAAATTTATATAATCTAGCAAAGGTAGCAATTACATAAACAAAACCACTTCCTTTAAAAAATAATACCCAATGTGAAGAGACTGGCATTAAAGAAGAGCTATTAAATAAAATAATACCAGGTAATATACCAAATGCTATGGCATCAGCAAATGAATCAAATTTTAAACCAAACTGACTTGTTGCTTTTAATAGTCTGGCTGAACTACCGTCTAATTTATCCATTACAACACATAAAAGTAAATACCAACAACCATCTACAACAGAGTTTGATAAAAATGCCATATAAGCAAAATATACGCTTAATGCTGTTAAAGAACTCGGTACTAAATATCTAATCTTCTTGAGTTGATCCATTTACCATTTTCCTGTTTTTTTCAAGTTTTGAAACAATACCTGGATCTAGTTTAACTGTCATAGTCTCATGATTATCTGTTCTAACAGCTCCCGGCTTCCCTCCTGAAATCTTTTTTACGTGTTTAACTTGCGTAAATATAACTTGAGCCTTTATGTCACTTTTCTTTGATGAATAATATGCTGCTAATTGAGCTGCCTCTAAAATAGAAGCTTTTGTAGATTCTGGTTTTTTCTTTAAAATAATATGAGAGCCTGCAACATCTTTCACATGAAACCAAGTATCTTCTTTTGAGCCAACTTGTTTCACCAAATAGTCGTTTTCTTTATCATTTCGTCCTGCATAGATTTCACAACCTTCTGATGAATAAAATAACCTTAGCTGGCTTTTTTTAGTTTTTTTCTTTTCAGTGGTTGTTTTATTTTGCTTTTTTATTTTTAATATCCCTAAGTTTTGAAGCCTTTGAATATATTCATCCAGTTTTACTAAGTCAACTTCATGTCTTATCTGGTTTAAAGTTCTATCAAGTAGCTTTTCAGACTCTTCTAGACCTATTAATTGAGACTCTAGTCTTGGTATACCTCTTTGATACTTTTTTACTTTGTTAAACATTACATCAATATTACCTTTTGCATTTTTTTTAGGATCTACTGATAATTTCATCATTTTATAATCATTAAAATAGTCTTTTATTTCTATAGAAGTACAAAATGGTCTAAATACGTCTTGTTGAGATGAACAAAGGGTTGCTATTCTTTCAAGTTCTGGATGAGTTTCGTATAGCTCCATCTTTTTTTGAATAATATTTCTTTTGTAGTTGATATATTCTTTTTCTTTGTTAATTAGTTTTAGACCTTTTTCTCTTACTTTTCTTAAAAGTAAACCACTTTCACAAAATACAAAGTAGTCTTCTAAAACCGCTGCCATTAATACTGGCTCAACTTCATTTTCTGGATAAACACAAAACCCAGTCATACCAATCTCATCAAAAGTTAAGTGTGGACAAGCCTCTTGTTTAATTGCAGAAAATTTCTCTCCAATATATTCAATAAAATGCTTTGAAGAAGTAAAAGACAAGTTTTCTTTACCCAATATCCATTGCATAAATTTTGGTGTAAATTCTTTAGCTTTTGATACAAAATACCCATAACTCCCATCATCTATCGCTTTTGAAACCTCGTCTATTTTCCAGTCAATATCTTTATATGATAATTGCGGGTGTTCTGGCTCAATCAGTTTATCATAGTCAAATTTTATATTTTTGTTATGACAAGCCAGTAGCTTTTTATCATCAGAAGCTAAATATATGTTGCCTTGGTGAGTTTGAAAATCTACAAACAAAGAAAACTCTTCTGTTTCAGTTGCAAATATAAACCGAAGTAACCTATGTGCATCATGCATTACCATATCTTTTAGTCTTGCATTTTCTAAATATTTTCTGATTGCAAAACAAAAGTCAGATGGTGAATCTGGTGTTTGAGGTTTTTTTGTCATCGGAACCATAGATGAAAAGTCTTTACTTACATCCATTTGCAAAAATAGTTTACTTCCTCTATAAAAAACAAATAAAACTCTTGAATCAGCAGTATTATAAATATCTTGTAATTTTGCACCAATTAGCAAAGGTCTTAGCTCTTCAACAATAGTATATAAATCAATCCAGTCAAATTTCAAAACAAACCAACCCTTATATTTTCTAATCATTTTTAAATCTTTAACAAAACAAGATAGCAAAAGATATGCATGATAGAAACCATGCATACTTTTAGAGCGTTAGTTTTTCAAAAAAAAAGACCATATCGAAAGATACAGCCTTTTTACTCACAAAAAATTAAAGATTAAATTTCAACTTCATCCAATTTTGCTTTAATTAAACTAGCAGAGTTTTTAAGACTTGCAAGCTCGTCTTCTGTTAAATTTAATTCAAAAATCTTAGTTAAACCATTTTTACCTAATGTACAAGGAACTCCACAAAATACACCGTTGATTCCGTATTCTCCCTCTAAATAAACTGATGCAGGAATCAGTCTGTTTTGATCTCTTAAAATAGACTCTACCATGTCTACAGCAGAAGCTGATGGTGCGTAATAAGCAGAACCTGTTTTTAAAAGCTTTACAATTTCAGCTCCACCTTTTTTTGTTCTATCAATGATAGCATCAATTGTCTCTTGATCCATTAGCTCTGTAATTGGAATTCCACCAACAGTTGTAAATCTTGGAAGAGGAACCATTTCATCTCCGTGTCCACCAAGAACCATTGAGCTAATATTTTTAGATGAAACATTTAGGTTTTCAGCAATAAAACTAGACATTCTTGCTGCATCTAAAACACCAGCCATACCAATAACTCTCTCTTTTGGAAAACCAGAAGCCTTCATAGCAACATATGACATAACATCAAGAGGGTTTGTTACTAAAATAATAATAGCATTAGGTGCTTTATCTTTTACTTCTTTTGCAATGCCAGCAACAATACCTTGATTGATTTTTAAAAGATCAAGTCTATCCATACCAGGCTTTCTTGCAAGGCCTGCTGTAATTACAACAATATCACTATCTACCATTGCATCATAAGTATTTGAACCGATCATTTTACAGTCAAATCTTTCTATTGGAGAAGATTCAAACATATCTAAAGATTTACCTTGTGGCATTCCTTCTAAAATATCAATTAATACTACGTCTGCTAATTCTCTTTCAGCGATTCTTTGGGCAGCAGTTGCTCCAACATTTCCACCACCAACAACAGTAACTTTTTTCATTTTTACTCCTAGATTTTGAATATTATAGTTCTTGTTTTACAAAATAGTTTCTACTCCCAAAAAGGGATGCTTAATTTTTACTCTCTCTATGTCTTAAATGCAAGTTTTTTCACTATCTAAACACATTTTTATAATAAAGTTATCTTTTATACATTCGATAAATAGATATTTTGTTAATATAACAAAAAAGCATCACTCAAAAGGTGATGCTTTTTCATGTTTAATCTATTTTATATACTATTAGACATTTCTTTTGCGTATCTAACCATTGTATTGTTTCTTCCGTCTTTACCTAAAGAGCTTTGCCCTAAAGAAACAACTTCATTAAATTCTTTTTTTGCTAAATCATTTTTACCCATTATTAAATAAAGCTCACCACGAGTTAAAAATGCAGGTAAATAGTCTGACTTCACTTTTAATACTTTTTCAATCTCTACCAATGCCTCATCAAACCTTTCTAAGCGAATTAAACAATCTGCTATATTATTTCGAGAGTTGTAGTCATCCATATTTTTTTCACAAGCTAAACTATATTGTTCTACAGCTAAATCATATCTAGCGCACTCATATAAAGCATTACCGTAGTTATAATGAATTTCATCATTAACATCTTCTAAGTCAAAAACTTTGGCATAACATTGGCAAGCTAAATCATATTGAGATAACTCAAAGTGACACATACCCTGATAAAAATAAATATCTGCTATATCAGGGCTCATTTTTTCAACTCGTCTAAACTCTAATAAAGCATTATCATATTCATCTAAATTAAAATAAGCAAACGCAATATTGAAACGAGCATTATCTAATGCTGGATTAATTAATAAAGATTCAACCCAAGCAATAATAGCTCTATAGGGCTTTTTTAATTTAAAATAAACATTTCCTAGATTATATTGAGCTTCAAAATAGTTTGGATCACAATGTAGGGCTGTTTTGTATTCTTCCATCGCTAAAAATAAAGCATCTTGATGGTAAAAAATATTACCTAAATCTTTATGCAATGCAGCATCTTTTGGACTTTCTTCTAATGCCTTTTCAAGGTCTTCTATTTTTTTTTCATAAAACTTTTTCATATTAAGCTCTCTTAATGTATGTATCGAGTCGAACATTTTATAGAGTTTATTATACACTTTTGTTTGATAGTTATCTAAATATTATTCACTAAAGTTTTAATTTTATAAAAAATCTTAAATTTTTTATAAGCATAATGTGCTAAAATATAAGAAATGAAAACTATTGAAATAACCATATCTAAAAAAGTCTTTACTTCACTAAAAGCTCTAAGTGAAGCCCTCTCTCAAGAGCAACTAGAATCTCTATTGCATGAGATTTCACAAAGTTTGTCTTTTGATAACCCTAGTTACGAATCTGCTAAAAGGTTTTCAAAGAGCAGATTTGTTAAAGCTCCTAAAAAACTATCTTACTTTTTTCTAAGAAAACCAAAAACAGACCCCACAATTGAAGTTCCTCTTGGTTATTTAGAAGACTACGTAAATATACTCAAAGATTTTGGACTAAAAATACAAGTTAAAAACTTATTAGTTACAAAAGAAAAAAAATTTAAATCTTTAATCAATCTAAAAGCCTATCAAAAAACTGCTGTACAGGCCATGTTAAGAAGACATAGGGGTTTGCTCATAGCGCCTTGTGGCTCAGGTAAGACTATCATGTCTATTGAATTAATTGCAAAAAGACAACAAAAAACCCTAATACTTGTTCATACGATTGATCTTTTAAACCAGTGGCTCGAAAGAATCAAAACTTTTTTAAATGTAGATGCCTCTATTGTAGGTAAAGGTAAAAAAGATATAGATGGAGATATTATCGTAGCAACTGTTCAAACGCTTGTTAGAGACAAAAAACTACTCATGTTACTTGAAAATGAAATTGGTACTCTAATTGTTGATGAATGCCATCATACTCCTGCTACAACCTTCTCTAAAGTTGTTTCAAACTTACGCCCCCTATATTTATATGGATGCTCGGCTACTCCTATTAGAGAAGATGGTCTAAGTTTTATCATGCACCTTTTTTTAGGTAAAACACTTCATCAAATTCATTCTAAAACATTACAAGAGCAAAACCTTCTACTAAAACCAGAACTTTTTACTATCAAAACTGACTTTTTTTACCCTTACGACTCAGAAGACCAAGAAAGCTATAGCAAGATGATTGAAGAATTAACAACTTGCCAAATTAGAAACGAACTTATCATAAACAATCTAATCAGAACCAAACACGAAATTAATATTGTTTTATCTCAAAGAGTAGCACATTGTCATCTATTAAAAGAGATGCTTAAACAACAATTACCTGAACATAAAATTGAAATTTTAACAGGAGCCGTCGCTAAAAAAGAAAGAGAGCAAATCATTCAAGATGCTAGAGAACAAAAAATCTCATATCTCTTTGCAACCCAATTAGCCGATGAAGGTTTAGATATTCCTTGCTTGCAAAACCTTTGGATGGTTACTCCTTCTCGAAATACAGCCCGTATCGAGCAAAGAATTGGTAGAATCATGAGGCTCTTTGAAAATAAACAAACTCCTAAAGTATTTGATTTTATTGATACAAAAACAAAAGTTTTATTATCTCAATATAAAACAAGGCTTTTTAAAGTTTATAAAAGAATATTAACCATACCAACACTTTTTTAAATATTTATTTTTTCTTATATAATAAGTTTCTTCTGTTTTTAGAGCGCCACTTTTCTAAACGACTTTTAAGAGATGGTTTTTCTTCTTTTTCTTCTGGAATCATCAAAGGTTTTTGAGCTTTAATATCATACCTAAAAGCAAAGCGACCATTTGAATAAATATTATCATCTGACACAATAGATAAATATAATTCTTCTTTATTATTTTTTATCATATTAACAATGCTTGCAAATTTAATAATTTGTTTTGGAGTTCTAGGGCGAAAAGCATTGCCTAAAATACCTTGTTGAAACATTTGTTTTTTCATTTGAGCATCTATGTCAAATAATTGAGCTAATAAACTCTCAGCAGATAAAGTACTATCTAAGTTTGCTCTTGCTATTTCTTTGCCTTTTAAAACTAATAGTCTATCTTCACGTACTATAAAATGAACTTCGCTTAATGGTTCACCCATTACTAAATTATTTTTTGAAATCGGATAAATCAAAACTCCTTTTGATGGATAATCATTAAAGGGTTCAATATCAGCAATTTCATCCCATATATCTAAAGCTTTTTGAAATAGATTTCTAATATTAGACTCTTTTTTAGCCTCTATTAAAAAACTTTGATAGATTCTAATGCCTTTAGTTGCCATGCTTTTTTCTATTTTTTTCATTAATCCCAAAAATAAGTGCTCAAAGTCTTTATATAAAACAGCGCTTTCAATTTGTAAGGGCTTCTCTACTAAAGGTTCCATTGAGTTTAATATTAGACGTTTATTTTTTTGTAAAGATAATACCTCTTGAAGAGACTCTATTCGCTGGTTTGCCTGTAAAGACTGCTTTTTCATCTCAGATATTATCATCTTTGCTTCATCTGATTGTTCTTTTAATAAATCAATATTTTTAGCTAATTCAATTAATTTAATTTGTTTTGTATTTAGTTCTCTTTTTGAAGTTAATAAAGATTTATTTACTTTCACAATTTCAGAACTTTGTTTTTCAAACTCTTGTTGACTCTTTTTTAACTCTTTTTTAAGCTCTTGTGTTTGTTTTGTTTTTAAGTTTAAGTCTAGAAGTTGTTGACCAAACTCTGCTTGTAAACTTTCTTTTTTACTAGTAACCATCTGAAGACTTCTTTTTATTCTTACTAAAAGATCTTCATTTCTTTTATTCTCTAATAAAGATTGGTTTACACTTTTTTGTAACAATTCTTTTTTCTCTTTAAGTTCATTTGATTCAGCTAAAGCCTCATTCAATTGAAAAACTACTTTCGATTTCTCACTTTTCAAATCTTCCATGATTTTTTTAAATTGTGTGTTTTCAGATTGCAATTCATCTTTTAATTTACTTAAACCATCTTTTTCTGTTTCAAGAGTTTTTAAATCTGATAATAAACCTACATACTCTTTATTTCTCTTTTCAATTTTATCTTGTAGAAGTTTAGCCGATTTTTGTTGTTCTTTTTGTTCTTTAATTAGTTTTGCTCTATCACTTTTTAAATCAATAATTTGTTTTTCTGTAACTACTTGCAAAGCGCTTAATCTAGATTTTTCACTCGATAAAGAATCTGTTTCATGAACCAAAGACTTTACTTTCTCTTCGATATTTATTTTTACTTTTTGTAATGATGCATATTGATTTTTTAAATCTTGGTTGGAGTTTTTAATTTGGGCAATATCTTCAAACAATGCCGATTTAATATTTGGGTCAACAAATGAAGAAAGTAATAAAGTTGTTATTGTAATTAACATCCCAGTAAACATCGTCATTAAAATCGCTGTTTTTTTTGGACGTAAACCAAAAATACTTAATCGCTTTTTGCCGATACGCGTGCCAATTTTATCGCCTAAAAAAGCAATCCATGCACTCACAACTAACAAAGCTAATATTCTTAACACAACTATATCCTCTAAACTTATCTTGATAAACTACTTGATTATAAGAGATATATCTACAACAGTTCAATTTATTTACTGTTTTGACAGTTATTAAAGCTAGTGCGATACTAATAATATGATTCAATTTTTATTATTTATACTCTTAAGTACTTTTATTTATCCAAACCAAAGCTCTATTTTAGAGACAAAGCTAAATTTTGAGGATATAAGCCCTCCAAATAATTACTCCTTAAAATTACAAGACTTTCATTTAAAAGGCTTAGATTTATTAAACTCTGTTTGGCTTTTTAAAAATACAAGCTCTTCATCTGTTGTTGCTTATATAATCAATGAAGATGATGCTCTATCTGATAAAACATTTTCTCAAATAAAATCATCAACTATAAAAGATAATCTCCTTAAATATTATGAAAAAAGACTAAACATATCTTTTGATAATGAAAAAGATACAAAAGATAAATATGACTTTATGTGGAGAGAGCTACCAACTTTTGATGATTATCAAAATAGCTATAGTGTCAATTTTGTTATTACTAAAAATGGCTTAAACTTTTGGGAATATATGAAATTAATTTTTTTAACAAAATCTGGGTTTTGTGCCTTAGAGTGGGATCAACCCTACTCTTCCCAAAACTTGAAACTATTCAAGCAATTAAAAAACGATGTTAAAACTACTTCTAAATCTGCTTATAATCGTAATAATAGAAACCCGCTACCTCAATACACAAAAAGCCTGAAAAAGGCTGTATTACCTATTTTTTCTCAAAAAATTCTTAACGAAATTCAAAATGACGAACAAAGTTTTTTAGAAAAAAATAGAAAAAGTCTGGGTATTTTTATTTTATTTTTTAGCATGATCTTTTTTGTTTTTATTCTACCTAAAATTAAATAATTTTAATCTTGTTTTTTCCACCAATTATTTAAAGGTAATAACTCACCCAAGCTTACTTCTTTATTTTTATCTAAAACAACTATTGTTTTTAAATTATCTGAATCAATTTCATATATAAATTGACGACAATTTCCACATGGAGGAATGACAAAAATATCATCTCTTTCATCTTTCCATACTGCTACAATTTTTTTTATTTTATACTCTTTATTACTAATCATCGAACCAATAGCATTAAATTCGGCACAAAAAGTATTAGAACCCACAGACGCACAAACTCCTGTATATATCTCATTACTTTCTGTTAATAATGCACAAGCTACATCCCCAATAAGCCCACCCTTTACTTCTTTACTACAGATATAAAACGAAGCTCTTTTTATTAATTCTTCATTTTTCATAAAACCCTCTCAATTTCATTACCTTTATAAGACTTCTTTATTGTACAATATAACTTATGAGTTCAATAGACTGCTATTTAATATTTCCACCAGGCTTTCATCCTGGACAACCATTCCTTGCCCTACCTCAATTAAAGTCATTTCTTGCTGAAAATAATTTCAATGCAAAAGTTATAGACTTTAATTTAGATGCTTTTTATTATTTTTTAGAGCCAAATCGAGCCAAAGAAAATTTAAAAAAAGCTATTTCTTTATTAATAGATTTACAAGAAAAAGATCACTTATTTTCTCATGAAAAAAAACAACTCAGTTTTTTAAATTATGCACTTCAATTTGGACAAACATTTTTAGATCAATTAAAAAGTAGCGTTGATTGTTTTAATAATGAATCCTTTTATCAACAAGAAAAGTTTTTGAGCAGTAAAAAAATTATTCATTTTTTTTATCGACTAGCTTGCCTCTCTCATGGTGATAGTATATTTTCTTTTGAAGTTTATTATCCTCATGGTGGAGTTTCTAACCCAAAAACTATTCTTCAAAACATATCTTCAAAAAATAAAAACCTTCTTTATCATTTTTTAGAAGAACAAATTAAAAATATAGATTTTAATATAAAAACAATAGGTATTAATGCTACAACAAGAGGACAGTTTCACTCCGCCCTAACTCTTGCTTTTTTATTAAAAAAACACAATTATCAAGGCAAAATAGTTTTAGGAGGAAGCTATATAACAAGACTTTATCCTAAACGAAACTTTTTATTAAACTCTTTTATGGATATCGTTGATTATTTTTCATTTTTTGAAGGAGAGCATAACCTACTATCACTTCTTAAAGGTAAAGTTAAATCATCGACCTGTTTAATGAGTAATAAAGGTATCCACCAATCAAATACTCCTCCTGTAGAAAATCATCATTTTCCTGACTTTACAGACCTACCCCTAAATGATTACTTTAGCCCTGACCTAGTTTTACCTTTTCAAATTCGTAGGGGATGTATTTATGGTAAATGTATATTTTGTGAACATCCCGTTTTTATGGAAACAGAAAATAAAAATCGTAAAAATCCAAAAGTTAAAAGTTTAGTTGAAGCACTCTCTAATTTAAAAAGTAAATACAAAACATCTAATATTTATTTTATTGATGAAATGATTTTACCAATAGAAATGGATGATATTTGTCAAACCATATTAAAAAACAACTTGAAATTAAACTTTATTTTTTATTCTTACTTTTCAAATGCTTTATTAAAAGTTGGTCGTATCGCTCTTTGGAAAAAGGCAGGCCTTAAAAAAATGTGGATGGGACTTGAATCTTTTGATAAACAAGTTTTAAAAAATATGAAAAAGTTTCGTCCAAACGACTCTGTTGAAAAGTGCTTAACCTTATTTAAAAAAGAAAAGCTACCTGTTCACCTTTTTTTATTACTTGGTTTTCCTGGTGAAAGTACAAAGTCATTAAATAATACTTTAGACAAACTACTCTCCTTTAAAGATTTACTTAAAAACCCTTTTTTATCATTAGATCTATTTACCTATACTGTTTATATCAACTCAGAAGCATATCAACAAAGAAAAGAACTCAAAATTGAAACTTACCCCAAAGGTGATTTAGATATTGGTATTGTTGATTGGAAACTTGAAAACGGCTTAGATAATAAACAAGTACAAAAATTTATCAAAGAAGCCTTTAAAAAAGTCTCTATTGTTTATGGAGACAAAAACTCTACAAATTTAATTGATTTACAATGCTTGCAAGATTCAACCCACCTACTGTATATCAATTATCACTTATGATAAGGCTCATTATTTAAAATACTTTGAGCCCTATAAGTTTGCTCTAGTAACATAACCCTAAACAGCATATGCGGAAAAGTCATTTTAGAAAAGGATAATTTCATTTGTGTTTTTTGTAGGACCTCTTGAGACAAACCCATAGAGCCACCAATTAAAAACACCAGTTCTTTTGATTGATTTGCCCATGATTCAAAAGACTTTGCAAATTTTTCACTTGTTAAAAACACTCCGTCTTTGTCTAATGCTATTAAATATGAACTACCTGACAACTTATTTATTTCATTTAAAAGTAATGTATTTTCTTCATCTCTTTGTTGCCCATCTTTCAACTTTTTTTTTGGTACTAACTCTTTAATTAATAAGTTATTTTTTTGCTTAATTCTTTTTTCATAGACTAAAGATAAAGAACTATAAGGCTCTTTCATTTTTCCGATAGAGAGTATTGTAATTTTCATAATTATATTAATAGATTTTGTTCATTTTGTTTTTAAAGTTCTTAATTTATATGAAAGCTCATTTAGATCAATTTTTAAAGAAAAAGTTATTTTTAACAAACCCTTGCCACTTTCTTGAAACTTCTTAGACTAAAAACTCGTATTGATAGTTAGGTATTTAAGATAAACCCTAAAAAAATAGATTTCTAGCCTTATTAGAGCAGGAGAATTTAATGAAAAAACTTGGTATTTTTGCAATTTGTTCACTTATTTCATTGCATAGCGTAGATGCAGGCAGTCGAAAAATTTCTTTTTTCCAACCAGACGCCACCCCACCAGTACAAAACTTCTTATCTTTTACTTCTTCTGCAAAAACTCCAGAAGAGGTAGCTAGAGACTTTATTTTATCTCAAAAATCTCAACTTGGATACTTCTCAAGTTTTTCACAATCATCCTATGATACCGACGATTTAGAGATTGAAAACATCTCAGAAACTTCTTCATCAACTCATGTTAGTTTTAGCCAAAAACATGAGGGTATTGAAATCTATGCTCAACAAGTTAAAATTCATATGAAACAAGATCAATCTGTTTTACTCATGAACGGAAACTACATCAATTTAGATGAAGTTGATATTGATAATATTGTTATCATTAAATCAAACGATGCAATCAAAATTGCATTAATAGATTTAAATAGTAGTCATATTGAAAAAACTCCAGAAGTCTCTGAAGTCTATATTGCAAAAAAAAATAAAATAATAAGAGGATATAAAGTCGAGATATTTTCTCATAGACCTCTTGGCTCTTTTGTCTACTTAATCGAAGCTAAAAAAGGCAATATACACGCAAAATTCAACCATATTTTACATAGTCCAGACCATAAATTTTCAAAATTTAACCTTAAAGATATAAAAGTTAAAATTGACTTAAGTAATGATAGTGAAATAAAAAAACCAAGTATTGACCCACTAGGTAAAGCTAAAGGCTGGATTCATAGTCCGTCTTATGGCGTTAATAAAGATGTCAAAACTGTTGATCTTGATAAGCTTGACCAATCAAAAAGCCTTCAGGGTAAATCGGTTGTTATTATTAACCAACTAAAAGAAAAAGCAAAATCAGAAGATGGTACCTTTTTCTTTAAAAGAGATAATAGTCATTATGACGAAGTAATGGTCTATTATCATATAACAAACTTTTATAATTATTTAAAAACACTTGGCGTTAAACTTCCTAAAAATAAAATTAAAGCTACTGTACACTTCAACAATGATGACAACTCTTTTTATAACCCACAGCAAAAAGAACTCTTTTTTGGGGATGGTGGAGTTCCTGATGCCCATGATGCAGACATCATACTGCATGAATACGGACATTCAATCGTAGATGCACTTTCTGGCTTACAAGGTGGTTGGGGTTCTCAAGGTGGAGCTATGCATGAAGGCTTTGGAGATTATTTTGCTGCTAGCTTTTTTGGAGATCCAAATATTGGCGAATGGGATTCAAGTGCTTACTCTAAAGATGGTTATTTAAGAACTCTTAATAACGCCAAAGTTTTTCCTGATGACTTAGAGCAAGAAGTTCATGCAGACGGTGAACTTTGGGGAGCGACTCTTTGGGATTTACGAAAAAAACTTGGGCAAAAAGTCACAGATACTTTGATTTATCAATCCCTTAGCTTTTTACCTCAAGATGCAATCTTTAAAGATGGTTTAACCGCTATTTTATCTGCTGACACTACAAGGTTTAAAGGTAAACATAAAAAGACTATTTTAAAGGCTTTCTTTAGACGAGGAATCAAAGCTCAAGATACTGTAAAAGTACAAAATGAAAAAGAAAAATTTAATGCTTTATATAATGAGTAAAGACTCTTCTTAAATAATAATTAAAGACTCTTCGGAGTCTTTTTTTTATCTTCTAAAACTTGTCGCTTTTTGTTTTTCAGCCGCTTCTTTTTCTTGCTTGGCAATAATTTGTCTTTTTCTATAAAGATCATCTTCAAGTTTTCTTTGATATGCCATTAAACGACGGTTTTTATTCGCCTTTACCTGTCTTTGACTAATTCGATTATATACATTTAAAAGTAGCCTATCGATATTTGCTTTTGTTCTTCTGTAACCTAATACTTCACCCTGATAAATGATTTCATCACTTGGGTCAATTATCATCAGTAAAGGTACTCGATTCGTGACATATTTAGCAGCTACATCGCCTAAATAGTCATTTAGAAAAGGAAAAGGAATTTTTTCATCCTTTAAAATAGCGTGTGCTTCTGATTCTTCACCCGATATAGCAATAAAAGCAAAAGCAACATTACTATAATACTTATTATTTTTCATGATATTCAAAATTTCTCTTGCTTGTACAAAAAAGTTAGACGGAAAATAAAAGTGAGCACCAAAGTGTGCTGTTTCTAAACCTATTAGTTTATTTCTTTCAATGATTCCACCCTGCAATAAATAGTCTAATTTTTTTCTTGTTGTACCTGTTTTAATTACAGACCTAAACCATCTATGAAATTCAGCTACTAAATATTTATCTGCAAGCCTATCTTGGGAATAGTGAGCTTTTAAATCTTTCATGATTCTTAGGTTTTCAATAGTATCTGGGTCCCATAAAGTACCAAATAATAAAACTGTAATTTTTTCACTTGCTCTTACTTTTGAGTCATAATAGTATTTTTCATTTAGTCTAATATCTTCAAATTTTACTGGAGCTAGTTTTTTTTGAAGTTCAAAAAAGTCAGCTTGCTCTCTTTCAAAAAAAATCGGCTGACTAACACTGTTTTCATTTACTTGACTCTCATCAATTAAAACATCTGATGAATCACGCTCTACAACAAATTCACGTAGAAAAAAGTGATCAAACTTTTTTGCCTCAAGTTTTTGCACATAAAAAAATATACTGAATAATAATAATAGTTTCATAAAAGTTTAAAAATAGTTTGTTTATTGTTCAGTATATCGGAAATAGTTCAATAATCTTTGAAACAAATTACTTCAACATTTTATCTAAAGTCTCTCTAATTTCTTTTTCTGAAATTCTACCAATAACATAGCGATAAATCTTACCTTCTTTTGTAGCAAAAATTGTAACAGGAATCGGGCTAATATCATAATAATTAGCTAGAGCCCCTTCTTCATCCATTAAAGTTGGAAAGTCAACATCATGTTCTTTAGAGTGAGCCTTTAAAGCAGAGATGTCGGTATCAAAACTTACGTCTAAAAAAGCTACTCCTTTTTTTTGATATTCTTTGTCTATTTTACCTAAGTCATGTAAAACCTCTGAACAAATTGGACAGGATAATTGACCAATTTTTAAAACCATTATTTTATCTTTTCTTAAAATATCTGACTCAATGGCATCACCATTTAAATCATAAAAACTAAAGTCTACAAATTTTTGACCAACTTGCTCTGTTACATCCATTGCAAAGTTGATACTTTGAAATCCCATCATCAAAATAGTTAATAAAATTAATTTTGTCATTGTAAACCTTTGTTTAGTTAAATAATAATTCTGTATATCCATATATACTCTTTCATTTTAAAAAATTCAATGGGTATTGCTTAAATCATTTAGAGGGTGCGTAAGAAGTACTTTCTTTTTCATCGTTTTGGCTAAAGTAAAGCTAGGATTGATATTCAAACTTTGATTAAGATAATGTTTTGAGTGTTTTTTATTTTTATGACTTTCGTAAATTACAGAGAGATTATACATCAGATAATAAGCCAATTTTGATAGTTTGGTATTTTTAATTGCTGATTTTAAAATTTTAATACTTTTTTTTGGGTCTTTTAAATTACATAAAGCTCTAAGATTTTGAGTCATTAGAAAAAAGTCATAATCAGCAGAGCTTTTAAGAGGTAAAATTGAGCTTAGTTTTTGTAACCATTTATCTGCCTCTTTATATTTTTTATCTTTAAACTTTAAAATGGCTAGTTGATAATAATCGTAATAGTTTTCTTGGAGCATAGCATTGTATTCAATTAGATAACTACTCACATAAGTTTCAAAAGATTGAGCATCAGCCATAAAAGAGTTTAAACCTTCTTCAAACTCTATAATTTTATTTAAAAGATTTTTTGCCGAGAGACTCGTACCCGAAGAAAATAAAATAAATGAAAATTTGTAAAGTTTTCTTTTGAATAAAGTAGAAAATATAATGGATGGAATTTCTTTAAAGCCTTCTGTTTTTAAAATATAAATTGGTTTTTGAAAAATTAACTCAACTTTTGATGGCATATCATTAATTTTTTTTATAAGTTTTTTTAATTGTTGTTTATCTTCTGTAGGATAAAAAAAGTTTATTTTTGATAAAATATCTTTTTTTGGAAACTCTAAGTTTAATTTAATTTGAAACGGTAAGCCTTCTATTTCTTGATTACTTTTTAATACAAATATTTTTTTTATTTTTTTTCCTTTTTCAACATTAGAAATCTGAAAAAAAGCCTCTCCTTCAAGTAAAATGACATTCTCAGGAAAAATAATATTAACATTTATTTTTTGTAATTTTGCATATGTACTACTCAAAACAAACTCAATAATAAAAGAGTTATTAATCTCTGGTATCTTTTTATAACTAAGACTTGCTTGATACCACTCTGGAATTTTTAACTCAGGAGAAAGTGCAAACATATTATAGTTGATAAAAAAAAATAAAAAAAAATATTTCATTATTACCTTTCTTTAAAACTATTTTAATTTCTTACAATTCTACCGGAACTATCACCAATGTAATCTACTTGCCCAAAACTCTTTAATCTATTAAAAGCATCTATTTGACCCTTTTCTTTTTGCCTTAAAGAGTTTTCTACTTTTTGAAACTTATCAAATCGCTGATTAACTCGATTAAGAAGCTTTTCAATTCTATTTAAAAGTCCTCTTGCAAATCTATTGTTTTGAGACCTTTTAAAAAGGTTTTGTTTAAAGCCGTAAACTCTTTCAATAAATGCAGATAACCTTTTAAGATAGTTTTCTATATTTAAAATTTGTTTTTGGGTCTTTTTTATTTCATTTTCTAAAGTTTCTGATTTAGAAGGCCTATTAGAGTTTCTAGCAAAACGACTACCACTATTATTGCCATCTAAATCTATTTCTTTTGGGTTTGATTGTTGATATTTTACAATGAGTTTAGAGTCTGGCCAATTATCTCCAGAGTATTTTCTCATGATTTGAAATACCCTTTCTGCTCGATTTGGATATCTTGCTATATATTCTTCAAGAAAGTTTGCTGGCCCTTGAGGCCGAAACTCAGAAATAATAGAAAAGATATCTTCTTTATTAAAACTTCTATCTAAATCAAGTAAAACAGATGCTATATAACCTTCTGATCCATTTAACTCTTTAGGAGATCTATTTCTATAAGTTCTTGGGATATCAGGGTCTCCATGAGTAGTAGCGGCATAATATTCAGCAAAACCCTCTATCCAAGCAAAAGCTGGAGATTTTATAGAGTCAATTGTATGTGACCCACCCTTACTACGTGGTAGGTTTTTTCCTTCATATAGAGCATTCATAACAGAGTGACCAATTTCATGTGAAATTGTTTCTCCAAGAAATAAAGGACTATTACTATGAGGAATATTTCTACCAATTTTAATAATTGGAACATTATTTACTCGTGTAATTTGTTGATTTTTAACTATCTTAAGGTTAATACCACTCATTAGATTATAAGCCCAATTACCATTATCAATTTCAATATAAAGTGCTTTTGATTTTCTTTTAGAACTTAAAAACCTGATGTTAGCTTCAGGTATATTTTTTTTACGTAAATTTTGTTGAAATGCTATTTTTTGTGCAAGCTCATAACCTGCAATAGCTTTTTGAACTGTTTGATTTTGAATCGGAATTTTTTTAATAAACGCTTCGTTTTTAATTTCTATGAAACTACCTTGATTATCAAGTCTTTCAATAAATATTACTTTAGAATAAACTTGAAAAATGAAAATCAGTGAAAGTGCTAAATTTAGTATCAAACTTTTCATAGTTAAACCCCACATAAATTAGATGATTTTACTTGCGTAACATAAATATAGTAGGTCTATTTTTAAAATACTTACAAAATTCTAAAATATATTTAATTTGTCCTCAAATAAAAGTAATCAAATAAACTTTTTAAAAAAAGTGGAGAATAAATTCAAGCTTATCCCTTTGCAATAATTTCATTCAAGATATATATTTAGATTGCAATAATTTGTCTCCCCAAATTGTGAAAGCCCAATTTATGAACTTAAGACATTTAATTTTCAGAAACCGTATTCGGTCATTTAGAAACTCCTCTAGTGCTAAAAACTTAATTCAATGGACTATTTTTTTGTTTTTTTTAGGGCTAGTACTATTTATGATTTATTTTGGTACTATCTCCCTACTTAATAAACTAGACACTCTAAATGGCACTCAAAACTACGGAGCAGCCCTAAATTTAGCTAGCTCTATGATATCTGTTGGTGATTTAATCAAAGAACGCCTGCTCTCAATGGTTATTTTATCTATCTTTTTTATGTTATTGTTTTCAAATACAATTTCATCAATCTCTCATGTCTTTTTATCTAAAGACACCGAACTACTTATAGCAAGCCCAATCTCTCCATACCAAGTATTTCAAATCAGGTTTTTTGAAGCAGGGTTTTCATCATCATGGATGTCGTTTTTTTTCTTTTTTCCTGTTTTATTTGCCTATCTTAAAAACTATCATGTCAGCTATTTTGCACTTATCCCATTTTTTTTAGCTCTCATACCCTTTTTAATGATACCAGCATCTCTTGGGGTATCATTTGCTTTAGTCACAGCTAGGTACTTTCCAATCAAGCAATCAAAAAGAGTTTTTCAATTTATGTCTGTTTTCTTTTTGACTGCCATATTGATTTTGCTTCGTGTGCTACAACCAGAAAAGCTCTTTCAAATTAATGGTGTAAACGAAATCCATACTTTTATTAATAATTTACAGATTCCTTTTTATAAGCATTTACCATCTACTTGGTTATCTAAAATTGCTATTTCTAGCTTTACAAACCAAAGTCAAAATCTATACGAACCTGCTATATTACTTTTTTCTTTAGGTTTTATTTTACTAATCTGTGTCAATTTATTGGGCAAAGCATTCTTTTTTACAGCTTGGTGTAAAAGTAAAGAAAACTCATCTCAAGGAGTCATAGAAAGCAATACAAAATCTACCTCCTTTTATAAATCTTTACCACTATTTATGAACCCTATTCATAAAAAAGACTTTATTTTATTTTTTAGAAACCCAGAGCTTTGGTCACAAATATTTTTAATTTTTGCTATGGTCGGACTCTATCTTTATAACATCAACTTACTACATTTAGACAAGTTATCTATTTACAATGTTGCACGCTTTATTAGCTTTTTAAATGTAGCTTTTGTTGGTTTTATCACAACTTCTATCTCTATGAGGTTTTTGTTTCCGTCTATTAGTTTAGAGGGCCCAGCTTTTTGGATTTTAAAATCATCACCTTTTTCAATGTCTGATTTACTCTTTAAAAAGTTTTCTTTTTTTACACCTATCATTTTAATTATTGGCAATTTAATGACTCTTCTTGCCAACTATATTTTACAAATACCTTGGTGGTTATATTTAATTAACGGTATTAATATCAGTATTTTATGCATTGTAAACTCTTTACTTGCTATCTCTTTTGGGGCTTTGTTTCCAAACTATCGAGCCGAAAACCTCAATAAAATATTTATGAGCTTTGGAGGAACATTTTATATGATAGCCTCCCTAAGTTTTATGTTTTTATTTTTAGGCTCTCAAGGTTATCCTATCTACATTTTATATAAACACCTCGTTAGACACAATATAGTTACTAATTACCAAATACTTGGAGTTTGTACCTCAATTATAATAGGCTTTATTACTCTTTATTTATTTTCTGTTTTGCCTTATCAAAAAGCAAAAAGAGCTTTAATTTCTCATCAGGATGGCTGTATATGATTCAACTCAAAAATCTTAAAAAATCTTATGGTGACCATCATGCTGTAAATGGGCTCAATTTAGACATCAAAGCCAATCAAATTTTTGGTTTTTTAGGCCCTAATGGAGCAGGTAAAACTACAAGTATTAAAATGATTACTGGCATTATGCCACCTACAAGTGGAGAAATATTTATAAATGGTATAAACATTAATGAAAACCACATTTTGTGCAAACAAATCACA
>NVVD01000023.1 GCA_002402105.1 Candidatus Cloacimonadota bacterium
GCAGAGATATCCTTCAAAAGGTGGATTAGAAAATTCACCTGGAAATGTGAGCACTTCATATTTAGATTTTACTAGAGCAATTGTTGTGTAGCTAGGACCAATATTGATATCAGCTTAATCAGAAAATCCTCCATAATAAAATGAAGGTTTGACTATTTTCCCAGTGATATTACATAAGAAAGAATGAGGTTCTATCCTAAGAAATTCGTAGGTGCCTCCTAAAWCTGMMMKYASGYGCNTAACTATAACAATTGTGTATATTTTCCGACCTTTTATGTAAGAGGAATATTATGATAAACAATTTAATGGAATACTATACGGACTATATTTTAAGTTCATTTGGTCAAGTAACAGCTACTGGTCTTTCAAAAATGACAGATAATAAGTTTAGTCATGATCAAGTTTCACGATTTTTAAACTCTAGTAAATTATCTTCTAAAAATATATGGGAAGTAACGAAGCCATTTTATAAAAAATATACGATTAAATCAAAAGAATCAGAAGTATTAATTGTAGATGATAGCGTAGTTGAAAAGCCCTATTCTCAAGAGAATGATTTGGTAAATTGGCACTATGACCATTGTAGTGGAAAAACAGTTAAAGGTATGAATCTATTATCATTACTACACTCTACATCAACTTTTGATCTGCCTGTTGGCTATGAAATAGTAAAAAAAGATAAATTAGTTAAAGTCAAAAATAAACTAAAACGTAAGAGTAGTGTTGGAAAAAATGAAGTTTTTAGAAACTTGGTAGATAAAGCTATAGATAACAATATTAGCTTCAAATATATTTTAGGTGATAGCTGGTTTGGTTCAAAGAAAAATATGGAACATATTGCTAAAAAAGATAAGTCATTTGTGTTTGCCTTAAAATCAAATCGCTTGGTTTCAATAAAAATAGATGGTAAATTTACAGATGGTCAAGCTATAAGTGAAATTGATTTACAAGAAGGTATTGTTTACAACGCTTTATTAAATGGAATGGATACTCCAGTTTGTTTAGCTAAGCAAGTTTTCAAAAACGGGAACTCAGTTTGTGGAATACTCTATCTAGTAACGAATGATCTTAAGCTTGACTATTCTTCTTTAATTAAGCTCTATCAAAGACGGTGGAAGATTGAAGAGTATCATAAATCATTGAAATCAAACTTAGGGTTATCTAAATCTCCTACAGCTGTTCCTACAACTCAAGCGAACCATTTTTTTCTTTGCATTTTATCTTTTGTCAAACTTGAAATTATATCGGTGAAATCTAAAACAAATCACTTTGCTATGAAGTCCAAAATTTATCTAGAAGCCATAAAGGCATGCTATGCTAAAATACAGAAAATTAATCAAAATTTAGATTTATTGAAACTTAGCACGTAAGGTCAGTTAAATAAGATCATAAAAATCACAATCTAAATCCTCACTAATTAAAGTATAATTTTTCTGTAATCTAAAGCAAAGTTTCTATTTACTAATATAAATAGTAAAAAGTAAACTTTACTACTTAACCATAAACAAACGAAAACCAACTATACGGTGTTTATAACCTGGAAAAAAGGAGCCACGATAAGCTGATCGTAGATCTTTACCATGCTGAGCCCAAGCACCCCCACGAAATATCCGATATTTAGACTTTTTCATATTTACAGGGTCACTTATAGACTCTTTCTTATAAAATTTCTCATCATACCAATCTTGGCACCACTCATGAACATTTCCGTGCATATCATATAAACCAAAAGCATTTGGCTTGAAACTGCCTACAGGAATTGTTTTTTTTCTATTGCCTTTTAGTGAACTTTCACCATAAGGAAAATTACCATTAAAATTTGCATCATTTACATTTAGTTTATTACCAAGGCCAAAGGTTTTTTGAGCGTTAGCACGAGCTGCATACTCCCACTCTGCCTCAGTTGGCAACCTAAAACAGCCACTAGGTACAGCATCTATTCCTAACTGATCTACTAACTTTAAAGTATCTGATTTACTACAACCAGCTATTGTATTTAATTTTATCAAAAACTTTTGAACATCTAACCAACTGACTCTTTCTACTGGTAAAGTAGTTCCTTCAAAATGACTTGGATTAGTACCCATAAGGCTTTTGTATAAAGTTTGAGTGACTTCATATTTACCCATATAAAAAGGTTTTGAAATTTTTACTTGATGTTGAGGCCTTTCTTTATCTCTACTACCATCTTCTGAACTAGGAGCTCCCATTGTAAATGAACCCGATGGAACTTCTATCATATTAAAATAATTCAAAAATGAAATTAATTTTACTGATAAGTTATTATTTGTTACTTTTTTATATTGGCTGATATAACCTTTTTTTCTAAAAAGTAGTTTTAATGGTTTCACCCCTCCTTTTTTTAATTTATATAAACCATTTTTATCAGACCTACCTACTTTTTTACCATTAAAGTAAATAGTAATTTCTACAGGCTTTGTTTTAATTTCAAGCTCAAAAACAAGCTCTTTAGCTTCTAAAAAAGTAAATGATAATGCAAACGATATAAATAAATAAAAAGACTTCATAAAAACACCCAATCAACCCCTAAAAAAAGACTCTTTAACTTCTAAATAAGCATCTCTAAAGGCTTCGCCTTTTGCTACTTTTTTATAAACTTCGTCTGTTACAAAAAGCTCTTTTGTCATTGATTTTTTTAAGTTTTCTTTATTTACATTTAAGTTTGGTACAACTTCAATTAATAAATCAAGTGTTGTTTGTAGTAAATCTAAAGCTCTTACAAAAGGTACTTTTGTTAAACCCAAATCTCTATGGTACCCACTGCCAAGACCTAAAATAATATCTCGTATTTGAGACTCATAACCAAAAAATAGTTTAGAGTTTCCTCTCATGACTTCAAAAAGGTCGTAGTTTTTTTTCTGAGGCATGATAGAAGAACCTGTTACGTACTCATCAGATAATGAAAAATAAGAAAACTCTTGCGTTGTAAAAAGCATCATATCAACAGAAAACCTACTGGTTAATATCATAATCTGACTCAAAGTAGATAAAATAGTATTTTCAAAATATCCACGAGATAAAGCACAATATAAAGGATTTGTTTGAACCCTATTCATATTTAATAAGTCTGTAGTTTCTTGTCTGTCTAACTCTAAATGATTAATTCCAAAGCCAGCTGCACTACCAAGTGGATTTTGATCAATAAACTCTTTTAAACCAGACATTAATAAAGATATATCTTTAAAAGCACAAAAATATGAATCAAAAAAGATACCAACACTAGTAGGCATTGCACGTTGCATATGAGTATAACCAGGCATAGCTACATCCATATATTTTTTTGATACTACTTCAAAAACATCAAATAAGTCTTTTAACTTAACTGAAACCTCTTGTACTTGATCTTTCATGTAAAGGCGCATCATTACTAAAGCTTGATCGTTGCGAGAGCGACCTGTATGAATTTTTTTGCCTACTTGTCCGTAATGCTCTGTAATGTATTGCTCAATAGCTGTGTGACAGTCTTCTTGATCTTTTGTTAAAATAAATTTATCTGAGTTATATAATGATAAAATCTCATCCAAAGCTTTTTGAAGCTCACTTTCTTCATCACTGTCTATCACTCCAATTTTACAAAGCATAGAAGCATGAGCACTACTAGCTTGTATATCATAAGGTAATAGTAATTGATCTGCTAGTATATCTGATGTTGTATAAGCTTCAACCAATGGATGCAAGCCACTTTTAGTTTGCCAAAGCTTTTTACCCATCTTGTTGCCTCTTTTTTTCTAATTGATAAGCGGTTTTTTGGGGAAGATTCCATAGTTCAATAAAACCGGCCGAAGCATTAGCATTAAAAGAGTCTGATGAGTCAAAAGTTACTAAATCAGGGTCAAGTAGTGAGTCTTTTGAATCAATAGCTACAATTGTAATTGTACCTTTATATAATCTAACTGTTACACTACCATTTACTTTTTTATTTTGATCATCAACGTAAGCATGAATATGACTCATAGTTGGCTCAAACCATTTAGCTCCATAACAAAGATAAGCCCATTTAGTATCCATAAAAGTTTTAAGTTCGTTTTCTTCTCTTGTAGAAACTAATCTTTCAAGCTGCTTATGGGCATTGATTAAAATACTGGCTCCAGGGTTTTCATAAATACCTCTGACCTTTAAACCAACAACTCTATCTTCAATCAAATGAAAAATACCAACCCCATGTTGTGAGCCTATTTTATTACATTCTTCAATCAGTTTAAAAAGCTCCATTTTTTTAGAGTCAATAGCAACTGGAATACCTTTTTTAAATTGAATTATTAAATCTTGAGGTTTATCTGGAGCATCTTGAGGATGAGTTGACCAACTTAAAATATCTTTTAATTTTGGAATCTCACTTGGGTTCTCAATTTCCATTCCTTCACTTGTTGATCCCCATAGGTTTTCATCATAAGAGTAAGAATGCTCTTTTTTTTGTTGAACCTCAATACCATGTTTTTTACAGTATTCTATAGATTCATCACGTCCTATATTCCACTCTCTAATCGGTGCAATTGTTTTTAAGCTTGGGTCTAAAGTTGTGATGTATCCTTCAAAACGTACTTGATCATTACCTTTACCCGTACAACCATGTGCAATTACTTGGCAATCATATTTATTAGCAATTTCAACAGCTATTTGAGAAATTATTACACGACCAAGAGGACACCCTAAAGTGTAACCACCTTGATAATCAGCGTTTGATTTAATTGCTCTTGATAATATTTGATTAGCAAAGTCTTCTTGAGCATCGTATACAATACAATCAATAGCACCCAATTTTAATGCCTTTTTTTTAATTGCTTCTAAGTCATCTGCTCTTTGTCCAATATTAAGAGTTAGAGCCAAAACTTCACAATCATATCTTTCTTGAATCATCTTAAGCATAACTGAGGTATCTAACCCTCCCGAGTATAATAAAACACAACGCTTAAATTCACCTTTTTTAGCTTCATGGGATGATACTTTATAATAATCTTGATTCATGCTTTCCTCATCTTATTGTAATTGATTTTTGTGTATCAAATACTAAACCATGACCCTTCATTTTGCAAAAATCATAAGTAGTTTTTTGTAAAAAAAAATCCTCCATACCAAATTGGTAGGAGGATTTTTTACTTTGTTTTTTACTTAACCATTAAAAAGCTTGCACTTTGCTCTGGTACTTCATTGTAACGACTTTTTTCTGCTGCTAAAAGTTTTACATATAAATCAAACATCTCATCTTTTGGCACTACTCTTAAATTGTTGTTAAAATAAGTTAATTCAAAAGGTCTATTTAAAGTTCGTTGACCCATTGGCCCTGCAAGTACTGCTACATCATCAGGGCTAATTGTCCATCTTCCTGCTGCTTTTGCTATACGAAAGTTAATATCTTCAAATGCTTGAAAAGGTAGCTCTGAACAAACAATAATCTCTCTTGTATTTACGTCAAAATTAAAGTCATAAGCTGTACCAACATATCGAATCGCTTGAAGAAGTGTATCTCCTAGCTTTTCTTTTGGATAAGTGGTAGGCCTTAAAATTGCTACATCATTTACTCTCCAATGCTCTAGTTTTACTAAAGTAACACCAGGTCTGATAGACTCAACAATTGTTTCTCCATTTTCTAGCCTATCCATATACTCAATAACTCGTGGATGATCTAAAAGTCTTTTACCATTAGATAACATTACATCTTGTAATTGGTCTGGTCGTCCAAAATACATTGCAACATGCCCAAAGTGACCTGGTATAAACTTATCTGTAATAGCGCCTGATGTTTTTTCTAAAACAACATCACCAGGTTGAAGCTCTTCTAGCCTAACTCTCTTAAGCTCATCTTTTGAAATAGAATCAATATATTTTTGAATATTTAAAGCACCAGATGCGTTTCCAAAAAATTTAGATAAATAGTAAGTATAAGAACCTAGTCTTTTTTTATGATTAGTGTAAGCTCTTGCAAAATCTTTTTTAAAGAAATTTTTAATAGTATTGAAAAAACCTTTTTCTTTTTTTAACTCATCAGCAAAGTTAGTATCTAATCTGCTCATTAAACCAAAAAAATACTCTTTTTTACCCGATTTTAGAATTTTTAATCTATCTGAGTTTTCATCTAAAACTTGCATTGATAAAGCAAAATTGCTTCTACTATGAACTCCTAAAAATGATTTTTCTAAACGATCAAAGTGATTTTTTAAACCATAAACTCGTATTTCATTTAATTTTGTAACTAAAGTAGTATCTTCACTTGCCAAATGATAAAAGAAACTCATTTGCTCAAATTCAACCAAATTTGTTGCTGTACCAATCACTAGCTTTAATAAATCAGCATCACTTAAATCGCCTTGCTCTATTAAACCCTTAAACTTTTGATCCATTAAAAGTCGATTGTTTGTACCAGCAATTTCCTTTTTTATTTTTCTTGCATAAACAGCTAACTGATAAAACTCTTTAACAAGAGCTTTTAATTCAATAGAAGATACCGCTGAAATAACCCCTTCATTAAAGTTATAAATTTGAGCCCAATCAGCAATCTTAGCCATTATTTTTGTACTTTGTTTTTCTAATTTCCAAAATTTTGAAATAATTTGTTGGTCTTGTTCACTTAAAGCAAAACTATTTCCTAAAAAACTAAAAGCTACAAGCAATAATATACTTAACTTTTTTAATGAACCAATCATTATGATTTCCTTTTTTAATAAAAATGATATTTTATATTTTTTATATTATCTCATACTCTACGCTTAAACAGTATTTTGGTTTCACATTTTTACAATTATTTTTAACTATTTTTTTAAACTAATCTTCTATTACAAAAACAAACAATATTAAACAAAAAATGATCGGCTTTTAATAATAACTTGTCTGAATAAAAATACTTGTCTTTTTTTTTTGCACCCTTAGTATGCTTTCCGTTACAATCTTGCCATAAAATTTAAAGATTAATAATCAATCATCGTATACAAAGGACACAAGATGAAACCAACAGCATTAGTATATAGTTCTCACAATCGTTGTGAATATATCCATAACGAATGGATCGTAGAAAGAGCTCTACAAAGCCATGACAATAAAACACTTATGTATCTACCTTGGTCTGAATCAGGAAGCGGGGGCGCTTTTGGTACTCCTCAACAATTTGGATGGGGAAAATTTGAGTGGTACTTAAACAGATTTAAACAATATGGATTAGAAGCAGATACTTTTTATTACTCGGATGATATGACTAGAGAAGACGCTCAAGACTTTTTTCATAAATTAGCAACAACAGAAGTTGTTATTTTAGGTGGAGGAAACTCAAGCCTTGGTTTATCAAGATATAGAGGCGTTGGAGAGCACTTTTTTGGAGATAAAGATTTATTTCAAAGAATACTTAATGATAGAGCTTCAAGAGGTAAGTTAACTGTAGGTTTTTCAGCTGGTGCTGATCAGCTTTGTGCTATTTTACAAAGTCAAATTTATTCTGATTTAAGTGACCCTGTCGGATTTGGTTTATGTCACGACATTATAACAACTTTGCATCACGACTCTTCAAGAGACAGTGAGTTAGCAGAAGGCGCTCGAAAATTTCCACATTGCATGATCTTTGGTCTTCCAAATGATTCTGGTATTGCCGTAAATCAAGATTATTTACCTTCTGGTAATATCTGGCAAGTTGTTGATTTTATCGTTGATCAATCTTGGGATATTGCGAGCGAAGAGTTTCATATTAAAACTCGTCAAGGTGCTGGCATCGATCACTTTTATAGCGACGGAAGAAAATGGACATTTCATGGTGGGGATAAAATGGTAAGAGTAATCGCTCCTGATTCTTCATGGCAAGATGCATGGATTTTTACAGCTCAAGGCCAGTGTTTTCATTACGCAAACCAAGAGCAAGGACAATTTAGTTCAGTATCTGAAGTATTGTCACATTACTAATTTATAATGAAAAAGCCCTAAAAACACTTTTGTTTTTGGGGCTTTTTTACTGAACAAATAAAACTCCATATTGATGGATTTTCTATTTTTCATGATAGAGGTGTCTGACACTTCTCCAATACTCTCATCTCAAAAGTAAAATACCTACTTGAATTACTCCAATAAAAAAGCCGAGTACAGCACCAAACCACTCTATAAAGATTAACTCTTTAGATGTTACTTCTCTAATTAATTTTTCTGCTTTATTTAAGTCAAGCTCGTCAATTCTTTTTTCTATAATTTCTTTAAAGTCTAAGCTATTTTCTAGTTTTTCAGATGCCATTGCTAAAAGCTCTGGCATATTCGAATCTAACTCTTCAAAAAACATTACTCTTAACTTTTTTCTAATATCATCAGTTAAAAAAGCTGCCAACATTGGGTTTATGTCACCCAAACGATTATTTAAAAAACTATCTAACCTATCACCCAAATAATCCTTAAAGTCATCTAATGATTTACCATCTGACATAGCTTCTATTACATCTTCATGACTAATTAGCTCTGACTCAATAGTACTTGCTATTTTTAAAGCTAAGTCCTTTTTTCTAAGAGGCAACAAACCTTGAATTTTAAATGGACCAAAACCTATTGGTAGGTGTGGTCTAAAAATCATTGTAATAGCAAAATGATTTGTTAACCAACCAATAAAAGCTGAAATAACTGGTAATGATAAATATATTAGATTCATGAAATATCCTTTGAAATTTAATATGAGATAACAAAATAGCCCAATGATAATCATTGAGCTATTTTATTTTATTATGGAAATGCCTAAAAGTTATTTATTTTAGTTTTTCTAATTTTTGTTTTTTCTTTAGGGCTCTTTTCTTTAAAGCTTTTTTCTTTGATTTCATCTTATGTTTTTTATATTTATTTTTTGTTTTTCTATAGTATTTAGGCTCAATGATTATAGCACCACCCATACCTTTAGTTATTTTTAATTGAAAAGCTTTAGCTATAGTGTGTAAAGCTTCTGAAATAGTATGATCTTTTAAATTTAAAGACAAAGACTTTTTTTGCTTAACAATTGACGGAGAAATAATATAACTAATATCAGATGTTTTTAAAACGCTTCTAACTGCATTATAAGCTGTGACGAATGAAAACTTAATACTGATTCTTTCTTCTTCTTTAGTGCTTAAAACAATTACTCCATATTTATTTTCAGTAATTACAAAACCATAAGCCTCTGCTAAACTGTCTAAAACTGTAGGGTCATATTTTTTAAAAGCAGTCATTGTTATTCTTTTGCGCCAAGTAACATCTGATGGATTACCAATAATAAATGGAGGAATAACTTGTTTTTGAGACAACTCAACTAAAGCATCAGATAAACGACTACTATAAATAGATACAATTTTAAACTCTTTAGATGGGCTTTTAAAGCCTAAAATATCTAATTTTTTTGACAAAGCTTTTTGCTGAATTGCTTTTTTAACCCGATTTTGGTTTACTTTTTTATTTTTTTTAGCCCCCTGCCATAAAAGCATCATAGAATTATTGTCTTTTATATTAGAAAAATTAGAGGGTCCTTTTTTACCTTCTGCCCAATGTGAAGTTGATAGTACTAATAAAGCTAAACATAAAATTAATTTCATTTAAATCTCCTATGATTTATTCTAAAAAGGTATATTGTGGTAATATCGCATTATAACTTATTTACAATGATTATGCATTTCCAACAAAACAACTATAGTAATTCTGATTATAAAGAAATAAAAACTAATGGAGATTAGAATTTATTCTAATAAAAAAGTATCAGTCAAAAATAAAGCTTTTTATGGAAGCTAATTTCCATCTCCAAGTTAAATGAAGAGCTTTTTTATAATTAAAACTGCTGAAACAACTATGAAAATTAAAAATAAGATTCAACTCATATTTACACTCTGTTTGGTATACGCATTTGTTAGATACAGTATTTTAGGGCAAATTCCTCTTCAAAAGTTTCCATTATTTATTATGAATAAAGTCTGGGCTAGCACAGCTTTATTTCTTTTTTGTTTTGCTTTTATTAGTCCAAAAAAAGCAAATAAAAAAGTCTACGGTATCATTTGTTTTTGTTGCTCTATCATTCATATTATATTTTCTCAAATTTTATTATCTCCTCAAAATTATAATAAGTTTTATTTTCAAGATGAGTTAACTATGAGTAGTCAAATTTGTTTATCTTTTGGTTTATATGCATTTATTTGTTTTATACCTTCTTTATTTTTAAACAATAATTTAAGTCAAAATGAGTCATTTAAAACTCTCTGTAAAAAATCTTCTTTTGTTGCTTCCTTTTTTTTATTAATTCATAGTTCTATAGCATTTTACCCATCATGGTTAAAAAACGATCTTTGGCACGGAAATTTACCACCCATTAGTTTGATTTGCTTTTGCATATTAGTTATAGTTGTTTTAATAAAATTACTACAAAAAAACAACCCTACTTAATGGAGCTCTCTTAATGGAAACAATATCTCTCAAAATCGAAAATCAAATCGCAGAAATTCAACTCATACGAGGTAAAGTCAATGCCATGAATCATCAAATGATGCAAGAGTTAAATTCATGTTTTTTAGATTTAGCAAATAATGATGAAGTAAAAGGAGCCATTTTAACTGGTAAGCCTGGTATCTTTTCTGCTGGATTAGATGTAGTAGAGCTTTATTCTTATGACAAAGAAAAAATTAATCAATTCTTTTTAGACTTTTCTATTTTATTAAAAAATATGTTGTCATTTTATAAACCTCTTATCTCTGCGATTAATGGCCATTGTCCTGCTGGTGGTTGCGTATTAACAATATGTACAGATTACCGAATTATGGCTCAAGGTCCCTATACAATTGGTTTAAATGAACTACCCGTTGGTATAGTTGTACCTGACCCTATTTATCAAATTTACTCATCATGGGTTGGCCCATCAAAAGCCTATCAATACATCATGGAAGGTAAATTACTTAGTGTAGATCAAGCACTCCAAGATAATCTAATCCAAAACATTTCTACTGATAGCGAAGTTTTAAATGATGCTTATAAACAAATTAAAAAATATATAAAGTTTGGGCCTGCTTTTATAGAGTCTAAAAAAAATATACGGGCAAATATTTTAAAATCATTTGACCTCTCTTTTGACGAAGTTTTTGGTCGGACTATAGAAACTTGGTGGTCAGATGCATCTCGTAAACAACTAGAGTTTATCATTCAACAATTAATGAAAAAGTAAAATTTGAGGCTTTTTAATGTCAGATAATAATGATTTATTTCATGAACTTGAGCTCCTTTTATCTCAAAAAGGACTACTTTCTGATGAAGCAAATTCAAAAGTTATAAGTAATCAAAATAAAAAAGTAAAAATTCCTCCTCCGACTATTTCTAATCAACAAGGTATTGAAATAAACATTTCCCCTGATAAATATTTTGCCTATCTAACGATTACAAAATCAAAAAAAACATTAACAGTAAAAGACATTCACCAAAGTCTTAAATTACTTAAAATCAACTATGGTATTGATTTTGAAAAAGTTAAAACCTTAGTCTCTCAATTTAACCTCGATTTTCAAGGCATTCATTCACAAAAAATTGCTAGTGGAAAACCTGTTAAAGAAGCCAATCATTCACATATTGAATATTACTTTGAAAAAATAAATCTAATTGAAAGTAAAAGTAAATCTCCAAACTATTGGGATCAATTTAAACTCAACCAAGTCAAAAGAACAAAAGTCATAGCTGAAAAATTTGGTTCTTTCGGAGGTGAAGATGGAATAACAGTCACCTCTCAAATCATAAGAGCTCTTCCAAAAGATGACGTACTACTACAAGCAGGAAAAAACACAGCTCTCAAAAATAACCAACTGATTTCTTTAATTGATGGTAGACCAGAAATTATTGATGATTTTATCCATGTAATACCTAAAATAACTATTGACTCTGATTTTGACTCTTCACAAATTAAAGACTACTATGATGGTGATCTTGAAATTTTAGGAGACATCAGACCAGATAATGATATAGAAGCTTCTGGAAACATCCTCGTACTTGGAAATGTAACAGACTCTCAATTAAAGTCTGATAAATCTATCCTTATAAATGGTAAGTTTTCTGGAGAAAACAATGGGCTTATTAAAGCAAAAGAAACCATTTATATAGATAACTCACAATCAGGTACAATTGAATCTGATGAAAGTATTTATCTTTTAGAAAATCTCATTGATACAAATATCTATACATTTAAATCACTCTATTGTTATGGTAAAAACTCTCAGGTTTATGGTGGAATATTACAAGTTGGGCTGAAACTCATCACAAGAAACCTAGGGACAAGTTCAAAAAAAAGTACCAGTGTTTTTATGGGAAATGAACAACTTATAAAAACTAAAGTGAAACTAATACAAAAACAATCTGATGAAAAACAAATACAAATTAACACTTTAACTGACTCTATTTCAAAAATTCAGTCAAATTTTTCATTAGATAATAAAAGTAAAAAAAATCTTGAAAATTTAAAAATTTTAGATCAGTTAATCTATGGTATTAAACATCTACAAAAAGAGCTAGTTTTCATACTCTCTCAGAAACAAAATTTAGAGCTTCAACTTCAAAAAAATATAAATAGCTCACTTCAAATTTATGAAAATTTACATATTGGTGTACAAATACAGATTCAAAAAGAAGTAAAAAAAGTTAAACAAAAACAATCTAATGTAGAAGTCTATTTAGATTCACAAACTAAAAAAATTATAATTAAAAAAGCCCAACAATTAAACGAAAAAAAAGGGATTTTTGGTTTTCTCAATATTTTCAAATAAACTTTTCATACATCCTCTAAAGTAATAGTTTTTTAGCTTTGCCAATTTCTTTATAATACTTTTCTACTTCTTTTTGTAGGTTTAAAATAAGTTTATCAGCACCTCTTAAATTTCTCTCACTACCTTTAATTTCTAACTCATAGGCAATGTTAGAGGCCTGTACTCCGCCTATACTCACAATTCCACCCTTAATAGCATGGGCTTGCATCTCTAACTCATCATAATCTTTAGATTTATAAGCTTTAGCAAGGGCTCTAATTTGATCTGGATAATCCTCTTTAAAAATTTCAGCTAGGGTAAAAACAAATGATGCATCATTATTAGCAATTACCAAAGCCTTTTCAACATCAAAACAACTCACATCTATACCAGGATATTTCGGGTTTTCATCTAAAACACTTTCTTTTTTCAAAACTGGTATATTCTTAATATTTTCTATTTCTTTTTTTGTTATAATTGGTGACTTTTGAGTAAATTGAACCGCTTTTCCGATTCCTTTGGCTAAAGTATGCCTATATACTGACTCAAAAACAACATCTTGATTTAAAGGTTTAGTTAAATAATCATCCATACCTGCTTCAAGACATTTATCTTTATCACCTTTCATAGCGTGGGCTGTCATTGATAATATAGGTACATGACCTCCTGATACTTTTTCATAATTTCTAATAGCCATAGTAGCTTCAAGCCCACCCATAATAGGCATTTGTACATCCATTAAAACAAGGTCATAATTACCCTCTTGAAACTTATTTACACCTTCTTGACCATTTACTGCAATATCTATTGAAATAGAGTCAGATTTAAAGACAGCCAAAGCTAGTTGTCTATTTACACTGTTATCTTCAACCAATAAAATTTTAAGATTAGAGGCTAAAACCATATCTTTATATTTTGAACTCGTAATTTCTTTTATAACAGAAGCATTTTCTTGAGATATTGAAGCAAGTAATGAATTTCTTTTTATTGGTTTATTTACATAGCCAATACCGAGTCTTTTAGCATTTTTAATTTGCTCATTATCGCCAATAGGTATCATGATACTCATCCAAGACTTTTCAAATCCAAAGTCATTTAATTCTTGAATAAAAGTGCTCACATCATCAAGGTAAGAAGAAGCTGCAATCAAAAAGTGTTTTCTACCCATTTTAATAGAACCATGTATCAAAGCTTCCTTTAATCCTGCCTGATTTTTATAATGCTTACATCTCATACCCTGATGAGTTAAATAATCCATTAAAGCTTTCGCCATATTTGTATTTGGCTCTAAAATAATTATTTCACGATAATCTAATTTATCAATTAGACGCTCTTGAGGTAAAATTTGTTTTACTTTCATTGGCAATGAAAAACTAAAAGTTGTACCAACCCCCTCTTCACTCTCTACCCAAATTTTACCATCCATTAGTTCTACAAGTTGACGAGAGATTGTTGTACCAAGTCCTGTTCCACCAAATTGTCTAGATATAGACCCATCTGCTTGAACAAAACTATCAAAAATTGTTTCAAGTGCTTTTTGTGACATTCCAATACCAGTATCTGTTACATGAAAAGTAAGCTCAAAAGTTCCATCATTATTATGTGTTCCATCAATCTTTACAGATATCTCTCCACTCTTTGTAAATTTTACAGAGTTACCTGCTAAATTTATTAAAATTTGTTTGATTCTAGTTGGGTCACCCATCAGTTTTACAGGACAATGATTTGCAATATGATAATAAATATCTACTTCATGATTTTCATTTTTAAAAGCAACTGGCTCTAAAGCTGCCTCAATCAACGCACTTAATTCAAATTGAATTTCTTCAAAGTCCATTTGACCAGCTTCAATTTTTGATAGATCTAAAATATCATTAATTAAAGTCATTAAAGAGTCGGCTGATGATTTTATAATATTTAAATAGTCATCTTGCTCAGCATCAAGCTCAGTATTTAAAACTAAACCTGTCATACCAATGATTCCATTTAAAGGAGTTCTAATTTCATGACTCACATTAGCCAAAAACTCATCTTTTAGTGAGTTTGCCTTTTCAAGTTCCATATTAATTTTTTGGAGGTGATCTGTTTGAAACTTGATGTAACTATAAGATTGAGCATTACTTAAAGCAGAACATAAAGGGCCAATACACTCCTTTAAAAACTCTCTTTGTATATCTGAAATAGAAGATAAAGTACCCATTACTAACACACCAATTTTTTTATCATGAAAAGCTAATGGTATGCCAATTAAATGATTCATTTTAATTTTAGTGAAACCTAAATTTATTTCAGGCATTTTCTTTGTATCAAAGTTTGTTAACTCTACCTTTTCACCTTTATTAAATACTCCGGATGGAAATCCATTTACATTTGAAAATAATGGACTATCTAATAATCCGTGATCAATAGAATATTGAAAACTTGTCTCTAAGCGACCAGACTCTTCTTTGTAGAGGTATGCAACAACAAAATGAAAATCACAAACCTCTAATAAAATTTTTAATGTTTTTTCTAAAATCTCTGGGATATCTATAGAGTTTGTGGCTGATAATACTTCTCCTAATTTTACTTCTCTTTTTGTTTTTTGCTCAAGCATAGATGTTTGAGTTTTTAGTTGAACATTCATTTCAATCAATTCTGATTTTTGTTCTTCTAATAAAGAAGCAGACTCACCAAGTTCAATGGTTCTTTCATCAACTCGTTCCTCCAAGTCTTCTTTAGCTGTACGAAGCATTACTTCTCTTTTTTCTAACTTACTTTGACTCATAGCCAAACGCTTCATCATAGAGTTAATAGAAGTACCAATAGCAATTAACTCTGGAGGAAAGTCTTCTCTCATTTCAATTGCCATCATTCGTCCATCTGATATTTTTTTAATAGCTCTAGTTAAATGCCTAAATTGAGATAAAAATCCAATTTTGGTTACATGCCAAATAAATAAAGCATTAAAAAATATAGCTAAGCCAAAAGTAGCTAATAAATAATAAGTTAGAACTTTATGAAAAGACTTAAGTTTATCTGCATCTGGAAAAGCTTGAAACTGCACAACAACATAATCAATAAAAAAATAAGAGCCAACTAAAAAAAAACCAAATATCATAAGAAACATAAATGGATAAATATATGCTACTTTATTATGTAAACTTTGTTGTGATTGCAAGTTAAATTCCTAATAATTGTAATAAACAAAAAAAGCCACAGCTTCTCTTCTCAATTATTCGGTATCAAGATATTAAGAGCTTCGATACAAATCAAAAATAATTTTTCATTTTTTTTATAGTATTCAAAATAACTTTAATTCAAATATATTTTGTCTTAAAATTTAATTTCTAAGGTAAATTTTATAGTTTTCTCCAGAAAGAGAGATTTTCCACTCATCAGTTGTTTTATAATTTAAAGAGCCAAGTTTAACTAAAACAGATCTATTAATTTGAGCTACATATAAATTAGTTGAAGCCTCCAAAATTTCAATTTTACTATTTTTATTTAAGCCCATTTTTACTCTAAAACGAGTTAGTTCAATAATTTTGGCCTTTAAATAATTACCATTTAGATATAGATGGTCCCAAAAAACCGTTGGCACTCCAGGATGAGTCAAAATATAAGCATAAGCCTCTAATACTTTACTTTGTGGAAAAGGCCAATGAGCCTGACTAGATCCTGTATCATGATTATCAATAAAAGTAACTGAGTTACTTGGCCACCAACCCATTACTCCAGGTTGTAAATCATTTGAGTCTAATAGCCTCCAATATTCTTGATTTTTTAGAGCTTCTTGTAAAATACCTTTAGTAGTAAAATCAAAAGCTTTACATTGTCCTTTTGTTAAATCTATCCAATCAACAATACCCTGTCTATGTGGATTTTGATTTTCTTTTAAAACATGAGATGAGTCATAGCTCATGTCTGTCCATACTTCTCCAACGCAAAACTCTGGTTGTGTTGCTTCGATATACTTTTTTGCATATTTTCCAGAGTAACCTTTTGAAAAGTCAAATCTAAAACCTAAAAAACCAATGTCATTTTTTAACCACTTTAACCATTGAATAATATCTTTTTGAACTTTTTTATTACTATGATCAATATCAGGAGCTGGAATAAAGTTATCCCCGCTATCTTGTTGACCTGTGCCTTCATAGTCATTTTTAGCTAAAGCCCATTTTTTCCACATCATCTTTTTTGATTTATGATGAAAAATATTCCATACACCATTTTCTTGATGAGAGGCCGTTCTGTGATTAATCACAATGTCAGCTATAGAGACAATACCTAATTTAGAAAACTCATAAATCGTAGATTTTAACTCTGACTTTGAACCATAAAGAGTTTTATCGTTGGCACTCCCTAAATCATAATAATCCCCTGGCATATAACCCTGAGGAGAAACTGATTTAGACATAGGTGGAAACCAAACATGAGAGATTCCAGCCTTTTTAAGCTCTTTTATTTTTGTCTTTAGATGTTTATACCATACACCTTTTTTACCATTTACATTTGCATCCCAAGTAAAAGCTTGAAATAAAATTTGTGGTTTTTGTTCATTAAATTGATGTATCTTTTTAAATTTATCCATTTTATCTAAAATAGAAAAAGACATAACAGTATTTATTAATATTATTAAAGCAAGTATGTAAAGAGCTTTTAATTTCATAGTTTTCCTATTAAAAGATATTTAAATTTTTGATATTATACTTTAAAAACCTCTTAAATTTTGATTCTGTTTGAAAAATAATTTGTTTTTTTTGTAAAAGACCTTCATTATCTAAAAAGTCTAAAAGCTTTTCGGGATCTATAGTTTCGCATTCTAACTCATAATGAATTTGACTTTTTGTAAAGTTTGATTGATCTATCTCAAGTTTAAAATCTTTTGTTTGAAATATTGTTCTTAAGTTTTTTAAACATCCTAAATTTACAAAGTCTAAATTTTTAATAAAAGTTTGATCTCTATCAAATATAAACCTCAAAAGGTTTTTATCATTCCACACACATTTTTCAAAAGATTTTTCAATTTCTTCACATTCAAAATAACCATCTTTAACACTAGAGTTTCTTTTAATTGTCAGTATCGTTTTTTCTTTTGTTTTTCTAACTCTTAGCATTTCTTTTGATTTTAAATAATCATAATTTAAAGTATCAAAATAATAGTTTTCTTGATATTTTATTTTTGCTTCATAACTTATAGATAAAGTATTTATTAAATCTATATATTGTTTTTTTTCTAATATTATTTTTAATTCTTTTTCTTGCATTTATATACCTCTCACCACATTCACCACAGGAAACAAAAGATTTACTTTTCTATAAAAAAGTTTATCCTTTTTAAAACCACAACTAGATAAATAATCGTTTACCAAATCTATTGAGTCTGCTTTAAAGTCTTTTTCTATACAGTCTTGCATTGATTTATAGGCTTTATTAACACTCAAACTAACAAAACTTAAGTTAGGGTTCTTATCCATTAATTTTAATATTTCAAGGTGATATAACCAAGGCTCTTTTGTAAAAGAACTTAATACTCTATATTTTTTTTGTACTAAACTACTGTCTTCAATAGCTTTAGAAACAATTATTAACTGTATTGTAGATAGACCTAATAGTTTTTCTATTGTTTTATGTAAAAAATAGTCCTCTTTTATTTTAGATATAACCCCTATTGATCTTAATGAAATAACACAGTCATAATTTATTTTACTTTCAAAATCACAAAAAAATTTCTTGATGTTTGGTATCAATTTATTATTAATAACAATACTTCTATTTTGTGAAGGCTCTAAACATATAGTTTGATATCCATGATTATTTAAAGATTCGGCTAACTTTCCTTCACCTGCCCCTACATCTAAAATAGTTTTCACTTCTTTTGAAATAAATCTTAAAAGTAATTGGTAAAGGCCATCATCATATCTTAATCCTTGAGGAGTATCACTAAAGTAAGAGAGTAAATCACTTGATCCCATCCAAACTTGTTGTTTTAGACTTTTACAGGCTCTTAGTTCTATATTTTCTATTCTTTCTTTTATATTTTTCATATGGTTTAAAAGTTTATTGCCAATCGTTATATATCTATTCAAAAAGTATATACCCAAAACAGTAAAGCCACTTGTATTTGAGTATAAATAATCTGTAAGGCTATTCTAGTTTCTACAAATAACAATATCAACACTATCTAAATAATAAAATTATTTCTTTATAAAAAGATTGAAATACATATACCTTTAAACTAGAATCAGTAGGTTCTATCATTTATTGATTCTAGTAAGCTATCACTAGTCAGTAAAATGAGGAGGCTTATATGCAATCTTATATTAATGAAAAGTTTAAAATATTAATCGTTGATGATAACCCGTCTATACACGAGGATTTTCGTAAAATTCTCTCCCCCAAAAATCATCTTCAAAATAGCTTTGATGCACTATCAAAACAACTTTTTGATGACGAATTACCTCGCTTATATAAAAACCCAGAAATTCAATTAGATTTCGCTTTTCAAGGAGAAGAAGCAATCAAACTAGTTGAAACTGCTTATCAACAAAATCAACCATACTTACTTATATTTATGGATATTAGAATGCCTCCTGGAATAGACGGCATTGAAACTATTAAAAAAATATGGGATTTTCACCCCGATCAAGAAGTTATTATTTGTACTGCTTTTACAGATTATTCTTGGACAGCTATTCAAAAAAAACTAAGCATCAAAAATTCTTATTTAGTTTTAAAAAAGCCATTTGATGCTATTGAAGTAAAACAATTGACAGTCTGTCTCATTGCCAAAACTCGAGTTACTCTACAAAGTAAAGCTGCTCTAAATGAATTAAAGCTTGAAAAAGAAAAAGTAGAAATTGCCTATCAAAAGCTTATGACAGAATCTCAAAGACATCAGTTTATTGAACAACAAGTCGTCCAAGCTCAAAAAATGGATATAGTAGCTACAGTTGCCAATGGCTTAACCCAAGATTTCAATGATATTTTAAACTCCATTACAAAGAGTATTCAGTCAATACAACTCAATACTAAAAATAATTTAATTTTACAAGATACAAGCAATATTAAAAATGCTACAAATCGAGCACAAAGTTTAATTAATCAATTAAGTTCTATATCTAAAAACCAAAAAATTATACTTAATAAAATTGATATAAATAAAAATATTTTACGTGTAATTAAGATTTGTGAAGACTTTGCTTTACAAAATATAAAGGTTAAACTTTTAAATCAAGATGCCAAGTTTGTCTTGGCCGACTCTATTCAAATTGAACAGGTTTTATTGAATATAGCTCTAAATGCTAAAGATTCTATGCCAAATGGAGGCACTTTAAGTTTTGATATAAATACGGTTCAACCATCTAATGACTTTTTATTAAAATATCCAAACTGTAATGGTAATCAATTCCAAAAAATTATTATCCGAGATACTGGAGAAGGTATTCCTCAGAAACTACTAACTAAAGTTTTTGACCCTTTTTTTACTACAAAAATACAAGATAAAAAAAGTGGACTTGGTTTGTCTATGGCCTTTCAAATTATCCAACAACATCATGGGTTTATTGAGGTTTTTAGTGAACAAAATTTAGGTACTATGTTTTGTATATATCTTCCTATTGCTCAAAACTTAAATACAGAAAAAGAAACTGTTTTTAAAGAGCCCCTAGAAAATAAAGGGACAATCCTTATAGTTGATGATGAAGAAGTTCTTAGAATCATTACAAAAGGCATATTAAAATCATATGGCTATAAAACTATTCTAGCTGAAAATGGCTTAGAAGGAGTTGAAAAGTTTCAAAAATATAAAAATGATATTAGTCTTGTACTCTTAGACTTAGTTATGCCTAAAATGAGTGGAAATGAATGTTATCAAAAAATCATGGAGCTTGGTTGTGAAGTACCTGTTCTTCTTTGTAGTGGATATAAAAAAAATGAAGAACTACACAAGCTTCTACTAAATAATAATTGTTTTTTTATACAAAAGCCATATACACTCCATCAGTTGATTCAATCTATAGATAGAACCTCCTTTACCATCAAACAAACTAAAGAAGAAGTCTTAGCACCAAAAATATTGCTTGCAGATGATGAAATTGCTTTAAATATGGCAATTAGTAAACATTTATCTTTATTAGGATATCGAGTTGACTCCGTATCATCTGGTACCGAAGCTTGGGACCTCTATCAAAAATCAAATAATGACCCCTATGATTTAGTTATTATTGATCTTCTTATACCAAATATGGGAGGAATGCAGCTATCTGAAAACATTAGAACTATAAGTCAAGAGGTTCCTATTCTTTTAATTTCTATCAAAATAAATAAAACTACACTCAAACAGGCTATGAAATACCATATTAATGATTTTTTAGATAAACCAATATCACTATCTAAAATCCAAGAAACAGTCGCTAAACTATTAAATGTTAAAAAATAAGTACTTCTATTTATGAAGCTTCAATCAATACAAATTAAATTTACTCTCTTTTATTTTCTTTTAACTCTTTGTTTTGTATTTTTGGTTATAATTTATTTTCCGCTTCAAGCCAAAAAAATAACTAAAAATATTGTTCTTAATAACTATCAAATTATTAATTCTATTTTACAAAAAAGTCTAAGTCGTAAACTTCAAGAGCATACTAATAAAAAAACTAAATTTTTAAATTCTGCCCTTGATATTTATAAAAATGAAAAATCAACTTCATCAGATATTATTAAATTAGCTATTTTTGATTCAAAGTTAAGCTATTTAGCTGGATTTAATACTCAAGATACTGACAAAATAGGTATTTCATATAATCAAATGAAACTCATTGAGTTAAAAAATACTTTTCAAATTAATGGGCCTCTTTTATCAAGAAATAATAAAATAATAGGATATTATAAAGTTGATTATAATAAAGCACTCTTTAATCAAGAAAGCACATCTTTTTTTGATTTTATTATTATATTTGCTTTCATTATAGTTTTTTTGACTACATTCATTAGTTTCTTTTTTATCAAAAAAGTTATTCTACAACCTATCAACGAAGTTTTATTCAAATTACACGAACAATCAATGAAGACTTTGAAAACAAGTGTATCATTAAATAAAGGTTCAGAAACTATTCAAACTACAATGATCAGTCAAAAACAAAATTTTAAAAGTTTAATCAATACTCTAGAAGAAGTTAAAACCGAAATATCAAACTCATACTCTGCCTCAAAAAATGCTTACTTATGCTCAGAACAACAAGAGAAACAATCAGAGAATAGTTCTTTAATTATGAAAGAAATGTCTCAATCTATACTAGATATATTACAAGCATCTCATGATACTGAAAAAATTATTTTATCTCTTAACGAAATTGCAAAAAAATCTGATATACTTACTTTAAACGCCTTTGTAGAAGTAAATCATACTGGAGAATCTGGCAAAGCCTTCTCTATCATTGCAGAAGAAATTAAAAAACTAAGCTCTAAGTCAACTCTTACGGTTCAATCTAGCTCTACATTAATCAAATCTTGTATAGAAAAATCTCAGAAAGGACAATTTATCTCAAAAGAGCTATCTGATTCTTTAAATAAACTCTCTAAAAACACACAAGAGTCCTACCAACATATTTCACAAATAAAAGAGCTCACAAAAAATTATAATGAAAAAATATCTTTACTAGATCATCAAATAAAAAAGGAGTATCAAACATCATCATTAAATATTAGTTCTAATCAATTAAATCAAAAAAATATTCAAAAACTACACGAACAAACAATCGAACTCATCAAAACCATTAATGATTTAAATACTCTTTTTTCTACACCAAAATAATTTATTTATGCACTCATCCATCCTTATAAATACAAAACCATTGCATTTACTTGCATTTGAGTATAAACCCTTTTAGTATACTCAAAAATAAAACTTCTTTTTTCATATTTTAAAACTTAAAAGGTATAAAATAATCCTATGAAAGCAATTGAGATAAATAATTTTTCTAAAAATTTTGGTGACTTTAAAGCTGTTTCTAATCTAAGTTTTCATGTAAACCAAGGTGAAATATTTGGTTTTTTGGGACGAAATGGAGCAGGTAAAACAACTACAATCAGGTCTCTTCTTAGAATTTATCAACCTGATGAAGGTGAGTTACTCATTCAAAATCAAGTTTTTGGTGATCATTTAAAAAATGATATCGGTTATTTACCAGAAGAAAGAGGGCTTTATACTCGTGCTAAGGTCATAGATACCATTTTATATTTTGCTCGACTCAAGGGTTTATCAAGAAATGAATCTAAAAAAAGGGCTGCTGACTTACTTGATTTAATGCAACTTACAGAACACAGCTCAAAAACAGTTCAAAGTTTAAGCTCTGGTATGCAACAAAAAGTACAAATCATTATAAGCATTATACATAAGCCCAATCTTTTAATATTAGATGAACCTTTTCGTGGACTTGACCCTATCAATCGTCAAGTAATCTATGACACCCTCAAAGACTTAAAATCTCAAGGTTACACTATTTTATTTTCTTCTCATCAAATTGCTGAAATTGAAGAGTTTTCAGATCGAGTCATTATGATAGCTGATGGTGAATCAAAAGCTTATGGCTCTATTAATGATATTAAAATGCAATTTGAACCAAAATTTATTCATCTAAGTTATCAAGGAACCTTACCTAACTTAGATTCTATAGAAGAAATGAATGACTATGGTAATCGAGCCGAAATTAAATTTAAAGAGCATGCTTCTCCACAAGATATTTTAAAAAAATTCATAGAAGCAAATGTAATCATTGAAAAATTTGAAATTGCTAGACCATCTCTAAATCAAATATTTATGCAACTTTGCGGAGAAAAAAAATCATGAAAAAAGTATTAATTGTTGCTGAATTTGAATTTTTACAAACAGCAAAAAGGTGGCAATTTTTAGCTATCACTATATTTTTACCCCTCTTTATCGTATTCATATCTATTTTGAGCTATAAATCTGGTACTTTTGCTTCAAACTCCCTTAAAGATAAATTCTCTAAAGGAAAAAAAATAGCTATCTTAGATCAGAGTAATTTTTTTATCTTTGATAAAAATGACTCCTTTATAAAAGTTTCTGATGAAAAACAAACAAAACAAGATGTTATTGATGAAAAGTATATAGGCTTTTTAAAAATACCTAAAGATTATATGAAAACAGGGGTTATTCACTTAATCTCTCCTAAAAATAAAGTATTAGGTTCATCTAAATCTTTTAAAAAAATTACTGAGTCCTTTATCAGAAAACAACTACTTCAATCGATTAAAGACAAAGAACAAAGAAAACGTATTTTTAATAGCGTACAATTTAAACTATTAGTATTAAATAAAAACTTAGAAACAAATGATTTTGACTTTCATCAATTAATAGTGCCCTTATTATTTTTGATTATCTTTATTTTATCTACAAGTACAGCCAGTAGCTTTTTGCTACAAAGCGTATCAGAAGAAAAAGAAAACAGAACCATCGAAATTTTATTATCTACAGTCAATGATAATCAATTAATTGGTGGTAAAGTACTTGGTTTAGGTTTAGCGACCTTAATACAAGTGTTAATTTGGATATTAATGAGTGTTATAGCTATACCTGCTATGTCTTCTCAAATGAAAATCCCTATTCAATTATCCTTAATACCTCTAAGTCATGTAGTTTTTGGTATTATTGTCTTATTTTTGGGGTTTTTATTTTTTGCTGCTGCTATGATTGGCGTTGGTGCAATTGCTCCTAATTATAAAGATGCACAACAATTATCATCTTTTTTTATCATAGGTTCAATGCTACCAATTTATGTATTACAAATTATATTAAATGATATACATGGCACTTTATCTCAGGTCTTATATTACTTTCCGATTACATCACCCATTGTTTTAGTCACACGCTTTTGTCTTGGCAACTTGCCAATGTGGGAGGTTATAGCAGGCCCCTTATTTTTATTATTTTGTGTGATTTTTTCTGTAATACTTGCTGCCAAATCTTTTAGACTTGGCTGTTTGATGTACAATCGTAGACCAACTTTTAAAGAGTTTGTTTCTCATTTATTTTAGTTAAAATCCCCACTCATAAGATAAACTAATCCTATCTTTTGATGAAAATTGACCAAATAATCCTTCAACATCTCCATGAAAAATATCTAGACTTAAAATTATTTTTTGATCTGTATTAAATTCATAAGATGCTCTAGGACGAAATAAGCCATCTCCGTCGTTTACTGAGTATAAATAAAATAGTTCAAAACTTAGAGTTTCATTCAAAAAATCCTTTTTAACTAAAAAAGATAGCTTTGTATCAAGCTCATCTCTAATCATACTTTGTGCATCATTTAAAACATAACTTTGAAATACTTGAAAGCTTATAAAAGTATTTGATAGCTTAGTCCAGTCTATTCCTAGTACATAATTTACTTCTGAACTGTTTATAATTCCTCTTAAAAAGTTGATATCTTTAGCTAAATTATATTGATCACTCAAGTATGCTAATTCAAACCTCAAAGTAAAATATCCAAAAGAGTTAGAAGCACTTGCTCCTAATAAATGAGACCGTTCATACTCTGGAAAAACTAAACGTACTCCTTTTGTTAAATCACTATATAATACAGGGCTATGATGCTTAAAGTATAAATAATTATAAGTTAAATCCCAACCATTTTTAAATTCTGATAAACGTACTCCAAAACTAGAGTTTTTTAATAAACCGCTCCCACGCTGTACATTTAAAAGAACAGGTTGAGACTTAAACTTTGAAGTAATATATTTTGATGAAAAAGCATACTCACTATTAGTATCCATAATTTCATTATGTGTATTATCTAAAATAGAAAAAAGTTGTAATGATTTATCATGTTTAAGATCTTTCTCTAATTGAATCGACCATTGCCCAATTCTTGAGTCTTCAAAACTATCTAAAATAAACTCTCTAAAACTTTGAGGGTTTATTTGATCTAACACTTTTAACCCATCAGCTTGTCCCCAAACAATCTGTTGTTTTCCTAAACGAATCATCCAAGGACCCCATTGCTCATCTACATAAAGTTCTCTTATTGCTATTTGCGTTGAATTTGTTTTTATTAAACTTTTGGATAAATCTGATTGATACTCAAATAGGTTAGAACTACCTAAACTATTTTTTAGGTCTGATCTAATTCTTAAAGATGATATAAACTCTACTTTTTTTAAATTAAAACTAAACTCTGGACTAATTATAATTTCTTGTTTTTTTGAACTTAAATTACTCGTATCAAATACTGACTCAAACTCTATTAAACCGTCAAAAGAACTTGGATAAGTCATAAAAGTTAATAATAAAAGTAAGGCTACTTTCACTGTTTAACACCTCTTCTGAGAGTTGATTTTGTAAAAACACTATCATCTACTTCTTTTTTATAATCAACTTCTGAAAATATAAAAGTTGTTTTATGTTTTGTCTTTTTATTAAAAATCTCTAAAATATGTCTTGTTAAAATACCATCAACATATCTAATATCTTTCGCTTCAAATATTTTTAGCTCGTTTCCATTGATATCCCAAGTTTCTACTTTCACAAAAGTATTAATTTTTGGATCCATATATGAAATTTGTTTTCCATGACCCAAGTTTTTTGCCAATTTTTTTGTTTTTGGAAATGACTCTATTTTATAAACTTTTTTTCCATCTAAAGTAACAATCCCTAAGTTTTTAAAAGTAAAATCATTAACTTCGACTTTTCCTTCTTTTTTTATTTCTTCATAAGAGAAATCTGTCCCAAGAAAATAGTCACCACGATCAGAAGCCGAAATACGCCTCACTTTTCTCATTGCTGGTAAATATAGCCATTGATCATCTTCTTTAGCGGAATCTTTATAATCAAAAGTCAAAAATGATGTCTTTTTTATATTACTTGGAGAAGTATAAAATATTAATGTTTTTTTACTTTCTTTGAAATATTTTCTGAAAGTAATTGTTTTTCTAATACGTTCTCTACCACCTCGATCAGTCATTACCATTTTAAGTTTTCTAGATACCCATTGTCCTTCCTTTATATTATTTACTCTTTGAACTAGTTCCAACCCACTTATTACTTTTCCTTGTACAATAGCATTAGAGTTTGAACTCATACAAAAAAATAACATAATAGTGACTAAAGATTTCATTGATACCTTAAAATTTTTTTTATATGACGTTATAAACTTTGGTCTTATTACTTTTATTAAAGCAGGTAGTAATACTAAACTAACTATAAAACTAACACTAACAGAAAGCGCTACAATAACCCCAAACCTAAAAAGTGGGACTACTTTTGAAATTGATAAAACCCCAAACCCCATAGAGATTGCTAAAAAATTAAAAAATAAAGCTCTTCCTGTATTTGGAAAAAACTTTAAAATGATTTCATCAAAGTCATCGTTTTCATGAGTTGAAAACAAATGAATTATCTGATCAATCGTATGAATTGCAAAGTCTACCCCTAAGCCAATTGCTATGCTAGCAAACATAGATGTACCTATGCCTAAATAAATATTAAAATACCCCATGACTGCATAAACTATAAGAACACTTATAAGAACTGGTATTAAACTAAACAGACCAGCTACAAATGAAGAAAATACAAAACTAGCCATTAGACCAACTAGTAAAAATGAAATCAATACACTTTTAAAATGACTGACACCAAGGTCTTTAATCCAATGATAATTTAAGTTTACACGTCCACTAATATAAGCTTTTATATCTTTATTATTAAAATGAGAATCAATGTAATCTTGAATAATAATTATTAGTTTTTTATTACTTGTATATAATCCATTTTTCAATTGAACCCTTATATTTGCCTTTTGATAATTAAAGTCCACCTTATCTTCAAAGTCTGTTGGATTGTTTGAAACAGAATAAATTAAAAATAATTGAGCAACTAAATCAGAACTTTTAGGAACTCTGTAATAACTTTGTTCATTTTTATTTAAAGATTTATTCATTTGCTTAATAATATCAACTAATGAAGTAGAACCTCCAACAGTATCTAATCCTTCAATAAAATTTTGAAACTTTTCTATTTTTAATAAATACTCTGGTTTATATAAGTCTTCAATATTTTTAGCTTCAATCATTATGTCTAAATTATTTGTACCATCAAAATATTTGTTAATAACTTTATCTGCTTTATATATTGGTTCTGAATGATCAAAAGTTTCAACTCTATCTTCATTCACTGCTAAAAAAAGAGATAGTTTTGCTGAAACTAGTACAATAACTAAAAAGGAAGCTATAACTATTTTTGGATATTTAACCACTTTTTTACCCACTACTTCCATTAGCTCTGAAAACCAATCATCTGATTTTTCTAAATTTTTAGCTTTCTTTAAATCAAGAGGTAAAAGGCTCAAAAATGCAGGAAGTATAGTAATAGAATATAACCATGCTACAAATACCCCAAATGCACTATATAAGCCTAAGAATTGAAATGGTGGCATTAATGATGATAAAGACAAACCCATAAAACCAGCTACAGTAGTAAATGTTGTCAAAGTAATGGGTCTAAACATTTCGTTCATTGTTAATACAGTAATCGCTCTAGCATCTAAAGATGGATATTTCTTTTGTTCTTCATAATATTGATGAAATATATGAATAGAGTCAGCTACAGCTATTCCAATTAAAATGACAGGCATGGCATTTGTAACTACAAAAAATGGCACTCCAAAATAAGCCATTAATCCTAGAGATGAACCGACCGTAGCTAAAATGACTATATTTGGCAAAAATGCCGAACGTATTGTTCTGTAGGCTAAAAATAAAATAAGTGTAATTATTAAACCAGCTAAAGGATTTAACTTTTTAGCATCACTATCTATATATGATCCTAAATATCCACTAATTGCTCCTTCTCCAGCAACATATATTTTATGATCATTATCACTATATTTTTTTGTAATTTCCATCAATAATTGATAAGTTTTTTCTGCTTTTAAATCATCTATCATTTCTACAACAATTAATGTACCTTTAGCACTTTTACTAACTAAACTACCCTGATATAAAGGAAAGTCATCAATCAATGATTTTATATTTTTTAACTCTTCATTTGTTTTTGGAAGGTTTTTAAAAAATAGTTTTACCTCCATACCATCAGAGGTCCCACGAATACTTTTTTCAGTTGCCAAACTTTTTAAACGATCTGGGTCTACATTTTCTAAAGATGAAATCTCAATACTTAATGAGTTTATTAATGCCATCGTTTTTTGATTATAAATACCCTTTTCATTTATGATTGCAATAACTAAAGGATCCTTTAAACCAAATATATCCTTCACTTTTTCTCTATAAATTAAAGCTGGATTATCAAAGGCAATAAATGCATCCGCTGATGTATCTTTTGTTAATTTCAACAATTGACTCATTGCTAATAGTATAAAGCATGAGCTTATCAAAATTATGACTTTTGGATATTTTGTTACCATTTCAAAAAATGTATTTGTTTTTGATTTTTGTTGTTTCATCATTTCCTTTTTTTAGGTGTATATACACTCATTTGGTTTTTTAAAAATTTTTTTATTACTATAATTATATTTTTTAAAGTTTTAAGTCTTCTTTTGAAATTTCTAATAACTTGTCTGATACACTTTTTAAAATATTTATATCCATTCCTATTTTTTCACTAATTAAATCTTGAGTAGATTTCCATAGGGGATATGCTTTCTCTATTATTTTAAATCCTTTTTCACTTAGTTCTACAAACCTTTCTCTTTCATCATCACCATAATAAGATTTTATAAAACCATCTCTTTCTAATATTTTTAGATTTCTTGTTAAAGTTGTCCTCTCTGTACCAATTAATTTTGAAAACTTTACAATCGTAACTGAGTCCACATTAGATAAGCATGCTAAAATACTAAATTGTGTGGCTTTTATCCCAAGTACTGAAAAAGCATGATCATATATTTGTGATAGATGACGGCTCATCCGCCTTATTTTAAAACAATTACAAGCAGCAAATTCTTTATATTTTTCCATAGTCCCTATTTAGGTGCATATACACATTATAACGTTTTCTCTCATTTGTAAAGTATGATAATCAAAGAACCCTAGATTTAATAAATTCACTTTTCTTTTGCTTGATTACTTTTATTATTAAAGCTAACAAAATTTTTCTTTCGCAGTGATAAGAAAAATGATCTGGACTTTCTAAAAGAGATTCTAGCTCTTCGATACTCAACTTATTTAACTCTTCAAATAATTCACTCATATTTCTCCTATGGATGAATTAATTTTGCTTCTTCTTCAAGCCACTTTTTTTCTCGTAGTTTTAAAGCTTTTAAACGACGATATATGTTCATGTTATGACCAACATTATCACAAGCTTTATAACACCCTATTTCATCAAAGTAACTATCTGATTTATTAAAGTTTTTACCCTTAAAACGAAACTCTTGCATTGGATAATCATTCCAGATATACAAAAAGTTATTTTCATATAAATTGCCTAAAACTTTATTATAACCCTTACAACAACCAATTACATCACCATCAGTAGTAATGCGTGAATATGTCCACCCAATAGTACAGGGAATAGAATCAACCATTGGAGTTTTTGGTAATAAGTCTAAAGTTCTAGCTTCTTTTTTAATGATTATCTCATTTAGAGCTTCTTCTTGTTTATAAATAACTTCTTTTTTAGACTCTCTTTCCATAGCAGAAAGCTTTGCCCGTCTAATAAAAGAACCATATCCAAGTACAGAGAAAAACCTAGTTTTAATACTAAAAGTCTTTGGGTCAATTTCACATTCTGATTGAAGTTTACAAGAGATACAAGCAGATTTTGGAAAGTAAAAAATATTAGAGCAAATCTCTTGAGGGTCATGTACCATAGTCTCGTTAGCAATACCAGCTTTACAAGTCATCACTTTATTAGCTTCTTCGTATTCAAAGCCTTTATAGTCTCCCATATCTGTAAAAAACTTGGCATGAATTTCGTAATGCTCTTCTCTTTGCTCTTTTGTTAAATCTTTTAAATGTTTCCAACCTGGAGGGTCTGGATAAGTTGCTCGTTCTGATACTTTTTTAAATTGTTCTTCGATAGCTTCTACATCTTCTACACTTAAAGCTAAAAAGTCTGTTTTACCCTCAACTGTATCAACAGCTGTAAATTCCATTGTATCTGCTCTAACTTCTAAACCAAAGTTAACCATATTTTCAATATCATTACAGTTCCATTTATTGATAACATTATAAATTTTAATACGAGGATAATGATTATACTTTTTATGATTACCAATAAAAGTCATTACTTCTTTAATTTTTAAGAAAACAGATTTTTTAGTATCTGGATGGGTTTTTTCAAAAACATCTTCACTACCAGCCCAAATAGATGCAGTTATTTGATCTACTTTTAAATCCATTAGCTCTTGAGCTACTTCAAAAGTAATATATGAAAAGTTTGTAATAATATGAAGCTCTAAACCATTACCTTTAATATAGCGAATAATGTCCATTATATCTGGATGTGTAAATGGCTCACCTGGACCTGCCAGTTGAATAATTTTTGTACCAGACTCGGCTAAGTCTTTAATTAAAAGCTGTAAAGTATCCAATGGTAATCTTTTTTTACGAAGTTGAGCGGGAGTTTTTAATTCTTTTAGATGATCACAGTGACACCAACAACCAACACACTTAAAATTACAATTATTCGATAAATCAATTTCTACGATTTCAGGAGTTGTTAAAGATTTCTTACCATGAAAAACACCAATTAAATCTCTATTTTTTTGAAGAAATTCACCTCTAACATCAACACTTTGTACCCATTCCTCCTGAGCATTCATACGATAGTCAATCAAAGTATTAATATCTCTAACTAAAAGGTCTACTCTCTCGTCCATTGGAATATAAGTATCTTTATAATCTTTTAATAATTCAAATTGACGGCCTTCGAGTAAGTTTGTTTCAATACAAGCTAAACCTTTTACTTTTATCAGCTCTAGTAGTCTTTTTGTTCTGTCTTGTCTTATTTCATGAGTATTACCTGGCATACTCCAAAGATAATGATAGTTTTCATCTGGTAAAGTTAAACCAAACTCTTTGGCTTTATGATGAACAGGGGTATCTGTAATAATATGTAAACCATTTACTGATTTCACCATATCTAAATACTCTGAGTTTCTATCAATAAAGTCATAGGTCATTTGAAAGTCTTCTTCTTCTTCTGTTGGAAAGCCTACAATACAAAACATATAAGTACGTATCTCAGCTAAATGACAATTTCTTACCACTTCTTGAGCTTCTTCTATAGTAAACATCCAGCTTTTATCCATAGCTTTTAGAACTTTGTCAGAGCCTGACTCAATTCCCCATTGAATTTCAACAAAACCAGCTTTTTTAAACTTTTGTAATAAAGGTAGCTTCATTTGTCTTCTTGGAATACCCTGAGCTTTTAATCTAATATTTAAGTTAGCTTCAATTAAAAGATCAGCTACCTTTTCAAGCATTTTCCAGTTGCCATTAAATGCTAAATCACAAATGGTAAAATCTTCTATTTTTAAAACTTCTGAATAATATCTCAATGATTCAACAATATGATCTGCACTATAGTTTCTAAACATTCCGTCAAGTACTTTTGCCTTACAAAATGAACAGGTACCAATACAACCTCGTGACCACTCAATAATTAGCTCTTCACAATTATAGTCTTTTAAATCAAACTCCTCAAAAGTAGTAATAGGCATATTTAATAAATCAATAAATTTTCGTTTTTCTGCAAAAACCCACTTTACGTCTTTATCTAAATAACAGGTTCCTAAAATACCCTCTAATGATTTACCATCTTCAATGTTATGAAGGATATTCATTAGGGTTTCTTCGCCCTCACCAATAGCATAAAGATTAATACCATCTCGTCCTAGTTTATCTCTAAAAACATTTCGATACTCTGTAGTACCACAAACTGGCCCACCTAAAATGATAATAAGCTCGCTATCTCTTTCTCTTAACCGTCTAATAAACTCTATTGTCATTCGCTCTTTTGGATCAACTGCTGAAAAACCAATTACTTTTGTATTTGCTTTTAAAATAGACTCAACAGCAGCTTCAATATCATCTTCATATAGATGTAGAATTACATCAAAAGTAATATCATTTGACCAATAAGATTTATTTTCAACGTGCCAAAGCCTTTGTAACTCCTCGTAAACCGAATAAAACTTAACATTAAAGTCAAAAACTTGGGCTATTTTACCTTTGCTCCTTAAATAGGAAGATAGTTTTGCTATACCAGCTGGTGGATTTAAATATCCCCAAGGTGGACAAGTAACAAGTGCTATATCAACTTTTCTATCTTTATACTCTTGATATTTTTTATTAATCTCATCATGACTATAGTTTTCTTTAATTTTTTGTTGATACAAATGTAAATAACTCATTTTTGTTTGTAAAAAATGAACCTTTTCAAGTCGTGAACCATAATCATTTAAATGGTCTGACTCTTCTTTTACAAATAGATTGTAAGACCCAGGAGAAATTGTAATTTGATTTTCTGATTGTCTTCTATAGAAAAAACTGTTTGGCTCTAAAATAGCTGGCTGAATTTTTACAACTTTGTTTATATACCTTTGATGAGATTCTAAAAAAAGTAGAGTTTCAAAAAAGTCTCCGTACTCTTCATGGGGTAGACCAACATAGACTTTTAAGTTTACTAATATACCAACCTGATGAAACTGCTTTAGATTTTTTTTAATTAAGAGCATTCTATCACTAATATTATTATGATAATTAACTCTATCAGAAGCAGAAAATAAAGGTAAAGTAACTACTTTTACTCCAGCTTCTACCATCAAATTAAATAAATTTTCGCTCATATCTTCAAAAGTCATTGATAGTTTAAAACTAAAATCAAGCTTTAAATCAATTATTTTCTCTAAAAACTTCTGAAAAAAAAGCTTTGAATCGTTAATAGTATGATCAATTAGTTGAAACTTTTTATAACCCTTTTCTTTATTTAATTTTTGTAAATAAGCTACTAAATCTTCAACTTTTGGACGCTTACGAAATCCTTCTTTGGACAAAATTGAACAATGATGACATCGACGACTACAACCTTGCGCTGATACAAAAGAAAAGTATCCTTCGTGATCTAAATTAACCTCTCTAGAGATAGTAAAAACCTCAGTTGAGAACTCTCTTCTTTTTGGCTTTTTTGGAGAATAATTTAAACGCTCTTTTTGATTAATGATTAAACCTTGAACTTGTGTTAAATCAAGTAAGTTTTTTAAGCGGCTCATGGATTGTAAAGTTTCAAACATATCATAAGAAACTACAAACCCATCTGTATATAATAAACTTGTTTGCTCTCTTACTTCTTCATCCAAACTAAACTCATTCAACCAGAAAAGTGGGGCCTCATTTAACAAGGGTTTAATATTTTGAGCAATATCATGAAGTTTTTCAATTGTAATCCCAAAAGAAGCTAAAATATAAATATCTTTTTCTAAAGGAATATTACCAGCACCCTCCTTTAATTTACATATTTCTATATCTAAACTTCTAGCAATTTGCTGATAGTAAACTTTTTGCTCAAAACTTGATTCTTCTAATATTAATAAAACAATATTCATAACGATACCTTAATAATTACACCTAAAATATTTGGATATAAAACTTAAACCTTGTTTACAGTTTTTTATTCTACACAATGCTCTTTTACAGCATCTCCTAGTGTGTAATTAATCATCAATAAAAAAGTATGGGTTAAAGCATCTATATGAGTACGCTCATAAGAGTGTGATGCATCAATACCAGGACCAATTAAAGCTGTACGAACATCCACTCCAAGCTTTAAAACCGTCTCTGAATCACAACCATACCTTTTATATACATCTAAAACATAGTCAATTTGATTTGATTTGCTCATATTTATTAAATGTTTTTTAAACGAATAATCAAAAGGACCTGTTGAATCTTTCACACAGATTGTTACTTTATCTTCAAGTGAGTTTTGAGTTTTACCAACAACTGCATTATCTACAATTAATAGCTCATCTAAATCTTTAACAAAGTTTGCACCTTTTCCAATTTCTTCGCCAGATGTAAAAATACATCTAAAATGTCCAATTTTATTTTGTAAGTTTTGCTCTTTGATCTGTTTCATCATTGTTAATATTAAAGCAATACCTGTTTTATTATCTAAATGCCTAGACTTTAGAAAGCCACTATTTGTATATACAAATCGAGGATCTAATGAAACAAAGTCTCCTAAAAATATACCCAAGTTATTAACATCTTCAATAGAAGAAACCTTTTCATCTAGTCTTAAATACATTAAGTCTTGTTTTCTTGGCTCTTGATCGTATGATGAACCATATATATGAGTCGAAGCTTTATGAAACAATATTGTACCTGTATAAGTTTTATTATCCATCGTATGAATTTTTACATATTCACCTTCAACGGCTGTCCAAGGATAACCACCAATCATATCAAGTCTTATCATTCCGTCTGTTTCGATATGAGATAAAAAAAGACCTAAAGTATCAAAATGTGAGCATATTGCTCTTCTATTTTCTGTTTTAGATGAGTTAAATATAAATTCAATTCCATTATTTTTATAGACTTTAACTTCACCTAATGATTTATACTCTTCTAACTCTTTTAAAATTAAGTTTCTTACATGAAAAGTGTAACCAGATGGGCTTGGAGTTTCTATTAAACTTTTAAGTATATCTAAAAAATATTTTTGATATTGTTCTTTCATTATAGTTTCCTTGAATCAATTGTATTTTGCTGAATTTAGAATGAGTCTAAACAAGTTTCAGTATATACTTTATATATCAATTATCATAATAATTATCACCTATTCTTTAAATAAGTTTTTTCTTGATTATATTGGATAATTGTCTACCAGTGTCTACTTATATCACTTAGTTAAACTTCTACTAAAAAAAAGATAAAAAATTTAATTAAAGCCCCTTGTCAAACTTGTCATTTTAGTTACAATTTGGTCTGACTTTGTTTGTTTTTACTTGTATATAATTTTGAAAGAAAGTAGGCACCTGTGGGAAAACTAAGAGAACAACTCAACGAAGAGACAATGAAACTAGAAATGGCTAATTGGATCAAAGAAAGAAACCTGAGACCAAGTATACCAAAGAACGAACAAGATAGGGTTGAAAAGGTTCAAACAGACCGATACCCGTTTTAAAATATTATTTAATTTACCCAGCTAAGCTGGGTATTTTTTTTGTCTCTTTAACCAATACCTAAATCGTTAACTATTGATGCACTTTTTTGAATTTTCTCTCTATCTATACCAATTTCATTAGCTATTATATCCACTAAAATGAGCCAAACCTCATTTTCATCAAGTCCATTTTTTATATCATCCTTTAGTATTAAATTTAAAGAAATTATTGCTGGTATTAATGTTTTGATATCTTTGTAAGGTAAGCGATTCGGCTTAAAAACTATAGATAATAAGAATGTTGTAAAAGTAACTCCAACAAACAATGAAATTGCGTCAAGTAATAGAGTAACTTTAAAAAATATTACCCATACAGCTAAATTAATAACACATAACTTTACAACATAATTGGGGCGTATTAAATTTGGAGTTTTTAAATCTAAAGCTCTACTAAAATGTTTCCATCTTTTTATAGTAATTTCTTTTTCAAAAAGACATTCTAAATTAGTATTTATTGTTACAAAATATTTATCATATGATAAATATTTTACTGAATATCTTTGAATTTTATCAAAAATATTTTGACTAATTTTATGCTTTGAAGGTATTAATTTGAATTTAGATAAAATAAGATTATAAAAGTCTCCTACAGTACTTATTTTATCAAATTCATCATTTTGAAATGAAATTTCAAATTTTTCTTCAATTGTACAAACTATTTAAAGAAACTCTAAACCCATTAATTACAAGAAATAGCATCCCATGCTAGTTCAAAACCGATGTTAATACTCTCTTCATTAACAACAAAGTTACAGCATATTTTTGGGTTTGCTAAATGTAAAACAGGAGCTACTAAAAAACAAATTATCATATCAAAATCAATATCTTTAATAATTTTATCTTTAATACCTTTTTCGATAAGGATTAAAACTGGTAAAAAGTAAGAATCAACTTCTTCCTTATTTATTAAAGAAGCATAAGGACAGTTTGAAAACTGCTCTGTAAATTGAAAGTAATCATTATGCTTAGAAATATATTGAAACATATTTCTCCAAACTAATTTTAAACCCTTTTTAACTCCCACCTCAGGGGCAAAGTCTTCTAAAATTGCTAAACTTAATGATTTTTTTATTTGAAGATAAGTATTTACTAGTAAATCTACTTTATTTTCATGGTAAATGTATAAAGTTGCAGGAGATACATTAGCTTCTTTTGCTATTTTTGCAACAGAACTAGAAACAAAGCCTATCTCATTTACCAACTTTATAGTCGCCTCAAATAAAGCTTGTTGTTTTTCTTCATCTTTTACTCTCATATAAACATCATAATCAATAGTATCAAAAGAAGCAAATTTTCATACTCACCCCTTGAAATCTATTCAATGAAAGGGCTATTATCTTCTAAACTAAAGGATTGAAATGAAAAATACAAAATTATTTGAGAAATATAAACTTTCTAATGAATTACATTTAAAAAATCGTATTGTAATGGCTCCACTTACAAGATGTTTTGCAAACAAACAACTTATGGTAACTAAAGATATAGCTGCTTATTACAAAAAAAGAGCTGATGCTGGTTTAATTATTTCTGAAGCCACTATTATTAGAGCAGACGGACAAGGATATCCAAATACTCCTGGTATCTATACTCAAGATCAAATAGAGTCATGGAAATTAGTCACACAGGCTGTTCATGAAAATGATGGCAAAATATTTTTACAACTATGGCATTGTGGAAGAGTTTCACACTCGTTCTATACAAATACTCAACCTGTCGCACCTTCTGCTCTTGCTGTTGATGATAGAGTTCCAAGAACAAAAGACCTTAGATATGAAACCCCACATGAACTAACAAAACAAGAAATTCTCCAACTTATTGAAGACTATAAAACTGCAGCTAAAAATGCTATAGAAGCTGGTTTTGATGGAGTTGAGATTCATGGAGCTAATGGCTATTTAATTGACCAATTTTTACATTTTGACTCAAACCATCGAACAGACTCTTATGGTTCAACAAAAGAAAATATGATTAAGTTTCCATTAGAAGTAGTACAAGCTGTTTGCCAAGAAGTTGGCTCACAAAAAGTTGGACTTAGACTAAGCCCTGCTGCTTATTTTAATATGAAAAACAGCCCAAAAGATACCGAAGTTTTTGAACTACTTATATCAAAACTAAATGATTTTAATCTATCTTATATCCACTCTGGTATTTTTGATGACTCTGTTGAATACGACTTTTTAAATGGTACTGTTACATCATTTTTAAGAAAACATTACAAAGGTACTGTCATAGCTAGTGGTGGTTATACTCCTCAAAAAGCAAACCAAGATATATCAGATAATAAAATGGATTTAATTGCTATTGGAAGACCTTTTATTGCTAACCCAAATTTAGTGGAGTTAATTAAAGATGATAAAAATATTGTGAAGTATACTGAAAGTATACTTTTGGAGTTGGTTTAAAAGTATATATAAATCTTTGTAAAAACAAAAAAACTCTTAAACCGAAGTTTAAGAGTTTTTTTAAAGCTTTAAAAAGCATTCCCGAAATCAAGTCGGAGCCCTAACGTTTTTCCATCTCTTAGATGTCTAAGCTTTAACACTTAACAAGCTCTCATGCGATTTAGCCTATCTTTAGAGTATTTGATTTTTAACAATATCTAGTTACCTAGAACCCAATACGTGGTTGTTACCACTCTTTGGTTTTTTTGTTAAGACCTACTTACAAGTTGCCTTGCTCGTCCTCTTTTGATCTTACTAGTCGCTCCAGAGTTTCACCCCTAAAAGCTGTTTCCTGACTTCCTGATCCCTTCGTTTCCGAAGTTCTCTTTCTTTAACCAATCCTTTAGAATGTTGCGRTTCTATTAGATCAAGCCTCCATCTCAGATAATATTGCTACTACCTAAAACCAATCTGTAAATTAAGCCCTTGTTGCCAAGTCCTTAAGGCCGGTTATCAGTATACGCTGACCCTTTCTTTGGGTTCATGTCGGTTTCCCTCTGCTCTGGCGTTTCAGGTGACCTTGCTTAACTTGCGTTTCGCATTCTCACTTTCGAAACCATTCCTACTTTCTCGGTAGCTTATGGCTATTCCAAATCAAATCCTTTGACATACAAGCTCTGCTCTCACATCGCTCTTAAGTCCAGTTYCGACTTCAACCTTTACTCTTGAAGWTTTCCCCTCACTAAGCTGTATCCTTTATTTCTAAAGTCCTTTCCGATCTTGTRTTTTCTCAAKACTTCATCGGCTTTCTTCTTAGTAAGTCCCTAGCGATTAAAAGATTGCTCTTCTAACTAAGCTGGTTTCTCCTACAATTTTTTGGCTTCTCTGGAATTACCATTGTGATCTTAGCTTACTTCTAAGCTGTACCTTCTTGACCTTATTATCAAATGTGTCACCACAGTTTCAAATTGGTCTTCAAGGTTTTGTTCTCACAACTCTGGCCACCTTGCAAACAAGTTTGTTTAGTGGCTCCCAGTGTAACCTTTTGAGCTTGTCCATCCCTCCGAAAAGGTTTGTCTTTAGCTCGTTGCTCTCGGGTTATTTTTCGAAAGCTGTCCAGTATGCCATAAACTAATGCCAGAATGCAAGCTTTATTTTTATTTATTTCTCTTTAAGTATATCTAAACCATCTAATCACTTTGCTTTTTGGCTTTCTAATCATATATGATGATTCTGGCAAGATGAAGTCAGACCAACTACACGATTTTAAAAAAGCTATTTAATACGTATTATCGCCCAAATTCTTATCAAAATTTCTCACATCTCAATCACAATAATTTTTTTACCTTTGTATACTATATCATTTTCTTGATGGTATCTTTCTTCCCAAGGTTTAGATAAATCTTGGTCAAAAATAATCAACCAGCCATCTTCATTTATTCCTAAAAGCTCCATATAATCATGAGTTTGTTGTAGTGATTCTTCTCTTGATTTTTCGGTTCGTTTTACTTTTATTTCGATGGCAAATTTTTGTCGTTTATAAAAAACTCCTACATCAAGCCGTCTACGGCCAAGAGCATACTCTCGATGAATTTCTCCTCCACCATTTACTACTCTTTGTAAATAAGCCATTATCATTATGTGAGGAGTGATTTCATTATAAAAAAAACCTAGTTGTCCTGTCACATTTTCTCGATAAAAATCTACAAAATCATTCATCATTAAGTGTAAATCTAAGTTTCCATCTTTATAATAGTCACTCTCTTCAATTGCCATACCTTGTGAAACTGGACTACTCAGCTCACGAGGTAGTATTTCTTTATACATTGGGTTCGCTATTTCAATTTTTTTAGTGTTTTTTAAAATTCCTAAGTCTTTACAATATTGTAAGTCTTCTTCTTTGGCATTAAATATTTGATTACCAAGCAACATAGGCATAACTATGTTTCGTAGACGCTCTTCTGTTTCTAATTTATGATATAACTGATCAATATGAGTATCACGCCTTAAAATTAATTTTTCTTTGGCTACTTTTAAATCATCTAAAGTTAAAGTCTTTTTATCTTTAAATAATTTAAAACAAAGCATATCTCCAAGAGCGTTACATAACCACGGTTGGCCATCGGTTAATCTAAAAATCTCTTCAACTAAACCCTCTTCTAAAGTTTGGTGATGCTCTTTTGAATGCTGATCAAATAAATCTTTTACATGCTCAAAGTTAAAGTTTTCTAATCTTATAGAATCTGATTTTATGTTAAAACAACTTCCACCATTTATCCTCTGCTTTTGAATAAATACGATAATCTCTTAAATCACGCACTCCATTTAATAATACTGAATGAGGAAAGGCATTTGGTCTTGCATCATAGCCAGCTCTTAATTCTCTCAAAACAGAAACTAAGCCATCACCCACTAAACTATCTATTTCATCAATTATTAATACAATTGGTTTTTTATTGTTATTTGCCCATAAGCCTAAATAATTATTTAAACCTAAAGATAGATTAGATTTTTCTTGATTTTGTACATATCTCTCTTCATTTGGTAAAAATTGCACTTGTCTCATTTGAATTTGATCTAAAATAGATTTCATGCATTTTTCAACATCATTACGAGTTGTTTGAGCACCCTCAACATTAATATATAAACAAGTATACTCACCTTTTTTATTTATTTTTTGGCATAAATCAATTAATAAACTACTCTTACCTGTTTGTYTTGGCGCATGATGAATAAAATACTTTTGATCAATAATTAGCTCCATCAAACTCTCTAAATTGATTGGCCTTTCGACAAAGTAATGAATATCTTTTTTACAGGGTCCTGCTACATTAAAAAATTTTTTTCGCATTTTCTCTCACATCTCAATCACAATAATTTTTTTGCCCTTGTATACTACATCATTTTCTTGGTGGTATCTTTCTTCCCAAGGTTTAGATAAATCTTGGTTAAAAATAATCAACCACCCACCTTCATTTATTCCTAAAAGGTCCATATAATTATGAGTTTGTTGTAGTGATTCTTCTCTTGAGCGCTCTGTTCGTTTTACCTTGATTTCAATGGCAAACTTTTGCCGTTTATAAAAAACTCCAACATCAAGTCGTCTACGACCAAGAGCATACTCTCGGTGAATCTCTCCTCCACCATTAATCACTCTTTGTAAATAAGCCATTATCATTATGTGAGGAGTGATTTCATTATAAAAAAAACCTAGTTGTCCTGTCACATTTTCCCGATAAAAATCTACAAAATCATTCATCATTAAGTGTAAGTCTAAGTTTCCATCTTTATAATAATCACTCTCTTCAATTGCCATACCTTGTGAAACTGGATTACTTAACTCACGAGGTAATATTTCTTTATACATTGGGTTCGCTATTTCAATTTTTTTAGTGTTTTTTAAAATTCCTAAATCTTTACAATATTGTAAATCTTCTTCTTTGGCGTTAAATATTTGATTACCAAGCAACATAGGCATAACTATGTTTCGTAATCGCTCTTCTGTCTCAAGTTTATGATATAACTGATCAATATGAGTATCACGTCTTAAAATTAATTTTTCTTTTGCTATTTTTAAGTCATCTAAAGTTAAAATCTCTTTTTCTTTAAATAACTTAAAACAAAGCATATCTCCAAGAGCATTACATAACCACGGTTGACCATCTGTTAATCTAAAAATTTCTTCAACTAATCCCTTTTCTAAAGTTTGATGATGCTCTCTTGAATGCTGATCAAATAAATCTTTTACATGTTCAAAGTTAAAATTTTCTAATCTTATAGAGTCTGATTTTATATTAAAACAGCTTCCACCTGTTAGCCATTTATCTTCTGATTTTGAATAAATACGATAGTCTCTTAAATCACGCACTCCATTTAATAAGACTGAGTGAGGAAAAGCATTTGGCCTTGTATCATATCCTGAGCGAAGCTGTCGTAAAACAGACACTAAACCATCACCAATTAAACTATCTATTTCATCTATGATTAAAACTATTGGTTTTTTACTATTTCTTGCCCAATCTGATAAATATAGTTGTACTCCATATTCACTAAACTCATAGCTTGCATCATATTGAAATTGGTCTTCTTTTGATAAATAAGTTAGTTGCCTATTATAAATTTCTCTTATGATAATATTATTACATTTTTCAACATCATTACGGGTTGTTTGAGCACCCTCAACATTAATGTATAAACAAGTATACTCACCTTTTTTATTTATTTTTTGGCATAAATCAATTAATAAACTACTCTTACCTGTTTGTCTTGGCGCATGATGGATAAAATACTTTTGATCAATAATTAGCTCCATCAAACTCTCTAAATTGATTGGCCTTTCGACAAAGTAATGAATATCTTTTTTACAAGGTCCTGCTACATTAAAAAATTTTTTTCGCATTTTTCCTCAGTCATTAATTACGGGAATGGGAATTTATTCCCATAAGAGGCTCTACCCCATCACCAAGTTTACTTTATTGGAATAAATTCCAATCTCCAGATTTTATGAAATTCAATCAAAAAGTCATTTACTATTTTTTCTTTTAATTATGCCAAAGTATAATTTTTTCAAAAAGCCAGTTAACTTGGGTAGTATACCATAATATTTTACAAGTAAAATTATCGATTAAAACAAAAAATCCCCCATTAAATGAATAATGAGGGACTTTTTATTTTTAGATTTCTAAATGAATTAGAAGTCTATTCTGTATGATGCTCTTAAAACATCATAATCTGATCTTGATGCTCCTGTAGCTCCATTAACAGCTGTAGAAATATCTTTTTTAGTTAATCCACCGATTTTATCATAATCAGATGTATTGTATTCTAAAAATAATGTACCATTATCTGATACTTTTCTAGCATATGTAAAAGTAGTTTCATTGACTTCATCATCAAAACCTCTTGAAGCACTACCAGCAACAGGTGCAACAAGTCTTACACCAGCACGATCCATTGTATGCTCACTATGTCTTAAAGCAAGAGTCGATTTTGAATCTAAGTTATATATAACTTGAAAGTTCCAAGTTGTAAAATCATCATCAAAAACATTTTTCTTAACTAATGAACTTGCTGCTGCTGCTGCTGTAAATAAAGCGGCTCTACCAGCATCTGCAACTTCAACGTTACCAGTAACATATTCGGCAGTAATCATCCAATCTTCACTTACCCTATAATCCATACCTAAGTTTATGAAATTCATAGCACCATAACCTACAGCAAGTGGATTAGCTGCTACAGTATTTATATCTCCACCATTTGTAAAGTAATTTAAATCCCACTTAAAGTCTCCATCATTTGATTGAGACCCAACATGAAGAATAAAACCAAAGTTATCATCTCCATTATTATTTACTCCGTTTGCTCCAGCAGTATTTATCATACCAGGAAAGTTATTTAAACCATAACCACCAGTGACTACACCAGCTGCAAATCCATTAGCTCCAGCAGCTCCAGGAAATACAGCTCCATTAACACCAGCAACTTGAGAACCAGCTGCTCCACCAATAGCAAGAGCTGGATATAAATAGCTAAAGTTAGCCAAAGGAGAACCAAAGTCACCATTATGAAGGCCAATTCCCCAATCCCAATCTCCATTATCACTTTCAGTTGAAAAATATGCTCCAGTAATCATGTTACCGTACAATGTATCAACTAAAGAGTTTGAAATAAAATAAGGATTTGAACCAAAAGCACCAGCTACTTCATGTCCCCAAGGAACATAAAACTTACCTAATGTTAAATCCCAATCTGACCATAAGTCTTTAGTATGAAAATACATATAGTCATCAAACTCTAAACCATTAGTTGGGTTTACACCAGCAGCCCCATTTACACCAGCATCTCCACCAGTATAAACATTAGCTTTAGCATAAAAAGATGTTCTTTCATCAATATCAGCAGCAATACCTAACATAAAATAATCATTAGTAAATTCTGTTGAACCATCTCTAGACCCTAAATTAGCCGCTGTTGGAGCAACTACACTGTTATTAGTTGTAGCACTAGAGTAAAACGAGTCAGCCCCACCAGAAACAAGTGAAAACATCGCTTGTCCCATAAACTTGATTCGACCTTGGCCCATAGGCATTGAAATACCTTGAGTTGGCTTACCATAGTTTGAAGAAACATGGTTTCTTAGTTGAGCGATAGCGTCAGAGTTTTCTTCGATTCTAACTTCAATTACTTGCATTTCATCAGTTAGCTCAGTCATTAAACTATTAATAGTATCCATGATATCTGAATCTACTGATCCACCCTGACCTTGAACCTCTTTAACGTGCTTTAATGCTTGAAAAACCAAAGCAGAAGCTTCGTATCTTGAGATTCGCTCGTTTCCGTTAAACCGACCGGAGCCTTTACCTCTAATGATACCATGATCATATAGGTACTTGATTTTTTGATAAGACCAATGTGAAGGATCGATATCCTCAAATGGACTTGCAGCAAAAGCATTACTTACCATCATTGTAGCTGATAAAATTCCAGCAATAGCAAATTTTTTCATAAAAAATTCTGAATCAGATATTATATACACTATCTATATTTATCTTTAAATTGAAGTTCTATTTGATAAGTGTCCTAGTTTCCTTAGCATAACTTTCATAATAAAGATGGGTCTAAAAAATCGAAATGAAGTTCTTTCTGATTCAGATCTCCTTTAATTTTTAAAGAAAAACAATCCGTATCTTAAACCTTTTATTTTTAGGCTCAATAAGTAGCCCTTATTTTAAGTCTATTAATTTCGCTTTTTTAATATAATCTTAAGAAATTAATTACACAATAAGGGTTTGTAGTTGAACCAAGTTAATCAATTTCTCGACGAATGAAAAGACATCTTTAACTAATAACTATCTACAAGAAGTTTCATTTATTAAAGACACACAATTTAAGTTTTTTATGAAAGTTTTTGTTAAAATTAAACTAATTTCTTTTTAGATATAACAACTTCTCTATAACAACCAGGACATGGAAAGGCATTTTTTTCTTCTTGTGCTTTTGATACCCAGTATACAAATTGATCTGCACAATATGGGCATTTCCAAAGCTTAAAAATGCGTGGCTCTTCTTTATCTGACATAAAAATCCAACTTTTACTCGTCTCTAGCTGTTACTCTTAGAACTTCTTGAAGTGTTGTTATTCCACGTACTGCTTTTGCTAAACCATCTTCTCGCAGAGTTTTCATTCCACCCTTTTTAGAAGCCACTTTAATCATTGTTGTGGAACTTTTTCTAACAACTAGCTCTCTAATATCTTCACCATTTATTAAAAGTTCTGTGATGCATGTTCGTCCTGTATAACCTGTATTTTTACAATTTGAGCAACCTTTTCCACGATAAAATTGAACATTACCAACTCTTTCTCGAGATATACCAAGCTCTCCAAATAGTCTATCAGATACTTTTACTGGTGATTTACATTCAGGGCAAGTTGTACGTACAAGTCGTTGTGCCATAGCACCAATAATAGCTGATGCTACTAAAAATGGTTCGACTCCCATATCTATAAGTCTATTTAATGATCCCGAAGCATCATTGGTGTGCAATGTTGAAAAAACCAAGTGACCAGTTAATGAGGCACGAATAGAAATCTCAGCTGTTTCTAAATCTCGAATCTCTCCAACCATGATCACATCAGGATCTTGACGCAGCATGCTTCTTAGGCCTGATGCAAAACTAAAACCAGCTTTAACATTTACTTGCCCTTGATTAATATTTGATAACCTATATTCAACAGGGTCTTCAATTGTAATTACATTTTTTTCGGTTGAGTCAATTTCTTTAAGAGCTGCATACAATGTAGATGTTTTACCAGACCCAGTAGGCCCCGTTACTAAAATAATACCATTTGGAGCTTTAATCATTTGATGAAAGTTTTTTAAAACATAATCATTAAAACCAAGTTGATCCATGGCTAGTACAATATTACCCTTGTCCAAAATTCTTAAAACAGCTTTTTCACCAGTAACACAAGGAAAAGTAGATACACGTAAATCTACCTCTCTATTATCTGCTAATTTAATACGAGCACGCCCATCATGAGGTTTTCTTTTTTCTGAGATATCTAACTCAGCCATAACTTTGATTCTTGAAGTTAAAGGAGAGGCCCAATCTTTTGATAAGCTCATTACTTCTTCTAAGATACCGTCTCGTCTAAAACGTACTCTAACGTTTGTTTCTGTTGGTTCGATATGAATATCTGAAGCTCTAGTTATCACAGCATCTTGAATTAATTTATTAACTAAATTAATAATATTTGCCTGAGATACATCATTTTCATCTACTAAATGAGTAGATTTTTCAGTTTTTATACCTTGAATATTATCTGCAAGCTGTTTAAGAGCACTTAAACCATCTTCTTTTTTTGCTGTTACACCTTTTTTATAATACTTGCTTATAGCATCTAAAATTTCTTGTCTTGTTGAAACTAATGGTTTAATTTCACAGCCAGTTACTAATTGAATATTTTCTAAAATAAAACCATCTAAAGGGTCAACCATAGCTACAGTTAAAGTATTTTTTACTTTAATCAAAGGAAATATCTCATATTTTCTAACTAAGTTTTCTGGTATAACCCGCAAAGCATTAGCATCTACTACATAATTTGCTAAAGCCGCATGAGGAAAGCCTAACTTACTTTGTAAAAAATTGAGTAACTGGGCCTCTGAAATATAACCTTCTTGTATTAAGGTACATCCAAGAGTATTACCTGATTTTCGGTGTACTTTTAATGCCAAATCTAGTTGATCACGAGTTAGTAAACCTGACTCAATTAAACTCAAACCCAATAACTTTTTATCTGCTCTAATTGCCATTTTTATACCAAACGCCTTTGAAATCTGTAAAGCCACTCAAAACATAAAAGAAAAATCATTAAAAATAAATAATATTGATTATCTTGTAAGTCTACTTCTTTTCTCACTAACTCTAATTTTTTTTCTTTTAAATGAAAAGGAATGTACCCCGATAAATCTATGACTTCTGAAGAAATAAACTTTCCACCAGACAAGTCAGATATTTTTTTTAAATATTCTGTGTCTATGTTTTTAATATTAATCTCTCTTGGGTCTAAAGATACATGATAAAGCTTTCTTTCAAGTAATCCTTTTTGCGATGACACCTCTAAAGAGTAGTTACCTTGCTTTATATGATAGCTCCATTTAATTTCTCCGTCTTGCTCTAAAAGAATTTCAGAATTGTCTAAATTTTTAAAAACACTATGAATCAAGTCGTTACTTGAAACTTTTAAATAAAAACCATCACCTTCTATTGAGTTTTTTGGGCTTGATTCAACTTCTAAACCTTTTAAACGATCAAAATCTAGCACCCACGCAAATAAATTTTTAATCATTTTTTCATGAAATATTTTTTGATCTTTATGATACAAAGGAGAAAATACCATTGAACTTAAATTTGTGGTAAATATTAAAGCCGTAGCTGGCATCATATTTTTATTAATAGCTATCAATGTTTGTTTTTCATTTTCATTTGTTAACTCAAAAATGCTTTTCCAATTTTGAGATAACTCTGCTTTAAAAGTGGATTTTTCTAAAACAAACAAAGATGACATCAAGTTTTTTTCATAAGCATCGTGTTCAAATAAATTAAAGGGAATAAAATTTTGTTTGTTTATCTGATAATTTGTAAAACCATTAGAAACGTTTTTTTGCATTTTTATTGAAGATAAACCTTTAAAGCTTGTTTGTTCAAAGTTTACTAAGGTCTTTTCACCTGAAAACACAAAAACTTTAGGAGTATTTTTTAAAGAATACTCTTTAGAAAAATAGTTTAAACTTTGCAAAGACAAATCATATAACAATATTAAATCAATTGAAGACATATCTTTTTTTTGTTTTTCAAAATCTAAATAATGTGTATATATTTTTATTGAATCTAGTTTTGATAAAGCCCTTAAGTAAAAAGATAAATCACTACTCATATTATTACTAAGTACTAAAATATTTTTTTGTTTTTCTATTATCTCAATATAATAGTCTATACTTTGAGACTTTGTTTTAAAACTAAGTTTATGTAGACCTACTTTTTTTATCTTAAAATCAAAGCTTAAAGTTTGTTTTTGTTTTTTTATTTCAAATGCTCTTGTTTGTAATAATTTGTTATTTAAAAAAACCTCTATGAAACCATTCGCTGAGTCTTTGACATTTTTCAACAATTCTAGTGAAATTTTAATGTTCTGGTTTTTACTAAATTTATGATTCGTTTTTTTGATTTTTAAAAAAACATCTTTTAAGTAATTTTTTTTATTTAAAATTGTAAAAACAGGAACCCCAACATCTATTTTTTGTTTTTCTTCTATTTCTAAGCCATCACTTTGTAAAAAAATTGCTCTATACTTATTTATTTTTACGTACTCATTCAATTGCTTTGAAATTGAAAATAAAGGTCGAAAGTCTCCTTTAGAAAAGTTTATTTGGTTTATATCTAATACCCCTTTTAGTGAGGATAGTCTTAAATCTAACTTTTTTTTATCTATCGAACTTTTATTAGAAAAAGAATCATCTACAAGATACAAAAATTTAGCCTGAATAAAGTTTCTATAACTTGTTTCAAACTTAGATGAAAAGAATAAAAGTAAACATGCACCCAAAAACATAAAGCGTAATACAAATATTACAGCTTTATCTCGTAAAGAGCCATTTACCTTGCTTACCATAAATAAGTAAATAATAAGCACTATAATAATAAAAATAAATTCCATAATGAGAAATATGATAACATTCAAAGAAAATCAAATTATACTTTGTTTATACCCAAATGCAAATGCTTTTACTATTTTTATACGAAACAAATAAAACAAACGATAGATTTTAAATATATAATATGATTTACCATTTTATAGTACTCAGGGTAATAAAAATTAATGTTAAATTCTTTTTTCACTAAAATTAAACAGCATCAAAAACTATTTCTTGAAATCTTTTTTTTAATTACTTTTTGCTTTTGGTTTCCTTTAGCTGATTCTAATTTATCAAAGCTTGTTTCTTTATTCTTTTTACCTATTTTATTTTACAAAAAAAACAAAGCAACTCATCTGTTTTTAATTATAAATTTACTTCTAATCTCTCTTTTTTATATTTCTAAATACTCATCTAGCTATATATTTTTTGAAATAACTTTTTTAACCTTTTTTTTCTTAGGAATTAATTATTCTAAACATAAACTCAATAGGGTTATTTTACTGACAACTTTCTTAGCTTTTTTATTTTTTATTGCCCAAAAATTTAATTTTTTACCCTTTATATGGCAGCAAATTATAGTCTTATTAAATTATGAATTTTTATATGTCAGTTTTACTCACCCTTCATTTTTTGGAAACCCTTCACCTATGTGTTTGTTTTTTGTTTTAGCCACTTATTCTATTAAAAACGAAAATTACAAACTTAAAATATTTTATTTATTACTTTGTACACCTATGATTTTACTTTCTGACTCCACTATAGGTATATTTTTATTTTTTATCTCTTCTACTTATTTATTTTTAAATCAAATACACCTAAAAAAAATCATTTTATTTTCTATTTGTTTAAGTTTTCTAGTTTTCGTTTTTAAACCAAATTTAATTTTACGTCCTTTTCAAACAAGACTTCCCTTATATCAACTCACTTTTGATAACGCTAATTTTATGGGGCATGGCCCTGGCACTTTTCATTTACATTCTGGACAATTAAAAGGAGATAAAACTACAAAATACCATCTAACTAGAAATCAGTTCCACCCACACAACGATTTACTCTATTATTTTTACTCTTACGGTCTTTTAGGACTTTTTTTAAGACTACTTTTATACCTGTTTGTCTTATACCTTTTTTACTTAAATTACCTAGCTTTTCCGCTTATACTTTTTCTTGTTCAAATTCAATTTAGTCCTGATGCATTCAGCATACCAAGTGCTCTTTTATTTTTCTTTTTTCTTGGGCAAAACCTACAACATTTATTAAAGTTTAAATCTCAAAAGTCTAAGTTATCTTCTATTTCTAAATACCTTGCTTACCTCTTAACTGGCTTTTTTACTCTACAACTTTTGAGCTATAGCCTAAATTTTCAAAAAATACTAAATTCATCTCCAAAAAGTAAACTTATATTCAAGCAAAACCATTATTTTTCTGCTCCCACATATATTTATAACCTTGGGGTCTACTACTTAAAATCTCAGCAATTACAACTGGCTAAAAAGACATTCAACAAATTACAAAAAGATTCTCCTAACTTTCAAGACTTAGACTATTTACTAGCCTATGTTTATTACAACGAAAATAAAATTATACTGGCGAAACAATCCTTACAAAACAAATTGAAAATAGACCCATATCATGTATACACATATTTATTTTTAGCCGATATCCTTATTGAACTCAAAAATAAAAAATCAGCAATTGAAACTATTAAAAAAGGATTAATGTGTTTACCAAAAGACAAATTATTAAACAATCGATTATCATCATTGGAATAATTTTATTTTGCTCAACAGGTTTTTCATACGATACTTCTAAAACAATTCCGCAAGACATTCAAGTAATGATTCAACGTGGAGAATATAAAGACGCTTTCTTAAAAATGTTAAAGCTGCGACAAAAAGACCCTACTGTTGACCTTATTTATGAAATGGCGAAAACTCTTGAAAAAATGCAAAGTTTTAATTTGGCTTTATTTTATTATCAAGATTTAGCAATAAATGCAACCTCAAAAGAACTCATAGATATTGCTAAAAATAAAATAAGGCAGTATTATAAGCTATATACTTTAGATGATTTAACTCAAGAAAAGTCTGATGTATCAAACCATCTAACATTAGGCTTAGAAAAGCTCAATAAAGGTGACTACCACAAAGCTACTCTTCATTTTTTACTTGGTAGAAACAAACAACAACAAAATTTTTTACTACATTTTTGGCTAGCTTACTCTTACTACAAAGTTTACCAAAAAATAAATAAGAAACAAGAGTATTTAGATGCTGCTATTAAGAGTTATCAAAATAGCTTACAGATTGTTCAATCTCCAAAAAGCTTAAATAATTTAGCTTGTATTTTTGGTGAACAAGACGATAAAGTCTTAGCATTTATGTACTTTACAAAAGCAATTGAAGCTACTCAGTCTCCAAATACTCTACCTGGTTTACAAAAAGCCATTCAATCCAACTTAGATTTTTTTACAAAAAGAGACCCTCTTGGGCAATACAAATACTTAAAAGAAAGCAATAGTTATTAGTTCTAAGACTATTTATACCGAAAAACAATAGAGTTTTCATTAAAATACAAGTAAAAAGAATGCAAGAAATATTACATATATCAATAGGTGCTTCTATCGGGGCTAATTTACGTAACTTTATTGTGCATATTTTTAAGGCTATTTCACTCAACTATTCTTTTCCTATAGGTATTTTATTTGCCAATTGCTTAGGTTGTCTATTAGCCGGCTTTTTTTTACATCTTAATTCTACTAAAGCAGTTCCACAATTTTATACCCCTCTTATTTCAATTGGCTTTTTTGGCGCTCTTACTACTTTTTCTACTTTTGCAGTAGATAGCATTAAATTATTAAGAGTTTCTTTTTCTAGTGGACTTTTAAATATATTTTCTAATCTTTGTATTTGTCTTTTATTAATCTGGGTAGGTGAATTTTTATGCAAAAAAATCTACTCCTAATTTTTTTACTTTTATCTACTCTTTCTTTTGCTAATAAACTAAGAAAAGAAAGACACAGAGATTCACAATATAACGATTATATGGATAGCTATGAGGGAGAGTTTAACCCTCTTAAATATACTTTAGTTTCATATCGTGGAAACAAACAAGCCAATAATGGTAAAGAAAAACTATCTGATGGAGACCTTAGTGGAAGAAATGGAGGAATCCTTGGTAATTTTTTAATTGAAGTTAGCCCTGAGCAAGTTAAAGGACTCAACCAAGCTCTAGCAATTGCTACAGGAACAGGACTTTCAAATACAGCGCTACAATCATCTTCTGATTTAAATTCTCACTATAAACCAAGCGGGATACGCCTCAAATTATCTAAACGATTTTTATCACATGGTAGATACAAACAAAGCCTAAGCCTAGAGATGCATAAATCTGATAGTAAAGTCATTGCACCTAAATCTGGTACTGGCCTTGAAATGTCAAATGGTAATAAAGTCACTAGCTTAACAGGCACTATGGATAATATATTTTGGAATCTAGATTGGACAATGACTAAAAGTATTAGACAACATAGTAGATATAGTTTTTCTTTTATTGGAGGGTTACGCATTATTGATTTTGCAATCAAATCAAATGTTGTTGGAATACAAAATATTCCATCAAATGTAGCTAATAATCTGCAAAGAGCAGAGTCCAATTATCATCTAAGAAATATAGGATTAGGCCCATTTTTAGGTTTTATCGCAGATACTCCAATTAGTAATAAAGTCAGAGTTTCTTTAAAAGGTCTACAATATCAAATAGCCTCAAAAGGTGAAGCCAAACTAAGGCAAATTGATCAAAGTGCTAGTGGGAAAGACATAGTAAATACACAAACAAGAGAAGTAAAAAATACAGGGTTTCCCATGAGTGAGTTCTCTTTTGATATGAACTTTTTCTTTGACCACTCTACACGATTAAATCTTGGTTATAGTTATACTCATATAAATCTTTACAATATAACTAGCTTTAGTAATATTAGATTTCAAGACATAACAATGCATGGACCAAAAGCTTCACTTAATTTTCACTTTTAGTTACCAAATCAGAAGATTTTTCACTTACAGTTTTTTTGATTGTAGGTGTTTTTTTTATTTCATTCTCTTTTTCTATAGGGCTTTTTTTTGTAATTTCTTCTTTTTTAGGAACCCATAAGTCTTTAAAACCAATATCAACAAAGCCTATAGCCATTAACAATAACAAAATCAATAATGAGCTTAACAAGAATTGTAATGAAAAATGAAGTAATGAAAATATTTTTGCCATGCTTTGTTGCCTTAAAAGCTCTAAAAGAGTATATAAAAAGTTTAAGTATAAAACTTATTTTAATAAATTTACAATATAGTTTACATCTCGTGTTGCTCCACGAAAATGAACTATAATTTTATCTTCACAATAATCTACTGATAATACTTTGGTCAAATCATAAATCTTATCTAAGCATTTTTCTTTGCCATAAGGTATTTCTACCTCTATTTCACTAATTTGTGACTCAAAAAATTTATAAACAGATTTATTTAATTTATCTATACCAAGATTAGCGTGAGCCGAAATTAAAACTGCGTCTTCATATACACTTTGTATCAGTTTTAACTCTTGAGGCTTATCTTCTTTTAAATCTATTTTATTTAAAACCAATTTTCTGGGTATATGATCTAAGTGTAAATCTTTAATGACATTAACTGTATCTAAAATTCTTTGATTTGCATCTGGGTCTGAAATATCAACAACATGTAATAATAAATCAGCATCTTGAATTACCTCAAATGTAGATCGAAAGGAAGCAACCAAATTATGTGGGAGTTTTTTTATAAAACCAACAGTATCTGTAAATAAAATACTTGGTTTTTCATCTGGTTTTATAATTCTTGTGGAGGGATCAAGAGTAGCAAATAATTTATTTTGCACTAAAACATCAGAGCCAGTCAACTGATTTAAAAGAGTAGATTTACCCGAATTAGTGTAACCAACAATTGCTACTTTAAAAAATTTTGAACGATTTTTGTTTCTTGTTTCTCGTTGGGCTTTAATTTTTTTTAACTTTTTTTTGAGAGTCTGAATTTGTGACCGAGCTAATCGTCTATCAACTTCTAACTGAGTTTCACCCTCTCCACCACGAATACCTTGCCCACCTTGCTGCCGACTTAAGTGAGTCCATTGTCTTCTTAAGTGAGATAAAGAATACTCCTGCCTAGCTAGGTCAATCTGTACTTTCGCTTCATGGGTCTTAGCATGTTGAGTAAATATTTCTAAAATGATTCCGCATCGATCAATAATATCTACATCTAACTCTTTTTTTAGATTTCTTGCCTGAGTTGGGCTTAAATCTTCATCAAAAACCACACGACAAACCCCGTATTCTTTTACGGCATTTTTTAGAGACTCAACTTTTCCTTTGCCGATAAGAGTACGTGGAGATTTAACCTCTTTATGCTGGATAACTGAACCAACAGTCTCAAAAGACAAAGTATCTAATAATTGGGCTAACTCTGCTAAAGAATCCTCCAAAATGGATAAAGGCTCTTCTCTTGATACTATTCCTACTACTAAAACTTTTTTATTAAATAGATTTTTTGTCATACATAAAAGATTGTATATCAAGAGTAAAAATCATTCAATATTAAAAAAATTTTAAATTGCTTCCGATAGCTTTATTATAACTTTTTAAATCGGTAGCAAAAAATCACAAATTCAAAATACAAAATTACAATGAAAAATCTTCCAGATGAATATTGGACCGATTTTTATCATAATTTAATTAAAAAACCCTGGGTAGATTTACTTATTATTTTTGTAATTCTCATACTTGGCATAAATATTATATTTGCTTTTTTGTATATGATAGGTGGCCCTTGCATTTCAAATATTAAAAGTGGGGCATTTTTACAATACTTCTATTTTAGCATCCAAACTTTTACTACTGTTGGTTTTGGACAAATGGCCCCTATTAATGACTATGCTAATATAATAGCATCTATAGAGGCCACTATGAGTAATTTAATTTTTGCTTTATTAACTGGTCTATTTTTTGCCAAGTTTTCTTTACCTACTTCAAAAGTAATGTTTTCTAATCAAATACTAATCACAAGAAACAACGGAACAAAAACTTTATTATTTCGTACTGCCAATGCTAGAGCAAATCATATTGTTGATGCTACCGTTCATGTTTGTGCCTTAATCCATGAAACAAATAGTGAAGGAGTCAATATGAGAAAATTACATACTCTCAAACTAAATCGATGCTTTTCTCCTATTTTTTCTTTGACTTGGACCATTATGCATACCATTGATTCATCTAGCCCTCTTTATACTTTAAAAGATAAAGATTATGAAAACTTAAAAATAGATTTTTTTGCTACTTTAGCTGGTACAGATAGCACTTTGGTACAAAATATTCACTCCATGAAGATTTATAACTCTAATGATATTAGTTTTGGAGGACAGTTTGAAGATATCCTAACTATTTTTGAAGATGGACGAAGAGAAATAGACTTTTCTAAATTTCATCAAATTAAAAGTTAATCTATTTTAAATTGTTAATGTATTTCTCTGTTTCAACTTTTGCTAATTGAGACAATTTTTTTGTTAATGACTCGATACTTACATTCAAATATTTATTCAATCGAAGCTGTACCCCATTTGCTATATTTGAATTAACTTTTACAAACTTTTTACCCGTTGGGCTTTTATAAAATTTTAGCAATGTTTTTAACTCTTTTTTATTAAAATATTTTAAATAAACTTTAGAGTATGTTTTTAATGAAAATGAATAGAGTAAAATACTTCTATTAACCGTTTTTTGTAATTTTATTTTTAATCTTTTTTCAAATTCTAAATACTTACTTAAATTTTTAGAATCACTAGACATAAAATTTATTCTATTTTTTTTACTATATTCAAGCATTACATGCTCAACTAGTTTTAAACGAATTTTACTCTCTTGATTTTTGATAATGCTTTTATCTACCATTAATAAAGCCAACTTTTTTACTATTTTTTTAGACTCTTTATCTACTTTTGCAAAAGTAAAAGAGTWTAATAATAATAATATAAAAAAAAGTTTCAACATTACTNACTCCACTTCTAAAGATGTTTCATCATCATAATCAACAGTTTTTCCAATGTTTTGTACCATACAAAATTTATGCTTTGCAACACCACTAGTATATATATAAAATTTATTAAATAAACCAGCATAAATATTTTTTTTCAAAGAAGAGTTATTTGACAAAGTAAAAGATTTTGGCCTCATTACATAGTACAAAAATGCTGATCTTCGAGTTTTAATTTCTCTAAACTGAGCTAAATCTTCATATTTACAAAATAACTTATTTCTAGTTTCTAGCTGAACAAAACCATTTCTAATTAAGTACGGAGAATTTGCAAAGCCTTGAATCTCTAAATAAGCCTCTATTTTTGTATTCTCTTCATTGTTAGGCATATTATCAAAAGAAAAGTCTATCGTATTTACCTTCCAGTCCAAATGAAAAGCACCTTCACTTAAAGTATTTGATTGAAAACTTGGCTTTACAATAGGTTTTGAAATCTGATAAACAAACTTTTGCTCTTTAAAAGGACAATCGTAAGGGTCTAAAACTTTACAAAGCCTTGCTCTAACAACTCTATTTTTAGTAATTGCAATTTGACATAATTGAGATGAATTACACAATAAACCACTTTCTGGTAAAGCTTCACTACCATCGACTGTATAAACTAATTGAAAAGGAGAAAAATTTGCTTTTATACTCAATAAAAAAGGAAACTCATAGCTACCTTGTTCAATAGAAGGAAATATTTTTGCCTCTTGTTGCTCAGGAGGAATCTCACTATTACTGAACAATGTTAACATTAAACGAAAACCCACATGACTTGCTTCATAATCTTTAGTAACACTATGGTGATAAGTAGATAAGCAACGACCAAACGAGTCCAAATAACTACAGTTTATTAACTCTACTCTATCTTTATAACTCACTAATTCTGACACATTTCCATGCATATCATAAAGCCCAATAGAGTTACTTTTTAAACTTCTTATAATATGAAGAGAGTTCTCTGAATTAGCTCCTGTCCAAGCATACTCATCTAAAGTCTGTATATCATTTCCAAAATGAAATCTATTTTTACCCTCTACATCTAATGCTTTTACCCAATTTTCACGATCAAAAACCTCGTATACCTCTTGAAATGTTGAAATCTTTGAAGCATATTCACTAATATCATTAAAAGAAACATTAGTAACAGGAAAATCCGGATTTTTTACCTTGCTTGGATTAAATGACATTACAGCTTCAAATTGAGCCTGAGTTACCTCGGCCTCAGCATATAATAATCTAGGAATCAAAGCTAAAGTTGAAAGGCTTTTAATTTTAATAAATTTTTGATTAAAACGATTTGTATAAATTTCTGAAACATCAGACAAAATAGAAGTATAAACAGGAGAAGGAGGAGATGTATCTATTGATTTATTTGATGAATCAAACAAGGTATTAAAAGTTATTTTTTGCTGCTTTTCTTTTGTATTAGCAAAGTTAAAATGAGTCAGCAAGCCCACTGTAAATAAAACTATAATTTTTAAATACCTATAGTTGAGCATGTCTAAAATTTACCTCTTAATCTGACCCTTTGTGTAATGTTTCCTACACAATGCTATATATCTATCATTTCCACCGATTTCAAGTTGATCTCCATCTCTAACAACTTTTTCGTCTTGTGTGATTCTAGCATTCATATGAGCTTTATTACCACACCAGCAAATGGTTTTTAGCTCTTCAATTTTATCAGCTAGACAAAATAGATGATAGGAGCCTTCAAAAAGTTCTCCTCTAAAATCTGTTTTTAAACCATAAACGATAACAGGAATTTTTAATTCATCCACAACTTGAGCTAATTGATAACATTGGCTTTTAGTTAAAAACTGACCCTCATCAATAATCACAACATTCAATGCTTTAATATCATGCTTTTTTTGTACTAACTTATAAAGATTACAGCTTAATTCAAAAGCATCTACTTTTAAATTTAAACCAACTCTAGCACAAATAACTCCTGTTCCATCCCTATCATGAAGTATAGAAGTCATAGCATAAGGATTTAATCCTCTTTCAATATAGTTAAAGTGTGTCTGAATTAATTGCGTTGATTTTCCTGAATTCATAGCTGCATATTTAAAATAAAGTGATGCCACAAGTACTCCTAAATTACATAAATTATCTTTTTATAATAAACTACTTTGCTTAAAATAAAATGTAAAGAAGTTTATTATTTTTTTACACTCTTTGAATTTTCTGATTTTTGTGTCGACTTTTCGCATTTTAAAATCTCATTATTTTGTGGTGAATAGCTTTTTTGATCTAAAGTATATTCTCTTGAAGTATTTTGATTAATAATGGCGCCTTCAACCCTTCTTATATGAATACCCGGACTATTTAATACATCACAACCAAGCATATTTTTAGATTGCAGGACTATATTTTTTTCAATCACAACATTTTTTGCATCAAATACACTAATCCCATGATAATGCCCATTAGAAATATAATTCCCAATAATTTGAATATTAAAATTATCTATACCGCTTCCGTCAGGACTTGCTTGAATAAAAATGGATTGAGTCGGCTTACCCTTATTTCCCATTAAAGAAGTATTATTCATAATTTTAATATCTTCTGCTCTTTCATTAGCTTTAACACTATAAACCTGAATATGGTCAGCATGATCTCTTTTATCTGTTTTAGAGTCACTACCAACTGAAACAGTATGAGGAAAAAAGTTTTCAAATCTATTCCCTTTAATTAAAACTTTTTTTGATTTTCCAGCGATATTTATTCCATCATTTCTAATATCATGAAAATTATTTTGTATAATTTCAACATTACTTACATCTTGAAAAATAGCCGCTGTGTATAAGTGACTCAAATCATTTTTTTCAAATAAAATAAATTTAGTGTCTCTAATAGTTAAACCATTATGATCATTATTATGATTTTCATCTTCCATATCAGAGATAATACAATTTCTAATTATTATCTCTTCTGATTTAGCTATTACAATTGATCGATCTTCCCAAACTTTTCTACCATCATCTCTTGGGTCTGGACTAATATACTTTTCTCTATTAGGAGTTTGACTTATTTTAAAGCCATCAAGCTCTAAATATTTAATATTTTGTAGATAAATATTTGTAAATTCTGCTTGACCTACCTCTTTAGAAATTAATTTAATATAGTTATTTGTACCTTTAATTTGACCATTTAAATTTAGTTTTCCGTATTTACCTGGAGCAAAAAAAATGCTGTCTCCTGAAGCTAGTTTTTTAACAATCTTATTAAACTCTTTTAAGTTTTTAACTTGATAGTTCACTGCCACTAAAGGTGATACCAAACAAAAAAATACACATATTTTTTTAAATAAATTCATGATTAATTCTCCTATGAGAACTATATGCTATAAAATAGATAATTGTTTCATCAATTATTATTGCGTAAATACTAGCCTAAAACCAATAGAATAAAAATCATCATCAGGATTTTTATAATATCTACTCGCTGAACGCAATGCTTTTCCACTACTACTCCAGCTACCCCCTCGTAAAACAGTATTTGGTCCTCCTTTTGAACCATTTGGATTCTCTAAATCACTTTCCCCATAATAACTCTGAGCATACCCATCATGGCACCATTCCCAAACATTTCCATGCATATCGTAAAGCCCAAATAAATTAGGTCCAAAACTACCCACTCTTATAGTTTTTTCTCGATACAATCCTTTTTCTCCATCTGCATAAGGGTAGTCTCCATAGTAATTTGCTTTTGAGACAGAAAGCCTATCTCCAAAAGAGAAAACACTTGTGGTTCCTGCTCTTGCTGCATACTCCCATTCAGCTTCAGTCGGTAACCTAAAACAGCTAGAAGGGATTGCCTCCACTCCAGATTCATCAAGTAAAATTAAAGTATCAGGTTCAACACAAGAAACTTTTTCATTTAATTTAATAATAAAATCTCTAACATCATTCCAACTTACTTGCTCTACTGGTAAGTCATCACCTAAAAAACCACTCGGGTTATCTCCCATTATTGTTTTCCATTGCTCTTGGGTTACTTCATATATACCCATATAAAAAGCTTTTGTTATCTCAACATTATGCCGAGGTCTCTCATTTTTGATACTTCCCACCTCAGACTTTAAAGAGCCCATCATAAATTTACCTTCTGGAATTTTTATTAATTCAATGCCCTCAATAGTAATTTTATTTTTTAAGTGATCTTTTTTATTTGTAGCATGAGTAAAACTTAAGGGGATTTGAGAAAATATTATGATGAAAAAAAGCAATTTCATAATAGAAGCCTTTATTTTATAATTAAATATTCAAATTTAATTATAATATAAAACTTTATCATTATCATCTTTGATTAAGATGTTTTTAAGATACTTGTAATATTTTACCTAAAATTTATACCGTCGTTTATACCGTCGTTTATACCGTCGTTTTTTAACAAGTAAAAAAACTCTTTGAAATCATGAAGACCATGACTAACAAAGAGTTTTAAAGAGTGGAGCTAAGGGGAGTCGAACCCCTGGCCTCTTGAATGCCATAACAATTCGTGTGAGCTTTTGAATTATAAGTAAATATTACCCTATGACTCTAGCTATGATTGTTAAATGCTTTAGAGATTTTTTGAGTTTATTTTTTAATAACTATATTTCGGATAATATGTGGATTTTTTTGTTGGTTTGGATAAAATTTGGATTATTTTAAACTACTTTTCTTTATTAACAATAGAACTAAAGTTTATTGATGGTAATTTTATAGGAGTATGACCAGCACTTAATAAAAAGTTCGATAGAAATGCTCTAACAAATGGATAAGCTATTGCTGGAGCATTAATTTTAGGAAAAGTAGAGTTTTTAAAATCTTCTGATATTTCTGCTTCCGTTTCAAATATCCCAAAAATTTCCGTTTCCAATACCGACTGAGACTCAAAAACCTCCATTTTAACCTCAAAAGAAACTATAAAGTCTTTCGCATCTCCCTCTTTAAACCTTGGAGAAAACCCAAAATCAAAAGCATTTTTTTCAATTCCAGAAGATTTCATAAATGAAAAATTTTCTACTCGGATTTCAATAAAAGTTAAATTCATGCTGCCTTTAATCCCTCTGAATAGTCTCTGTTTGATTCAAAATTTGATTCTTCCGAATTAAAGTCAACCATATCAATTTTAGCTAAGTCTTTATATTTTAACTCAAAACAATAATAATTATTTTCTTCCTTTAAATCATCACTAATAGATACCAGCCTCTTCAAAAGATCTTCTTTTGTTTGTCCTTCAAATAAACTTTTAAAATATTCATCATTATAAATTCTTTCATTTCTCATAATGTTTTTCCTTCTTCTTTAATTTTAATAGTTTTTTTATCGATGCTTTTCTTTGGATTTGTTACAGTTATGACAGTTGAATTAGGTATAATACTAGTAAAGTACTTACCTTTCTCTTTATCTTTTCTTATACCTGTCTTAATACACAAAAAAGATTTAATCACATCATGATCTTTTTTTAATTCTTGTAAAGCCAAAACTGTAAAAGCAAACCTATCAACTTCTTTAGATAGTTCATCTTCTCCTAAACTATTATACAACTCTTCCTCTGCTCTTGCCAAAACTTTTGAGCCTTCATCTGTAGTTAAGTCCAATAATGAACTCGATTTAATACAGGCCTCAATAACAACCCAATCTTTAACAGGGGTTTTTAGTAGTTTTGTTTCTTCCTCAACAGTTTGAATCGCCCAAGACTTAGCCAATTCTATAGGATTTTGTAATCCTTCTATAAAAAAATATGTTCCAATCCCTAAATACAAACGATTTTTACAAATTTTAAAATGTCTTCCTTTAATAAGATTAAAGAATTTTTTACAGGTTCCATGAAATCCATTAAATATAACAGTTCCATTATTTTTTATCACAATATCAGTAGATGACAATTTTTTATAACCTTGATATAAAGTATATACGTTATCAGTTGTTAACCATAATATATATTAAGTCATTTTAATGCAAACATTAAAAATCTCAATAGATTTTATTAAACCTAACACTTAGGAAATAAATAGCTCCCCAATTCATCAATTACTTTACTCTTATAATTATTGGATAGATGAGCATATCTTTTAACCATTTTTAAAGTTTTATGTCCTAGTACATCTGCTATTGCTAAGAGTGGGACACCTTGCATTGCTAGATATCCCGACTTCAGACATTTAAGTGCTAACAAAAAATAAGATTGGCTTATTTACTATACTTTCAAGGATTGATTTACCCAAACTCCAAATGTAGTGCCTA
>NVVD01000052.1 GCA_002402105.1 Candidatus Cloacimonadota bacterium
TAATACTAATATCTGTATTCGCAATGTTTACTGCTGTACCTGTTGTTGAACCTGTACCTTCTGTAAATGTTGTTGTAAAACCTGTGCCATTACTCTCACCATCTAAATCAAGTAATGGTGTATCATTTACAGCTGAAATATTTATTGTGGTTACAGCTTTGTTTGAATCTACAATACCATCATTTACAGTAACTTCTACTGTTCGTGTATTAAAATTATTCCCATCTTTATTCCCTGTTGGATCTTCACTTGTTGAATAGTATTCAATATTGCTAATCGCATCTTGATATTCTAACAAAGTATTCACACCAGTTAAAGTTACAACGATATTACCATTTCCATCCACTGACTCCTGTGCATCAATACCAGCAGGCAAAGTTGAATAATCTAAAACATCTCCTAGTTTTGTATTTGTTAAAATAATTTTTGCACTAAAAATATCTGAATTATCTAAATCTGTAATAGATGTATCAAAATCTCCAATAGTTACAGATGAACCACCCTCTGTATAAGATATTTCATAATCAACGCCTAGTTTTGTTGAATTGTCGCCATCTAAATCTAAAACAGGGCTTTCATTAGTTGGGATAATATTAATCGTAGTTATTGCTTCATTTGAATCAAGCTCACCATCATTTACAATAACTTTTACTGTACGAGTATTAAACTGATTTCCATCTAAGTTACCAGTAGGGTCAGCACTCGTAGACGAATATTTAATTGATTTAATGGCTTCTTGGTATTCTGATAAAGTTTTACTACCCTCTAAAGTTAAAACAATATTACCATCTATAATAGTTTGAGTCGCTGTAATACCTGTTGGTAAATTTGAAACATTTAAAGCGTCACCATTTTTTGTATCACTTAAAACTATTTTTACACTTTCAATATTTTTATCGTCAACATCTGCTATTAATACATCTACATCTCCTATAGAGACAGCATTAGAACCTTCATTATAAGTTGTTTCAAAGTCTGCACCTACTTTTGTTGAATCATTTTTATCTAAATCTAAAATTGGAGCATCATTAATAGGAGTTACTCGTACTATTGCAGTAATTTCATTTGACTTTAACTTCCCATCATCAAATTGAATCTTAAAAATTCTGTCTTGAAAGTTTGGGTCTTCTGACTCATTTACAAAAACTGTAGATTTGATTGCATCTACATAGTCACTAATACTTGTAAAACCTGTTAAATTTAAAGTAATAGTGCCATCTTTTATAATCGTTTCTGCACTAATTGATCCTTTTAAAGCCGAAGTATCTACACTATCTCCATCTTGAGCATTAATTAAAGTAACTACAGCACCCACAATATTTGAGTTATCTACATCTTCAACCACAAATTTATCGTCAACAATTACTACAGCAATACCTGTTGTATCTAAGCCTCCCTCAGTGAAATTATTTATAAATACAATTTCTTTTCCATCATCTCCTATAATACTAATTTTTGGAGGATCATTTACTGCGATAACTTTTATAGTAGTTGAACCACCAACTGTTTCTGTTCCGTCTGTTACTGTATAACTTAAAGTACCTACTTCGTCTAATCCATTATAATCATCTGGCGCATTATAAACTAACTCTGTCACATCTTTTGAAGTTACAATATCTCCTTCGCTTAATACTCTGCCGTCACTTAAAACAATCGTACCTAATTTTGGAATATCTGTAATAGTAACTACTACATCATCACCATCTTCATCAAATGGTAAATTTAAATTTAATAAATTTTCTTCACTAGCTTCATCAACTTCAATCGTTGAACTAGAAGCAACTGGTGGATTATTCACTACAACAAACTCTTCAACAGATTCTATTATTTCATCAATAATTACTTCTTCATCAACTGCTTGAGCCTCTTCAACTTCAATTTGAGTTGCGACTAATGATTCAACTACATTTAAGCCAAACTCTACTGTATCAGCCTCCTCTGAATCGAGGGCATTAGGAGAAGAGACAATACTATTTACAAATCTTCTTTCATCAACTGTACGAGCTCGTTCTCTTTTAATTGTTTCAACTTCAGAAGCGTCTTGATCTTCACCAATTACTGTTGAATCAAATAAAAGATAAGAAGCGTCTGTCACAGATATTTCTTTACCTGAGTTCATTTGAATCATCAAGTCAGGTAAAGCCCCTGACTCTATTTTATCATTAGCAACTTCATTATGATAAACTGCATCACCTTCATAAATTGGGTCATTTTCATTTAATTCACGTACTTGTCCATCTGCTTGCTCTGCTTTAAATGATCCAATTAGATTTGAAACATAACCAACAACAACCTTAGATGTTGTAGAAACTTTTGTTTTTGGAATTTGCCCATCAACTTCTGATTTTTCAGAAGACTTATCTATACTTTGAGGGTCTATCTCTATGGATGATTCATCAGTCGTCTTTTTAGCATCTTCATTTAAAGTAACTTTTTTTCCTTTTAATTTCTCTGCTGCTTGATTTTCTGCTCCATTTGTTAAAGATTGAACTTGTTTAGGTATCTCTTTTGCCTGAACTTCATCGTTTTTAACCATATTTTTATCTGATTTTGAAGTATCTAAGTTATGTTTCATTGGTATTCCTAAGAAAAGAAAGTATTAAAGTATAAGTATTGGAAGTTAACTGCAAATATTAAGCCAAAATACTAAATCTATCAAGGCTTTCGGTAGACTTCTTTACAGTAATTTAACAGAATAGAGTGAATTATTTAACTTTTTTCCGTAATAAAATTCACACCTATTCTTAAAGATATTTAGGTTTTCTACCTTAATAATTTTAAGCTATTGTAAAATTTATATTATCTTCTATTTTTAAGGTTAAAATTCCAGCATCAGCTATTTGATCAAATATTTTAAAAGTAGTAAAATTTTCAACGATAGTACCGTTTTGAATCCAATTTCCACCTTCACCATTTTTAAGGTTAATTGTATCAAAAGCATCACCAATGAATTTTAATTCATTGTTACCATCTGTTATTTGTAAAACATCATTAATACCTAAATTATTGATTGTATGGTCACCATTTTGAGTTAAATCAAATTGCTCCATATTACTAATACTAGCAACAGTAATCGCATCAAAATCAATGTTAATAGTACTTTCTAAAATAAAAGTATCTATGTCTGCTCCACCATCAACAGTAGCACCATCTATTGTATCATCAGCATCAAAAGTGATTATATCATCTCCACCATCACCAAAAATGGTGTCATTACCACTTCCACCAGTAATCGTATCATCACCAGCATCCCCATGAATAGTGTCATCAAAACTTCCACCATCTATAGTGTCATTGCCTGTTCCACCATCAATAGTATCTTTTGCAGTTCCACCAAAAATAGTGTCATTACCTGCACCACCATCAATAGTATCCCCACCTTTTCCACCATAAATAATATCATCACCAGCACCACCATCAATAGTATCTTTATTACGCCCACCATAAATATGGTCAGCACCACCAAGTCCATTAATAATATCATCACCTGAATGCCCAAATAAGAAGTTATTTGTACCATCACCATTAATAGTATCTGCTCCTGTTACTTCATTCATTGTCACACCAATAGTTGTACTTGTTCCACCTGATGTACTTATTACATTATTACTACCATCAACTTCTTGAGAATATAATTTAATACTTAATTCATGTAGGCCCAATTTAGTATTTGGGTCAATAACATATAAATTATCTAGCTGAGTCTGTGTTAATTTAGAAGTAACAAATTTACTTGCTAATGAATCTTCATCAACAAGCTCAATATAATCACTACCATTTTTATAGAAAAACTGCATTGAGTTTTTATAGTTTGAAAATTCAATCTTATAAACTTCATCAGAAACTATAACATCTCCTCCGCCATCTCTTAATGGAGAAGTATTATATTCACCCTGTTCTGTTAACAAAGGCTCTAAAAATATTTTAATAAAATCATCTTCATTACCACTTATGTGATATGGAGTCATAATCAAACCATCAGCAACAGCATTAATAGTAATTGTAAAGTCTTTACTAGCACTATCTGTAGTATAAGTAGTATCTGACTTTTCTAAGGCATTTTGAGCAAAGCTTAAAGTTATATCTCCAGATTGATTTAATGCTGGTACAAAATATAAATCAGCTAACTCACCACTAGATAATAACCAAACTCCACCACCACTATTAGTACCCACCAAAGCACCAGCTAAAGTTTGTAAAGTAGCACCATCTGGCATACCAGAAATTGTTAAATGCTGAGCCTCCGAACCATCTGAATCTGGAAAAGTAGATGTTAAATTTAATTTAACAGCTGTATCTTCATTTGTTGTTTCATTTTGTACTGTTAAATTTGAAACATCAACATCAGGTATAGCTTTCACATTAACTGTAATTGACTCTGTTTGATTTAACTTTGTATCTGTTGTTTTACCAGTTGTAACATCACTCACATCATAATCAATGCTAATTGTAAAATCTCCATGTTTATGAGTTGGAGGTAAATAATATACATCATTTCCACCAAATTTAATAACCCCACCAACGATTGTAACTGCTAAAGTTGTCGTACTAAGTACAACATCACTAGAGTCAACAAATGATCCCTCAGCAATACTAATATTTACATCACTAATAACCTCTGTTAAATCATTTGCATCTGTTGAACCATCTGATGAGTTTAAATCAAATTTAACTTGTGTTTTTACATCTTCATCAAAACTTGTAGTCATCGCACTTTTATCAAGTGAAGCTAAATCAGCTACTGGGTCAACATTAATAGTTACATTATTGGTGCTACCAACTACTTCTGAGTCTCCTGCGTTAGATGCTGTATCTGCTACGACCATATAGAGGCTAAATGTAAAGTCTCCCGAAAAATCTACTTTTGGAGTGATAGTTACAGCTGATAAAGCAGCAGTAATTTCATCTGCTTCTACGCCTGCTGCAACTGAGATACGGTAGGCTGTATCTCCACTTGCATCAGTAAATTTAATAAAAGTACCTGATAAGGTAAAACCTTCTGGAATATCTTTAATAATAAAAGATACCTCATCTGCAGCTCCACCTAGATCATTACTGTGAGTATTAACAATATTTACTACATCATTTAGAGCAAAAGAAACATCTTCACCTGTTGACTTTGCCACCACTTCTAATACAGGAACTCCTATAGGCTCAGAAGTATCAATACCTGGCCCAGGGAATGTAATTGTAGTACCTGGACTACTATCAGTAATTGTTACACTAGCAGTTGTAGTCTCTACTGTATTTTCATCACTATATGCCGTTACTTCAATTGTAGCATTATTAAAGCCATTTGGTCCTTGAATTTTTAAACCAACTAAATCAGCATCAGTCATATACCAAGTGTTATCACCTTGATTTTTACCTTGATTAAAAACAAAGCTAGAATTTGGTACTTTTATAATATAAAAGTGAGTTTCACTTCCATCACTATCTGGCCAAGTAACGTTGCCATCTAAGTTAAAGTCCATTAAGTCACCAGAAGCTTCTCCTGCTGTACTTGTTGGAGTAAAAGCAGCGATCACAGCAGCATCAGCTCTTCCTAGTAGTTCAACTGCGATATTACCTGTAAATGTTTGTAATACATCTGGGGTTTGTGAATCTGAATCTGTTACATCAACCGTTACACCAGATACATATAGTGAGTCAACTGCTTTATTAATATGCACCAATCCACCGCCAGCTTTAACACCAACTGCTACATTATCTTTATAAGCAGTTAAATTATAATATTCTGAGGCTCCTGTTCCTTGAATCAATCCACCAACACTTGATGCTAAAACCCAAGAAGCACCATCCTTAACATAAAGTTCTAAATGCTCCGCTGTACCCGATGCTTTAAAGGTTGAAGTTAAAATTTCAACACGAGTAATAGTCTCAGATCCACTAGAGTCTTCTGTTTCAAAACGTAAATCTATTAAATCACCTTTAGCACCTGCTATACCCACTGTCGCATCTTCAATTCCACCAACGTAAACCCCATCAACTGTACCTTGACTATCCTTAATCGGGTCTGTAGTTTCTACTACAGAGTCAATTTCTAAACTAAAGTTAACTATTCTTGAAGTTGAGTCGCCAGTATTCTCTGTAACAATTATTTCAAGAGATAAACCACTCACAATACCAGAAAAGTCTTCTGCTGGTTCAAAATAGACCCCAGCATCAATTTCTGTTGATGTTAAACCCCATTTTCCTTTTCCAGAGCTCACAGATATTAAAGTACCAACACTAATACCAGCAACGTTTGTTAAACCAATACTAATTGGTAGAGCATCTAATACATAAGATAAGTTTTCTGATGTATCTCCAGCATCTTTTGCAGCACTATGAACAGGGTTTGATGAAACGGTTAAACTTGTAGTTTCACCTGTCACACCAGCAATAGAAAGTGGGATTCTGGCACCAGCACCTGTTGTACGCTCTTGTCCAAAAACCACAATTGTTTCACCATCACTAAAGGCTTGAGAAGTTCCATCTGCTAAACCTGTACCATTCACTTTAACACCAGCATTAACATCAACTTTATCACTTAAGTTGATAACTGCTGCATCAGCAACAGCTTGAATATGTATTGTCACAGCTATTGGAGCATCAGCTGTATTTGTAGCTCCTGCCTCTCCAATAGTAGGTGTCACCTGTAAAATAAAGTCTCCATCAAGATGAGGTGGTGAAGTGATATATAAGTTGTCTAAATCTGCTAAGGTTATATCACCACCGGCATCAGCTGATGTTTTTAAAGTATCTGTTGAACCAGCAACGGTTAACAAATAACTATCATTACCTGCACTATCATTAACAAAAAGTGTTGTATCTGGTACATCATCACCATTTGTATCCAGTTTTAATACAGACCCCGCTGGTATATCTGCAATTAATACAGAAATAGTAGTTTCACTACCATCAATATCACCAGAAACAGCTCTAACATCTATTTTAACTGATGAGTCTTCTGCTACAAATAAATCTCTTACTTGTATACTTGGTTCATCAACAGATGGAGATACCACTATTTCAAAAGTATCTACTTGAATATTTTTATCCAATGTAGAATCATCTCCACTTTCTTCAACTGTTGTCTCTAGCTCTAAATTAATTGTGCCTGCAAAGTTTTCTTTTGTTTTAATATGCGCACCTGCCAGTTGAGCCTCTGTAAGCTCCCAACCAGCATCACTTTCAGTACCTATTTCTGTGCCACCAGCATCAGTTATAGTAAAGATATTAGTATCTCCTGTTTGATTTCTGATAATAAAAGTAGCTACTTCTGAGTTATCTGTTGTTGCATTTGTTTTATTTTCATAGTTTTGAAAATTTAAGTTTAAATTTGTTATGACATCTTCTGTCCCTACAAAGCTAATTTCTGCACCTGTAGTTGCTGTATTATCAATCTCTGTGTATAAGCGACCAGCATCTGCAATATCTGTATCTCCTAAAGCTGTATCAACAACCCCAATAACAGTTATCTTTTTATTACTTGCTGTAACTGTACCAGTATCATCTGCTTGCACAGCGTCATCATCAACATTTCTTGTAATTGCATTTAAACCAATCACAATATCAGTATTGCTATCTTGTGGAGGTAAAACCTTTAAACCTTCAACTTCTGCTTCTGTTAAAGTTGCATCTTCGCTTGCAGGGTCTACTCCTGCGATATCAATGACAAAATCTGATCCATCACTTGTCCAAACTAGAGTTGTACCGTCAGCTTTATAAATCTTTGCACCTGTTGGTATGCCCGTTATTGTTAGTGAATCCATTGTTTCTGAGTCTGTACTTGCAAATACGATTCCCATATCAATTTTTGTATCTTCATTACCTGATGTACCGCCCGCTGTAATCGTACTATCATTTGCTACAGGACTTACTAAAATATCTATATCTATTGTTTTTGTTATCGTTGCTGGTGTATGGGCTGAATCTCCATCCGTATCTTTTAAGCTCAATGTTACTGATAAATTACTAATATCATTACTGTTATTTGTAGGAGTTTTAATATAAATTTCAGGGAAAGCTCCACCAACTGCTGTTACTTCAAAGCCACCTGATGCATCTGCTGATGAACCACCTGCTCCAACTTTATATGTAGTTCCTGCTACTAAATCAGCCGCATCAAAAGAAACCTTATAAGTTTCTGACCCATCTGTATCTGTTGGAGTGAAAGTAAAAGCTTGATCTACTCTTATCCAACTATCTTCATCACCAGTAGCGTTTCCACCATTTGCTGTAACAAAACTTGCTGTTACATCATCTGTTACTGCTTCTACTTCAATAGCAACATTAACAGTAGCAGCTGCTGAAACTGCAATACTTGCATCTGCTCCCGCATCAGTAACCTCATGAGACTTTACCGATAAAGTTAATGTTAAATCTGTTTCATCATGTGCTTTTGGAGTAATGGTTAAAGCAGCATACTCTGCTTGAGTCATAGTTACAGCACCAGTAGTATCTAAATCTGTTGGGTGTAAGTTTCCATCTGATAAGTAAATTTTTAGTTTTGCTGTACCATCTCCTGTAAAAATTGTTATTCCACCTTTTTTAATAATAGCTGTATTTGGGATACCATCAATTTCAATTAGACCAAACCTTTCGGGTGTATCATTTGCTGTACCTGCATTTTGATCTGTATCATCAGTTGAAGTTGGTAAAACTAAATTTAATGAAATATCTGTATCTTCATTACCAGAAACTCCTGCGTGAACAGCCCAAGTTGGTTGGTCTGAAATTGGGTTTACCGTTACTGTAACTATAGTATCTACAGTGCTACCATCATCAGCTGCTGTTTGGTAGGTAAAGGTGTCTTCACCACTGAAGTCTTCTCCAGCAGTTGGAGTATATGTAATAGTACCATCAGCATTTACAAAAGCAAGACCATGTGTACCTGCAACAGAAATTGACGTATTTGCCTGTGTTGCATCAGCATTAGTTGTCATTGAAACTGCTGTTTCTTCATTTGTTACAATTGTTTGAGCAGATGGAGAATCATCAATAACTTTTATAGTAAAAGTATCTGTATCTTTATCTGATGTATCGTCATCATCTTTTGCTGTTATATCAAAAATAAAGTCTAAATTACCGCTACCGTCTAATCCAAGAGCTGGTTTATGATCAATTGGCTTTAATAGTTGAAAAGTATACCCTGTACCAGCACCAGTATTTGTTGAATCTGTAATATTTACAATAAATATATCATTTCCATTAGCAACTGCCGTTAAAGTATGACCACTATTTGTTATAGTATAAGAAATAGCATTTCCACTAGAAGATAAACCATTTCCAATTAAAGTATCTAAACCTGTTTGAGCTACATCAAAAACTGTCTCTACAGCATCAGTACCAGTTGTAACATTTAGAGTCGCAGATTTTGTTAATGATCCTCCACCTGGATCTGTACCATTAGACAAATGAGCTTCACTAATAGAAATATCAACAGTAGCACCAATCGTTGGAGCAACACCATCTTGTATATGAATGATTTGTTCAGATAAATTACTTATATCTCCATCTGTATCTATAATTGTATATTTAAATTTAAAATCTAAATCTAAACCTGCTACCCCATGATCTAAGCTACCCGTTGGCGTAAAAGTATATGAACCATCTGTATTTAAAACTAAAGTACCAAAATCTCCTGAA
>NVVD01000024.1 GCA_002402105.1 Candidatus Cloacimonadota bacterium
CTAACAAATTCATTATACAAAATTAAATGTAGTGCCCTAGCAAAAGTCACTTTCCTTTAACCATGCACCTTTTAGCTGTTTAGTGTCTGAAGTCGGGAGGAGCCTCTTACCATTTTATAAAACAAATTAAATCTATAGAAAAATATGACATTATTTTTTGTGGAAGTATGCTAAGCGTTGCTGATATTAGAGCATACTTTAAACTATTACCACATCAAAAAATTGTTAGTTATTTTCATGAAACTCAATTTTCTTATCCCCTCAAAAAAGGAGAAAATTTTGATATTCAATATGGCTTAAATGACATATCAACAGCTATGGCATCTGATTTTTGTTTATTTAACTCTAATTATCATAAAAATCAATTTCTTAAAGATATTAAATTTTATTTAAAAAAAATGCCCGATTTTCAGCCTCTATGGATTAAAGACCAAATTAATCAAAAAAGCTCTGTTATATATCCTTGTTGTGAATTAAGTACAACAGTTTTTATTAAACCTACTAATACACCCTTAAAAATATTATACAATCATCGCTGGGAACATGATAAAAACCCCGAAGAATTTTTTAATTCTATATTTAAACTATCACAAGAAGGCTTTAATTTTGATTTATATATTTTAGGTGAATCATATAAAAATATACCCGAAATTTTTTCAAAGGCTCAAACAATTTTACAAAAACACATTAAACAATTTGGTTATGTAAAGTCACTCGATAATTATTATAGCATTTTAAAACAATGTGACTTTGTAGTCAGTACATCATTACAAGAGAACTACGGAATCTCAGTCATTGAAGCTATGAATTATGGTTGTATAGGACTACTGCCAGATAGACTTAGTTATCCAGAGCTTTTACCTACTCATTTAAAAAGCAAATTTATATACTCAGATTTATATATAGCATTAAAAGAAATGTTTAAAATGAGTAATATTAAAAAATCTAAATATTCAAACTCATTTATAGAAGCTATGCAAAAGTATAGTACTAAAAATTTAGTAAACGAATTAGATAATTTCTTTGAGAAAATTAAGCTTTAATATCAACTGTTATACCATGCCAATTTCTTAAAAATTGTGAGGGATTCATAACTCTAACTTGTCTACCACGACCAGGATCATGAATAATTAAATTTCCATTTGGCTGAATACCCTTAACAACAACTATATGGCCAGACCTTGGCTTATATGAAGTACCATCTTGATAATTAATTCGTCCTGTAAATCGTACTATTTGTGGTCTTCCATCTTTTACTGATTTAATTAGCTTACTATACTCTTGATTCATATATAAACGTGATTTTGTAAAACCTAAATGCTTTGCCATAATTACCATTCGAGGATAAAAGCTACCTAAACCAGGTACATACATTTTACCAGCCCCAACATTTGTTAAAGCTAAATAATCACGAGATTTTTTGATTCCGTAATATTGTAAAACCATTTGCATTGATGTAGGACCACAATAACCTTGAGGATATTGTCCTTTTCTACCTCTAGGATCAAAGGGGTCAACTACACCTTGTGAATACAAAGGCACTCCTTTTAAATCAAAACTTAGATCAATAGATTTTGGAATAACAATTTTTTGTGGTAATGGTGGTAGATTTTTTTTCTTTACTTCTTTTCTTTTTTTTAGAAGTAATAAACGTTTCTTAGTCAAAGAAATATCTTTTTTTATCTGTTTGACTTCATTTTTAAACCATTTATATTTTGGGGTACGATAAAGAGCACTTGGACCAAAATCGCTGTGCATAGACATAATCATTTTGTGTGAGTTAAACGGCTCACAATGAGAATTGCTAATAAAAAGTGTTATATATAAAATGAAGTAAATAAACATATTTAAAATTAATAAACAAATAAAGACAAAAAAGATGTAAAAGTCTAGTTTATGTACCAAAATAAACGTTTTTTTTGTACAATTAACTTGAAAGTTTTACTAAAGGATAAATCTCATTCAAATAAACGAAGACTTAAATAATTTATCAAGGCAGATTTTTCACCATTTAATTTTAAGCGGTTTGTTTAAAAAGGCATCCATTAAAAGAAAATTTCAAAATCAGATCGATGCTATTGATAAACAAATTTCTATTCTATTTCAAGAAAATAAAATTTATCTAAAGCTTAGTTCAATTAAAAAAGTATTATCTATATCAAAAAATGATACTTTAATTTCTATCTATTACCCTTATAAACATAATATTAAACAGTTATTAAAAACACCTTTATTAGTTGAATCTATTGTTCAATTACTACTCAATCAAAATATTTACCCCTCAAAAACTAATTTAGACCAGTTTTTTCAATTAGATGTATTTAAACCATTTAATTTGTATAAATGTGATGATTTTGAGCATCAACTAAGATATCAAAGCCATCAAGGTCAATACCTAGCATACCAATCAACAAACTTTATCATTGAAGCTATAAAAAACAACGATAGTTTAAAATTAACTCTATATGCTAAACACCCTAAGTTTTGTATTTTTTCAATTGAAACTAATTATTCTCAAAAAGATCACCTATTTTTAATATTTTTATCATTTTTTCAGATTAATTTTTGTAAAATAAGCTCCATTAACTGGTTAGATTTAATTTCACAATATAAATATAATAAAGTGTTAGATACAAGTGCAAGATACACTAATTTTTTAGATGACTATCAAAGTTTTTGTGGTCTTCGTATGTCGTTTATACCAAATGTAAATATTGGTTTTTTTATATCACAAAGTTTTATTAAACAAGAAATTTTTGAGTCAATCATCGATAACAACCCTTCAAGTATTAAAAGTAAATCACTTTTTGTAAGCAATATAGACTTAAAACAAATAAATCAATTTATTGACAAGTTAAATTATCTTGAAACTGAATATAACTATCAGCTACCAAACATTAAACAAATTAAATGGATCGAAAACTTGATAGAATCTCAATGGATTAAATCTAACTACCATCTTGGCTTGCAAGTTTTTGATTTTGATACTAGCAAAGTATTTTGGGTACTTGATCAAAATAATAAAGCTAGAAGATATAGACCCTTTTATGACTTTGTAGAAGAGTTCTCTTTAGAACATACCTCATTTAAATTAGTTTCATTTACAAAAAAGTAGTATATTTATATTTTCTAAATATAAATATTTAAAGGATTTAAACATGAAAATATTAATTAGTATTACTTTTATCTTTATAGCTCTATTTTTAAGCGGCTGCGTTCAAACCATGGAAAAAAACTCTATTGCTATTGCTAAAAGTGATTTTTTAATGGATGACAAAGGTAAAAAACTCATTTATGATTTAGGCATCAAAACCTCAAAAAATAACTTTAGTCCCTTAATTGCAGTAAAAACAAGAGTCCCATCTGGTATGAGTTTTGAAATGAAAGCAAAAGACAAACAATTAAATACTATCATTGATATAGCCTATTTATTTTCTAAGAAACCTCAGGTCATCAAAGATATTGCACAAGTTCAAATATCTCCTATTGATAAAAAAACTCCTTTATCAAAACTCAAAATTAATTTAACAGTTATTGGTGGATATATTAAAATCGATGCAAAAAGTATTGATAAATTAATTCCGTTAACTCTTAGCATAATAAAGGCTAAATAATATGATAAAAGTTGACCCTCAAAAAGTAATACAACACTTACAAAAAAAATGGAAATCAGGTTGTCCATACTGCCAAGAGTCAGATTTTGGTATCGAACATTGTTTATATAATCTAACACAGGCAAAAGACCCAACTACCCTCAAAAAAGATGATTTAAACTATGTACCAGTTATACTAATTTCTTGTAAAAACTGTGGCAATACAACATTACTAAATCTCTCCTTAACTGGGATTGAGGTTTTTAGTGAGTCTTAAAGTTTTCTTCTTTTTTTATTTTACTATGTCTACTTTTAGTACTCCCAAAAGTTTACTTAGTGCAAAAATTCATTTAAATAAATATCGATTAAAACGTATGGCAAAAGAAGGTCAAGGACTAATCAGTATTTTATTATTAAGAGAGACTCTCATTAATCAACCAAAAAGCCTAAAAGTTGCTATCCAATCTCAAAATAGTCCTGAATATGTCGTTGAAGTACCATCCATTGATTTTGATTTGATTCCAAGAAAAACTAAAAATGGCAAAATATACACTCCAGCTACTTTGTACTTCAAAGAGATCAAAATTAACCAAGGTGTTTATCACTTAAGAGTTGCAGATGAGCTCTACGATGTATTTACAGATATACCTGTTTTTTTAGGAAAAGTAACCCCTCTTAACGCACACTTTTTAGTACAAGAAGAAGGAGTTTTATTAATAAAAGAATCTCAATTTTTTATTAACAAACAAAACAAATATTTAAATGCTTTACAACCATATTTCTATCATATACAAAAAGTAAAACATAGTAATGGTTTTAAGCATAGAGCTTTAATGCACGTAGACTTTAGAGGCTCTTATGAAGACAATAAAATTAATAAAATAGCCCTTAAAAGTATTAAATTAATTGGTAAACAAAACATACCTATAGAGTATTTAGACAAAGAAAACTACATAACTGGAGCATATAAAGAAATTAGTCATGGACAAATAGATGATGATAGGGGATCTAGGCATCATAGTTACTATAATTTTGTTTTTTCTATTCCTTCTTTTAAAGATAAAAAAGAAAAGTGTTTTCAATTAGTAATATTTGGAAATAAAATATCAAAACTAGGTAATAAAATAGTTAAAAAGCACTTTGATAACAAAAATATTAAAGCTAATAAAGTTTGTTTAAAAAATGGAGACTATTATCCATTTCAAAAATTGTATTTACGTATCGACTTTAAAAATAATCAATTCAAAATAAAAACTTTAGAGCATCAAACAAGTATACCCATTAGAGAAAATGTATTTTTCAAATAAAACTATTTTTTATCATGATATTGAGTATAAATCTGATAGCTATGATTATCAATATTTTTTAAATTTAAATCTACATCTACCAGATAAAAGTGACTCATGGGCTTCTAAAAGAAAAAGAGATTACTTAGTTGGACGCTTTTGTGCTCGTGAAGCTTTTAAACAAGTTTCAGTATTTGATACCAGTCATTTTCAATTGATTAAAAATGAAGATGGTACATCAAATTGGCCTACAGGTTTTTGTGGAAGTATAACGCATACTAAAGACTACGCCTGTGCAGTCATTGCTCAATCAAATAAGATTTTATCTATTGGCATTGACTGTGAATACAAAATCAAAGACAAAACTTTTCAAAGAGTAAAAAAGTCTATTGCTAGTGACTCTGAAATAAATATAGTCAATAAATTTACTCAAGATGAACAGCTTGCTTTAACACTTATTTTTTCAGCAAAAGAGTCTGTATATAAGGCTGTTTTCCCCCTTGTGAAGACATTTTTTTACTTTGAAGCCTTCCAAATTGATACAATAAATCAAAACTATATAGAAGGTTTTTTAACAAAGGACTTAAACCAAAATTTTTCTATGGGTAAAAAAGTCAAAATACAATATAAAATAACAAATCAAAGAGTAAATACCTTGGTATTGATAACAAGCTAATTATAATTATTTTATTGAATCTTACTTCTTATAATTAATGTAGTATAATAAAAAAACTGAAATGAAATCAAACAAGAAGTGTATATTATGAAAATTAAAACTTGGGGCTGCCGAGGCTCAATAGCTATTAACAACCCAGATAGTAAAACTTATGGTGGAAATACAACTTGTTTTGAAGTAATTTCAGACTGCATCCCAAAAGGTACAAAGTTAATGATTGATGCAGGTACAGGTTTTGTACCTGCTGGTAGACATTACCTTGAAGAACCAGTCAAAAATTTAAATTATGTAATGATGTTTACCCACTATCATTGGGATCATGTTTTAGGTTTAACTTTAGCTCCACCTACTTTTATTGATCATATTCCCATGGCTTTTTACGGTCCAAAAGATGGAGATAAGGGTTTAAGTGAAATGATGGATCACGTTTTTCAACAGCCATACTTTCCTGTAGATGCTAAACGTATACGACATAAAGTAACCTTTTCAACTTTCACTAATTTTGATGTAGAAGTTGTTGTTGTTCACCCAGAAGGTGGCTTTACCCAGTTAAACTTAGACGAATATAGACGTATCTTAAATGGTAATAAACAGTTTTTAATGAGAGAAAAAAGCTATAATATTGATGAATGTTTGATTATAACTATGACTACTACTAATCATGGTAATTCTACTTGTATATCTTATCGCTTTGAGGAACGAACAAGTTCTAAAGTTTTTGTACTCTTAACAGACCATGAAGATACAGCAGGTATCTCTATGGACATTAAAAAGCATTTAAAAGATGTTGACTTAGCTATCATCGATGGACAATATGATGAGTTTAAATATCAAACACAAACAGCTAACTTTGGGCATGGCACCCCAAAAGGTTTAGTAAAGTTAGCTATCGCATCAAACATTAAAAAAGTTGGTATTACACATCATGACCCAACTAGTACTGATAAATATTTAGAAGAAGTCATCTTAAAAGAAGCCCAAGAAGCTTTTGATATCTTTTCTACTGATACAAAGTTTTTAGAGGTACATAAAGTAGACAAATTAAAGTTAAAAAAAGAAAATATCTTTTTATGCCAAGACTACCAATTGTACGAACTATGATAAATAATAACTTAATTAACGAAATATCAAGCCATTTATCTTTATCAAAAAACGGTGTTCAAGCCGTATTAAAACTTTTTAGTGAAGATGCTAGCATACCTTTTATAGCTCGCTACCGAAAAGAAGCAACAAACCAAATTAATGAAATTGATTTACGAGAAATAGAAGACCTTCAAAAATCTATTTTAAAACGTGAAGATAGACGTGAATCAGTATTAAATAAACTAGAAGATTTAAAAGTATTAAACCCTCAACTAAGACAAAAATTATTAAGTGCAAAAACTCTCAGTGAAATAGAAGACATCTATCAACCCTTTAAATCATCTCGAAAAACAAAAGCTCAAAAAGCTAGAGATTTAGGTTTACAAAAACTAGCCGATCAAATTAAATACTTTCATAAAAAAGACTCTAATCTGTTTTCTAATTACTTAAACAAAGACTTAAAAACCGAACAAGAAGTCATTAACGGTGTTATTGATATTTTAGCAGATGAAATAAATAACAATGTACAAATAAGAGCATATCTTAGAGAAACTTTATTAAAACATGCTTATATTTGTTCAAAAAAAACCAAAAATGAAGATTTAAAAGAAACTTATAAAGATTACTACGATTTTTCACAAAAAGTAGCTTTTATACCATCTTACCGACTTCTAGCCTTAGAGCGAGGAGAAAAACAAAAACTTTTAAAATTAGCTTTTACATTACCAATATGCCCAATCGATAGATTTGAAAGAATGGCAGGTTTTCAAAAAAATCAAGCCTATAGTGAGATTCTTGAAAAATCAGTAAATGAAGCTTATAAAAAATATTTATCTCCATCTATTGAAAGAGAAGTTCGCTCAATTATAAGAGAAAAATCACAAACAAGAGCAATTAGTGTATTTTCTAAAAACTTAAGAGATCTTTTACTAACCCCTCCTATTAAAGGTAAAGTTATTTTAGGTATTGACCCTGGTTTTAGATCAGGATGTAAATGTGTAGTTGTAGATGCTCATGGTAATTTTTTAAATTATAAAGCAATTTATCCACATACTTCAAATAGTTTAGATTCACAAAAAACTGTTCTTTCTTTTATACAAAAATATAAGGTTAATCTAATTGTTATCGGAAACGGTACAGCATCAAGAGAAACAGAAACCTTCATATCAAACCTTATCTCTTCTCAATCATTAAAAGAGATTTCTTATTTAATTGCATCAGAAGCAGGGGCTTCTGTCTATTCTGCTTCTAAAACTGCTATTGAAGAGTTTCCTGACTTAGATGTAACTGTAAGAGGAGCTATTTCAATTGCCAGACGAGTCCAAGACTCTCTTGCTGAATCTGTTAAAATTCCACCTGAATCTATAGGAGTCGGGATGTATCAACATGACATGAACCAAAAAGACTTATCTAATGAGCTTTTAAGAGAGGTTCAATCAGTAGTAAATCATGTTGGAGTAGATATTAATACAGCATCATATCATTTATTATCATACGTATCTGGTCTGTCAAAAACTTTAGCAAAAAATGTATATAACTATAGAATAGAAAAAGGGTCTATAAACTCTCGTAAAGAGTTACTTAAAATAAAAGGTTTAGGTCCAAAAGCTTTTGAATTATGTGCTGGTTTTTTAAGGATTCCACAATCTAAAAACCCATTAGATAATACTATTATTCACCCTGAGTCTTATAATTTAGCTACAGATATTTTAAAAGTTGCTGGGTTTAGTCTAAAAGATTTTTATACAGATAAAGAATCAATTAAAAACAAACTAAAAAACAAGTCACTTTCTCATTTTGTTGAGAGCTTAAATGAAAACTCTATCACTATAGAGACAGTTTATAATGCTTTAGTTGCTGATAGCTTAGACCCAAGAGATTTACTCAAAGCGCCTATGCTTAAAAATAGTATTACTAAACTAGAAGACCTTTCAAGAGGTACAATTTTACAAGGGACTATCAGAAATATTGTTGATTTTGGAGTTTTTATAGACCTAGGGGTTAAAATAAATGGTTTATTACATAAATCTCAAGCACCAAAACATCAGACTCTTTTAGAGCAATTTAGTGTTGGTCAAGTAGTAGATGTAGAAATTACAGACATGGATTTAAAAAGAAACAGAATATCTCTATCTTTAATTAAATAGATGCCTATTAATTACAATGACTTTCTTACTTTTTTACAAAAAGAAATCTCAAAAGATTTTGAAAGTGAAACTAAAAAACCAACATTAACACTCTTTACTTCTAAGCAAAAAAATATACTTATTTCTCTTCATAAGTTAGAAAATAATACTATAGTTAATTTACAAAACTATATTACTGCTACTGGAGATACATTTACCATCCATCTAGTCAATCATAAAAGCAGCTATAATTTATTAATTAAGTGGACTCAATTGATGGTTTGTTATTTATTAATTGATGATTTTAAAGCCAAAGATCAAAAAACTCTAGTCATTGCCCAAAACTATAAGAAATCAATGAAAAACATTGTCTTAAATGATTTTAAAGACCCAGACTCCGAAAACAACTATGCTATCTCAAAACTAGCACACCTTGAAATTGAATGTTTAAACTTAAAACAAACAAAGTCAATTTGGTTTGAAATTACTGACACTAAAAAAGAGCTAGATAGCACAAATGTCAGACAGATTTTTGTACCCTTATCTGATGATAAAATTTTTAAAAATAAATTTAAAATAATTGATGATTGGCTACAGCAACAAATCAATGACTTAGATAAAAAGCTCTTAATACAAGTTTCTAAAACCATCTCATATAAAAGCCAATTGATTATCGTTTTTCTAATTTTTCTAGTTTGGTTAACTGCTTTTTATTTTTCGCCTGTTTAAACAAAAATGTATCAATTACAAACGATATTTTTTAACTTCTTTAGACTTTAGATAATTATCTACATCATCATATTTACGTGATTTATTAGAAAACTCTACATAGTTTTTTGCTTTAGATAACCAATTTAATGTACTAGGGGTAATTTCTCTTAAGCTTTCTAATAAATGTTTATTCTCTAAAGGGGGTTCTGTATTTGTTTCAAGAGCTTCATCTATTACTTTATCAATTGCTCTTTGAGTTAGCGCATTTAGGTCTGCACCACTAAACAAAGGAGTCTCTTTTGCAATTATACTTAGATGTTTATGATCTATAAAAAAATCTTTTAGTTTTAATTTTAAAATAGATTCACGAGCTAAAAGATCAGGAGGTGGAACAAATATATTTCTATCAAATCTACCTGGACGAACAATAGCATCATCTAGATCCCAAGGAACATTAGTTGCAGCCAAAATTAAAATACCTGTGTTTTCAGAACCTATACTATCTAACTCTTGTAATAACTGATCTACTAAAATTCGCATAGTATCACCTGATTGCCTATTTCGTGAATAAGCTAAAGCATCAATCTCATCTAAAAACAATACGCACGGCGAGTTTCTTCGGGCTTGTTCAAAGGCTTCATGTAAATTACTTTCACTAACTCCAATATATGGGTCTAATATATCTTCTATTCTAATATTAAAAAAAGGAAGATTACATTCACCAGCAGTTGCTTTAGCTAATAAGGTTTTTCCACAACCTGGAGGACCATAAAAAAGTACTCCTCCCCCAGCTTTTCTCCCATATTTTGCTAATAGATCAGGCCTACTATTAGGTAAAATTATCATTCGATGAATTACTTTTTTAATTTCAGATAATCCTCCCACATCTATAAAAGAGCATTGTTCTTTTATTTCAATTGGATGATTATTTTTTTTAGGTACCAAATGAATAATTCCGTTATTTTTTTCATTTTTATTAAAAAAATCTTGAAGCTCTTTAACTCCCTCTACGACTCCTGATGAAATAGCTTTTTGTAAGAGCTTTTTTGCAAATTCAGTTTGATTATAATCAATAGCTTCATTGGCTAAATCAACCAATAAATTATTATCAATACCATCATTAGCAAACATAACTTTATAATGCTCAAAAGCAGTAAAGCCTTCACCTTCATCAATGTAAGCTTCTGCCAATAGTTGTCTTAATGTATTATTTGTAGGACATAGTTCTAAAGCTTGCTTTAAATCATTTATTTTATCGTTAGTCATCGTCGTCATCCTCTCCAAAAAGTCCAATAATTAAAATAGGTATAATCCAAGAGTACAAATAAAAAGTCAAATAAGTTACTAAAAAATAATAAAAGGCATCATATAAGTTTAAATATATAAGCACCAATAAAATTAGAGTCGTTATTTGAAGAGCTAAAGAGCTTGTTAATTGGCTTGTTATTGATATTGGAGCCGTTGTCCAATGGGTTAATAATTTTATACTTCTTGCTATACCACAAATATCACTATCAGTAGGGTCTAACTCAACTAATTTTAAACAATGAAAATAAGCTTTAGAATACTTTTTTTGCTCCATAAATTGACTCATAAGTGAATAATGTGGAATAGAAGAATAGGGATCTACTTTTAAAATATTAAGTGCCATTGATTCTGATTTTTTATAATCACCATCCATTAGTGCTAAAATCATTAAAAAAGATTGTAAAGTTTCTGATTCTGGTGAGTGTTGTAGTCCATCTAAAGCATATTGTTTGGCTTCTTCAAATTTATATGCTCCAAGAAGTAAACTAGCATAAAACTCAATATATTCATCGTCATGTGGTTGTTCATTGAGTGCCAATAAAATATAGTTTTCAGCTTCAGAAAGTGAACCTATATATTTGATAGAATAAGCGGCTAAAGCTAAAAAATCCTCATCATGAGGTTCAATATCTAATGCTTTTAAACAAGTCTCATAAGAGTCTCTATACTCAGATAAGTCATACTTAGCTTTGGCCCATAAATAATAAAACTGAATATCAGATTGTTGATTAAAATCTATTTCTGAAAGTATATTTATACATTTTTGAGGGTTTTCGATGCTTAAGTAATGTTCAGCTAAATCTAGTTTTTTATTATTCACTATCTAACCCAAACCTAAAATATACATAATTAATCTGGCTTGAACATAATTTAAAATAAGTATGCAAATAAAGATAAACTCCCAAGGAGATTTATGTTCTGAGTCATGGAGCTTTATAAATACTTCGTCATATTTTTTATGAATAACTTGTAAATGAGCTGAAAGAAATGCACCACAATAGGAATTTATAAATATAATCAAAGTTGTTATAGAAAGTGGTATTTTATCTCCAAAATTAGTCACTATCCCCATAACAAGGACAAATAACAATACTAAAGAAATAATAATAAAGAAAAGAGTTTTAGTTTGAACTTTTTTNTKGYWAWWWAASMTGYWNNTGMAMYYWAAAMWNGNANGMCCAKNNAAWGNGYAKNNAARTMYWSMCAWWRWANNAGKAAWKANAATMYAMSTYNGMARANNAASGNCWAKTWWNTAKMNGTRAAKAWWRNCTNNGTAKWTYCAGNTARTTYYKTNNCCAWAWTKTCKMNCWTWWWNAKARAWYTCNTRATNTWCWWYCACYYNAYAAAAMANTRASANATMRNCAWSSKMTKWCSAKWWAWGSMANNAWAGTNNCAAWMMTTNARCCYKYYNCAWNGAWRRTAAYASCKMAWSMWMTWWRRAWRNNCMATYTRAAANNARAGGRMKMRTAYYNNGWACNGYGNTMATNNCWGCCAWTSCMAYWSNNCGWATKCTTGAAGTTGTAGCTTCTATTACTGCTGTATAAGGAGTTTTACCTTCTGCTAGATCAATTTGAATTTGCTCTAATAAAACAATACTATTTTTTATCACCATACCAGACAAGCTAAGAAAACCAAGAAGTGACATGAAATCAAAAGATTGTTGCAGGCTTACAAGACCTGCTGAAACTCCAATAATAGACAAGGGAATTGTACAAAAAATCATAATCGCAAATTTTAGATTTTTAAATAATAAAACTAAACATACAAACATTGCTAAAAAACTTAATGGAAGATTTAAAGCTAAGTTTCTTTGAGCTTTACCAGTATCTTCATACTCTCCAGCCCACTCTATTGTATACCCATCAGGTAGCTGAATAGCCTCAATTTTTGGTTTAATTTTCCAAAAAACCTTACTTGCAACGCCTGTAATTGGATCACATTCAATTTTCATTGTTCGTTTTCTATTTAAGCGTCGAATAATTGAATCTGATGGTTCAAGATCCCAACTATTAATAACTTGATCCATCGAAACATAGCTATTTGTTGTTTGACTCCAAATCTTTGTTTGTTTAACGTTATTAAGTGTTATTCTTTCTTTAAGAGGAGGCCTTGAAATAATAGGAATAAGCTTACTTCCTTCTCGGTAGGTTCCGGCAACCTGTCCATTTAATACCCATTTAATAGTGTCAGCTAGGTTTTTTCGACTAATACCAAGCTTTCTCCCTTTAATTACGTCATATTTAGGTTTTAATACTGAAACTCGTTCTCCCCAATCAATGTGAACTCCTTTTGTATTAGGTTCTTTTCTCATTAAAGTTAAAATTTTTTGAGAATATTTACGTAAAACATCTTCATTTGGTCCACTTAATCTAACAGCAATTTTGCCTCCCTTTCCTGGGCCTAATGCAAATGCTTTAACATTAAATAACAAATCAGGAGAAAGAGTTTTACCAAAATCTAAAAACCTTTGTGTCAATTTATCAATATCTTTATAATCACTAACTGTCACTAATAATTGTCCATAAGATCTATTTGGACTTTCTGAATTATAGGTCAGCATAAATCTAAGTGCACCTGAGCCGATGAAACTTGATACATTTTTAACTTTTTTATCTTTCATAAGCCATTTTTCGATATTGGACATTGATTTGTTAATCTCATCAATATGTCTACCTTGTGGCATCCAAACATTAATCATAAATTGAGGCCTAGTTGAGCTTGGAAAAAAGCTTTCAGGAATATATTTAAAACCTTGAATTGCTATTACCATAAGTACAAACATTGATATTACTGTTATGTACTTAAAATGAATAAAAAATTTCAAAACCTTTTGAAAAGTTATAAAAAACCAGCCATCATAAGCATTCGTACCTGTATTGTCTTTTGGAGATTGTTCTTTTATAAATAAATAACAAAACATAGGTGTAACCGTAACAGCTAATACCCAACTCATCATCAAAGAAATTAATATTACATAAAATAAAGTTCTACAGTATTCACCAGTACCATCTTGCGACAGCCCAATACCAGAAAAGGCTAGTATGGCAATAATTGTAGCTCCAAGTAATGGTGTAATTGTTTCTTCAACAATTTTAATAGATGATTTAAATCTATCTTTTCCCATTTGTATTTGAATTAATATACCTTCTGTTACAACAATGGCATTATCAACTAACATTCCAAGTGCAATGATTAAAGCACCAAGTGATATTCTTTCAAGAGTAATTGAAAACATATGCATGAATAGAAAGGTTGATAAGATTGTAAGTAAAAGAATAGAACCTATTAATAAACCGCTACGTACTCCCATAAAAAGTACTAAAACAAAAATAACAATGAGTATTGCCTCTAAAAGATTTACTAAGAAACCATTCACTGACTTTTTAACAGAGTCAGCTTGATGAGAAATAATATTAATTTTCATACCAACAGGAATCTTATATTTAAGATCATCTAGGCGCTTATCTAAACCATTTCCCATGGTGACGACGTTTCCGCCTCTAATAGTTGAAATACCAAGTCCTATTCCTTCTTTTCCATTAAATCTCAAATAAGATTCGCTAGGTTCAACATAAGATCGATAGATATTAGCAATATCTGATAATTCGATAATAACTCCATCAATACCTCTTATTTGAATTGCTTTAATTTCTTCTACAGAGTTGAAGCTTCCTGTAGGAAACACTTTAATATAATCTGACCCTAGTTTGATTTCTCCTGCATCTGATATAGAGTCATATCCTTTTAATGTATCAAAAATTTGATTTTGAGTTACAGAGTATAATGATAATTTATTACTAGATAAATCGATGTAAATAGCCTCTTTTTGAACTCCCATAATATCTATACTAGCTACATCATCAACAAGTAGGAGCTCTCGTTTTAAAAAAGTGGCAAAATCAGCGAGCTCTTTCATAGAAAAGCCATCACCTGTTAAAGCATAAAAGACACCATATACATCTCCAAAGTCATCATTAACAAAAGATTCCTGAACTCCTGTAGGTAGTTCTTTTCTAATATCGCTAACTTTATTTCGTAATTGATTCCAGACCATTGGCAAAGTGTTTTTGTCGTATTTATCTTTCATTTGAGCATAAATGATAGATAATCCTGGTTTTGAGATTGATCTAATTTCATCAATCTGTTTCATTTGTTGTACAGCTTCTTCAATTTTATCTGTTACTTCTAATTCAACTTGTTTAGAAGTCGCTCCTTCATACCTAGTGATAATTACAGCTTCTTTGATGGTAAACTCTGGGTCTTCTAAACGACTCAACTTATCAAATGAAATCCAGCCACCAACTGATAAGATGATAACTAGCATCCATGTAACAACTTTATTATTTATGCTGTATGAGGCAATATTCACTTTAATACCTCTTTATATTTTTTGACTTTTTGATTTTCATGTAAAAAGTGTACTCCTGCACTTACTACAACATCTTTTGCTTTTAAACCTTTAGTTATAGCAATCATATTATTTTCATTGAAACCAGTTTTAACAATCTGAGAGACGACTTTATTTTCTTTAAATAACCAAACTTTAAATTGTTTATCATCAGAAGAAAATATAGCAGTGCTTGGTATAACAAAATATTTTTCTTGCTCATCTTTAAGATAAGCTCGAACCATACTACTCATACCAGGTAAAATTCGATGGTTTTTTGGATTTTCCATAGATAAAGTAATACGATATGTCATCGTATTTGGGTTTGCTTGAGTTTCAACTTCTTTAATAGTAAGTGGAAAAGATTTATTTGGTAGAGAGTCAAAAGAAGCACTCAATTCAACTTTATTCTGTTTATTTTTATCTCCCATTAATTTTTCATGAATATCAAAATCTATATCTAATATTGAGATATCTTGAAGTAAAATAACTTTTTGACTATTTCCAACTTCTTGAAATCTTTCCATATATCTTTTTGTGATGATTCCATCAAAAGGGGCTTTAAGAACTGTTTTTTCAAGATCTTTTAAACCTTTATTTACTTTTGCTTGAATAACATCATAGGCTGTAAGAGCTTTATCTAAAAACTCTTGAGTTGCTACTTTTTGAGAATATAAATTTTTTGCTCTTTTTTTAGATAATTGCGCACTTTTTAACTGTGCCTTTAAGGCATCTAAAGAAAACTTAAAGTCTCTATCATCAAGCTTTGCTAGAATAGTACCTTTTTTAACTTTTGTACCTTCTTTAGCTATAATATATGAAATATTTCCAGGCATTTGAAATGATAATTTAGCTTCTCTATGCGCTTTAACAGTACCAGGAAAGTTCCAAATTTCTTGTTTAAATTGCTCTTTTACTTCAAAAGTTTTTACTGGAAAGGGAAGAAGAATCTCTTCTGTTTTTTCTACTTTTGTACAGGCAGTTAATATTATAGCTAAAGCTATAACCGATAATAGCAGAATTAGTTTTTTCATTGTTATTCCTAAATAAAGTGTGTTATTCAAAGTTATTTCTATTTAAATTAAATCTCGTAAATTAGCTATAGGTAATTGAATGTTATTCTAGTATATCACGGTTAATATTAAGTCTTTAAATAATAATTTCAAAACAAGCTATTACCTCAAGCCATTAGTATATAAAACAATCCTCATATCATCATATTTGAAAGATGAACCTTTTTTTATAACACAAGTAATACTATGGGGGTGTCTGTTATCAATTAACATTTTTGCTGATTCACTAATATTTAAAATTAATGTTTCGTATGATTTTTTCATTTCTTGGTGGTGATTTAAAGTACCTAAATAATGCACGCCATGGTTTTTATTTGGTTCAATTTTATCTGGTAAATCTAAATAAAACTCAATTTCAGTATCATCACTATTTAAAAAATGTACTCCTGTTAATCTTAATTGGGCATAGTTTAAATCAATTGGATGAAACCTTTGTTTATAGGTCATAGAACGTACTAATGAAATTGTATTAATACTATCTTCAAGCATTTCACCTTGTCCATATCTTAAATTAAAGGCAGATTGTGTTTGCTCACCTCTTAAGTCAATTTGTAAAATATCACAAGACTCCTCAATAGAGTGACCCAAACCAATTACAATAAATAATTTTGCTAAAGCTGATTCCATAGTCATATCAAAGCCACTAATTACTCCACATGATAATAAACCACTACTAGTTTCGTATCTACCAAGTGATACCTCACCAGACCAACACTGAGTGATATCCATAATAATGATACCACGCAAAACTGCCGCTCTAATGACCTCTAAAAACTCTGATGTAGAAGGGGCATTACCCGAGCCAAAAGTTTTTATGATACAAGCCTTTAAACCTTCTGTTTTTAAAATATTATCAACTAAATTAACCGACATACCAGGAAATATATCAATAGATGCTACATTTGATTCAATATTATCGTGTGTACGTAAAAAATGCATCGGCTGCTTTAGCAATACATCTTTATTTATCCAAAGAGTATTACCAGCCCGACCAAGCATCGCAAAATTAGGTGTAGCATAAGCTCCATAAGCTGTTGTTGAAATTTTTGTCGATCGATTTCCACGATATAAACCACCTCCAAAAAAGATACAAACTTCTGGTATTATCTGTAGTTTAGAGCTAATTGGTGAAGCATATAAAATTGAAGTCAAAATATTTTGAATCGCATCTGACCTATAATTAATAAGTGGACGCTGAGAACCTGTAAAAATTACAGGCTTTTGTAGGTTTTCTAGCATAAATGATAAAGCAGATGCTGAATAAGCCATCGTATCTGTACCATGCATGATGACAAAGCCTTCATATTTTGAATAATTTTCAAGTATGATTCTACAAATTTTAACCCAATGCTCATGCATAATATTTGATGAATCTAGTGGAGTCTCCCAACAATAAGTATCTATTGGTATCGAATAATTATCTATAGTCATTGTAGATTTTTCATCATCGTAAGCATCAATAAAAGAAAATAATTTTTTTAAATCTTTACAAGGAATCAAAGGACTATTTAAATCTTCTAGATTGCTTGGCATAGAACCGATTGTCCCGCCTGTATAAATAATCAAAACACCTGTATTAGTCATATTCATAATAAATCCTGAAAGTTTTTACTTATCCTTGACAAAAAAGACAAATAATTAAAGTTATTTCATTTCAAATGAAGTATAATTTAGCGGATATTACATCTATTATTTAAAAAATCCAATAGCTTTTTTTGTTTAAATGAGTAAACCGAATGATTCTTCAATTATCTATAACCGCTTTTTTAACCGCTATAATTTCTGCTATCGTAGGAATGGGTGGAGGCATCACTCTTTTAGCAGTAATGTTACAGTTTTTAGACTTAAGTATTGTTGTACCTATTCATGGAGCAGCTCAACTCACTAGCAACACATCAAGAGCTATTTTATTTTTCAAAGACATATCATTTAAACACGTAAAAATGTTTTTAATTTTTTTGATTCCTGCATCTTGCTTAAGTGCATACTTTTTAAGCGTGGTTCAATTATCTCCTCATTCTAAAATATTTTTAAAAGGCTTTATTAGTATATTCATATTTATCTCTTTGTATTTCCCATTTAAAAAATGGAAAATTCTAACACCTATATTTTCAAACTTTTATTTTGCTGGAGGATTATCTGGATTTTTTTCACTAATTGTTGGAGCAACAGGCCCATTAGTAGCACCATTTTTTATTCATAGTAATTTAAAAAAAGAAATGATTATAGCTACTAAAGCAACATGCCAATTATTAGTTCACTCTATTAAAATTATTTTATATATAAAGGTTTTAAATTTTGATTTTCAAAATTATACTAATTTAATTTTAAGCATGATGGTATGTGTAGTTGTAGGCACATATGTTGGTAAAAAAATTTTAGTGAATTATGTATCTGAAAAACTATTTGTTCAAATATATAAAGTTGTTTTAACTCTTGTCGCATTTAAAATTTTATTTAGAGATTGTATCTACGAATGGATTCAACTTTGGTAAAATTAATCATACTTATATTTTTATTTAGTAATATCCTAGATTGCCTTGTCATAAATAAAACCAATATAGATGTACAAAAATTATCTATTGATAGTTTATTAGATTCTAAAGTACCCAAGCAAGATATAATTCTAAAAGAGGGAAAATATTGTATTGATTTTTCAAAAACAAATTATGCTTTCTCAATAAGCCAAAAAAAAACGAAACACAACAAAATATTAAAGGTTGTTTTCACTCTTTATTTAGACTCTAAATTACTAAAAAGTAGATATAGTTTACTATTTTATAAAAATCCAAAAGACAAACGTGATTACTCATCAGTACTAATTGATTTTAATAAGTATCAAAAAGATAAATGGATTAAAGTCACTAAATATATACCAAATTTTATAAACTATAAAAAAAGTGCTATTTACTTTCCACTAGGGCTTAGGTATAACTATGGAGTTAAATCAAGTTTTGTAGCCAGTGTTACATCTATGAACCAAATACCTGGCATATACTTACATAAAATTAGTTTTAATAACGATTTAACACACCAATCATTAATTTTACCAACATCAGATATTTTAGTTTTTTTAAAAAAAAACTATTTAATAGCTATCTCTATAGTATTAATTATATTGATGATATTTAGTCGGTATTATCTATTTTCATTCATAACTTTTTGTCTTGTTTTATTAAGTCTAATTGGTTTACTCTTTTTTCCTATTGTTGGGACAAACATTTTAAGTGACAATGAAAATAGAGCTATTTCTCAAATAGAAACACAATGTAAAACACATTTATATAAAGTATCTCAACTTAAAAACAAATATGAATTTGCCTTATCTAATCATCTAAATCAAATTAATGCCAAAGCCAAAACCATTGTTGATTTAATGATTGCAACAAAACAAGAAAATAGTAAAAATTTTAATCAAAAAATTCAAGACTTGCTTAAAGATTCATCTGACAAGTTTGGTTTAGATTATTTTATATGTAATCTAGATAAAGTTTATCGAAATAATAGGCTTAGTGCTATCAAATCAAAATTAAGCGTAAAACAATTTATTAGATTAATTTTCCCTATTATTATGGGTAAAGTAATGGAAAGAAAAACAACAAGTCCTATCAAGCTAGATCGATATCGAAAAAAGGTTAATATTTTAAAAGAATTTATAGAAAATGTTTTTGATAGTGCCGAATTTTTACAAAATTTTTTGAGTAACCCCAATCGCCTTTTTCAACTTAGCTTTGGATCTCATAACAATACTAAAGGTATGGACCAATCTATGTGGAGCTACTTTATCGATAATAACGGTAAGTTCTGGCTTATATTTGCTAAGGTACAAACAGATGTAATTATTACCAATTACTCAAAAGAGGCTCAAAATTACCAAAGTAATAATGTAAAAATACAAATGTTTTTTTCACGAAATTTTTTTACTTTTCCTAAACTAACAAATCATGATGAAAACTTTGACTATATTCTAGCGCTATCCTTAATAAACCAAAATGAAAACTTAATGTATATTAAAGATAAAAATCAACATTATATGTATGCTTCTTTAAAGCATCCTAATCAACAAAATATATTTATTAGTGTTAAATACAATATTACGAAACACATACAAACGTATCGTGAAAGCCTAAAAAAACAAGAAAAAGCTTTATTAATTTTTATAATCAGCCTTTTAATTTTATCTTATATATTAACTTATCTCATAAAGTTACCAATCACAAGACTTTCAAAATCAATCGACCTAATACTTAGCAACAAAAAATTTAAATTAAATAGCCTTGGATTTGGTCAATTTAAAGAGTTAGAAAAAGTAATTATTCAACAAAATACCTACTTAGAAAAACAAAAAGTTATTCACTCATTATCAAATAAGTCATTCTTATCATTTTATAGTAGCAAACAGATTTTAGTAATTATAGACCATAAAGTTTTCTCTATTGATCAAAAATTTATTAAAAAATCTAATATTGCAACTCATCTAAATCAAGAAGTCTACTTATATATCTTTGATACTGTGTACTTAGATGATGTCTTAAACTCCAAAATAGCTAAGTTTATATTAGTTTGTAGTGACTTTAATTTTAATGAGATACAACAATTAAACTATCAAGACCCCATTTTTTCATCTTTAAACTGCACTCTTGTTGAAAAATCTTTAAGTAAAAAACAAGAAAACAAACAGTTTATACAATCTAAATGTTTTGAATTGGAGTTTTATGAACACTAATAAAATACAATTTTTTACTTTGTGGCTTATTTTATTTTTTATTCTAAGTTATTTTTTCTACCAAGCCGACTTTCAAACCTTTACTAAAAAAAAACTTAAAACTTTTAAGCAAATTTTACAACAAAAAGAAAATATTTTACAAGGTATCCAAGAAGTAGAACCTTTTCCGAATTATGATGCAAAAGTCCGTTTATGCGAGCTTATTTCTTTAGAATATTTAGAAAATATTAAAAAAATGTTATCTCAAAAAAAATGGAAAAACTCCATAAAAAGTTACCCAACTGTTTTTACTTCTAATTCTGGGATTATCATAGGTAAAAAAAATAAAAAGTTTTTATTTCAATATGGTAAAAATTTTGAATCTTTTTTTGGTAAAAAATGGTTTAAAAGATTTTTTTTAGCACTTAAAAATAAGGGTACATATTTTGAAACGATCATAGAAAGAATTTATCCTTATGCTATTAGTTATAAAGAATTTCAATCCCACCAAGATATATTCAAAATAATTTATAAAAACGGACAATTTATTTTATTTATGCATACTCAACACTTAGATAAGACTATTTTATTTATGGTTCATTTAGATCAAATTAACTATAAGCAACTTTTAACAGAAACTCTCACTCTTTTTACACACTCTAATACAGATTTAAGCCTATCAAATAATGATTCTTTAACTGTTAATAATCTAAATAAAATACTTTTTAAACAAAAGGTTGGTTTAAACTTAAAAATATATTTTCCTAGCTATATTAAATGGCTATTTAATCATTATTATTTACTTATATTAATTTCCTTTCTTATTATTTATTTACAAATTGCTGGAGGATATAGAGTCTACTCAGTAGGTATTGAATATGCTCTCATTGCAATTACTTTAATCCTTTGTATTTTACTAAATTTAGTTAATTTTAGTGTTTTTAATTTTTGGAAAGATAACTTATTTAGAACAGAGGTTTTACAAAAAGAAAACCTTTGGAAATCTAAAAGTAAATCAATAGATAACAATTTTTTTAGCTTTCAACAAAATGTAATAAATGAAATTAATAACTCATTAAATACTAATACCTTACAAAATCTTAGTAATAAAAATAAAGAGTGGTTTATCTTTCATATAAATAAAAATTACAAAACTAAAACTTACCCTAAAAAACTAAAACTAGTATCAAATCTATTAATTCGAAAGCTTTCTAAAGGTATTATATTACAAAAAGTTATTACTCATCGTGTAAAAAGCACATTTAACAAGGTGAAAGAGTTTAAAGTCAAACATACAAATATGGTTGCAAGAAAAATAATTAAAAAAAACGATCATGCAATCAATAGACGATCTCACCTCATGCATGAAAATAATCCTAAACTTTTCTCTAAGTGGGGATATTATAAAGACGGTCATTATATCTATTATTCTAAATTAAAAAACTGGAGTAAACTAGAAAACTTTATATTAATCATGATACCTATTCCTTCTATGATTAATAACTATTTATCTAGTAAATATATGAAAAATATATCTCTTATCGTGCGTTCAAAAGTTACAAAAAAAGTTGTCTACCCAAAATTTAACTTCCCGATATCTTCCTTTTATATCCAAAAACAATGGATTCAAACCCAAAATACCGGAAACTTTAGTAGCCTCTTTAACTATTCAAAAGCAGATTTTACTTCACTTTTTATAGCCTCTAAGTCTTTAGAAGATTATCACTTCTTTTTCTTTGAGAATTTAGATGAGTTATACAATAAAATATCTACTTTAAATACTTGGTATTTTTACGTCCAAATACTAATTTGGATATGTGCTCTAATACTTTCTTATTACTTACGTCAATTTTTAATAAAACCTCTGGATGATGCTAGAGTATATTTGACTCAAATAAGTTCAAATAAGCCATTAACTACATCTGAATATTTCCCTCTCAATCTTGGAGAAATTAATCACTCAATTACATCTTTATACTTAAGATATCAAGAAATAAAGTTTAAGGATAAACAAGAAAGTAGAGTATTAAACAAAATAATAAACTGTTTTGAAAATAAACAAAAATATCAGTGTATTTGCTTAAAAGTTTATGATTTTGAAAATATTGAGATCTTAAATAAAATCATTCATAAATACTCAGGTTATTTGCACAGTTTAAGTAATAATGAACATACTATATTGTTTTTTGAATCTATTCATTCTAATTATATTCAAAACACTCTGCAAACTGCAATTGAGCTACACCATTCAAATAAAAAATCTGCTTTCACTATTTATAATGATCTTAGAGTTTATCAATGCATCTCTCACCAAAATACTACTAGTATCTTTTTATCTTCTGAACTACAGTTTAAAAAAAGTAATCATTTTCAAACAAACACAATTTTATTAGATCATTATTGTAGTGAAGCATTAAAATATAATTATGAATTTCAACAGTATGATAAAAACTTTTTACAGTTTATTGAAAGCCAATCATAATGGATTATCCTAAGTTTAATTCAAACCATCACGTATTATTTGTTGGAAATATCAAGCTTTATCAAGTGTTACATATACAATGGGTAGAGACTACTAACTTGTTCACCCAAGTTTCTAGCATTAAATTTGCCTTACAGCTAATTAATATCTCATACTTTACTCACTTAATTGTAGACCTAGATAGTTGTACTCATGAAGACATTACATTATTAAATACCTTTAAGAAAATACAAAATTATGCCATTGCTACACGTAAAAAAGCATTAATTTTACCAAAAGATCTCAAACAAAGTTTTACTAACATATACTTTTTTGATGAAAACTATGATTATCTTAGTCAACCAAAAAATCAACATTATGAAGATGATTTTTATCAAAAAAACCGTTTCTACCAAACAAGAAAATTTCAAAGAAGGCTATCTAAATTATTTACTATTTTTTATAGATTTATTCTTTTTTTTAGTATTACTTTTATCTCCATATTTTTATCTTTTTATTTTCTAAATTTTTCTACTCATGAAATTACAGAGACTAGTCTCAGTACAAAAGTGTCTCAAGTATTTTATAAAACAATTGATAATATTAAAGAAGTAAGTTCAACAAATAAAATAAAGATAGATCAATTTTCAGTACATCAAAATTGGGATGAACTTTTTAACAAAACAAATACAATGTCAAATCAAGATCTTTTAAATATCAAAAATCAACTACCAGATAGTACCATTCAATTTATTAAAAATAACTTATCACAAAAGCAAAAGAATGAACTCAGAAACAGATTTAGATAAGTTTTCCAACCATTGTCAACAATATGTTTTTAGTGATGCAAGCCATAGTTATATCAAACTTAATAAGCAAGATCTCAAAATTACTCTAAATTACTGGGATACTCTTTATCACTTAGAAGTGGTTTTGCATTACAAAATAGATGGTATTTTTAAAAGCATAGTTTTAAATAATAAAGCTATGCTTTTTTATAAAAAAATATCCTTTAAAAGTGATCGGATTTCTTGGTATTTTGAAATTTCAACTAAAGGACATATTGTTTATTATTCAAAGGAAGGTATTTCAAAAAATAACCCTACTAAAAGTCGACACTTTATTTATCTTCAAAACAAATCTTATCCAAAATGGCTATTATCTAGTATTCTATATCAAATATTTGTAGATCGTTTTTACAAAGAAGGTATTGATTTACGACACAAACATTCTACTCCTGAAATGCTTATTTACAAAAGTTTTTCACAAAAACCAGATAGCTTCCAAAAATCAAAGTGTATGGATTTTTTTGGAGGTAATTTATCTGGAGTAAGCTCTAAAATTAAGTATTTATATGATCTGGGTATAACAACTATCTATTTAAACCCAATATTTGAAGCTATTAGCCATCATGGTTACGATTGTTGTGACTACAATAACATTGCAAAAGTATTTGGCTCAAATGAATCTTTAAAATCTTTAAGTCAAAAATTAGACAAATATCAAATGAACTACATATTAGATATTTCAATTAATCATACAGGAGATCAGCATAAATGGATGAAACAAAATCAAATAGACTTTTATGTTACAGATTCACAAAATAATATTAAAAAATGGGAAGGGGTTAAAAACTTATTAACCCTAGATTATACTTGTGACAATCTTAAAGAAAAAATATACAAATCAAAGAACTCTATATTAAAAAAATGGCTTTCTCCGCCATATAATTGTAAAGGATATAGATTTGATGTAGGACATTCACTAACAAGAGATCAAAACTACTTTGAACATTTTAATCTTTGGTCTGATATTAGAAAGCACTTAAAATCAAAAAACGATGATTCATTAATCTTAGTAGAATACTGGGATGAAGCTAGTAACTATCTACAAGGTAATATGTGGGATTGTGTAACAAATTACTTTGGTTTTTTAATACCACTCAGAAAGTTTTTAGGTCTAAATCTAGATCAAAAAAATATGAAGAAATATTTTCATGATTCAGAAGTCTTAGTTTCATCCTTAAAAAACGCTTTACTAGAAATACCTTTTGCTCAATCTTTACTCCAAATTAATATGCTTGGTAGTCATGATATCTCAAGATTATATAATCACAAAAATCTTAAACAAAACTACCAAGCTTTATCCTGTTTGTTAATTTGTTATATAGGTGTTCCTTGTTTATTTTATGGAGATGAAATTTGTTTAGATGGTAAAATTGATAATAACGAAGGATATCGCTATCCAATGGACTGGGAAAGTCCTCGATTTTTAAGTACTGAATTTACAAATCTTAAATTATTAATTTCATTTAGAAAAAAGCAAAAAGTTTTACAAATAGGCAGTATACTATTTTTATCATCCCCAAAGGGGACAATTATTTTCGTAAGAAAATTACATGAAAAGTTTTGCCTAATTTTACTAAATTTTACAAAATCAAACATAGACTTTCAATTAACTATTCCCTTTTTATCAAATGAAAATGAACTTACTTTATACTCCATTCTAGAAAAATCTAAAAAAATTAAAGTAAAGCAATTAAATTACTTTACTATAAAAGCATATCAATCCGATGTATATTCAAACATTATTTAATTAAAAAGGGAACTTTATGTCTGGTTACGATGAACGATCAATGATTTTACACGAGCACTTAAGAGGAAAAATAGAGGTTAGAGGAAAATTACCCATTGATAATATGGATGATTTATCTACAATCTATACTCCTGGTGTTGCTGCTCCTTGTTTAGCTATTGCCAAAGATGTTAATTTAGCTAAAAAATTAACTATTAAAAATAATAGTATCGCAGTTGTGACAGATGGATCAGCTGTTCTTGGACTCGGTAATATCGGAGCACATGCAGCAATTCCTGTAATGGAGGGGAAAGCATTAATTTTTAGACAATTTGCCGGTTTAAACGCTTGGCCAATCTGCCTTGAAACTCAAGATACACAAGAAATTATTAATATTGTTAAAAATATTGCTCCTGTTTTTGGTGGAATCAATTTAGAAGATATTGCAGCTCCAAGATGTTTTGAAATTGAAGATGCATTACAAGACATTGGTATACCAGTTTTTCATGATGATCAGCATGGTACTGCAATTGTTTTATTAGCTGGCCTAATTAATGCCTGTAGAGTTTTAAATAGAGAGATAAATGATTTAAAAATTATAATTTCTGGTGCTGGAGCAGCAGGCGCATCTATTGCAAAACTACTTCATGGAGAAGGTAACCAATCTGAAACTGGTCAACATAAAATTAATATCAAAGAGATTATTTTATGTGACTCTAAAGGATCTATTCATAAAGGTCGTACTGATTTAAATAGTGAGAAGTCTAAACTACTCAAGTTTACTAATCCTAATAATGTTACAGGTTCTTTAAAAGATGCTATGAAAGGCATGGATGTATTTATTGGAGTCAGTAAAGGTGGAATCATCGACGCTTCAGATATTAAAACTATGGCAAAAGATCCAATTGTTTTTGCTTTAGCTAACCCTGACCCAGAAATTCTACCAGATGAAGCAAAAAAAGGTGGAGCATCTATTGTTGCTACTGGTCGAAGTGATTTTCCTAATCAAGTTAATAATGCTTTAGTTTTTCCTGGTATTTTTAGAGGAGCACTAGATGCTGGTTCACCAAGAATCTATAAATCAATGTATTTTGCTGCTGCTTGGGCATTAGCTTACAGCATCGTCAATCCAACTATTGATCGTATATTGCCTGAAACTTTAGATCGAGCCGTTGTACCTTTAGTGGCAAGAGCCGTAAAATTAAACTACCATCCAGATCAACAATCTTAATTAAAGTGTAACTTTTTATAATAAAAAAGTAATGTCACAGACCGAGCTACCATAAATAATGACATCGCTAACCACAAACCATGGTTAGCGAAAACAGTCGGTAAATAATAAAGACAAGGTAAAAACACTAATAAAAATGAAATCAACATGGCATTTCTTAATATCTTCGACTGAATTGCCCCTAAAAAAATTCCGTCTAATATATAAGCTGGTGAGTTTATCAAGGGAGAAATTACAATCCATAAAAAGTATTTTTTTGAAATTGAAATAATATTTTGATGATGCGTTAAAATACTTATTATTTCTTCAACTAAAAAGTAAAAACAAACTGTATAAATTATACTTAAAATAAATGAACTAAACCATATTTTTTTTATTATATTTTTTAATAAAGACCTATCATTCAATCCAATTTGCTTTGCCACTAAGGTTTCAGCAGCTAAAGCGAGACCATCCATTCCATAAGATAAAAAACCATAAAATTGCATCAAAATTGAATTTATAGCTAAAATTTGATCTGATTGTTTTGAACTATAAATTGTAAATAACGAAAAGCTAGAAATCAAACAGAATGTTCTAATAAAAATATCTGTATTCACCTTTATAATCTTTACAAAGCTATCTAAATCAAAAATTTCTTTAAGAGTTGTCGAATATTTAGAGCTTTTAATAATCAATAACAAAGCAACTATAAAGGCTAAGTATTGAGAAATCAAAGTAGCATAAGCAACTCCATCAATATCATAATTGAGCTCATATACAAAAAAATAGTTAAGACATAAGTTACATATATTTGCCAAAACAGTTAAGTATAAAGGTACCTTAGTATTTTGAATCCCAAAGAAGTAGCCATTTATTGCATATAAAGATAAAGTTGCAGGTGCTGCATAAATACGAATATCAAAATAAACTTTAGCAAATTTAATTGTTTCTGCACTTGCATCAATATATATAAAAAATAATTCTTGAATCGGAACTTTTAATAAAATTATTAAAAAACCTATTGTAATAGACATAAAAAAAGAACGATAAAACCATGATATAGGGTTATTTTTTAAATCATTTATATTAGATAATGATTGAGCACATAAAGCTGTAGTAGACATTCGTAAAAAACCAAAACTCCAATACAACAGATTAAATATCATTCCGGCTAACGCTAAAGCACTTAAATATGAAACTTTATCTAAATGCCCAATAATTAATGTATCAACAAAAGATAAAAGGGGAATAGAAAGATTTGAAAGTATATTTGGAATAGCTATTGAAAAAATAGATTGGTACATAAATCAAAAATCATATGAAAAAGCATCTTCTTCATAATCTTCAATCAACCAATGTATAGACATTCTACGCCTATTTACTCTTTTTCTCTTACCGTAAACCAAAAAGCTTTTTTTACTGCTTTTTTTTGATTTAACAGAGCTAATTTTAAGAGTAAAACTAAAACTTAATTGCCTACTATTTTCTTGGATTGGTATAATGCTACAGGTTTGCTTACCAAAAGATAGTTGTTCATTTTTTAAAGTAAATTCTCTTTTATGCATAGGCCAAGTTTTAATTTTATGAAACATAAAAGTTTTACAGGCCGAATGAGCATTTTCTATATTTAATTGATCCTGTAAATTATAGCTAACTACCGTTGCTTGTCGTGATTTTTTTAACGAGTGTAACATAAATAACATTGTAATCGTTAAACTAATAATTACAAAAAGATATGCTGAACCTTTGTTATTTGAGGTTTTCAAGATATAACCTCGTTTCAATCTCATTTTTTTTCATTACAAATTTAATTTGCATCAATTTTGTATCTAAGCGATATACTTCAAATAACTTTAGACCCTTTACGATAGTAGATATTAGCTTTTGATTTTTGGATATTTGTATAGAGTTATTTTTGAACTCATAATCAAATCTATCTCCTTCTATATAAAAGCTCAGTTCTTTTGAATTTACTTTTAAAGGTGGAAAATGTATGCTATCCACTTTTGCTAGCCTTTTTCTTAAAACCATATAAACTTGTGCTATATCCATAGTAGCATCAAGCTCTTGAATAGTTTTAACTGTATTTTTGCCAACTGTACCACTTAATCGATACAAGCCTAAAATACATATAGTAAAAATTGACATCGCTATCATCAGCTCTACCATTGTAAAAGCTTTAGTATTCATATACCGAACCTTTTTGTGAAATCAAAGTATTTAAAGTAATCGATTTTTCATTACGAAACTCTTTGTATTTTATAGTAACAGAATAATTTACTATACCAGGAGAAGTACCGTAAACAGAAAAAACCTTTTTAACTTTAAACTTTTTTGGTATTAGTATTGATTTTCGTGTTGTTGCACGTCCAAACTTATTCATGCTATATCTAAGATCATCAATATAAGATTGAGCAATTAATAAAGCTTGTGTTTTTGTAGTGTTTCTTTTACTCGAAGCTTTACTCAAAGATGCTAAACCAATCATAGGAATAGAGAAAGCTAATAATACGGTTATTGAAATCATAATTTCAACAACTGACATTCCTTTATTTTTCATTATCAATCTCCTTTAAGCTTAAATATAAGGTTTTCAAATAAGTATTTGAAAGATAATATTTATTATAACCATATTTTACACTTTTGTTTTGAATCTTTGATTTTTTAAACAAATTTTTTAAAAAATTTGCTACATAGTACTTTTTTACTTGAATTTGATTCTGCTTACTTTTTTTTATAATCTCATTATAAAAGTCAATTTGATTTAATTTTAAGTAAGGTAGTAATGAAAAGTCTGTAAAACCTAAAATCATTAAATATCCAAGAGCTTTAATATTATCATTACTAGAGTGAAGCATAGATTTAGTCTGAAAAATATTATTTGCAAGATCATCAGCATAGTATAAAGAATGTCCAACTTCATGATAAATTGATTTTATTCTAAAATAATTAGTACTTGGGTAATCATATTTTGTTGGTAAAACAATTTCACCCGTTAATAAATCATGATAAGCAATACCTCCATAGGCATAAGCAAATAATCTTGGTACACCTCCTAAATATTTTATCTTACTTAAATTAGACTTCATTTGGATGCCAAAACCTTCAAGGGTTTTACTACTATCTATATTTGCTTGAAATAATACATTTTGATCAGTCATCATTTGATAGCTTGCAAAATCAAATAATTTTGAATACTTTTTTATACATATCTCTTTAAGCTCAATAAACTGTTGTGGAGACAGATTTTTAACTAATAAAGACTTATTTAAATAAAAGCTAGGGGTAAGATTAATAAAAAAAGAATTTTGATAAGAAATACTAACAAGACATATCAAAAGCCAAAAAATTAAAAAAATTTTATTTTTACTATAAAAATAAAAAACGGGGAAAAGTACCAACAAAAAAACAAAGTATTGAGAAAAATTAATGCTACTCAAAGAAAATATATAATATAAACAATTATAAAAAGGGAGTGATAAATATTTATAATATAAATAAAGAATAGATATTACTTCTTAAACTTTTTTAAAATATTTGAAAAAAATGAACCCTTTGCTTCTTTTTCTGCAGCTTCTTGTTCTTCGGCTTCTTGTTCTTCAGCCGCTCTAATTTCTTTAGCTTGTTTTTGTTTTGTTTTTTCTAAATGACTTTTATAAAATTGGGTGAAGTTTTCATCAGAGTCTTTTAATATAAACTTAGAAATTTCATTATCTCCCTGCCACTCATTCAATATAAGTTGAGCTCTACTTTTAATTTCACTTAAATCTGAATGAAAAAACTTATGCATCATAGTTAAATGTTTATCATCTTGAAAAATTTCTAAACAATCCATACAAGCTAAACTTTTTTCAATATTTTTTGGATCAGCTAATGAAGTTAAGGGTAAAAAGCATTCATTTGGTTGAGAATAAAACAAGCCTTGTATTGCTATTGATTTTATTTGATTATTTTCATCTCTTAATAATTTTTCCATTGCAGGTTTTACTTTTTCTAGCCCTAAAATAAGATTCATAGCTTTAGCTGCTTCATATCTTAAATTTATATTTTCATGCTCTAAATAGCCTATAATACTAGAAAGTGCAGACTCAGCTTTTAAAACTCCTAGACCATTTAAAACACTCGCTAAAACCTCTTCTAGTGTTTCTGTTCCTAGTTTTTGATATATTAAATCAATTGCTTCGGGGTCATTTGTAGCAGCAATCTTTTTTATAGCATCAATTCGTTCATTAGCATCTTTTGAATCTAAAGAGGTTTTTAATCGATAAAGAACTACCTTCTCTTTTGATTGTACTGATGCTTTTTCTTTTTTAACTTTTATTTTGTCTGATTTTCTAGTCGGAAGTAAATCAGGGTCAACCTCAGTAGGGACATAATTTGGAATCGATGCGCGCTTCTTTTTAATTAAATCTTCTTGATGTTCTTTTAATAGAGTTCCAGCAGCTTCAACACCAGAATTTGCAAGGTCTGAAATTAGTTTTAAAACATAGGAAGATAATTTTTTAGAAGGGTTTAAGAGAATAGATTTAAGAGATTTTAAATTATTTTTAATAGTCTTTCTTTGCTCAAAATAAGAAATAACTTCAAATACAACTTGTGGGTTTTCGTTGTTTAAAAATCCAACAACATCAGTACTAAAGTCTTTAGTTTGAATACGTGAACAAACTCTTATTACTCGAATTATAAATTCAGCTTCGTCTCTTTCTTCTGCAAAATCAATTAACTCAGGTATTAACTCATGAGCCTGACGTTTTACTATAAACTCTAAAGCTTTCTTTTCTTGGAGGGGGTCAGAGGATTGATAAGCTTCAATGATATTATCAATCATTTCATCATCAATTGGTTTTACTTTTGGTACTGCCTTTAAATTCTGTTTAATATAATCTAAAGCTTTTTTAATTTTAGATTTTAACTCACCATTTGTCTCTGTTTTATAAGCATGAAACAAAACTTTACCAGCATCTTTTGATTTTAAAGATGCTAATTTTTTAATGGTTTGTAATTTTTGACTGTCCGTACCATCTGATAAGTATTTTTCTAGTTTTTTCATAAAACAAGTTTAAAAGATTTAACTCAAAATTGTCAAATAAGAATACACCGTAAATGCAATTATTTTGAATTAATAGCCCAATCGTATTTGGTATATTTAATCGAATAATTACTTAAGTCATTATTTACAATGAAATTTTTATCATTTTTTGGTAGAAAACCTGAAACTGATTTTAATAAAGTAGACTCGCTTGAAGAAAAATCTTTCATGAACCAAGATAAAATAGAAGAAAAATAAATAATTTCTTTATCCCTATCAATTTTAAAGTTATTAGATATAGCAAAAAACTTAAATGCTTGATCTTCTAATTGAGATTTTAAGTTCTCACTAAGAAAAACTTCATTTCTAAGAGGGGGGCATGACTTTGAAGCACAAACTATTGCAAAATGAATTTTTGCATCTTTCATTGGTCTTAAAATTTTATGTTCAATTTGATCTAATGAGTACTTTTCATTAGAAAATTGTACATAAGTATCCTTCCAAAAGTGGAAACCACCAACTCTACTTACCTTTTCCATGATACTTTTTAAAGGATAAAAACGTAACATAGCCTTAATAGTCAAAATATTATAAACATTTATAAAAAAAGCCATCTTCTCTTTACCTTTTAGAGTTTTGGTATCAATCTTAGATAAAACATCATTAAATAAAAAATCCAAGGTTTTAAAATTTTTTTTCCAATTTAAATAGTCAACATTTCCGTCATTATCTACATATTTTTTTAGTTCTGAATCAAACTCTTTATTAAAAACACTAATTAAAGTACTAGTATCTTCTGCTTTAAGAGCCTTACCTTCCACAAGAGGAGGTTTACTATTCCAAAAAAGAAAAAGCCCAATTAATAAAAGACTAATTATTATAATTTTTTTCATAATAATTTAAAAGCCTGCTGGCTGACCTTGTTTTCTTGAGTCCGAAGCACCATACATATCCTTGCCAATAATTTCGATTCCTTGTATAACATTACGAGGAACACTTTTTTGAATTGTATGTCCTCTTTTTATTAAGTTTTCAACTACATCCACAGCAATTTCTTTTTCTAGAAAAAGTTTATTTGGAGTCCATTGATGATGAATACGAGGAGCATCTACTGATTCTTTTATATTCATTTTATGATCAATACTATTTAAAATAACTTGTAAAACACCAGTAATAATACGAGGACCACCAGAGCCGCCAACAATCAGCTTTACTTGATTGTCTTTAGTCACAATTGTAGGAGTCATTGAACTCAAAGGTTTTTTATGTGCTTGAACAGAGTTTGACTCAGAACCAATTAAACCGTAAGCATTTGGAATGCCTGGAGCTAATGAAAAATCATCCATTTCATTATTTAAGATAATGCCATATTCTTCGACCACTAATTTAGATCCAAATAAAGTGTTGATAGTTGATGTAATCGATACAGCGTTTCCGTATTTGTCATAAATATTAAAGTGACTTGTACCGTGATCTGGTGGTAAATATCTCATACCGTAATAGTTAGATTTAAAAACCTTTTCATTGGAAATTTTATTTACAACTTTATTTGCTGTTTTTTTTGAAATAATTTGGGCACTAGGTACTTCAACAAAGTTAGAATCTCCCATATATTGAGCTCTATCGCTATAAGCGTGTTTCATTGTTTCTGCTATGTAATGTATAGTTTTTGAAGAATTATGCCCCCATTGTTGTATAGGGTAATGCTCTAAAACATTTAACATCTGCAATAAAACTAAACCACCAGAAGAAGGAGGGGGCATAGTATAAATAGTATAACCACGATAAGTACCTTCAACAGCTTTAATCTCTCTTGGAATAATATTAGACATATCAGTAGCATCTAAAACACCACCATCAGATTGTATTGTTTTAATAATAGCTTTAGCGATGCTACCTTTATAAAAACTTCGCACTCCATTAAAAGCAATATTTTTTAAGGTTTTAGCTAAAGCTGGTTGTTTTAATAACGCACCAATTGCTAAAGCTTTTGAATCTCTATAAAAAGTTTTTTTCAAATAAGACGATTTTATAAACTTTTTTTTGTGCTTTTTTAAAGTTTTATTTAAATAAGGTGAAACAAAAATTCCATGGTGAGCTAATTTATAAGCTGGAAATACAACTTCTTTCCATGATAATTTACCATACTTAGAATGCATTAAAAATAATCCATTTAACTCATTAGGAATAGCTACAGATAAACCTCCATTTTGAGATAAGTCAGTATCTAACTTTCCATTTTTGTAGTAATGTTTTTGAGTTATTTTTCGAGGAGCTTGCTCACGGGCATCAATAACTTCAGCAACTTCTTGATTATKWTGWTWTAWTMNAWATMMNAACASCSMYSMCNCRATTSCKGARNAAKGWGRANNARCTAYRSYNAMGAASWRGAKYWRKWNGTRNNTKCTRSNTCWMRAGYRKTSMYNNGSCATTWWWTAAAWTANTAGSWCYYRYWTGTKAWRMKAKWSMWKSAKMGGYWRNAAYAAWACCATTTTTAACCTTTAGTGGTTGTGGAGATGCAGAAAATGAAAGTTTTAAAAGAAGTAAGAATAATAATAGTTTCATAATTTATTTACCTATTGCTTGAATTGTGAAGTGATGTAACATACCTTTTGTTTCATCTTTTGTAAAACTAATAGTACGGTATTTACCGTCTAAATACTTTTGTACTTGATCATCATAGTGATCTGAAAATGGATTACCCGAATTACCTGTTGGTAAAATAGAATAAGACTTATTTATATCACTCATGTCTACTATTCGTCTTACAGATGGCCCAGATGTAACATGAAACCTTTTTTTACCTAACTTAGCACCAACACTATTAATAGACTCTTTAACTCCATTGATTGGATAAGGCCCTAAGTGAAATAATGGTTTAACAAGTTTATTTTTAGAAAAAACATGAGAATAATCAATTGTATGATATTTAGCCCAAAGCCAATTTGAGCTTTTAGTTCCAAATTTCGATTCTAGTAACTTTATAGCTTCAATTAAAGCTAAATTAACCTCTTTAGAAAAGAGTAAATTCTTGTTTAAAAAATCTAAATTTTGCTCATCATATAATACATCTAATAAATGTTGGGCATTTGGTAATTTTATATAAACATCTAACTCATTTTCATTTAAAGTTTTATTCAAAATACGAGTTAAAAATTGATAGCTCCACTCCATATATACACTAGAACCAATCGAATCTAAAGAGAATTTTTTATCCCATGATTTTAAATGATCTGATGCTTTTTGTAATTGTGGATAAGATTTCAGATCCAAATATTTTAAAATTACTGGCACACCTTTATTTGCCATAATCAATACGCTATCATTTTGCATTTTTTTATGATCATTAATACTCAATTTCTTTTTAGAGTTTAATAGTTGAGATATTCTATCCGAACGATCTCTTGGCATAAAATAGCCCTCAATAGGGTTTTTATTATCAGGTTGACCATTAGCAGTAAAAATATATCCTTTTTTTGGGTTAATAGAATGAGGATTTTTAGAGAAAGGTAAATAACCTATAATTTCATCTTCACCTGTAGAACCATTTAATATATAATCTCCAGTTGAACCCTTTTTTCTTTTAAAAATTCGTGCTGCTGACCACCATGCAATATTAGAGTGGTCTACATAACTTATATTTAAACCTGGTGCTCTTAATTTAGAAACACCCTCACGAAAGCTTGTCATATCTTTTGCATGATTTATATCATAAAAAGCCTCAAACATTTTATTATTTGGATGATAATATTCCCAAAATAGTGAAATATCCTTATCATTTTGACTCTCAACTTTAAGAAATTTATTTATTAAAGGTCCATGTGGTGATTCAAAAATCTCTATCTCAATATCTTTTTGCTTTTTCACTTTGATAATTTCTTTACGATAACTTAATGAGACTTCTTTATTTTTATAAATTACAGTTTTCTTTTCTTTATTTATTTTTTCATAAAAAAAATCCATATCATCATTTTCAAGCATTGTTAAGGCCCAAGCATGATTAGAAGTATGCCCAACTAAAGCAAAAGGAAAGCCTGCCAAATAACAACCATGGGATTTATATTCTCCAACATATATTTGAGCCTCATACCACACACTTGGATTTGAATAACCAATATGTGGATCGTTAATTAATACAGGTTTGCCAGTAGTACTTTTATTTCCATCTACAATCCAAGAGTTACTACCAATGAATGGAGGAATCAATTCAAAAGTTGCGTTTAGTTCATTTATAATCTCAAAGGGCAGTTGAGCTGTTAAACTTGAAGAAGCTTTAGAGTTATATCCAACAAATAATTTATCTAAAATAGTTTTGGGTAAACTATTTTTCAAGCTAGAAATTAAAGGGTCTTTTTTAATCCCTACTCCAAATGAAAATGATAAGTAACCACTAATAGACAACAAATCAACTAAATCAAATTTTTGTGGTTGTTGACCAAGAGCAACATATTCAAAAGGTCTACGACTTGTATTAACAAAATGGTTTATTCCGTTTAAATATTGATTATAATAGTTTATCCATTTGCCTGTAAAGTTTTTTGGGTGAACCTCCATAGATTTTAAAATTGTTTTTCTAATACCAAGAGTTCTGAAAAACTTATCTGTTTTAATCAATTTAGGACCTAAAAGTTCACTTAATTTACCTTGAGATAAGCGACTCAATAGCTCAATTTGAAACAATCTATCTTGAGCATGTACAAAACCAAGAGAAAAGTAAGCATCATCAAAACTTTTAGCATAAATTTTTGGAACACCATAGTTATCTCTACGTATAGATACAGAGTCTTTTACAAAGCTAGATGACGTCATGCCATCATATCTTGGCTTGAAATGTGCTTTAAAGTAAAAAAATGCACTTAAAAGAAGTAAAAAAATTGATATCAAAATAAATAATGGCTTTTTCATGGTTTGCTAGCTTGTTTTATAAATGAAAGTTATTAAAGTTTAGTAACATATCAAATTTTTTTTAACTATGAAACTTTAAATGATAAAAAAGAATTGATATCCATTTTTGTTTGAGTACAATATCATTAAAGCTAAATATTAAACTCACTTAAAAATGTTCGTTGGAGAATTAATAAATAATATGCAATCACAAGAAAAATATATCGAAACAATTATTATTGGTGCAGGTATTTCTGGGCTATGTTTATCCCACCACTTAAAAGATCATGATTATTTAATTTTTGAATCCTCTGATGTTGTAGGGGGTAAAATAACAACACAATTTTCGGATGGTTCTTTGTTTGAATATGGACCAAACTCTTTAATGCTACGATCTAATGATGTTAAAGATTTAATCAGTGAATTAAACTTAGAAAACGATTTAGTCTTTGCACAAAAATCTAGTTCTGCTAGATATTTAGCAAAAGGTACCAGTTTAATTAAAATTACTCCCTTAAATTTAATTACAAAAATTTTAGATTTTAATTTTTTTTATAAAATATTAACATTAACCTATACTAAAAAGACTACAGATGAAAATGAAACTGTTTTCGACTTTTTTCAACGAAAACTTGGTACAGCTTTTACAAAATACATTATCACACCTTTTGTTTCTGGAATCTACGCTGGAGATCCTCACAAATTACTTATCAAAGGTGCTTTTAAAAAAATTTTTCAACTTGAAAAAGAATACAATTCACTTATCATAGGAGCTTTAAGCTCTAAAAAGCAAAAAAAACATAAAATAGATTCTGGTATTGCTAGTTTTAAGGAGGGACTCATACAAATTTGTAACACTTTATATGAAAACTCTAAAAACAAAATACTGTGTAATAGAAAAGTACAATCTATTACAAAAGTAAATGATAAATACAAAATAACTGTAAATGATAAAATCTATTCTTGTAAAAATTTAATACTTACCATACCTGCTTACAACGCATCATCACTTTTAAAAGGATTTTTACCTGAAACATTTATTTATTCTTTAGACAAAATTAATTATCCATGGTTAATGGTAGCTCAAGTATTAATTCCAAAAACTGAAATTAAATTAAACAATAGAGGTTTTGGATTTTTACAAATACCTGATAAAAACTCTAAAGTTTTAGGCTGTTTATTTAATTCTTATATGTTTCCCAAAAAAGCGAAACCAGGTTACGAGTTATTTACTTGCTTCGTTGGAGGTAGTAAAAGCCCTGGTTTTAAAGACATTCCGACTAAACAACTACAGTCTGAAGTTATTGACTATCTCGCTCAAGTTTTAAAAATTAATAATACAAAGTCTATACAAATTACATCGATGAACTGGGAACAATCCATCCCACAATATGATCAAAATCAAAATAACTTTTCACAACAATTATTAAAGATGACAGAATGTCAGAAAAATCTATATTTTTGCTCCAATTATGTCTCAGGAGTTTCTTTACCCGATTGTATTTCTAATGCCAAAAATATGGCAAATTTAATAAATTCATAAGGTTTTAATAAAAAAAAATGGTAAATTGTCATAGCAAAAGTAGATAATTCTTGGCAAAGAAATTATTTTTTTGTACTATGGCTTTTTCATTTATTTTGTAAACTATCAGAAGACTCCACCAAGGAAACCAATGTACAAAAAACTTTCTTTCATTTTTATTCTACAACTATTAAACACAATGCTTTTTAGTGTAGAGATTGGCCTTAAAAATCCAGAAAAAAAAGTGAAAAAGGTCGGAGTTTTTGAAAAACTAGGTGTTACCATCCCTTTAGATTTATCTTTTACTAATCACGATGGTAAAAAAGTTGTTCTAAGAGAAGTTATTGATAAACCTACCATATTAAATTTTGTCTATTATAGATGTCCTGGTATTTGTAGCCCTTTGTTAACATCATTAACAGAAACTATTGATAGGATGGATAACAAACCAGGTGAAGACTATCAAATCTTAACCATTTCTATCAATCACGAAGAAAATATAGAGTTAGCTCTAAGAAAAAGAAATAACTACCTTTCTGAAATGAAAACCTTTATAGCCAGTGATACTTGGCGTTGGATGATCGGTGATCAAAAAACGATTGAAACAATTACTCAAGCAACAGGTTTTCATTTTAAAAAAGAGGGTAGTGAGTTTGCACACGCAGGATCACTAATTATTCTTTCCCCTAAAGGTAAAATTACTCGTTATTTAACTGGTATAGAATTTTTACCATTTGATTTGCAAATGGCTTTACTTGAAGCATCAGATGGTAAAGTAGGGCCAACTATAGCTCGTATTTTAAAGTTTTGTTTTTCATATGACCCAAAAGGTCGAAAATACGTTTTTAACTTGTTAAAAGTTATTGGAGTTGTCACAACTCTATGGATGATATTTTTTGTCCTATTTTTAACATTTGGAAAGAAAAAAAAGAGAAGTTAATTAATAAATAAACATTCAATTGATACAAGAGAAATACTCTTGTTAAGAAAGGTAACAATGGTGAGTTCAGCAAAAACTTTTTATGAAGATAAAGCCCTGATTTTTCAGGGGTTTCAAGAAAGTCTAGAGAAAGCTGGTGAGTATAATAAACTATATAAGTTTATTGCTTGGGTTTTGTCTTGGATTTTTTCTACTGATCACAAAAGAGTCGGTATCCTCTATTTAATTACTATGACAATATTTTTTGCCATCGGTATTGGTCTAGGATTAACAATTAGACTCGAATTATTTTTACCTGGAGAACAATTTATATCGGCTCGTGTATACAATTCTGTATTCACAATGCACGGTGTAATTATGATTTTCTTGGTGGTTATCCCAGGCATTCCTGCCACGTTTGGTAACTTTTGTTTACCATTACAACTTGGTGCTCCCGATGTATCCTTTCCAAAGCTAAATTTATCCACATGGTGGTTGTTTATACTTGGAGCAGGGCTTGCAGTTTTATCCCTGTTTGTTGGTACAGATGTAAATGGAGAACTTACAATGGTGGCTCCCGATGGTGGATGGACATTTTATGTTCCTTATTCACTAGAGTCTTCTGCAAATATCTCTTTAGCATTATCTGGTGCGTTTATTTTAGGGTTTTCATCAATGTTTACAGGGATGAACTTCATTACAACAATTCATAGAATGAGAGCAAAAGGAATGGGATTTTTTCAAATGCCTTTATTTTGTTGGTCATTATATGCAACTTCTTGGATACAAGTCTTAGCTACTCCTGTTGTCTCTATCACACTTTTATTAGTAATAGTTGAAAGATTCATGGGAATTGGTATTTTTGACCCAGCTAAAGGTGGAGATCCTGTTTTATATCAACACATGTTTTGGATTTATTCTCATCCTGCTGTTTATTTAATGGTAATACCAGCAATGGGTGTTGTATCAGATGTTATGGCTGTTTTCTCTAGAAGAACAATCTTTGGTTATAAAGCAATTGCTTTATCATCAATGGCTATTGCTTTTGTTGGATATTTTGTTTGGGCACACCATATGTTTACAAGCGGAATGAGCGAAACTGCTCAAATCGTTTTCTCATTTTTAACCTTTTTTGTTGCTATTCCAACCGCTATTAAAACTTTTAACTGGATTGCCACTTTATATAGAGGCTCTATTCACTTAAGTGTACCAATGGTTTGGGCCTTAACTTTTATCTTTTTATTCTCTATTGGTGGATTAACTGGATTATTAAACGGCGCTATCAATGCTGATTTACATGTACATGATACAGCTTATGTTGTTGGTCACTTTCATTACACTATGTTTGGTGGAGGAATGGTCGGAATGTTTTGTGCTTGTCATTATTGGTTTCCAAAAATTACAGGTAAAATCTACAACGAAACCGTTGGATTAGTCGCATGGGCATTTTTCTTTATTGGTTTTAATACTCTTTATGGTTCAATGCTTGTCATGGGACTTCTTGGTATGCCAAGAAGATATCATGATTATTTACCACAATTTACCGTATGGCATCAAATTTCAACAATTGGTGCAATCATCATGGTTACTGGTTTAATCATAATGTTTGTAAACCTATTAAAAGGTTGGATAAGTGGTGAAAAAGCAAAAGAAAACCACTGGGATGCCAAAAGTCTTGAATGGACACATTGTACATCTCCTCCAATTTTATTAAACTTTGACAAAGAACCAGAAGTAACTGGAGGTCCATATGATTTTGAAGGAGAATGGTTATAATGAGTAACTCAACAGAATTACATATTGAAGAAAATCATGATCATGAACATAAAGATTATATTGGCGATAAAATGGGAATGTGGCTATTTCTGTTCACCGAATTATTACTATTCGGAGGAATGTTTCTTGCTTTTTTAGTTTATTACATTTCATTTTACCAAGAAGACTTTCATTCTGCTGGTAAACATTTAAACGTTATGATGGGCGCTGGTAATACTCTTATTTTATTAACTAGTAGTTTAACAATGGTACTAGCCATTACTGCTATTCAAAATAAAAACAAATTTTTATCAATCTTTTACTTAATTACAACTGTTGTTTGTGCACTTGGTTTTATGATTGTTAAATACTTTGAGTGGGGAGCTAAATTTTCACATGGTATTTACCCTTATAAACTAACTAGTTTAGCTGAATACTTTGGCCCTTCTATCATACCTAGTCTACCAAAAGGTGAAGGTATCTTTTTTGGCCTATATTTTACAATGACAGGTTTACATGGTTTTCATGTTATGGCTGGAGTTGCAGTCATATTAGTAGTTTTATATAAAGTAATTATAAATGATATTGATAGCGAAAATTTTGGTTTCATGGAAAACGTAGGGTTATACTGGCACGTAGTCGACTTAATCTGGATTTACTTGTTTCCTTTATTATATCTGGTAGCTTAAGGAGTAAAAATGAGTCATTCAAACGATGAAATACACATTGTGAGCTACGGAACTCACACTATGGTTTATATTGGATTATTAGTTCTTACCTCATTAACAGTAGCTGTTGCTGGTGGAGACTTTGGTTCTTTAAACCTTATTATTGCAATGGTTATTGCAACATGTAAAGCAGGCTTAGTATTAAGTTATTTTATGCATGTTAAATTTGAAAATAGAGTTTTGCAAATGATGGTTGGAAGTGCAATTCTTTTATTACTTATTGCTTACGGTATGTCATTTATTGACTACGGTTCTCGATAGAAAGGGTTATTGATGTTAGACAAAATAACTAATACTATAGGCGTAAGTTTATTTCAAAACGTCACAGACGTTGGAAACTCCATAGATTTTACGTTTTTATTTATATTTGTAGTTTGTGTGTTTTTTCTTATCGCAAATACAGCAGTAATGCTATATTTTTGCTATAAATTTAGTCACAAAAGAAACCCAATTGGTACAAATATTGAAGGTAATACTACCATAGAAGTTATATGGACAGTAATACCAACTATACTTGTAATGATGATGTTTTATTATGGTTTAGCTTATAATAAAATGGACCAAGTCCCAGATGGTGCTTTAAAAATTAAAGTACAGGCTTATAAATGGGCATGGGCTTTTGAATATCCAAATAAAAAGAAACTAAAAAAGCAAGAAGTAGGATCTCCTGAGTGGAAAATCAGAATGCCTATTCTAAAAATACCAGTAGGTAGAGCTATTGAATTTGAAATGGAATCTACTGATGTTGTACATAGTTTGTACATACCGGCTTTTAGAGTTAAAAAAGATGTTTTACCTTTTATTAAAACTGGCCTATGGTTTAAAGCAAATAAGGTTGGTTTTTACGACTTATTTTGTACTGAATATTGTGGAGATTCTCACTCTAGGATGTACACGCAAGTAGAAGTAGTAACTCAAGAAGAGTTTGATAAATGGTACAATACAAAAGATAAAAACCAAGCTTTAACAGGCGATGCTCTTGTTAAAAAAGGAAGACAAACTTTTTCAACTTGTGCTGCTTGTCACTCTATTGATGGCTCACGTATAGTTGGTCCTTCTCTAAAGGGATTATTTACTAGAGAAACACATTTTGAAAATGGTAAATCTCAAAAAGTTGATGAAGCTTATGTTAGAAAATCTATCTTAGAACCTAAAACTGATGTTGTGAAAGGTTTTCCAAACATCATGACAAAGGTACCTTTAGACAAACAAGAATTAGACGCAATCATTGCATATTTAAAGACTCTATAAAAGTATGATAAATAACCTAAACACATGGAACGAATTATTTAAAGTAAGAGTAAATCTTGCTGTAATTACTACAACCTTAGCTGGTTATATACTAGCTACAGGTTCGTTGAGTTACGATGTAATCATCCCTACTTTAGGTTATTTAATTGTAGCTTTTGGAGGAGCAGCACTAAATCATTGGCAAGAAAGAGATACAGATGCTTTGATGGACCGAACAAAAAACCGTCCGATTCCAGCTGGTAAAATATCTCCTTTAATTGTTTTATTATCATCAATATTAATGATGACTATAGGTGAATTTATCATGTTTGTTAGTTCAAATATGACAGCTGTATTATGTGGCATACTATCTATATTATGGTATAATGTCATATACACACCTATGAAACGAAAAACAATTTTTTCTGTTATACCTGGCGCAATCATGGGGGCAATTCCTCCTATTGTTGGTTGGACTATAGCTGGTGGTTATCCGTTTGCTCCTGAGATTATTACTTTTGCAATATTTATCTTTTTTTGGCAGATTCCACATTTTTGGTTAGTAACAATGATATATGACCTTCAATATGAGAAGGCAGGTTTACCTAGTATAACCCAATATCTAAAACCAAAAGAGATTTGCCGTTTAATTTATATATGGATTTTAGCAACTGCAATGTGTCCATTATTCATGACCTTTTATGGTTCAATGCAACAAATTACTTTAGTTTGTATCATTGCTTCTGGGGTCTGGATTACATACATTGAAAGAAAATTATTAAATAATATAGAAACAAATTTTAATTATAGACAATCATTTAGAGAAGTAAATCTATATGCACTATCTATAGTATTATTTTTAACCCTAGATAAAGTGTTTTATTTAGGATAAGGGGACAAGGAATGGAAAAATTAATTTCAGATGTGATTATTCCTCCTACAGCAGATATTTTAGTTTTATTAAAGTATTGCTATTTATTGACATTATTTATATACATACCATTTTTAGGCATGACTTATGGTGGTTCTATACTTTCTGTCTTTTTCTACTTTAGTGGAAAATTTGGATTAGAAGCGAAAACATTTATACTTGGCGTTTCTTCAAAATCATCTCATCATAGTACCAAAGAAGATGACGAAGCCAACATAGAAGTCGCACGAGAAATCATGCTTAAACTATTTCCTGAAAAGCATTTAGGATTATTTTTAGGTGCATTTCCACTCATTACTATTGCATTTGTTAATTTGCAAAACTTGTATTCAGCTGATATTTATGTTTCATCCATGTTTATTAAAGCAATTATATTTTCTTTTTTAGGGTATCACTTTATTTATAAGTGGAAAACTTCATTAGTAGATGAGCATTTTTATAACATGGTAGAAAGCAAAACAAAAGCCTGTGACTATGATTTAAACGAGCAACTTCACGAAAGAAAAATTAAAGCGGAATCAATGAATGGTTTATCTTCATTATTAGGTCCAATTTTTTTAACTTTTTCGATCGTTTATCTAGTAGCTGCATTAAATATTATTCTTGAGCCATCTAAATGGGCCTCTATTCATAATTTATATGAAGCAACATTTATATGGGGATTTTGGGCACAACTTGGTTATTTTGCAATGACTACCGTCGCTTTTACAAGCGTTGGTATTTTAAAGTTTGTGTGTAACTCTGATAGTACAATGAGTGACCTTGCATTTACTCAAGTTAAATCATTTGCCTCAAATATTGGTTTTTGGACAGTATTATTTTTACCTGTAATGGGAGCTATCTATTTAAATGTACTTCCAAAAGCAGCATATACTTCTAAAATAGTGTGTTATTCTGGTACAAGTTTATTATTCTTCTTAATAATAGCATACCGCTTGTATTACCTTGTTGGCACAAGTGATAGAAGATCTGGTTCATGTAGTGCATTTTCATTAATGGTGATTGCATTTTGCTTTGTTTCTTTATCTGGAAATGCAGCAAGAATACAAGCAACACAATCTTTTGTTGATACTATAGTAATCCATAGCAGTAGTACTCATCATGCACCAGTCTCTCAATCTGTAACTAACCATACAAAACACCACTAAAAGTGGTGGTATAAAGGAAATAGAAATGAGAAACCAAAAAGGACAAATGCCTCAAGCTGAAATCATTCTAATCTACGCTCTATTGGGTGTAGCTTGTTTAATGACAGCAGCATTTTATCGTTCACACGCTCCAGAACCTATAAAAATTCTACTAAAAAGAGATGTCAAAGATCTTGAACAAGTAAAAGGAAAAGCAGGAGCAGCAGTAGATTTAAAAAAACTATATACTTCTAATGCCGATTTAATCGCTAAAGGTAAAACAGCTTATACAAACACTTGTGCTAGTTGTCATGGTACTAATGGTCAAGGTGACGGAGTAGCAGCAGCCGCTTTAAACCCAAAACCAAGAAATTTTCATAAAAATGAAAATTGGAAAAACCCAAGAACAATCTCAGGGATTTTTAAAACTCTGCAAGAAGGTTTACCTGGTACAGCTATGAGTGCATATGACTATGTTAGTGTAGCTGATCGTTTTGCTATTATTCACTACCTTAGATCACTAGCAACATATCCAACTGCTTCTGCTAAAGATATGCAAGATTTAGATGCTAAATATAATTTATCATCTGGTGAAAAAATTCCACATCAAATACCTGTAAAAAAAGCTATGCAGATTTTAGTATCTGAGGCTAAAAAAGGTACTTTACATAAATCTCATACAAATGTTTCTTCTCATACAACTACACAAATTGACACAAAACTTGCTGCTAAAGGTAAAACCTTATTCATAACTTGTGCTGCTTGTCATAGTTTAGATGGTACACGTAGAGTAGGACCATCTCTTAAGGATGTCTTTAATAGAAAAACAAAACTTACATCTGGTAAAGAAGTTCAAGCTAATGTTGCTTACTTAACAAATTCTATTAAAAATCCTAATGCCGATGTTGTTGCTGGTTATCCACCAATCATGTCTAAATTACCTTTATCTGACTCTGATGTTAAAGCAATTGTTGAATACTTAAAAACTTTAGGTGGAGCAAAAATATCTATTAAAAAAGCTTCTGCTCCAACAAGTAATGGTGTTGATACAAAACTTGCTGCTAAAGGTAAAACTTTATTTATAACTTGTGCTGCTTGTCATAGTTTAGATGGTACACGTAGAGTAGGACCATCTCTTAAAGGTGTCTTTGGACGAACAAGTAAACTTGCATCAGGTAAAGAAATTAAAGCTGATACTGCTTACTTAACAAATTCTATTAAAAATCCTAATGCCGATGTTGTTGCTGGTTATCCACCAATTATGTCTAAATTACCTTTACCAGACTCTGATGTTAAAGCAATTGTAGAATACTTAAAAACTCTTTAATTCATTTAAAAATATTAAAAAATAAAATGATGTATTCTTTTAAGAATACATCATTTTTTTATATTAAGTGTAGTTCTTTATAATTATGTTAAAAATAGAAAAGATAAATATAAATAATGCCCATCAACGTATTTTAGCTCAAGATATTTACGCTGATAAAAATGACCCGCCCTGTAATATATCTCCTATTGATGGAATTGCTATAAAATATTCTGATCACTTAAACGGGTTATGGTTAATTGATGATATTTTAATTGGTCAAAACCCGCCTAAAAACTTAGCCAAAAATGAATGTATTTCCGTATCAAAAGGGGCTAAGCTACCTTTAAATTGTGATAAAGTATTTTCTTTGCAAGATACATATAAAAAGGATGGACAAATATTTATTAAAAATGATTTCGGACATCAAATTATTAAAAATGGAGATAACTACAAAAAAGGAGATCACCTTTTATTTGAAGGTGACTCCATCAATTTAAAAGCTATTATTTCATTGTCAAAAAATAATATTTCAGATATTTCTGTTTACCAAAAAGTACCTGTATCAATTAATATCATAAGTAAATTTATTAATTCATCTTCTTTTGAATTAAAAGATTATCAAGTAAGAGATTATGTCACTCCATATTTAAAGTCAAAACTAAAGTTTTTCTACCAATTTGAACAAATAAAAAAACCTTTATTAGAGATATCTATTGTCTCAAAGCTAAATGATAATTACCAAAGTATAGTTGATGAAAGCCGTTTTGATAAGCATTATGGTTTTGTTATATATCTTAAAAACGGTCTAGTAAAAGCAGAGTGTACCTGCTCTGAAAGTATTTTAAATGACTTTAGCAATTATTTATTAACTAAAAAGCTTAATATTTTCRTATCCATCTAAAAAAAATAGATGTTTTTGACGATATCAATTAAGCAACCTAAATCTGTCAAAAAGCTCTTATGTACATTAAGTATATGAGAGCTTTTTCTTTTTATTAAAAATATTAGCCTAAATAACTGGTAGCCATAAAAAAAATTTGGTAAAATGAGATAAGTCTAGCATCATAACTTTAAACCCCCAATTTAAACCCTATGAGCCAAATACAATTAAATACTCAAAATATAATCAAGCAGATTACCTCTGATAAAAAAGTTCTTGTTATCGATGATGATCATTTAACCCTTTCTTTAGTTAAAGCTCACCTAGAGAAAGACTATGAAATAACAACTAGTTTATCTGGTCTTGAAGGTGTTAAATTAGCCTTAGAAAACAAGTTTTCTGTGATTTTTTTAGATTATCAATTACTTGATACAACGGGTTTACAAGTTTTAAAAGAAATCAGAGAAAAAGGGATATCATCTCAAGTTATTTTAGCTACAGGTTTCCCTAGCTATGAACTCGCTATTGAGTTTAACAAACTAGATGTTTTTGATTTTTTACCTAAACCTTTCAAAATTGAAAAATTATCACATACTGTTAATTTAGCTTGGGATAAATACTGTAGTATAAAATTAAATTCAAGTTTACAAACTAATTTAATATCAAAAAATGATGAGTTAAGTATTGTTAATGAAAAACTCAAAAACTCTCATATAAAGTTAGATAAAACATTAATTAACTACCATAACAATATTGATTATCAAAATAGACTTCTTCAATTAATAGAAGTTTTTCAAAAAATAGGAACACATCAAAATTTAGATGAACTACAAAAGTTTATTATCCAATCAGTAAGTTCTGTATTAAATGCAGACCGTTCATCTTTATTTATTGTAGATAAGTCCACAAACGAACTTTATTCTAAAGTAGCCCAAGGAGTAGGCAAAAAAGAAATTAGATTTCCTATTGGAATAGGAATCGCAGGTACAGTTGCAGATAATAAACAAACTATATTGATTCCTGATGCTTATCAAGATAGTCGATTTAACCCTAGTTTTGATAAAAAAACAGGGTATATTACCAAAAATATACTTTGTATGCCAATGCTCAATTTAAAATCAGATGTCATCGGAGTTATTCAGGTTTTAAATAAAATCAATGGAGCCTTTACAGATATTGACCTCAACTTATTAACTGCTTTTAATGCTCTTGCTGCTATGTCTCTTGAATCTGTATTAGCTTCTCAAGAAGTGAAAATATTAAATCGTAATTTACAAAAAGCACTTTTAGATAGTCAGCTTGTTTTAGACCATATTAATGAAGGTTTTTGTATACTCAATATTGACGGTAACATCAGAAACGGCTATTCCACTATTTGTAAAAGATATTTTGGAGTTAATGATTTTAAAAACTTCTCTATTTATAAACATAACTTTCTTGGCTTTAATAAAGAATCAAATAGCTTTATTAAAAAAATGGAAGAATGGATTCAGCTTGGTTTTGAAAACCCACATTTAGATTTTTGGGAAGAGATGAGTCGTGATATCAAACTCAAAAGCGGTAAATATATTTTAAACCTAACTTTCAAACGAATCGGTAGCAAGACTAACATTGCAGGCATCATGCTTAACCTTGAGGACGTAACAAAAGCACATAATCTTGCAATAGAGTCAGAGAGACAAAAAAAGAAGTCTAACCTAGTACTAGAGCTATCAAACTCTGTTTTGACTCATGGTCAAATGCAGTATTATAGTTATATTCAAACTCAGTCACAGTATATTCAAGAAATTCAAAAAATTTATGCAAATAATAAACTATCTTTAAATGATATACATAAAGTATTTAGAGCTTTTCATAGTTTTAAAAGTTTAGTATTAACTTATGGTATGGGCTTTTTTGCTGAAAAAATACATGCTCAAGAAGACTTATGGATGGAAATAAGGGATAACTATATCTCTGAGTTTTTAATTTCTGATGATATATATGATAGTTTTAATGAACTTCTAGCATTAATTGATGAACTCGAAGAAATTTTTTATAAACTATACCCTAAATCACTCCTTGAATTTTTTGACCAATCAGAAACTAGTAATACTTATCAATATTCTTTTACTCGATCTGATTTAAGTTATCAAGCAGTATCTCAACTTTTAAAGTCAGAAGCTTTATTACACGCTGAAACTTTAGATAAAGAGATCAGATGGATGACTCAAAAACGTAACTTAACTATACCTCAAAATATTTGGATACCCTTACGCAACGTGTTTTCTCATCTCATCAAAAATTCGATTGATCATGGCTTAGAATCAAATGAAAAAAGAGTGAAAATAGGAAAAAGTAAAGTAGGATACTTATTTTTTGACTGCTTTTTATCAAACCAAGGCCCCAATACTTACATTACTTTTATATTTAAAGACGATGGACAGGGTATAAACCCAAATAAAATAATTGATAAAGCCCTTCAAAAAGGTCTGATAGATTCTAAAGAAAATATTAATTTAGATAAAGCTCATAATCTCATTTTTTTACCTGGCTTAAGCACTAATGATGATATCAGTTTAATTAGTGGTCGTGGAGTAGGTATGGATATTGTCAAAGAAACCATTATTGACTTATCTGGTACAATACAATTAAACAATAGTTTTGGTAAAGGTTTAGAAGTTGTCATTAAGATTAAAGTCAGTTAAATACAAATAAATAGAATAAATAACCTAAGCATGAATCAAAGACATACGTTTTCTTTGCATACTAGTAATAAACAAAAGTTCAAATAAAACAAATAAAATTGCTAGTTTAATATCACCTGTACCAAAACCATAACTATGTAAACCAGTACCTATGATAAAGTTTACTCCGTACCAAGTAATTAATATAAACAAAAAAGATAAAATTGAGGCTAAAGCTACTATATAATCACTCAACCAAGACATTCGTTTGCAATGTAATAAAATCATATAAACTATTAATGTAATTAAAACCCACGTCTCTTTTGGGTCCCATCCCCAAAAACGACCCCAAGTACTATTTGCCCAGATTCCACCAAGTACTGTACCTACTCCAAGTAAAAATACACCCATTTTTATATTGTTATGAATATAAAAAATTAATGAATCGGGTATTGCTAATTTTTTACTGCTTAAAAACAAGTAATAATGTGATAGTACCGAACTAACCGACAAAATCGCAAATGAAGAAACAACAAAACAAACGTGTAAACCTAACCATAAATTACTGCGTAAAACTACCTCAAGATTTAATAAATCTTCAGATATTGGTAATAAAAATTTTGATGATAAAATTAGTAAAGCTGTAAAAATTGAAATTATATAAAAGTTTTGTTTTTCTTTTTTATAAAATAAAAGGTGAGCTGATAATACACAAATCCAAGAAGCAAATATAATTGACTCAAAAACATTTGCAAGAGGGGGTCTTGCCAAAATAAAACTACGTGATAATAAACCAAGCGTTGTAAAAGTAAAACCTAAAAAACCTGTCATTAAAGGTAAGTACCAATAGTTTTTATTTCTTGTTACAATAAAAAGTAATAGAGTAAATATATATATAAAATAAGATAATGAGAAAGGTTCAAAGTGATTATAGTTAATCTCTAAGTCCAATTTATTTTCATCAATACCTTTAGAGTTTAAATAAATAAAGTTCTTTAAATTTAAACTAGATTTATTAAAGTTAATTTGGTTTTTATCTCTTAATGCAATTAAAAGCTTACTAAAATAATCTAATGCTTCTATACTTTTTTTGGTTTTCTCTTGATATAAACTAGGCAAGTTTAACCAATTTGTTTTTTCTCTATCCATCGGAAACATAAACAAAACTTTTCCGCTTACCAAATCAAGTATAAACTTAAAATTATTAGCTAATTTTGAATATGCTTTTAAGTCGGCTTGTTCTTTTCTCTCAGCTTTACTTTTTTGATTATAATAATTTGAAAATTGAATAAAAGCAGGCATTGAAAAAAGTTCTTTTTGTGAATAAAGTCTTTTATTGTCTGAAATATCTAAACGATTTTGTAGAATTGATGATTTTATAGAAAATGCTTTTATATCTTTTAATTGAATAGACGTATCAAAAAACTGTAAACAAAACTTAACAGGGTCTTTACCAGCCAAACCAATATTTTGAGCTAATTGTTTACTAATGACTCTAGCAAAAGTATCAAAAGGTACAACTCGACCTCTATATACAATAGGTATTTTACCAAACTCGCTTGTATCAAAGCTGTTTGCCATAATTTTTACATTTAAAAGAATCAATAATATAAATAAAATCTTCATTATATAACTCCTTCATTTTTTTGAGTCGCCCAAAATACAGAAGCCATGCCAAGTAACAATATAAAACACCCTAAATAAATAGAGCTAACACCAGGATCATAAACAATTTGAAAAGTTGAACTTTCAATACCACCTACTTTATTGTGGGCTGATTGAAATAAACGCCATCCATTTGAATCAAATACTTGATGCATTAACAAAGTTTTTGATACTTGGGCTTTTGTAGCGATATCTTTTAGTTGAATATCACTTTGAAAAGATTTCACCATTTTAGAATTAGTAAAGTTTTGTTTTTTAAAATCTAATAAAGTAACTTGAAAGGGTAAATCTTTTTGTCTTGGTTTCAAATCTATTGAATATTTAGTTCCTTCAAAATAAATAGTTTTAGAGCTTTTTATATTCATAGAAATTATTTTAGAGGTTTTTTGTCTGTTTTTTATTTGAAATGAAACAAACTCTTGTTTATAACTCTCATCTTTTAACCAATTTTTAGTTTCAATTTGTTGTTTTAAAATTGCATTATGATAAGCATGTTGCAAAAAGAAAGTTAAACCTTTTATCCCAAGCTTTGCAAATTTATATTCTTTTAATAAACCTGATCTATGTAAACCTAAAACAGATGATGAAAAGTAAAAGTTTTCATTTGAACAAGAAGCAATAACAATTGTATTAATAGCCTTTGTATTTATAAATTTTTTATACGACTTTGACATCATAAAATCCATTAACTGATTTTGATCAATTTTAATCATCTCTATATGTATAGATTGATTTGATATTTGAAAATCAAATGATTTATTAAAATCTATGTCATTTGGATTTAAACTTAACCAAGTAATTTTTTGTTGTCCACTTGTTTTAATATTAAATTGAATTGCTGGTAATGCTTGCTCAAAAGAGGATTTCTTATTTGAATGAACCAACTCAATATTGCCATAAGGTTTATATGATTTTAATAATAAATCAGTCTTTTCATCAATTTTATAACTTACATCTTTTGTAAAATTATAGCCTATTTTTGATAAATCAATTTTTAAGCCATTTATCTCAAATTGAGCATAATCTTGAAGTAAAAGATGGCTAGATTCTCCTTCTTTTAAAGTTAAGCTACCCTCAATCCCATTATACTTAGAAATTATAATACCGACTAAAAGTATTAAAATACCACTATGAGTCAATAAAAAACCAAAACGATTTTCGAGAATTGATGACATCTTTATAATCGTAGCAAAAAAAATATTTACAAAAATAGCAGCCAAAAATGACTCAAACCATTTTGTTTGATAAAAATAGGCATCTACAAATTGAGGCCCCATATTAACCTCACAAAAAGAGCTAATCACTAAAACAAGTGCCAATACAAATAAAAGTATCATAGCAACTTGAATTGAGCCTAATAAACTTAATATCTTTGATTTTGAAGGGTCATAACCTTTAACAATCAAAAATTTAAAAAAAGCTAGTACTATAAAAACACTAGCTGTAGTTGATAATGATATAAAATCAAACATCTTAAAATAAACTCCAAAATTAGGAGTATGACCATTAAAGACATACTCCTAGTAAATTACATTTTCGCAGTAATATACTCTTCTAATTTTACTAAATCTTTCGCAAAATTTCTTATACCTTCTGATAATTTTTCAGTTGCCATTGCATCTTCATTCATCATCCATCTAAAGGTTTTTTCATCCATATCTATTTTTTCTATTTGCATATCTTTAGCATCATCTGCTGATAGTTTTTTCTCTACATTACCAGTAGCATTTTGAAGCTCGTCCAACCACTTAGGAGCAATAGTCAATAAATCACAACCTGCGAGTTCGATGACCTCATCAGTATTTCTAAAGCTTGCACCCATTACTACAGTTTTAAACCCAAACTTTTTATAATAGTTGTAAATATCTTGAACAGAAACAACACCTGGATCTTCTGATGGTAAATATGAGTCTTTACCTTCAGCTTTTTTAAACCAGTCTAAAATTCGTCCGACAAAAGGGGAAATTAAAGTTATACCAGAGTCTGCACAAGCAATAGCTTGAGCCTTTGAAAATAAAAGAGTCAAATTACAAGAGATTCCTTCTTTTTCTAAAACTTCTGCTGCTTTTATTCCTTCCCAAGTAGAGGCAACTTTAATTAAAATACGTTCTTTTGAAATTCCTGACTCTTTATAAAGAGCAATTAACTCATGAGCTTTATCAATTGTTTGTTGTGTATCAAATGATAAACGAGCATCCACTTCTGTTGAAACTCTACCTGGTACTGTTTTTAGTATTTCTACACCAAATGCAACAGATAGTTTATCCATGATTACTGCTAAGTTACCATTACCAGAAGCGATTGCAGAATCAACCAAATTTTGGTACTCATCCATCTGAGCTGCTTGATAAATTAAACTAGGATTTGTAGTAGCATCTGTTGGTTTATATTGCTGAATGGATTGAATATCTCCTGTATCTGCAACAATTGTAGTCATTTTTTTTAATTGATCTAATTTTGATATTGTCATTATATTCTCCTAGTTTGAATTATTCATAAATTCGTTTAATAAACCTTTTGTTGATGAATCATGATTAGAAAAATCTAAACTATCCATCTCAGAAAAAATTACCTTGGCTAATTTTTTACCAAGTTCTACTCCCCATTGATCAAAAGGATTTATGTTCCAGATAACTCCTTGAACATATACTTTATGTTCATAAAGAGCAATCAATGCACCAAGTGATTTAGGTGTTAGTTTATCAATCAATAGAGTGTTACTTACCTTATTACCTTTAAAAGTTTTATGATTTTTTAACTTTTCTATTTTTTTATCATCCATGTTTTGAGATTTTAAATCTTCTACAACTTTATCTGTACTTAAACCAAACGCTAAAGCCTCTGTTTGAGCAAAAAAGTTAGCCATTAATTTAGGGTGATGATCTGAAATTTGATTTAAACTTGTTTTAAAACCAATAAAATCAGATGGAATCAATTTACTGCCTTGATGAATCAATTGATAAAAAGCATGTTGACCATTAGTACCTGGTTCTCCCCAAATAATAGGCCCCGTTTGATAGTCTATAAAATCACCATTATTATCTACTGTTTTACCACTAGACTCCATATCAACTTGTTGAAAGTGAGCTGCAAAACGATGTAAGTATTGGTCATATGGTAATAAAACATGAGAGTCTGCATCTAAAAAGTTGTTGTTCCAGATGCCGATTAAAGCCATGATAACAGGTAGGTTTTTATCAAAGTCTGTATTTTTAAAATGATTATCCATATCATGAGCACCAGATAAAAATTCATTAAATTTATCTGCACCAAAAGCAATCATTAAAGGTAAACCAATAGCAGACCACAAAGAGTATCTACCACCAACAAAATCCCAAAAAGCAAAGACTCTGTCTTTTGATATACCAAAATCAGTTACTGCCTCAATATTAGTAGACATTGCGGCAAAATGTTTAGCAACAGAATCTTCACCTAAACTAGAAACAAGCCACTCTCTCGCACTAGCTGCATTAGTCATTGTCTCTTGAGTGGTAAATGTTTTAGAGGCCACTAAAAATAGGGTAGTCTCTGGGTTTAAAGGTTTTAATGTCTCGGTGATATGAGTACCATCTACATTTGATACAAAATGTACTTTAGGCCCATCAAGATAATGTAGTAAACCCTCATAAACCATTTTAGGCCCTAAATCTGACCCACCAATACCAATATTTACAACATCTGTTATTTTTTTATTTGTAAAACCAAGTTGTTCACCGTTTCTGATTTGTTCAGAGAAACTTGTCATTGAATCTAAAACACCATGTACCAAGTCATATACGTTTTCGCCTTCAAACATTAATTTGCCTGATTTTGGATGACGAAGTGCTGTATGAAGCACAGCTCTATCTTCAGTGTGATTAATTTTTTTACCCTCAAACATATCTGTAATAGCATTATTTAACGAGCAAGATTTTGCTAAATTGATTAACTCATTTAATATTTCGGTATCAATCAGGTTTTTTGAAAAATCTAAAAAGAAGTCATCTTTTCTAAAGCTAAACTTTTTAAATCTGTCCTCATCTTCTGAAAATAAATCTTTTAAATGAGTTGATTTCATTGTTTTTGAATATTCTTTGAGTTTTAACCACTCTTTTTTTTCTTGTAAAGACATAACTCTCCTAAATAATTATTTATGTATCCTCGACCAACCAATACCTACTGAATCAATATTCATATATGTATTTACAAGTTCAACCAAACATTGCATAAAAGACTCCTCGGTATTTAAAGAGGGACTTCTATGAAAGTTTTGAATACCTAAGTCTTTTGCTAAATTAGCAAATTCGATATCTACTTCATGTAGAGTTTCTATATGATCTCCAACAAAACTTAAAGGTACAACTAATAAATTAGAATCTTTAATATTTGAGTATAATTCTAAAGTTTCTTGCATCGAAGGACCAAGCCATGCTACAGGGCCAACTTGTGATTGATAACAGAGTTTCCAGTCACCTGTCCACTGTAACTCTTTTAATAAAAGCCCAACAGTTTTTTGAATTTGCTTTTGATAGGGGTCGCCTTCTTCAATGTATGACTTAGGCACACTATGAGCTGAAAATATTAAACTTGGTACAGTACCACCATCATAATACTCTTTTAAACCTATATTAATACGCTCAGCTAAAGCTTTGATATATGGTTTAAAATCAAACCATTGATAAAGTAGTCTAAAAGAAATATTACCTGCATCTAAAAAGTCAATGGCACGCTTTAACTCTAAAAAAGAAGTTTCAGAAGTAGCAATAGAATAATGTGGATATAAAGGTATAACCAAAACATCTTCAATACCATCTCTTTTAATTTGTAAAACAGCCTCTTCAATGGTTGGAGTAGTATAGCGCATCCCTATATAAAAAGGGTACTCTGGACACTCTTTTTCTAAGCGTTCTAAGATAGCTTGAGACATGGCAACAAGAGGGCTTCCACCTCCAATTTGATCATATTTTTCTTGTACCGAAGGTGCTCTTTTAGCCGAAATTATTTTTGCTACTTGTTTTTGCATAAAAGCTGGTATACCTATTTTTATACCATCAGAATCTGAAAACAATTGATATAAAAAGTCTTCTACTTCTTCTGTGTTTACAGGGCCACCAAAATTTAAAAATAAAACAGCTTTTTTCATATAATTATCGTTTCATTCGCTCTTCAAAACTAGCAGGCATTTTAATACCAGCATTTTTTTGATAAACTAATTTACCCATTTCAAAAGCAATAACCTCTGTGTTTTCGATGCATGGTCGTATTACATCAACTATAGGAATTTGACTTTCTATTTCTCTGATCTCTTCTAAATTGATAGATTGCTCAGGATGCGGGTCTAGTAAAAAAGAGCAACAATCAGCATACGGTATTATACTTGTTTCGTAAGTATCAATCATGCGAGCATCAGCCATTACTTCGTTTTTGTTTTTACCAATCAATGGTGAAATAACAGGGTAATCAGCCACATCATGAATAGCTCTTAAATTATCTAAAGTTTGAGAGGCAACTTGCCCTACTGAGTCACCAGTAATATAACCTTTACATCTTTCTTTGTGTCTAATAATTGAGGCGATTCTAAACATCATACGACGATAGGAGACCATTCTCATTTTTGATGGAACATACCCAATAATAGCACGTTGTAACTCTCCAAACGGAATCATATATAATTTTGTATAAGATTGATAATAAGATAAAGTTTGAACAAGAGTCATTACCTTGTCTTTTACATCTTTTTCGTCTTCGTGGTGATTATGAAAATGACTAAATACAACTCGACACCCACGTTGAAACATATTCCAAGATGCTACTGGAGAGTCAATTCCACCTGAAATTAAACTCAGTAAACGACCAGATGAACCAACTGGCAAACCACCAAGCCCTTTCGTTTTTTTACAATACAATAAGGTTTCATCTTTATATAAATGAACATACAATTTATGATCTGGATTTTTTAGATTAACAGTTAATTGATCTTCAACATAAACAGCACTACCTACTAAACGGGCTATCTCAGGGCTTTTTATAGGAAACTTTTTATAATTACGCTTTGCTTCTACTTTAAATGTACCTTTTAATCCACTTGTTAACTCTTTTGCAAGTTCATAGATTTTGTCTAAGTCAGTTTCACAAGTGGTTATTTTTGAAAAATCACAAATACCTGCAATTTTTTTTAATAAGCTTTCAATTGTAGTCGTTTCAATAGATAAATCAAATTCTAAATAAATACGATCTCGTAGAAACTCTATTCTGTTTTTACCAATACTATTAGCAGCGGCTTTAATATTTTTGACTAATATATCTTCAAAATATCTACGATTACCGCCCTTAAGACAGATTTCATCAAAACGAATGAGGTACTTATGCATATTATATTATCCTTGATAATTTTAGCTGATAAAACAAGTAAATTTAAAACGATTTTATCCTTTTAACTCTGTAAAATCTAGTAAATTTCTTAGATTATTGTAAAATGATACACTTGCTTAAAGTATTTAAGTTGACTATTTTTATGTAAGCATTAATTACGGGGATGGAAATTAATTCCAATAAAAAGCTTTATTCCTTACCAAATTTACTTTATTGGACTAAAGTCCAATCCCCTAACTTTTATTAAGTTCGTTTTTTATTTTATTTTCTATCTATGATAAAGTATAAATTTACTTCAAAAAATCAGTCAAGCTGAAAGTTTATGAAAAAAGCAATTTTACTTATCATCATTACTCCATTTTTACTTTTTTTTACATTCAATTTTTTTTATCCCTTAAATAGGTTTTTAGCTTTTAGACCATCATCCAAAATAATTTACTCTAATAACTTTCAAATTTTACATATGGAAAGATCACATGATGGTTTTTTTAGAATAAATCTGGGAGCTAAAAACATTCCAAAAAAGTTTATAGACTCTTTAATATTATTTGAAGATCAATACTTTTTTTATCATTTTGGAGTAAACCCTTTTAGTATTATAAGAGCCTTGCTACATAATATTTTTTTTAATAAAAGAATCGGTGCTTCAACCATAAGTATGCAAGTTGCTCGAATGATTGAAAAAAGAGAAAGAAGTTATCATTCAAAAATAATTGAATGTTTTAGAGCTATTCAACTAGAGTTATTATTTTCAAAGTCTGAAATTTTATCAATTTATCTCAATATTGCCCCGTATGGTGGAAATATAGAGGGTATTCATACAGCATCACAATTTTACTTCAATAAACATATCGATAAATTATCTTTTTCTGAATTTGGCTATTTAATGGTTTTACCTAAAAACCCTGAAAAATACAAACCAAGTAAGTCTATGTTTAAAGCTATCAATATCAGAAATAAATTTTATAAAAAAACATTTCTGAGAGAAAAATTCAATAAACTAAAAAATGAAAAAATTTTTGCTAAACGTCATTCACGAATTGCCTTATTACCTCATTATTCTAATTATTTAAAAAACGAAACAGTCACATTTAGTAAAATTGATATAGATTTACAAAAAATCATCCAATATAAGCTCAAGAAAACCATTGAAACTCATAACAATAAAGGAATAAATAACGGAGCTTGTATTGTCTATGACCATATCAATAAAAAGGTCATAGTTTGGCTCGGCTCTCAAAACTTTCATGATAAAAAAAGCTTTGGACAAAATGATGGAGTTTTAGCAAAAAGATCACCTGGCTCTACTCTAAAACCATTAATTTATGCAGCTGCTATTGATGAAGGTTTGATTAGCCCAAAGCAATTATTGCTTGATATCCCTATGCAATATCAAAACTATACTCCCAAAAACTTTGACTCCAAATTTTATGGTTTAGTTAGTGTCAAAGAAGCATTAAACCTTTCTTTAAATATACCCGCTATAGACTTAAACACTAAATTAAATACAGACTTATATGATTTATTAAGTTTAATACTACCAAAAGCCCTAAAAAGAGATAAAAGCTATTACGGACAAAGTATTGTACTAGGTGGAGCTAGTTTATCTTTATTTGATTTAGTAAAAGTTTATGGTGTTTTAGCCAATCAAGGCATTACCCTAGACTCTAAACAATCTATTATTACCCGCCAAGCTAGTTATTTAATATCAAACATATTATCTGAAAATTTTAAGGGTAATTTATCTTCTCATTGGCAATCAAAAAAAATCTCTTCTAAATTTGCATTTAAAACGGGGACTTCTGCTAATCGTAGGGACCTTTGGACTCTTGCTTATAACAATAGATTTATTGTAGGAGTTTGGTTTGGAGATTTTAGGGGGAGAAAAACTAAAAACACCTCTGGTTTGTCTATTTCATCAGAAGTATCATTTGAAATCATTAGTAAACTAGTCCAAAAGTATGGACAATATCCGTTTATTAAACCAAAAGGAATTTTTAAGAGTAAAGTTTGCCAAGACTCTATTTTTAGATTTCAAAATAATTGTAAACAAAAAGTTGAAGATAATTTAATCTCAATTAAAAATAATCAGTGTAAGCTATTATCTATTGAAAAATTAATTTATCTACAACAAAATAATTTAACTAAATCAATTCAAAATTCAAATTGCTTAGACAGTTTTAAAAATCATCCTCCTAAAATTTTATCTCCCTTAAATAACACGCACATTATAAAATCAAAACTTGTTTTAGAAAAGTATCAAAAAACTCTATTAAAATGTATTTCTACAAAAAGCGAAAGTAAAATATATTGGTTTTTAAACTCTAAATTAATTGCCCAATCTATATCTGGTATAGATTTATTTTATACATTAGCTAATGGCAAACATACAATTACTTGTTTAGATGAAAACTCTATTAAAAGTGAGGTTTTTGTTGAGGTTGAGTAGTGAATATTCATTTTTTATAAAAAGTCTCTATAAATTATAATTGCTGTATTGATATTATAAGTATAAAATATTCTAAAACAAAAGAGCATCATGAAAAAACTAAAAATACCTTACGGGGTCGGAAACTATAAAACCTTAGTAGAAGAAGATTATTATTTTGTAGATAAAACTTCTTTTATCGAAAAGTTAGAAAACTTAGATGAAAAAACTCTAGTTTTTTTGCGTCCTCGTAGGTTTGGTAAGTCTTTATTTCTTTCTATGTTAAATTATTATTACGGCAATATTT
>NVVD01000006.1 GCA_002402105.1 Candidatus Cloacimonadota bacterium
TGATATTTCTTGAAAAGCTTATAGAGCTCAAAAGTAAAAAGAGTACTAAAAATAACGACTTCATAGACAATCCTTGGGGGCGAAAAGTTTTATATAAAAATATTAAGTATTTAAGATTAGTTAATAAATAATAGCGAATGTTATTTACTTCGTCAAGGGCTATTAACTTTTATTTTTTTGTGTCGATAAGGATTCATTCGTTTTTCAAAACTAACTTTTAACGGAAAAATATCATAAAATAAAACCGAATAAAAAAAGAAGTTTCAACAAAGCTAAGAACTTTAACTTTTCAAATGCCACAAAAAGTATCAAAAGCACCTAAACCCTTCGGCGCTTGTACTTGGCCATCGCCTCCGCCTCTTCTCTGTTGCGAGCATTTTCAACAGCACTAGAAACTTGGATACAAACTCCACTTACTAAGTTAACATCTGCATCGCTAAATACAATTTCTTTTCTGGCTAATAATAAAGCTCCATAGACTTTATTATTTTTAGTCAATGGGACAGCCATTAATACGGTCATTTCTTCGGGGATATCTTCTTTAATAAGGTCAGGCTCTTTAAAAATATCTTGATAACATATAATTTCTGGATTTTTTTCAAGTTTAGCAATTAAATCTAAGCTTAAAGTGTAATCAATACCGTTTCCATCATTTGAAATGACTTGCTCATAAGAGCCAGATAACTCATTAAAAACAACAAAACTACCATGGCTAATGTTTAATGTATTACAGAGTCTATTTAAAATTTGATCAGATAAAGAAACTAAAGAAGCAGATTGTGATATGATTTTACCAGTATCATATAATACAACGAGCTCCATATTTGTTTTTCTTAGTCTCCCTGAAATTACATTGATAACAGAAAATAAAAGTCTTGATGCTACTTCAATATCTGTTAAAACTAAATCTTGAAAAACTTCTCTTGATATTTTTATTAGATAGCATTCTTCTTGGGCAATAACAGAAGCAGACCTTGGTGCATTATCAAATAAAGACATTTCACCAAAGTACTCATGAGAGTGTAAAGTTGCTAGTGGTTTGGCTCTTTTAGATTCTTCATCAATAATTTTTGCAATCATAACAGAGCCAGAAATTACAACGTATAAGGCTCCTCCATCATCATCACCTTCATTAATAATTACATCTCCGTCAGAAAAATGTTCTACTTTTGCGTTAGAAATTAAAGAAGCTAGTTTATGAGGAAACTCTTCAAAAGCATGAAAAACTGGTATTTTTAAAATATCTCGTAAGGTAATTTGCATTTATATCTCCATTATTAAAGATTTGGTTTAATATTTTCTCGATAAATTGCTTTTGAAATAGCATCTTCGTAAGTAATAATATTTTGATGATAGAGGTTATTTAAACAAGCATCCATAGAAACCATACCTAATTTAGCACCTGTTTGAATAGCAGAATTAATTTGATAAGTCTTACCTTCTCTAATTAAGTTTGCAATAGCATTTGTAACTAATAAAATTTCTCGAGCTGCAACTCTACCACCACCAATTTTAGGGATTAATTGTTGTGAAATAATACCTCTTAAAGTAGTAGATAATTGTGCTCTAATTTGATCTTGTTGAAAAGATGGAAAAACATCGACAATTCTGTCTACAGTTTGAGCAGCATCTTGTGTATGTAGAGTAGATAAAACCATATGACCTGTTTCAGCAGCAGAAATAGCAGCACTAATAGTTTCTAAATCCCGCATTTCTCCAACTAAAATTGTATCGGGATCTTGTCTTAAAACATATCTAAGAGCTATGGTAAAAGACTCGGTGTCTGTTTTAAGTTCTCTTTGGTCAACAATACAATTAATATGTTTATGTACATATTCAATTGGGTCTTCTACAGTAACAATATGACCATGCTTTTTTTTGTTAATTAAATCAACCATAGCGGCTAAAGTAGAAGATTTACCCGACCCAGTAGGGCCTGTTACTAAAACTAAACCTCTTGGTAATAAAGCTAAAGACTCTATAGGAGGAGTCAAACCAAGTTCTTTAAAAGTTGGAATTTCTTCTGTAATAGCTCTAAATGCTGCCCCTACACATCTTTTTTGTCTATAAACATTGACTCTATATCTAGCTATACCAGGTACAGAGAGAGACAAATCTAGTTCAAGATCTCTTTCGTATTCAGCAATTTGATCTTGTCTTAAAATAGAGTAGACCATTTTTTTGACCATATCACTATTTAAAATAGGAAATTTATCTTTTTCTATTTTACCACCAACTCTAAACATGGGTGGTAACCCTACTGAAAAAATGATATCAGAGCTTCCTCTGTCCTTTGCTCTAGCAAGGCACTTAAACATTTCTTCCTGAGATGTTCCAAAACCCTGCGCACTTTTTTCAGGGATTGCAGAATCATTTGTCTTGTTTAAAGTTTCTTGAACAGAAGGTGGCTGTGGTCTTTGAGCTTGAGGGGCTTGAGTTTGAGGCCTTCTTATTTGAGGGTTCTGTTGATTGCCACTCTGAACCGTTGCTGGTCTAGCAATTCTTTGTTCTTGTCGCACTGGTGGTTTTGTACCTTGCTCAGGTTTTGCTTTTCCAAATCGTGGTAAGCTAATAGCCATATCTCTCTCCTTTTGAATTATTATCGGTTTGAGTAATGTAGAGGATTAGAAAAAAGCATAATAATATCATTTTTATGGTATCAAATTAATCCATTAAAATAAATTCAATTGACGACTATTAAGTGCTTTGTTAAAATTTGCGGTTCAAAAATAATAATATAATAATAACAATATATAAAATCTAAACAACACCTTTAACGAGGTATGGAGTTAACAACATGAGAAATTTATTAAAAGGTTTGGCAGTCGCAGCTTGTATTACAAGTTTATCATCAAATGTATTTGCGGGGACATTTTCAGATGTACCAAAAGGACATTGGTCATACAATGCAGTAGAATTAGTATCAGCTAAAGGTATTATCAAAGGTTATAAAGAAAAATTTGGTGGTTCAAGAAACGTTTCTCGATATGAAATGGCTTTAATTGTATCTCGAATGTTAACTTCTTTATCAAATGGTTCAAGTATTGATGCAGAAGGTAATGCTGATTTAATTAAACTTGTTCAAGAATTTGGTAATGAACTTGCTTTAATGGGAGCTAAAGTTGATGCTGTTCAAGCACAAGCAGATTCAAACGAAGAAAGAATCACAGCTCTTGAAGATAGTTCTTCAAACATTGGTCTTGGTGGAGTTAAGTTTAATGGTAATATGTCTTTAATCTGGGAAGGTCAATTTAAAGATGGATTATCTGATATTTCAAGCAATAGCCCAAGAGCAAGACTTGATTTAGGTCTTTCTGGTAAATTAAATGAAAAGTCAAACTGGGGAATCAATTTAGGTACAGGTTCAACAAAAAGACCAAATTCAAGTTGGGTTAGTTTTGGAGATTCAGCAGCTTTTGGAAAAACAGATATTAGTTTAACTAAATACTTTTTTGATTATAAAGCTACTGATGATTTAAGTTTTGTTGTTGGAAAGCAAGATAATCAATTTAGAAATACAGAGCTTGTATTTGATAAGGACGTAAAGCCTACTGGTATCACAGAAAGTTATAAAATTAATGATAAGTGGTCTGTAAAAGCTGGACAGTATTTTGTTCAAGAAGCATACATGAACGGTACTATTGTTGGTGGAGTTAAGATAAACGGAGCAGTAAAATCATCAGAAGACGTAGCTTTATTTGCTCATGGTGTTACATATAAAGATAAAAGAGGTAATAGCTCTTGGACATTTAATTTAAATAATTTTAATTTTACTGGAGAGCAATTTATTCATCCAGGTCAATTAGGTGAAGCAGGAGCTTTTAACAGAATAGCTAGTGCAAATGGTACTACTTTTGCTAATTCAAATACAGCAAGATCAGGTAACTATTATAACCAAGATGCAACTGGTACTGCTCATACTACAAATAATACAACTAAAGATAGAGCTCATAGGTTGTTATCAGACTTCAACCTTTTTAATATCTTTATCGGATGGGAAAACCAATCAAATGCAAATGATCCTTGGGGAGTTAAGTTTGATTATGTAATCAACAACTCAGCATGGAACAACGATGATTCAGGTCTTTGGTTTGAAATCTATCGTGGTAGATTACAAGAAAAAGGTGATGTTAGATACGGTTATCAATATAAGCGTGTTGAAGCAGATGCTACTTTAGCTTGGATGAACGAAGATCAATTAGGTACAAACGTAAAAGGTTCTGCAATTTATGTTAAAAATAGACTACAGAGCAACATTGACTGGATTACAACTTACTTTTTGTTTGAGCCAGTACATGGTACTAGTATCGATAAATCAGGTTTATTACGAACAGGTTTTGCTTTAACATTCTAGTTTTAATTTAAACTAAAAAACCCCTCTTAAGTTAATTTTGAGGGGTTTTTACTTTTTAAGGCATTTTTATGGATACTTTTAAAAAAATATTATATGCAATTTTTAAGCTATTGATGCTTTGTAGTGCTTTAGTGGTAATTCTTCAAGTATTGATTATTTGTTCTGTTATTTATTTGGCTATAGCCTACCCATCTACTTATAAAGCAGACTCTGAGTTGATTGAAACTTTTAACTCTAAGCCACAAGTTTTTCAAAAATTATCTATGGAACTTTGTTTAAATAAAGTAAAAACTATTAGCCAAGATAAATTAGAGAGCTATCTTTCAACAGAAATATCAAATAAAAACTTAGAGTTTTATCTTAATTTAATGGACTCTATTGATGTTGTACAAATAAATATAAATAATACTTGTTCGATGAAATTTAAAGTATGGCAGTCAAAAAAATATATTGATTCTAAAGGTTATAGTTATAAACCTAAAAAAATCATTAACATTGTAGAAGATATTGATAAAGAATTAGAAAATAAGTCTACTTCTAGTAAACCTTATTTTCAAAGAAAACTAAATGAAGATTGGTTTTTATATTTAGATCAGCCGAGTACTGAAAAGAAATAAACTTTAGTTTAATTTAAATTCTTTTTTATAGTGATTTGAACTTACTCCATCTATTTCAAGATAAGGGTAGATAAAATAGTTTAAAGGTTCTGACTCTTGTGGAGGGTCTAAAATTAAGTCTCTACCTGTTGAAAAGTGGATTCGATCAGCAGGCAATTTACCAAAGTATCTTAAATGTACTCCTGTTTTATAAGATTCAGAAGCATCAACAGGAATCCATCCTCTTTTAACATCATATAATCTTGCCCAACAATGATATCCTTTAATAAGTCCTTTTTTTGATGATGGAATCGGTAAACCAATTTCAAATCTTGCAGGTATATTTTTACTTCTTGCCATTCCAATTAAAACTGAATGAAAATCGGTACAATTACCATATTGACTTTGACAAGCCCATAAGGCATCACCATTTCCCCAACCTTGTCCATGTTTAGAGTATTTCATTTTACTAACTACATTTAAATATAAAGATTTGATGAGTTCAAATTGACTTTGATGTTTAATGCTTGCTTGATGAGCTCTGTTAGATAGTATTTTGCTAGAGGGTATTAGACGATTTGAATTTAAAAACTTTTTAGGTAGCCACTCGATTTTTGGGCTAGCTTTATATAAACGACTAAACTTTGCAACTTTTCTAATAATATTACTTTTAACTTCTATAAAGATAGGAAACTTTTTGACATCACTTAGATCAAAAAATAGTGATGAGTTATTATACTTTTTATCTCGGCCAAGATGATATGCTACAGGGCTATGAATATTAATGATCTCAGTTTCTTGTTCATGTGTTTTTTTAGGTAGAGGTAACCATAATTTTAATGACTGAAATTTTTGTTTTGGCTTTAGAATGGCAACTTTATAAGATAATTCATAATTTTCAAGTGCTTGAGTATTTAAAATAAGGAAAAAATATAGAATTAGGTGTAACATATAGAAAGTCTTTCTCGTATAAGTTGTAATAACAAATAAATTAGTTCTTAGTTAATAACTCAAAAATTATGATAAGTAAATCTTTATTCTATATACTGACCTTTCAATTACTTCTTTTTATAAATGTTTTTTCAGGTAATATTATGATAAAAGCTTTAAACAAAGATAGATTTACTATTATTTCTGAATCTATTTTAAAGCAAAATCCTCTATCTATGGACGCCATAGTTAGAAAATATAAATTAAATGCTATGAAAAAAAGTAGTTTTATATTTTATAGAGCTACAGCACACATCTATTTTGAAGATTTTTATAATAAGTTTTTAGAAGTTCCAAAAAACTGGTTATCTTCTGACTATACCTCTTGGATTCAAGGTGACTTTCATTTACAAAATGTTGGTTTTTTTGAATCAGATTCAAAGATAGTTTTTCATCTAAATGATTTTGATGAAAGTTATAAATCTTACTTTTATTTAGATATTATTCGATTAATTTCTTCTATTTATTTAGTTGGTGATAATTTAAAAGAAAAATCATCTAAAAAAGACTTGGATTTAATCGCAAAATCTTTTTTAGATAGTTATGTTCAAACATTTAAAAGTAATCCCTCAAGTATTGAAAGTTTGCCAAAAAAATTAAAAAAACTAGAGAAAAAACTTTTAGAAAAAAAGACTCAATTATTACTTTTAAACAAATGGACAAAAGTGATAAATGACCAAAGAAGTTTTAACTTTGGATTAGAAAAATTAAATAAATTGGATAAAAATCTACAGGATTCATTAAAAAGTGCTTTATCTAATGACTTTCAGGTAAAAGATATAGCTATACGAATGTATTCAGGACTAGGTAGCTTAGGGGTTGAAAAATATTATTTTCTTGATGAGGGCTCAGACATAGATAATAGCGACGATAAAATTTTTGAAATTAAAGAACAAACTAAACCTTCTTGTATTCAAAAAAAAGAAGACTTAGAAAAGTATCAAAAAGAGTTTAGCTCTAATGCAAAAAGAGCAAAGATAGCTACAAGTTTTTTATTGCCTTTTGATACAGACTATAAAACTATTGAAGTTAATAATAAAAGCTATGGGATAAAAGAAATCTCACCTTATAAAGATGGCATAGATAGTTTTAAAAAGTTGAGTAGTTTAAATAAGTATTGTAGTTATCTAGGGCATCTTTTAGCTCATTCTCATATTCATTCAACAAAAAAAGATATAGATATAGACTCTGATTTATTTTATAAAAAGTCTTTAGCATTTTTATCTAAAAAAGAAAATATTAAATTATTATTAGAAATTTCAAAAAAGTACGCACAGCAGGTTGAAACTGATCATTCAATTTTTAAACATATGATGCTTTATAAAAATTAAACCTATCTCTTAGTTGCTTTTATAGCCATAAAAGAAGGAAAACGATTGGTATAAGCATAACCTTTTGGATTGATAGATTCGCTTTCTTTAGATGGGCGTGGCTCAAGTAACTCGTCCAAGAAAAACCCGTTTTCATTAATAACTTTTATAATAGTTTCAATTTTATGATGAAAACTTGTAAAAGATACGTTGAGCATACCCCACTCATATGACTTTTCATCATGATAGTTTCTTAAAATAACAGGAAACTTATCAGCAGGAGCATGTGACAAGATTTCATCAAAGGGGTGATGAAATGAAAATACAAAAGATCCGTCTGGTTTTAAAACCCTTGCAACCTCTTTAAATATTGGTCCTAAGTCTTGAAAATAATGTAATAATAAACTAGATAAAACAAGATCAAAAGTTTCAGTTTTGTAAGGCATGCTTTCTGCGTCTGATTGAATCCAGTTTCCGAGTAAATCATGGTCTTCTTTGGCAATAGCTAAAAGGCTATAACAAAAGTCAGAAGCAAAGTAGTTTTTAACTTGAGACTGCCAAAGTTTTGTTCGTAGACCAGGTCCACAAGCTAGATCTAAAAATGTAGAATCTTTTAAAAGAGGAGATAATAATTGTTTTATTCCGGGTAGCTCTACTTGGTCATTCCAAAATGATTGTGATTCAGATTTTCTTTTTTCAGCGTATTCTCGTCCAAGACGGTCATACATACGTCGATTTTCAAGATGATGTTGATCCAATATTACTCCAGTAATTTAATAGGTAAAATGAAAGTGCTCACTAACTATAATATAAAATAAATAATTGTCTAGTGTCTAGCTGATTAAATTAAATGAGTTTGAAGAGTCATATCTCTTGGTTGTCTTGTAACCTCTAAGACCGACTGCCAAAAAGCAGAGTCTAAACGTATTTTTTTACGAGACTTTGTAGCAAGTTGCATTGGAACGTGAGTGAAAATTCTGTTCCAGTAGCCTGCTATCATAGCAGTTTTACCTGCCATTGCAGCGTGTACAGCTCCTTGTCCTAGTCTTAGGCAAAAAACGCTATCGTTGGCAGATGCTGCTTGTGATCTAATTAAATAAGAGGGATCGATATATTTAAGAGTTGGCCTTAATGGATGGTTTTGAAAATTTTCATTGATTTTTTCTTTTAAAAATAAACCAATATCTCCTAATTTTGGGTTACCTGACTTATCGGTTAGATTATTGGCACTAAAAAACTTTTGCCCTGCTCCTTCTGCTACTGCTATAACACAGTGCCTTTTAAAATTTAATCTTTTTGTAATGGTGGCAAGTAAACCATTTGGGCCGTTTAAATCAAAGTCATTTTCAGGAACTAAACATATATTTACATTCATGGATGCTAAAGCAGTTTGTGCGGCTATATAACCAGAATCACGCCCCATAAGCTTTAAAATAGCGATACCGTTTTGGCATGCTACTGCTTCATTATGTGCTCCTTGTACAGATTTATTTGCAAATTCAACAGCAGTTTCAAAACCAAAAGTTTTTTCAACAAAACCTAAATCATTATCTATAGTTTTTGGTATACCAACAATAGATATTTTTAAACCACGTTTTTTTATTTCTTCTGAAATTGCTAAAGCTCCTTTTTGAGTACCGTCACCACCAATCGTAAATAACATATTTATTTTATTTTCAACTAAAAAATCAACCATCTCAACTGGTTCTTGGGGGCCTCTGGACGTACCTAAAATTGTTCCGCCATTGGTATGTATATTAGAAACAGCATAAGCATTTAAAATTTTAACATTATGTCCGTAACCTTTTATTAGCCCTTCATAACCATAAGGAATACCAATGATACGTTTGACACCATATAAATTTAAGGTAAAGGTAATAGCTCTGATAACATTATTAATACCAGGACAAAGTCCTCCACAAGTAACAATTGCTGCATTTACATCGTTTGGTTCAAAATAAATATTTTTACGAGGTCCTGCAACTTCAAATCTAGGGGCAGTTTGATTAAAAGTTTTTTGAAAGGAATCAAATTGTTCGTTGAAATGAAAGTAGTTTAGTAATGTTTTATCGCTGACAAAACGTTTGCCGTCCTGATTTAATGGGCTTATAACTTTACATTTCCCCAAAGAGTTAATGTTAAAATCTAAGGCTTCGTCAAGCTTTACTTGTTTTACGACTAGTTCATCCGAATTCATAAACACTCCATTAGAGATAGTTAGATAAAACAATAGTATTTAGGTTTCATCCTTAAAGACATCTTATAACTAAGAATGATATTTTGCAATATGCTTTCATTGATTTCAGTGTCTTAAAAAGAGACAAAAAATACTAAGAGATAAGATAGATTTAAAAAGTATTACTTCCTTTAAATAAAAGATTTAGGGGTTTCTATTGAGTCTTTATAAAAAATAAAAATAAAAATAAATTTAAGGTTCTAAAACAGTAAAATTTAGTATAAAATGTTTTTGTTAATTGAGCATTTTAATCTAAATTTATAGAAATGTTCAGATGTAGGTTATTTGACCTGATTACAACAACTTTGTTTTGGTGCATATATAAAATAGCATCAAAAAGGAGAACAAAATGAGTGGATTCGATTTATCTAAACAAAAAATTAGTGAACCAATTATTAAAAGAAATTTAGCACCAACGATATTGTATGGAGAAGCGCTTTCAAAAGATGATAGTCACATTGCTTCAACAGGTGCATTAATTGTAATGTCTGGTGAAAAAACAGGAAGATCACCTAAAGCAAAAAGAGTTGTAGAAGAAGAAACTTCAAAAAAAAATATCTGGTGGGGAAATATTAATATTCCTTTTTCAGAAAAAAGTTTTTTCTTAAATAAATCGATTGCTCAAAATTGGTTAAACTCACAAAAGGAGTTATACGTAGTTGATGGTTATGCAGGTTGGGATCCAAAACACCGAATCAGCGTAAGAATCATCTGTGCTAGACCATATCATGCACTTTTTATGCATAATATGTTAATTAGACCAACAAAAGAAGAGCTAATAAGCTTTGAGCCTGAATGGGTTATTTATAATGCAGGTCAGTGCAATGCTTCTACTGAAGTTGAAGGCGTAACTGATAAAACCTCAGTAAATTTAAACATTAAAGATAAAACAATGGTTATTTTGGGTACTGAGTACGCAGGAGAAATGAAAAAAGGTGTATTCACTATCATGAACTACCTTTTACCAGCTAAAAATCAACTTTCAATGCATTGCTCTGCTAACGAAGGTAAAGATGGAGATGTTGCTTTATTCTTTGGTTTATCAGGTACTGGTAAAACAACATTATCAGCTGATCCTAAAAGAGCATTAATTGGTGATGATGAGCACGGTTGGACTCAAGATGGTATCTTTAACTTTGAGGGTGGATGTTACGCAAAAACAATCGACTTAGAGGCAGACAAAGAACCTGAGATATGGGATGCAATTCGTTTTGGTTCTGTCCTTGAAAATGTTGGTTATGACAAAGAAACTGGTGTTGTTGATTATACTGATGTAAGTATCACCCAAAACACTCGTACTTCATATCCTATTGAATACATTGAAAATGCAAAAATACCGTGTGTTGGCGGTCACCCAAAAAATGTTATCTTTTTAACCTGTGATGCTTTTGGTGTTTTACCTCCTGTATCAAAACTAACTAATGGGCAAGCGATGTATCATTTTATTTCTGGTTATACAGCTAAAGTAGCTGGTACAGAAATGGGAGTTACTGACCCAGAAGCAACATTTTCAGCCTGTTTTGGTGCTGCATTTATGGTATGGCACCCAACAAAGTATGCTGAAATACTAAGAGATTATATTAATAAAAATGATACAAATGTTTGGCTTGTAAATACTGGTTGGACTGGAGGGTCGTTTGGTGTCGGCTCAAGATTTAGTTTAAAATATACAAGAGCTATTATTGATGGTATTTTAAGCGGTGATTTAGCAAAAGCCAAATATAGTGTTGATCCTATTTTTGGATTAGCTACACCAGATAAATGTAGTAATGTTCCTTCTGATGTTTTAAACCCTGTTAATACTTGGTCTGATAAAGATGAATATCATAAAACAGCTAATAAATTAGCAAAACTGTTTAATGATAATTTTGAAACGTACAAAGATCAGGCAGACGAAGAAATTTTAGCAGCATCTCCAAAAGTATCTTAATTTAAAAATATTTTTAAATTTTAAAATGTATCATCTCTTTTTTGAGATGATGCATTTTATTTTTTCTCCAAGGATTAATAATGACATCATCATCTATTCGAGCACGCTTTGCCCCTTCTCCAACTGGTTATATGCATGTAGGTTCTGTCAGAACAGCACTTTACAATTACCTTTTTGCCAAAAAAAATAAAGGTACTTATATTTTACGTGTAGAAGATACCGATCAATCAAGAAAAGTAGATGGTTCTATTGAAAATCTTATAGGAGTTATGGGTCAACTATCTCTTAATAGTGATGAAGGACCAACAAAAGATGGTGTTATTGGTCAGTTTGGCCCCTACTATCAAAGTGATAGACTAGATATTTATAAAAAATATATTGATCAAATGCTTGAAAATAAAAAAGCTTACAGATGTTTTTGTACAAGTGAAAGACTTGATGAGATGCGTTTAAATCAGACGTCAAAAGGTTTACCAACTCGTTATGATCGCAAATGTTTATCTATTTCTAATGAAGATTCAAAAAAAAGAGCATCGGGCGAAAGCTATGTAGTTAGAATGCAAATACCAAGTGATGAAGTGGTTATAGTAGATGATATTATCAGAGGTAAAATTCAATTTAAAACTCAAGAAATTGATGATCAGATTTTATTAAAGAGTGATGGTTTTCCTACCTATCATTTTGCAAATATTGTTGATGACCATTTAATGAATATTTCTCATGTTATACGTGGTGAAGAGTGGCTATTATCTACTGCAAAACATATTTTATTGTATCAAGCTTTTGATTGGCAGCCCCCACAGTTTGCTCATCTACCACTTTTATTAAATGCTGATAAATCAAAACTATCTAAACGACAAGGTGATGTTGCTGTAGAAGATTTTTTACAAGCTGGTTATCTTGAAGAAGCTTTGATTAACTTTTTAGCTTTGCTTGGGTGGCATGGTGAGACTGATCAAGAAATCTTTTCTTTAGATGAGTTAGTAGAGCAATTTAGCTTAGAGAGAGTATCAAAATCTGGTGCTGTTTTTGATAGAGAAAAACTAGATTGGATGAATGGACAATATTTAAAAAATATTATTTCAGAAGAAAGATATCTATCAGTTGTAAGTGAGGCTTTAACTCATGAGCATAGTTTTGATAGTTCTGATTTAAATAAAATATTTTTAGCTCTGCGAACAAAACTTGATAAAGCTAAAGATATCAATGAGCACTTTAAAATATTTATTACTCCTTTTAAAAGTTTTACATATGATTCTGATGAAATCAAAGAAGTTATGGCAATTGAGTCAAACGAGCTATTATTTTCTGTTTTTATGGATAAAATTGATGATTTAGAGGTTTTGAATAAAGATACTTTTAAAGCAACAATGAAAGCTATTCAAAAAGAGTATAAAATTAAAGGTAAAGCTTTATTTATGAGCACAAGAGTAGCACTAACTGGACAGATGCATGGACCTGACTTAGCTATATTAGCAGAGTTATTTTCAAAAGAAGAGCTAATAGCTCGTTTTGAGAATGCTAAACTATTTTTACCTTAAATATTATTAGATACATTAGAAACTTTAATAAAAATTGGTTTAATCGAGTTAGATTAGATATTTTTCATTTTTTGAGCGATATAATCAAGTAATATTTTATCAAATTTTTCGCTTTCACTAATAATTAAATTTAGTCTTGAAATTAATATTTTATTATTAGGTTTTTTCCATTTGGGGCTGTCTTTTTCAGTCATTAGTAAATAGTCGATATCATTTTCTTGCATATAGTTTTCAATGATACTTTGATCTTCTGATGTGTAACTATGATGGTCTGCAAACTTAAAACTTTTAAGAAGTTCTATTTCTAAAGAGTTAATACTATCTATAAAAGAATCAGGGTGAGCAATGCTACAAACAGAAATACATCGTTTCTTTTTTAGTTCTGATATTCTGGTCGATTTTCCTTGTTGATTTTCAAAACTAACTATTTTTTGACGTGCAAAAAATAATTGTTCAACGTTTAAATATTTTTGATAAAATTCTAAAGAATTTTGAGGAGAATAAACTATAACAATAGCAGCTCTTTTTAACTCTTCTTCATTTTCACGTAAAGGGCCATTAGGAAAAATATTTCTATTTCCAAATAAATATTTACCATGAACGAGTATAATTTGAAAATCTTTTATAAGCCTCCAATATTGAAGAGCATCATCAAGTATAAAAACTTGATGCTTTACAAATTTGGAGTATTTTTTTACAAGTAGTCCTCTTTGTTTGCCAATTGATAATAATAAATTAGGTATTCTTGAAATGTAAGACTCTACTTCATCACCAAAAAAACCTTTTGTATCCCATTCACCATTATAGTGAGCAAATTGGCTATCATAATTAGACCCATAAGCTCTTGATATGACATGACAATTAAAATCTAAACTTTGAAGGTGCTCAACTATATACATTGTTAAGGGAGTTTTACCAGAGCCACCAACTGTTAAATTACCAATTGTGATGACAGGATCATCAACAATAATTCGTTTTCTAGTCCATCTTTCATAAAATCCCCTTTTTAGATAGCTCGCTATCCTGTACACTATGCTAAGTGGGACACAAATTATGGATAATAAGAAAGATTTTTGATGATAGGCATGCCGTTTCCAAATAGTTTCTATGTAGCTCATAAATTTATATCTTTTCTGATGATATTTTTGATGCTTATTGTATCAAAAAGCAATGCTTGTGACCCAATCTTAGAATCATTAATTCTTTCTAAAAAGTCTATTAATTCTATCGACATGTTGTTTAGAGATTTTAGTACAAGGTTAGCTCAACTTGGGCAAGAAGCCAGAAATAAAAATATTAACTTAGATACTTTAGTTTATACAAAGCTTGTCTGGTTAAAAGTCTATGAAAAGTATTACCTTCATCCTCCAAAAATAATTAAAAAATCTCATTGGGTAAAATCCATAGATAATATCGCAAAAATTATACGACGAATTGGTGAGCAAACCTCATTCAATAGTTTTGAAAAAACTCACACTAATATTTTAAAAATACAAAATATTTTGATTTCTATTTATGATGGCTCTCAAAATAAAAGTTTTTATGCAAAAACTCGAATGATAAAACATCTATTTTTACTTCTAAAAAAGTCAAAAAGTCAAAAACTATTTGAAGATGAAAAAATGATTTATCAGCGTATTTTAATTGAATGGCAAGAAATGAAAGAATATTTTTCTAGATCATTACAAGGTAAGTTAAAATTGGATGAAAAATTTAAAATATTAAATGTTATGAAATTAAAAGACTATAATCTAAAAAAAAATGAATTTTTTAAAAAGTTAGAACAAGAATATTGGACAAAAGACGATTAAAAAGCTTTTGTTTTTTGATTTGTTTCTACTTCTAAGGTACAATTTTCAAATACTAACTATCTTAAGAATAAAATTGAATATCCTTATAGCTCGTAACCAAGAGCTTTAAATAATTTTTTTTATTTAAAGATAACTATTTATAGGTTTATTAAATATGAAAAAACTATATACATTTGGTAGTCAAAAGACTACTTGTAAAAATTGTAGAAGAGCCGAGGCTTTAATAGAAGAAATTATTAGAGGTCATGAAGATAAATTTGATTATAAAAAATTACATTTAGACTCTGATGAAGCCGAAGAATTAGGAGTTTTATGTACCCCTACGATTGTATTAGATGGTAATATTATAGCTCTTGGTGAAATACCAAGTAAGGAGAGTTTAAAAAATGTTCTCTTATCGTAATAAAACTCAGTGGAGCCTTGGGGCAAAATCTTTAAAATCTAAATTATTAAAAGAGTTTGAAGAAGCTCTTGATAAGTCTTGTGAAGAGTTTTTAGAGATAGAAAAACGCTCCACCGTAACAGAAGAAGATTTAAAAATATGCTTGCTTGATTTAGTAAAGAAAATGTCAACCCAAGATATTACTTTACTATCGGCTAAATTTACTGAGCGAGAATTTTTAAATAGTTTGAAGATTGTTCATAATATAGTGAAAAAAGGAAAATAAAATGAAACAAATGTTTAAAGGTACTATTTTAGGTGTAGCTATAACTATTATTTTTAGTTTAATTGTCAATAATAAAAGCCATGCAGACTGGTTTAATTCAAGTGCTCCTTATTCTGACTCAGGCAATTTAAAAGCTATGAGACAAAGTATGAATGAAATTAATAATAAACTCGAAAGATTGATATCTGTACAAAAAGATTTAGTAGCAGCAACCCGTGAGAAAAATGAATAAACTTTCTTTTCATAATTTTTAAAGTATTGATTTACTTAAATTGGAGATGGCTCTTTAGCCTCATTATAAAAAGCATAAAAAAAAGAGGCCGAAGCCTCTTTTTTTTTGGATTTAATGATTAACCGTTTTTAGAGAAATACTCTTTTGATCCTTCTGGATCTGGTTTCATAGTATCTGCACCTTTTGTCCAGTTAGCTGGGCAAACTTCACCGTGCTCATCAGTAAATTGAAAAGCCTCTAAAACTCTTAGAGTTTCATCAACATTTCTACCTACAGGAAGATCATTAATAGTAGAGTGTCTAATTACACCTTGAGGATCAATAATAAATAAACCTCTAAGTGCAAGACCAGCATCAAGTAAAACTCCATAGTCTCTTGAGATTGATTTGTCCAAATCAGCAACTAAAGGAAAATCGATTCCTCCAAGTCCACCATCTTTTCTAGCTGTGTTGATCCAAGCTAAGTGAGTAAAGTGTGAATCTACAGAAACACCAATTAATTGAGCGTTTGCATCACTAAAGTCTTTAGATCTTTCTGAAAAAGCAATAATTTCAGTAGGACATACAAATGTAAAATCTAATGGGTAAAAGAAAAGAATTTTCCATTTTCCGTCATAATCTCCTAAACCGATTTCTTTAATTTGTCCGTCAACAACTGCTTGTGCTCTAAAGTCTGGAGCTTGAGAAGTAACTTGTGGCATAACCATTCCCCTTTTAAATAAATTGAATAAATTTACCACTTGGTAAATTTGTAATAATACATAATTGATTTAAAATATATATTATATGTAAGTTATATTAAATGCAATAAAGAATACATATTTATTTACTATTCTATTTTTAGAATTAATCTAAATTACTTCTAAAAGTAACAATAACTTGTTAAAATTTGATTATATTGGTATATACGAAGTGTGAATGAGCTCATTCATGTTAAACAAAAACTTTCATTTCCTTTTCCTTGATAAATATTAAGGTGCAATATAGTGGAGACTATAAATCATATGAAAAAAGAAACAGAAAATTCAGTACAGGTTGGACGCTTAAAATTTATATCACATTCAAGAAATATTTGGGAAGAAACTCCCGAAGAAGACTGGAATAATTGGATGTGGCAACAAAGCAAGCGTGTAAAGACTCTACAAGCATGTGAAAAGGTTATAAACCTTTCAGAAGGAGAAGTTAAAGCATTTAAAGAATCAGCAGATAAATTTAATGTTGGTATTACTCCGTATTATGCGAGTTTGATGGATAAAGATGATGTAAACTGTCCTATTAGACAGCAATCTGTTCCTCAGGTTGGAGAGTTATTAACTTTTCCAGAAGACATGGCTGACCCTTTAAATGAAGAAGGAGATATGCCAACTCCTTGCATTACTCATAGATATCCAGATAGAGTTTTATTTTATGTAACTCATAATTGCCCTGTTTATTGTCGTCATTGTACTCGTAAAAGAAAAGTAGCTGATCCTAGTTCTGCAACTATGACCAAACAACTAGAAGATGCTTTTTTATATATTGAAGCTCACCCAGAAATTAGAGATATTGTTATTTCTGGTGGAGACCCTTTAAGTTTATCAGATAAAAAATTAGATATGATTTTAACAAGGTTAAGATCAATTCCTCATATTGAAATATTTAGATTAGGTACAAGAAATTTGGTTACTTTACCTCAACGTGTGACTGATGAATTTTGTGAAATGTTAAAAAAACATCAGCCTGTTTATGTTAATACTCATTTTAATCATCCAAAAGAATGTACCTATGAAGCTTACATAGCATGTAAAAAGCTTGCAGATGCTGGTTGTGTTATAGGTAACCAAACAGTTTTATTAAAGGGTGTTAATGATGACCCTAAAATAATGATGGAGTTAAATCATAAGTTACTTGCTATGAGGGTACGACCATATTATATATATCAATGTGACTTATCAGAGGGTATTTCTCATTTTCGTACAAGTATAGAAGATGGTATTAATATCATTGAGCACTTAAGAGGTCATACCTCTGGTCTTGCTAATCCTACTTTTGTTGTTGATGCTCCAGGCGGTGGTGGTAAAATACCTTTATTGCCAGAGTATTTAGTGAAAAAAGAAGGTCGTAAGTACACTCTAAGAAACTATGAAAATAAAGAGTTTGTTTATACAGAGCCAGAGCTTAAGTAGTTTAAAATGAAGAAAAAATATCTTATTCTTGCACCTACTCCATGGGAGCTTGAACCTATTTTAGATGTATTTACACCCTATATGAGTATAAATAAACACCCTTTTAAGGTTCATATGTGCAGAGATGGAGATGTTGAATTAAATATTTTTTCTTCTGGAATTGGTGTGGCTTCAACAGCTTTTGCTGTTGGCTATGCTTTTCAAAATCTTCATGTTTCAGAACTTATTTTAATAGGTTTTGGAGGAATAATTTCTAAACATGAAAACTTACTTGGTAAAATAGTGATTGCTAAAAGTGATCGCTATTTAAAATTTGGGGCAAAAACAAATGATGGTTTTGATGATTTATCTATTAAATATGATTTATTAGATGGGCATCATAATAAACCCCCCTTTCATTTTGATTCTCACTTATGGATGAAAGATAAATATCAACATTTACATTTTGGTACCTGTGATGAATTAAGTACTACGCAAGATGACCTCGATTTTATATCTAGGGTATATCCTGATATTGCAATTGAAAGTATGGAAGGTGCTGCTTTGGCTCAAATTGCTAATTTATATGGCACAAACTGTATACAAGCAAGAGCAATAACTAACTTGATTGCCAATAGAGATATAAATACTTGGCTTATAAAAGAGGCTAAACAATCTATTAAAGATTTTTGTATACAATTATTAAGTCATTGGAAAACTCTGTGAATTTAGCGATTTCACCCTGTCCTAATGATACTTTTATTTTTTATGCTATTTTACATAAAAAAATAAAACTTAGTTTTGATATCAATGTAGAGTATGAAGATATAGCAACTTTAAACCAATGGGCATTAGAGCAAAAGTTTGATTTTATAAAACTGTCTTTTGGTTGTTATCCTTATATTAAAGATAATTATGGCTATTTACAATCTGGTGCAGCTTTAGGTCATGGTTGTGGTCCTTTACTTTTATCTAAAACAAAAAATATAGATATTAATAGTAAATCTTTAGTTTCTATTCCAGGTCAATATACTACTGCAAATTTATTATTGAGTTTTTTTTACCCAAATCTAAATAAAAAAGAAATTTGTTTATTTTCAGATATTCCTAACCGTTTATTAGATGAAAAAAGTGATTTAGGTTTGGTAATTCATGAAACAAGATTTACCTATCAAAAATTAGGGCTTCATAAAATATCCGACTTAGGTGAGTTATGGGAAAAGAAGCAAAATTTACCATTGCCTCTTGGTGGTATTTTTTATAAAAAATCTATTGCTTTAAAATATATTGAAGAGATGGAGCAAGCTATTGTACAAAGTATTGATTATGCTTGGGGTCATCAAAAAGAAGTATTAAGCTTTTGTAAAAAATACGCTCAAGAAATGAATGAAGAAGTTATGTTACAACATATCAAATTGTATGTTAATGAATATTCTTTGAATTTGGGTAAATTAGGTAATGAGGCTATTTCAAAACTATTCTAGTTCTTGATCTAGTTCTTCAATTTTCTTTTCAAATTCACTTGAACTTGGGTTTAAATTAAATACATTTTCGCCAAGTTCAATTTTCATTTTAAGGTTATTTAAAAAGTCGTTATAATAATAATTGTTAATTGAATCTATTTTAAAATTTGGTACTTCATTTGATGTTTTAACACATCTAAAATTTGCTCTAGTCCATGGCATAGCAACAATTTTACGTGACAAATTAGTTTTGTAATCACTCAGTTGAAATGGGCCTTTAATATATCTGAAAATACCTTTTTTATTAATAGGATTTTTATAGAATGTTTGTTCTTTAGAGTAGGTATTAAGATAGTCAAGCATCCATTCTCCCATTTGGTCACTATTTAATTGTAAACCAAAACTTCCGATTAAAGGAGATTTACTAGGATAATTATTAGACTGTCTGTTTCCTTTTATAGCTCTCTCCCATTGTGCTTCGGTGGGTAAATTTTTATCAATTGCTAAACAATAGTTGTTAGCTTCTTTATAGGATAAGCGAGCTAATAGGCTTGGGTTTGTTAGCTCACTATTTGAGAAAGGTATAATTAGGGTTAAATCTTTTTGTTTTTTAACAGTAAGTATATCTTTAATTGTTATTAGTTTTTCATCTATATGAAAAGCATCTAAATAAGTTAGATTATTTTTAGACAAGTTTTTTGCGCTATTAGCTGAAAATAAAAACATTCCGTAAGGAATAGAGATCATGTTTGTTATTGTTCTAGTTTTAACTTCTGAAACAGACTTTTTTCTTTTATCAAATTCACTTAATAATAACTTTTTAAGATATAGTTTTTGTTTTTCTGCATCACGTCTTTTTTCTTTATTTTTCAGGTTTTTGACTATGCTTTTCTTTTTAATTCTAATAAAATCTTTATTAGAGATATTGTCTTGAAATGCTAGTGCTTTTAAATCTTCTGGTGCCATTTCTTTGAGAGTAGACCCTTCAAATGTATCAGAGTGAGTTCGAGCACATCTAAAACCAATGTTTTTAAGAGTATTTTCATTAGGATAAACACCCTGAAATGAGCCGACTTTAATTTGATCGATTGAAGATAGGTAACTACCTCCATAAACTATTTTTTTGTCTTTCTTTTTTGATACCCAGTTAGAGGTCCATTCAGCTATATTACCAGCTAAATTGAATACACCTTTTAAAGAGGCGAATTGTTTAAACTGATGAACCTTTAATGGAAATTTAGGTCGGTATCCTTCTGTGATAAAAGGAGCTTTTTGATAAGAAGGAAACTCGTTTCCAAATGGAAAGTTTTGAACACTTTCTCCTTGTGAGGCAAAAATTAACTCTGCATAACTAGGTAATCTTTTACCTTGAAATCTACAAAATAAATTAGATTCATACCAATCTATGCCAACAAGAGCTTGGTCATTATGATTGTAACCTTCGATGTTCATATAAGTTGGAAATTTAAATTTAGATATTTTTAAAAATTTTTTGTACTCTTGATTATTAACTTCAAAAGTATCCAAAAAAAATGGTTTAATTTCACGAAACTTACCTTTAATTAATACTCTTCCTTCTTTAAAGAACACTTCTTCACTACAAAAAATTGAAAAATTAGATAAAATAAAAAAAGTTAAAAAGTATTGTAAAACTATGCCCATAAATCTTTTCGTGTGGTGCTAAGGTATAAAATATTATCGTCTATATCCATTACTAAACTATGATCAACAGTTATTGCCTGATTTTTTTTAACCAAACCAATAACCGTTAACTTTGAACTTGTATTTGTGAATTTTTTTGCAATGTCACCAAATAATTTTTTATCATATGAGCTTGGAACAGAATCTATATAAAATTGAACCCCAGCTGCATTGCTCAATAAGTCTCTAATAATAGGGTTGATACCATTAGAAGCAATTCCTTGGACTATCAGACCAGCTAATAGAGCTTCTGTGACAATAACTTCGTTTGCTCCTGCTTGATAGAAGTTTGCTTCATTTGATGGGTCAACACATTCAGCAAGAATATACGAATTAATTTCACCAAGAGCTTTTTTGGCGTTTAAAATTCTCATTAAAGTAATGCCATCTGACTCAGAGTTACTATGGTCATCGACTAATACAATTATTTTTTTTGATTTTTTTATATTAGCTTGCTCTAAAGACTCCGCTTTAGAAGGGTTACCAAATATAAACTGGACATTTTTATCTTTTAAACTAGTAGGAATTAAATCTAATTTTGCGCTAACAAAACAAATAGTATTATTTTTTAAGTGATAATCAAGTTGAAGCTCCATGACTATTTTTAACATGGCACTTTCACCAGGATATCCCAAAATAAGAATGTGATTAGTATCTTCCATTTTTAATAACCCTCTCTCTTTTTTTGACCTTTTAGTTAAATGGTCTTGAATTTTATCTAAAAATATTGCTAAACAAGCAATACCAAGCAGCATAGTTGGTATACCAATCATAAAGCGGCCAGCTGTAGATTGAGGATATAAATCTCCATAACCTACTGTTGTCATAGTAACTACTGACCACCAGATACAATCTAAAATTGTTAAATTTTCATGGCTAGCGCTCTCAAAGTAATAGAAACCAGCACTAGATAAAATAATAAGTAAAATTAACCAAACAAAAATTAAATAAGATTGACTGTCGGATTTCTTTTTTATCAAATCTAAAAATGCAAACATAAAGGGTTTACTCCAATGCTTAGAATGTCCAAATTATAATAGTTTTTAGTATATACCATTTCAATCATAATTTGGATTATTTTAAATTTGAGTATATACTAATTTTTTAACATTTAGAACCTAAATGATTAGTAAGCACAATCGGAGAATATTTTGCGCGACTCAAGATTTAAAAGATACCAAATTAACAAAAAAGCAACTCGTGGAATCATAAAAAAGCACCCTTGGATTTTTTCAGGAAATCTATCTAGTGCTGCTGATGGTTTTAAAGATGGTGAATACTTAAAACTTTATGATGGTGAAAATAATTTAATTGCCTTTGGTATTTTATCTCGTGATGAGAAAATAGCAATACGAATATTTCATTTTGGCGAAACTCTTAAAAATAGATTCTTTTTTAAAAAGTTAAGAGATATTTGGATAAAAAAAGATAAACTAAGTGATGAAACAAATGCGATGAGATTTATCAATGGGGAGTCTGATCAAATTCCTGGTATAAATGTTGATTTGTACAATGATGTAGCAATTGTGGCTTATAGCTCACCTTCTTTGTATCGTTTGGCAAGATTAGTTTCTTTTTTATTACCACAAATTTTACCAGAGCATTTAGCAAAACATATTTTAGTGAAGGGTAACAGGACAACAGGTTCTCGCATTGACTTTAAACCAAATAGATGGGTTCGTGGTACTTCTCAATCTGATGTTGAAATTTTTGAAGGAAAAAGTAAATTTATAGTACATCCAAATAACTCTCAAAACTGTGGTTTTTTTATGGATTTACGTGGTGCAAGGCGTGAAATAACAAAGCATAATTTTAATGGAATGAAAGTATTAAACCTATTTTCATATACAGGTGCCTTTTCTATTTTGTTACAAAAATTAGGTGCAAGAGAAGTTATATCTGTTGAAAGTAGTCGTTCTGCAATTCAAATGCACGAAGCTAATATAAAACTAAATAATTTAGACGAGAGTATGCAAAATATTATTTGTTCAGATGTTCAACAATATTTATCTGGCCTCAACGAAGACGAAAAGTTTGACTTTATTATTTTTGACCCGACTTCTATGACTTCAAGTCGAAATAAAGTAGAGCAAGCCTTAGAAAAACACTCTGTTTATTACACACTAGCTTTAAAGCATCTAAACTCAGAGTCTTTATGGTTGGCTTGTGCTAGATCACAGCAAGTTCCGAAAGATAAATTTTTACAAACGATTGGTCAAGTTTCTAAAAGTATTATAGGTAAAGGTAACACTCAAATTGTAAGTGATATTAAAGAAGAGCTTGATTATAATGTGCCAGGTAATTTTCCTGAAGGACATTATTTGAAACAAGTTTTATTTAGTAATTTTAAACTATAAATTTAGATGAGATGTTTTTTCAACTTTTGAATATAATTCCTATTTTCTTAGGTTTGATTTTATTATATACAGCTAGTTCTAAAGCTAATTTTAGTAAACCTTTTTTTAATCATTTAAGACGTTCAGGTTTTGAATCAATTCAACTTTGCTCATTATTAGTGTTAATAGTAGTTTTTATAGAGTCAACCTTAGGCTTTTTGTTGATATTATCCTTTAAAAGCTCTTTGGTTATCTCTTTAACTTTACTTCTTTTTTGTATTTTTACTTTATCCTCTATCTATAATAAAAAAAGAGGTTTGATAAATTCTTGCTCATGTTATGGGCAAATGTTGCCTTTAAGCATTGATCAGAGCATAAAGATAAATGTTTTTTATATGTTAAGTTTGATTGTGTATCGAGTTAATCTAATTGAGGTACAAACTAAGATTAACGATGATATAATATTATATGCTGGAGCCTTTTCAATTTTTTTAGTGTTTTGTACATCTAGGTCTTCACAAAAGCCCTTTTTTAATTTATCTCCTCTTCAAGTAAATAAAAAAGTTCCTTCGGTAATATCTTCAAATAATAAAAACTATATTTTAGCTTTTATGAACCCAGATTGTGAAGATTGTATAAAATGGTTAAAAAGTTTAAAAAATCTACATAATCAAAAAATGAAAATTTTAGTACTTGTTGCAAAAGAAAGCCCTAAAAATAGATTGTTTTATAAGTATGATTTACAAGTTTTGAAACCTCTATACTATTATTGGCTTGTATACGAGTCCCCTAGTATATTTTATATAAAAGAGTCTAAAATCAGTCAAAAGTTTGATAATATTGACTCGATTGAGTCATTTTCAAAAATAATTAAGTGACTATAGTTATTAAAAGTTTTGGCACGACAATTGCCATATACTAATTGAAGACAAAATTACTCAGAATGTTTACCTCAAGTCTTTTACTAGAATTAACCACCTGAATTATTATAGTATCACAACTTATTACTATTACTAAATTACTAGTTTTGTTTACTAAAATTAAAATCCTCAATCTTATTCGCTTGAATTACTTACTTAAAAAGATTGGGGATTTTTTTATTTATAAAGCTGATTGAAGTTTTCTGTTTTGCTTGTTAAAGAAAAAGATAAAGAAATAAACTCTTTGAACCAATCTAAGTGTCTGAACCCGTAGTGTCCGCCATCTTGTAGCATGATTAAATCTTGGCTTCTTTTCATGTAGTTAGCCCAAGCTGCGTTTGCATTTAAAAAGTCATCATCAGCGTTTAGGATTCTAAAGTTATCATAGCCTGATTTTTTTGCTTGATTTACCCAGTATAATAAATCTCCGTTATTACCAAGTAAGAGCTTTTTAGTTTCTGGTGCATAGACATCAAAAAACTTATTGAAGTTCATTTTTCTTTTCCATTTTTTGTATTTTGGGGATAAAGAACCAAGTATTCCACCAGGAATAGAGTTTAGTTTATTTACTTTGTCATAAACTTTAATAGATTTAATTAACTCGCTATGAAATCCCTGATATACTGTTAAGCCTTTAGCAGACTCAAGATGGTAGTCGTTTAGCTCACCGCTTTTTTCGGCTCTACAAAAGCGTTTAAATCTGATTAAAACAGAAACAAGGCTCATACCCATAAATGGCTCTTTGCTTTCTAAGACGATTTTATCTAAGCGGTCTAATGTACGACCAAAGTTAAAAGGAGCTGACATGATTGTTGAATCATAAAAACCAATTGGGTCATTATGTTTTGCATCTAAAGCACTAATAATTGCTGTTAAAAATGAGCCAGCACTTACACCAGCGATACGTATTTTTGAACGATCAACTTTATGTTTATCATTTAGTTTTTTAAAAGCTTGTCTAAATGCATTATAAATAACTTTTCCTTCGGCTTCAACATCTCCAAGTTTAGCTTTTGGTTTTAAACCAACATAATCTGTTCCCCATGGGTTTGGAGGTGTTATAACGTGATAGCCTAGTCTTGTACCTTCATCCATCCATCTTCTTGATTGACCATTGCCTAAGTTTGAAAAGGCTCCTGGGATATAAAATAACAAAGGAGCTTTTTTAACATTACCTTTTGAATCTTGTTGTAGTGCTACTTTTAAAGTTAGTGGATCTTTTAATAAATCATCTATTTTAAATTTCCAATCTAATATAGGTACAATGATGTTTTTTTCTTTGATATTTGGTTTATGGCAAATACTGCTTAAAGTTGCAGCGAAACCATTTGCAAAAGGATGATCGTATTTATCAGAATGGTTTAAAATTTCTCTTGACCAACCAGCACTAAAGCTAATACTTGTTAGTAGTAAATTTAATATTAAAAAGTTAAATATCTTGATATTTCTTTGAACCATTTTTAAATCTCCATTTGGTTTTAAATATGTTAGATTAGTTTAGATATCAAAATAAAACTCATATTTGGAGCAATGAAATGAAACCAATATTACATATTTCTATAGTATTGTACTGTTTAAGTAACTTTTGGCAAGTCTTTGCAATAAATTTTTCAACGGCTCAATGGGGAGAGAATTTATCTAAATTTAAACTAGGTACTTTTTCAGGTTTAGACAAATATACTTTTTCAAAAAGTGAGGGATATCAAACAGATAGTTTATTGGTGATTCACAATGATAAAATTATATTTGAAAAGTTTGATAACGGTTATAAAAAAAACCAAAAACATCGTATTTGGTCTATATCAAAAAGTATAAGTGCTCTTTTAATTGGTATAGCTATTGAGCAAAAACTTTTAAGTCTTGATGATTTAGTTCATCAGTATTACCCGATGGTAAATAAAAAATATAGTGATAAATTAAAACTAAAACATTTAATGCAAATGAGCTCTGGTTTTGATTGGAGTGAAGGTTATGAATCAAACCCATTAAACTCTGATGTGATAAATATGCTTTACATTAATCAACATATAGATATGGCTACTTATACAGCAAGCAGAAGTTTTAAATACCCTCCTGGTAAAACATTTCACTACTCAAGTGGTGAAACAAATTTGATTATGGGTATTTTAAAAAAAACAATGAACAAAAAAAAATATGATAATTATCCATGGGAAAAGTTATTTGACCCTATTGGTATAAAAACAGCAACTTGGCAAAGAGATTTATCAGGTACTTTTGTTGGGTCGTCGTATTTATTTATGAGTCCTCAAGATTTAGCACGAGTTGCTTATTTAGTATTACATCAAGGTATGTGGAACAATAAACAAATTGTTTCAAAGTCTTTCATTGAATATCTTTTTAATTTAGCCCCTTCTATATTAAGTACAGTATTAAAAGGTAAAGATCATAATGATAGCTATGGTGCTCAATGGTGGTTAAACAAAGATATAAAAAGTAAAAAAAAGAAACGTAGCTTTAAATCAGCCCCAGAAGATACAATACTTGGCTTAGGACATCATGGTCAACTTATGATAATTATTCCGAGTGAAGATTTGATTATTATTAGATATGCCTCTGACAAAGATGGCCGAATAGATATAGATAAAATGCTTTCTTTAGTGTTAAAGGCAATCAAATGAAAAAGAGAAAGATCATCATTATAATACTTATTATTACAGTTTTTATTGGATGGAAAGCTTATTTAAGCCTAGACTTTAGAAGAGTTATCCCAAGCTCATTTGCTATGGAATTTTGCTCTTGCTATTTTGTTGAAAAACAGAGCGAAAAACATTGTGAGTGGTACTCATCTCAAATTATACCAGTTAGCAAATATCATGTTGATGAAGATAAAAAAGCAATTAAAGCATATGGTTTACATGAAGAGGCTTTAGCTATTTTTAAAAGTGAACGATTTGGTTGTGAGTTACAGCCTAAATAATAGGATGTATCAATAAATAGGGAGATGTTATGGATGGACGTCCATTTGAAAATAAGAATCAAATTTTTGTCATATTACCTACAGATTTTAACCTATTGTCAGAAATAGAAATACAAGAAGTCTTAGGTTACCGTAAACTACTTGAAGCAAACCGCTTTGCAATCGAGGGAGAATTAGGAGCTAAACTGGTTTTTGATCAAGAACCTAATATACCTAATTGCTCAAAATGGTATATTGGTCCTTATAGCTGTAATCCTGAAATCTCAAAATTGGGTTTAACCGAACCTAGCTACCCTCAACTATTTTTAGATCGACACAAATCGATTTTAGTCACACATGGAAAATCAGTTAATGAAGTAATGGAATGTTTTAGTTATCTTCGATCTCTGATTGGGTTTAAAGGAGGGATTTGGGATATTAAAGATTGTTCCTCTACTGAAGAAGCAATTGAAAGAGTAAAAAGAGAAGTTAAAATCTCTTATCCTTCATTTAAATTAAGAAATTTATGTTGGGATGAAATTTGTGAGAAACATATACCTTTAGTAAGAAACTCATCAGATCCTATTCCAGCTTTTCAAAGTTGGTTAGCCGAATTAAATGACGCTCACACTTGGGTACGTCCATTTCCACCTCATGGTGAATTACCTTATGATCTTTGTGTTAAAGATAATATTGGAATCTTTTATCAAGTACCCACAAATTCTTTAGGGTGGAAACTAGGTGTTCGTTCAGGCTACGAACTTCTTAATCAACCCTATAAAGAATGTTGGAATAGAACGGCTGCCAGTATTCATTCCAAACCTTGGGTTGTAGGAAAAAGAATATTAAGTTCAATAACTGGGACTAAAAGGAAACTAAAAGCAAAATCACCTGAGGGTAAAATTATTGTTTGGGAAGAAGAGCCTACTATTGATAGATGGAATCCAACAATAACCTGGAAAAAGTTAAATAAAAATAATGGTTATATTCGAGTTCAAGCATGGATATTAGGAAAAGATATAGAAAATATATTCGATAGAGCTTTAGAAGATTTTAAGGATTGCTCTAAATTAATTATTGACTTGCGAGCTAACCCCGGTGGTAATCTGACTTTAGCACATCAAATTAGAAATAGGTTTCTTAAAAAAGAAAAAACTATCGGTTATATTCAAAATACACTCCCCAATGGGAGTCTTTCTAAAAAGCACTCTCTACTTGGTTATCTTGCTCCTCCTAAAAAGAGATGGAATAAAAAAGTTGTTTTTATAACTGATGCTCTAACTTATTCCTCAAGTGAAGATGTATTGTTAGGATTACAGGGTCAAGAAAATATTAAAGTAATTGGGCAAAAATCTGGTGGAGGAAGTGGACGCGTACGTATAATTCGATTACTTCCTGGATACAGACTAACTATCAGTACCGCATTAACTTTTGATGTTAAAGGAAATTGCGTTGAAAATTCAGGAATCCAATTAGATTATGAGTATAATATAAATAGTATTGGTGAAAATGATAAGCAATTATTTCTATTTGCAATGAATTTATAAATTAGAATCTATTCTTCAAATGAAAAGGAATAGAATTAGTAACCATATTTGCTTGCAAAGTTTATTGTGTCTCGATTTTTTAGGATAGTTGTATCTATATCAAAAAGCTTTCTTCTCTTATGTGAGACGTTATGACAACATAGATTTAAGCGACCTATAATCAGTTTTACCAGTACCAAGTAATGGTATTTGCTCTACTTTTATAGACTTGTTAAGTCTACCAACATTAGAAAAACCTGCTTCTTTTAATAAAGTATTACCCTCATCAACAGTAATATCCAAACTTGAAAAAAGACACATGATCGGTCTTTCTCCTTCAATTTCTAGGGCTTCGATGGCAACTATAGGCCCCTCTTCACCAGCAGGCCATTTATCAACAAGTACTGACTCCATAGCAGGAATAGATATCATCTCACCAGCAATTTTAACAAAACGCTTTAAACGGCCAGCTAAAATTAGATTGTCCTTTTTATCTAAATACCCTAAATCACCTGTGTTATACCAAGATTCACCATCAACTTCAATAAATGGGTTTGGTGCATTTTCACCGATGTAACCATCAAATACGCTTGTACCTTTAACGATGATTAATCCTCTTTCACCTTGAGGTAATAGTTTACTTTTAGTATCAATATCAACAATTTTGACTGTTACTGCATCAACTGCTATTCCGACTCCTGCTCTCTCACGTCCTGGTCTATTTGCAGAAATCATTGGTGAACATTCAGTGATTCCGTATCCTTCTACTAAAAGTGTATTTTTACAAGTTTTGGTGACTTTATCAAAAAGAGCATCAGGTACTTTTTCAGCACCAGCAACAATAAACCTTACACTTTGAAGTTGTTCTTTTTTGCCTGCTTTATAAATTGCAGCAGCAAAAGATGGAGTACCGCAAATGATAGTACTGCCCCACATATTAATCCCATGAGCTAGTCGTTTTGCCTCTGTAGGATTAGCATAATATGAAAGTTTGATACCAGTAGTTAAAGGTAATATTGTTGTTATAGTAAAACCAAATGAATGAAAAGGAGGTAAAAAACCATACATAGCATCATCAGCTTTAAATGGTATGATTTCAAATGTACTAGTAGCATTAGCCAAAATGTTTTTATGACTTAAAGAGACTCCTTTTGGTACAGTTTCAGAGCCAGAAGTAAATAAAATTACTGCTTCATCCTCTGTTTTAATTTGATTTAGCTTATATTTTTCTAATAAAAAAGAAGCACTTTTTTTAGATTCAAGAGCGGCTTTGATTTTTTCGAAAATGGTAAACTCTTCTTTTTTAAGGTCTTCTAAAAAAATTAACTTATCTTCTAAGCAACCTAAATCAACAGAACCTAATTTATCAACAAACTTTAAAGAAGAAATAACAACGTCAATACCAGATACATTTTGTACATGGTCAAGATTTCTTGAACCTAAAGTCCAATTGACCATAACTGGCACTTTACCAGCAAAATAACAAGCCATTACAACTAGGGCTGCTCCACAACTAGCAGGTAGCATTACACCAATCCTTGGGTTATCTATTTTTCTAAGGTAAGAAGCTATCAATAGTGCAGCTAACTTAGCTTTTTTATTAGATAGAACACCTGTATTATCATCTGCTATACAGACATGGCTACCTAATCTATCTAATGATAAAAGCATTGCATGAGCAACTGTGTCTGCTTGTGGCATAATTATATCTGGTCTATTAGTATCAGAAGACCATGCCTCTGGAACTTTAACTTCAAATTCTTCTTCAGAATCTCCGCCTGTAGCAGCAATCTCTACAACAGATGCTACTGTTGTGATAGTAGTTGCATCAAAATTATTGACTTCAAATATATCTTCTAACCAAATCAAAATTTCAGAACGATCTAAAGAGTCTAATCCTAAGTCATCATTAATGTGGTCATGTAAATTAATATCTTTTGGCTCTTTATTTAACATTTTAGAAAATTCTAAAATAACCTTATCAATAATTTCTTGATCAATTGAAGATACATCAATTTCTTCATTTTTAGATTTTTCTAAGGTTTCTGGGAGCTCTTGATACCAACGACATAAAGAAATAGGGACAATCTCTTGTTTAGTACCTTGGTTATAATAATTTTCTAACCATTCGTTTCGAGTATTTTTGTCAGCATCATAAGGAAAATCATTAGGAGCTATCTCTAGTTTTATATGAACAGGTCGTTTTGGAATAAAAAAGAATAAATTTTTGGTGACAATCTTTAAAACCCTTAATAATAAAGGGCCAGGGTCTGGGGTAATGCCTGCTGTATGAGCAGTAGAAGATAAAGAGCCCCACATACCAGTAGTGCGTGCTAAAACAACGGTAATATTAGGGTTTGCCTTTAAAATAATATCAACAGCTGATGCACCTTTCATATCTTCAACACCATCTCTCATAAGCCTACCAGCAGGATATAATAAAACGTTTTCACCATCTTCTAGACTTTGAGCAGTATCTGTAAAAACTTTATTCATTCGCTTTAGTTTAAAATAACTTGTACCTTGATCCATATCAGGGACTGGGATAGCTTTAACAAAGTTTAGTAATTGGTTTAAAATGGGTAAGGTATAAAAAGTTTCTGTTACTAGAGGTTTTATATTTAAGTGAGCTAGTAAATTACTACCTAAAATTAATGGGTCAAGTTCTGCTGGGTGATTGGGTAAAATTAATAAACCTTTTTTACCCTTTAACTCATCTAATCCTTCTATTTTTACTTTATATCTTAGATTAACTAATTTTTTCATAAAAAATGCTAGGAGCCTAACAGAGATGATATATCCTTTTTCACTATTTGGTAATAAGGTTAAAATAGGTAAAATGGAAGCAAAAATAAATAAGCCTATAAAAATAAACTGAGAAGTTTCATTCAGTATTTGAACTTTTAATAACCCTCCAACTACTATTCCAACAGCAAAACAAAAAAATGCAACCCAAGCACTTTGAAATGCAGCTCCAGTTCCTTCCTTTTTTTCTACTCCAACTAAACGTAAATATTCAGAGTCAATTAAATTAGCGCAGATTCCAAAAAACATACTGAGTATAACAACTAAAAAAGCAGATAATTTAAATAAAAATAGATTTTCTGTGATGATTAGACTTGGATTGAAAGCTTTGATTATAAAAGGAAAAGATACCGTCATTAAAAAAAAGAAAAACCCAGCTATAAAAGCTGTAATAAATCGTAGGGATTGAAATCTTGGGGCTAATATAGAGCCAATTATAGTACCTAATGCTGCAAACCCTAATAAATAGGCGCATTGAGCTGAGGTACCAATATATAGCTTTTCACAATAGGTTGTTATTGCTAAACTTACGGCACTAGAGCATCCCCAAAGCATTGGTCCAGAAATTAAATAAGCCCAATATTTTGTAAATAAATAAAAACTTTCTTCTACTAGTGTTGATGAGCTTTTTTTGAAAGGGACTAAGTCTTCATCAGGAAACTTAACTAAAGAGCCAAAAAAACCTGCTAGTAATAAAGCTATTCCACCTATTTTAGCTCCAAGTTCTGGGTCAACTCGTTGGTATTCTTCACCAAATATAATACCGATAATCATAGCTACGACAAGCATTACGGTTAAGGTACTATTAATTTGTATAGTTGTATGTTTACTATATTTAGCAAGTAATGGCACACTAGCCATTTTAGCAGAATTAAAGATGCCTAAAGTTAAACCAATAATAGCTACGTATAACCAAGCAGTCATAACCCAACCAGAAAGAAAACCTCCAAAAAATAAAGCTCCTGAAATTATTCCAGTAGATAACATAATCAGTCGTTTATTAGTTGATGCAGCTAAGGGACCAGATAAAAAGAAAATAAGACTGGGGCCTAAGGTGAAAACAGATGCTACAATTTGCATGATCCATTCTTTTTGAGCAGATATTTGATCGATATTACCATTGGCTGCAATGATTGCTAAATGACCAACAATAAAAAACTTTACAAAGCCCATGCCAAAGCTTACAAAAAATGTAGCTAATATTAAGTATAAAAATATCATAAATTCTCCTGTGGTTTATCTTTTATAAAATCACTTTGGTTTAATCCTATTAATTGAAATAATAAGTCTATTTGTTTTGTTTGAAAGTTTTGACTTGAGACTTGTTTTAAGGGTAATAGTTGCATAATACCAAGTCCAAGACCCCAATGTACTAAAGACCAAGATAAAGATTTTGCATTATCTTTGAATGTACTTAATAGCTTTTCTAGCTCAGAGGCAAATCTTTCAAATGTTATAGCTAATTGTTTTTGTATTTGCTCGGAGTTATTTTGAACGACTAGTTTTTGTAATAACATAAACTCTAGGCTTTTATCACTAGGCATTGATGTAAAATTTTTGGTAATAATTTTTAAAGCTTGCTTTGAGTCTTTAGTTACATTAATTAATTCAGACCATTTTTTAATTTGGTTTTCACGGGCTGATATAATACAATTTAAGATTATATCTTCTTTTTTTTTGAAACATCGATATAAAATCATTTCTTTTATATTGAGTTGGGTGGCTAACTCTTTTGTTGTTAAAGCAGAAATTCCACCAAGGGCAATGATTTCAGTAGCTTTACTTACAATTTGTATTTGTCTTTCTGAGGTTTTTATTCTTGTCATAAATATATGTTAGTCGATACTAACAATAAATTCAATAGTAAAACATAAATAACTTAAATTATTACTATTTTGTCAAAGTCGACAGTTTACTATTTTTTTCAAAGTGCTTATGTAATCTTAATAGGTCTTCTCCAAATTTTTGTTCAATTACCTTAGTAATTAATGATTGAAATAATTTGGCAAAATAACCTTTTACTTGGTAATTAATTTTAACTACAATAAGAGTACTATTTTGACTTTCTTTTAATTTTGTTGAAAAAGTTCCGTGTAAACCCTTTAAAGAAAATGTACCATTTAAGTTTTTTACATGGTAATCAAGTTTTTCTTGCCGCTCCATAAAATTTAAGATCCCTTTACCTGTCTCAGATTTTTGATCAAATTTTAAAGAAGTAAAGCCATTAATTACATGATAATCATTCAGAGGATTTTGAAGAAATGTTCTTAAATTATTTTTAGAGTTAAATATTTCAGCTTCTAAAGTAATTTGATCTTTACCATCCATAAAGTGAACAATTAAAAAGAGTACTAAACAAAGAGTAAGTATAATAGAAAAAAATTTTTGTAATTTAGACATATTAGAAGCTGTAACCAATAGATACAAAACTACTTAAATGGTGTCCATTATGAAAAACACTAAATTCAACAGGGCCTGCTTTAGTTAACTTTGCTAATGTGATTCCGCCAGATTTTTGCATATTAGCAAAAGAGTCAACATCTGCTTTAGTATATGCAGTTCCACCAACATTATATCTAAGTAATATAAAAGTTTTTTCAAAGATTTCAAACTGTGTACCTATCATGGCAGCTTGGATATAGTTTCCACCACTAGAAAACCGATCAAATCCATATAAGACGCTCATATCATAAAAATTTCCGTATCCACCTTGGTCAAAAACAGCTTGTATGCTTACTTTTGACCCATTTAAATGACCACGTTTATAAGCGCTTAAAATACTCCACTTTTTATTAACTTGAAAAGCTTGGAAATAAGAAAATGTTTTTCTAACAAAATCAGAGTCATTATTTAAGTCAGTTGGGGTCCAGCTAAGTTCAAAGTCATATTTAGCCCCCTTTTTTGGATAATAAGTAGTGTCTAAAGAATCAAAGTTAATTGCTCCGTAAAGTAAAGTTTCATGCTCTTTTTTACTTAAAAAAACGATGTTTTTATTTTCATCTAACCAATTATTAGATATTTTAAGACCAGATTTAATAGAAAAATTATTTTCTAAGATAGAGCCTAAAGTGATGTCTAATTGTAATCTTTGATAATCAAGGTCTTTAATAGGCTTTGTTTTTGCATCAAAATTAGAGTAGAGTTCTTCTTGGTATAGGGCCTGTATTCTTAAAGCTGAAAAATGTTTTTTATAGTTATTTAGATGAACTATACTTTCTGCTTTAAAGCTATTTTTGTTGCCTAGTTTTAAATCAAATAAGAGTTGAGATATATTTTGCGAAAAATGATTTACAGTAGTATTGATTAAAGCTTCTGTTCTACCTTGGCGGTCATATCGTAAACCAAAGCTAAAACTTCCGCTGTCTTTTTCTTTTACTCTAATAATTAAGGTTTCATCTATGATTTGATAAGAGACGAGTTCAAAAAATAGTGAGCGATAAACTTTAGAGATTGCGTCTGAAACGTTTTTTTCAGATAATTCTTTTGGCAGCTTTAACCCTGCTTCTCGCAAAATAAATGATGTTGGAACTTTATAGTTACCCTGAACTTCGACTTTTGAAATATAGGCTTTTGCATCATGATTTGCCAAACAAGCTTTATGAAATCGTAAGGGTACTCTAGCAGACTTTAATAGCTTTTTTATATCTGGAATAACTTTTCTGGCGGCATCTTCTCCCATTTTAATCCAGTCTTTGGCACGATTAAAGTTTTTAGCCGACATATTTTTAACGTCAGGTCTGATTAAAATATCGCAAAGAGCACGTTGTTTATCGTTATTTTTTATATTAGTGAAACTAACGGTTTGATCCATAATTGCAACAAGGTTATTTAGTTCTTTTGCTTTATATAAACTAGAACCAACATCAACCCCAATAACAATATCTGCTCCCATTTCTATGACATCTTGAACAGGAAAGTTTCTTACCATCATTCCATCAGCTAAAAGTTTACCATTATATAGTTTTGGAGTGAAAGCATTAGGTAAACCAATACTAGCTCTCATTGCTTCTGGCAAATTACCAGAAGTAATGGTAATAGCGTCTCCACTTTCAAGGTCAGTAGTTATGGCTGCAAATGGTATTCTAAATTTAGAGAAATCAACAGTTTTATGATACGGCCAAGCTCCTTTTGCTAAAACAGCTTCCATTTTTTGTCCTGCTACTAAACCACTAGGTAAATTAATATGCCCATTTCTAAAGGGTAAACTAACAACATATCTATCTAATTTATCTTTTTGCTCCATGGAGACATCTCGCCTCTTTGGTTTATCATCTAATAAATCATCCCAACTTAACTTAAGTAGTCTAGTTTCAAGCTCTTTTGCAGTACATCCAACAGAGTAAAGCCCACCAATTACAGAGCCCATACTTGTTCCTGCAATAATATCAATAGGTATACCTTCTTCTTCAAAAACTTTTAAAACTCCTAGGTGAGCAAAGCCTTTAGCAGCTCCACCACTTAAAGCCAACCCTACTTTTATTGGGCTTGTTTTATAAAAATTTACACTTTTTTGATGTGTAGAAGCATTTATTTGTAATGATAAAATTAAGAATAATGTGAAAGTAAATCTCAATTGAGTCTCCCATATATAGGTTTGAATAAATAAAAGATCAATATACTAAAGGATAAGAGAAAACTAAAATGGCGTGCTAACTTAAGATATTATTTATGACCTTTTAGTAAAAATCCAAAGAAAGAGCCACAAATTCCTCCAAAAATATGACCAAACTGTGAGATGTTATCGGCCTTAAAAGAGTTTGTGACTTCTCCTCCTATATAAAAAATTGCCACCATTAAAAATGTTAATGGGACTTCTCCACTTTTAAAATTGGACATAGAGCTTAAAAGAATTAACATAAAAACGATTCCACTTGCTCCGTGAAGACCATTGTTAAAAAATATTATATTAATAATAGATGTAAAAATAGCTGTTACTAAGATCATTTGAAGGGTAGACCATGAACCATATTTTTCTTCAATTAAGGGGCCTAATAAAAGAATATAAGAAAAATTACCAATTAAATGAGGCCAATTGGCATGACCAGAAACATGTGAAACTAGCCTGAAATAATCTAGTGGATTATAAAAATCCATGGTTGTGCCAACAGAAAATAAAGAATCAATAAACTGACTTTGGGTAAAATGAATCGTTGCCATAACAGCAATACTTAAAAAAGTAAAAGTTAAAATAACTGGTGAGTTATAACGTAATTTCATAATTATCTCCTAGAGGGATAAAGTTTCAAAGTTAAAATCAATTAATTGATTGAAGTTATTAATTACTTTGTTAGATTGATCTAGTTTTTGTTCGCCATTAACTCCATTTAAATAAGCTATACTATACATACCAGCAGAGTTTGCGGCGTTGATGCCATGTGTTGAGTCTTCTAAAACAATACAATCACAAGCATCTACTTTAAGAAGATCTTTTGTATAATTATAAATAGCTGGGTCTGGTTTACCTATACCATTTACGTGGTCAGCACTAACTATATGATCAAAGTATTGCTCTAATTCAAAGCGTTTAATAACAATATCTATACAAAGCATAGGAGATGAAGAAGCTAGAGCGATTTTGTGTCCTTGTTTTTTGAGATATTTAAGTAGGTCTAAAAAGCCAGGCATTAAATTGACCTCATTACTATAAATTTCGATTGCCATTGATTTGTTTATGCTTAAAAATTCTTCTAAAGGCATTTTAAAACCAAAATCTTTGACTAAGGTTGAATACATCTGAGGGACGCTCATACCTGTAATTTTACCGTAGTCTTTAATATCCCAGTTGTCGGTATGTTGACTTAATAACTCAGCTTCGTGATTTAACCACTTTTCTTCGCTATCTATGATTGTTCCGTCCATATCAAAAATAAAAGTTTTCATTTTGTTTCCTTATTTAATTTTAATAAACCTTTTACTAAGTATAGTCACGATATAAAAGTAGTATTTTATTTAATTTATTGTTTTTGAGGCTTTTAGAATAAGATAAATTGTTATTAATATAAATAGATTTTAAAGATTTTTATCTATTTTTACAAAAACTAAGTTAATATTTTTATGAAAACAATCTTTTGAACTCCCGACATATAGATGAGTGTTAATAATTTATATATAAGTAGGAAGTATGGCAAGAGGAGCAGGAGGCACATCAGGTGGCCTTACACATTTTTTTCTTGGTCTTGTAATGAGTCTAAGTGGAGCATATTTAATAACAAATAATGTAAAAGTAACGTCTAGTTATTTAACAATGAGGTATCAAATGTATGGTGGTACCAGCGTTTCAGCATTTGGTATAACGCTAATACCATTAACACTAGGTATTTTTTATTTGTTTTTTGATGGAGAATCAAAAATTGGTTGGTTATTAACATTAGCCAGTATTATTGCTATTTTTATTGGAATAGTATCAAATTTACAAATATATTTTGCAACTACAAGCCTTTATTCTTTTGGAATTATGCTAACTCTTTTATTTGGTGGCTTGGGTTTAGTAGCAAGGTCTTTAAGATCTTTTGATTAAAAAATAAATTTTACAACTAAGGAGAATATAAATGAATGCATTAAGAAAAGAAAAAACAATCGAAATTAAACAGGGTATTGTTAGTAAAAAAACAATCTTAACTTTGGCTAAAGAAACAAAAAAAGATCAGATCAATAAAAGATACGATCATAATGAAATTCAGTCTCAAAAAATTAGAACTTTGACAGAGCAAGTGGGAGGATTAATGAAAACTCTCTCTGTTTATAAGCAAATTGAAATTAAATCCTATGAGCAAAATGATTTAATTTCAGATCAACAAAAACAAATTTCTAAATTAGAGTTAAAACTTATAGAGTTTTCTAAAGAAATGTACTTTCATAAGTCACAAATTGATCAAAAAGTCTTGTCTATGAACTCTCAAATTAAAGAAAATACTTATAAAACAAGTTTTGCTGGTTTATGGGAAACCATGAAAAATATGCTTTTTGGGTATTAAATTATGAGTTATTTAGATTCAATAATTTCAACAATAGAAAATCTGCTTGGTTATCCAGAGCAATTACCTATTTTTATAGTATTATTACTTGGGACTGGTCTATTTATTACTCTTAGATTTTATTTCATTCAATTTTTTAGATTGAAGCACTCATTTCAAGTGGTAATGGGTAAATATGATGATCCAGATGATGAGGGTGATGTGAGTCACTTTCAAGCTTTAACTGTAGCTCTATCTGCAACGGTTGGGGTTGGAAACATAGCAGGTGTGGCTTTAGCCATTCATTATGGTGGTCCAGGAGCTATTTTTTGGATGTGGTTGACAGCTTTTTTTGGAATGGCATTAAAGTTTGTAGAATGTACTCTAGCTCTTAAATACCGAGTGATTGACGATCAAGGAGAAGCTAGTGGTGGGCCAATGTATTATATTGAAAAAGGTTTAGGAAATAAATCTTTTGGAATATTTTTTGCCGTTTGTGCCGTTTTATGCTCTTTTTGTACAGGAAATATGAATCAATCAAATACGGTTGCAAGTGTATTGAGTGCTAGATTTTCTTTGTCATCTACAGGTAAATATGTAATTGGTATTATTTTATGTTTAATTGTTGGAAGTGTTATTTTAGGTGGTGTTAAAAGAATAGCTAAAGTAACTGAAAAACTAGCTCCTATAATGGCTTCGGTTTATTTTTTAGCTGCATTTGTTATTATAGTTTTAAATATGGAGCAATTACCTAGTTTAATAACTTCAATTTTTACGCAAGCTTTTCGTCCAGAATCTGCATTTGGTGGTACAGTAGCAGGTACATTAACAATGACTATGTTAATTGGTATTAAACGTGGTTTATTTTCAAATGAGGCAGGACAAGGTTCGGCTCCTATTGCACATGCTTCTGCAAAAACTAATGAACCTGTTAGAGAAGGAATCGTCGCTATGATGGGACCTTTTATAGATACTTTAGTTATTTGCTCTTTGACTGCATTTGTTTTATTAATTACAAATACTTGGAACCAAAAATATGAAGTAAATCTGTCATTAGATGAGATTCAAATTGTTCAATCCATTGATAAATTTGCTAATACTATTGCGTATACGGGTCAATTTGAAGTTAATAATGGTCATGCTGTGGGTGTTAAATTTGTTTCTAATCATGCTTTAATTGATGAAGTTTTAATATATAAAGACTCTAAAGAGTTTTCAGGTAGCATTATAATTGATAAAAATGCTAAAATTAATTTAAAGGGTCTAACTATAAAGGGTAATTCGCTTTTATCTGGTGCTCCATTAACTTCTAAGGCGTTTCAAATTGGTTTATCAAGTATATTTGCTCATGGGGACTTAATTGTTGATTTGTGTGTGATATTATTTGCTATATCTACGATTATTTCGTGGTGTTATTATGGAGATAGGTCTTTTGTTTATTTATTTGGGACAAAACAATTAATTTTATATAGATTGGTATATTTATTTTTTGTTTTTTTAGGAGCAATTTTACCTCTTTATGTAGTATGGAGAATTGGAGATGTAGCCCTTAGTTTAATGGCTTTGCCTAATTTAATAGCTATTTTATTTTTACATAAAGAAGTATTAAATGATAGTAAGGAGTATTTTAAAAAGTACTCGTAAAATTTAGATTTAACTAAAAAAGCCCCAATTTACATCAAGTAAATTGGGGCTTTTTAAATTAATTTAGAATCTAAGAATATTACCAGAGTCTATGTTATTAGAGTCATTATTTATAGGGCTTTCATCATGTTCGTCATCATGATCATGAAAGTCTCTTTCGCTAGCAGCTAAACCATTGGTTGATTCGTTATTAGTTGCCGTAGAGCTACCACTAGAATAATGAACTCCTGCCAATAGGCCATCTACACTTGGGTCTTTTCTTCTTAGATCAAAACCAGATGCGACTAGTAATGAGTCATCAAATAGTTGAAAAGGATTAAAATGAACTGGTTGATTAGATGCATCTACATCAGTAGAGGCCTTACTTAAAAGAAGTTCTCTAAGGTTTGTACCAGAAGTTTCTTTTGCATAATATTCATTTATTTCCTCTAAAGTTATACCTAGTTTTTCAGACATTTCTTGAGGAGTTAATTTAAATGCAGATAATGCATCAACAATTAACATCAAAGCTGTCTTATGTTGAGTTGCAGTCTCTGCGTCAAAATCAGCTTCAATTACATCAATAATCTCTTGTAAAACAGATAATGAGTCTGGAGAGTTTGAACCTCTAATAGTGGTTGAATCAGGATTAAGATTTTGAATAGCTTTATGAACTATATCAAAGCCACCATCAGATCGCAAAGCAAATTCAAGAAGTATTGATGCAAAAATATTTTCAATCATAAAGTATTCATCAGCACTCATTGAATCACTATCATACTCAATAAAGTCTCCATTAGGGCAAGATAAACTAGCCCCTTTTCCGTTATAAGATGGATTTTCTGGAGTTGAATTTGCATCTTCTCTTCTAAAACCACAAGCTGACATAAAATATTGTTGTCCTCCAAATGCTTCGGGGAAAAAATAAGCTTCGTAAAAGTCTGGTATACCTTCAATATAAGCAACTTCTGTTGATAGTATTTCTGTACCATAGTGTGCTTCGTCTGGTCCATAAAGACTAATACCAGTAGCAAGAGAATGTAAGTTATCTTCAGAATGGGTTAGTTCGTGGATTAAGGTAGATAAAATTCCATTTAAAAAATCTTCAGCTTTATAATGATCTCTTTGAGATTCAAAATAATTTTGTCCTAAAATTAACTCATTTTCATTTGGATCATAAAAAGCATGAATTCCAGCTCCATCGTTTTGAGTTCTGTCATCTGCCAAAACAATAGTTGGAGGTGTATTTGAAGGAGCTAACTGAAAAACTTTTTCAATGATACTTTTAAATTTTGCATTGTTTTTCATTCCTTCATATAATAGCTTTAAATTAGGGTTACTTGTTGCAGTAGCAGTTAAAAATTCTTCTTCTGTTATATCAGTACCAATGATACTACTTTGAGGTGTTGAACCTGAGTAGTCTCTAAAATCAAAAGATGCTATTGAAGCTCCAAGAGGCAAAATTGTAGGAGGTGTAGAGTTACCAGATCCTGAATCATTTGAATCATCACTTCCAGAATCGTTAGAACCCTCTCCACCTGTAGATGCTCCATTTCCTGAGTCACCTGAATTATTATTTGAGCCATTTGCTTGAGAAGAAGATAAATCAACAAAGGTTCTACCGTAAACAAAACCCCTTACAGGATAATTTGTTGCGCCAAATGCACCGTTATTTCCAAATTCGTGTAGGGCTGTCATAGCGATAGGGTCAAAAGAATATTTTACACTACAACGAGCAACTTCTTTTCCTTCCCAATTAGATTCATTGACTAAAAGGCTCCATTTTCCATTCTCTTCTTGTATAGCACTTATTACAACTCCTATATGTCCATATTGGTTTTTACTTGTTGCATCAAGAACTATAGCAGAACCAATATCAGGTACAGTACCTCGACCAAAACCAAGATCCCATTCATCATAAGCATGAAAAGCACCTAAGTTTCCACTAAGGCCGGGCATTAAAGTACGGCTTCCACCAAATTGAGCTCGAACATAAATGACACATTGACCACCTTGAGTACCAGCATTACAAGTAAAATTAAAGTCTTCGATACTAGTATCAACGGTTGTTCCACCATCACCAGTATCAACGGTTGTTCCACCATCACCAGTATCAACGGTTGTTCCACCATCACCAGTATCAACGGTTGTTCCRCCATCACCAGTATCAACGGTTGTTCCACCATCACCAGTATCAACAGTTGTTCCGCCATCACCAGTATCAACGGTTGTTCCGCCGCCAGTTAGATTTGAACCAGAGCCAGAATTGGGTTTAGGTTTGTTGCTCCTGTCTCCACTAAAATTTATAATGCCAAGATTAACTACACTTTGTTTTGAACCACCAGATGAACTTCCACCTAATCCTCGAACAGCACCAAAAGAGCCTGAAATTACAGTAGTTGTAGTTATGGGTTTATTTATATTAGGTACTTGGGTTGTTGTTGTAGTACCAGAATTATCATCATTATTACTAGTTGAAGTACCACCAATAACACCGACATTACCCCCACTTTTTGATGAGTTATCATTATTTGTTGAAGAGCCATCATTATTTGATGAAGTATCACCTGAATTTGTAGTACTAGAAGCTTCTGTATTAGAGTTATTATCATTTGTATTTGTGTTGCTTGTCTCTGTTGTAGAGCCCGTGCCTGTATTGGTAGCAGCCAAATCTTTGCTGATAAAACCTGATGGAGATGCTGGTACGCCAAGATCTTTTTCGATTTCTTGCTCTGTTTTAAATGGATGAACACGCACACCAATAGCTGCTAAATCTACACTTAATTTTGTAGGAATCCCTTTAAACTTACTGCTCAGATAAAAACTGATGGCATTAGCCCATTTACCCTCTAGTAGAGCTTTAAGCTGTTCGTTTGAATCTCTAGTTTCATATAAGGTTTTTAGTCCATTTTTAGCAGAGTAAATTACTTCTCCAGAGAAAGAAGTTCCTTGAAACAATAATAGTCCAGAAAATAATAGGGCTTTAAAATATTTTTTTAACATATTTCTCTCGTATTGGTTATTAAATACTAATTTAAAAAACCTTAAAAAAGGTATAGAAACAATTAATCCATCATTATTAATGATAAGAAAAAAACAATATTTGTCAATTATATATTAAAGTATTTGTGGTTTTTTGTTTAAATATGTTTGATTCGACCTTTAAATGTAAATAAAGTTAATTAGTAGCTTCATTAGATGAATATAAATTATATCCATTATCTTTAATCCATTTAAGTACTCGTTGTAATCGATCTCTACGAATCTTGGGGGTATTTTCAGTGCCGATATACCATTCTGTTTGCATATCTGTTTCTTCGTCCCATTGAATATTAAATTTTTTGGGTGTCCTGCTTATATCTGAACCTGCCATTAATACACAGGCATTTACAGAGGTGAAGCCACAAATATTGTGTCGATTTTTATCTAAAAAATCTAAGGTTTCTAAAAAATGTTTTTCAGTTTCTCCAGGAAATCCTACAATAATATTTAATTGTGTATTTATACCAGCTTCAATGACTCTTTTTAAGCCTTTTTCAGCTTGCTCTTTATTAAACCCTTTTTTCATCATTTTCATAACATCATTAGAACCAGATTCAACTCCAAAGTTTAGAGTTTTTAATCCGTTTCGTGATAATATTTCTAGGTCTTCTTTTTTTAGCTGTAGATTTGGAGTAGCAAGAGCTATCCATTCAATTTTTCTATCTAGCTTTTCAAATTTCAAGCAAACTTGAACCAATTCTTTCATGATTCCATTGATTAAAAGATCATTGAGCCAAAAGTTTCGATACCCTTGATTATAAAATTCATTCCAAATTTCAAAAATACGTTCATAACTTAATTTACGAAACTTACCCATAGATTTATAATCTGCACAAAATTTACAATTAAAAAGACATGATCTAGTAAAAATCATAGGTAAAGATTTCATTTCATAATTAGAAAAATTTAAATCTGTATAGTTTGGAACACCATATTTGCTAAGGTTTTCTGACATTCTAAAGGGAAGGTCAAGCCCAAGCTCTCTTGTTTGATATACAGAATTTGGTAAGGTTTGTTTTTTACCCTTTAAATAATCTAATAACTCTTTGAGGCTTTCTTCTCCTTCACCAACTACAAAATAATCAATATCTGATCTAAGTCTTTCTCTTTCTTCTTTAAAACATAAACAAGGTCCACCTACTATAATAATTTTTTCAGGAACTTTTAATTTGATTCTTTCAATTAAGTGGTTTGTAAAGTTTAGATTTGAAGATAAGATAGAAAAGCCAATAATATCTTCTTCGCTATAAGCCAAATCATCGCTAAAGCGTTCTAATATATCATTTAGATGGGGATATATATTTTCAGCAAAAAGTTTAGGGTTGACCCAATAATGTATAGAGGATTTATCCCAGTATTTCTCTTGATTTAATAAATGAAAACATTCTACGTTTAAGTCTCTAGTTTTTATGTTAATACCGTGTTGAGCCATGGCAGTTTTTAGTGTACCTAAAACAATTGGAGGCATTTCAACACCCCAGCTTGGACATAGACATAAAAGCATTTCACTATTAGAATTGTTTTGTTTAGGATTGAAATTATCCGAGTCTATAGTTTTTACTAGATTTTGTTTAGTAGGATTATTAAAAATAGAAGTAATTTTAGATAAAAATGACATAAAAATACTTTAACACTTTCGCAGTTTTATCAAAAGATGTACAATTGTTTTATTTTTATTTAGAAAAGTATTTTTGACGTTGTTGAATAATTTCGTCTATTAAACTTTTATGAACTGAACTTTGATTCATTTGTGCATAAAAAAAATATTCGACATTTCCTTTAGGTCCAGCAACTTTAGAAAAATCAAGTTTTTTAATACCATAAGATAATGATTCTAACTTGTTCCAAGTTCTAAGAATTGCTGAATAAATAGCTTTTTCATCTTTTACAACTCCGTGTTTACCAACAAAGTCTTTACCTACTTCAAATTGTGGTTTCATCATAGGGACAATAAAGTGTGAAGCTTTTGCAAACTTTGGTAATAAAGGTAGAACTGTTTGTAAAGATATAAAAGATACATCAATAACAAAACCATCAACTTGATTTAATATTGCTTCTTTTTGTAAATGTTTAATATGTGTTTTTTCAAGAGATAAGACCCTAGAGTCGTTTCTTAATTTCCATGCAAGTTGGTTTGTTCCTACATCAATTGCATAAACAAAATTGGCTCCATTTTGTAATAAAAAATCGGTAAACCCACCAGTAGATGAGCCAACATCCATAAATTTTAGATTTTTAATTTCAAACTGAACAGACTTGAAAACGCTTTCAAGTTTGTCTCCACCTCTTGAGACATACTTTGGTTGTGATTTTACTCTTATTTTTTGATCAACTTTAATTGAAGTACCAGGTTTATCTATAATTTTATCATCGACTAAAACTTGGCCAGCTAAAATCATACGTTTAGCTTTTTCTCGTGAATCAAATAGTTGAAGTTCAACTAAGTATTGGTCTAATCTTTTTTTCATATCTAACTTAAAATAGGCAAAAAAAAATGACCCGCAGGCCATTTTTTTGAATTAACGCTTTGAAAACTGTGGTTTTTTTCTAGCTTTCTTTAATCCTGGTTTCTTTCTTTCAACAATTCTTGAATCTCTTGTTAAAAGTCCAGCTGCTTTTAATGCTGGTCGTAAATTTGGATTATATTTTAAAAGAGCTCTAGATAAACCTAAAGATAAAGCTCCTGCTTGACCTCTTGGTCCTCCACCTTTTACAGTTGCCCAAACTTCGATTCTATCTAAAGTTTCAGTGATTGCTAAAGGAACTCCAGCTTCTTTAATCCACAATGGTCCACACAAATATGCTTCTACTGTTTTCTCATTTACTGTATATTTTGCTTCTGTTGCTGGTTTGATCCAAACTCTAGCACTTGAAGATTTTCTTCTGCCAGTTCCGTAATATTTTTCTATTTTTGCCATTTTCTGATCCTTAGTTTAATTTTAACTCAAGAGGTTTTTGAGCTGAATAACTATGTTCTGTTCCAGCTATAACTTTTAATCTTCTGTACATGTCTGCACCCAATTTACTTTTTGGTAACATACCTTTTATAGCATGCTCAAGTATTCTTGTTGGGTGTTCTGCCATTACAGCTTTATAAGTTTTACTCTTTAGTTTGTGACCAGTATGACTATAATACATTTTAGCTTCTGTTTTATTACCAGTAACTGTTACTTGTTCTGCGTTTATAACAATGATTGCATCTCCGCAAAGTTGATTTGGTGTATATTCTGGTTTATGCTTCCCTCTTAAACGAGTCGCAACCAATGAAGATAATCTTCCTAAATTTAGGCCAGCAGCATCAATAACATACCATTGAGGTGTTATTTCGCCTTTTTTTGCCATATATGTTTTTTTCATTTTAATACCTTTCCTACTGAAAATTTCCGAATTCTATAATTGAACTACGGGTAGGATTAATTTGTTGTCTCTCAACAACAGCCGACAATGTGAAAAGAAGTATATCAAATAAACCTACAGATACAAGTTTTTTTTATATTTTTTATATAGAATCAATTAATTTAATAGAATAGTTTTTAGAGAAATCTTTAGATTCTTTAGAAAATCCAGAAAAGTTAATGGCTATAATATTATTTAAAGACTTTTCTTTAGCTGAGGATAATAAGTTTTGAAGTTCTAACTCTCCGATTGGACTTGTACTTTGGTAGGCACAGCAATAATGAAGTTGCTTTTTCCCTTTTTTGTCTTCAACTATACAGGTGAAGGTTTTATTTTCATTTGTGTTTATTGACTCTACAAAATTATAAGATTTTTCTTTTAGTAATTTTGAAATTTTTATTTCAAACTGCTGAGAACTTAAATTAGAAAAAGAATCAAGTTTAGATTCTTTCTCTTTTTTTTGTGTTCCAAAAAGTCCTAATTTTTGTTTTGTATCGGTTTCACACTGATTTATATCGATTGGAAAAATATGAAAAAAGTCTTTAGCATCTAATCTTTTCTCGTTAGGAAATATATGAGAAGGTTCAACTTTATATTTTTTAAAAGCATTAGAGAACTCTTTGTATTTGTGTGCTTGATAGCTTTTTAAAAATTCAAGCCAAAAAGCTATTTTTCTATAATCTGCGTCTAATTCTGTTCCAAGTTTCCAGTATGCCCTAGTTTTATCAAACTTTTCACCCTTTAAGTTTTTAAAAAAGTGAAGAAATCCTAATTGTAATAAGAGCTCTAAATTTACAGACTTAGATAGGTTTGCTTTTGATCGTATATTTTCAAAACAGTCAATCCAAAAATTAAGTTCATCTGGCTCAAGAGTTTTATTATCTTTGTAATATATACGTGATAATGAAAGTAAGGTATCCATGACAAGTATTCCGTCTTTTTCATCACAATGTTTTAAAAAAGTAGAAAAAGAGCTTAATTTGTCCTCAATTTCTTTTTCTCCAGTAGATAATTTACCAAGAAAATAGGAGTGTATATTTTCAGAGCTTTTATTTTTAATTAATTCTTTTAAGACCTTTTTCATCATTTGAGGTTTTTCTTGTCCTAAATAGCATAATATTAAACCTTTTTTAGCTTCAGGGTCTCCAGTAACTTTATTTAAAACTTTTTGATACAACTCTTCTGCAAAGTCATATTTTGCTTGAGAAGCATATATAAAAGCACATTTTTTAACTACATCTGCATCAAAATCTGAACCATGCAGTAAAATTAAAAAATGATTAAATGCTTCTAGATACATATTATGTTCAAAACAAAGATTAGCCAGTTCATATCGAACAGCATGTTCTGATAAACCTTTTTCATTACCAAGATCAAACTCCAATAAAGCAATGTACATTTCAATTTCTTGGTCTATTAATTTTTGTGCTTTATAACATTGTGCTAAATATTGATAACTAGGAATATGACTTGCGTTATTTTTTAAACTTTCAACAAAATATTTTTGGGCTTTTTCAAATTTAGCATTTCGATACTCTTCAAGCCCTCTTTGAAAGTTGTCTATTTTAATTGTAGGAGTTTCTTCAAGTAACTTTTTTTGAGGACTCGTTTCTTCTTTTTGTAATAATAAGAAAAAAAATATTGAACAAAAAACAACCAAAATGATTGCGAGTATTATAAACATTTAATATTGTCCCTGATTAACAGCGTACTAAGAACTTTTAACTTATTAGGTTCTAAGTATAAATAATTTAAACTTACTATACTATCTGTAATAGACAATTGAAATAGCTTTTATTTTAGAGAGATGACAAAAGTAATTGAGTTTCGGTATAGAAATGGCTTTACTTTTTAATTAAAACATACTACTTTTTCTCAGATTTTTAAAACAATCAATTCTAACTAAATATACATCGGAACAAAAAATGACTCAAAAGATTAAAAATATAGCTATAGTTGCTCACGTTGATCACGGTAAAACAACTTTAATTGATAAAATTCTTGAATACTGCAATACTCTTGGAGATAGAGCGCAAGTTGAAGAAAGATTTATGGACTCAGGAGATATTGAAAAAGAACGTGGTATTACTATCACCTCTAAAAATGTTTCTGTAGAACATAAAGGTGTAAAAATAAATATTATTGATACACCAGGTCACGCTGATTTTGCTGGTGAAGTAGAGCGTGTTTTATGTTTAGCCGATGCTATACTTTTACTTGTTGATTCAGTTGAGGGTCCAATGCCCCAAACTAGATTTGTACTAAAAAAAGCAATTGAAGCTGGTTTAAAGCCTCTTGTACTTATTAATAAAATAGATCGACCTTACCAAAGAGCTCACAAAGTACATGATGAAGTTTTAGATTTATTTTTAGATATTGAAACTCCTGATGAATATTTAGATTTTCCATTTTTGTATGCTTCTGGACGTGATGGTTTAATCAGAACAGAACCAGAAGGTGAAAATTTAGATTTTGAAACCTTACTTGATTTTATTTTAGAAAATACTCCAGACTGTAAGGGTGATGCATCAAAATCAGGTGCTATTAGAGTTACCTCTTTAGAATATAATGATTATTTAGGGCAACTTGCAATTGGACGAGTTGAGCAAGGTTCTTTAAAGAAAAATGAAGTTATCAGTGTATTAGAACAAGATAGTGATGAAATCAGAAAAGCAACACTTCGTGGTTTATTTGTTTTTTCAGGAATAGAAAGAGTAGAAGTTGATGAAGTGACACATGGTGATCTTGTTGCAGTACAAGGAATCACTAATGTACAAATTGGTCAAACATATACTTTAGCTGATCCTCCAATTAAATTAGCTCACGTGCCTGTTGATGAACCAACATTATCAATGGAGTTTTCTGTAAATAATGGCCCATTTGCTGGAAAAGACGGAAAATTTGTTACAAGTACAAAAATTAGATCAAGACTATATAAAGAGCTTGAAAGAAATGTATCCTTAAAAATTGTTGATACAGATGATACTGATACTTGGTCTGTTTCTGGTAGAGGCTTACTTCATCTTTCTGTTCTAATAGAAAATATGAGAAGAGAAGGATATGAACTATGTGTTTCTAGACCAAAAGTTATTTACAAAGAGATAGATGGAAAAAAATATGAGCCATATTTAACAGTATTAATTGAAGTTCCTGAAAGTTCAAGTGGTGGAATCATCGAGTTAATGTCTAAAAACTGTGGTGAAATGACTAATATGCAAGTTAAACGTGAGTTATCATCTATGGAATTTTCAATTCCAGCAAGAGGAATGATTGGTATGAGAGGAAAGCTCTTAACAGCATCTCGTGGTGAAGCGGTTATTAACTCACTATTTGCTGATTATAAACCAGCTACAGCTAAAGTCCCAGGAAGAACTACTGGTTCATTAATCTCTAATAGTCAAGCAGATACAACAGCTTATTCTTTAGAAACAGTACAAGGTAGAGGTAAACTTTTTGTTAATACTGGGGTACCTGTTTATGAAGGAATGATTATTGGTGAAAATTCTAAATATCAAGATTTAACAGTAAATGTCGTTAAAGGTAAAAAGCACTCTAACGTCAGATCTTCTGGTACTGATAAAAAGCTAGTATTAGTTCCAGCAATTTTATTTTCTCTTGAAGAAAATTTAGAATTTTTAGCTCATGATGAAATGTTAGAGGTAACTCCAAATCATATGAGACTTCGTAAAACTTTTTTAACAGAAGATGCTAGAAAAAGAGTTAAAAGAGGATAAAACCTCTTAAGTAAAAAAAGCTCCTAAGTTTTAGGAGCTTTTTATTTTAATTATGGTTTTTATTTTTTGATTTAACTTTTAACGATAAAAACTTCTAAATCACCAACACCTTTAACTTGTTTGATACCGATTGACTCAAGTTCAAAAGTCTCAGAAAGTAAGAACTTAGTAAATGCAGAAACAGCAATTTCATTTTCGGGTGCTAAAGACTCCATTCGAGAAGCTAAATTTACAGTGTTTCCCCAAATATCATACGATAAACGAATTTTACCAATTACCCCTGCCATGACAGAGCCAACATCAATACCAATTCGAATAGAAAAGTCTTTAACTTCTTGGTTAACAACATAATCTCTGATTTCTATGGCAGCTCGTACACACTTTTCACTATGGCCCTCTAAGTTTTGTGATACGTTACCTGCATACATATAACCATCACCAATGGTTTTAAGCTTTTCTAAGTCATACTTTTTAATAATGTCATCAAAGGCATCAAAGTATTTTTTTAATGTACCAACCAACTCTTGGGCTGTCCAGCCAGTAGACGCTTTTGTGAAGCCTTGAAAGTCTGTAAAAACTACTGTGGCATCATTTACAAATTTTGGGTCAGAATAGCCTGTTTCTAAAATTTCTTTTGCTACATTTTTTGGTAAAATATTCATCATTAAAGCATGGTGTTTATCTTTTTGTTTTTTTGCAGCTAGTGCTGTTTTTACTCTAGCTCGTAAAACAGCAGACTTGATAGGTTTAGTTAAAAAATCAGTAGCCCCAGATTCAAGAGACTCTGCTAAACATGAGTCATCTAAATCACCAGTAAGCATTATCACAGGAATATTTTGGTAATCATCGTTTTCTTTTAAAATTTTTAAAAGTTGGAGTCCATCCATTTCTGGCATATGTATATCACTGATAATTAAATCGATGGGGTTTTGTTCTAAATATTCTAAACCAGATTGGGCAGATGATTTATAAATTCCATCATATCCAAAACGATCAAACAATTTCATTAAAATCTTACCAATTAAATGAGAATCATCAATAATTAATATTTTAGCTTTTTCATCTACCATAATTTATACCAAAGTCCATCTGCTTTTATCTCTTAAATTATATTTATTTAAAACCTGTTGTAAACTATCAGATAAATCAATATCCATTTGATTGGCTAGTACAATTAAAGTAAATAAGATATCCCCTACTTCTTCTTTTGTTTTATCAGTTTGATCTTCGCTAGATTTTTTCTTTTTTGGACCATAGTTATGGTTCATTTCTCTTGATAGCTCTCCTACTTCTTCGACCAATCTAGCAAAATTACAAAGGGGAGGAAAGTACCCTTCTTTAAACTGTAAAATATATTCATCAACTAAAGATTGAGCAACTTTTAAATCCATTATTTCTCTTTTAAGCAAAAAACCTATTAATTGAGAATATAATACTCTATTAATAGGTTTTTTAAAATTAGATAAAAGCTTATTATTTTAAAAAATATAAGGTTTCATACAAATTATTTTGTTCTTAGGATTAAATGGTATCCAAAATCTGTTTCTATGGCTTCTTTTGTTGATTCACCAACCTTTAATAAAGAGGTTGCCATTTCAAAAGCAGGGGCCATCATTTTTGGACCAAATGTACCTAGGTCTCCACCTTTTGATTTTGATGGACCATCAGAATATTTTTTAGCTAAATCTTCAAATTTTTCACCCTTTTCAAGTAAAGATAAAACTTCTTTAGATAACTTAAGAGCTTCTTTTTTTGATCTTGATTGTTTTGATCTACTTGCACCTTTATAAGCGAGTAAAATATGTTTAGCTCCGTACTCGATTGATTTTTCTTCAATTTTTTTCACTGTTTTATCCTCTTTTTTTTGAATTAAATCACTTCTTTTTTTCAAAAGAGATTTAGCAGAGTAAGCAGGTAAAGCAAATGCCCAGTTTTTCCATTGCTGGTTTAATTGAGTTACTTTATTTTGTATTTTTGTATCTCCATTTAGATGACTTAGAGTTAAAGTTGTCCAATGATGGGGGTCTTTATCAATTTTTTTGCCAATTTTAAATTGATAAATTAAACCATCAAAAGTATGAACTTCTAATTGATCTACAGTAGTTTGAGATTTACTTACTTTTTCAGAGTTTAGTTTTGCAACACTTGCGAAAGTAAAGTTTTCTAAAACTTTTGTAAACTGATTTAAATCTTGTGATTTAACTTCTTCTTTGTCAGATATATCATTAATTACTAAATTATCTTGAGTTGAAAATCTAGTAATTGACACAGACTTTAAACCTTCAGACTTTACAGTCATTGTTTTAATATCTTTTTGTTTGATACTAGGAAGTTTTTTAGATATCCAATCTTCGGAGGAAGATTTTAATGAGACAGCATCTTTTAATAAATAAATAACTTCTTGATCTGTAAAACGAATATATTGACCATTTGGTGCGCTTCCAAACATACCTGATTTTGCCATTCGGTTATTTCCAAAAATAGCAGAACTCATTACTTTATTATCATTTGATTTAAATTCAAGTAATAGACCTTTATCTAAACCAAATTGTGAAAAGTATTTTTTACCCGATGAAACACGTACCCCTGTTTTAAGAGCTAGAGCTTTCATTAAAAAGGCATTAACAATCTCTTCGTCTGCTTTAAAATTGTCTAATGAGCTAACTTTCCATGTGTCATTGTCTTTATTAAGAGTAACACTTTGTTCATTTGATTTAATAGAAAACTCTTTTAAGTTTTTAATATCTAAGTTTTTAAAAATATACTTTTTACTATTATTAATAGCTTTTTTTTCTGGAGTAGATGTCATTAATAAAAATCCACCTACGACTATAATTCCAACTAGAGTATTTTTAATAGACATTTATCTTCCTCCTTGTTTTGAATAATTGAGAACTCTCATTGCTCCATAAATACCAACTAAAAAAGGAATTAAAAAGACATTTGAAAAAGTTAATTTTTGACCAAGTTTTTCTACGTCTTCTCGTAAGTTTTTACGGATTTCACGACGTTTTTTCTTGATTTGTCTTTCTTCATCTCGAAATTTTTCAATCTCTTCAATAGCATCTCTTGATAGAACTATTTTATTTCCCTCTTTTTTAATGCTTTGTTTTTTGTTGATTTTTGCTTGAACTTCTTGAAGTCTTTTAGTTTGCTCTTCTTCTTGAATTTTATATCTAGCTTGAGCAGATTTTTGCATATTAACAACTTTATCAAAAGGTCTGCTAAATTTACCTCTTGAACGAATAGAGATTAGGTCTTTATCTCCACACATAAATTCAACCGTATTTGAAACAAAATTAAAATTGTCATTTAACTTTTGTAAAATAGACTGACCAAAAAAGTTCATGACTTGAACAGAGTATTGATCAGCTAAAAAATCAGTATCAGCAATTACAAAAATAGAGTTTTCATCAGAACTTGATTTAAACTCTTTATTATAAGTACTGTCTTTTGGTTTTTCACTAAAAGCAGACTGAAATTTTCCTGAAAAAATACCAGCAATAGATAGTTTTTTATTAACTGCTTTTAAATTACGTGAAATTGACATTGGGTCATTTCGATTAATTTGAAAACTTTGAATTTGTCCAGCATTCACGCCAGTATCAATCAAAGAGGTATATTTAACATCTTTAACTTTATCATTTAAAGAGAAACTACCAGCTTCAATCATCATTAATGTCTCTAAGTTTGAAACAGCAATATTATCTTTATTGGTATTAGCCTCTTTTAAACTCATCCAGATTGGAAAATCAATAACACCTTGAGCTGATCTTATACGAGTTGAATTATCAATATCACCTGATACTAAACTTGCGTTATATTGTACTCCCCATTTTAAAAATAGCTTTCTAAGGTCAGATGATTTAGGAGCTTGAGGTCTTCCCATTTGGCCGTTTGGCTCAGATTGAGAAGATGGATCAACCATGACTAATAAACGTCCACCATTCATGACATATTGATCGATAGCAAAAGTTGTATCATCAGATAAACCTTTTGGATGAACTACCATCAATAAATCAGCTGTTGGAATTTCTTTTGTATCAGACTTAATCTCTTCAACATCATAGAGTTTTTGTAACTCTTTAATAATCATCCAGCCTTTTTTTGGAGCTGGTTGATTTGGCATTTGAAATGGAATTTGTGAAGGAAACATATCATAACTAGATAAAACGACAATCTTTTTTCTATTAGATTTTTGAGTTTTAGAGATAGCCTCTGTAATCTCATATTCTAAGAATGTTTCTTTTTGAGGATTAAAAAATGGAATAACTTCTTCACCGCTTCCTGATAGAAAAACAGCTCCCATTCTAAAAGAGTCTCCATTTGGAAGTGGAAGTCCCTTTATCCCATATTTTGAAGCCCATTCCTCGTCTTCTGTATCTGCTTTTGGGTCTAGCACTTCTAAAGTGATTTTACCATGAGAATAGTCTTGGTATTCTTGAAAAAGTTCAGCGATTCTTTGTCCGTAGCTTTTTAAATAAAGTGGGACAGCCTCTGCTTCTTTGTTCATGTAGTATTTGATGTGAAGTTCGCCTTCTAATTTACTTAAAATTGTCTTTGTACCTTGAGATAAAGAGTACAGTTTTTCTTCGGTGATATCTGCTTTAGTATAAAATTGACTTGAAACTAAGTTTACAACAATCAATGCAACAAACAATATTCCTAAAGAACTCATTGAGTCAAAAAATTTATTCATTTTGATCTCCCTTTATTCGTGTTTTTTATGTTCTAGGATTAATACATTTGCAACTAATAAAGATGCAATAATACTTACAAAAAAGATGATATCACGCGTGTCGATAACCCCTCTTTGTAAAGAGTTAAAATGAGTAGTAAAACTAAACATACTTATGAAATCAGCTACTCCAATAGGTACATAATTTGTTAGATGTTGAGTGAATATTCCAAGACCTGTTAAAACTAAAACAAAACAAATAATAACACTCATAACAAAACTAATAACTTGATTTTTGGTTAAAGCACTAGTTACGCAAGCAATAGCCATATAAGCCCCTGCCATTAAAAAAGATCCTAAATAAGAAGCTAAAATTATACCATTATCTGGATTACCAAGATAATTTACAGTTAAAACAATAGGAAAAGTTAAGAGCAATGCTACTCCAACAAAAGCCCAAGCAGCGGCAAATTTGGCTAGAACTGCTTCTGTAATTGTAATAGGTAAAGTGAATAGTAATTCAATAGAACCACTTTTTCTTTCTTCTGCCCAGATTCTCATACCAATAGCTGGAATTAAAAATAAATAGAGCCAAGGGTGCCACATAAAAAATGAAGATAAATCAGCTTGCATTTTTTCATAGAAAGACCCTAAATAAAAGGTACATCCAGCTGTCGCAATTAAAAAAGTGATAATAAAAACATAAGCTACTGGAGAGTTAAAATAAGACATTAACTCTCTTTTAAATACTGGTTTGAAATTTTTCATTGTATTTCTCCTTGAGTAGTTAATAAACGAAATACTTGATCTAGTTTAATTTTATCAAGAGATAAAGAATCAATTACCCAAGATTCAGTTTGTGCTAGTTTTGATACATCAGATAATATATTTAGTTTATTATTTGGGTAAACAAAGAGCTCTTGAAGTCCTGATTCATTTTCTGATATAACTTCAACTTTTTCTACATTTGGAAGTGAAGTTAATTTTTCAGATACAGCTAACTCTTTTGCTTTATGGACACTCAAGTACACTCTATTATACATACTAGAGTTTTTTCGTAAATCTTCTGGTGTACCATCTGCTACAATTTTACCTTTGGCAATAATTATAACCCTTGAACAGACTTCATCAACTTCTTCTAAGATGTGTGTTGATAAAATAATACATTTTGTTTTACCCATCTCTCGGATTAAAGTACGCATTTCATGTTTTTGATTAGGGTCTAATCCATCTGTTGGCTCGTCTAAAATTAAAATAGGAGGGTCATGTAAAATAGCTTGGGCAAAACCAACTCTTTGTCTATAACCTTTAGAGAGTGTTTCAATAGTTTGATGTTCTACATCAGTTAAAGAACACTTTTTGACAATATCATCTACTAAATTAGATAGCTTTGTACTTGCATACCCCCTAACTTCAGCAATAAACTCTAAAAAATCACGAACAGTCATGTCATGATAAGAAGCAGAAGTTTCGGGTAAATATCCCACGAGAGATTTAGTTTCTAATGGATTTTCTTTAACAGATTTACCATCTATTAAAACATCGCCTTCTGTTGGTGCTAAAAATCCTGTTATCATTTTCATTGTAGTTGATTTTCCGGCACCGTTTGGGCCTAAAAAACCAAGGACTTCGCCTTTAGATACCTGAAAAGAAACACGATCAACGGCACGATTATCACCAAAATCTTTTACTAGATTCTGAACTTCAATCATAAAGTCTCCTTGTTTTATAAATATAATAACTTTTATTAAAACGATTAATAAAAGTAGTGTTAATATAGATTAAGTTTGAAAAATAGCAGTCTAATAAAAAAGAAAGACAAATTCAAAGGTTTTTTATTTTTTTTGTTTATCTAATTAGATTTTTTTTAAAAGAAAAAACTTGGTTTAGTTGTTTTTAGGTATTTTATTAAGTTTAGGTCTTTAAATGTAGATATTCTTCGGTAGTGGTAGAGATAGCCTTGTAACTGGAAGGCTACAAAAATAATAGCAAGACTGTATGGATAAAAGCAGAAAATAAAAAAGATCAAAAAAAGTCTTGGTAAAAAAATCTCAAGAAACTGATTTTTATCTTTAATTTGCCAACAATTATTTTTATCTAACTCAAAGCTTACCTCAAATGAATCTAAATCTAATATATTAGTAATGTTTTCTGGGTCATATAATATATACTTTACTGGTTCATCTATTTGTTTTTCAAACCAATAAAAGCCTTCAACGGTTGATAATACTGTTTCATTATTTACTGAGTACGAAAAGTTTATATGGTATGAAGAAAGTCTACCGATGCCTCTTTTTTCAATTGAGACAATTGTAGCTTTTGTTAAAACACCATATTTATATAGTTTTTTGGTTGCTGTATAATACTTATAGATGAAATAAAAATTTAACCAATTAAAAAATAAAAAACAATACCAAGCGAAGAATCCAAAACTCTTAATAGATTCGATAGGAGCAAAGTAAAAAAGTAAGATTGAGAAGTGAATAGGAAGTAGACTTATTAAAAATAGTTTATACTGAAAAAGAATTGAAAAAATTGTAAGTTTTGAAAAATTTCGATTTGGACACCTTAGTAGTTTAGCCTCTATACCTTGTGTATCATAAGTACTTAGAGTAGAGCCTTTATAGTAAAATTGTTGAAAGATAATAAAAAGGGTTATAATAGACTCTAGTATTAATAGAAATAATTCAGTATTTTGCATAGACTTCCTAAATAATTTTTGTTGTAAATATTTAAACCTTTGGTTTCACACAGCTCACTTAGTAATTGGAGTTTATTCCAATAAAAACTTTATACCAAATGTAAGTTTTACTACCATGGGGCTAAAGACCCATCTCCGATTTAAGTAAAGACTTAATTATTAATATGAAATAAATATTCTTAATAAACCTAAAAAAGGTTTCATAAATTGATGAAACCTTTTTCAAATAGTAAATATTCAAGTTGAACGGTTTTTATTCAAACATTAATCAAGGAGATGGGAATTTATTCCCATAAAAAGTTTCATCTCTCATTAAACTTACTTTATTGGAATAAATTCCAATCTCCGAATTGAATCAAAATCAATTAGAAAGTTATATTTTATTTTGTTTTATAAAAATCAATAGCTCCCTCATGTAGTGCAATGGACAGTCCCTTTTTAGCTGTTTTTAAAGAGATATAGGGTGCTTGTGAGGAGTTTGATTGTAAAACTTTTGTATCATTAAATATTTTGGATAAAAAGTTTTTAACTTTTTCTTTGCTTACATCTTTATGAGTGACTAAAGTAGCTGTAACACCTAAAGTTAATAAGTCTTCTTGCATACCCAAATATGTATTTTTAGGAATAGTAATAGAGACATAATAAGGAGATTGCTTTTGTATTTTAGCTTGAATGTGGTTATCAATTTTAATAAATTTTAATGGATGAATAGCTGCAAGGTTTGATATTTGTCTAGCAGGATATGCAAATGTTGAAAAGAAAGCATCAATTTTACCCATTTTTAAAGCTTGAATCGCATCATGACGATTAAAATAACTTACTTCTTTAAATTGATTTAACTTATAATTATATGCAGATAAGATATTTAAAGCATTAACCTTAGTACCAGATTGCTCAGGGCCTAGGTTGATTCGTTTACCAATTAAATCACTAACTTTAACAATATTATTTTTTTTCAGAGTTATAATTTGAATAGCTTCTGGATATAAAGAACAAAGGGCTCTCAAGTTTGATTGTTTGCCTAAACTTTCAAACTTGTTTTTACCATTGACTGCCATAAAAGCGATATCATTTTGAACGATTCCGAAGTCAGCATGATATTGGTTTACTAATAAGGCATTATCAAAACTTCCTTGTGAAGCATGATGAACAACATTAAACCCTTTTGATAGTTGAGATAAACCCTTACCAAGAGCAAAATACTCTCCTTCGATAGGCCCAGATACTAGTGGTGCTTTACCGTTTAACTTATCTAACTTAACAGATACTTTATTAACAGTTTTAATAAGCTCTTTTTCAATCAAAGATAGATGCTCTTGTTTGTTACCTTTATTGGCTTGCTTTAATTTCAAAGCTAATAAACGTAAGTTTTTTTGAGCAATTGTTTCATTTAAAATTTCACCAGCTTCGTCAAACTCTGGCTTGTTTTTATCAAGTTCAACTCTAACTTCAGTGAAAGGGATAGGAACCCATTTACTATTTTCTAGTTTGTAAGTAGATGTGCCAAAGATAGTTAATGTATCATCTTTTTTATTACCATTAGGGTTGATATCTTTGATACCGTGTTTAGCTGTCCCTAAGATTGATGATAAAGAAGCAGAGTTTAATTGGTTCCAGTCAGATAAACTATAGTTATCCAAAAACTTAATTTTAGATTGAAAATAAACTAAAAGTCTAGCGCTTCCGTCTGATTTATCACTAAATGGGTAACTACCTTGTCTTGTTAATGAGTCTATTTTAAATAGACCATTTTTAAAATGTTTGTCTAATTTTTCTTGAATTTGAGTGGTTAAAATATTTTGATCGGGCCCAGATTTACACCCTGCAAGTAAGGTTGTAAAAGCTATAATTATAAAAAGTTTGATTAATTTCATCTTAAAACCCCATAAATCCTATATAAGTTGTTAACACAAAGGCATTGGCAATGTCTATGAAAAAGGCTCCGACCATTGGTACAACTAAAAAGGCTTGTGATGATGGGCCATATCTACTTGTTAGGGCTTCCATGTTAGCAACAGCAGTTGGTGTTGCTCCCATTCCAAAACCACAATGTCCACCAGCAATAATAGCAGCATCATAATCGCTACCCATTACTCTAAAAGTTACAAAATAAGCAAATAGAGCTAAAATAATCGTTTGAGCTAATAATATAACTAAAATCGGGCCTGCTAAATTCATTAGCTCCCATAATCTTAGAGACATTAAAGCCATGGCTAAAAACATGGATAAACCGATTGTTCCGCATAAATCAACGCATTCTTTGTTAATTTCGTATACATGAGTATACTCACAAATATTAGTTAAGATAATACCTATAAATAATGAACAAATAAATGATGGAGCTTGAATATTAATAGATTGTAAAAATTGATAAAGCATATCACCAAAAACAATACAAATCGCAATCACTAAAAAAGTTTCCATTACTTTTAGTGGTGTCACATGATCTTCATCTCTTGGATCATAAGTAATAGTGTCTGGGTTTGAACGTCCATCTTTATTATCAGTAGATTTTTCAGAGCTTTCTAAATTATTTTTTGCAATTAAACGCTGTGCAACTGGTCCACCGATTAATCCACCAAGTACTAAACCAAAAGTAGCACATGCCATGGCAAGCTCCATGGCAGCTTGAAGGTTTTGTGTATTTGAAAATATTTCAGCGTAAGTAGCTCCTGTACCGTGTCCACCAGCTAAAGTAATAGAGCCTCCTATTAAACCCATTAGTGGGTGAAGGTCGGTGAAGTGAGCGAGTAAAACTCCTATTCCATTTTGTATTATTAAATAAAATCCAGCAAGTGCAAGAAATAATAAAACTTTTGGACCACCTTTAATAAGTAGTTTAAAGCTAGCACCAAGCCCGACTGTAGTAAAAAAAGTAAGCATAAGTGGATTTTTTAAACTCATATCAAAACTAAATTGAAAGTTAAAATATTTGTATAAAATGGTTGTTGCTAAAGCAAAGACTATTCCACCAACTACTGGTTCGGGGATATTATTTTTTTTTAGAAATGAGAAGCTTCTGTTAAAAAAATAGCCTATAAATAAGACTAAAACAGATAAGCCGCCTGTTTGAACTAGATCCAAATGAATTTGCATTTGAGCTCCTTGTGTTACAGAACATATATTCATTTACAAAAAATTCAAAAGTAAAAGTTTGTTGAATATAAGTAATTTGTTAATTTTCTGAAGTATATAGTATAAAGGTTTGAATCTCAAGAAAAGGAATATGAACATTTTTGAGCTAAAACAAACAAATAAAGATTTTGAGATTATAAGAATAGAACTCAAGTTTACAAAACTCGTTACAAAGCTTTGCCTTTTGTCGATATTCTTTTTAAGTAAATTAAACTTCTTGTTTTTTTTACTAGTTTAAAATCAAATATTCCACATTCGTAGCATTTTTTGAAGTATTTTAGGAGATGATTTTAAATTTTTTAATAACGAGTCTTACTTTTATGGTAAGACTCGTTTTTTTTTTGTATAGTGCCATCGAGTGTTTTTATGATAAAAAAAATATTAATAATAAGCGGTTTTTTTTCACCTGTTTTTTTAACTGGTTGTTTTTCTGAAAAAAAAACAGAACTGAAACCAAAAGTTTTGATAAAAAATGAAATATCAAAAGCAAGTGTTTTTAATGCTCAATTACTTTATAAAGATTCAAAACTGACTGAAAGTTTACTAGAAATTGAAAAAGTTCTAAAAAATTATCCAAATGATGGAGAAGCTTTATTTTTAAAATCTTTAGTTTATTTTAAAAGTTCTAATTACAAAAAAACATCTGAAATTTTATCTATTTTAACTAATAAGCAGAAATTAGAACTTGCTGAGTCATGTATTGAGTTACAAGCTCTTAATAATTCAAAAACAAATCTTGAAGTTATCAAAATTGCTAAATTTTTTTTTCCAGATTGTTTAGATGATTTAATACAAAAAAAATATCTAAGTGATCCTTTAATTAAATTTAATAAACAAGAAATTTTAAGATTTGGTAAATTATATGATCAAGCTATTGCTAAAAGTGATGACGAAGATAAAAAAAGACAAATAGAAGAAGCTTTTATAAAAAAATATAAGCTTACAAACGAAGAGCTTAATCATATAACCTCTAATTATTTAGAGGTTTTGGCTAATGAGTTATGATTTAAAACTTTACGATTAGTTTCGGTAAGCATAAGTTTAGAAAGATATTTACTTAGTCAATATTACAGATTATGTTAGTCTTTCTTAAAATTCCTTTTAAATGTAGTGATAAATCGACTTCAAGATCATCATTTAAACTTTCTTCAATTGATCTTAAGATTAATTGATATTCTTTTAAAGAAGAACTTATTTCATTAGGATTTAATAAAGCTATTTCTATTCCAATAAATGTAGAAACATAAGCTGGGAACTCCTCATAAAAACCTGAGTTATCCTTYTTAAAGTCAACATTAAGTACATCATTTAAAATTTTTATTAATTTACTCAAATTAAAATTAGATTGAAGTGTTAAACTTGCTATAAAATCCATTTTATTTATCTTAACTTATTTCACAGACTTCAACAGTTTAAGTAACTTACTAGCTTTAATCTTACCATTAACCTCAAGCTTTTTAAGTAGATTACCTTTTGAATCATAAAATATGAAATAAGGCATTGCTACGCTTTTATATTTATCTCTTTTGATTTTAGCACTCTTAGAGTCAGAGTCTGTACAATCTAAGTACCCTATTGAAAATCTAGATAACTCAGCCATAACTTTAGGGTCTTTTAGGACTTTCTTTTTAATGATACGACACGGTATACACCATTTAGCACCAAAGTACATAAAGCTAGGTTTTTTTGTTTTTTTAGCATATCTCAATACTCTATCGTGGTCATGAAATATTTTTAATGGTTTTTGTGGGTTTGTAGCTATATTAGTTACTTGTGAACTTTTAGGTAACCATTCATTACTTTTTGAAATGATTAATGTTCCCCAAAGAAATAAAACTAAGCCAAGTGCTTTTGATACTTTTTTCCACCAATCATCATCCCAAGTAAGTTGTACAAATGCCCCCATTAATGAGCCAGCAATTAATATATAAATTCCAACAAACATATCGATTGTATATTCAGTAAAAAAGACTTTAGCAAAGTAAAATGCCATACCAATTAAAACATAACCCATTATTTGTTTAACTCTAACCATCCACATACCTGATTTTGGTAATACATTTTGTGAAAATACAGCAATCACTAAAAAGAGTGTGCCCATGCCTAAGCCAAAAGATGCCATTAAAAAGAAACCAAAGATAGGACTATTTGGATTTTGAATTAACCATCCAATGATTGCACCAGCAAAAGGGCCAACACAAGGAGCAGCTACAAAACCCATAGCTCCACCCATTAAAAATAACATAAAATAATTATCACCTTCTACAGAAGTTAATTTTTCTTTTAAAAATGGAGGTAAGTCTAATTCAAATAAACCAAACATACTTAAAGATAAAGCAAGCATGATAAATACAATAGGAATAACAACAATTGGTTTTGCCATCCAAGAGCCTAAATCTTGCCCCAGTTTTGCAGTCAACATACCAAGCATGGCATAAACTAAGACAATTCCTAAAACATATACAATAGCTTTACTAAGTCTTTTAACTAGACTAATCTCTTCTTCGTCTCCAGAAAATAAAGATACAGTAATTGGTATCATTGGATAAACACATGGAGTTAAAGATGCCAATAGTCCCCAGAAAAAAGCAGTTAAAATAGCCCAAATCCACCCTTTTTTCATGATAGAATCTAATTGACTAGAAGCATTATCATTATTAGGATTTTCAGCTACTTTTGGAGTTTTATTTGATAAGTATGGTTTTAAAATTTCTAAAAAAGGAGACTTTAGAGTTTTACTTACATGAGTATTATATTTTATATCATACTCGTATATTTTTTTAGTTGGCATCATACATGAGTCTTGAGTACATGGCTGATATATTAATTTTAACTTAAGCTTTGGAGACTTTACTTTTGCTTTTAACTTTACCACTAAGTAAGATTTATTTACTAAAAAATAACTAGTGATAGTTTTATCACCGATGTTAATTTGATGTTTAGTAGATGGGGATAGTTTTTGCTCGATAATTTCAAAATCGTTATTTTCTAGCTTTACTTTGGTTACTAAGCCAATTTTTTCTTCTGTACCGTAAATGTGCCATTGTTTATCCATATTGAATTGATAAATGAGGTAAAAATCTTTGTTTAACTCTATACTTTCATGGCTGATAGTATCGTTAATTTTGATATATTGTTTTTTAGCAAAAGGAGACTGAAAACCACCAAAAGATACAGATGACTTTTTGTTTGTTGGTAGCTTTAAACCGATACTAAAATTATAAGTATTTAGAAAGAAAAAAGTTATGCTTAGTAATATAAAATGTCTCAAGTTCATGAAGCCGTCCAGTTAAATTATTTTGGTAAAAGTTATTTTTTTTAGTAGATAAATTAAATTAAAACCTTACAAATTAATTGTCATATTACTTCATGGATTGAACTTGAGCAATGGAGAGGACGAATCTTTTAAATAGTTACGTTATGAAACGCTTTTGTTATTTTAATTGAAAATAGATAATATGCTCGCTATTTCAAAAAAATTGATTGAAATAGTGCCAAAAAATTTACGATTTAAAAAGTAGGTACTATGACTCACGCATATGCTCAAAAATTTGCAAACACCCTTTCATCTTTACCAAATGAAATTATATTAACTTCTCATGTCAATCCAGATGGTGATGGACTTGGTAGCATGTATGCTATGGGTGAAGCCTTAGAAACTTTAGGTAAAAAAGTTTATTATATTTTAAAAGAAGCTGTTCAACCTTATTACAATTTTTTAGAAATTCACAATAGATTACAATTTAATTTAAGTGGTTTACCAAAAGAATATGCGATTATTTCTTTTGATTGTGGTTCAATTGATAGATTATCCTTACCAAAAAATATTATTGAGAATGCAAAAATATTAATGAACTTAGATCATCATTTATCAAATAATGACTTTGGTGATATAAATATAGTTCAGGTGGATGAAGTTTCTTCTACTTCTGTTGTTTATCATTGCTTAAAAGCAATAGATATTAAAATAACTCCAGATATGGCTTCAAACTTATATTTGGGTTTAGTTTTTGACACAGGAAGATTTTCATATTCTCCTTTACCTCAAACATTTTCGTTTGCTGCTGAGTTACTGGCTCTTGGTGCTGATCATTGGACAGTATATTCTGCATTGTATAGACATAATGATTTTAATCATTATAAAACAGTAGCTGAAGTCACCAAAAGTATGACTAATATGTACGATGGCCAACTTGTTATTTTAGATGTGGATGAGTCTTTAAAAGATCACCTTATTTTAGAAGAAGTTGAAGGGCTTATCAATCGAATGTCTAACATTAAAGAACTTGAAATTGTAGTAGCTTTTATCTATGAAAGTGAAAATGCTACAAAATTAAGTTTTCGCTCAAGAGGAAAATTTAATGTATGTGATACAGCTTCTGAGTTTGGTGGTGGTGGACATAAATGTGCTTCTGGTGCTACTATTCATTTACCTTATGTTCAAGCTAGAGAGACTGTTTTAAAGACTTTATCTAAATTTTTTGTTTCTTAGGATATTTTTATGCGTATATTTATTTCTTTGATAATTTTTATTTCACTTCAATCTTTTTTATATTGTGAGGGTGACTTTTTTGATGATATAAATATGCACTCTAACTCAGAAAACTTAAATAAAGGCGAGCACCTTTTATATGAAATAGACTTTAGTAAGTATTCTAATGGAAATGCTACTAACTTGCTTAAAAAACTAGGTTTTGAATTAAAAATGGGTGCATCTAAAATGAACCCAACTATAAAAAATTCTAGGTTGTATATTGGTGATAATAAAGGTCATGTAGCTTTTTTTGTAAAAGAGTTTGTTTATGGTACAACTACTCGCTTAAAAATTATTTGGGGTGTAGATAAGTTTACTAGTAACGAAAAGTGGGAACAAGGTAAACAAAGTAATGCTATTGGTTTCGCAGTAAGCTTTGGAAGAGAAAAAATAGATAGCGGAACATGGTATGTACCTAATATGCCAAGATTTATTGGCTATTTTATTAGTAAAACTGCTAAAATTAGAAAAACTTATGTGGGGGAGCATTTTAAACTTGGTGGTAAGTTACTTTGTATTTCAAATAGTACAAAAGAAGTGACCTCTGATTTAGACCTTGTAAGTGACTTTGAAAAAGAGTTTCCTAAATTAAATTATATACCTGTAAGTGGTTTTTCAATTCAAGCAAATACAAAAGGTTCTAAGGGTTCATTAGCCTATATAAAAAAGATTCAATTCTTCGGGTTTAACAAATAGAAAAAGTATCAAAATAAAGCTATCTTAGGTATACTTAGCCCAATAAAAATCTATTAATATTTTTAATTAAATTAACCTATTTTATTGGAGATGCCTATGAACATAGAATCCTTAGAAAAGTCCTTATTAGAGCTTATTCGTGTTACTTCAAGTACATTACCAGATGATATTGTTAGAGCGGTAAATAAGCAATTTGAAGTTGAAGATGAGGGTAGCACTGCAAAATATGCCCTTGGTGTTATCAAAGAAAATATCAATTTAGCCAAAGAAAAATCAGCTCCTTTATGTCAAGATACAGGTACTAATTTATATTTTGTAAATTGCCCACAAAGTTTCCCACAGCTAGACTTTATAAAAGCTGCTCAAAATGCAACGATTGAAGCTACTAAATTGGGTTATTTAAGGCAAAACTCAGTAGATACTTTATCTGGTAAAAATACAGGTAATAATTTGGGTAAAGAAGCACCCTCTTTTCATTTTCATGTTTGGGAGAAGGCCGAAACCGAAATCAAATTTATGATGAAAGGTGGAGGCTGTGAAAACGTTGGTGCTCAATATTCTTTGCCTAATACAAATTTAGATGCTGGTAGAGATCTTGAAGGTGTAAGAAAATGTATTTTAGATGCAGTTATCCAAGCTCAAGGTAAAGGCTGTGGCCCAGGTATTTTAGGAATATGTATTGGTGGAGATAGAGGCTCTGGTTATTTAGCTTCAAAAGAGCAGTTTTTAAGAAAACTAGATGATATAAACCCAAATGAAACTCTTAAAACTCTTGAAAATACTATTATGACTCAAGCTAATAAATTAGGTATCGGGCCTATGGGTTTTGGAGGAAAAACAACTTTACTTGGATGTAAAATTGATTATATAAATAGAGTGCCGGCAAGCTATTTTGTTTCTGTTTCATATATGTGTTGGGCCTTTAGAAGACAAGGTATTGTTTTAGACTCTCAATGTAATATTAACAATTTTCTTTACTAATATAAGGATGACTAATGATTGAATTAAAATACCCATACACAGAAGAAGAAATGCGTAAGTTAAAAGTTGGAGATATGGTTGAACTAACTGGTTTATTATATACGGGTCGTGATGCTGTACATAAGTATTTACACGATGGTGGTAAACCTCCAGTAGATTTTACTGATGCTATAATTTATCACTGTGGCCCTGTTGTTGTTGAAGAAGATGGACAATACATCGTAAAAGCAGCAGGTCCAACTACATCTATCAGAGAGGAGCCATATCAAGGTGATATTATGAAAAAATATGGCTTACGTGGAGTGATTGGTAAAGGTGGAATGGGTCCAAAAACACTTGCTGCTTTAAAAGAAGTTGGGGGTTGTTATTTTCATGCTATTGGTGGTGCTGCTCAAGTACTTGCTCAAAAAATAGATAAAGTAACTAATGTTTATATGAAAGAAGAATTAGGCTCTCCAGAAGCCATATGGGAGATGCAAGTTATAAAGTTTCCTGTTGTTGTGACAATGGACTCTCATGGTAATAGTTTACATCAAAAAGTTTTAGATTTATCCAAAGAAAATTTAAAAAATTTATAATATGGAATCTATCAAGCTTTAGTTAAAAATTGATAAAACTGCCCCATCAGTAAATCTTTAGTTGTGGTTTTTCTTGTAGCAATCATTACTTTTACTTGAAAAGCTTGAGCTTTTTTACTTTTTAAAATTGGTATTAGGGTTTTATCTTTTAATTCATTTTGAATCAGGTAGCTAGGCAAAATACCGATACCGAGGTGATTTAAAAGCATTTCTTTAATACCAATATCATCTTCTATAATTATACTAGCTTGTTTTTTTCGTAGTTCGTCTAGTATTGATTTTTTTTGATTGTGTTTTAGCCAAGTACCAAAACTAAGAAAGTTTTCCCCAAATTCTATTAAACTATGCTCAATTAAATCTTTGAAACTATTTATTTTTGGGTGATTAGATAGATATATGTCAGATGCTACTGCCATCATATTTTTGGTCATAACTTCATGAGTTAAAAACATATCACTATTTTCTAAGTTGACTACAAAGCCAAAATCAATTTTATTGTTTAATAGTAATTGTTCAATGCTAACATCACTTGCTTGATATAACCTAAATCGAACCTTTTTAAACTTTTCTTTGAATTTTGATAAAACACTAGGTAGAAAATTAATTGCAAACTCTGGTAAAATACCGATTTTAATTTCTCCTTCAACTAAATTAGAGTCATCTAATATCCGTATGAGTTCATCATCTATTTCATTGAGCCTTTGTTTAGAAAAATGATACAATCGTTCGCCATCTTTTGTTAAATAGATTTTAGATTTTTTTCTTTCAAATAAAATCATATTTAATTGGGTCTCTAAACTTTGTAATTGTTGTGAGATAGCAGATTGTGTCCTAAATAACTTTTCAGCTGTTTGAGTGACACTACCTAAATTTGCAAGCTCAATGAATGTTTTTAATTTGTTGTAGTCCATAAGAAATTCTTTCAAAAAAAATAAATTTATCTAATTTTACTAATAATAGACTCTTGATTACAATAGTTAAAGTTAAATAAATTTAATCTTAATAAAATATTATAGATTATATAATCAAAACCAAAGGACTTAATATGACTGCTGTAACAATAGCAAAAAATACAAATGAAGATTTTAAAGTAGCTGACATGTCACTTGCTGAGTGGGGAAGAAAAGAAATTAGATTAGCTGAGCAAGAAATGCCAGGTCTAATGTCTATTAGAAAAAGTTTAAAAGCTTCACAGCCATTAAAAGGTGCAAACATTATCGGTTGTATCCACATGACTATTCAAACAGCTGTTTTGATTGAGACATTAGTTGATTTAGGTGCTAATGTTAGATGGTCTTCATGTAACATTTATTCAACTCAAGATCATGCTGCTGCTGCAATTGCTGCTACTGGTGTTCCTGTTTTTGCTTGGAAAGGTGAAACAGAAGAAGAGTATGACTGGTGTTTAGAGCAAACAATTTTATGGCCAGACGGAACAAAGCCAAATATGATTTTAGATGACGGTGGCGATGTTACTATCATGATTCATGATAAATTTGCTAACCTTTTAACTGACATTAAAGGTATCACAGAAGAAACAACTACTGGTGTTCATAGATTATATGAAATGTTTCAAGAAGGTACTTTGAAGGTTCCTGCTATTAATGTAAATGATTCTGTAACTAAATCTAAATTTGATAACTTGTATGGTTGTAGAGAATCTTTAGCTGACGGACTAAAAAGAGCTACTGATATTATGATTGCTGGTAAGGTAGTTGTTGTTGGTGGATACGGAGACGTTGGAAAAGGTTGTGCTGCTGCTATGAAAGGTCTTGGAGCTAGAGTAATCATTACTGAGATTGATCCTATCAATGCATTACAAGCTGTAATGGAAGGTTACCAAGTAACTAACATGGAAGAAGCAGCACCACTTGGAGATATCTTTGTAACAACTACTGGTTGTTGTGATGTTGTAACTCATGAGCATATGTTATTAATGAAAGATAAAGCTATTTTATGTAATATCGGACATTTTGATTCAGAAATCGAAATGTCATGGTTAGATAATAATAAAGATGTTAGAGAAGAAAACATTAAACCACAAGTTGATTTATTTCACTTACCAAATGATAGAGCAATTATTGTTTTAGCAAGAGGACGACTAGTAAATCTTGGTTGTGCTACAGGACATCCATCATTTGTTATGTCATGTTCTTTCTCAAATCAAGTTTTAGCTCAAATCGAGTTATTTACTAAGCCTGACTTATACCCAATTGGTGTTCATATGCTTCCTAAGAAATTAGATGAAGAAGTAGCACAGTTACACTTAGGTCAATTAGGTGTTAAATTAACTAAATTAACACAAAAGCAATCTGAGTATTTGAAGATTCCTGTTGAAGGCCCATATAAGCCTGAGCACTACAGATACTAGAAATTGATTCGATACGGTCTCATCTGATTGAATCTTTTGCTTCCCTACATTTTCTTGTGTACACAAGTACACTTCGAAAATGAGACGAAACAAAATATTTCAATCATAAGAGACCTGATTTTAGATTATTTGAAAATCCCTTTTTTAGGGATTTTTTTTTGGAGTTTTTATGGGTAGAATGATTGCTCTTTTTAGAGGGGTTAATGTTGGTGGCAATAATCTTTTGAAGATGGCTGACTTAAGGACTTTGCTTGAGGGCTTGGGTTTGAAAAATGTTAAAACATATATTCAAAGTGGAAATGTTGTATTTGATTCGGATTTAGATAATTTAGAAGAATTGATAAGTACTAAAGTTAATGATGTTTATTATTTTTCTCCTAAAATATTATTGTTGACTAACTTAGACTTACAGAAATGCCTTGATGAAAACCCTTTTAAAGATCGTGATGTTAAATCACAACATTTTTTCTTTTTAAAAGCTCCTCCTAAAGATGTTGATTTATCTTTGTTAAAATCAATTCAAGCCAATGATGAAGAATTTAAATTGACTAATAAAGTTTTTTATTTGTTTACGCCTAATGGTATAGTCGATCAAAACTAGCTTCAAAAATTGAGAAAATATTAGGTGTTGCAATTACTGCTAGAAATAGAAAAACTCTTGATAAAGTATATTTTGGTTTTATAGTAGCACCTTGTCGAGATTTAAAGGCTTATTCAAATAAAAAACGGTTAGACTGATGAGTATCAATCAATGGAAATATAATCTAATAAAAGTACTAAACTCATTAGATTCAAATGATAGTCAATTAGTTAAAACTATTAATGCATTAGATTCATCAGACCCACTAACTATTTTTTTAAATGGTTATTTAATAAACCATTGTCCTAGTTTTATAGCTAATGTTAAAAACAAAACTCAAGTAAGTGCAGATTATTTTTTAAAATCTGGTAGAGAGGGTTTTTATTTAGGAGACTTACTTTTTTTAGATAATTTTTTACTTGAACAATCCTTCAACCCTGGAATATATGAAGCAAGTTCTAGTAGGTTATATCATTCAAAGCACCCTAGTGGTTTATTTTATGAAGGACTTACCCAAGAGAAATGTGAACTTTTAAAAGACTTAGAATCTTCATATTTATATTATTTACGGGGTGCTTATAATAAGTGTCCTATGTCGTACTTTCGTTTAGGGTGGTTTTATGCAAAAGGAATTACAGTTAAGGAAGATCAACTAAAAGCGGGGCAATATTTTTATGTAGCTGCAGTTCTTGGAAATAAAAATGCTTGTTTAAATTTTGGAAATCGCTTGGATGAGGGAAATACAGTTTTACAAAATAAAAAGCTTGCTAAGTTATTTTGGTATAAAGGAGCTTTTTTAGGTTGTGAACACTCTAGAAATAAATATGCAATAGCCTGCTCTAATGAAGAATACGGTGAGATATCCCTCAAAGAAGCATATTTAAACTTTCAAAAAAGTGCATATAGTTTTGATGTTCGTTCACTCTGTAATTTATCTAGATGCTTATTTTTTGGGAATGGTGTAAAACAAGATAAGATTAAAGCTTATGTCTATAGTCTTTTTGCTAAAAACTTAAATGACTATGAGGGGATTCAAATGTCTGAAAAGATTAGTACTGAATTATCACAAATAGATAAAGATCAAGCTAATGAACAGATGAAGCCTTTTTTTGTGAGTGCTTCGAATTACCAAGAAAAAAATGCATTAATTCGACTTACAAGCTATTTACAAGATGCTCTAAAATTTTATCAAGAAAGAGTTGAATATATAGAAATTAATGATATGCCAAAAAATTTAGAATCTTTAGATTTTATACATCCTGAGTTATTAGCAGAATACCCTATTTAATTCAAAATAAAATCATTAATACTAGGCCAATATTGCTCATCATCAAAAACATTATTATGATGTCTACCTTTAAAAACGACTACTTTTGGCTTGTTTTTAAAAGCCTTTATCAAAGATAAGGTGCGTTCTGGGCTTACAACAGTATCCTGGTCACCATAAATAATCATTGTTTTTTGAGTTAACTGGCCTACATATTTATTTGATTCAAAAGTATTTTTTAGTATCCATTTTACAGGTAAAAAAGGATAGTGGTCATAAGCTGTATTAATCATAGAGTCATATGGTGAGACTAAGATTAGTTTTGATGCTTTAACTTTTGACGCTAATTGGATAGCGACTCCAGTACCGAGTGATCTTCCGATGATAGTTATATTGTTTGAATCAATATTAGGATGGTTTTTATAGGTGTTATAAATGAGTAAGGCATCTTCAACTATTTTTTTTTCAGATGGTTCACCTTCACTTAAGCCATAACCACGATAATTAAAAGTACAAGCAGCAATACCAGGGATATACTTTTTATCAGAAACTATAAACTCTACATTACTTGCGTTTCCTCCAAAGTAAAATACAAGAGGAGTTTTTTTAGTACTTTTATCTTTAACAAACCAACCATGTAAGTTTATACCATCAGGTGTTTTTAAAAATTGTTCTGAGTTTGGATAATGGTGTTTATTATATCTAATAATGGCCATTTCACTTGGTACTTTATAAAATAGTAGTGCATCTTGAAAGTAATAAACCGTAGCTATTAACAAGATAGGTATAACAAAAATAAGAATAACAATTATGCGTAAAATAGAAAACTGAGCGTTAGCCATAAAAACCTTTTTTAAATATTATATCAGATTATACCATCAACAATTGACAGAAGATAAAATTTGAGTAGACTACATTTATTATGAAAATATATTATTTATTATTACTGATTTTAATCAGCCCTTCTTTTTCTTTAGATTTAACAAAGTTTCACTCAGGTGACTTTATTTTTCAAACATTAAGTAGCTCATTTGGTGATGGTGTCCAAGACACGACTAAAAGTGAGTGGTCACATGTTGGTATTTTAAAATGGTCTAAAGGAGAGTTATTTGTAGTTGAAGCTACTGTACCAAGAGTAAAAATAACTCCTATTACTAGATTTTTAAAAAACTGTAAAAATCGAGTAGCTGTTACTAGACTTAATTATCTAAGTAATATTCAAATTGTAAAAATGATACTTAGAGCAGAAACTCACCTAGGTAAAAAGTATGATAGTTATTTTTTATTAAATGATACAAATAAACTTTATTGCTCAGAGTTAATCTATGATGCTCTAAATCATATTTTACCAAATACTGTTAAATCAAGCCCAATGGATTTTTCAGGGGCCTTAGAGTATTGGAAAAGATATTTCAAAGATCACCCTATCCCACAAGGTGAGCCAGGTATTAGCCCAGAAGATGCTTATACTTTAAATAACTCAACTCTAATTTACCATTATAAAAAAGATAAAATTGAGAAATTTGAATTATTGTATTTAAAATAACTTTAATCTTTAAAAGACTCTTCTGTTAATCTATCTAATGTAGATTCTTTACTTTTATCTATTCTAAATCTATTAAAGACTTTAGCAAGCTTAGCTGACATGGTATTAATTGATTGTAAAAATGCTTTTTTCATCCCTGTTACTACGGCTATATTAAAAGCTTTAGTATCAGAATGATCAACAAAATCAACATATTTTTGAAGTTTTGAAATTTCAACATCTTGATAGCTATAAATAAGTGAAAGCAACACCATTTGAGTTCCGTTGGTTCTCATTCTTATTTCTTGTGTGCTTAGTTGAGATTTAAACCTTTCTATTGCTATTTTTGGATTAGGGTCTACAGCTAAAGCAGTTGCAGAAAATACAGCAGTTGCAGTATTTTTTTGTATTTGATATGACATTTCACTAGCACCAATAGAGTTATCTAATGATTTAGCTATATTCAGACGCTCTTGGTCAGAAAATAATGATCGAGCATTTTGAATCATATCTTGATAAGCTTGTGGAGTAGAGGCTTTTTCTTCTAACTTTGTTATTAATTTACCTAATTTAGATTCATACCATACAAATAACTTTTGAGCATTTTCTTCTGAGACTGACTGTTTTATTTCAGCGCCAATAATGTATAAAAACTTTGTAACTTCAAATGATGATTTTACAGGTTCTACCATTTCAGAAAACTGACTATTTGAAATAGGAGATCCTTGTGCTCTTGCCTGTTGCATTCCTGAAATAACTAAGTCAGGATATTGAGCAACTTGTTTATTAATACCAGATAGTTTCATTAATTTTTGAAATGATTTATCACTAATAGTTTGGCTAAATAATGTACTTACTAGAAGTGGACTTATTAATAATAGTGAGAGTTGTAGTTTATTTTTCATAGAATTTCCAATATTTAAATTTTTTATTTAGTTAAGTACTGAGCTAGTTTATGATAAATATCTGTATTATCCATATAACCAGAAAAGTCTTTTGTTGCAGTAGCACCGATTGATGAAATAGGTACAGTAATAGCAGTATGAGAGTTTGTAGTCCAACCAATACCTGTACGCTCTGATACAATTTTAATACATTCATCAGATAATGGCTCGTATCTTGAATAGATTAATTTCTTTTTTTGTTTTTGAAACTTTGGATTCATGGTTAATAACCATGATTTTCTGATTCTTGCATACTCTTTTTTAGTTAAACTATCAAATCCAAATAATGTTTTGATTTCGTTTAGTTTATCAAAAAAGCTAACTTGAGATTTTTTCCATTTAGCAATTTTATTATTAAATGCTGCAATTGATATTTTTTGTTTGATTAAGGTTTTTGGATATAAAGTGTATTGATGTTTGGTTGTACCAAGCCCTAGTCCACCAGTTTCGTGATCTGCTGTTACTATAATTAAAGTGTCTCTTTTATGTTTTAGATAAAATTGATAGGCATACTCAATGGAGTCATCAAAATCAATAACTTCTCTTGCTAAAGTAGCACCATCATTGGCATGACTTGCCCAGTCGATTTTACCGCCTTCAATCATAAAGAAAAAGCCTTTTTCGTTATCAACGAGCTCGATGCCTTTTTTAACATAACTGAGTAGGTTACGTTGTCCAGCTTTTTGATCAATAACATATGGTAAGTCAGCACCTTTTTGGCAATTGTCGTCCATAGCCCAAACTTTTTTTGTTTTATCATGAAAGTTATAAAACTCATCTTTACTTTGTAAGATTGTATAACCACTCTCTTTTGCTAGTTGAGTTGGATCAATTCGGTCTTTTTTATTTCTTTTGCTACTACCGTTAGCACATCCTCCACCAAAGTAATCAATGTTACTAGATGATAGTTGTTGAGCGATATTGTAATAATGTTTACGGCTTTTATCAGTAGCATAAAAAACAGCAGGTGTAGCATGATCAATAGATACAGAGGTAATGATACCTGTTTTATACCCATTTTTAGTGGCAAGTTTAGCAAGTGATATTGAGCTAGCTCTGCTATGTACATCGACTCCAACCCCACCTTTAAAAGTTTTTTTACCAATTGCCATGGCAGTACCAGCAGCAGCAGAGTCAGTAATATATGAGTCAGCAGAGTGAGTATAAACAAAACCTTGAGTAGGTAATAAGCTCATACGGAGTGGAGTGCTACCTGGTTTATCAGAGTTTTGAGCGTTTTTATAAATTTCAGCGATACTTCTTTGGCCGAGTCCCATTCCGTCACCAATAAAGAAAAATATGTATTTGGGATTTTTTGCTTGGATTTGAGTAGTAATTATAAGTAAACTAAGTAGAGTAAACAATTTCATGGTTGACCTTATTGGTTAAAGTTAATTTTCGTAAATTATACTAAGAGATTGGATGAACTTCAAATATTAATTTAAGATTTAACGTAAAAAAAAGCCTCCAAATTGGAGGCTACAATTAATTGGTCTATTTTTTTAAACTATTTTTAAAATTTTGGATTCGTTTTAAGATTCGAGTTCTTAAATCATTACTTACTTTATTTTCTGATTGTAATAGTTTGAAATTCATTTTTTGAACTTTTTGACTTCTTGATTTTTTTAAATTTTTATCTCTTGGGATAACAACATCAATATTATTTGAAAACTCTCTTAGGTCTCTTCTATCAATTGTAATTTTAATTGATTTATTTGACCCACTACCTCTTATATTTATTCTTTTATTCCATGGGTCTAAAAAGTTAACTCGTAAATCTACATCTATTTCTGAAAAGTTTTCAAAACCCTCTTCGCTTAACCTTACTTCAAATTGATATTTTGAAGTATCAAATACACTCATTTGGCTATCATAGATAAAACTTTGTATTCGTTTATTATTAGTATCTTTAGCATCAATCCAGATAGTAGGGTCATCTAATCTGACTCTAACTCGATAATGTTTTTGAGAAGAGTTGATGGATACTCTTTTTCTTGATCTTCTATAGCCGTCTGAACTAACCTCAAGAGTTGCTGTAGTACCTGACACATAGGGATTGATTCGTGCATTTCTGATTGTGCGATAGCCAGAGTTAGTTACATCAACATCAAAAGTATACCCACCACTAGATACGTATTGGGCAAAACTTAAAGAGGTGAATAATAATAAAGTTAAAAAATTTCTTAAAAGAATCATATTTACTCCTGTATAATAAGCTTTATCTTAAATAGTTATTGATATCTGTCAAGTTAATCGATTAAATAAAGGTTTTTATGAATAAATTACTTAAAACAATACCCGAAGGTTCATCTTATTGCTTTTATAAATCCCCTTTTCAAAAGATATTATTAGTAGCCTGTAATAAATATTTACGAGCTTTAATTTTTGAAAAAAGTTTTGATTTTAGAGATATCGCTCAATATACTTCGATTAATGAAAATAAAAGTCACTCCATATTATCTGAAACTTGTAAACAATTAGAGCAGTTTTTTACAAATAAAAGAAAAAACTTTGATATTCCATTGTACTTAGAAGGTACTGATTTTCAGAAGTCTTCATGGGGAGTTTTAAAAACAATTCCTTATGGAAAAACTATTTCATATCAAGAGCAAGCAAAGCAATTAGGTGATATAAAAAAATGTAGAGCTGTTGGTGCTGCAAATGGTAAAAACCCTATTGCTATTATTGTGCCTTGTCATCGGGTGATTGCAAAAAGTGGAGCATTACAAGGTTTTGGTGGTGGTTTAGATTTTAAAAAATATTTATTAAACTTAGAAAAGAGATAAAATGCAAATTAGTATTAAAGAAAGATTTAAACATATAGTCGAAAGTTTAACTTTTATTTTAAGTATTCTTTTATTTTTATCTTTTTTTGGGAATTATTTTCATGTATTTGAATTATTAACTCATTTTACTTTTCAATATGTTTTTTTATTTTTAATGTCATTTGTTTTTTTTGCTCTATGTAAAGATAAAAAATGGATATCAATATCTTGTATTGGTTTATTTATTTGTTTAATTGATGTCATACCTTGGTATTTACCAAGTAATAATTTGGTAAAAACTCATAAAATGGATGTTTTTATAGCAAACGTAAATACAGCTAATTACAACTATCAAAAAGTAATTGAACAAATAAAAAATAAAGATGCTCAAATCGTTGGTTTAGTAGAAGTCAGTATAATTTGGTTAGATAAAATTAAAGAAATTGAAAGTATTTACCCCTACCATTATAAATATCCAAGAGGAGATAACTTTGGTTTAGCTTTATATAGTAAACATCCTATTTTAGACCCCTCCATAGTTTTTTTTGGAAAAAGTATGGCACCATCTATTGTTGCAACTATTAAACATAAAAAAGATTTGAAATTTATTTTAACTCATACCCTGCCTCCTATTAGTAAAAATTATGCAAAAAGAAGAAATGACCATTTAAAAGATATGGCAAAATATTCTAAGGATAAATTGAAATTAATTATAGGTGGAGATTTTAATTTAACGATGTATAGTAAAGACTATAAAAACTTTATAAGTACTTCTGGCTTGAAAAACTCTCGTAAAGGTTTTGGCATTTTACCTTCTTGGGGACCTTTTTTATTATCTATTCCTATCGATCATTTATTAACAAGCAAAGATTTTAATACAAATAAGATAGAAATTTTAGAAGATAATGGTTCAGACCATTACCCAGTATACGCAAAACTTTCTTATAATTAATTTTTTGTAAGTTATTTATAAGTAGATAGACTTAGTTATTTGAGTGTAAAAACTTTTATTACTTTGAATATATCAAGTAATTGTTATAAGGAGCCTACTATGAAAAGTTATATCAAGTTATCTATTTTATTATTTTTGTTTCAATTTCATCTTCAAGCTCAGGCAGGTTTTTTAGCTCCTGAGTTAAGAGTTAGTAAATGGTTTGATAAAGACTGTAAAGCCAGTAAATTTTCTATTAATGAAAATAAAGGTAAATATATTGTCCTTTTTAATTGGCAAAGTTGGTGTCCTGGATGCCATTCAAGTGGGCTTCCTACTTTTAGTAAGTTAAGCCATCATTTTAGAAAAAGTAAAAAAATAGCTTTTGCAACGATACAAACAGTTTTTGAAGGTCATTCAAGAAACTCAGAAGATGAAGTATGCACAACCATGAAAAAATATGGAATTAAAACTGTTGCAGGCCATGACCCTGGTATTAGAGAGACAAACTACTCATCAACTGTATTAGTTGATTTTCATACTCGTGGTACTCCTTGGTTTGTAATTATAAACCCAGAAGGAATTGTAGTTTTTAATGACTTTCATATAGATGCAAACAAAATCACTCAGATATTAGAGAAAGAGTTGAAAAAAATGTAATTTTAGACTTGACACTTTTTATATATTTATTACTCTTTTGTCATAAAGTTCTATGTAGAATTATTATTAATAAGACCTTAAGAGATGAATTATGAAATTATTTAGTTTAAGTTTAGTACTGTTTTTATCATTAATTATCAATGTTATGGCTGGCCCAAAAGTTGCTTTAATAACAGGCAGTGAAACATCTGAAAACTTTCAAGTATTAAATAAATATTTAAAGAAAAAAAAATATAGGGTTACAGTTTTTGATTTAAGTAAATTAGAAAGCTTTCCTGAAGAAGGTGTAACGAAATTTGAAAAATCACTAGTTATTAGATTAGTAGAAAAAAAGATAAAGTCATCTTATATAACAGCTTTAGAAAGTGACTTCTGGCAAACATTTTTAAGCAGCCGTGGCTCTATGATTTTATTTGCAGATACTTTAGGTGAAGCTAATATTTATGATTCTTTATTTCCTGATTATGTTGGGTTTCAAAATAAAAAGATATCTATTAATAATGGGGAGTTATCTGGAGTAGATAAAGATTTAATTTCAGATAAAATGAAAAACGATATTTCTTTTGAGGGTGAAACAGATGAAATTTTACCTTACTCTAATGCTGGTATTGACTCTATAATTACTCATTCGTCTGGTAAAGTATTGGGTATTAAAAAAAGGTCTTGTAGTTATAAAATCTCTTATTTTTCATTTTTGCCTACTTGGTTTAAACAAGAAAAAGCTAGAAACTCATTTTTAGAAAAAACATTAGACTGGAATCTTGGTTTTGCACTTGGTGTTGATATGGATGCACCAGACTTTCCTGTTTTAAAAATGGATGGTACTGAGTCAAAGTTATCTACTGAGTTAAAAAAACAAGAAAATGTTGTTGTACTTGAGTTTATGGCTACTTGGTGTTCATCATGTGCGACTCAATTACCAAGAATGGTAAATCTATACAATAAGTATAAAAATAAAGGTGTTAGCTTTTATAATATTAATTATAAAGAAAATATTGATTTAGTTAGTAAGTATTTAAAAAAGCACCCTGAGTTAAAGTGGCCTATTGTTATCACAGAAAATGGCCTAGGAATGAAAAGATTTGGTGTTAAAAGTTTACCAGGGATTTTTATCTTAGACAGAAGAAGGCGAGTAAAATTTATACATAAAGGTATCACCTCAGAAAAGAAATTAGAATCTGAAATCAATGAAGTATTAAAGTTAAATAATTTTGATACTTTGCATAATAAACTTGAAAGACTTCATAGTTTAACAAAGTAGATAAAATGCCAAGACCAAAAGATAAAGAACAACTATTATTTTTAAGCAATGATTGTTTTCAAAAGTTATTATCCTTAGTAAATTCATTTTCAAATAAAAATTTGCAGGCTACATTTTTATTTGAAATCAGAGATAAAAACCTTAGAGATGTTTTAATGCATTTACATCATTGGCATTTAATGATGTTGGATTGGTATAAGCTTGGCATGAGTGGTGTAAAACCTTGTATGCCAGCAGAAGGTTATACTTGGAAAACAACTCAAGATTTAAATAAAAAAATTTGGAAGCAATATCAAAATACGAGTTATAACGATGCTTTAAAATTATTAAATGAATCTTTTTTACAGATTCAAGAATTAATTAAAAATCATACAGATCAAGAGCTTTTTGAAAAAAAACTGTATAAATGGACAGGGACAACTTCGCTTGCTTCTTATTTGATATCATCGAGCTCAAGCCATTATGATTGGGCAATAAAAATTGCAAAAAAACATAAAAAAAGTTTGATATCTTAACTTTACCTAAAGAAAAAACAAAACATAAACCAAAGCTAAACTGATTTGAACAATAGCATAGGGTAATGCTTTTTTAACAAAACCTATAAAGCTCATTTCAATCTTATACTTATGAATAATAGTTACAGCAACTAAGGTTGAAGCAGAACCAATAGGTGTAATATTACCGCCTAGATTTGCACCAAAAATAACTGCCCACCATAGAGGAGATGTGCTTGGAGTAGCGCTTGCCCCTAAAATTTTAGCAAGCATTGCAGCAAGTGGAATATTATCAGTAACCGAGCTAGCAACAGCAGCAGATACAAGTAGTGAACCTGTACCAACGAGGCTTTCTTCACTACCTATTATAAAGTTAATACCTTTGCCGATTAGCTCTAAAACCATGGCGTGTTCCATGACATTAATAACTACAAATAAAGCCATAAAAAAGCCGATTAAATCCCAGTCAATGGCTTTGTAAAACTCGTCTACTTTAGATTTATATTGAATTAACATTAATGTTGCAAATGCTAATGCTACAAAACCCATACCAAGTTCTTTAACAACAGGGAGAATAGACGTTGTGGCAATTGTTGCTACAAACAAAATTAAGGTGACTAAAGCGAAGTAAAAAAAACTAGTACTTTCGATTCCGTCATTTTCATCAAACCCTTTGACTTTCTCTAAGCTAAGAACCCTCTCTTCTTCTGATTGTATCTTTTTAATTCCAAATAATTTAGACCCCATAAAAATTGTAATAATAGTTGCTACAAATACATAAGGGCTGGCTTTTACAAAAAAAGTGACAAAGCTTATGTTGGCTGCATTACCAACAATAATGTTAGGAACAGAACTAATCAGAGTTAAAAGACCACCAATATTTGTTAATAGACCCTCAACAAGCAAAAAACCAAGTAACTTATCTTCTTTACCTAATTTTTTTAAAGAGACCCCTGTTAAACTACCTACAATAATCATTGCTGTTACGTTATTTAATACGGCAGAAAAAACAACTGTCATTATTCCGTAAAACCATAACAAATTGAGTGTATCGCCTTTAGATGCTTTTGTTAATTTTATTGCAACATAAGTAAATAAGCCTGATCTTGAGGTAACATCTACAAATAGACTAGATCCTACAATAATAGCAATGACTCCCCAATCAATACCTGGGATATATACAGGAATAGATAAATGATGCCCATTTGGTAAAATAATATCTCCAAAGGGTAATAAATGATAGTACGAGCCAAGTAAAAGAGAAATTACAGCATAGACTAATACAATTAGAGATTTTTTAGCATGGATTTTTTCTTCAAAAGCCAGAGTTAAAATCATTAAGGCTAATATAGCTGTAAATAAGTAGGTGATTTCAGGGCTTACAGCGGTATGTTGTATAGCCGAATTAAGTGAATTTATAGGTGCGCTCATGTTAAATAATCCTTTTTTTTATACCATTAATATGGGAATTTGTCTTAACTCTACGGCTAAAGGGTAGCTTAAACCATGCATTGCAAGTTGATCTTGATCTTTGGTATTAATAACTAATAAATCAATTTGATTTTGATTAATATAATCGTTGATACTACTAATGAGTGTTCCGAAGATACATTTTTTATGAATTAAAATACCAGGGTGTGTTTTTTTTAAAAGTTTTTCACAAGAGTTCATGTAATGATTTGCCTCTGAGATGATTTTCTTTTTAATTTCTGTTTTTGCTACATCTGTATTGATTTGTTGAATACACGAAATAGTATTTATCATCCGATCAAATTGATATTGATTTTCAAAATGAAATAAAGTTAGTTCACCATTTTTTTGGGTAAAATCTGCTGCTATACTGGTTAATTTATTTTCTGTTGAAAGATGGTCACTTAATACCATTACTTTATCAGTATTTTGCGTTGCATGTTGAGCAGAATAATCAGAGTATGGGTGAGGAATAACAAGAACGGGAACATCTGTTTTTTGAAGTAAAACATCTAAATGTTCGCCTAAACTATGTGGATATTGCCAAGCATTACTATAAAGATTTCTATAACTTATAATCAAATCTGGTTTTTGACTTTCAATGATATCTAAAATATCCGCAGTAGTATTTTGTGGATTAACTTGATTATATGAAAACTTTGGATGATCTGTTGAAAAAATAGCCTGTAACATTGAAGTCACTTTTTCAAAAGTATTAGCTAAAACATCTGCTCCAAGGTCTCCTAAAAATAAGATAGACTGAATAGATTTATGCTCATATTTAAATGATTCATGAAATGCTGATAAAAAGACACTTTCAAATTGATCAATTTCTGACATATATACTTCCTTTTTTACTGTGAAATCATTTTATACTTAAGATAGTTTAAAATACCACAATAATTTAAATAATTTTTTATTATCATTGACAATCTATATTTATTACATAGTATTGACTAGTAGTTTTATTATTGCAAACAATTAAATTTATATTCAAGTATAGGCTTTAAGTTTGAAATAAAAAATACTTACATTTTATATACAAGGAGAGTTCAATGAAAAAAATATTAAATTTGGTGATTTTTTTATCAGTATTTGTTTTGACAGTATGTTCAAATTCTCATGTTGATTCAGCAAAGTTAAACCTAACTAAAGCATTATCAACATTTACTCAGTTAAGAGATTCAGGAGATTTAAAATATTCTGTAGAAATAAATAAAAAAAGATTTCAGTCTAAATTAAATTTAATTAAAAAAAGTCACGCTACTTTGTTAGCTTCACAAAACTTTGCATCAAGCCATAGTGATGCTTCAACTGCATTTATTGATATTGTTGGTCTTAGAACAGCAGGTTCAATTTATTTTAATACTAAAAAAGCTAGATTGTTGTATACAAGTGCTTTTAAAAGTTTAAGAGATGCTGTACTAACTTTATATCATCTAAAAATAAATAACACTACAATAACTTCTTTAAATAATATTGAGCAAAGCTCTTTACCAGAAAAAGAATATCAGACAAGATTTGTAGTTACAAAGAAAAACTCTTACTATTTTACAGTAACTACTTTTGACCCTAACAAAGGTATTGTTAGTAAAGAGTTTTCTGGTAAAGGTGACGTTAGGTACGCTTTAAATTTTGTAATGTTTAAAAAAGATAATTATAATTGTACAGCTGTATCTTACTTAAATCAAAGCAATAGTTTTACAAGTAATACTTTTGGCTGCGAAGGTATTACAATGTTTGAAAGTGAAAGTTTTTTAAAAAATAAAAAAAGAAGCAAAAACTTTAAAAAAGTATATTTATTAAAATAAAAGAATTAGTTTTAATAGATAAAAAATCCTCTTCAAAGTAGACCTTTGAAGAGGATTTTTTATTAATATTGAGAGATAAAAGTTAGATAGTAGTATCCGGTTCTACTTTTGATTGCATTGAAATTGTTGAATTATATCTCTGATTATTATGATATTATATTGTTAATTATAAAAATTGGAGAAAAAATGAAAACTAGAGCTGCTGTTGCTTATGAAGTAAACAAACCATTAGTAATTGATGAACTTGACTTAGAAGGCCCAAAAGATGGAGAAGTACTTGTTCAAATCGTAGCAACTGGCGTATGTCATACAGATGCTTTTACTCTTTCAGGAGATGATCCCGAGGGTATTTTTCCGTCAGTACTTGGTCACGAAGGTGGAGGTATTGTACGTGAAATTGGAAAAGGTGTAAAAGGCTTAGAAATTGGAGATCATGTTATCCCACTCTATATCCCTGAATGTGGTACTTGTAAATTTTGTTTATCAAGCAAAACAAACTTATGTCAATCAATACGTACTACTCAGGGTAAAGGTTTAATGCCAGATGGTACTTCAAGATTTTCTAAAAATGGTAAGACAATTTTTCATTATATGGGTACATCAACTTTTTCAGAATATACAGTTTTACCCGAAATTTCTTTAGTCAAAATTAATAAAGAAGTACCATTAGATAAAGCTTGTTTACTTGGTTGCGGAATAACAACTGGTGTTGGTGCTGTTTTAAATACAGCTAAAGTTGAAGCTGGGTCTACAGTTGCTATTTTTGGTCTTGGTGGAGTTGGACTAAGTGCTGTTCAAGGTGCTGTAATTGCTAAAGCAAAACGTATTATTGCCATTGATATTAATGAAAGTAAATTTAAATTAGCAAGACAGTTTGGAGCAACAGATTGTATAAACCCGACAAAATTTAATGTGTCTATCCAAGAAGTTATTGCTGAAATGACTGATGGAGGAGTTGATTACTCTTTTGAATGTGTTGGTAATGTAAATTTAATGAGATCAGCCTTAGAATGTTGTCATAAAGGTTGGGGACAATCTTTTATTATTGGTGTAGCTGGAGCTGGTCAAGAAATCTCAACAAGACCATTTCAATTGGTTACAGGTCGATCATGGCGTGGTTCTGCTTTTGGTGGAGTAAAAGGTCGGTCACAATTACCAGATTATATTGAAATGTATATGGATGGTACTTTAAAAGTCGATGAATTTATTACTCATAAATTAAAATTAGATGAAATAAATAAAGCTTTTGACTTAATGCATGAAGGTAAAAGTATTAGATCAGTTATTTACTTTTAGGAGAGATTAAAATGAGTAAATCTTATTTAGATATAATAAAAATAAAGTCAAATAAATGCTTTAATGGTAAGCAAAATGTTTATAAGCACTTTTCAAAAAGTACAGATTGTGAAATGACATTTAGTGTTTACTTTCCAAATAACTATGAAAATAAAAATGTATCTGTTTTATTTTTTTTATCTGGTTTAACATGTACTCATGAAAATTTTATTAGCAAGGCTGGTTCACAAGCCTTGGCTGATGAGTTAAATTTAGTTATTGTGGCTCCAGATACATCACCAAGAGGTGTAAAGATCGATGGAGATGATGAGTCATGGGACTTTGGTACAGGTGCTGGTTTTTATTTAAATAGTAAAGCTAAAGTTTGGTCAAAAAACTACAATATGTATGACTATATTGTAAATGATTTGTATGAAACTATCTTTTATAATTTTAACTTAAAAGATAGTAAAGCAGGTATTTTAGGGCATTCTATGGGTGGACATGGTGCAATTATGATTGCTTTAAAAAACCCAGATAAATTTCAGTCTATCTCTGCTTTTTCACCAATTTTATGTCCATCTAAGTATCCTTGGGGTATAAAAGCTTTTAGCAATTATTTAGGTGATAATAAAGATGATTGGGCGGAGTATGATTCTTCTATTTTAATTACAAAATCAAAAGAAAAAAGAGCAATTTTAATCGACCAAGGTTTAGATGATGAGTTTTATAAAACAGAGCTTGGTACCGATGATTTTGAACAAATAGCAAATCAAATAGAGTACCCTATCACTTTGCGTAGGCATGAAGGTTATGATCATAGCTATTATTTTATCTCAAGTTTTTTGAAAGATCACTTTGAGTGGCATAAAAACCAATTAAGATAAGTAAATGTTAGACCTTACTATATTTTTAAATGCATTTACATCTTTGTTTGTGATTATTGATCCAATTGGTGGAGCCATGATTTTTCATGGTTTAGTAGGAAATAAAAGTATTACTCATAGAAGAGCAATGGCTATTAAAACAGCGATTATATCGACAGTTTTATTGATTTTATTTGGAAAATATGGTGAAGCTCTGTTAACTACATTGGGTATAAGTATTCATGCTTTTGGGGTTTCTGGTGGTATTTTATTATTTTATACTGCTTTTCATATGATAACCAAACAATCAGAAGAAAGCGTAGAAAGTACTGTTGATGATATTTCAGTTTATCCAATGTCTATACCTATGATTGCTGGGCCTGGTACTTTAACCCTTGTAATTTTGTTAAATTCAAAAGCTCAATCCTTTACAGATAGTATTTCTATTGTTGCAGCTATTTTAGCAATGATGTTGATTACATTTTTATTGATGCTTTTTTCAAAGTTTATCAAAGACGTAATAGGTAAAACTGGTGATGATTTAATACAGCGTTTTCTTGGTGTTTTATTAGCAGCTTTAGCAATTCAATTTATTCATGATGGTCTAAAAAACTTTTAGTGTATGGTGATTGTTGAGTTTCCGTTAGATTGTCTTTTTACTTCAATTTTTGCATGGATTCTTTGTTTTAAAGACTCAACATGAGATATGACCCCTATCATTCTATTATCATGACGTAGGTTTTCTAATGCACTTAAAGCTACATCTAAGGTGTCTGAATCTAAACTTCCAAAACCTTCATCAATAAACAAGCTTTCTATTTTATTTTTTTGACTTGATAGTTCAGATAAACTCAAAGCCAAAGAGAGGCTTAATAAAAATGACTCTCCACCTGATAAACTTTTAGTTGGCCTAATACTATTTGCTTGGTATAAATCAATAATTTCTAACTCTAGCTCTTTATTATCAGCTCTTTTAATTTGATATCTTGGGTTAAGCTTAAATAGGTGTTGATTAGCAATTTGTACTAGTCTATGAAGAGTTAAGCCTTGAGCAAATTTAGAAAAGTTATCTCCTTCTGCACTACCGATTAAACGGTTCATTAAAAACCAAATTTTGTTTTTTTCTTTGAGAGTTTCGATGTTTTTTAAGATAGAGGAAACTTGATTTTGTTTAGCAAGGTTTTCATTAAAAATATTATTTATCTCGCCTAAGCGTTGGTTGAATTGAGAGACTTCATGATTAAACTGAGTTGTTTGTATTTTATTTTCATCTACTTTAATATTTATTTGTAGCTCGGTAAAAGATGATAAGTCATCTAATTGAAGTTTTGAATAAATTTTAGAGTTTTCAATTTTTAAAGTCTCAATACTACTTTTTTCTTTTTGAATTAAAAGCAAGTCGTTTTGAAGCCTTTGTAAATCACTTTGGTTCAACAAAGATTGTTTTAAGTGTTCAATATCTTCAAAATCATGGTCTTTTATTTGATGGGATAGCTTTTTAACTAGCTCTGAGTTTTGTATTTTACTACCAGATAATAATTGAGATTTATCTTTATCTTTATTTAAGAGTAGATTAACTTCATTTTTGAAGTGATTGATTTTTAGAAGATAATCCTCAGAACTATCAAGTTTAACTATTGGATGATTGTTTTCTAAGATAGTAATAGATTCGGTTAACTTTTGGAGTTCAGATTGTTTTATTTTGAAATTATCTAAGTCTTTATTATTGATAGTGATTTTAGCTTTTACTTGATCAATATTTTTAATATGGTGATTTAAGGCTGTTTGGGATTGTGTAATAGTTTTAATCAAGTTTTTATCAATTTTTATAGAGTAATTAGAGTTTTGTAGAAGGTTTTGAATAGAGCTAAAGCAGTTGCTTTTTTCTATTTGGGTATTATTTATTTGATTATTTAACTCTTTTATTTCTATGTTACAATGATTTATATTTTCTTGAACATTTAACTCTTTATTTTTATTAGTATTTAATAAAACTTTAGATTGATCTAGGTTAGTTTTATATTTATCTAAACTTGATTTAAGCTCTAAGACTTTTATAATTGTTAAAGTAATTGAATCTAATTTATTTTGTATGTTTAATTTACTTTTATCTAGTTCTTTTTCGTAGTTAATATCATCAATATGAGAAGAATCAAAAATTAACTCTTCTTGAAATTGTTTATTTTGCTGTAAGTCATTTGATAAGTTAAGAATGGTCTGCTCTATTGATTCAATTTCTTTTTCTGTTTTAGTTTTTTCTTTAAATAAGTTTTTAACTAAATCGTCTTGTTGATTATATGCTGTTTGGTCTTCGTTTTTATCTTGTTTTAAATCAGTAGCAAAAGGGTGAGAGAGACTTCCACATAAAGGACAAGCATGTTCATCTTTTAATTTATTTCTCTGTTTTGATAAGCTCTCAATTTTTATTGATTGTTGTAAAATTTTAAACTTATCTTTTAATATTTCTGCTTGTAAATCATAACTTTCACTTTGTGATAAAAATGATTTTTTAAGTTGCTCAATGTTTTTTTGGCGGGTATTTTTTTCTTTATTTAACTTTGAGTGGTCAATTGTKATTTTYTTATATTGAGATAAAAGATTAAATGATTCTTGTATTTTTATTAATTTTTGATGTAAATCATCTTTTTTTATTTGAAGACTTTGTAGGGTTTCATTTTTTAAAACTTGTTGATAAGTAGAGAGCTTTTTTTGGTATTTTTGGTCAGACTCTTGTTTTTGATTTTGTAGTTGAAGTGTATTTGAAATTATTTTTTTATATTCATCTTTATATTGAACTAGTTTTTTGGAGTCTTTTTGAGATTGTTTTTCAAAGAGTAAGATTTTAGTATCTAAGTTATTGAGATGATTATGTTTATCTTTAAGTTTTTCAAAATTATCGAGTATACTTGATAAGCCAGTTTGACTTTCAATCCATAGACTTGAGTCTTTGATAGCTAGATCATATTGTTTGTTGGTACTAATAATGGAGTCTATTTCTAAAATAACTTTGTCTTGTTGTTTTTGATAATAGTTTTTTAAGCTATATTGCATTTGCTCAAGTTGACTTTTAGTTTTTGGAATAGATTTATTTAGCTTAAGTAAGTCAGTATCCAATAAAAGAATAGTTTTATTAATGCTTTCAATTTGATAAAGATCTTTTTGAAACTTTAATGCATTGTTGTGTAGTTTTAACTTAGGACTACTAAGTTTGTAATCTTCTTCTAATTTACTTAGTTGAGTAATTTGATTTTCGATACTTTTATTATTATTTTGATAATCTATATAAGCTTTAAATTTTATTTCTTTTTGGCTAAAGTCTTTAATTATTGTTTTAAGTAATAGTAGGTTTTCATTTAAACTTTGTTTTTCAAGGTTTAACTCTTGGCTTTGTTCGTCTTTTAATAAATCAAGATGATTGATTTTTTCTTGTAAATCTGAGATTTCTTTATTTTTTTCTTTGTTTAAATAATAGCAAAACTTGCCTAATTCGCTGTAAATTTCTGTACCAGTTATTTTTTCAAGTAGTTCACCTCTTGTTTTAGAGTTTGCATCTAAAAACTCTTTAAATTGGCCCTGTGCTAGTAAAACTGATCTTAAAAATCTTTTATAATCTAAACCACTAATTTCTGAGATAAATGAGTCAACTTCATTTTTTTTAGTAAATAAAACATCACCGTTTAATAAAGAAATTTCTCTTTTAACACCTTGAAATTTACCATCTGATTTTTTTCGAGCTCGAGCTAAAAACCATTTAGAAACATATACTTTTGATTTGCATGAAAATGTAATTTGGGCTCTACACTCTCCAGAACCACGAGACATCATATTTTGAACGTTTGTTCCGTCGTCATATCTTGCTGCTTTTCCAAATAATGCAAGGGTAATAGCATCTAGTATTGTACTTTTACCTGACCCTGTTGGGCCTGTAATTGCAAAAATACCTGCTTCTTTTAATGTACCGTTTTCAAGATTTATATGAAAATCACCTTTTAATGAGTTTAAATTACTAAAAGTTATGCTTAATATTTTCATGATTTTTGACTTTCATAAAATTTTTCTAGAAGTTCAGAGAAACAATTTTTTAATGACTCTTTATCAATATCTCCATCATAAAACTCTAATCTTTGTAAAAAAATATCGTCTGGTGAAAGTTCAGAGATATCTTTGCCTAAAAAATTATTTTCATTTATTAAATCAATTTGTTGCTCTAAGATAACTTTCATTAACTCTAAGTTGTTATCTTGGCAGAGCTTAAATAAATTGTCGTAGCTCTCTTTAGATATATGCTGTTGATTTAGTTTAATTTCAAGCCATGGAGTTTTGTTATGAGATATATTTGATAACTCAATAATTTGTGACTCTATTTCGCTTATGCTACCTTTTAATTGGTATAAAGACCTAAATTTAGGTAAAACTTGTTTGTCAATAGTGATGGTATCATTAGAAATATCTAATATAGTTATTTCTTTTTCTTGCTTTGCTTCTGAAAAACTAAGAGCTATTGGACTACCACAATAATGTACATTATTTTTGAGAGATTGAGGTTTATGTAAATGTCCAAGAGCAATGTAATCAAAGCCTTGTTTAATGTCTTCTTGACTAATTGCACCTAAATTACCAACATGGATACTTCTTTCACTATCACCAAGTTGTGAGCCAAGTGCAAATAAGTGACCTGTAGCTATATTGATTGAGTTATTAGGCATTAGTTCAGATGTTTTTTTATAAATATTAGTAATACCTGAACGTACTTTTTTTTCTATTGCATGGTAAGAGTCATCGCTACTTTCTTTTCTAATATCGGAGTCTTTTAAAAAAGGTATACAAGCAATATGTAAAGCTTGCTGATTTGTAGAACAGTCTAAAATCATATCTTCTAACTTTTCTGAAAGCTCGCCATAAATATGAATATTTAGTGATTGTAATAGTATTTTTGGTGCATTTAAATGACTAGCTGAATCGTGATTGCCTCCAATGATAATTACTTTACAAAAATTTAACAGTACAATGTCTTTTAAAAAATTATAATAGAGCTTTTCTGCCTCACGATTTGGGTTGGCTGTATCAAAGATATCTCCAGCAACAATTAAGATATCGACTTTATTTTTGTTTATATAATCAAATAAATAGTTCAAAAAGTCTTGATGTTCTTCGTGTCTTGATAAATGATGAAATCGTTGACCTAAATGCCAATCTGAAGTGTGTATTATTTTCATGGTATTATAATTTTTTAGAATTAGAGATTATGAAGTCTATTATTTATTTACCTAATATTATTTTTTCTGCTTCTTTAAAATTGATATTTTTTGCATCAGCAAATGATTGTATAGCTATTTTTAAAGTTTGGCTTTGTTCTTGAATGATCACTTCTTTTTCTTTAATAACTAGCTTAGTTTCTTCGATGAGATTTTCTTTTTCTTTAACAACTAGTTTAGTTTCTTCAATAACTTTATCTTTTTTTTCGAGGTTTCTTTCTAGTGATTCTAGTTCTTCTACAATTTCGTCTTCTATGTTCATAGATTCTCTAAGTTCTGGTTCTGAGGCTGCTTTTAGTAATCGTCTAATAACCTCTGAATACTCTTTTGGGTAGTCTTCTTCTTGTATATTTATAAAATGATTTTTACCTGTTTCAAATACAGATAAAACTTTTTCGAGTTTATTTCGTCTATTTTCTTTTAAAGCAGCAATTTGAATGACTATACTATCGTGGCTTAGAGCTTCAATAAAATCGTTTTTTTGATGAATGACTTTACCTGTATTTACATCTTTGTATTGTCTATTGATGCTAATAACTGGTACTTTAATATTATCTAAAGAGTGACCTAAAAAATAAATACTCAAAATAGGCATCGGTATTTTTTTATGATTTTTTTCGTAGCTATTTAAAGGGTCAGAGTATTGACTGGCAAGATAGCGTCGAAACCTTTGAATATCTGTATAAAACTTAGCTTTTTGAAGCTCGATGATTATTTTTTTGTATGAGCCATCATCTAATTTAATAGTGGCACAAAAATCAATATGTAATACAGAAATAGGTCTTTTATTTAAATCGCTTCGGTGTTCGGTGGGCTTTAACTCTAGAGATTCAATTTCTTGATTTATAATTAAAGAAATTAGTTTTTTTGCTATTTTATGGTCGTCCATAAGATACTTAAAAATAACATCATACATTGGATTGGCTATTTGCATATATAGTTCTTTATTAAAAATAGTAGCTTTTATTGTACTAATTATAACATATTTACTTGAAGTTTAAGGCGTAGTATAGGTTTTAACCAAATTTGTTTACTTTCTATTAATAAACTTTTCTAATTCTTCTTTATTTCTTGGATTGACAACTAAAATATCATCTTCAATATTTCCTTTTTCTTCAAAGTTTATCCCTATTAGATGAATATTTTTTTCTTTTAATAAGGCTCCTTGAAAATATTTTTTATCAATAATTTGATCAATACCTTTTTTTGAAGATTTTGTATATTTATACTCAATGATAAAGATGTTTTTTTCTGTTTCAATATAATGGTCAATTCTTCCTAGGTTTGTTTGTTGCTCTGGAATAGGATGAAAACCACTAAAGTGAAAAAGTGCATGAATAAGAGAGTGGTAATAAAGCTCTGCTTTTATATGCATAGTATATGGGTACAAAGATAAATAAGAGTTTAAAACAGTTTTTAAATTTTCCCATTTTTGATTAGAAAAAATTTCTTTTAGATTTTCTTTGTGGACTTCTGGTTCTATTTTATTTTCTGAAAAGTGTCTAATAAAATATTTAGAAAATGCTTCTCCGACTTCTTTATTTGGAAAGGCTAAAATTTTGTTGCCATAACTATCTCTTTTAACTGTTAAATAACCAGCTTGAAATAATACATTTTTAACACTGAGTTTACTTGCTTCTGCTTTATCAAAAATAGCACTAGAATATCTAAATAAATCATCAGAAAAAATTTCTTTTTTATTTTCCATTAAATCTAAAACAAATCTTGGTGTTCCTGAATCAAACCAATAATCATCAAAACGATTTTTTTGAAATAAATGTAAAAGGGAATACGGATTATAAATAGCTTTTTCTTCATCTGAAAAGGTATATCCATTATAATATTCTTTTATTTTAAGAAGGGTTTCTTCAAAAGATAAACTCTCTTTTTTAGCAAGATTTTCTATATATGGTTTAAATTTATTTTCTAGCTCTTCTTGTGTACACCCAAACATAGAATCAAAGTCTGCATCTTTACTCATATTGGTAATATGATTACCTTTAGAAAACATATTTGCATTAGAAAGCTTTGTAATACCTGTTACAAATAAAAATTTAATATGACTTCCTGCTGATTTTGTAGCTCCAAAAAAAGAAGCTAATTCGTTAGAAATATCATTGACATTTTCTTTTGTAATATTGTCTAAGACTGGTTTATCATATTCATCAACCAAGATGATAATTTCTTTATTTGTATGATTTGAAAGACCTTGTAAGAATGAAACATAATTTGATATAGGTTCTTTATATCCATATTTTTCAGACTGTTCTAATAGAATATTATGTATTAATTCATTGAGTTCTTCTTTTGAAGAAACAGAAGGAGAAGAGAGGTCTAATCTAATAACAGGATATTCTTTAAAATCATAATTTTCTTTTTCAATATCAAGTCCATTAAATAGCTCTTTTTTTCCTTTGAATAAAGATTCTAAAGTAGAAATAACTAATGATTTTCCAAATCGTCTTGGACGAGATATAAAACAAGCCTTGCTTGTTTGTATAAGCTTATAAATATACTTTGTTTTATCTATATATAACCTATTTTCTTTTCTTAATTTTTCAAAAGTATAATCTCCTAAAGGAAAGTTTTGTAACTCTTGTTTTTCTTTAATCATAAGTGAAGCATTAAATGATATTTTGAATATAAGTTTCATTTCTTCTTTAGAAGAGTCTAAAAAAGAACTCTCTTTATCTTGTATAAAATTTACTTTTGCATAACCTTCGTTATCTGTAAAAATTTCTAGTTCATTATTTAATATTGAAGATATTAAAGTAGCGTTTTTTATTGGATTCTTGCAGTTATCTAAAATTTGACAAGTTGTAGATAATTGTACTTTACTATTTTCTAAATATTTTATTTGAACTTCTTCAAAATTTATAGCTTCCATTTTATTCTTTTCTCCGTACTTTAATTTTTATAAGCTAATTACATTTTACTGATTAAATTGGCTTTGTAAAATAGAATCTCCTCAAGTTGACTGACTTTTTAAAAGGAATATATACTTTATCATAGACAGAGAGTAAAATAAAAAAAGAAATTCTATTGATTTTTATGAAAATAGAAGATTGGAATTTATTCCAATAAAGTAAGTTTGATGGGTGATAGAGCCTCTTATAGGAATAAATTTCCATCTCTGTAGAATGTTTATAGAACAAACCGCCCAACTTGAATAATTAGAATTTCTGTCAAAAAAACGATTTAGTGTGTATTTTAATTTATTTTATCTCAACAAAAATAAGGACTATTATGTTCAGTTTAGAAGAAAGAAAATTTTATCAAAGACATCTGTTATTAAATGAAATAGGTGAAAAAGGTCAAACAAAATTAAAACAATCAAAAGTTTTGATTGTTGGTTTAGGTGGTCTTGGTTCACCTGTAGCTACTTATTTAGCAGCAGCTGGGGTGGGTAAGTTAACTTTAGTAGATGGTGATATTGTAGAAGCATCTAATTTACACCGTCAACCAATACACTCTTTTCAAAATATTGATAAATACAAAGTCACGAGTGCCAAAGAGTTTTTAACCAGTTTAAATCCTTATATAAATGTTGAAACTATTGCAAAACATTTAGACGGTAAAATTGCTTTAGATTTAATAGAAAGTAATGATTTAATTATTGATTGTACTGATAATTTTTTAGCTAGATATTTAATAAATGATGCTTGTGTTTTTAAAGGTAAACCTTTAGTTTCTGGTGCTATTTATAAGTTTGAAGGTCAAGTATCTGTTTATAATTATAAAAATGGAGCTTGTTTAAGATGTTTATATCCAAAGCCTCCAAGTGATAGTTTAGTGCCTAATTGTGCTCAAGCAGGTGTTTTAGGAGTATTGCCTGGTATCATAGGCAACTTGCAGGCAGTGGAGGCCATAAAAATATTATTAAATCTTGGTAAAATCCAAGAAAAGACTTTATTATATGACTCATTAGATATGAGCTTTAGAAGTTTTAACTTAAAAAAGCATAAATCATGTCCAATCTGTTCAAGCAATGCAACTATATTTAAATTAAATGAAATTATAAAGGAATGTAAAATGAAAGAACTACGAGACGATGAAATATCAATTGAAGATTTAAAAACTAAAATGTCAGAGCAAAATCCCCCTCTTGTGATTGATTGTCGTGAACAAGCAGAGATTGATCAGGGTAAAATGAATTTTACAAAACACATTGCCCTTGGTGATATAAAAAATGGTACGGACGATTTAGATAAAAACCAAGAGATAGTTATACAATGTCGCTCAGGAGTTAGAAGCTTGAGTGCATTAGCTGTCATGAAAGCAGAAGGTTTTACAAATTTAAAAAGTCTAGCTGGTGGAATCATCGCATGGGCTGACAAGTATGGCTTAGAGTAATATGAAAGAGATGTCCATTTGAAATTAAATGGACATATCAAAAAAACTATTTCCCACTCTCTCCATAATTAGGTAATACTCTTGCACTAGGGTCACTAACATTACAGTTTTCCCAAGTTTTATTTGGCATCCAAAAGTCTTTGACCCAATAAGATTTACCCTTATAAAATGATTCAAAAATATCTCTGTACATTAAAGATTCATTAGTAAATGGAGTAACGTGTGGGTACTTTAATTTTGCTCGTGATAGGTCTGAATGTTTATAATTTTGATTAGCGTAATCTTTTAAACAATCAACTAGTGAATGCCCTACTGCATCAGAAAATGCTGCTTTATCTCGATATAAAATACTTTCTGGTAAATAATCATTTCTATTAAAGGCATTTCTTAACAAAAATTTACCCATATTATATTTATTTAATTTAACTTCGGGGTTAATAGCCATTACATACTCTACAAATTTTTGATCACTAAAAGGCACACGGGCTTCTAAAGAGTTAGCTGAAATTGTTCTGTCTGCTCTTAATACATCATATAAATAGATTTCATCAATTCGTTTTTTTGCTTCTAGTTGAAACTCATGAGCATTTGGAGCAAAATCAGTATATTTATAACCAAAAAGTTCATCTGATAATTCACCAGTCATAACACTTTTAATATTTGTATTTTCTTTGATATATTTACAAATTAAATGCATGCCAATTGATGCTCTAATGGTTGTAATATCATAGCTTTCAAGATGATAGATAACCTCTTTACAAGCATCTAATACGTCTTGTTCACTAATAATAATTTCATGATGGTTTGAGCCAATATGATTGGCAACAATTTGTGCATATTTTAAATCAATAGGGTCAGATTCCATACCAATGGCAAAGGTATCGATTGGTTTTTTGGAATTTTTTTGAGCAATTGCACAAACAATGCTAGAGTCTAAACCACCACTTAGTAAAAAACCGATATTTGCATCAGCATCAAGTCTTGTTACTATTCCTTGTACTAATAAATCATGAATATTATCTGCAATTGTCTCCATAGAGTCATTGTGGTATTTATCTACTTTTGTAATATCCAAATATTGAATGAAATCTTTACCATCCCAGTAGTAGCCAGGTGGAAAAGGATGTACTTCATTACTTAATTCGATTAAGGCTTTAGCTTCAGAAGCAAATACAAACTCATTATTTGAAAGCTTGGCATAAAATAATGGTCGTATTCCGATCGGGTCTCTTGCTACAAAGTGTTGTTTTTTTACATTATCATATAATACAAAAGCAAATTCACCATCTATTTTGTTTAATAATCCCTCTATACCAAACTTTTTAAAAAGTGGAATGATAACTTCACAATCAGAATTTGATGGAAGTTCTAAAGAGAATTCATTTTTTAATGCGTGGTGATTATATATTTCTCCGTTACAAACTAAGTGATAATCGCCTCTTACAAATGGTTGATTTGCATTTAGACCTAAATCATTGATACTTAATCTATGAAAAAACATACTACCTTTTGAATAATTTAAAATAGAACTATCATCAGGTCCACGATGCACCAAAGAATCAAAACCACTTTTTAGTTTGTCACTATATTTTTTATATTCTAACCCTGTATATACTAATAATCCGCACATGTTATCCCTTTTGTTTTTAAATAATTATATATATTATCGCTATTTTTTATAAATTCATCAATAGTTTTGTTATTTTTTTATCATTTATTAATATTTAGTGTACAAAAAAGAAGATATCATTAATTTGACGGGTAGTTTGATTGAGATATTATGAAATCATTAATTAACAAGTGAGTAAGTTTTTCTAAAGGGGTCAATTAGTTTTACTAACTCTTAAATTTACTTTTATTTGTTGTTACATTCATTTCAACAAATTAACCAAATAGTAATCAAGTTACTATTTAAAAAAAGGAAAAATATGAGATTAAATGATTGTAAATTTATTGGTAGATTAGTAGCAAATTCAGAGTTGTCAAAATGTAAGGATGGTCAAATAGCTTGTAAGTTTAGCATAGCTGTTAATTCTTATAATAAAGATGCTGACCCGTTGTACTTGCCTGTTATTTGTTTTGAAAAAACAGCTGAGTTTGTAAATAGCTATTTATCTAAAGGCTCACTTATTTTTATTTCAGGACGTTTAGATATTAGAAAATATGAAAATAGTAAAGGAGAAGACTCTTGGTATACAAGTATTATGGCTCATCAAATTCAGAGTCTAAATACTAAAGAGCAAAGTAAAGCAGCGTAACTACAATAACTTTTAGGGTTTATTCATTGAAACCCTAATTTTCATAAGAGGGTGTGTAGCTGAAATAAACTTTTCACATACCCTCTAAGGATTTAAAAATGACAACTTTAATAAAAACAGCAAGTTTAATTGGGTTAAATGCTTCTGAGGTAGAAGTCGAAGTACATTTATCTAAGGGTTTACCTTCTTTTCAAATCGTTGGTTTACCAGATACTTCTATTCAAGAAGCAAAAGAAAGAGTAAGAGCTGCTATTCAAAACTCAGGTTTTAAATTTCCAAGAGAAAGAATAACGATTAATTTGGCTCCAGCACAGTTAAAGAAAGAAGGTTCTGGGTTTGATTTAGCCATTGCAATAGGTGTTTTAAAGGCTTCTAAGCAAATTATTGATAATGATGAGTTTAATCAAACTTTATTTATTGGTGAGCTATCTCTAGCAGGAAAAATAAGAAAAATATCTAACTGTTTTTCTACGATTGTATCTTGTTATGAAAAAAAAATAGCAGATAATTATATTGTTCCTAGTGATAATATAAATCAACTTTATGCAATTGATTATTTAAAATTTAATCATTGTGATAATTTAAAATCTTTAGTTTCTTATTTAAATAAAAATAAGCCAGTATATATTAAAACTAAAATAAATATTGAAACAAATATACAATACGATATAGATTTTTCAGATGTTATTGGTCAAGAATCAGCAAAAAGGGCTTGTGAAATAGCCGCTGCTGGAAATCATAATATTTTGATGGAAGGCCCACCAGGTAGTGGGAAATCTATGATTGCTAAAAGACTGCCTACAATTTTAGGAAACATGAATACAAAAGAATGTCTTGAAACAACTAAAATATATTCAATATCAGGTTTTTTAGAGGATAGTACCCAATATTTACAAAATAGACCTTTTAGGTCTCCACATCATACTTCATCAGATATATCTTTAATTGGAGGAGGTTCAAAAGCTATCCCTGGAGAAATTTCTTTGGCACATAATGGAGTATTATTTTTAGATGAGATATTAGAATTTAAAAAAAATGTTTTAGAATCTCTTCGTCAGCCACTTTCTGATGGAGTCATCAATATATCAAGAGCAAATATTAGGGTTTCTTACCCAGCTAGTTTTATTTTAATTGCCGCATTAAACCCCTGCCCCTGCGGTTATTTTGGAGATAATCATAATCATTGTTGTTGCTCTAGTCTGCAAATTGATAAATATAGAAATCGTTTATCAGGGCCTATTAGAGATCGCATTGATTTACATTTAATTGTACCTAGAATTAATTTATCAGACTATCAAAAGCAAACCTCAGAATCATCAAAGTCAATAAAGAAAAGAGTATTAGAGGCTAAATTAATTCAAAAAAACCGCTATAAAGATTTAAATATATTAAGCAATCATTTTTTAGAAGGAAAATATTTAAAATATTACTGTAAATTAGATTCAATGGCTAAAACTTTATTAAATGAAAAATATATGGAGCAAAAATGGAGTAATCGTGCATATTTTAAAATAATAAAATTAGCTAGGACGATTGCAGACTTAAGTAAAATTGAAATGATTAATGATGAACATATTTTTGAAGCAATATATTTTCAAAATAATCAGTGGAGTTAAGATGAAGTTATTTATTTATTACATAATTATATTAAATATAAGTTTTTCTAATGAAATATATTATCAAACAATTTGGCAAATTATTGATGCTAATGAAGATATTGAAATTAGTAGTTATCAAGATGAAAAAATAAAAAGCCTAGCTCTACACTTAAATGATAGAAATTATCCCTTAAAACTTAGTTTTAGTTTAAATATATGTAAAAAAGAAAACTATCGATTATTTTTGAGAAACAATGAACTTATAATTAGAAAAATATTAAATTCGTTGAAATCAGTTTCTGATTTAAAAGAAATATCCTATGCTTTTTTGGCGATATACAATAATAAGCAAAGTAAACAAGATAAACTTTCAAATGATGTACAAGAAATGTATAATATTATTTATCATTTATATCATTACTCTTATAAAATTCAAGGTAGAGAAAATGTCTAAAAACTGTACTATTTGCAATAAAAATGACAAAGAAATTAACGAAAACCTTCTTTGTGAGATTTGCATTAGAAAATTTAGAATCACTAATTTTACTTCTAAATATTTAAATATTTTATCAGAAGCAGTTATAAATATTCGTACTACTTATAGTTGTCCACAATGTTGTATAAATAAACGTTTTATACACTTTTGCGATCATCATGATTATTGTATGCAATGTCATCAATTTGTATGTAGTGAAAGTTGTGGTACAACAATTGACAATGATTTTTTTTGTCATAATTGTATTGAAGATAACAAAATACAAGAGCTTGGTGGAGAAGAGTCAATTTTAAGATGTGAACTTTGTTTAAGAAATATTGATGATCGCTTAGTGGACGATAAAAGTAGCTCTACTCAATGTAAATTTTGTAAAAAAAAGATTTGTTCACTTTGTTTAATTAAAAATAATGAAGTACAAGATGCTTGCTTTTGTTGTTATCAAGATTTTTTAGAAGAGCAAGTAAAAAAACAAAATATATTTAAAAAAATCTATAAATTTATCTTTCCAGATTTTAAAGCTTAGAGAGAGTCTAAAAGCTTATTTCAACTATAAGTCCATTTTAATATTTAAGGGTATAAATGTCTCAATTAAATCAAAATCAACTAGATAAATATATGTTGAAAAAATTACAAAGTTCTGTAAGTGAACCTTTTGGACCAGATTGTTATGTATACAAAGTTTTTGATAAAATGTTTGCATTGTTTGGTACAAAGAAAGATGAAATTTGGCTTAATTTAAAAATAGACCCAGATGATTCAATTTGTTTACAATCAGAGTTTGAGTGTATTATTCCTGGCTATCACATGAATAAAAAACATTGGATTACTATCATTATTTGTGATGAAATATCAAAAGAGACTGTATTAGAGCTGATAGATGACTCATATGACCTAATTGTTTCAAAGCTTCCTAAAAAAAAGAAAAATCAATTATTAACTTAATAGGCTAAAAATAAATGAATAAAAGTATAATAGTTCCTTCACCAAAACCAAAAAGTTTAACTTTTACACTGTCTTTAATAATAATGATTCTCTTTGTTGGGGGAGCCTTTTTTGCTGGGGATAAAATAGAACTCATCGCAAAACAAATTAGCTCTTTTTTTAATACTTACTTTAGTTGGTTTTATATTTTAACAACAAGTGGAATCTTACTTTACTTAATTTATTTATCTTTTTCACGATTTGCAAATATAGTCTTAGGTGATCCAGATAGTAAACCAGAGTTCTCAAACCTATCATGGATTTCTATGTTATTTTCAGCGGGAATGGGTGTAGGACTCTTATTTTGGGGAGTTGCAGAACCAATCATACATTTTACAAAACCACCATTAGCTGACCCTAATACTATAGTCGCTGCTAGACAGGCGCTTATGCATACAGCTTTTCATTGGGGCCTACATGGATGGGGAGTATATACTGCTTGTGCTGTTTGTATTGCATATTTTAGTTTTCGTAAAGGTAAAAAATATTTAATATCTAGCTGTGTTATTGATTTATTTGAAAATAAAAGCATACGATATTTTGTCAAAACATTTGTAGATTTAACCTCTGTTTTAGCTGTTATTATGGGTATGTCAGCTTCACTTGGTATGGGTTTAAAACAAATGGGTACAGGTCTTAATTTATTAACAGGATTAAATACAAATAGCTTTGAAGGTTATTTGGTTATTTTAATAATAGTGACGATTTGTTTTTTATTAAGTGCCGGTACAGGCTTAGAAAAAGGAATAAAATATCTTTCTAATGCTAATATGCTTGTAGCAGCAGGTTTACTTTTATTTGTATTTTGTGTTGGACCTAAACTATATATGATTAATACGTTTGTAGATTCTACAGGGGTTTATTTATCTAATTTGATAAACTTGAGTTTTCGTATGATACCCATGGATAAAGATTATAATACATGGTTTGAAAATTGGACTATTTTATATTTTACTTGGTGGATTGCATGGACTCCTTTTGTTGGAGTTTTTATCGCTAGAATTTCAAAAGGTCGTACTATTCAACAAGTTATTTTAGGTTCATTATTTATACCTACCATTTTTACTTTAATTTGGTTTGCTGTTTTTGGTGGGTCTGCAATTTATTTAGAAATGAACAAAATATTAGATCTTGGTGAAATAGTCAGTAAAGATACGGTGGCTGCTACTTTTTCTTTTTTAAAATTTTATCCTTACTATACTTTAACAGCTAGTGTTACGATTGTTTTAATTTTTACTTTTTTAGTTACATCAGCAGATTCTGCTACATTTGTTATCTCTATGATGACCTCTGAAGGAGATTTAAACCCTACATTAAAAATAAAACTTGTTTGGGGTATTACTATGTCACTAGTAACAATTATATTATTAAAAGGTGGAGGTTTACCAGCGATTCAAGCTGTAGCTTTAATGGCAGCTTTTCCATTTTCTTTTATTTTAATAATGATGTTAATATCTTTATATAAAGAGCTAAATAAAGAGGTTCAACAAGATCGTCTATAAGGACTTTTGTAAATACTGGCAAAGACTATATATACTATCAAACTTTTTATTATTAACATTTAAACTTGTTTCTAAATCGACTATTTGTAAGTTGTTTTCTTTTTCATTACATTGAAAACCAATACGTTTTAAGGCTTTTTCAATCCATATTTTTCGTATGCCATTTGATTTTAATGAAATAGACTTATAGCTTTTTGATTTGTTTATAAAAGTAGATGTCTCTTTGTTAAAAATAAGCTGTTCACTATCAAAAACTTGATTAAAAACCCCTTTTAATATTAAATCTTCTGGTGAACCATCATGCAAGTTACCCTCTTTATCAATGATCCAAATTCGGTCTGCTTGAGTGAGTGCTAAATCTAAGTCATGAGTAGAAACTAAAAAACTCGTATTATTTTTTTGGCACAATTTAGATAAGAGGTTCATTAATTCAACTTTTGATGGCAAGTCTAAAAAGGCGGTTGGCTCATCTAAAATTACTAGGCCAGTATCTTGAACTAAAGCACGAGCTATCATAACTCGTTGTCTTTGACCATCACTTAAGTTAGAAAGTTCATTATTTTGTAAGTGCTCAATTTGTAGTTGATTTATAATTTGGTTTATAATTAATTTATCATTATCTTTGAGTGTACCAAGTAAATTTGTATAAGGAAACCGACCCAAACTGATAAACTCCCATACATTCATATATTCAATGATAATACGATCAGTTAAAACAACAGATAAATACTTACTCAATGATTTAGTATCTAAAGATTCGATACTATTGGTGTTAAAAAAAATATCACCAGATTTTTTATTTAATAGTTTTGCTATAGTTTTTAATAAAGTTGATTTACCAACTCCATTTGGACCTAAAATACAAATTAACTCAGAAGGATAAACATCTAAAGAAATACTTTGTGAAACTATTTTATTATCATAACCTGTAGTTAGTTTATTTAAACTTAAGAGTTTATTTAGCATTTCAAGCTCTTTTTAGATAATATAACCCAGATTAAAATTGGAGCTCCAATAATAGATGTTACTGAGTTTAGAGGTAGGGTAAAACCAGTACCAGGTAAACTACTAACTAAATCAGCAAAAATAGCCATGCTTGCCCCGACAATCATACAAGCAGGTAGTAAAATAAAGTGGTTTGTAGTATGAAAAATATACCTAACAATATGAGGAACACTTACCCCAATAAAGCTAATAGGCCCACAAAAAGATGTTACTATTCCTGCTAAAAGAGCACTTATAAAAACTATAATTAGTCGGCATTTTTTGATATTTACTCCAAGACTTCTAGCATAGTCTTCACCGAGTAAAAAAGCATTTAAATATTTTGCAATAGTGATAGATAATAACAAGCAAAATAAAATAGGTAAGGCAAAAAGTGTGTAATACTCTGGAGTTAATCTTGAAAAGCTACCGTAAGACCATTGCATAAAAGTGTTAAGTTCTTCAGTTTTTGAAAAATAAAATAAGATACTAACAAAACCAGATGATATATAGCCAAACATTAAGCCTAAAATCAGTAAGGTAGTATTATTTTTAATTTTATTAGCTGTGATTAAAATAGCTACAAATACTAATAAAGAGCCCATAGATGAAGCTAGTAATAAAGCTCCTTTTGTTTTTAAAAAAGTTAGTCCGTATAATGAAGATAGTAGTATACAAGCAGATACGCCTAAGCTAGCACCTGAGCTAATACCAAGTACAAATGGTCCAGCTAAAGGGTTCTGAAAAAGGCTTTGCATTAATAATCCTGCTATAGCTAATGAAGAACCAGCTAAAATTGCAGTAATAGTTTTTGGAATCCGAAATGAAAATAAAATAACCTCTAAAGATTCATTTTTAGAGGATTGATGAAGGATGGCATCAATAATATCTACAAGTTGAAAATGCACAGAACCAAAACTTAAATTCAATAAAAATAAGGTCAAAAAAACAATAATTAAGAGTAAAAATTTTGGAGTTTTAAGTTTCATTAAGTTGGGCTAATTTAGATTGAGCATTTGTGCTACTAGGGTTTATCTGAAGAGCAATTTCTAAATATTTTTGACTTAATTCAGGCTCTTTATTATGCTGGTAAGCTAAAGCAAGATTTTCATAGTATACATTAGAGTCTGGGCAAATTTTAATACATTTTTTAAACTGTAAAATAGCTAAAGAAATTTGCTCCGTATATAATAAACTTAGGGCAAAGTTATTAAGGACTAAATGATTATTGGGTGAAAATCTAATAGCGATAGAGGCATAATAAAAAGATTTTTCATAATCTTTATTTAAGCGTGTAATGATAGATAAGTTATTGTAGGCTTCATTATAATTGGGGTCAATTTTAATAACTATTTCTAAAAAACTTTGTGCTTGATCTAAATCATTTGTATCTATGAGTAAGCTAGACAAGTTATTATAAGCAGCTAAATTTTGAGGAAACTTTTCGATTAAGTTGAGATAAATATTTTTTGCTTGTTCATATTGCCCCTCTTTTTTATATAGGTTGGCTAAAAGTAAAGATGATTCTTGATGGTTTTGGTTTTTATGAATTTTTTGTAATTGTTTTTTTGCGAGTTTGTTATCACCAATTTCGATATTTAATAAAGCACAATTATATTGAGCATCAATATAGTTGATGTCAATTGACATAGCTTGCATATAGCTTTCAATGGCTTCATTATATTTTTTTAATTGTTTATATAGGTTGCCTAGATTGTTCCAAGCTTGTTTATATTGTAGGTTCAACTCTAAGGCTCTTTTTAAAGAGTATTCAGCATTTAAAAAATCATTAAGTCCAAGATAGGCTAAAGATATATTGTTATGAATTTCTGAGTTTTGAGGGTCAATTTTTAAGTATCTTTGAAATGATTTACATGCTGACTCATAGTTTTTAATACTACACTCAAGTGTACCAAGCAAATATAAAGCAGATAGATTTTTAGAATCTAGATTTAAGACTTTTAAATAATAAAGTTGAGCTTGATGAATTTTATTTTGTTTATGATAAGAAATAGCTTTATCTAAACACTCTTGTATAAAATCTTGGTTCATAGTTTATATTTAACTTTTTGTAATATAGAGTCGATACGGCTTAATATTTCTTGGTATGAGTCTTCAAAGCTATTTGATAAACGACCATTATTGATAGATTTTTTTGCTTTATATAAGTCTAGTAATTTATAGAGTTGCTCTTCATAAAAACCAGGATATTTATCAGAGTTATTTATTAATGATTTATTTTGAATATTATATATATTATACCAAGCAATTGAATTGTCTATATCTCCTGACTTTCCTAATGGTTGGTATGATAAAATTTCAATTTTTTTATCGTCATCAATGTTTTTAAGAAATAATAAAGGATTAATTTTAGAGACGTATTTATATCTTTTAATAAAACTTAAATCAGTTTCTAAATAAAACTCCTTGTAAGAGACAATAGAGCTTGAACTTAAAATATGGATGATTCCTTTTTCTTTAGTGCTATTGCTTTGCCAAATAGATAAAAAGTCTAAAATATTATCTCCGTTAACATCTAAAACTAAAAACCCTTTGTATAATAAATCAGAAAAATTTTGATTTGTTCTTCTGTCTGAATATTTTTCTTCAATGATAGATTTATGTAAAAGAACAGGAAAACCAGATTTATCTTTTTGAAAGATTGATACTCCAGCATGATTTGGTCCAAATAATGCTACTTTATTTTCAATGTCAACCTCAACAACATTATAAAAAGCGTGTTCTTTTAAAAAGCGATACTTTGTATTTAGAGTAACCATTTCGGGTAATATATGGCGATATGTTGTGTTACTTATTTCAGCTGTATAAGTTTTAGTAGGAATTTTACCAAATTTCACCCAAGACTCGTCATCAAACTTTATTTTCTTTTTTAAGTCAGAGTTATGGTGTGCGTTGATAGTTAGATTTGTATTTTTATTGAAGGTTTTACTTAAAATACCAAAAGCATAGTAGTCTTTATCTACTTTAGAAATATATGCTTTTCCCATGGATTCGTTGTTAGGATAGTATTTGATATCTAAATACTTCTCTTTAATCTTAAATTTATTACGTCTATATCTAATTAAATACCATATATCTTCGCTATTTTCGACTTCTGCTTCTTCAATAATTTCAACTTTTCTACCTTCTGGTATGCTCTCAAGTGCATAACCTTTATAAGCATATTTTTTGTTGAATTTAGCTTTGATTTTGACAAGTCTTGAGATATTAGGAGAAGGTGGTAATTGATGTTTGTTAATGGATTGATATTTTTTATCTTGAGAGACTAAATCAGAGTATTCTTGATTAAGATTAATCTGTGCTTCAATTTCTTTGTTATTATTAGACTTAAAGTCTTCATAGAAACTAATTAAATCTTTATCTAGTGCTTCTCTAATTTTTTTATTAACCATCATTTTTTTTAGGCTTACATAGGCAACATTTTTTTGGAATGTTTTTAGGGCCGTTCTGACGAGCTCAGTTCCTAGCTCTAAGTCTCTAGTAGTAAGTGGTGACCTTTTCAAAAAATTTACTAACCTAAAATCGGAATTATCTGACTTTAAGAGTTGAACTCCATATCGAAGAGGTTTTTTATTTTCAGGAAAAAAATCACAAGCAGCAATTAAAATTCTCAAAGATTGATAAGATTTTTTTAGTTCAAAATAAGCTTTGGACTGGTCTATGTATAAGTTAATATTTTCAGGGTTAAGAGACAAAAGTTTTTGTGAGATATTTAAAATAGCTTGATAATCTTTTAAATTTTTATAACATTCTAAAAGGCCTGTATATATCTGTTTTTTATATTTAGAACTAATTGATAAATTTAAAAACTTTAGATAATTTTCTTTAGCTAAGCTCCATTTTTTATTTTTTAAATCAGTTTTTGCTTTATAAAACAAAACAATAGGAAAGACTTTAGTATCAATAGAGTTTTCTCCTACAAAGTCTTCAAACCTTTTATAATCACCAGTAGTTGCAATAGTTTTTAAAATGATTTTTTGAAATAATCTATTTGTAATTGCGTTATTATCATAGAAATCTAAAATACTTGAAAAATCTTGTTTATTATATTTAAAATCTAACCAATCAAGAAGAGGACTAATTTTTTTATCGTTTTTTTCATAGGCTAATAATAATTTATTTGAGAGTTCATCATTATTTAAACGAATACCAATTTTACCCAGTAAAAGTAAAACTTTATAATTATTTTTCTTTTTAATAGCTAAGCTAAGAAATTTTATAGCTATTTTGTATTGTCTTAAGTAGTAATAACTTTGACCTAAATATGAAGCTAGAGAAGGAGAAATTGATTTAGAGTTTTCTATGTATTCGGACAAAGAGATAATATTTGAATATTCTTTGTTTTTTAAATAGATAAAAAATAAATCATTTAGCATAGAGTGAAAAAATGGTTTACGTGAAGATGCTTTTTCAAATTCAAATTTAGCTTTTTTATAAAGTTTTTTTTTAAAGAAATATTTAGCTTTTAAATAGTAAGATAAAGAACCATTAGGATTAGACTGTTTAATTTTTTCAATAAGTTTTAAAAACTGATCTTTTGATTTTGTTTTTTTTAATAGTTGTAGGCCATGCTTTTGTAATAAATCAATAGCTTTTGGCAATATATTTTGTAACTTTTTGTCGTTTTTATTAATGAGTTTTAAAAGAGTATCCGTATATACCTCTTGGTTAGATAAGTCTTTGATTTGAAGCTTATTAATAAACTGTGTTGGAGCTTTATAATGTAGTTGTGGAAAAATATAGTCATTTTCAACTAAACTAGCTTGGCTTAAGTAATTTAAAGAACTTTCATGCTTATGGCTAGCTTGAAATAAATTAGCTAAAATATAGTTTCTCCAATATGTGCTAGAGATAGTAATACCAAAAGGGATACAAATAAGAACGATGAATATTGAAAGAGTTTTTTTCATATTGATGAATGTTTGATAAGTGATAAAATAGATGTAATATCAATATATACTATTCATACAAAATAGTAAAAATTAATTATAATTTGTTATAACTTATGTTTACTTATTGTGATATCGTAATTTTAGTTATGAAAAAAGAAATTTATAAAATTTTAAATGATGTATTTGCTTATTCAGAGTTTCGCTCGTATCAATTAGACATTATTATAAGTGTTTTAGAAGGACGAGATACATTAGCCATATTGCCAACAGGTTGTGGAAAATCTCTATGTTTTCAAATACCTGCCCTTTATTTTAAGGGAGTTTCTTTAGTATTGTCTCCTCTTGTTTCTTTAATGAAAGACCAAGTAGATTCTTTAAAAAAAAGAAATGTTTCTGCCACATATATTAACTCTAGCTTAAACTTTATGGAAATTCGTACAAGATTGACGGATATTTGCAATGGTTATTATAAAATAGTTTATATTTCACCTGAACGTATACAAACAAAGTCCTTTCAATTTGTTTTAAATCATCTTATTAAACATGATATTTTATCTATGATTGCGGTTGATGAGGCTCATTGCATTTCTCAGTGGGGAAATGATTTTCGTCCAAATTATCGACATATCTCAGCTTTACGAAATGATTTAAAAATTCCTATTTTAGCTGTTACTGCAACAGCTACTCAGGCAGTTAAAGTAGATATTGTAGAAAGATTAAACTTTAACGAAGATTATAATTTTTTTGAAGATTTAATGAATCGTCCAAATTTAAAACTAAGGGTATCCCATTGTTTAGATAAAGATAATACATTATTAGAGTTTTTGAAAAAATATGAAAATCAATCAGGAATCATTTTTTGTTCTACTAGAAAAAGTGTTAATAATGTTCATAAACAATTACAACATTTGGGTTTAAATGTAAGTCGTTATCATGGTGGATTGGGGTTTAACGAAAAAAAAACTGCCCAAGAAACATTTATTGAAAAAGATGCTCAAATAATGGTTTCTACTAATGCTTTTGGAATGGGTGTAGATAAGTCAAATATTAGATTCATAGTACATTATCAAATGCCTGGTAGTATTGAAAATTATGTTCAAGAAATAGGACGTGCTGGTCGTGATAGTGAAGATTCAGAATGTCTATTGTTATACTCTGTTGGAGATAGAGCTATTCAAGAGTTTTTTATAAACTCTTCTGAAACTCAAAGACATATTATTGATTATATGATTGCAGTTTTAGATTCACTAGACTACCCTTTTGTAAAATCAGATCAGCGATTTAAACAGTTATTCCCAAAGGCTCAAAAAGAGCTAGAAGACAAAGGGTTATTAAAATATTTGAATACTTTAGAAGAAATTGGTTTTTTAACATGGTCTCCTTCTTCAGGCAAAAAAATGTATTTTAAAAATGAAGATTATGACCCTGTTACTTTAGCTTTGGGTTATTTAAAATATAAAAAAGAGCATCAAATTAAAAAATTAAATGCTATTGATGCTTATTGTATGTCAGAAACTTGCTTAAGAAATGAATTACAAAAATATTTTAACCATGATGAAGTTGACTGTAACTTTTGTTCGATTTGCTTAAATGAAGATTCACTTGAATTAGATTTACACTCTAAATTGAGCTTTGAAATATTGACCTGTTTAAAAGATTATCAAAATTTATATGGTATTCATACTATTTGCGATTTACTTGCAGGCAAAAAAAGTACCTCAATAAAAAGTAAAGAGTTAGAAAACTCAGAATATTTTGGAAATCTTTCAATGCATCACAAGAATACTTTGGTTGATAGAGTAAAAATGATGATTTTAAAAGGTGTTGTTACACGTACAAGTGATGAGTATCCAAAAATTGGAGTTTCAGAAGCTATTGAAAATATGATTGATAAATAGTTTTGATTTGTTACTAGTTGGCACAGTTCTTACTTGTATAGTATAATGATTATATTGTAAATTAAAAAATATTGCTTTTATAAAAGTGAGGAACATTATGTTTGGTTTAGGAATAGCAGAATTAAGCGTTATTTTAGTTGTAGCACTTTTAATTTTTGGTCCAAAAAAGTTACCTGAAATTGGAAGAGGTTTAGGACAAGGAATCAGAGAGTTTAAAAAAGCTGGTCATGAAATAACAAAAAGCCTAAGCGAAGACTCCACTCCACAAATTGAAGAGAAGTCAGAAGATAAAAAGTAGTTTGTTTTTAAAGTGAAAAAAGTAAGGGGATGGGAATTTATTTCCATAAAAGCTGTCTCTCCACTAGACTTACTTTATTAGAATAAATTTCAATTTTTGAACTTAAGTTTAAGATAAAAAAACCATATCAACATTGATATGGTTTTTTTATGTCCAAATACAAATGTTTCTTTTGCTTTGGACATATGTGATTAAACAAAAAAAGCTTCAAATACTATATTGAAGCTTTTATTAAATTATTAATTTTAGGGTGGTTAAAACAACCAATTAATTTGAGAAAATAAGCCAGATAGGTCGTGGGATGATTTTCTCATGATACCAGTATTGTTTTGAGCTGAAAATACATCAAGAGAGTATCTTTTATAACCAAATTCTAAATCAAGGATATCCATCGGACTGTAAACCAGTGCAAACTCAAAATCTTTCATTCTCATGTCATCAGAACCTAAGTTAAACTCAGAAAACTTAACGTGTGATTTAAGAGATAAATTTGTTCTAATAAACCATTCTGTTTCGAGGCCAATAACAGGTAATACACCAGTAGAGTTCATGTCAGAACCATTACCCATAAAAGTTTTAATACGAGTTTGGTCTTTGAAATCAATGTAAGTAAGACCAGCAATCCACCTGAAACTAATGGCTTCATTATCAAAAATTAAATGCTTGAGATGAAAATCTAATTGAGAGGCTTTAAATAGGTTTGTTCGAGTGTTAGCTGCATATGGTGTACCGTTTAATGATACAGTCTGGTTACTTAAGAGGTCTGACATTGTGTCAAACTTAGTATACATTAAATCAGTAATACTTTGACCAAAGTCAAATCGAGCTCCGATAGAATAAGCATTACTACTACCACCATCAAAATGAGCCATAGAACCTTTGTCACCTATTGAACCTTTATCAGAGACATTCCAGTAGCGAAAATAGCCATCAACCATAACATCTTTGACTTCAAGAGAAAAAGCCTGTAATGAGCTAATGGTGAGTAGTAATATAAGTATTTGTTTTTTCATGAATTCTCCGTAATGACAAAATAACAGCAAAAACATACAAAATTGTACAAGAAAAGACAAGTTTTAATTTATAAGAGGGCTGAAATTGAGCGTTTTATAGGGGGCACAGAGGTGTCTGGCACTTTTGGGCTTTCATTTATCCAATGAAATTGAAATTTTACGGTATTCAAGGGGATCTTTTACATTTTTAACATGAGTAAATTGAGGTTCACTAATTTGATAATTTTTAAGCTCACCTATTAAATCGTCAACCATTGATTTCATAAATAAGATTTCATTAGACTTTGCAAGACCCTGTAATCTAGCTGTGTTGTTCATTCCTTGTGATAAACCAGTAAATGATTTATCAGGTCCTAATTGGCCAACAAATAATGGGGCAAAATTGATACCAGTAGAAACTGATATTTTAAAGTCTTGTTGATAGGTTCTGATGTAATCTTTAATGATTGGATCTTCATTATATTCGACTGTCATCGTAGCTATGTCAATTGCACATTTAAGTGTTTTTATTTTAACTTCTTTATCACTTAGTTCAAAAAATGGTGGTCCAAAAATACCAATAACACAATCTCCAACTAATTTGTCATAAACGCCATCATATGAGTATAAAATATCAATTGCTTTTTTTGACCAACCTTCTACAAAATTTGCAATGCTTTTTGGGTGTTTAAGAATTTGTTCGCTGAGGAAAGTAAAGCCAGATACATCTATAAACAATATACCGCAATTTTTAAGTTGAGGTTCAAGATACTTCTGTCTATAAGAAGTGTCTGTAAGCATTTTAGTTGCACAATTAATTGAAAAATGACGAGTAAGCCGCTTTTTTTCTCGAATATGCATAGTTAGAACATCGTGTAAACCCTCAACTAATATTTCTAAAATATCTTGTAAAAATGGATTTAAATTTTTATCTTCTAAACATAAAATCAAAGTGCCTAAATGTTTGCCATTAACTATAGAATGTATTTCTTTTGATATAGAATAGTCAGCTTTAAACAATTGATTATATTCTTCGTAGTCTAGTGTTAAAATACTAGCTTTAGACTTTGAATTTAAAATATTTTCTAAGGCTGGATGATTGATATTGTTTCTGCAATAAACCATCTTATTTTTAATAAAACCTAAGTACTGAATATCTGTTTCTTGAGATAAGGATTGATCTTGGAAAATTAGATATAGACTTTCATTTGGTATTAGTTGATTTAAAAAGTCAATGATTAAACTAACACCCTTTTCAAGTACTGGTGTAACATAGTCTTTTGATATTTTATTCAAAATGTGCGACTTAACAAAAGAGAGCTTTTTTAAATAAAGAACATTATCTATCATTTCTAGTAGTTCGTGAACTAAAAAATGAATAAAACCTTCAGAAAAATTTGAAATTAACTCAGAAGCATATACATCTACAGTTCCTAAAAAATGACCATGTACTTGAAGAGTTTGATGTGAAAAGTTATTCTTTGTATTTCCTTTTTTACAAGAAAAATCTTCAAAGAGGTAATCAAGTTGCCAATTGATACCATCAAAACCCTGTTCTATAAACCAAGAAGATAGTTTAGTTAAAATTCTATGAGCAGATAGCTTTTTACGGATGAGTTCTTCAAGGCAATCATCAAGTGAATGAATTTTTTCAAATATAAACTTTACTTCTTTTTTATTTAAATCAGGGATATTTATTTCTTTATCTTTTGACATATTATTTTTTTAAAAACTTCTTTCCATATAGATTGAGTGAAAAGATGTTTTCAGCTTCTCCTAGTTTATCTTTAACAGCTTTGATTAATTTAAAACGAGCTTTATCTACAAGATAATCACTTTTGTCTCTATCAGCGATATATTCAAGAACCCTATCGACAGGGTATTCATAAATACTCTGTAATTTAAAACTAACTAAGCCAAAATGTTTCTTTTTTAATATCCTAAATTGAAGTTTAGCGCTTTTATTTTTAAATTTGATTGGTATTTCTAAATACTTTTTATAAGTTATACCTTTGTATAATAGAATGGCTTTTGTTTGTTGAGTTTCAATGATTAAATCCATTTTATCTACTTCGACTTTTGTTGTAAATTTTAAATAAATATCTACATAATCAATTCCGTATATTTGATTTTGCTCTAAAGATATGACTCTAGGAGATATGTATTTAAATTCTCTAGCTCTTGGTGTAAAAATAGCTCTTTTTATTGCAAAATTTGAGGGGTTTAATAGTAAAAAAATAAAAAGTAAATGAATCATAATTATAGTCCTTTTTCGAGCATTTCTTGTAGCTCTTCAAAAGTAATTTCTTTATTTCGATAAAGCTCGTAAATTCTTTCATCGTCTACACTTTTCTCTTTATTTTTTGATGGGTTAGTAGGTGTATTTTCAGTATTACTTTGACTGAAAACCTCATAATTTGCCTCTATTTTATCTTCAAATTGGCTGAATAAATCCATTATATCTTCATTTTGGTCTATTGTTTCTTGTCCTATGACTTTTAGACTTTCGTTGTCTTCTATCCATTCTGGTGAATGTAAGACCCAATCAACTTTTGTGTAATTACCTGTAATAGTGGCATAATAGCTACTGTTTTTACCATGTATAGATTTTTGAGGGTGGTTAGATTGAAGAACTAAATCATCTAAGTTAAAAACTTTAAATTTAACCATAGATGAGTCACCATCTAAATTACAGCTAGAAAATTCAGATTCATTGACTAAAATATCTGCTTGAGAGTTATTTAAAGTTAATTGAATACTACTAAATTTTGAACTTAAATAAAATTTAGAATTTAAACCTTGGCCTTTTAATATTCCGTGACTATTTTCTGCAAATAATTGGCTATTTGTAAAATTAATTTGTCCTTCAATTTTACCTTTAAAAATGGATATTTTTGAGTTTGTTGCTTTGATGTCTATTTCTTTATCAAATTGTAAGAAAGTAATAGAAGAGTTTTCACAATTTAAATAAACTTTATAATTTTTAGGAATCAAGATAACCGTTGAAACGTCTTGTTTAAAATACCAATGGTCTAAATTACTTTTAGATAAGAAGTAGTCTTGATTATGTTTTAAACATTCATTGAGAGTTTGATTACTTTGACGAAATGAAATTTTACTAGAATTAACATCTAAATGTAAATCCATATAATGGCCTTCTTTGTTAGAAGATGAAATTTTACTTAAATAATAAACTTTTTGTAAGTATACTAAATATAGCATGTGAATGACATTGATTTTAGTAATTAATATTGATACTTTATTATTTATACAAAAGTACAAAATGATTTTATTTATAATGAGGTGCTCTTTTTATGTGGAAACAAAATAGAATGAAAGACGGAGAATCTAAAGGTAGAGAGTTACTTGGTAATAAGTGGGATAAAATTATTGAAGCCCTATCCTCTCAAAATCAAGATATTACCAAATATATAGTTGAATGGGCCTATGGTGAAGTTTATAATAGACCTGGGTTAACTTTGAAACAAAGAGAGTTAATTTCTATTACATCTTTGGCGATGCAGGGTCGAGACTCTCAATTAAAAACGCATATTTATGCAGCTTTAAATATAGGCTTAACAAAAGATGAAATCATGGAAACTTTTATTCATTTAGCATTATTTTCGGGCTTTCCAACCGCTCTTGATGCTATTAAAATAGCAAAAGAAATTTTTGATAAACCAAGTCCTGAAGACACTGGTGTTGACCCAAAACATATTTTAGAAAAAGATAATGCTTAAATGGGATTGATTCATTCTTATAAAATTAAATGGTTTGAGCAAGATAATCCAAATATTTCTTACCCAGACTTTAATACTTTAGATTATGAAAAATACTTTCAATTAAGATTAGATTTAAATCAAAAATTATATATAGATGATATTGATCATGATCTTTTCATTTCTACTTTAGAAAACTATTTGTCTAAAATAGATTGTGATATAGAGAGTAAAAATTTCTCTTTAAATGATTTATTAATTTCTCAAAAGGTAAAAGGATCTGAAAAAGTATACTTATATTGGTTTGATGAAACGATTGATGAGATGAGTCTAAACGATGTAGACCAATATTTTTTAGACATTTGGTATAATGGAGCTGATGATATTGTTTTATTTGATAAAAACTTTTCTTTTTTTGTACGTATTTACAGTGATGCAAAAATTGCTATAGCTAAATTTTCATCATAAAGTGTAACTTTTTTGTTATTATTGAGTAGTATTTTGTAGGCTTAATTATTTAATGGATAAATCATGAAAAAACTATTTTTGTTAAAACTTTTCTTTATTTTTTTACTAACTCCCTTTCATCAAGCAAAAATTGGTGATTATCTTGAGTCAGCTAGCATTAAACAAAAAATAAAAGAAGAAGTAGCATCTTTAGATATAAAATTTAATGCAAAGTTTTTAGATTTAAAAGTATTTGAAGGCTTAGGTATCTCTTCTTCTTATAAATATGAAGTAGAGCCTTCGTATAAAGATAGTTATTATACTCGAATAGACAAATGGAAACTAAACTTTGGACTTAGACCAGGAGATTTTGTAAAAGATTTTGATTTACCTATTTCTTTAAATATTGACCAAAACTCCGAAGTTTTATTTGTTAGACAATTTAAAACTCAAAAAAAAGCTTTGCTTGCAAAACCATATACTCCAAAACGTATTCCATTTAAGGCAAAATGGGCTTTAAAAAATTTAGAAGTAGGTGATTTTGTTTCTATACCTGCTAGATTAAATATTGCTATTAACGCTTCTATTGGTAAACAAACGGGTATTTTTTCAAGTGGGGTTTATTCTCAATATTTATTGAGTGGAGAATTTCAAATACATTTGTTTCGTATGTCAAATAATAAAATGAGAATGAGGTTAATAGCATTGCGACGTAAATCAATATCTGGTGGTGCTCACATAAAAGCTGACTTCAAAATTTTTGGAATCAAAATCATTGATAAGCAAATAAAAAAGTTGATCGATGTTGATTTATTTAAACTTGGTATTGCTAAAGAATATGGCGATTTATTTATGCTAGATTATATTTTTGATTTAAATTATCAGGAGTCTAAAGATGCTTATAATAGTGTAATGGCCTCTACTTTAAAATTTAAAACATTAAAAATATTAAATCCATTTTTTAAAAATAAAGATATTCAAGATTCATTGATTTCAGATTTAACTCAAGCAGAAGATTTATTCAAAGCAGATAAAAATAAGAAAAATAAACGAATTGAGCGATTATTTAAAGGTTTAAATAAATATACTAGAACATCAAATCATTTAAAAATTGGTTTTAGTTTGATTAAGTTTAATAATAAAACAACTTATACTGAAAATCATATTTCATATTTTGATAAAAATGAACAAAAAAGTAATTACTTTTACCCTACTTATACTAAGCTAAATGAAAGAAAATTTTTGTGGGGCTTGAGTAAATACTCTAGAATTTTTTCAGTTTCGGCTCTATTACCAACTAATGATGAAGGTGAAGTTTTAAGTTTGAGTGATTTTAGTACTTCAATGGATATTCGAGAGAAGCGTATGTGGGGTTGGGAGCAAGAAGAAGCAAAAGAAGATTTGATGAGAGCTTTATCTCCAACAATTTTTTCACAAATAGATTTTGGAGAATGGAGAACTAAAAGAAAAAGACGAAATACAAGATTCTTTTATCAGATTTTCTTTCATGAAAGTGCTCTTAAAACTTGGAAAAATTATTCATTGGAGCAGTTAAAATCAAAGTTAGATATTTATTTAAAACTTGTTCCTCTTCCAGAAAATAATAATATAAATGGGGATGTAGAAGATGTTTTTGATAATGGTTTAACTTGGGATAAAGAGCATAAAAGAGCGATAAATAAAATGCTTACAAAATTGCATGATATTTTTCAAGCTCCAAATGACTCTAAAAACTTTAAAGATAGTATTGTTAAATTAGTTAAATTGCGTAAAAATATTGCTTTTGAAATGATTGGTAATGGTTTTTTAATTTCTTTATTAGATCAACAAAACCTTTTAAACGAAGTTTCGGTAAACTTTACATGGAGTGCAAAAAATACAAAACGAGTATCGTTTGAGTTTGGAAACCATCCAAAGAGCTCTTTATATAAACAATTAGAGTATGTACAATCAATACTAAATGATCGATCTTTTGATCTTAGATACAATCAAAACTCTCATGAAAATAGTGATAAAGAAGAAAGCGATGATAATGTTTCAAATAAATCAGAACAAAATTCAGCAGTCATAAAAGAATTTAAAATACGAGGTAACAAAGTCACTTTAAAACTACAGGCCTTAAATAATAGCTTTAGTAATTATAGCTGTAATAATTGTCCTGAATCTACCTTTTCAAATCAGTTAAAATCTAATAATGGTTATTTTAAGATTACGGTAAGCAGAAAATGGTTAAAATCGAAGTACCCTCAATTACTTAAAAATAAGAACTATATAAATGATTTATACAAAGATAACCATAAAAATTTGGTTTTGCTTGGTTTAGACTTTGTAAAAAACCCTAAAAATAAAGATAGTGTTTCATTATCTTTGAGTTCAGTTAAAATTAATATTCAAAAAGATTTACCATCCCCTTCTATTTCAACTCCTAAGTTTTATTCTAATCCACCTGAAAACAATTTATTATCTACATCTAACTCAAGTTTAGAGACTTTTAAATCTTGGATCACTTACCAAAATCCAGCTGCTATAATTAATGCAGAAATTAAAGATGACTTAGTTTATTTATCTTTACAAGTTGTAAATGAAAAGCTACGAGTACTACGTTGTTTGTGTTCTGAAAATATTTTTTCCAATAAGACAAATAATAATAATGGAGGTTTTAAAGCTATTATTAGTGTAGATTTATTATCTAAGTTTTTACCAGACTTAGCAGAAAATTTAGATTTAATTCATTCAAACTTTCGTAAAAATAAAACAATCTATATATTTACAGGTACTTTATTATTGAGTGTAGATAAACTTAATAACGAGATAAACGAAATTAAAATTATAGATGTAGAAAACTTTAAACAAGATATTTTTGTAAAAGACAGAAATGATGCTTTTAAGTTTGACGGTCCACGTAAAGATAAAAACTTTATCTACAAAGATGATAATTACCCTAATGATGGTAATGCCCTAAACTTCTTTTCAGATGTTAGACATTAAAAGTGAGAGACTATGGATGTATTTAGTTCAAATCAAATGCGTGAGTCTGATCGTTACACGATTCAAGATTTAGGAGTTCCATCTATATTATTAATGGAACAAGCTGGCGGAGAATCATATAAAGTAATCAAAAACTTATACGATAAAGGCCACAAAGTAGCTATTATTTGTGGTAGCGGTAATAATGGTGGTGATGGTTATGTAATTGCTAGACGATTGATTTTAGCAGATTATGATGTGACGATCTTTCAATTAAACGACCCTGTTAGCGAAGATGCAATTTATCATTATGAAATTGTTAAAAAATTTGATGTAGATATTTTAGATTTAGAACATTTTCAAAGTAACGATTGTGATGTTGTTATAGACTGTTTGTTTGGAACAGGACTATCAAGAGATATTTTAGATGACTTAGCAATAAATATAGATGAAATAAATAAAGTAGATCATATAGTCTCAATAGATATCTCTTCGGGTGTTTGCTCAGACTCTGGAGATATCCGAGGTGCTTGTATAGAAGCAAATCATACGATTGTTTTACAGTTTTATAAACGTGGACACTTTTTGTATCCAGGGTCTTCTGTATCTGGTGAGCTACATTTAGTTGATATTGGGGTTTATAAAAGTCCAAAGATGGATACGACTATTCAATTAATGAATGATTTAAAAATGAAACTACCAAAAAGAAATCCATGGTCTCATAAAGGCATGAATGGACGAGTATTAGTTATTGGTGGTTTAAAAGGTAAACTAGGAGCATTACATTTTGCTAGTTTAGCTAGTAGTCACTCTGGCACTGGGCTTGTATTTACAGGTACTTCAAGACAAGCAATGGTGCAACTTCAAATTTCTGTTCCTGAGGTTATGGGAGTAGAGCTTTCTGAATTTGATGAATATTTAGATATAACAAGAATACAAGAAGCATTAGATATTGATGCTGATTTTGTTATTTTAGGACCAGGTTTAGGTCGCCATGAATGGACAAAAGAATTTGTAAGAGAATTTTGTAGATTATGCTCTAGTCCAATTTTATTAGATGCTGATGCTCTTCATGCTTTTGAAACAGAAACCCAAATGTTTGAAATACTATCAAAGCGAAGTGCCCAAACCATTTTGACTCCCCATTTAGGTGAATTTAGTGACATGCTTAAAATGAATATGAGTGAAGTAGATAAAAATCGTATTGAATTATTGTCTTATTGCTCTCATGAAACTAAGTCTACTATTATTTTAAAAGACTCAACTACCTTGATTTGTAGAGATGACCAAATTTTTATGCACTCTAAACCAAACTCAGTTTTAGCTAAAGGTGGTAGTGGAGATGTATTATCTGGTTTAATTGCTTCTTTTTTTGTACAAGGAATGACCGAACAAGAATCATCTATCCAAGGAGTATTGATTCATTCATTAGGAGCTGATGTAATGAAGAGTAAATACGGAGAACATGGTGGGAGCCCATTAAGACTAATAGATTCTATTGGTACATTGATGAAAGATAGCTCTCTTAGTTAGTAATATACAAAAAATCTTAAATATTAGTGTTTTTTAGCCTGTCTTTATTGTACAATTTCAAAAAATTAAATAAATATATATTTTTAAGTGATGTACCGAGGTTAAATATGAAAAAAATAACAAGTTTTATAGGCATATTTTCTATACTATTTAGTTTAAATAATGCTTTTGCAGAGTCCCCTTTTATTGAGATTCATGGACACAGAGGAGCTCGTTCAATTTTACCTGAAAATACTCTTCCTGCAATTAAATACGCTTTAGAGGTTGGGGTAGATGTTTTAGAGTTTGACTTAGCTGTGACTAAAGATGATTATTTAGTTTTAAGTCATAATCCACAAATTAGTGGAGATATTTGTAAAGACAAATACGGTAATTCACTTCCCAAAAAAGGCAAGTTTATTAATAAAATGACTCTTCGTGAAGTGCAATCATATGATTGTGGGGTTTTACAAAATCCTCGTTTTAAAAATCAAAAGACTATAAAAGGTACAAAAATACCAACCTTAGATGAAGTGTTTGAGATGCTTAGAAAAAATAAGCATAAAAATGCTCAAAAAATTTGGTTTAATATTGAGACTAAAATTTATAAAGATCATCCAGAGTATACAGTAAGCCCAAAAAAGTTTGCAAAATTACTTTATTTATCACTAAAAAAGAATCAAGTCAGACATAGAACAGTCGTCCAATCTTTTGACTATAGAACATTAATTCGTATGAGATTACTTGATCCGTCAATTAAAATTTCAGCTTTAATAGCTAAAGCTAGACCTTCATTTACTGCAATTGCAAAAGGTTTAAATCCTGATTACATCTCCCCAAAAGCAACTCTTTTAACAAGTGATAATATTTCAATGGCACACTTTTACGGCATGAAAGTTGTCCCTTGGACAATTAATAAAAAAGAAGATTGGGATAAATATATCATGATGGGTGTTGATGGTATTATCACTGATGACCCTAAGCCATTGGTTGATTACATGACTTCTTTACAATTAAGATAAATTTTAACACAAATTTTGAGCACCAAAATTTCTTAACATATATAAAAACAACATAAAAATGGAGCTAAAATGGCAGATGATAAAAAAGTAATTTATTCAATGATGGGTGTGAGTAAGTTTTATGCAAAAACACCTGTTTTAAAAAATATTCATTTATCATACTTTTACGGGGCAAAAATTGGTGTACTTGGGTTAAATGGTTCAGGTAAAAGTTCTTTATTAAATATTTTAGCTGGGCTTGATGAGCAATTCGACGGTAAAACGGTATTGGCACCAGGGTATACAATTGGTTTACTTGAACAAGAGCCAAACCTAGATGAAACAAAAACAGTTAGAGAGATTGTCGAAGAAGGTTTACAAGAAGTTGTAGATTTACTAAAAGAATACGACAAAATTAATGATGCATTTGCAGAGCCTATGAGCGACGATGCAATGAATAAACTGATTGAGAAACAAGGTAAAATACAAGAWCAGATTGAAGCTAAGGATGGTTGGGATTTAGATACTCGTTTAAGCATAGCTATGGATGCTATGAGATGCCCTGCTGGTGAAACTTCGATTAAAATATTATCTGGTGGAGAAAAACGTCGTGTTGCTCTTTGTAGATTACTTCTTAAAAAACCAGATATTTTACTTTTAGATGAACCAACTAACCATTTAGATGCTGAAAGTGTTTTATGGCTTGAGCAACACTTAAAAAGATACGAAGGTACAGTAATAGCTGTAACTCACGATAGATATTTTTTAGATAATGTAGCTGGTTGGATTTTAGAGCTTGATCGTGGTGAGGGCATACCGTGGCAAGGTAACTACTCATCTTGGTTAGATCAGAAATCAAAAAGATTAGCTACCGAAGAAAAGCATGAAAGTGAAAAACAAAAAGCTTTGAAAAAAGAGCTAGAGTGGATAAACACTTCTGCAAAAGGTAGACAAAGTAAATCAAAAGCTCGTATTAAATCTTATGAAACCATGTTCAATGAAGAGTCAAAAGCTACTATTAAAGATATTGAACTATATATCCCATCTGGGCCAAGACTTGGTAGTATTGTAATTGATGCTAAGGGTATATCTAAAGCATTTGATGATAAATTATTATATGAAAATTTAGACTTTGTTATCCCTCCTGGTGCTATTGTTGGGGTTATTGGTGCTAACGGTGCTGGTAAAACTACTCTTTTTAGATTAATAACTGGGCAAGAAACTCCAGATAGTGGCAGTTTTAAAGTTGGTGAAACAGTAAAACTTGCTTATGTTGATCAAAGTAGAGATGTACTAGATGATACTAAGACAATTTGGGAAGTTATTTCAGAAGGTAGTGAAGTTGTGCAACTTGGTAAACGTGAAATGAACTCTCGAGCTTATGTTTCAAGGTTCAATTTTTCAGGAAGCGATCAACAAAAAAAAGTTAGTATGTTATCTGGTGGAGAGCGAAATAGAGTTCATTTAGCTCGAATTTTAAAGCAAGGTGCTAATGTACTATTATTAGATGAGCCTACTAATGATTTAGATATAAACACTCTTAGAGCCTTAGAAGAAGCCATTCAAAACTTTGTTGGTTCTGCTATTGTTATTTCTCACGATAGATGGTTTTTAGATCGTATTGCTACTCATATTTTAGCATTTGAAGGTGACTCGCATGTAGAGTTTTTTCAGGGTAATTTTACTGAATATGAAGAGGCTAAAATTAAAAGGCTTGGGGCTGATGCAGCACAACCTAAGACTATTAAATATAGAAAACTAGAGAGAAATTAATTTATTAAGTGAATCTACTAATGATAAATTGCTCTATAGTTTTTAGTTTATCTTATCAACTTAGTTCATATTTGTTTAAATATTGAGTTTTAGATTATAATGTTTGATTTTATATAAAGTTTGAGAGTTTATTTGTACTAAATATAATATAATTTAAACTAAATGATTGTACTTTTTATTATATAGTGCAATAAGGTGCAAGTAATATTACTTGACCTAAATTAAGGAACAAATGAAGTTTACAGAATTAAATATGCGAGAAAATCTTCTTAAAGCTATTACTGAAGTTGGCTATGAGGATTTAACTCCAATTCAAGAAAAAACCTACCAAGAAGTAATCAACGGAAGAGATATTTTAGGATTAGCAAAAACAGGGTCTGGTAAAACTGGTGCTTGTGCTATTCCCCTACTTCAAAAAATTGATCTTGAGAGCAGAGAGATTCAAGCTTTAGTGGTTGTACCTACTCGTGAGCTTGCTCTTCAATATACTTCTGAGATTGAAAAGTTTTCTAAGTATTTAGATATTGAAACTYTNGCTSWWTNTGGTRKTKTMYCNATTRYTSNANGMAACMAWSKAKKNTAMATSWKKRYGKNNAAWTTYTGGTGGCTACTMCTGGTCGATTAATTGATCATATTTACTCATCAAAAATTTCTTTTAAGCATTTAACTACCTTTATTTTAGATGAGGCTGATGAGATGTTAAATATGGGATTTTTTGAAGATATTCAGTTTATCTTATCTTGTATCATGAACAAACACCAAACTTTGTTATTTTCAGCTACAATGCCAAAAGAGATCTCTAGCTTGGCGCATCAATGTTTAACAGACCCTGTTACAGTTGAGCTTAAAAAAGAAGAAATGGTTCCTGCAAATATTGATCATTATTTTCAAAAAATTACTCATCGTGATCGAATAAAGCATACAATAAACTATTTAAAAGATGCTAATTACAAACAAGTCATTGTTTTTTGTAATTCAAGACGTAATGTTGAAAGTGTTTGTAGTGAGTTAAAACGAAAATTTAGAGATGTTGAATATATTCATGGTGGATTGCCACAAGAAAAGCGTACCTTTATTTTTGAAAGAGTAAAAAATAACCGAACCAAAATTTTATTGGCTACTGATGTTGCTGGTCGTGGGCTTGACTTTTCAAATGTAACACATGTTGTTAATTATGATTTTCCTAATGATGCTGAGTCTTTTACTCACCGAACAGGCCGTACAGGTCGTATGGGTAAAAAAGGCGAGTCAATGAGTTTTATTACAACTCGTGATGACCAAGCTTTTCAAGATACTTTAAAATTAACTGGTATAGTTCCAGTTTTTTATGATGAGCAAAAACAAGAGCAAAAACAAGAAAAAGAAAAGCCTGAATATAAACCAAAAACAAACCATGATAAAAATGTAGAGCGAAATAATGACTATAAATCAACCAGAGGCAAACCATCTGGTAAAAAGTATCATAAACCAGAGCATAATCAGCCTAAAAAAGATAATTCAAATTATAAAGGTAAAAAAGATTCTAATTATTCAAAAAATAAAAGCTATAATAAGGATAGAAAATCTTATGATAAAGATAGTAGGCCCGAAAAGAAAGACTATCAAAGAGATACCCGAAATACCTATCAAGCACCTAAAAAATCTGTAATTGATAGAGCTTTTGACTTTGTAAAGTCTATGTGGGATAAATTATTTTGGTAAGATGGATTTGCAATTGAAATAAGTTTTTTATATACCCTCTAAGATTATCTCATACATGGCATAATTAATTCCTGAATTTTTCATTGTAATCTAAAATAGATAGTTCAATAACTTTTAGAGCTTCCTCTCTTCCGTATAAATGAGTTATTTCACATTTAGCCTTTTCATTGGCTTCTGGTATTTATTTATAGGTCAAGAAATAATGTTTAAGACGTGAAAGTATACCCTCGGGATAATTTATAACGTCTTTAATATTGCCATAATTTTACATCAACTTCACCATGGTCTATTGTACACATCCATGTATTTTACAGCAAACGTCCCTATTTTTAGTAATATAATAAGGAGTTTTATTTTGTTTTTGAACACGACAAGTATAGGGATATCGCATATAATTTTGATTAACAAGATTTGCATAATCCTCTTTGTTATTTAATTGTAATTGAATCCCAGTATCTAGTTCATACATTTCTAAAGCTCCCAGCACAGCTTTTAAATTAGTAAAACATTTTCTTTTATAAGTAGAACGACAGCCATGTCGTCTTTTTGGAATAGATAAAAGAACCATAAATAAAATGATTATTATTCCACTTAAATTTTGTAACTTATCCTCTTTTTCAAAAACTAAAAGTGAAATAAATGAAAATATTAGGTGTAAGCTTCTAAACAAACAAAATAGAATTAAGATTAAATCACTGTGAATGATAACAATTTTAAAAGCTAGATGTTGATAAAACCTAGCTATAATAAGATATAAAATGGTTAACAAAAGAGCTTTATGATGAAACTCATTGAGTTTATAAATAGATATATCAATAAAACTGAGTAAAAAGATAAATGAAAGAATAAATTTTAAATTAGCGTCTATATAAATTTCAATTTCTGATGATTGAAATAGAAACCATATGATAAACAAATAAAAAAGGTTTTTTTTATACCCAAATGCAAATAGTTTTAGTGTTTTGGGTATGTATTTTTTTAATACGTATTTAGAAGTTATCATTTACACAACCATGTATTTCACAACAAATATCATCTGTATTTTCTTTTTGGTAATACATAATTTTATTTTCTTTTGGTCCAAATATTTTAGTTTTAATTGTTCTAGGGGCATTAGATGGACATCGATACATATTGTCTAAATATTTTAGTTGGATTAATTTTTTAAAACTTCCTTTTTTTGAGATATTAATATTTGAGTCATTATCTAAGTTGTACATTTCAATAGCACCAAATATAATTTGTTGGTGTGAAAAACAAACTCTTTGAGGGGTTTTAATACGACCTCCTCCACATCTAGATGGTTGATAAAATATAGATATAATTATTAATTTTGCAATTACAAATACTAAAGTTAAAAAAGTAGTTAAACTTATATTTAAACTAAACTCTTTAAAATCTAAATGTATGCTTTTTATGATTAATAAAATTATAATTATAAAATTTAAAGTATTGATATGAAAACTTTTATTGTATTGAATAATAAGTAAAATAAATGGTAAATATTTAATGAAATTTTGAAACTTTGTCATTTTAACCTTCTTTTTACTTATACATGAAATATTTGTTCTTATTGTTTTTGTTGTTTCAATATAATAAAAGCAAAGATGTAATGACTTTTTGATTTCTCATAATATTAAGTAACGTTGATAGGTTTAAAATGTTTGAGAATATATTATTTATTTAATTTAGATTTAATAGACAAAAGTATATGGTTTTCGTAAAATAATATTCTATCACCGTATCCATATAAGGTTCATTAAAATTAGACCTTATGCAAAACAATTGTGAATCTTATATTTGGATATAAATAAAAAACTATGAAATATCAAGATATTCAAGCTGCTTTAAACAAGAACGATCTTTTAAATATCATTCCTGATTCTGAGATTCAAAAAATTTCTGACTCTTTTCAAGTATACTCTTTTTCATTAGGCGATATTGTTTTAAAAGCTGGAGATACTGCACAAGGCTTTTTTGTTATTTATTCTGGTAAATGTAGAGTTTTAGATGAGCAAAATAATGAAAAAGCAATTACTTTAGCAACTTTACAAAAAGGTGATAGTTTTGGTGAAGAGTCATTACTCTTAAATAAGCCCGTTTCAAAAACAGTACGGGCATCTTCGACGGTTATACTTTTAAAAATTCCCTCTAATATTTTTCAAAATTTAATAGATACTTTTCAAGACTTTAAAAGTTTAATTGAGCAACGAATCCAATTGCATGATGAAGTAAATTTTTTACGCACATTACATGTATTTTCAAGTTTAAACCCTAAAGAGAGTAAATTATTATTAGATTCAGTAGAGAGAGTTCAAATAAAAGAAGGAGAGTTTTTATTTGAAGAAAATGATCCAGGTGATGCAGCTTTTATTATTAGAAAAGGAAAAGTAAGAGTAATAAAACAAAGCGCAAATAATACTGTTATAGCTATAGTTCGTCCAGGTATTTTGATAGGTGAAATGTCTCTTTTATACTCAAGACCACGCTCAGCAGCCGTTATAGCAAGTGAAGATACAGAGTGTTTAAAATTAAGTCGTGACCAGTTCATTGAAATTACAAAAAAAGTTCCGAATATTCAAGTTCTTTTAAATAAACAAGCTACTCATCGTTTAATGCAAGAAGAGACTCTATTATCTCAAAACGATGAACATCAAGAGTATACAGATAGAGATTCATTAATAAATATACAGTATAAAATGATTGAGTCTAATTTTAGTAATGATCAATTTTATTGTGTAGAAACCTCAAAACAAATCTTAAGTAGTGTTTGTTGTATTGCTATGATTGCAAAAAGCTTAGATATTGACTTTTCTTTAGACCAATTGTTAGATCAACAAATTTTATCAAATAAAAATGAATCTTTGTCTACTATTTCTACTAAAATAGAAGGTTTAGATATATTAACTAGATCTTTGTTTATACAAAAACAAAAATTAAATCAAGCTTTATTACCAGCTATTATCGAAGATCAAAATGGTCAATTACAAATATTATATAAGTTTGATGAAGAGGGAGTGGTTATTTGTAATCCCCTTTCTGGACTTTTACATTATTCTAAAGTAGAGTTTTTTAACTTTTGGAATCAAAAATTGATCTCTTTAAGTTCGGTTCCAAACTTAGGAAAGCAACAAAGCTTTATTAAGTATAGTTACCTTTTTTTGAAGCCCTATTTTAACTTAGTTTTTGGGATTATATTATTAAGTATTTTTATACATAGTATTAGTTTATTTGGCCCCTTTTCAATTTCAATTTTACTAGATCAAGTTTTGATTCATAAAGACCAATACATGTTTAACTCTATCATTTTAATTGGCTTTATTGTGATGTGCTTTCAATGTTTATCTTATTTTATTAGAACGAACTTAGTACTACATATTATTAGAAATGTAAGTAGCTCGATTACTTTAAAATTTTTTCACTATATTTTAAACTTAAATATGATGGAACGTAGCAAAATGCAAGTTGGAGACTTAAGCTCTCGAATCAATGAAAATGAACGTCTTTTATTACTTGTATCTAATAATAGTCTCAATGTTTTAAGTGATTCTCTATCTCTTTTTGTTTATCTTTTTGTTTTGTATAAAATACATATAGGTTTAACCTATAGTGTATTTGCTTTTTTGTTAATTTTTTTAGTTATATTTGTTTTAGTTACTCCTTACATTAGAAAACAAGAGATTGAAACCTTTTTTATTAGAAATAAACAAGAGTCTTTTATGGTTGATCTTTTATCAGGTATAAAAACAATTAAAACTGATGCTAGTGAAAAACTTTTTTTTAAAGATGGTTTAAACTATTTTTATCAAACAGAAACAGAGAGATATAAAGCTTATGAGTTAAACTCATTTTTAACTTTAATGTTAAGTTTTTTTTCAAAACTATGCTTTGTTTTTATATTATATTTAGGGGCCTCTTTAGTTTTAAAACAAGAGCTAAGTTTAGGCTTATTTTTATTATATTATACTTGTTTGGCTTTTATTTTGATTCCTTTAAAAGATTTAAGCAGAATATGGGATGAGTTTTTAGAAATACGAAATTCACTTAAAAGAATATCAGAAGTTTTTAACTTAAAAAGTGATTTAAACTCAAATTTAACTCAAATTCATAAATTAGATGGTGCAATTTCTTTAGTAGACGTAGACTTTCAATTTGATCTAGACAATTATAAAAAGACTTTAGAGTCTATCTCTTTAGAAATTTCTCAAGGGGAGCATATTTCATTAGTAGGAAGAAGCGGTTCAGGAAAATCAACATTAGTGCAATTAATTATAAAATTATATGAAGTAAATTCAGGAGCTATATTATTAGATCATTGTGATATTTTATCAATAGACTCAGACTCGATTAGAAAGCAAATTTTATTAATTGATTCAGAATCTTGGGTTTTTTCAGGATCAATTCGTGAAAATATTTCCATAGCAAATAAAAATATTGATTTTGATAAAATTATTGCTGCTTCAACTTTGACTTTAGCTCATGAATTTATTCAAGATTTACCTAATAAATATGATACTATTATTGGAGATAAAGGAATTGGTTTGAGCACAGGGCAATTACAAAAAATTGCTTTAGCTAGGGCGATTTTAACAAACCCACAAGTACTTATATTAGATGAAGCTCTATCGGCTTTAGATCCAGAGTCAGAAGCAAAAGTTTTTAGAAACTTAACAAACCTAATGAAAGGAAAAACTTTAATATACATAGGAAACAACCCCTATAATATTAGTTCGTCAGATAAAATATTTGTCTTGAACTTAGGTAAACTAATTGAAGTGGGTACTCATACACAATTAACAAACAAACAAGAAATGTATTATCATTTATTTTGTAGGAATTAAACATTAAATATGTCAGAAATAGAAGAAAGTAAGCAAAACCATTTAAAAGATAAACTTAGTATAGATAATTATTCTTTTGTCTTAAAAGAAATTCCTCCTATTTATTATAAAGTTTCAGTATATATCATTTCAGTTTTTACTATTAGCTTATTGTTATTTTTGTTTATATTTAAAACTCATAGAGTTATAAAAGCAAAAGGAGAGTTCACATCTTTAGATTCAAGTATTGCAATTATCGCAGAGCATGATTGCGAGCTGATAAAAGCAATTATAAAAGTGGGAGATAAAGTTGAAGCAGGTTCAGATATTCTTCAAATAAATCCAATTATTGGGAATGCAAACCCTAAAAAAATAAAAAAGAAGATATCTTTTTTAAAAAATGAAATACAATATTTACAACAAGGTATAAAAATATTAACGAAAATATATAAAAATCCTTTAGTGATATCTTCTTATCAAGAAAGAAAAATTTTTAATGTTCGGGTCAGTGAGTTAATATCTAGATTATTAAAAACTCAGGTTCAATTGCAATTTACTAAAATAAAAGAGGATAATAACTCTGAAACAATTCAGTTATTGAAAATAGAGTTAAAACAAAACTTGTCTAGGATTCCTAATTTGATTAAATCATTAGAAATATTACTAGAAAATAATAAATTAAGTTTCAAAAACAAAGAAAAAAAACTACATTTATTGCAACAAAAAATTTACTATTCTTATATAAAATCGCCTAGGGCAGGTGTAATTACAGGGATTAAAAATAAAGTAAATCAAAATATTTTAAGTAGTGGTATGATTGTAGGACATTTATTACCATCAAATAGCCATCTTGAAGTAAATGCAAAAGTAAAATCTTCTCATATTCATTTAATTCACTTAAAAGATAAAGTATTTGTTAAAGTTAAATCATATCCTTTTCAAAAGTTTGGTTTAATTAGTGGAGAGGTTGTAAAAATATCTACTCACCTAGGAGATGCCAACCATTTTGTTGTAAGTATTTCAATTGAAAAAAAATACTTAACGCTCTCAGATAAGATTATTAATATGTTTCCAGGGCTTAAGGTTGACGTAGAAATTTTAACTGAAAAAAAATCAATTATAAACTTTTTTCTTAATATTGATAACTCTTTAGGAGTCATTTAGTGAATGAGTTAAATTTAGAATATTTATCTCATCAAGACTTTTTTTCAGAATTAAATTCAGATCAAATCAAAAGAGTTGCAGAATGTGTTTCATTAAAAGAATATCATTTAGGGAAAGTAATTTTTCAAAGTGGTGAGATAATAAAATCGATGATTATTATTATTTCGGGTAACTTAGAACAAAGCTCTTTACATAACCTTGAAGATAATAAACTATTAAAAACCTTATCGCAAAAAGAGCAATTTGGAGTAGAGTCTTTATATAAATTTAATGTATCTAAATATCAATTAAAAGTTTCTTCTAAAGAACTTATTATTTTAGAAATTGACCCTTTATTATTACAAGAGTTATGTAAACTAAAAGAAAATGAAGATATTTTAAACATTTTTGACAATTATAGAATCCTTAAAACTTGTCAAAAAACTTTGTCTTTAATTTATTATCATTTAGAGCTAAACGAAAAATTTACAAAGCTACCATTAAATAAAGATATCTATTTATTAGAAGGAAAACTCATCTTAAAAAATGATGACAAGGTAATTACAATTTCAAGAGGAGATACTTTATCTTTTGATATTTTAAAACAATACCAATGGTTGTTTGCACAAGAGTCCAGTAAATTTTGTTTTTTTTCAAATAATAAACTAGCTAATAAAGAAAAACCTATAATTGAAGCAATAAAACCCTTGAATAATAAAGCTATAAAAGAAGAAGAAGCAGTTAATATAAGGGTAAAAAAAGCTTTTCCACATCACTTTCAAAGAAATTATAATGACTGTGGTGAAACTTGCCTTTTAATGATTTGTGATTATTATTATACCTACCCTTCAAATATTTATTTGACTTCTATGCTTAATAAAACTCAAGCAGGATGTTCATTAGAAAACCTTTTATCATGCGCAAAAAGTTTAGGATTTTCATCTGAAAGTTTGTTTTTAACTTTTGAGGATTTAAAGCAAATAAAAGAACCTTGTATTGTTAACTGGAACTCTACTCACTGGGTTGTTTTATATAAATATCAAGATGGAAAGTACTTTATTGCAGACCCTGCATTAGGTAAATTATCATTTGTTGAAGAAGATTTTCAAAAAGAATGCTCTCAATATACTTTAAAACTATCTCCAAGTAGGTGTTTTCCAAACTTTAATGATAGAGCTTCAACTTCAAGTCATTATATAAAATATTTACGTCCATTTTTTTCGCAAATATCCATCATTATATTAGCTTCTTTAGTTATTCAGCTATTGTCTTTGAGTATTCCATTATTTGCAAAATTTATTGTTGATATAGTTATTATTGAGCAAAACTTAGAGTGGTTAGATTTAATTTTTTGCTTTGTTATTTTATTACTTATTTCACAAACTATTTTAGAGTTTTTAAGATTTAAATTAGTTTCTCATTTTGGAATGAGAGTAAAGTTATCTATTATTAAAGACTTTTATACTCAGTTATTAGCATTACCATTAAAATATTTTGATCGACATAAATCAGGAGATATTTTAACTCGTTTATATGAAAGTGATAGGATATCTAGATTTTTAACTCAAGATGGTTTACAAATATTTTTAGATGGTATTTCAACTACATTATACTTGATATTAATGTTTCATTTTTCGTGGCAACTAAGTTGTATCATATTGTTTATGATAGCTTTAAATGTACTTTTTATAAAACTTATTAGACCTTACATGAATATGATAAATACAGAAATTTTTCAAAAAACTAGCGAGGTACAAAGCTTTACCATAGAGATATTAAATGGTTTTAAAACTATAAAAACAATGAACCTACAAAATATCATTCGTTGGAGATGGGAAAACCTGCAAGTAAGGTTTTATAACTCTTATTTAAAAGGTCTAAATTATTCGATTATTGCAAGTAATACTGCTAATTTTATGCATCACTTTTTAAATTTATTGATTGTTTTAATTGGTTTTCAATTTGTAATGTATCAAAAAATTACAGTTGGAGAGCTTTTAGCATTTTCTATTATGTCTGCCACTTTAAATAAAAATTTATTATCTTTGATTGAAAATTGGGATGAACTTGAAGTCACTTTTAGTGCTATGGAAAGAGTTCAAGATATTTTTGATTCAAGTATAGAAGTAGTAGGTGATTTAGATAAAATTGAAGTTCAAAAATTTAGAGGAAATATTCATATAGAAAACCTATCCTTTAGATATGATAATGCTCCTGATATAAATGTATTACAAAATTTTAATATAGAAATTTCAGCGGGTGAAAAAATTGCTTTAGTTGGTCGTAGTGGAAGTGGAAAATCGACTCTTTTTAGTCTTATGAGTGCCCTATATCCTTTAAGTACAGGTACAATCTATTATGATGGATTTGAAGTTAGCGATATCAATTTAAAGAGCTTAAGAAAACAGATTTTTAATGTTTCACAAGACTCCTTTGTTTTTAAAGGTACTATCAAAGAATGTATAACAAAAAATACAGTATTAGTATCTATGGACCAAATTATAAAAGCCGCAAAGTTATCAGCTTGTCATGATTTTATTGTTGATTTACCAAAAGCTTATGATACTTTTATTGATTCATCAGCCAGTAATCTTTCAAGAGGGCAAAAACAGCGGTTAATTCTAGCAAATTTATTTTTACAAAAACCAGCTATTATTTTATTAGATGAAATTTTCTCAGCGATTGATTCTGATACAGAAAAAACAATTTTACAAAATATTTTTAAAGAATTTAAAGACCAAACAATTTTACTATCAACGCATAAACTAGAAATAAGTAAGTCTTTTGATAAAGTGTTAGTACTTGACTCTGGTCATGTAAGAGAGTTTGATCACTATGAAAAGTTATTGGAAAATAATGACTTGTATTATTATTTATCAAATCAGTATATTAACTTGGATTAATAGACTTTTAAATAACTTCAATCTCATATTTATCAAGTAAACCAACAAGACCATCTAATGAAAATTTAGCTTTTTTAAGTCTATTAAACTCAGGGTCAATAATATAATTAGTAGCACTTGAAAAGTCAGCTTGTATTAAAATTGTATTATAAAAAATAGCTCTATATAAATCACTTTTTTCAAAATCAGATGAGCTTAAATCACAATTTGTAAAGTCAGTTTCATTGAGGCTACAAGATTTAAAGTTAGTTGACTTTAAACTAAGGCCTTCAAATGTACAAAAATTTAAACAACAATTATTAAACTCTATTGATAATACAAGTTGTTTTATATTGGAGAAATCTACTCCGATCATTTTGCATTCAGTAAATAGAATTTCTCTAAATACAATGTCATTTATCTTGATATTACTAAGGTTACAGTTATCAAAGTTACAATCTATAAAATCAATGTTAGATAAGTTTAGTTCAGAAAAGTTACAATGATTAAAAGTACAATTTTCGTATTCACGTCCATTTAATAAATTAATTGTAAAATCAACATGATTAAAGTCTTGGTCTTCAATTGAGGGTTTAAAAATCATAATTACCTTTAACGAAAAAAGGACTAAATAAAAATATTTAGTCCTATGATAGTTTAGTTTTTACTTCTTCTTGAAGAAGATGGTTTTCTTTTTTTAAAACCAGTATTTGATGAGTTACCGTAAGAGTCATCTCTGCTTTTTCGGCTTGAAGATCTATTTCTATCTCCTCCACCGTTTCCTCGGTCTCCTCCGCCATTTCCTCGATTTCCTCCGCCTCCACCACTTCTTCTACGTCTTGAACGGCTTCCACCACCATCTCTACTTCCACCAGAGCGTGGATTTTCTAATTTTTCAAAAAACTCTTCTAAGCGTGGACCTCTAACACCAATTGTATTTGGTCCAGAATATTTATCAAGTTTCATTAAATAAGACATTAGTTTTTCAGCTGCTGATTCCATGCTTCCACACATTTCAGCTAGGCGTTGTACATTAGATAAAGCGAAACTACCACCATGCTCAAGAGCAATTGTCTCAATCATACTAACGACTTTTTCTTGGCGCATTTCAGTTAATGTAGGTAGAAACTCATGAGTCATGCTACTACCAAATTTTTTCTTTAATTTATGAATCTGTCTAAACTCATTTAAGTTAACAAAAGAAATTGCAGTACCTGTCCTACCAGCTCTACCAGTACGTCCAATTCTGTGTACATAGCTTTCTTCATCAAAAGGTAAATGAAAGTTGATAATATGAGAAACATCATCAATGTCTAAACCTCTAGCAGCAACATCAGTAGCAACTAATATATTTGTTGTACTAGCTCTAAAAGAATCGATAACTTCTTTTCGGCTATTTTGTCTCATATCTCCATGAAGACCTTTAGCATTAAACTGACCAGATACTAAGCTAGTAACTAGTTGATCTACATCTCGTTTTGTTTTACAAAAAATAATAGTTTTATTAGGGTTTTGAAAACGCAAGATACGTACAGCTGCTTGATATCTTTCTTTTTCACTAATAACGTAGTAAATTTCTTTAATATCTTTATTGATTGTTTGATCTTGACTTTTTGTAATCGCAAGTTCAACAGGCTCATTTAAAATTTGTTGAGCAAGTCTTTTGATTTGATTTGGCATTGTTGCTGAAAACAATAATGTTTGTTTATCATCAGTTAAATATTTGAAGATTTCTAAGATGTCTTCATAAAAACCCATGTCTAACATTTCATCAGCTTCATCTAAAACAACCATGTTTGGTGTAAATTTAGGTAACTTATAATTTTTTAATAAGTCCATTAATCTACCTGGTGTTGAAACAACAATCTCAACGCCTCTTCTTAATGGGCCTAATTGATCTCTATATGATGAGCCACCATAAATAGACAATACATCAATATCTTGCCCTTTTACGAAAGTCTTAAGAGCATTAGCAACTTGCATTGATAGCTCACGTGTAGGTACAACTACTAATAATTGAGTATCATGTGAGTCAGTCATTTTTTGAATACAAGGCAAACCGAATGCTGCCGTTTTACCAGTACCTGTTTGAGCTTGTGCAACAACATCATGTCCATCAAGTATTACTGGGATTGCAGCTATTTGAATAGCACTTGGAGTTATAAAACCTAAGTCTTTAACTGCTTTTAGAATTGATTTGTTTAAACCAAGAGTATCAAAACTTGCTTGATCTTTTTTATCTTCTTGGGTTTCTTGAACTTCTTGGATTTCTTCATTTTCTACTTTTTTATCTTCACTCATTTTGATCCTTTTAGCTTAAATAATTTTTTAGTTGATTGAGCAATATGGCTCTTGGCAATAAAAATGCCGTTTCTAACATCCGTATGGATCATTTAGAAAAATAAATTCAACAAAAAATAAAGATGAAGATTTAACCAAAATACCGATCACCCCTAGTGTAAATTGACATTTACTAATAAGCATATTTAAAACTTTACTTTTAAATAGAGACATTTTTGGGTGAACAAAGACGTATAGAAAACTGGTTTGTACAAAACCAGTTAATATAAATAACACAAAAAGAAAGAGTGATGAATATTTATTTATCACTCTTTCTTTTATAGAACGCTATTTTTTTAAAATACTAATTATATAAGCTATTGAATACCCTATATTGTTGTAATTTAACATTTTTAGTTTTTTGATACTCGTCATAATACTCAAGCATTCGCTCTCGACCGACTCGTGATATTTCACTTTTCATTAAACCAGCTTTACGTAAAGTTTTAGGTATTTTACCAGGAAGAATAGAATATAATGTTCTGAAGGTTCTTGCCCCTAAAAAAGTATGCCATTCTTTGATTCTTTTTTCTTCAGGAAGAGCAGAGTTAATAATTTCTACTTGATTGGTTACGCATGAGTTTCTAGTTGTATGATACTTTTTCTTTGCAAGTTTCTCACGATTTGTTGAAATAGCTAGTGTATTTGTTAGAGCAATTTTCATTTGTTCTTTTGTGAAGTTTAGCTCATAAATCTGAATACCATTAAAAATAGTAAGAGCTTTTAACATGACATCACTAAAAGTACCGAGTACCATAATAGAATCATAAGCATCTCTCATGCCTTTGATTGGATTAAATATTGTACCTTTATCTCTGTAACCTTCATATGAGTTTACTAAAGAGTCAACCGGACCTTCTGGAGTCATAACTCCACCAGATTCAAATTCAAATAACATTTGAGCATGGCCAGTTTGCATTTTAATTGGGCCTATTTTTGTATTAAAAGTAGTCATAACAAGACTAACTTTTTTAACTTTATTTATATCAACTAAAGCAGATGTCCAAGATATTTTCATTTTTGCTTTTTTACACTTTTCACCGTTTTCTAAAATATCACCTTTACGACACTTAAGAGTTGAGTTTCTAAAGTTATCAAACATCCATAGGTTTTCATTTTGACTTTGGAGTGCAGGAAATCTTGTTAAAGGGTCTTTTTTTATATACTCATCAGCATAAGGATCGGCACTGTTTCTGAATGATTCACCCAACTTAGATTGCATAGTAGAATAACTATTTGCAAAGATTGTATTAAAGCTAAAAGCTCCAATTAAACTTAATGATAATAATAAACGAGTGAATTTCACAAAGACTCCTAAAAGTAGAATAGTTTTAATATATATTTAGTGATACGATATAAGGTGTAAAAAGGTTACACTTTAAAGTAAATACTTACTATTTATATAATTGAGATATTTTCAGCCATGATATAAGGACATTTCAAAAAAGATTGAGAACCAAAAGATTTAGTTTCTGTACTAATAGATAATAGTTTTTCATTTAAAATTTGGTAAAAATTACAGCTAAGAGTTTTACCTTTGATTCGGCCAATGATTTTACCATTTTTAATATGTAAAGCAACCATGATTGTGCCAGATAAGTCACCATTAATAATTTCACCCTGAGTCATATCTCCAGACATCAGCAAATAAACCCCTTCTGAAATAGACTGAATCATATCAGATACAGATGTATCTCCAGGTTCAAAAGTTAAATCAGAGCAAAAACTACCGTTAAAATTTGCACCGTTTGCTTTAAAACCTATTTTTTTAGCAGAAGATAAAGCGATTGGTAAATTAGTTAGTACTCCAGATTTTATATAACTTTTTGCTTCACTAGGAATACCATCTGAGTCAAAGGGTATATATTGTGCAGTTTCATAAATATTAACTTTTTTAGATAATATTTTTTGATTTAACTTTGAAAATAAAGGAGAGGTTTTATTTTCAAGTCCTCGTGGAGAGAATCCAGAATCTAAAACAGGTAAAAGGCAAGAGCTCACAATTTCAGGTGGAAATATAAATGGGTAAGAACCAGCTTTTATTTCTGAAATAGTTTGTAGTTGTTTTAATTGTATAATTAAATTATCTAACCATTCCCAAATTTCATTTTCAGATTGTGGAATAGACGAGAAAGTACTATCCCAAAAGAAAATATCATTTTCATTACAAGCAGAGAATAAAGCTTCTATAATAAAAGTATCAACTTCATAACCCCCTTCTAAATGGAAAGAATTTCTAATTTGAACTTGTTGGCTACTTCTAGCAATTTTTAAATCAACAGCTAGATTTTTAATATTATCAGAGACTTTTTTAATCAATAAGTCTCCAATTTCTTGAATTTTTTTGGGATTTAGAGATTCAAAATACTTACTTTGTAGTTTAGGTTTTGTACTGTATTTGATATCTTTTAAAAAATCGTAATCAACTAGGTAACCATATTGAATATACTTTTTTGCAGATTTTATTAAATCTTCGTCACTAGTTTCAAATTCGCCAGTTACAATAGCTCGTTTTTCACCTTCAATAAGTTTAAGAGTTTTACTTGATGAACTTTTGCTTTCATAAGATAATAACTTATTTTTTTCATATTTAATTTGTAGGGTTTCACCAGTTGTTTCAAAGATTTGCCAACTCATTTTAGTTTCCTCCTACTAAAATTTTAGAGATTCTGATACGTGGGGCAGTCATACCTACACCTAATGGATATTGCTCCATCTTTCCGCAACCTCCGTTTTCTCCACTTGCTGCTAAAGTTTCAAAGTCTTCTTCGCCAGTTATGCCATCAATATTACCTAAAGTTTCAAATAAATTACCTGTAATATTAAAGTTTTTAACAGGTTCACAAATTTTACCATCTCTGATAATGTAACCTTTTAATGGACTAAAAGAAAAGTTCTCTCCACCAAACCCCCCTCTAAGACTAACAGCATAAATACCACTTTTAACATCAGCGACTAAATCTTCAAATTTATCTTCACCTTTTCCGATACAAGTATTTCTCATTCTAACGATTGGTGGAAACTCATAAGAAATAGAGCGAGCACTCCCTGTTACATCTTCATCAAAGTCATAGGCAGTTGATCTTGAGTGTAATCGACCAACTAAAACCCCTTTTTCAATTAAAGGAGAGTTTCTGGTTGCTACTCCTTCATCATCATATTTTAGACTACCTGAATGGTTCCAAGTATCTCCGCAATCATAAATATTGAGTTTTTCGCTACCAAATTTACGTCCGATTTTTAGAGTTTCTCGACCTCCTGGACTTGAAGCAAATAAATCAGCTTCTGAGGTGTGACCAAAGGCTTCATGAGCAAAAACTCCTGATAATGCTGAATCCATGATAACTGTAGTTTCACAGCCTTTCATATCTTTGGCATCTGAAAATAAGTGGGCATCATCACAAATCTCTTTTATTTCATTTTCTTTATTTCGACAAAATTTAAAATCCATAGTTGAATTAAAAACTTTTTGCATTGGAGTTTGTATACCATTATAAAAAGCAGTAGCACCTAAAACAAAATCCATTGCTAAAAACTCTTGTTTTATATGACTACCTTCACTATTAACAAATAGTTTGTTATGAAAATCTTGTACAAAACGTATACTATAATCTAAGATTCTATCAGATTTTACTTGTTCAAAGACTTCTTGGTATGATTTAAGTAGATTAACTTTTTCAGTTAAACTAACATCTTTAGGGTTTAAAAGGGGTTGAATTTTTACCCAGTCATTTATAACTGGTACAGGAGCTAAATTTGTTTTAGAAACCCCTATTAATTTAGAGATAGAAATAGCTTCTTGAATTTTAGATTCAGCTTGCTCTAAGGAGCAAAACGAGGCAAAACCAAATCCACCTTTATAACATGATCTAACACAACCACCTAGACGACTAGAAGATCCAATTTTTTGGATACCGTCTTTATTTAGATTGATGCCTTCATTTTCTTTTTCTTCAAGGCGTATCTCTAGGTAATCAGTTTGTTTTTTATATTTAGCCATTAAAGCTAATACTTTATTTTCAATATTTGGTTCAAAAATCATAAAAATAATCCAATCAATTAATAAAAACTATCTATGACTAAGACCTTATAACGATTTAATATAGAAAAGTAATGAGGGCTCATAAAGATACAAGTAATATGTAAAAATAAAAGGGTAGATATTGTAGTGATAGTTCGGTAAACATAAGCATTATAAAAAGGTAGTTTTTGAAGAGCCATCTTTGGTTTTAAAAAGCTATAAGTGATTAAAATACCAAGAGCATGAATTGTCCCCCATATAACAAAATGTAAGGAGTAGTTATGTAATAAACCACAAGCTATAAACCAAATGAATGTCCAAGTGATGATGTGTAACTTTTTGTTCATAAATAAGGTAATACTATTAGCAAATATATATCGTTGTATCCATCTAGTAAAAGACATATTCCAACGATTCCAAAATTGAATTGGGTTTTTAGATAATAAAAAAATTTTGAAATTAATACTATCAAAAGGATATCCCATTAAATGTGCAACAGCCCTTGATGAGCAAATCCAAGATGACATATCAAAAAAGATTAAAATACTACTTAAATTTATATAAGTAAAAAGAGAAAAGGCAGACTCATGTGAAAAATCAGCTGTATAGTTAGAAAGATGTTGGTTGATTAAGTACGAGATTATACCACTAAAAAATGCTGTTAACATTAAAGTAAAAAAAATTTCTATATTGACTTTACGTGGCTTTTGATAAAATTTTTGAAAATCTTGATAGGTTTCTATTGGACCTGCAAATAAAATGGGGGGGAACCATAAGTAAGATAAAAGTTCTTTACTGCAAAGTTTAGTATTTTTTGAGATAAAATCTATCCAAACATGCCAATATCTAGCAAGGTTAAACCACATTAGAACTAGTAATTCGTAAGGAAAACTATCCCTTATTTTAATCTCAAAATGAATAATAATATAGGCGTAACAGCTACATGCAACTAGTAAAGCAACGAAGGAGAACTTTTTATTTTTTATTAAATTTAAGAATAATAAAGTTATGCTTATTAAAATTAGTGCTATAGCAGATTTTAAACTATAAAAAGATACAAAGATGATTCCAGAAATGGAAAATAAAAGATAGTGATAGCTCGATGGAATAAGTCGAATAAGTAAAGTAAGTATAGATAGAAAGAGCCAATTAAAAGAATTAAAAAACATAGAGTAGTAAACCTTAGAGTGCTATTTTAGCCGATGATACCATATGGCTTGCGTTTTTAGTATTTGAGGGTGAAAAATAGAGATTAGGTCAGCTAATAATAAATGAGGCTGTGAAAGTGCCTCATCAAAGTAGTTATTGGGTAAATGTTTTAAAACTCTTAGATTATTATTAAATATTTGTTTCTTTTTGAAGGCTTTAAATAATGAATATCTAGAGTCATTTTGTTTTAAATCATTTAAGCTAATAACCTGACCAGGATTTAACCAATAATCAGCCTTTAAAGCTTTAACAATAACAGTTTCAATAGAGAGTTTAGAACTACCAGTACCAGATAAATTATCAAATAAGTACTTACCACCTGCGTCTTTAATAAGTTGTGCCATAAAAGTTTGAGAGTTTGGCATGTACCATGTTCCACCATAATTTTCATTCATAAAAACACTAGGTTTTATTTTGACTTTTAATAATAATTTAGATAATCGTAGGTATCTATTTTTAATTTTTTTAAAAATGCTTTCAGCTTCTTGTTCTTTTTCAAAAAAACAGGCGAATAGTTTAATCCATTCAGCATATGCAAGTGGATGTGACTCTAAGTATTCATGAATATAAATTGTATGAATACCTATTTTTGAAAGTTTTTTGATTGTATCTTCATCTGATGGTACATGATATGAAAATAATAGTTGGGGTTTTGCAAAAACAACAGTTTCAAAATTAATTTGTCCAGGCATTCCCATCTCTTTAACATTTTGTTTTTTTAATTTATTTTTTAAATTTAAGTCTGATAAATATTGATAAAAACCAATGCCATTTAATTTAGATAGAGAGTTTAATTGTTTTAATTGAAATAAATGAGTAGTAGAAAGACTAGCAATCTTTTTTATAGGAAGTTGAATAAAAGTAGCTTTGTGATGTTTTTTTTTTATTTTAGAAAAGTTTTTACCAATAGTAATTTGTTGTAAGATATTATGATTTTTATCAAATATTTCAATGTATTTATAATCGTTATGATTGTGAATACTAAAAGATTTAGAAAATTCAATATTTGTAGCAGAAGAAGAAGAAAAGAGTAAGAAAAAAAGTAAATATTTCATAGTTTATTTAAGATTGAATTTAGCAAGTACAATAAAATCAAACGGTTTTAAGTGAAAAGTTACATCAGGAGTCACAGCATCTTTGGTTTTTAAGTGAAAATGCTTTGAATCAATGATAACTTTGTAGTCATTGTTAGTCCAATCTACTTGTGATGATTGGGTATTTGGGTTTAAAATAAAAATGAGTGACTCAAAACTATCAATTAAGTTAAAGTTTTTAAGCTTAAAGACAAATAATTGTTTAGAAATTTTATCACTTTCTATATATGTATAAGCTTCTTGTACTTGCTCACGATTACTTAATCTTAATAATTTATGTTGCCCTCTAAGGGTAATTAAGTTTTTGTAAAATTGAAACAGTTCAATATTTTTTTCTTTTTTTGACCAATCAATTTGATTGATAAGATCACTAGATTGATAGCTATTGTGATCAAAGTTTTTACTTCTGGCAAACTCTTGTCCTGCCTGTATAAATGGTATTCCTTGAGAAGTCATAATTAATAAAGCATTAAGTTTTTCACATCGTATTAAGTCTTTTTGGGTAAGGTATTCGTATTGCTTTAAAGATAATTTTAGTTTATCACTAAGAGTATAATTATCGTGACAAGCTACATAATTAATACTTTCTGCAGGGTTGTGGGTAAAATCATCAATTCCACCTCTGATACCATTCCAAATTTTTTGAAAATCACCGCTACCTTGTGTAAAACCACAAGAATCAGGAGAGTTTTGTCCTCTTAAAGCATCTCTAAAATGGTCATTAAAAACAGAAAACTGTAGTTGTTTTTGAGCACCTTTACCAGTAACTTCGATACCACAATCACCAGCTACCCAAGGTTCTCCGTAAAGTAAAACATCACTTTTAATTGTTTGGAGTTCTCTTTCTATTGATAAAAAAGTTTCATAGTCCATTAAGCCCATTAAATCAAATCGAAAACCATCAATTTTGTATTCGCTCATCCAAAATTTTAAATAATCTAAGATAAATTTACGTGCCATTGGGGCTTCTGTTTTAAATTCGTTACCACAGCCAGAGCCATTAAAATAGTCTCCAGAAAATGTTTTTCGATAGTAATATCCAGGCGCAAGTCCTTGAAAACTAGTCGGATTATTTAAATCTTCTGCTGTATGATTAAAAACAATATCAATAACTACTTTAAATCCTTGTTTGTGAAGTGATGAAACAAGTTTTTTAAATTCGGTAATTCGGCTCAGATTTAAGGGATTACTAGAGTACGAGCCGTGTAAACAATAAAAATGTAGAGGCATATATCCCCAATCATATTGCTCAGTATCATCATCTTGATCAAAGTTTTGAACAGGCAACAAATGAATTACATTTACACCTAATTCTTTTAGGTGTGCTATCCCTGTTTTTTGATTATTTAATGAAGTTTCTTTTTCTGTGAATGCTAAAAACTTACCTTTATTTATCATACCAGAGTTATCACTAATAGAAAAATCTCTAATATGCACTTCATAAATAATAGATTTTTCTCTTGGAAATACGGGGCCATCAATAACTTCTGTATTTTCTTTTATGATTTGTGATCTTGAAAAACGATGTTGATGATAATAGGAGTATGGGTCCATAACATCACGGTACTTAGTATTTAAAAAATCACTTCCGTAGACTCTATATTTATAAAATAAGTTAATAGAATCATGGGATAAATTAGTACTCCATAAACCCATTTTAATCTCGGTCATTGGTATTTCTTTAAAGTCTTCATTTTCAGAAGTTTTATAAAGCAATAAGGAGACTTTTTGAGCGGTAGGTGCGAAACAAGTAAATGAAATATTTGTTTCTAAAATATTCATCCCCATCTTGTCACTATATAAATTATCAAAAAGAATGCCTCGAGGAGTTAATTTACAGAGTGTTTTCTTTTTAATTTTTAAAGAAAACTCATAAAGATGTTTATTGCTTAAATCTAATGATTTAGCTAAGTTTAATTGTACAAAATGTTGATTTTTACCAAATATTTGCTCGGCTATTTCTATTTTTTTACCTTTATGGTCTATTAAAGAAAAAAGCTGTTTCTCAATATAACTTAAATCAATCTCTTGTTTTGAAACAATTTGAACAGAATGAGTGCCGTCTAAAAAGGCGTTAATATCATTTGAATCTTGTTTCTCTAATTTTGGATAGGTCATTTTTTTTCTCGAGTTAAAGATATCTAAAATAAAAACAATATAAAATAAAACAATAAAGGTTAAATATAAAATAAGATTCATTTATTTTTTCTTTGATATTTTTTTTGAAATAGCTTTTTTCTTTGATTTTTTCTTGGAAGGAACTGGCATTAATATATTTTTAGGCATAGTAAAAACTTTTAACATTTTGTCTCCATCATAGGTGAAATTAGGTTTTGGAGCACCAAGAGGTTTTAAAACAATCATGGATAAACCAGGAAGAGTAACTTCGACTGAAAAAGCTTGAGATTGTGCCCATATTTTTTGTGCTTTAATTTCACCAGAATTACCCTCATTATCTCCGCCATAAAATTTAGAGTTGGAGTTCATGATTTCTTGATAGTCACAAAACCAGGGTAGTCCGATGCGATAATCGTACCTTGTTACAGGAGTAAAGTTAAAAAAGAATAAAAGGCTTTCACGTGGGTCATCTGTTTTACGCATAAAAGAGACGATGCATTTTTCTGTATCAGAAAAATCAATCCATTCAAAACCATCTGACTTAAAATCAATTTTATGCATTGATGGGCTTTTTTGGTAGAGTTTATTTAAGTCTTTATAAAAGTCATGTAAAGATTTATGAGAAGGATAATTTAATAGATGCCAATCTAAACCTTGATCGTGATTCCACTCAATTTGTTGACCAAAATCTCCACCCATAAAAAGTAATTTTTTACCAGGGTGAGCCATCATATAACCATAAAAAACTCGTAAATTAGCAAATTTTTGAGGTAAGTCTCCACTCATTTTATTAAGTAAAGAATATTTACCATGTACAACTTCATCATGTGATAAAACTAAAACAAAGTTTTCATTAAAAGCGTAGTAAATTCCGAAAGTTAATTTGCCTAAATGGGCACTACGATAAATGGGGTCCATGCTCATAAAATCAAGCATATCGTTCATCCAACCCATATTCCATTTAAAGTCAAAACCAAGACCACCTAAGTGAGTTGGTCTTGAAACCATTGGCCATGATGTTGATTCCTCAGCAATAGTAATAACACCTTTATAATTATCATGTATTACATTATTAAAGTCTCTAATAAATTCAATAGCTTCTAAGTTTTCATGTCCTCCAAATTTGTTTGGAATCCAGTAACCATCAGGTCTTGAATAGTTTAGATATAACATAGAAGCCACAGCATCTATACGAAAACCATCAATATGAAACTTTTCAATAAAAAAGACTAAATTTGAAATTAAAAAGCTTTTAACTTCGGGTCTTCCGTAATTATAAACTAAAGTGCCCCAATCTAATTGCTCTCCTTGTCTTGGGTCTTCATGTTCGTATAAACAGGTGCCATCAAATTTAGATAAACCGTGATCGTCTTTAGGAAAATGAGCAGGAACCCAATCCAAAATGACAGCAATATCATTTTGATGACAGTAATCAACAAAATACATGAAGTCTTCTGGGGTTCCGTAGCGTGAAGTAACCGAGTAATACCCAATTATTTGATACCCCCAACTACCATAAAATGGGTGCTCAGAGATAGGTAGTAACTCAATATGAGTATAGGACATTTCTTTACAATATTTTACTAAATGATGGGCAAGACTTTTATAATCAAGCATAGTATTTCCATCATTTCTAAGCCATGATCCAAGATGAACTTCATAGATACTCATAGCTTCTTTTGCTGAGTCTACAGTTTCACGGTTTTTCATCCATTTTGCATCATTCCATTGGTGTTTGTTGATGTTACAAATAATGCTAGAAGTTTCAGGGGCTTCTTGCATACAAAAGCCATAAGGGTCTGCTTTTAAAACAATACGATTATCGGATGTTTTTAATTGATATTTATAAGCAACTCCTTCAACAACTCCAGGAATAAAAATTTCCCAAAGACCAGATTCTCCGAGATTTCTCATTTGATGAATGCCAGACTTCCAATGATTAAAGTCACCAACAACCGAGACAGACCTAGCAAAAGGAGCCCATAAAATGAAGGATACTCCTTCAATATTTTTAACAGTTTGTAAATGAGCTCCTAATTTTTCAAAGCTTTTATAGTTTGAACCTTCAAAAAATAGATGTTTATCATAATCGCTAATTTGAGGTAAAAATGAATAAGGATCATAATATTCAATTTCTGTATCCCCGACTTTAATTAAGACTTTATATTCAAAAATTTCATTTTTTCTTGGAAAGATGATTTCAAATAACCCATCTTCATGAATTTGATTCATTTGATGTTTCGTTTCAGATTCTAAGTCAAGAATGTGGATTTCGTCGGCAAATGGTTGAAAAACTTTGACAGAAACTACAGTGTCAGTAGCCTGTTTTTGGGTATGCATACCAAGTACAGCAAAAGGATCACGAGACCCCCCAGATAAAATTTCATTTAATTGAGATAAACTATTTTTAGAAATCATTACAACCCTTTTTAAAATTGTTATGTTTTTGTCTTTTTCTGAAAAGATACTCATTACAAATTAAGGCTTATTATGCGATATGCTTGATATATGAGTTTTAATAAAATACTATGTGTGATTATATAAGTAAAGTTTGAGAATGTGTATATATTTTTAAATATTAGTTTAAATTTGGATGAATAAAAGACTATGAAAACTTCTTAAATAGAGCCTAAGAAGATGGTGTATATTATGAAAATAGTAAGTAATTATGATCTGTCAAAATTTGATTTTTTATCAGATACGGACATACAATCAGTAGATACCTTTATCTCTAGTGCTGAGATTGAGTCTGATTGGGTACTTTTTATTTTAAATAAAGAACAGTGGGACTGTATTGTAGATACAGATAATTTTTATTGTGCAAAAAGTAAGAAATGTATTTTTGTTGAGTCAAAAAACAGTATTAGTGACCAATTACTTGAAAAAATTGAAGTTAACTTTTTTCTTTCAGAACCATTAAATAAGAATAGTTTAAAATCATGTTTTAATACTGCAAAAAAACAAATAAAGCAAACAGAACACTTGACCCTAGTTGAAGAAAAACTAGAAGARGAATCCGAAAAACTTAATGATTTGAATGAAATTGGTCAAGCTTTATCCTCTATCTCAGACTCCTATGTTTTAATGAATCTAATTCTTACAAAAAGTCGTGAACTCACAAATGCTGATGCTGGTTCTGTTTGTGTGGTTAAGTATGACTCAGATGATAATCCAATTGAGTTAAATTTTGCATATTTTCAAAATGATACTTTAAATCAAAATGTTAAAGTTGATTTAACTTTACCTGTATCTAAAAAAAGTTTAGCAGGATATGTTGGCTTAACGGGTGAGGCCTTAAATCTTGAAGATGCATATGAAATATCAAAAGATAAAGATTATGTTTTTCATAATAATGTAGATCAAGATACAGGATATCGTACAAAAAGTATGATGGTCTATCCAATGGTTGACAACGAGTCTAAAATACTAGGGGTTGTTCAATTAATTAATAAAAAACATTCAAAGTATCAGGCTTTAGATGGTAATAAAATTAATGTAGATCAAATAATAAGTTTTACTCAATCAGATCAAAATATCATGCAATCTTTGACATCACAAGCTGCTATGTGKTTAAAAAACACTACCCTACTTGCTGATATTCAAACTCTTTTTGAAGGTTTTGTAAATGCTTCTGTAACGGCAATCGAGCAAAGAGATCCAACCACTTCAGGGCATTCTTTTAGAGTTGCACTTATGACCTGTGATTTAGCAAGAGTTGCAACTGGAATGACAGATGGTTTGTATAAAGATGTAGATTATTCTACTAAAGATATTCAAGAAATTCGTTATGCTTCTTTGTTACATGATTTTGGTAAGATTGGTGTTAGAGAGCAAGTTTTAATTAAAGCTAAAAAACTTTATCCTCATGAAATGGATAATATTAGATGTAGATTTGAATACATTTTAAAAACCTTAGAGACTCAATCATTAGCTAAAAAATTAAATATGATTGAAAGCATGGGTTATGGTTTGGCTTCAGCTCATTTTTCTGTTTTAAACGATGAATTAAAAGCAAACATTGAAAGCATTGAAGAAATTATTTATTTTATTATTAAAACAAATGAGCCTTCTATCTTAGAAGAAGGAAACTTCCAAAGACTTCTTCAAATTGCTGATCGTAAATATCTTGATCCATATGGTCAACAAAAATCATATTTAATTGAACGTGAAGTAGAAGCCCTATCTATTAGAAAAGGCTCTATCACCATGGAAGAAAGAAAAGAGATTGAGTCTCATGTAACTCACTCCTTTACTTTTTTATCAAAAATACCATGGACTTCTGGTTTAAAGCATGTACCTGCTATTGCTTATGGTCATCATGAGTGGTTATCTGGTGATGGTTATCCAAATAATCTAACCGAAGACGAGATATTGCTTCAATCAAAAATGATGGCTATTGCTGATATTTATGATGCATTAACTGCTGCTGATCGTCCTTATAAAAAGGCTATGCCAGTTGAAAAAGCATTATTCATTTTAGAGATGGAAGTTAAAGGGCGACACTTAGATGGTAATTTAGTAAAGTTATTTGTTGATAAAGGCTCTTTTAAAGCTGCCGAAAACTATTAAGATAAATAATACTTAAATTTAATTAAATCTCTTACATTAGTTGAGAGATTTTTTTTGTATTTTTCTACTTTATGTCCAAGGCGTATATGTTGAATATAAGCTAAAGATTCAATATACCCTTCTAGATCAAGTTGATTTAGAAGATATAAAATAGTACAACTAGGCTCTAGTTTTAAATAAATTAAATGAGTAGCTAATACTTTATTTTGTAGGCTTAGTTGATTATAAAGTTTATTAAAAAAGAGTTTAAATTGATTTAAAACAGAACTTTGATTTAATAATAAAATGTTTGATTGTCTAAGAAAATCCATATAATCAGGAATATTTAAATTTAATTCACTTTCTTTTTTTATTGCTAAAGCTTTATACGTAAGGTCTGACCAAACTTCTTGAAAAGTAAGATAGTTCTCATCAATAATATCTGAACAAAGATTATACGATAGGCTTTTATGAGGAGATTCATTAGCTAAAACTTTATTGATTATTTCTTTATTAGAAAAAGATAGTATGTTTCCTTGTTTTGAGCAAAGAGGGTCTCCACGAAATTCACAATGCCATTTATTATCCCAACGGACTAATTTATATAAATGAGTCATATGTTACCTTAAACTTTGGAGTGTTTTTTCTAATAATTGAATGGTTTTCTTTTGTATTCTTTTTCTCTTGAGTATTTTGGATAGTTTTTCGTATGAAGAGATTAGGTCTAATTTAAGGGCCTTTTTATAGTTATTTGATGTTAGAAGTACGAAAGATTTAAGTGAGTCAAATAACTGGCTTTCAAATTGTAAAAACTGTTGAAATTGATAGGGTTCTAATTTGTTTATATAAACTAGTAATATATAGGAGTTTCTTCTTATTTGAGTGTTATCATCTACTAAATTATTAACTAGTGTAGACTCTAAATCTACTTCATTTATATTTTCAATGAATGATTTATAGTATTGTTTTCTTCCATCTAAAGAAAACTTTAATGAAGATTTAAATATTAAGGGTAAGATATAAGATTTTTGTTTTTCTGATAGCCTTGACTCTTTACATTTTGCAATTAGTTGATAGCTATCAAAATGAATGTCTAATGATAGATTAAAAATGATAAAGGCTTGTATACTATTTTGAACCTTGTTTAATAAACTTTCAAGTTCGTAGAAAGGTACGATAGACTCTTTTGATTTTTCATATAGACCAAGTAAATTTGCATAGAGCTGTACGTTAGGATAATTTTGAAATAAACCTTCTAAAGATAAAACTCTTTCTTTTAATGTAGAAAAATTGGTTTGATCTGACTTTTTAGAATGTTTAATACTTTTAAAGATTAAGGTATCAATATAATTTGAGAGAGTAGAGTCAATAGATGAAGAGGATAATTTTAAGATATGCCGATGTAATAAAAAGTCATCATTTTGTTGAATGGCTTCTTTGATATCATTATATTGTAAATTGTTGTATTTAGAACCAATAAATATCCCTGAAGAAATGATCACTTGAAATATAATATAAACTAAAATACCTTTCATAAATAATTTAGGAATAATAGCTTTATAATTTTGACTTGTTGTATCTACTATGTGACTTTCATCTAATATTTTATATTTATAATATTCACCAATGCTATTTACAAAATCACTATCATGTTTTGAAAAGTTTAATTTTTGGTGTGTAAATAAGCCTGTATGATTTTTTAATGTTAAACTTGCATCTTTAATAATTTGTAAAGCAATTTTGTCTAAATTAGAGTTATTTGCAGTATATAGAAAATGTAAACAAAAAAAGTCATAATTTTGATCAGAGTCTTTAAATGATTGAATCAGTTGATTAACATGAATTATAAAGCTCTCAGAATCTTGAATAGAAACGAATTTTAAAATTACTTTATTTGACTTGCCCTTTAAAGGAGCTCCGTTAAATTTTGAAATTTCTTGGAGAAAAATATCCTGCACTGCCTCTTTTAAAAAGTTGCTAGCTAAAGAGGCTGTTTTGTCATTAATATTATATTCTTGATATAAAAATATATGTGTATTTGTCATAAAAATTCTATAAAATAGTTTATCATTTTTACTAAATAAATACTCTATGTTTTTGTAATGATAGTTATTTTCATTTATAATACTGTGAGTATTTTAGAGGATAAAAGCTCAAAAATAGGCTCTAAGGAATAAAAACTATGAAATTTGTAGACGTTGTTTATGTTGATGATAATAAATTAAATAGATTTATTGTAGAAAAGCAATTAGGACAGTTTTTTTCTATTGAAACTCTTGATAGTGGTTCAAAATTGTTTGATCTTTTAGATAATTATATTCCAAAAGTCCTTATATTAGATTGGATGATGCCAGAAATAAGTGGATTAGGTATTTTAAAAAAACTAAGAGCTGATAATAAATTTAATTCATTGATTATTATCATGTTAACAGCAAAATCTTCTAAAGAGTCAGTAATCACTTGTTTAGGTGCTGGAGCAAACGATTATATTACTAAACCTCCAAATTACGAAGAATTAGTAGCTAGAATTAATAGCTTAATGAAACAAAGAGAAGTTGGTGAGCACACTAGAATCCAAAATCAATTAAAATCTTTTGAAAGTTTATTAAGTGGTTTAACACACGAGTTTAATAATATTTTTGCAGCTTTAAAACTATCATTTCAATTATTTGAAATAAAGGGACCAGAGTACTTAAATAGTAAAATGGGATCTTTAAGCGAACATGTAGAACGTGGTTTAAAATTGGTTAAGACCCTTCATAATTTAAAAAAAAGTGGGTATGATAATTTTGTTAAATTGGATTTAAAAGATATTGTAGAAGAAGCTGTAAAAGTAATGAGAAACAATATTTTTAATAGTAACCGTGAAATAAATATTGTTTTATCCTTAGAAAAAACCCCTTGTTATATAAATGGTCATGCAAATAATTTAAAGCAAGCTTTATACAATGTAATTTCTAATTCTTATCATGCTACATTAAATAATGAAGATAGTTTAATAGAAATAAAACTTTTTGAAAAAGATGATGATTTTTATTTATCTGTAGAAGATAATGGCATCGGAATAGAACCTGATAAGTTAAAAAATTTGGGGCAACTTTTTTATACTACTAAAGGTTCTTTTGGTGGAGAAGTTTTTGATAATAAATTTACAGGAACAGGACTCGGTTTACCAGCAACACAAGCAATTATTAGTGAACATGGTGGTAATATAGACTTTCAGAGTATCTTTGGAAGTGGTACTTTAGTAACTTTTAAATTAAAAAAAGCAATAGAAGATACCATTTCAAATAAATAGTAGATTAACCTTTTAATTTAGTAACTTGAATTTCTTTTAAATCAGAATTTGTATAAAAAATCATATTTTCAGCGTAAGTTACACCAGAAACACGATTTGAAATATCAACTTTTGAAATAACTTTACCATCTTTTGGATTGATTAAAGCAATCTCACAAGATTTATCTGTATCCATTTTATCAAAAGCAGCAATTAAATGATGACCTGTCCACCCTATTGCTAAGACTGGATGATCATATTGAAACTCTTGAATCGCTTCGCCAGAGTCTACTAAAAACTTACAGATTTTTTGCTCTTTACAAGAAGCACCCCAAAAGTTTTCGTTATCAAAGGCAATACCACTATCTATAAAAGATGGGCAGTTTAAAGTTCTTAAAGTTTTACCATTCATGACATTTAATTGTATGATTTCGCTAGTACTTTCATTTACACTATCATAATTACTAATTAATAAGGCATCATTTACAAAAGAGATAGCACGAGGGATTCCGCTAGGTAGAAATTTAATTTCTTTGATTATAGATTGCTCTGCAATAGAAACTTTTTTAACCATTTTTTCACTGATGTCACTAATCCATAGATCGTTTCCATCAAAAGTTAATCCATCAAGGCTAGTTGTATCGACTGTCATCATTTTTTGCATTATGCATCCTTATTGAGAGGTATATTATTTTGGGATAGGTGTAGAAGTGGGTGAAGTACCCTAAATTACAAAGAAAGTATATCATAACTTACAAAAATGTATATAATTATGTATTATTTGGTTCATTTTTAAATTTACTCGTTATCTTTCAGGTGTATACAAAAAGCTTATTTTTATATACTATATAATTTCACTTAAGAACAAATATTATAGTAGTTTTTACTATAAATGATGGAGTTTAAATGGATTTGTTAAAAAATATTTCACCTTTTGATAATTATAATAGTAATAAACTTTATGGTTTTGATTTAGTTGAATCTGTAAATGATAATAAAATAAAAGTTTTTGACTCTTCTTTTTTAAATATTATAAAAGTTACTGGTAAAGACAGGTTAAGCTTTTTACAAGGTCAGACTACAAATCAGCTTAAGTTTTTGAAACCATCAGATGGCATAACTACTCTTATCGGAAACATGAAAGCTAAATTGATTTGCCGTATAGAGCTATTTGTAGGTGAGGACTGTCTTTACTTGCTTCATCAAGCTTCAAATACAGGAGCTTTAATAACTCAACTTGAGATGTTTTTAATGATCGAAGATGTCAAGTTAGAAGTATTTGAAAAGTTAAAGAGTATTACTTATGTTAAAAATAGCCCTTATGAATCAATGTTTGAAAATGATTATGGATTTATTAAACAAAATGACTCTTTATTATTTAAATGGAGTGGTTTTGGTAAAAGTACAATAACTGAATGTTTTGTAGAGTCTTTACCAAAAGATATAGATACTTTTAACTTTTTGAACTCTAATGAGTTAGAGTTATTAAGGATAAAGTCTTTTTATCCTATATCTACACAAGAGTATAACGAAAATAATCGTCTGATTGCTGAACTTGAGCAAAATGAATTTGTTTCTTTTTCAAAGGGCTGTTTTTTGGGCTATGAAATTTTAGCTAGAATCAAAAATAGAGGTCATACTAATAGAACTTTAAGTTTAATTAAGTTTGATAAAAAGCTAAGCAAAGAAATATTAGGTGAGAAAGTTTATCTTGAAGATACTACAAAAGGAGAGGTTACTTCTTTTGTAAATGATGAAAGTAGTTGTTTTGTTTTGGCCTATATACCTACTCTTTTAAAAGGGATTGGAAAAGAAGTAAAAGTATTAGATTTTGTAGGTAAGATTATCAAATAAATGATTTATTCAAGAGATAATTTAAGTTTATCTAATTGAATTGGTTTTGCTATAAAACCATCCATACCAGCCTCAAAACATTTATCTTTATCTTCTGTAAGTACATTAGCTGTCATAGCAATGATTTTAGGTCTATTATTGCTATATGTTTTAATAATTTCTTTAGTTGCAGTTATACCATCCATTTCAGGCATCATGATATCCATGAAAATAATAGTATACTTTTTGTTTTTTACTGCTTTTAAGGCTTCTAAGCCGTTGACTGCAACGTCACATGAATAACCAATTTTTTTAAGCATTGCTTTAGCCAAAATTTGATTAATACTATTATCCTCTACAAGGAGTATTTTATGTTTTTTATTTATTTGTTTAGTTTGTGTATCAATTGAAGTTAAATTTTGACTATCTATATTTTGAATGGGTGCTATTTCTAAAGGAATTTTTAAAGTTACTTTTGTACCTTTGTTATATTCGCTTTCTAGATTGATAGACCCTTTCATGATTCGTATGATTTTTGAACAAATAATTAAACCTAAGCCTGTTCCTCCAAAACTTCTTGTTATAGAGCTATCTGCTTGGGTAAATGCTGTAAATAGTTTTTTTTGATCTTCTTTTTTTATGCCTATTCCTGTATCTATGATATTGATAATTAATTCAATTTTATTTTGAGAAATTTCATTGAATTGAATATTTAATAATACGTTTCCGTTAGTTTTGGTAAATTTGATTGCATTAGAAATTAAATTAGAGATGACTTGTTTAATTCTTGTGGTATCTCCTAAAAGTTGATTAGGGGTATTCCTAGCTATTTTTTTTATTAATGATACCTTTTTTTTAGTGGCTTCAAAAGAAAATAAAAATAAAACCTCATCTATTAAGTGGTTAAGTTGAAAACTATTATTTTCTAATTTTAGTTGTCCAGACTCTATTTTAGAAAAGTCTAAAATATCATTTATAATAACAAGTAAAGTATCACCACAAGATTGAATTATATTTAYSATRTTTTTTTGTTCTTTTGAARGTGAGGTAGTGCTAAGTAATTGTGCCATTCCAAGTACCCCATTCATAGGAGTTCTAATTTCATGAGACATAGTTGCTAAAAACTCAGATTTTACCTGATTTGCTTTTTGAATTTTTTGAAAATCTTGATTAATTTTCTTATTGATGGACTTATAAAAAATCAAAGAAATAGATAGAATTACGCTAATTAATAGAATATAGAAAAATAAATAAAACTGAAAAAATTGAGTCGATTCAGTATGTAGTTTATGAACCCTATCTTTAATTTCTTGAGAAAGTTTTTTTTCGAGTTCAAATAGTAAATTGATTTTTTTTGTATTTGCTTGAAACCAGTCTATAGAATTAACATGAAAATTATTAAATAAGATTTTATTTTGTTGAGTATTAAGTACTGTTTGTTTCATTTTAAATACTTTTTTAAAGATAGGGTTTAGCTTTATTTTAGAATAGAGGTTAATTTTATCTTTACTTGCATAATTAAAAAATAAATTGATATAAATATTTTGTTTATTTGTAAGTTTGATTAAGTTTTTATATTCAAAAAGAGTTATTTTTTTTCTTGAAAAAACCCCAGCCATAAATGCTCTTTGTTGACCTATTATTTCTTTGGACCAAATAAAGTGCTGATAAGCTCTAATTAGACTATAAGACTTTGTATCTGATACTTTTAATATTGATGCAGAATTAAGTAAAAACTTGTTTAAGCGATTGTAGTAAGTAAATGATGCTTTAGTGTTAAGTTGGTAATTATCTATACCTTTTCTAAAGTGGACTAATTGAGAGAATATTTGTTGAATAGCTAATTGATATTTTGAATTTGATAAGTTAAAGCCTTTAAAAATTTTAATTTTTTGATTAGAAAGTTGTCTTTGATTTTTTAATAAACTTTTAATTTGATCAGATTTTTTTTCAATAAAACAAGCACTTAACCCTCTCTCTTTTTGTAATTCATGAGATGTTTCAGATGCTTGTATTGTAAAATCAATATCATTGCTGAGTATTATCATTTCATTAATAATTCTATTTTTAAGAATGAGTTGTTGAAAAAATAAAAGAGTGATAACGACAACAGGTATTATTGTTAATAATAGAACCTGTTGCTTTAGTGATAGTTTTGACATAATTGATTTTAGTATAGCAGTAATTGAATGCTAACTCAAAGTTTGAGAGATAATAAAAAAACCTGAAATGTAATTTCAGGTTTTTTTATTTTTAAGAGTTTATTTTTAAACTATTTTCTTTTTGATATCCTCTAAAGTTTTATTATAAAAGTCAATAATACCATGGATATACTTACGCTTTTCAATGTAGCTACCAGGATAAAAAGATGCTTTAAAACCACCGATACAAAGCTTTTTTAGTTGTTTTTCATCAATATTAAATAAATCAATTACTCTTTCATACTCATCAGTAATACTAACTCTTGAGATGGCTCTATTATCTGTTGATAAAGCGATCCGAATATTATTTTCAAGGTAGAAAGGAAAAGGATGTGATTTTAAATCTCTGTACTCTGGTAGAGTTTGGGAGTTTGACTTTAAACAAACTTCTAGTGTAATACGATTTTCTGCAATCCATTCGACAATATCTCTAACGTACTCATATCTTTGGACTTTTGAGAGTTTAGACCCATCATCAGTACGTTTATGATAAATATTTCTTTTTTTGAATAATTGAGTGCCATGACCAATTCTTCGAGCCATACAATCTTTTACAGCTGATTTAATACTTTCTGGGCCATAGGCTTCACCGGCATGACAAGTTGTGCCGATTCCTTGGTCATAACAATATAAGTAAGCTTCTCTATGAACTTCAGCCGGAAAACCATCTTCACGTCCAGCTAAATCAAAACCTACTACAGGATATCCTTCATCTCTAGCCATTGATGTTAGTTTAGCAACTTCCATTGATGCCATCGATGATAAATTTTGTAAATCCATGCCTACATGTAACTCATAAAGGTACTTAAAATAATCTCCCATGTTTTCATTAATCATTCTCATGGCACATAAAATTAAACCAAATTTAAACTCAGGCTCAGTACCATTTTTAATTTCAGGTTTTTCATTAAACTCATCAGCAGCTTTTTGAATACCTTCTGAGATAGCAGCTACGATTTCCATCCAACCAAAACCGTTTTTCCAGTGTTTTTGAGGTGCAAATCGTACTTCCATATAACGAACACCTTCTGAAAAGTTGTCACAAGCAAGCCTATAAGATGCTTCGTGTAGTCCTTCTTTACATCTAAGTACAACATTAATAAACTCAAATGGTATTAAATATTCTCCTAAATGGTCATAAGTCTCTTTGAATATCTTTTTCTCTAGTTCTTCGACTGTCCCTGTTTTAAGCTCACCAATGCCAAGCTCTTTTGATACAGCAACTAGATCGATACCTTGTTTTTCTGCTAGCTCTACTACAGTTTGTGGAGATATAGACCCGTCTAAATGGAGGTGTAAATCTGTTTTTGGTAGTAACTTGATAGAGTCTCTATCCATATATGTTAAGTTTTTTTTCATAATGTTCTCCTTTTTCCCATTAGTTTGTCAATTTGGTCTAATGGATATGACTTCTTTCTTTTGAGTCATTTTAATGTTTGTATAATAATTGTGCAAAGAATAACATTTTTAGCTATTTTGTCAATATTTTTGTATTGAAAATCGCTTAGAGGATGTGTAAGAAATGTTTTCTTTATGAAAATTCAGATTAATGATGAAAGTTTAGATAATAAATATTTAAAATACTGAAGTATTTTAAGGTTTAATCAATTTAAATTGAATAAAAAATAGATAAATAAATAGAAAAAAACTGATTATAATTAGAGGTATAAGACCAAGCGAAATAAATAAACTACTTAATACCATACTTATTTGTAAAAGATACGACTCTCCAAATATGAGGCATAAAACTCCTATTAATACAGATAAACTTAAATAATCTTGTAATTTAAAAACTGTTTTATAATCTAGTTGTCTGATTAATAATAAATATCCAGGTAGGCCATAAATAGGCATAAATGAAAATATGCCACTGATCCAATTAATATTACAAGTACTGATGAGTATTACATTAAAAGCTAATGATAATGACGAGGGTAATTGGTGACCAAATAGAGAAAGTAAAAGCATAAATATTAAACTAGTGATAGCAATAGTAAAATTAGCTAAACTCATCATTAAATACATATAAATTTCATTTTTAATTGGGTTTTTAAAATTACGTGGATAATAGTCAATTGCTTTTGGCCAACAAAACCCAAGAGCGATTCCACAAATAGAGCCGTAAGGGTCAAGATATTCGACTGGGTCTTTGCTAGGTTTACTAGTGCCATTATGATCGCCAAAACTATATCTTAGTTTTTGCATTAAATAGCCTCTAACAAGACTACAAATCATAACTCCAGGAATCATAAATAAAAGCTGAAATATACTATTGTGTGTATTAAAAATGATTTGATCTGTAGTGATTGAAAAAGTATGGCTTATAGATATAGTAAGAAATAAAAATAGATAAAACATAAATGAAATTACTCCTTTTCAAGAACTTCTTTTAAGTATTTGCCAGTAAATGATTTGGTTTCGTTGCATAGGTCTTCTAAGGGACCTTGAAAAACAAGTTGTCCACCCTTATCTCCACCATCTGGCCCAATGTCAACACAATAATCAGCACATCTAATAACATCTAAATTATGTTCGATGACAATTACGCTATGACCATTTTCTACTAATCGTTTTAAAACAACAATTAATTTATGAATATCTTCAAAATGTAAACCAGTAGTTGGCTCATCTAAGATGTACATCGTTTTACCTTTTGGTCGTCTTGCGAGCTCTTTGGCAAGTTTTATACGTTGGGCCTCGCCACCAGAAAGTGTTGTAGCTGATTGTCCTAGAGTAATATAGCCTAAACCTACATCATCTAAAGTTTTTAATATTCGGTAGATGCGTGGAAAGTTTTCAAAAAAGTTTACTGCCTCACCAACACTTAGATTTAAAATATCTGATATATTTAAGCCTTTTAATTTAACCCTTAAGGTTGCATCATTAAATCTATGGCCTAAACAGTCTTCACATTGTACATAAACATCTGGTAAAAAGTGCATTTCTACTTTTCGTAGACCTGCACCTTGGCAAGACTCACAGCGTCCACCTTTTACATTAAAACTAAATCGACCTGCTTTATAACCATATACTTTTGACTCTTCTAGTTCTGAAAAAAGAGTACGAATCATGTCAAAAACTTTGACATAGGTAGCGGGGTTAGAGCGTGGAGTACGACCAATTGGAGATTGATTGATATCAATGACTGATTCAAAATTATCTAAACCTTTAATTGAGTCATGTTCACCAACATCGTTTTTGGTATTAGAGCAATAATTTTGAGCAGCTGGCCATAAAATACCATTGATTAATGAAGACTTACCTGCCCCACTAACGCCTGTTATTACACTAAAACAAGATATAGGTATTTGAACATCAATATTTTTTAAATTGTTTTGCCTAGCACCCTTAATTTTAATATATTTACTGTATTTTTTAATACGCTTTAAATCAGGAAAAATCTTTTTTTCACCAGTAATGTATTTAGCAGTAAGGGACTTTTTAGATTTTAGTAATTGTTTGTATGTACCAGCAAAGACAATTTCTCCACCATGTTTACCAGCACCAGGTCCAAAATCTACAATATAATCAGCCTCTGAAATAGTATCTTGGTCGTGCTCTACTACTAATACACTATTACCTATATCTCGTAAATGTTTAAGAGTCTCAATTAAACGATCGTTGTCTCTTTGATGTAAACCAATAGATGGCTCGTCAAGTACATATAAGACCCCTGTTAACTCACTACCGATTTGGCTAGCAAGTCGTATACGTTGTGACTCTCCACCAGATAAACTTGGTGCTAAACGATCCAAAGTTAAATAATTTAAACCTACACTTACTAAAAACTTTAACCTTGATGTGAGTTCTTTTTTGATTTCTGATGAGATAATTTCATCATTACCAGAAAACTTTACATCATTTAAAAAGTCAAAAGCATCTTGAATAGTTAAAGCACAAAAAGTATTGATTGAATGTGTTGACACTTTAACAAATTGTGACTCTTTACGGATTCTTGCCCCACAGCAATCAGGACAAGGTACGCTTTTTAAATGTTTAGCATGATTATCATTGATGGTGCCATTGTTGGCGTTTTCTTTGATACGATTGATAGAGTTATTAATGATACCCTGCCATCCACTTGATTGGCTTGTATTATTGGTTTGTAACTTAGCACTTTTCTTTTTTAAAGAGCCATAAAAGATAAAGTTTTTGTGTTGTTGGCTAATATCTTTAAAGGGTATATTTTTATCTATATTGTGTTTTGCTAAAACTCTTATTATCATACGGTATGTCCAACCTGCACGACGTTTTAATGCATTGGCCCAAGGGATAATAGCTCCTTTTTGTATTGAGAGATTTTCATCTAAAATAAAGCTGTTTTCATCCATAGCCATGATAGAGCCTAAACCATTACATGGAGAGCACATACCAAGTGGAGAGTTAAAAGAAAAGTTTTGTGGAGATATTTCAGGAAAAGAAATTTGGCAATTTACACAAGCAAGATTTTCACTAAAATATACGTCTTCTTCGTTATTTAAATTTCTGACAATAATTGTACCGTCTGTTTGCTCAAGGGCCATTTCAATTGAGTCTGTTAATCTTGATTTTATTGTACTTTTCATAACTAAACGATCAATTACGATTTCGATGTTATGTTTTCTTTTATCGTCTAATTTAATGGACTCTTCTAAAGAGATAATTTCGCCATTGACTCTAACTCTTGAAAAACCACTTTTCATGGCGTCTAAAAAGATTTCTTTGTGCTCTCCTTTTCTGTTGCTGATTTTTGGGGCAAGAACAATGACTTTGGTTTTATCATCCCATTGCATAATATTATCAACCATGTTTTGGGCACTTTGTTGTCCTACTGGTTGGTTGCACTTAGTACAATGCTGTTTGCCTATACGAGCAAAAAGTACTCTAAGATAATCATAAATTTCAGTGACTGTACCTACTGTTGAGCGAGGGTTTTTACTAGCAGATTTTTGTTCTATTGATATAGTTGGAGATAAGCCTTTTATATAATCATAGTGAGGTTTCTCCATTTGACCCAAAAATTGTCGGGCATAAGAAGATAATGACTCGACATAGCGGCGTTGACCCTCTGCATATATTGTATCAAAAGCTAAAGAAGATTTACCAGAGCCACTAACCCCAGTAAATACAACTAGCTTTTTTTTAGGTAACTCAATGTATACATCTTTTAGATTATGCTCTTTAGCACCTTTAACGATTAACTTTTCTTCCATGTGAAGACTCCAATAAAATAGCGAAAATATAGCGTAAGTAAGACATAATACACTAAAATTGGTAAAATGCTAGAGATTTAGAAAAATAAGAAAAAATAATGAGTTATTGTTCAATTTTTACAATAACCTCCTAAATTTACTTACGATTTTTTGGATAAAATAACCAAGTTAATGCTGGTAATAAACACACTGCTCCAATCATATTAGCTATTAACATAAAGCCAAATAATATACCCATATCAGCTTGAAATTGTAAATCTGAGTAGACCCAAGTACAAACACTTAATGATAAAGTTAAAGCTGTAATTAATACGGCATTACCATTGGTTTCTAAAGTTAAAAAATATGCTTCTTTTAAACTAACTTCATCTTTTAAATATACAATTAATTGCGAGAATATATAAATACCATAATCAACACCAATACCTACCCCAAATGCCGCTACAGGTAAGGTAGATGTTTTTAAACCAATTTCTAACCAAGCCATTAAGGCGTAAGCTAAAACAGATACAATAGTAAGAGGAATAATTACACAAATAGTTGCTCTAATTGATCTAAATAATAAAGTACATAAAACAATTACACAGGCGTAAATCCATAGTAAAATATTAAGTTGTGCATCTTTAACGGTATCATTAGTTGCAGCCATAACTCCAACATTACCAGTAGCAAGCTTAAACTCAACCCCTTCTAATTTATGTTTATCAGAGTAATCTTTTATATCTTTTACGATTGAATTAATAGATTCAGCTTTATGATCTTTTGAAAAAATCATGACAGGCATAACACTACAATTACTGTTTAAAAGTCCTGTTGAAGTTTCTACTCCATTAGTTGCTTGAACCATATTTTGTTGGTTTCTTGATAATTCTCTCCATTTATAATGACCTTCACTATAAGCAGCGGTGATTATTTTGGCAATTTGTGCCAAACTGATTGTACTTTGAACATTTGGATTATTAGAAACATACCATTGAAAATCATCAATATGTTTCATAATTTTATGGTCAATACATGCATCATTTTTTGTTTCTACGATGACATTTAATATATCAACACCAATAGAGTATTTATCTACAATAAATTTAGTATCCATATTATAGGTAGATGTGGCTCTTAACTCTGGAACTCCTGGGTGTAAATCACCTATTTTTAAATCTTCTGATTTTATTTGAGCTAAGACAAGAATGACTAAAGAGATAATCATAGTAGGAATAGCAACTTTTTTTTGTGTGAAAATGGATAGTCTATGCCAAATTACTTTTCTGTCTTCATGGCTTTTAGCTACTCTTTGTTTGTGTTTTTCACAGTTTTTAGTAAAAGAAAGTAAGATTGGTAGTAATAATAGATTTGTTAAAATTAAACCAAGGACTCCAATACTCGCTGTTACTGCCATTTCTTGAATGATTCTGATTTCAATTAAGTAGATGGTTACAAAACCAATAGTATCACTACAAAGAGCGACAATACCTGGTGTTACAAGATTTGTAAAAGCCTGTTTAGATGCATCAAAGCAATTGAGTCCTTCGGTCATTTGTATATTGACACCATTTATCATTTGTATCCCATGAGATACACCAATAGCAAAAATTAGAAAAGGAATCAAAATAGACATTGGATCTRAGCCAAAGCCCATTAAGGTTAGTACGCCAAGGTTCCAGATAACTCCGATGATAGAGCAAGTAACTACTACAAATGAAAACTTCCAACTTTTAATAAAATATTGAATTAAAAAGGTTGTTAAAATGATGGTTAAAAATAAAAATTTAATAACTCCTTTTGCACCATTAGCTACATCACCAACTGCTTTTGCAAAACCAATAATATGTATATCAAAATTTTTATCTTGGTATTTATTTCTTAGCTCTGTTTCGAGCATGTCAGAAACTTTAAAATAATTAATTTTTTCACCCGTTTTTGGGTCGTTTTCAGATAATTGTAAACTGACTAATGCAGCAGAAAAGTCATTGGCAACTAGCCTACCAACAATAGATGACTTTAAAATATTTTGTTTTACTTTATCAATGTGTTTTTGAGAACCATTAAAGTTAGCCGGTACTATGTTTCCTCCACTAAAACCGCCGTCTACAATCTCTACAAATCGTACATTAGGAGTAAAGATAGACTGAATACTTGAGCGGTTGACTCCAGGTACAAAAAAGGATTCATCAGATACTTTTTTAAAAACTTTAAAAAACTCGGGAGTAAATATATCGCCTTTTTTGGGAGAAACAGAGATAAGAAGTCTATTAGCTCCTCCAAAATCATCTTTATGTTTTAAAAAGGTTTGAATATATTCGTGGTTGTAAGGTAACTGTTTTTCAAAACCAGCATCTATTTTTAAGTAAGATGCTTGATACCCTAAAAATAAGGTTGCTAAAGTAAATAATATAATTACAAAGATTCTGTTTGAAAAAATAAAATTGGCAATAAAGAGTTTGAAGTTTTTCATTTTAAACCTTAAATTAATATGTTAAATCACGAAGTCCGTGAGTTGTTGTTAGAATAATTTTTTTATCTTTTATTAAAGCACCTGTGATTCCGATTCTTTCTTTAATATCTAAATATTGAATTACTTTATGTTTTACAATAAGTGCAGTTTTGATTTTTGTACGGGCATCAAATTTGATTTGATTCATTTTATGATGGTCGTAAGATAATATTGTACCGTCAGTACCATAAAACAATATTTCTTTACCTTTTTTAATACTACCGTAAAAAGAGGCTTGGGATTGATGAGGAACTTTTTCAAATTTTAAGCCATCTTTTGTAAATAAAAGAAGTCCACGTAAGCCATAAGCAAAAAAGGAGTTTTCTTTAATAATTTCTAGGCCAAAAAAACTAGTTTCTAGTCCAGTTTCATATTTTTTAATAAATTTAGCATTAGAGTCTAGTTTGTAAATAGAGCCAAGTTCTCCACAAATATAATAGTTTTTTTGACTATCTTGTACTACATTATATAGGTGGGGCTCGTATTCGTCTATGACTATAGTAGTCCAAGTTTTACCAAAGTTTTTGGTGAATAGGGCATAACCGTAAGCCCCTACTGCTAAACCTTGTCCATTTTTATCCATTACGATATCAAATAATGGAGACTCTCTTTTTATATCAATATTTTGTACCTGAAAACTTTTTGTTGAGTCTTTACTAAATATGATGAGTCCATCATGTCCAACACACCAAACTTTATCTTTACCATTACTAACAATTGAAGTTATAAATTGATTTATAGGCATTTGAATTTGAGTCATTTTTAAGGTACTTGTATCTAAAGTAAATAAGTGTCCACGTTCGCCACTAATTAAAGCTCCGTTTTGAAAGGGAATAATTTTGGATAAAATAGCTTTATGAGCTTTTTTTAATATTTTTGACGGGACTAATTGACTTGTTTCAGTAGATGATAGAGTAATCAATGTTAGTAGTAAAATAAATATATGTTGAGTCATAAATGAACCTGTTTTTAGAATTATAAAAGTGTTGGTATAAAAATAGAAACTGCTTAAAATTAGTTAAAATTTTAAGCAGTTTCTATTATCTATCAAATAAACTTAGTTTTCAAACTATCGTCTACCTTTTCTTCGTAACTTTTGAGGAGTAAAATCTTTTTTAGTTAATTTGGCGTCAAAGTCATCGACTTTTCCTTGATTATTAAAACCAAAAGCTAAATAACGACCATTTTGTAGGTCATAATGTAATTGTAAAGTATCCCAAAAAACTGGTTTTTCATAGTAGTTAATACAGTGTGCCTCTGATACTCTCCAGATATTACCTCTTGAATCGTATTGATCTGCAACAAGTATTTGCCAGCTATCTTCATCTAAATAATATGTTTTACTAGCAAAAATATGATTAGTACCTTTTTTAAGTGTACCTTTTACTGCCCATACTCTGTGTAGCTCATATCTTGAAATATCTTGATTGATATGACCAGCCATTAAAATTTCAGAAGGTTTAACATCTTTTGAATGTAACTGATAAGAGTTATAAGGAACAAGCATTTCTTTACGACCTAAAAGCTCCCAATTATATCTATTTGGAGAACCATTAAAGATATCAGATTGGTCAGTTGTTCTTTGTCCATCAGATGCTGTACCTGGTGTATCATAAGCGATGTTTGGAGCACGTCTTACTCGACGTTGTCCAGGGTTATAACTCCAAGCAAGTCTTGGCTCTTTTGTTTGGTCTAAAGTGTCATGTACTAATAAAATGTTACCAGCTCTTCTTGGTGGAGAAGTAACAGTTTGTACAAAATATGCAGCTTTGTTATTAATGCTTTCTGTAGTTGAACCTTTTTCGTTATAAGGAAAGTATACATCCTCTTTGATAGTTACCATTACATAACTACCCTTTGCTGTTGGTGATGCTTGCCCAACTTTTCTTGATAATCTTTCACCACGATATCTAAGTAAGTGGTTCCAGATTGCCTCAACACCACTATTTGGAGTAGGAAAAGGGACAGTAATGCCAGCATTTTTTACTCCATTACCATTATTTGTAAGCTCTGCAGTTTTAGCATTGTTTGTTGCCGCATCGTATACAAATTGTGGAAAAGAAGCACTACGATGAGATGGATACACAACTATTTTATAAGTTTTTGGATATCTATTAAACATAGCTATTTGACCTTCTGATAAAAGGTCTTTGTATTCATTTACATTTTCTGGAGTGATTGTATATAAAGGTTTGTCTGTTTTATAAGGATCAACATGATTTTGACCTTTTTTATATCCAGCAGGTGCCTTGGTGATACCACCAGTCCATGCAGGGATAGTCCCTGATTTATTGCCAGCTTGAATAGCTCCATAAGAAGTAAATTCGTTACCGATTTTAGCTAAATCAGACTCTGTTGATTTAGCAAATATAGAGCTTGAATTGATTAATGTACATGCTAAACCACATGCGATTAGTTTTGATATTTTCATTGTTTCTCCTAGAATGATTTACTAAATGATAGTGTTACGAAATCTCTGTCTCTTAAAGAGTTGTGTTGTCCAGCTCCAAAAAAGTTTGTATAAGAAAATTTAGCAGTTGTGTTTTGATATCTAGCCTCTAAACCTAAAGTGATAGATTTTCGGCCTTCTACAAAGTTAGAAATTGGTTTTGGAGATGTACCATTAACATCATGTGCAAATGCAAGTGATGGATGAAAAGAAACTGGACCCCAGAAGTTTTCATATGCAGCAACTGCTTTCACTCGATATCCCCATGAAAAAGCATTTGGATAACCAGTACCGTTTGGTGTTCCTTGTGCTTCGTATCTTAGTACGTTTTGTGCTTCCATTCCGTGTACCTTCATAGCAGCAAATTCACTTACAATAGCTAAAGTATCAGCACCTAGTGTATTGCTGTATAATTTTGTACCAGTAAATTGAGTTTGTGAAACATCTTTTCTTTTGTAACCTTGTATATACCCTTCAGGAGTAACTCCTAGTTGAGATTTTGCTCCTATAATTCCTGATATTATAGGGTTTTCAAATACTGCCGTTAATAATTCTTGGTCATCAACTTGTAGTGGTTGATCTTTTTTGAAAGAATATTCTCCTTGCCAAGCAATATTTTTAATCATAGTATTAAAACTAATACCATATATTTTTTGATCTTCTGGAAATTCTAAAAAATATGTAGAATCTTGAACATATTTTTGTACTCCAGCAGCTGTTATTCCAGCAGCCCCTCCGACTGCACCAATTGTTGGGAGTAGAGTAGCAGGAGTTGCAGCTGCAATAGCAGCAGCCTGATTATCACTATTTGTTGAAAGCGTTGTACCTACTCCTGTTGGAGCAGTTCCTGCTACTTTCATTGCTGAGATTAATGGTAGTCTACTATTATATCTAGCAGCAAAAAAACCAAATTCAGTATTGTTTAGCTTTTCTGAATACCAGTTAAATGAAACACCATATTGATCAGCATCTTCACCATTTCTAGTATTTCCTCTTTTAGCTGTATTTCCAAAAAATGCTTTACCTGTTATTGGGTCAATTGCACCGCAGGCAGCAGTTAAGGTATTACAAACTCCTAGTTCATTAGTGAAATTTGCATTAGCTTGACCTCTATCAGTATGATTACCTCCAGGAACAATATTAGCAAAAGTACTTCCAGGACTAACAAAATCATTATCAGAAAAATAGGTACCTGCAGGGTCTATTTTTGTTGGTTTGAAATCTAGTTGCCAAAACATACCCATGTTTAAGTTATCAGTTAAACCAATGTCTGCTCTAATCATAGGAACAGGAATCAAAGCATCTTTTAACTCGGCTCCAGCCATTCTAAATTTTGAAACATCAATTGGATTAATCATGTTGATGCTGTTTTGAATAAAAGTAGATTCACCCCAAGATAAAACTTGATTACCGACTTTTAGACTAACTGGTTTATCTCCCCATGTTTCATCAACGGTAACAAATAAATCAAGTAATTTGATATCGTTACCCATAGCACGTTTTGCATCACGACTTAGTGGAGTAAAATCAGTAGCTGATCTCATTGCTTCAAAGTCATAAAAAGTGTTCATTCTAGCAAAAAAACCATACTTACCAAAATTTAAATCTAACTCATTGGTCATCTTAAATACTTGAGAAAAGACATTGCCTTTACCGTAGTTTAAGTTACCATTATCTTCGTTTAATGTTTTATATGTACCACCATTACCGATACCAATATTAGATTGATCTCGCTCAGATACTCTCATGCTACCAGCGACAGTAAATGTTGTATCAAAGTTTCCTGTGATTTCACCTTGTTTACTATCAAACTCAAATGCAAAAGAATTTGGTACAGTTAAACCAACAAGCAATGCTGCACTTAACCATTTTTTTGCTGAAATAGATGTCAAATCATTTGACGTATTTATTCCGAATAAACTCATTTATAACTCCTAGTTGTTGTTTCTTATATCCAAATACATTTAACTTTTCCCTTTTGGGTGATAGTTATTTAATTCAAAACAGAGTTTTGATGAAATTTTAAGTTTCTTAGTTTTTGTGAAGCATTAAAATCAATTTTGAATGGATATATTTTTTTAAAAGTATAAGGGATAACAGAAGAGGTTAGTTTTTGTAAAGCATTATTTACGGTTTATTGTCTGAAAGTAATACAAAAGATTGTTTTATTTTGTTTGAAACTGCTTTAATTTGATTTTTTATATTGAAATAAAGTTAGGAAATACTAACATTCATAAGGTTCACATGATAATATGTCTTGAATGATTTTTACTTCAATACTAAAAAAAAATAGACGAATAATATGTGACTTTCATGAGTCAGAACATAGCTTTTTTGATTTTGTGTCTTTTTTTGAATATGCTAAAAAAAAAGCTAAAAGATATAAAGTATTCATCATCCAAATTAATCATGGTTTTAACCGTGATGAAGATGGTATTTCTTATTTGCCCCTTGAGTTACAAAATAAAATAGAAAGTCAAAAATATATTAGTAGATATGAGGTATTCCCTGAGAGTCAAGGGCAAATTATTATTCATTTGTCACAAAATTATTTGAAAGAAGAAAACAAAATGAGTGCGAGTAAAAGTGATTTAAGAAAATTACAGCGTTTATTAAAAGGCGAAGAGGCAGAAAATAAAATAACGATAAGAAAACAAAAAGTACAAACAAATGAAGATAGTCTAGCTGACTTAGAAAAAAAATTAGAGTTAGACTTTGATGAAAAATGGTTAAAAGAATATTTAAATGATTTGTATGAAACAAAGCAACATAAATTAGGACGTAAAGTTCTACATTTTATTGCAGATTTTTCTATGTTATTTAGTGAAGATTTTGATAACTATTTTCATCAAATGGATCAAAGCTTCGACATCGAATATTAGGTTTTTGGGTGTGGGAGTTTTAAGTGGTCTGTTACTGTTGTTTGAGGTGTGGGCTTATGGCTTTGTTGGAGCTTTCTTTTTTATGCGGTCACAGCTAATGGCGTCTTTTGATTTTCCTTCATTTTTCTAGTAGCTCGCTACTATTCAAAATGAAAAAAATCAAAATACACTCATTATCTGTAACCTGATGTTTAGCCGTATTTTGTTTAGGCTTTTCACTGATTTTTATAAGATTTTGGAGATTGGACTTTAGTCCAATAAAATAGGTTTAGTTAGAGATAAGAGTTATGGGAATAAATTCCCATCTCCGTAATGACAGCTAAATAATATATGGGTATTAAGATTAAAACTTTTTAAAATATTATATAAGGATTAAAATGGAAAAATATGAATTAGGTAGATTGAAGCAGTTTATTAAGATTGAGGCTCATGGCAATGTTCAGAGCGGTAAATATGGTGCTTATTATTATTGTAAACGTGTAGATGGAGTGACTCAGCTTTTTAGTTCAAACTATAAAAATCATTGGCCGCATCAATTGAGTTTTTTTGATGAAGGAGTCGAAGGGTATAGTGTATCTCCTGATGGCCGAGTAATTGGCGTTTTTGTTAATAATAAAGGTTCTGAGCATAATCCTATTGCTTTAATTGATACGATTACTGGATCGTTTCAATATGTTTTTCAAGAAAAGGACGCTCAAGCTGGTGGTATTGTTTGGTCTTCTTGTTCTTCTAAGTTTTTGTTTCGTTCAAATCACGAAAACGGGCAAGATTTTAAGATTTATGAGTATCATATTATTGATAAAACCTTAGAACTTAAAATAGATGTTTGTGGTTGGGCTTTTCCGATGGAATATTCACCTAGTGGTCAATCTATATTATACGGAGTAGCGACCTCAAATGCTAATCAAAATATTTATTTATATGACCAAGACACAAAAGAAACGACTCATTTAACAGCTCATGAGGGTAATGTCTCTTATGAGTTTTCTTTTGCAGGTACAGATCATGAGTTTTATATCTTATCAAATGAAAATAACGATTTTAAAAAGTTAAGGCATTATAATCATGAAACTTTAGAGTCAAGAAACCTTGGTGTAGATATTAATTGGGAAATTTCAGGTTTGAGTGTTAGTCATTGTGGTAGATACTTAATGTATAGTGCTAACGAAGAAGGTTACTCTAATTTATATTTATTAGATGGATGGTTAAATAATGATTTACCTAGTCCACAAATAAAGGGTATTTTATCATCTTATGGTTTTGATGAAGACTTAAATATTTTATATACTTATCAATTTCCAAAAAGATCAGCAGAAATATACAAATGGTCATTTAGAGATATAAGAGGTGAAGCTCTTACTTGGTCTTCTTATGCTGGAGTAAATCCACACGAGTTTATTCAGCCAGAGTTAATAGAGTATGAGTCTTTTGATGGTTTAAAAGTACCTGCTTTTTTATATTTACCAAAAGGATATAAACGAGGTACACAAATACCTATCATTTGTCATTTTCATGGTGGTCCAGAGGGTCAATTTCGACCAATGTTTTTTAAACACTTTCAATACCTTTTAGAACTTGGAATAGGTATATGTGCTCCAAATGTTAGAGGCTCTTCTGGCTATGGCTCTCATTATATGGCACTTGATGATTATAAATTACGCATGAACTCTGTAAAAGATGGTATTGCTCTTGGTGAGTATTTAATAGATCAAGGGTATACGTCAAATGCACAACTTGGGGTTATGGGGGGTAGTTATGGTGGATTTATGGTACTTGCTCTAATTACTGAAGCACCAGATTTATTTGCAGCGGCTGTTGATGTAGTTGGTATCTCAAATCTTGTGACCTTTTTACAAAATACAAAACCTTATCGTCGAAAATTACGAGAAGCAGAGTACGGCCCTTTATCTGATGAAGAGTTTTTAATTTCAATTTCTCCGATTCATAAAATGGATAGAGTAAAAACCCCTCTTTTGGTTGTTCATGGAGCTACCGACCCTAGAGTTCCTTTAGATGAAGCTCAACAAGTAGTAGATGCTCTTGAGGCACGAAACCAAGTTGTAGAGTACTTGTTTTTTGAAGACGAAGGACATGGAGTAAGAAAATTAAAAAATCAGATTGAGTATTATGATAAAACATTTAAGTTTTTTACAAAGTATTTAAAATAATCTATAGGATAAACATGGCCTTTAATATAGAAGATTTATACGATGGTATAACAATAAGCTCTGGTAATGATGGTAATAACTATCTTATTTTAATTTGTATACATGGTAACGAAACCTGTGGCTTAGAGGCTATTTTATCACTCCAAAAAAGTGGAGAGCTAAAGAGTTTGTTAAAGTCAGGTACCTTAAGTATTTTACTTGCGAATCCAAAAGCTTATGAGCAAAAAAGACGTTATATTAATTGTGATTTAAATCGCTCAATTGCTAAAAATGATTTAAAATTTGATTATGAGATACAAAGGTCAAAAATTGTTGAAAAATATATTGAAAATGCAGACTTTGTATTAGATATTCACTCAACATCTGGGCCATCTGTTAGTCATGCTCTTCCTTGTGATTTATCATGTTCTGAAAACTTTGCTAAGACATTGCCAGTGAATTATCTTATAACTAAATTGGCTCATTTAACAGTAGAAGGAGGTACAACACTTGATTTTGCAAAAAAACAAAACTCTTGTGCTGTAACTATTGAATGTGGGCAACATGAAGATAAAAAATCGATTGAAGTAGCTATCTCTTGTATAAAACAATTATTTAATTTAAAAGCTCTTATTAACCCAAGCTTAATTATGCTTGAATGTTTAAAATCATTTGAAGTGAAAAAGGGTTTTTTATTTAAACAAAACTTTTCATGTTTTGATTTTGTTAAATATGGGCAAGAAATTGCCAGTGATGATTTAGGAACTATAACTTGTACAAATTTAGATGGAGGTTATATAATTATGCCAAACTCATCTCCAAAAATTGGTGAAGAAGCTTTTTTTTGGGCTATATCTAAGTGATAATTAAAAGCTTCTAATCTTCATTAAACTAGTATCATTGGAATAAATTCCAATCGCCAATTTTGATAAAGAAATTGAAAGTCCTAAAAGTCCATGTTTTAATTAAGACTGATATAAGTTTATAAGAAGTAAGTATGACAATTTCAAATAAAAAAAGCGTCTTAAAATATTTAAGTAGTCAAGATTTACAGGTTTTATCACTTGATTTACAAAGTCTTCAAACTAAATATGATAATTATATAGTAATATCAGATGAAGCTGTTAAAAAACTTTTGTCTGTTTCTTTGATTTGTACTTTTTTTATTTCTTTTAGTCTAATCTTTTTTCGCCATCAATTGATAGCAATATTTATTCTTGTCATTGTATTTTTTTGTGTATTTTTATTAAGTCGAGATAGTCCAATGTGGCTTAGAACATTTTTAATAGATTCTAATAATCTTGAAAAGAGAATAGAAAAACTACAAAATGAGTGTGAAAGTGCTATTTATGAAATAATTAATGGATGTAAAAGTATAAGCTTTAAAGAGCTTTTACAAGAGGCTGCATTCAAAGAAATACATTTATCTAGTATAATGGCTTCTTTAGTGCAATCAAAAAAAATATTTGAGCAAATTGATATTGAAACAGGAATTTACATTTATTCTATAGAACCAATAGAATTAAAAAGTGAATTAACTAAAGAAGATTTTCAAGAACCCCTTGTAAATAAAATAAAAATAGAGCAATGCTTACAACAATTAGAATATCTAAAAGGAATTATTACTTCAAAAAATGAAAGACATGAAAAAATTTCACTTACTTTTGCTTCTAAAACTATAATTTTACGTTCGCTAGGTATAGCTTTAATATCGATGGTGTGTTTTTTATTCAGTTTTTCTGAATTAGGAGCTTTACTACTAGGAGTTTCGATTTTTCATTGGGCACTTTTAACTGCTTTAAGTGGATCAGAACAAGAGATTATAGACTCTCAAAAAAGTGAAGTAAAAAACTTTGCAGATCCATTATTAAGGCAAATAGATATTAAAAATTTAGAGTTAGAAAGTTTTATAGTACAATTTATTGAAAATTCTCCTAATAAAAGCCTAAAAGAAATTAGTGATCTATTAAAAGTTGAAACTCGGCATCTTAGCGATACTATGAAAAACCTTGTTACTAAAAGAAGAATCATCGAAGATATTGAAATAGAGTCAGGTAACTCGATTTACTCAATATGTAATGATTATATTTTAGACTCAAAAGAGCATGAAATAAAAAATGATGCACTAACTCGTTATACTTCTAAACTTTAAGTATTTTTAAAGTAAATTATTTTTTAATTAACAAAACTTCATAGCTAATATTACGACCACTTGTGCCTTCACACTGAATAATACAATTTTTATTAAGTAAGTCTTTTAACTCCCTACTAGCAGTTGTTTTACTTGTTTTTGTAATAGAGGCGTATTTTCTTGTATTGATGTTACCCTTAAAGTTATCAATGCCCATGTCTAATAATTTATTTAAAAGTTTTAATTGTCTTTCATTTAAAATAGTATCTTTATGAAAATCCCAAAAACTTGTTTTGTCTAAAATATATTGAATACTCTTTCGAGAGTTTTTTAGGGCTTGTAATAAAGTGTTTAAAAGCCATTCAAGCCATAAAGTAATATCAAGAGAGTTTTGATTTGTACTACTTTCTAATATTTTATAATAATTAATCTTATCATCTTTAATTGCACTTGAAATAGAAAATAGCTTAGTTGTTTGATTTAGCTCACGAGCAAGTAGCATATCACTAATTGCTCTTGCTACTCGTCCATTACCATCATCAAGAGGGTGAATAATAACAAACCAAAGGTGTGCTATACCCGCTTTAATAATAGATAAATCTGTATTATCATTAAGCCACTCTAAATAGATTGCCATTTCTGTATCTAATTGCTTTCGTGGAGGAGCAATATAATGAACGTTTTCTTGTCCATGCAAGCCAGATACAACTTGCATTTCTTCTTCACCTCTAAATTGGGCTACATTTATTTTTGTATGGCTACTATATCCTGTTGGAAACAAAGCATTATGCCAACCAAATAATCTTTGTAAGGTAAACTCTTTATTATAATTATTGCTAGCGTCTAATAAAATATCAATTAAACCATCTGTGTGGATTGTTGAAACATCTTTATTTAAAGAATCAATACCAAGCTTTTTAGCAATAGATGAGCGAACACTATCTCTATTTAATATATTACCCTCAATAGCTGATGTATCTAAAGCCTCTAAAGTTAAGAGGTTTAAACTAGCTTGTTGAATGTTTTTAGAGTTTATTCCAGTATAAATACCGTTTAAAATACCTTGGTTATATTTAACTTCTAAAATAATTTTATCTAAGTATTTTTGATTATATGTAAAATATGGATAATTTCGGCCTGTCCAAATCCATTGCTTTGTGCACATTTTTATCTCCATGACGTGATTAGCTACATTTATCATACCAAATTGTGGAGTGATTGACAATATTAATCATATCGAAATTAGAGGTGATTAAAGATCTTAATCACGTCATTTAAATGATGGAGTAAAAATATCGAAGTTAACTAGTTGGAATAAATACATCTTCTAACATTTTTTTGAGTGTTTTATAATCTGTTTTACCAGAGCCAAGAGCTGGAATCTCTTTAACATTTTCGATATGATTTATTTTGGATAGATTACCCATGCCAGAGTCTTTTAAAACTTGATTTACTTCGCTTAAAATTATATGTACAGTAGTAAATAAACACATAATTGGTTTTTGATCTGCAATCTCTAGTGCTTCAACTGCTATGATTGGGCCATTATCAGTTGGAGGCCATTTTTCAACTAGTTGTGTTTCAATAGATGGTAGAGAAATCATTTCTCCAGCAATTTTAATAAAGCGTTTTTTTCTACCAGCAATGTGTACAGCTCCAGTTTTGTCAATATAGCCTAAGTCACCTGTTATATACCATTTACCATCTTCATCGGTAAAAAAAGGGTCTTTGGTATCTTTATCTAAGTAGCCTTTAAAAATGCTAGGCCCTTGAGTAAGTATTAAACCAACTTGATCTTGTGGAATTTTTTTCATTGTTTCGGCATGTACAATTTTAATTTTAACAGAAGGGAAAGGATAGCCTACTCCACTTGTTTTTTTACTCATGAGGTTCATAGTTAAAATAGGAGAACATTCTGTGATACCATAACCTTCGATTAATCGAGCATTACTTTTTTGAGATATCAGTTTGAATAAAGAATCGGGTGCTTTTTCGGCGCCAGATTTTAGTGCTCTTAGAGATTGCAATTGATCAAAATCTGCTGATCGAAAAATATTAGATAAAAATGTTGGTGTGCCGTAGGTTAAGGTAGCTGAATTAGAGTGAATACCTTTAGCAATACGTTTCGCTTCGGTAGGATTTGGATAGTAGATAGTTCTGATTCCACAAATACAAGGGAAAATAGTTGTAATAACTAAGCCAAAAGAGTGAAACGGTGGTAAAAAAGCAAAAATTATGTCATTGGCTTTATATTCAAAAGAAGAGGCTCCATCTCTAACATTTGTTAAAATGTTTTCGTGAGTAAGTGGAACCCCTTTTGGTATAGACTCTGAACCACTTGTAAATAAAATAATAGCTTCATCATCTTTAGTGACATCTGCAATATCTAAAAAATTCATTAGTTTTTTAGTAGGAAATCTTGATAAAATGAGTGACTTCATTAATTTGGTAGTGCTTAAATGCTCCTTTTTAAGATGTTCTAAAAAAATGAAAGTATCATCTAAAATACCAAGGTCTATATCTCCTAATCGATCGACAAATTTAATAGAGGTTAAAACTTGTTTAACACCACTAACTTCGATGACATGAGATAGATTTAAGGAACCTAATGTCCAATTAATCATGACAGGAGTTTTACCAGCTAAAATACAGGCAAAAAGCAATACATCAGCACCAACAGAAGCTGGTAACATAATACCTATGCGTTTATCGGGCATTTCTTTGATAATAAGTGATAAAGCTATAGCCATAGTTTTTAACTTAGTATAGCCAAGTGTACCAGTAGCTTCATCACTAATAGAGACTGTACCAATCATTTTGTTGCAACAGTTTAAGAAAGCTTCTCCTAAAGTATTACCCTTTGGTAGAAATGGTTTTGGACGTTTTCTAAGCTCTTTCATGGTATGGATTTCTACATCTGAAATTTCTAGCTTACCATGTTTTAGAAAACAAATTTCCATAACATTACCAACAGTTTGAAGTTCGGTAATAATGGCATCTTTAACATCAAAATCGTCTTCCATCCATGCTAAAATATCTGATCGATCAAGAGAATCTAAACCAAGGTCATTAGATAAGTGTTGCTCAGGAGATACTTGATATGGGTCAATAGATGCTGCTTGAGCTAATCTTTGACAGATTTCATCTTGTAGGTCTTCATTAACTAATGAAATATCAAAGTTTGTTTTTTGTTTGGTTTCTTCGTCTAAATACTCTTTTTTATAAAATTTATAAGAAACTTTGTTTACTTTTTCAAAGCCATTGATGTTGTACCAATTATCTAAATAACGGTTAAACTCCATTTTGTCACCTGATATAGGCAAAGCATCAGAAGCTATTACAAATTCAATTTCGACTTTACGGCGAGGAGTAAAAAATAAAAGATTTTGAAATAAAATTTCAGCACATCTTTTCATTAAGGGCATTGGTTGAGGAGATACACCACCAGAGTAGGCAGTAGAACCACTAGAACCCCACATCCCTTTTGTTCGTACTAAAATAACTTGGGTATCTTTATGTTTATTTAATAAGATGTGAACACCAGAAGCACCACCAATAACATCATCTGTAGATCGCATTAAATTACCAGCAGGATAGATAACTAAATTATCTCCTTTTGATATGCTTTCACCAGCATCGTCTAGTACTTTTTCCATACGCCTAAGTTTAAATGGAGAAAACCCTTCATCAAAATTAGGAACAGGAAAAGCCCCTATTAGCTTTAAAATAGTTTGCATTACAGGAACAAAAAAACAATATTCAATAGCCATTGGTTTTGGAGCAAAGCGAGGCCATAAGTGAGTTGTTAAAATTAAAGGGTCAAAATGAGAGGGGTGATTTGGTAAAAACAGGGTATGTGTATTTTGTTTAATTTTATCAAGACCTATAATTTTTACTTTATATCTTAATCCTAGAATCTTTCTAAGAATGAAAGCGATGATTCTTCCTGTAAATGAACTTTTATAATATGATTTCACAAAATATCCTTAATGCCAATAAGTACATATAATATTAACTATCTATACTATTTTAATCAATTTTAAAGTCTAAATAAATGTAAAATTTGTAAAATATTTATGAGTCTGTATAATTAGTGCAAAGGATTTTTTATGAAATTACGTAGTTTTTTATATACATCAATAATATTAGTATTTATTTCAAACAGCTTTACTAAGGCTTTATTTACCCCCAAACAAAGAGGTTGGATTCAAAAAATTGTTAAGACATTAAGTGACTTAAATGTAGCAGCAAAGCTAGGGACAGAAATAAATTATAAATATCTAGAATTTTCAAAAAGCGCTCCAATTATTCTTGATTCGAGATATCATTTAGAAAATGCTGCTTGGTTTAGTGATTTATCAAGTCTTGCTTACGAAGATTTTGAATATGCAAAAAAAGTCACTTTAAGTAATGGTTTTAGCGATTTTTTAAGAATTCACTCTAAAAAAACGGGTACAGATTGCTTTGTTGTTTATGATGATAAAATAATGATTTTAGTATTTAGAGGTACTGAAATAAACTCGGTTAAAGATTTGTATATTGACTCAAAGGCCTTACAAACAAAAACTCCTTATGGTGGGTCAGTACATATTGGATTTTATAATGCTTTAAACTCCGTATGGCCTCAATTGAGTTCTGTTATACAAACGATTAGAAAAGACAAAAAAAAGCGTAAACTTTTTATTACGGGTCACAGTCTAGGAGCAGCTTTAGCAACAATGGCTGCCAATCGTATGGAGAAAAAAGTTTTAGCTTGTTATACTTTTGGTTCTCCAAGAGTTGGTAATTGGGCTTTTAAAAGATCGTATAAGGTTCCTACTTACCGCTTTGTAAATAGTGCGGATATCATTACTAGAGTGCCTTTTGGTTTAACTAATAAAGGTATCTATCGCCATGTTGGTAAAATAAAACATTTAGATGCTGTGGGTAATGTCTTTCCAAGAGCACTTGATAAGATTGAAAGACTCTATTCTTTAGGATTAAATTGGAAACTCATAAAATTATGGAAAAGTTTTAGAGTAAGTGTTATTGAGAATCATGGTTTTATCAATTATAGTAAAGCTTTAAAACAAAATGTTTTATATCCAGAGAGTTTACCTGATAATGATCAAGTTAGGTATGATGAGTGGATTGAAAAATTATTACTACAAGCAGAGTCACAAAAATAGGATTTTATTTTACCCCAACAATATGATTTTTAAAGCCAACTCCTTGGTGTAAATCTAAGTCTAAATTTGATCTCCATTTTTTAGAGGTTTTAATTTCTTTTCGCAAGATTTTTTTAATTTTACGAGTATACTCTAATTTCATCATGTTAGAGTGCGAATTAAACTTTAAGTCAATATATACAGACTTTATATACAATTCTTGAAACCCTCCAACAGTATAAGTTTTTGTTTGAAGATATTTATCTAAGATAGTTTTACTAATCTTTTTATAGTTTTGATTTTTTTGACTAAACTGGGCGTATATACCTGTTAAAACATCGTCATAATATAAAAGCCATGAACTTTCAGTTTTTATCCCGTATAAAGAGAGATGTGTATTTGTTAAAGAGTAAGTTTTACAATGCTCTCTAACACGATAGCACCAAGTAGGTACAAACCATGGGTGTTGATTGAGTGGAACTAAATCTATTTTTTGTTTTTTAGTTGCTTTTGTACCAAGAACATAACCACTCATCCCATCGATTCTTAGGTTTTGATTGTGCTCTAAAACGGCAAAATTAATAGATAAACTAAGAAAAAAGATAAAAAAATTATTAAGATTCAATTTTAATAAAACCTTTTAAAGTTGGAAAACTTTGCCCAGATGTTTTTGTTCTTTTGAATAGGTAAGGCTCAGACGATGGTTTAGCTATGATCTCCCAATTAAGTTGTCCAAGTTGTGCGATAGCTCTCTCTACACCTGACTCATGTTTAGATAAAATAAAATTAGGGTCTGTTTTAAACTCTAATGGTGGACCATTTGGTATAAAATACTTGATAAATACTCCACCTAATGTCCCTTTTACTAAACGTATTTCACAATATTCCCACATGTTTTATTCCTTAAAAAATAGATTACTTACAATATATCGGATAATTTTACAGATTATTGTTGTTTCGATAGTTTTTTTTGGTAAAATGCAATTATAAAAATTAAACTTTCTGAATATAAAGGTTTTAAATGTCTCACTTTGATCATATTAAAAGTCTAGAATCTGGTAAAGATAAGTCTCACGCTATTAAAGAGATAATTAAAGAAAATAAAGTAAAAAAATCTGACTTAATCACTTTTATTAATAACGAAATAAAAGTTACAGATTCTAAAACTTGGTTAGATCAATGTAATAAAATATTAAAATGGATTCATTTAAATTATAAAGATGAAATTATTGAAGAAATTGTTGAAAAGCCTCCACCTGTTCATATTTTTAAAGAGAAAAAAGAAGAAATCGATATAACAGATGTTCCTGCTTCGCTTCCCCCAGTAAAACAAAAAAAAATAGAAGTAGCAGAAGGAGAAAAAGAACCTTCTGTTGTTTTATTTTTCTTTATAGGTTTAGCCATAGGTTTATCTGCTTTTGCTATTTATTTTGTCATTTTTTCAAAATCTAATAAAGCAGCAACTTTTCATGATCTTGAATCTAAATTTAAAGATAAAAAACGTTATGATTTATTAACTACCATAGCTACACTTCAAGAAAAAATTAAAGACCTCCAAGAAAATGTTAAGTCATTAAATACTAAAGACAAAGTGCTGTTTAAAAAGATTATAGAAGAGGCACAAGAAACAATATCTGAAAAGAATATTCAAAAAATTGTTAAAGTTATCAAAAAAATGAATCTATTTGAACTAGAGTTTTCTAAATCTGATTTGCTTGATGGTTTAAAAACAAAGAAAAGAGAATTACAAAAACTAGGTGCTCAATTAGCGATGTCACAAATAGTTCAAAATTCAAATGCTCAATTAACAAGTTCAGATATATCAGGTCTATACGAAGATATAAATAACTTTGAAAATCTATTTAAGGGCTTTTTGAATGATGAAAGTTATCTTGTGCTTAAGCAAAGCATAATAAAAAAGTATAATAGTTTTGAAAAGTTTGAAAAATTTGAAAAAGAAATTTCTAAGTTAATTTTAATTAAAGATTTTACTTTAGCTCGGTTAAAATTGTCTCAACTAAAGAAAAAAAATCCTTATAATACCTATTTAAGCATAGAAGAAGATATAAAGAGAAATGAGCTAGGAGATAAGTTAGATTTTATAGAATCTTGCATTCAAAAAGCTAAAAAACTGAGGTTAAAAGATGAAGATAATGGCAATCCATATTATCAAATTCAATTATTTTTAACTTTAAGCAGTGCTGGTAAATCAATCATAGCTGAAGAAGTCTGGAAAGATTTTGATAAATTAGAAAACTATAACTTTTTAATGTCTTATTCTGACCTATTATTTTTAAAAGTTATAAAACCCATGATTCAATTAAAGCAAGAGTCAAAATTAGAGTATTTACTAAAGAAGTCAGTACAAACTATTGATGCTATGGAGTTAGATTCTAACGGAACAAAAGTTTTGGCTATATCAAACCTAATTAAAGCTTATCATCATTTAAATAAGGATAATGAAGTAGATGGTTTATTAGATAAATTAACGATTAAAACTGAGTTTTTTGATGCAAATTCATTAGAAAATCTTAGCTTTGATATATTGAAAACTCTAAGATTAATCGCTAAAAGACATTCTATTCAAGTAAAGAGATTATTAAAAGATATAGATGTAAATACTTATCCAACTGAAATAGCTACGATTTACATTGAGTTAAGCAAGTTTAATAAGGCTTTTGAAATGATTCCAAAATATAAAAATATCGATTTATSRASRSTTGCMYWARWGTWTYCKRMMWMKKGYAARNGRGCWGCTWKTGMWRMSAKGYSWTRMTKWKATKMKSRMNCACWGWWSMTGAAACCAAGCCTGAAATTCAAAAATTAATTTTTAATGTATCTCAAGAGCTAGCTAAAAATAAAAAGTTTATTGTGTCTCAAAATATGATGAACAAATTGGTAGATACTCCTCCAAACTCTAAGTTACCAAATTTAGCTTTAAAAGTTTTAAGTAAACAAAATTTTGCAACTCATATATTTCAATCAGGGGATATAATGAAAGCAAGAAATATACTAATAAAAAACAGAAAACAAATAAATACAGACTTTTTAGATATTAAAAAAATTCGTAGTAGAGTTATTAGTATATTTCAATTGTCTCAAGCTTTTTATAAAATTTCTCGATACAATGAAACCTGGGATTTATTGAATGCTACACAATTGTTATTAGATAAAGTACCAGATACTCAAGAAAACTTAAGTGAACTTAAAAAAGATATTTTATTTCAACTAATTTTAACTTATAAAAACATTCATAAATTATCTAAAATGGGTAAGACGACTATAAAAAATATAAATTCAGAGCAAATTTTGAATACAATAAAAAAAGTAGTTCTTAAAATGAATCGTCTTTATTCGAGTTTTGAAAGTGAATTTATTGACTCAGAACTAGATATTCATAAACTGGCGATGTACAATTTAGAAGTAGGGTTAAAAGTTAAATTTGAAGATTATATGGCAAAAATAGAAGACACTGGTGATGAAAGAAGCTTGTCTATTGCATCTGACTACTGGTTTTTAAGTGCTCAACAATATTTAGACTTTGAATAGGAGTTTTTATGATTTCTTTAATAAGTGATACAATCATTATACCTTGGCATATACGTTTAATTGCCTCTTTTAAATCAGCAGGGTTTGGGGTATTAATTGCTCTTTTATCTTTGCCTTTATTTGTTTTAAATGAATATCAAACTTATCACGATATAAAACTACTTGAAAAAGTCAAAGAAGAAATTATAACCCCTACTTCAAATACAGGGTTTAAATATCTAACTGGTGAAACACAAACAAGTAAAATTTTAAAAGATGACCTATTTAAAGTTGAAACTAACGGTATTCATTTATCACGAACTGTATTTATGTATCAATGGCAAGAAGTAATTAAGTCAAAAATCAAAAAAAAAATTGGTGGAAAAGAAGAAGTTATTAATGTCTATGAATATATAAAAACTTTTGCAAATCACCCTATTGACTCTAGTAAATTTAAAGATAATATTAACCATAAAAACCCTAAGTTTTTGTATAGTTCAAAAATAATCTCTCAAAAAAATATAAAGTTAAAAGGTTTAAGCTTATCTCAAAATTTTATGCCTTATTTAAACTATTATGAGCCCTTAGAGATAAAAGAAATTAGTAACTTACATTTTTATAAAAAAGCTTATGTAAATTATGATCAAATTTATCTAGGAGATGAACCCAAAGAAAGTAAAATTGGAGATTATAAAATTAAATTTGAGCATGTACCTAATAGACTTATTTCTCTTATAGCAAACATAGAAAATTCTACAATTGATACAATTAGTAATGGTTTGTTTTCAATTTTTCAATTTATTCAACCTGGGGACATATCAGCTAAAGAGTTGATTCAAATTTATCAAGATGAAAGTAGTGAGTTTACATGGATTGTGAGATTAATTGCTTTTATAATGCTTTTTTCTGGATTATTTATGGTAGTTTACCCTCTTATTGTACTTTGTGATTTTGTTCCTTTTTTAAGTAGCTTTGTACATAAACCTTTATTTTCATTAGTATTTTTAGTGGCTGCAATTATCGCTGTGTGTACTTTAACATTATCTTGGGTTTTTGTAAGACCAATATTAGCKGGTTCATTTATTATTTTAATAGCAGCTTTTTATAGTTACTTAAGTTATAAAAAATTAGCAAAAGAGCTAGAAGAAGATGATGAAGATTAATTTTGTTTTTTATATTTTTTTATTTATTTCCTCATTATCATGTGATGATTTTAATACCTTAAACTATGAGTTGAGTCATTTTAATAGTTGGTTAAATAAAAATACTTTAGTTTCTGAATTTACATTAAATAATTATTTAGAAAAAAGTGAGTATTTTTTAAGTAGCTCTAGGCAATTACATCTTAAACAAACTCAATTAGACAAATTATCGTCTTTAAATGAAGAGGATAAAAACATACTTTCGTCTAAGGTTTTAAAGGAGTTTTGGGGAATTGTCACAGAGATAGATAGATATTTTGATCAAAGCTATGATACAGACCAAAAGTATGATTCGTATATAGACTTAAGAGATAAATGGAGACCTTTTTTAAATCAATTAACTCTTATGATTATGAATGCTGACCATGAGTCTTGGCAAAGTACTACAAATCATGAGCTTTACATTTTAGAAGATGGTTGGTTTCAAAATTCTATAACTCTTAGTTTAGAAGGTTCTCAGGTTTTAAAAAAAATGTATGAAACTCTTGAAGATGATGATTTAAGTGATTTGAATGTGCATCGTACTCAAACAATGCAATTGATTGAAAGCCTTTATAAAAAATCTCAAATTGAAAACTCTCCTCTTGAGTTTAAGTGTTATAAATTGAAAAAGTGTTCGGCTCAATATAAATCAATTTTGAATGAAGTATTAGAGTCAGCTCAGCTATATATGAAATAGGCTTCTAATCTTGAAAGTATTGTTCAAAGCCCTTTACTTTTTTTTCAAAATGGTGATAGTCTTTCATAGTTGAAAAATTACCTCCCCAAAAAAAACCCCTATTTTCAAAAATTTTAATGGCTTTATTATTATTAGAAAAGGTCCCTATTTGATTTATTTGATAACTTCCATTTTTGGGTAATATTGTCTTTTTACAAATATATGGATTTTGCATTGGGTTTATATCTATAGCCATTCCAAGGGCATGGGTAGATAATTTTGTTTTACCTGCTATTGTTCTATAATTAAAACAAGTAGAGTTGTTTAATCTCATTGATAAATTATCACACCAATGTTTATCATTCCAAAACTTTGAGTCTGACATAGGAATAATAGAATAAATTGGAAATTGAATTTGATATAGTTTTTGAAAAATAATCTTTAAATCATTTTCTAAGTTTTTATGAACTAATAAATATCCAAAATTATCTTGTAATTTAAAATCAATAAAAGGTACTTTTATTAATACTATCTGTTCAATAACCCATTGGGGGCAATCTTTTGAGACCCTATGTAATGCAGTTTGTAAGTTCATAATTTAATTATAATAAATCCATTTTTATTTGTAATTTTAAGTAGTATACTTTGTTTGTTGTATCGTCATAATTATTTATTTTTAGGAGTTTCATGCGTTTTGGTATATTTGGTATTGTGATATCAGCCCTATTTTTAATGGGGGCCTTATTCTATCAAAACCAAAAATCTTATAATGGTAGGTACACTAAATTTACAAAACAAAAAATGGAGCAATTAAAGAGACAGTTTTTAATTTTAAATAAACCAAGTCAAATTATTCATTTAGAGCATACGGCTCAATTTCAAATTGATCCTGAGTTAATTAATCCTTCTAGCAATTTACCTCATACTCATGAGTATCCTTATTCACAAATTATAAATTTATACAAAGGTATTGAAACCTGTATATGGACACCAAATTATCGTAATTTAGAGCCAGGTATTTTAAAGGCTAGGTTATGGCATCAATTTGAATGTGACCCATCACGTAAATTACCACAAAAATTCTTTATTGTTCCTCCTTATTTGCACCCTTCTGGTTCTTCTTATGCTTATTTAGCTTATCAGTCTGGTATTAGAAGTTTAAAAACAAGACAATGGCTGCATAAATATAGAAATTATTTTCATTTACTAGAGTTGAGCCAAATATCAAAAAATATTCCTTTAAGTAGGCAACAATCTTTGTTAGCTAATTTTACGAGTGCTGAGATTGAGCATATGATTTTAGGCACTCCTTTTTTATTAAGCAAAAAACATTTGATGTTTAAAATTGAAAATAAAATGAGCACTACTCAACTTTTATTACCTTCTTATGCTTTATATGATAGGGCAATGTGGGAGACTTGGCTTTTATATACCCCTTTTCAGACCAGAGAGTATATAGCTGATACTCAAACTGTTTTAGAAGAAGGAAACCTATCATGGATTTTGAATGATAGATATGTAAAGTATCAAGAGCAGAGATATTGGTTGTGCATGATTGGATCTATTTTGATGTTGATTATTAGTAGTTTATCTATGTTTTTTGTTCAATTAAAAAGAAAGATAGCAGATCAATCTGAGCGTACTTTTATTTTACAAACACTTACTCATGAGTTACGCACACCAGTAGCAACTATGCAAATGAGTTTAGAGCCCTTTAGATGTCAATTTGATAACATGAACGATAATAGTCAACTTGCTTTTTTACGAATGTGTGATGGGGTGCAAAGATTATTAAAAGTAATTGAAGCTAGTAAAAACTACCTATCTTTAGATAGTGCGGGTAAAAAAGTAAAATTTGATTATCAAAGTGTAGCATCAGTTAATGATTATTTTTATGATGTTCTATTGCATAAACTTGAAGATATCGAGTATATAGAGCTTGCAGAAGATACCTATTTTTGTATTGATTTCTATTGGCTTGGGATGTGCGTACAAAATATTGTTGAAAATGCATTAAAACATGGTAAAAAACCAATAAGAGTTAAGCTTTGTAATAAAAGTGATTTAATTGAAATAGAAATTGAAGATCAAGGGACTATCTCAAAAGAGGCTTTATCTCAATTGACTAATCCTTTTGCAAGAGCTTCATCAAAAGAAGGAATGGGACTTGGTTTAAGCTTAGTAAAAAAAGTAATCACTCAAATGGGCGGTAAAATCCGTTTCAAAAATAATCCGACTCGTGTAACATTAACAGTAAGGAAAAGACAATGAATGAAAAAGTACTTTTAGTTGAAGACGACCCTGCCCTTGGTCAAAGTGTAAGCTCGTACTTAGAGCAAGAAAACTTTCAAGTAAAACTAATTACTACTTTAAAAGAATTAAATGATTCAAACTTAGAAGATTTTGATTTATTAATTTTAGATTGGATGTTGCCAGATGGACAAGGTATTGAGTATCTAAAAAGATTGCCTAATAATGATAATAATCGTATCCCTATAATAATGCTTACCGCTCGTACAGAGTTAATTGATAAAGTATTAGGGCTTGAACTTGGTGCTAATGACTATTTAACAAAACCTTTTGAACCTCGTGAGTTAATAGCAAGGATTCGAGTGCAATTGCGTATGGCACAAAATAAGGGTAAAACTGTGTTACAGGGCAATGACACATCAAATATTATTTATGCTACCAATATAACCCTTAATTTAACCGAAATGAAAGTAACCTACAAAGATGAAGATGTGACTCTAACAAAAATGGAGTATGCTCTTTTAAGATTATTTGTAGAAAATCCAAATCAAGTTTTTTCAAGAGATGAAATTTTAACAAAAGTTTGGGGATATAAATATCCAACAACCCGAACAGTTGATACACATATTTTACAACTAAGAAATAAATTCGACCCGAGTTACTTTGAAACTGTACATGGTATTGGTTATCGTTTCAGACAAAGTCCTAAAGGGCAAGAATGAAATATTTTGTATTTATAATATTGTCTTGTTTTACTTTAGTAGATGCAAAAAATAATCATCTTCATGATGCTCATCAAGCATACTCTAAGGGAGACTTCTTAAAACTTTCAAAATCTCTTAAAAAGGTTTTTGAAACAAGTCCTAAAAACTCTCCAAAAGTTTCAAATGCTCAATGTTTGTTAAGCGAAGTTTTCAATTTTTTACAAAAAACTCCCCTACCTGTAGAGTTTCAACTACCTAGCTGGTTGAATGATATACATTTAAAATCTTCTATTACTCACATAAACAATAAAGTAAGTAATTATATTGAGGTTAAGGGGCTAATAGATAGTGATGCAATTATTAATCGCTTAGAGCTGATTGAATACCCTTCCAGACGAATTTTAGATAGTAAAGATAGAAACTCTACTTTTAAAGTAGTTGCGATTAATCAAAAACAGAGCCAATTTACATTTAAAAAAATATTAAATAAGGCTTTAAAAGATGGTTTATATTATATCAATATGTATAGTGATAAAAAACCATCTTTAAAAGGTTGGGTCATATTAAAAAACCCATCTAAAAAAATTGTAAGCCACACCAAAGCATCAAAAACTTTAAAGGGTGTTAAGGTGAATAAAAAGAAAAGAGCAAGTATTTTTGATGTAGCCCCCTGTCCTAATTCACCCTTTAAAAAATCTATGTCCCTTCAATTGGTGAAACCAAAGTACCATTCAGGCTCGTTTAAAAATAATAAAAGTAAACAAAGCTATGGGGTAAATCACTCTGTTAAGAGTGTTTATCAATTTGGGCCTATTGGGGTTGAATTTGAGTTTATTAAGTAAAAAATTAGATTAAAGTTTTTTTAGAAGTGACTTTTCGTATGCAACTAATTCAGGTGATGAATATTTTAATAAATACACTTGGATATAAATGACGATTGTTGAAAAAAGAACACAGATTAAACTCAGTAAAAAAAACTCTTCAAAATTCATAATAACTCTCCACTTTAATGATTGTTACTATTAATATCGGCAACAAAAACAAACAAAAATAGGCGTAAAAAGGCAAGATATAGACAAAATACTATTATAATGGGTAGTTTTTGTATGGTTTTTGAGAAGTGTTAAAGTCTTGTGTTGACGGGAAAAACAAACAACTGCTATCTTCATTATCTAATCTTAAATACTTAATATGTTTCTATATAAACTTTTCGCCCCCAAGGAATATCTATGAAGTCGTTATTTTCAATGCTTTTTTTACTCTTGAACTTTACAAGCTTTTCAAGAAATATCACAATCGACTCAAACATTTCTGGTTTTAATTTATCTTCTTATAAAGTCTATGTTTTTAAAGGTACTACTTATCAAGGAATTTACGGAACCTTTGATTCTAGCGGTATTTTAAATTTAGATGTACCAGACGGAGAAAATAGATATCGTGTAGATTTTGCTGGTCAGCACTACATCGAGCCAACCTCTAGTAGTAATATTCAAATAGATTTTTTACATGAAGTAACAATCAATGCTTCACAAAATAAAGACCTTTTATTTAATAAAAGAGTCTATTAAAAAAAGAAGGCTTAAACAAGTTCACTAGCTCACAATTAATATAAACGCTCTAAATGAGATTTCAGATTAAAACTCATGAGATAAATGATACCTTAAAAAGTAAATCAGTAGAGGATTAAAATGGCTAAAACTAAAAAAGAAAATGGGATAATAAAGCACATATTGAAGCTTTTAGAAGATTCTCCAAAAGATGACCATGATGCTATCTTTAAGCAAGTTTTGACAAGTTTTTTTAAAGATTTTATAGAAATGTTTTTACCTATACTTGCTCTTCAAATAGACTTTAATAATATTGAATTTATAGATAAAGAAATATTTCATCATGGGACAAGTCGAAGTAGAACTTTTTTAGATTTAGTTTGTAAAGCTTCGATGTTAGACAAAAACCAAAAAGAAAAATTGATTTTAGTTCATATTGAAGTCCAGTCTACTAAAGATAATAAGATGGCAGAAAGAATGCTCGACTATTACTGCCATTTAAGAATTAAGCATCATTTAGATGTTGTCCCCATTGTATTATTTGCTGATGATGCGAAATGGAGAAAAGAAGTTAAAAACTCATATGATATGAGCTTTAATAATGAAACTTTTTTACATTTTGAGTACAAACAAATAAAATTAAAACATTTAAATGTTAAAGATTATATGAACTCAAAAAAACCATTGGCTTATGCTTTAATGGCTAAAATGGATTTGTCTCATGTAGATAAAAAGGAATTAATGGGGCAAATAGCAAAATTTATTAGTAATGGGAGAATATCTAAAAATAAACAGGCATTACTTTACACAATGTGTTACAAATACCTTATACTTAATAATGAAGATAGAGAAGTTTTTAATGATAGCCTTGAGGGAATAACTCTTGAGGAAAAGGGAAAGATTGGTGAAATCATGATGAATTTTGATCAAAAAATAGGATATGAAAAAGGCAAAGCAGAAACTATTATTAATTTAGCTTTAGATGGTGATTTACCAATGGAAAAAGCTCGTAAAAAAGTAGAATCTTTAAAAGACTTATTACCACCAGATTTTTACGCTCAAATCATTAAAAAGCTGAACTGACTATTAGATGAGTAATTGTTTAAAAAAACAATGGTAAATAGTATAAATTTAGCTAGCTAAAAAAGACCTGGGTAAACACAAAAAGAGACAATCATTGTCACATTATTTGCAAAGTAAAATAATGTAAAAGTCCCCTATTAACGAGCCAAACATATACTAAACCTTAGTAAAATCTCTCAAACAAATACAGTCAATTCGGTGGAATAACATAAGGCAAGCTTTATGTTAGCCATCTCTAATTTTTGAATTAAATAAAGGCTAAAGTACTATTGTTTAAGGCAAAAATTACAGATACCCTCATTGACTTGTGTGTAACAAGTTACGCACATTTGTTTAGTTAGTTCTAAAAGGTGAAATAAAAACTTTTTGTTGAAAAAGTGTCAGACATCTTTTTCTATGGAACCTTTAAAACTCTAAATCCGATAGTTCGGTGACTAAGAGATGGGTCAAAGCTTGATCTACTTGTTGATCTTAATTCAAAACTTGGAGCTTCCCAATGACCACCACGTATAACTCTATTTGTACCTGTTATTGGACCACTTGGGTTTATTTGATTACCAGTAGAATAGTAACTAGAGTCATAATAATCATAGAGCCATTCAGAAACATTTCCGTGGACATCAAAAATACTCCATGGGTTTTTTAGTTTTCTTCCAATTTCTTTTGTACCTGATATCTCTGCTATAATATTATTATCTAAATACCAAGCATATTGGCCTAATTTTGAGGCATCATCTCCGAATGAATATTTTGTGTTTGTACCTGCACGAGCCATATACTCCCACTCAGCTTCTGTTGGTAATCTAAAACAGCCTGATGGTACATTTATAGGTAAATAGCGGTTAATACCAGTCGTAAGAGTTGAGGTATTACATCCTGTTGCATTGTTAAGGGAATTTAAAAAATAAGTTACATTATCCCAAGTCATACCATATACAGGGTAAAAACTATTTTAATCATTACATAAAAAACTAACTTCATTTCTTAATTTTGTTTTTTTTATAAAAGAGTTACTAATAAGTTTTTTTGTTTCACAAATCAGTTCTTCAAACTGAGATATAGATGTTATCTCGATATCAATTAAATTTTCTTCATAACTCCAATAACTTTACTATAAGTTAAATTAAAAAAAACCTTATCATCTGACTGCCTAATATGTATTAACCACTCTACTGCATATCGTTCGAGACTATCAAAAAGTCCTACTAATTGTAGCTCAAAATACCACTTTGAATTAAGTAAAAAAATGGTATCAAGATTTAATGACAAAAAATTAAAGTTTTGACTGATTTGTTTTTTGTTATTTTCTAACCAACTTTTAAATAAAGCTAGGATTGTAATAAAGTTGTTTACATCTTCCATACTATTTAAATGCTTTTCCTGGAATCACTTCTTCTACAGCATTTTTGATGACTTTTGGAGAGAGATTTGGTCCAACACTAATATGTCTCGATCTCATTGGTCCAAAAGGATCTCCATCCTTAATGATATTATTTGAAATTTTTATCTATAAAAAGCAACAACTATCCTGACACATAGGGGTCCAGTCTACATACTTAAATTCATTCATATAATTTTGCAATATATAATATTCGGCCAAACATTTTCCAATCTGGATTTTTTGGAAAAACTTCATCGTTATTTTTATAAGCACTTTCCATACAAGAAGTCCATGCAGAAATAGCTTCTAAATAATCATTTAAAGATAAGTTTTCCCATTCATTAGTATTTTGTTCCAAATCCTTTCTTAATGCATCTACAAATTTAACAAAGTCATCTCGATTATTTATATTTTCTAGGCTGTTATATAATTCCATTACTTAAGAGTTCCTCTAATTCCAATTATTTTACCCTTATTTACTGTAGTAAGCTTCCATGATTCTTTTATTATTTCTTTTGCAGTAGCACGTATAGTATTAACCTGAACTCCAGCTAAATGAGCAGCAAATAACCTTCTATTGTCTAAAGTATAAGTTAATCCATTTTTTCAAAAATTCTTATAGGGTCAATTGTACTAGGATTTTTTCCACCTTTTAACTCTGCTATTAACTTTAAAATTGATCCCTTATCTTTAAAATTACCTGCAATGGAGTCTTGAGTAAATCTAATATCATCAGTATTTTTAAGTATATTTTTAAAGTCTAAGTTAATTTTTGGGACTTTAGGCTTACTTCCTCCACCCAACCAACCCCTAAGCAATCCAAAAGCATTCTTAGTTTTACCAAAAAGATTTGTAACAAGATTTTTAGCACTACCTGCAAGACCAGTAGCTATACCACCAAGTAAAGCACCATCTTGA
>NVVD01000025.1 GCA_002402105.1 Candidatus Cloacimonadota bacterium
TTGTCTTTATTAAATTTAGATAGTTCAATGAAGTGCATTTCTATTAAATTAGAATCTAGCTCTTTGAAAGTTTTTTTATTACAAAAAGTATATATATTATGAATCTCTTCAGTTTCTTTAAAAATTGGCTGATTTAAAATAGAAATGCTTATAGTCTTTTTAAGTTTTTGGTAGTTGCTACCTCTATCAAGTTGAGAGGTATAAAGCTTTGATGCATAGTACAAAGCTCTTTTTGACCAATAAGCTGGGACTTGAATTTGCATTTCAATATTATAAAAAAAGCCATTTGTGTCTTCTGCTTTAATATCTACAATACTTACTTTATCGTCTAAAAACTCTTTATCATTAAAAGGATTTAAAACTGTAACATTTTTAATTAAATCATTGCCTTTTAACTTTAATAAAGCATTCAATAAACATTTTAAAAGATCTGTTTTTTTAGGGTGAGCAAAAACTATCTTAAAAATAATATCATTTGTTAAGTTATAAAATGCTTTGCTCATCGTCTTAGCCCATTTTTATCTCTTTAAGGTTTTAGTAGTTATCTTTAGTATACCATAAAAAAGCATTAAAATGATTACTGGCATTATGCCACCTACAAGTGGAGAAATATTTATAAATGGTATAAACATTAATGAAAACCACATTTTGTGCAAACAAATCACAGGTTATGTACCTGATAGACCCTACGTTTATGAAAAATTAAAAGCATGGGAGTTTGTTGAGTTTATTTTAGACTTATACGAAAATAACTCCAAAGAAAGCCAAGACTTGGCTCATCACTATTTTGAACTTTTTCAAATTAAAGATGCCAAATATAAAATCATTGAAGACTTTTCACACGGAATGAAACAAAAGCTTGTCATACTTTCATCACTACTTCATAAACCAAAACTACTTGTGATTGATGAACCTATGGTTGGTCTTGACCCTCGTGGTGCTAAAACCTTAAAAAAACTATTTTGTGATTTAGCTCAAAATGGGACTACAATTTTTTTGTCTACCCATACCATGGCAGTAGCCCAAGAAGTATGTGATAACATCGCTATAATTAATAAAGGACTCATTGTAGCTAGTGGAACCATGGAAGAGTTACGTAAAAATGAAAACGACTCTTTAGAGCAAGTATTTTTACAAATTACTGAAGAAGAGTTAGAAACTAAATTATAGTTTTTTTATTTCATCTAAACTTAARCCTGAAATAGAAGAAGCCATCGTTAAATCTAACCCCTGTTTCAGACAATTTTTTGCCACTTCAACAGACTTTTCAAATTGACCTTTGATTAAACCTTCTTGCTTACCTTTAATTAAGCCTTCCTGCTTACCTCTAATTAAGCCCTCTTTTAGTCCTTCTCTTAATCCCTCTTTAATACCCTCTTCTTTTGCTCCCTCTTTTTCTGAAAGATAATCTAATTGGTATTTTTGTCTAGCTTCAATTAGGTATCGAAGCTCTTGATTTGAATTTGAATATTGCATTTCTTTAATTGCCCCTTCAATCCCATCTTCTAATAATAACTCTTTCGGAATTTTTCCATTTTCATAAAAATTTCCAAACTTTAGAGTATGTAGCCACTTTTCAAAGCTAGTTAATAAGTTTTTTGCTTTGTCTTTATTAAATTTAGATAGTTCAATGAAGTGCATTTCTATTAAATTAGAATCTAGCTCTTTGAAAGTTTTTTTATTACAAAAAGTATAGATATTATGAATCTCTTCGGTTTCTTTAAAAATTGGCTGATTTAAAATAGAAATGCTTATAGTCTTTTTAAGTTTCTGGTAGTTACTACCTCTATCAAGTTGAGAGGTATAAAGTTTTGATGCATAGTACAAAGCTCTTTTTGACCAATAAGCTGGAACTTGAATTTGCATTTCAATATTATAGAAAAAGCCATTTGCATCTTCTGCTTTAATGTCTACAATACTAACTTTATCATCTAAAAACTCTTTATCATTAAAAGGGTTTAAAACTGTAACATTTTTAATTAAATCATCACCCTTTAACTTTAATAAAGCATTCAACAAACATTTTAAAAAAATGGTTTTTTAGGATGGGCAAAAACTATCTTAAAAATAATATCATTTGTTAAATTATAAAATGCTTTACTCATTGTCTCAACTCATTTTTATCTCTTTAAAGTTTAAATACTTACCTTTAGTATAACATAAAAAATTAGCTCTACTCAAAAAGTAAAGTTAATAACTTCAATCATAAAAAAAATATTTGCTTCGAGATTATGAAGAACTTTGCCTTATATCAGAGAGGTAAAAAAATACCCCTCACTCTCAAAAGAAAGTAAGGGGTACTTTTGTATCTAAGTCTTTTTAAAAAAGACTTAGATTATAAGCTAGCTATAAATTAGTTAACTTTTACGTTAATTGCTTTGAATGCATTAAACTTAGCTCCGCTTCCGTTTTCCATTGAGAAGTTAGTAGCAGTTAATTTAATCATAACAGTTAAGTTTTCACCGTTTAGAGTTCTTAAGCTAGATGCAAAAGAGTTTCCAGTTAAGATTTGCTCCATTGCTGATCTAAGTGCAATTAAGTCTATTCTTAGTCCACCAGCAACTGGGCTGAACAACGGAGTAAAGTTAGTGATAACAGTTTGAACAGGAACAGAGATTGTGGCACTGCTTCCATTAGCTTTAGTTCCTGAGAAATCTAAAGATGTTGCAGTAGTTACATCAAAACCATTTACTGAATCACCAGTAATAGTTGCATTAACAACTATTAGTTTTGCTGTTCTATCATTTGCTAGTGCTTCATCAGTTAAAGTTATTTCAAACCTATAACCAGTACCAGCTAAAGCTGTAGTACCTGTACCAACCATGATATCTAGATGTAAGCTATCTTCTGTATTTAAAGTAATGTTTTGAACGTTTGTTGCATCCATTACATACATATTGTTAGCAACACTATTTGATAAGTTACCATTAGTTACGTTTGCAACATTACCATGAAACATTACTGTAGACACTACTAATTTCTTAGACTGTGTGTAAGTTACTGTAAATGCTTTTGTTACTGTTTTATTATTAGCTGTTGCCATTACATGAATGTAATGCTTACCAATAGTAATAGTTTGAGCTAAAGTACCACCAAAAGTTTGTGGAGTTGAAGCCATAGCTAATGCCATACTTGCTCCAGCTTTAATTGTATAAACAACACTACTTGCAGGAGTAGCAGTTGCTACAGCTGTAATTAATGCAGAACCAGTAAGGCCCGCACCAACAAAGTTTAAGTCAGAAAACTCAAGTGCATTGTTACTACCAACAGTTAAAGTTGTAAAAGTTGGGGCTCCTGTTGCTTTTACATTAAAACCTTTAGATATAATTTTTAATGGTGTAGTACCATCTAAAGTTATGATTTCAACAGTATGTGATCCACTTGTTAGACTTGAAATTGTTGTAGAAAGAGTTGATGTACCAACACTTAATACAGCAGTTACATGAGCAACAACAGTATTTGAAGTTGTATTTGTAACATTAATTTCAAAAATACCAGTAGTAATAGCTTTTGATTGAACAGCAATTGCCTTAAAAGTAATTGAGTCACCCTCTGCTTTGTCAGAAACACCAAAGACTGAAACCTTTGTGTTAGGTAATGCTAAAACTTTTACAGTAATAGTCTTAGTCGGTGGAGTAGTTGTACCATCATTAACAACAACTGTAATATCATAAGACTTTGCTAATGCTGTTGCTTTAGCTAAAATAGTTAAATTTCCACCAGTAGCTGATAAAGTCCCTAAAGTAAAAGCACTTGCTGTCCCAACTTCAGAAACCGTAACAGTTAATGCAGAAGTACGAGTCTCAGGATCAACGATTGTTACATTAACAACAGTAGATTTACCTTGAACTAAACTTAATGAACTAGAAGAAAGAGTAACAACTGGCTTTAGTGTTGCTGCAACAACTACAGTATGTGTATCAGTTCCAACAATAGTTGAACCGTTAGATTGCTCTAACGTTACTGAATATGTACCAGCTGTTGCTGTTGTAGTAAAAGAAGCTGAGTCTCTTGTCTCTACTACAGTACCATTAGCTAAAGAACCAACAGTCCACTTATATGTATAAGTTGCTGTTGCACTTGCTTCAATAGAATTGTTTAATAATGAAAATATACTTGCTGTTTTTGCAGAAGTATCTCCACTAATTTTTGCTTCATCTGAAATTGTGAAAGCTAAAGTAGTATTTGCCGCTAACTCTTGTAGAGTTGAAGCTGATAATACAGAAGAAACTGTTCCTAGTAAATCACTAGCTGTTTGTCCTGTTGCCGCTGCTGTTGCTGTTACTATAAATCCTATAGCTGATGGTGATAGCGATACTGCTCCTCCTACTCCTATTCCTACTCCTGCTCCTGCTGCTGATGCTGATGCTGCTGCTGCTGCAAATGCTGCTGATACGTCTCCACCGTTATTTACGATGTTTGATACTGCACGTCCTGCACCTGTTGTACTACCTGATGCAGAAGCTAAAACTGCTGAATCAAAAGCACTTGAATCTGCAACTACTGCTGCTATAGCAGCAAAAGTATCAGTTAATGATGCATTTTGAGTTGCATCAGCTGTTTGCATTGCTGTACCAAGTAATGTAGCTGTTTCATCAGCTAAAGTACCTAAATCACCAGCATTATTAGCAGCAATTGGTAAAACTGTTGATATAACCGTATCTACAACAGTAGACAGATCAGCAGTATTTGCCAATGTAGTTAATGATGCTCCAAACAATCCATTATTTTCTGCTGCCATTTCAGCAACAGTACTTAATGAATCTGCTCCAGCTAATTGCTTATCAAAATTTGTTGCTGTAGGTGCTATTGCTGCAATTAAAGCCGCTTTTGCATTTAATGCTGTAGCTAAAGTTGGGTTTGCTTTAGCAACTCCACCTAATCTTGCAGAAGATCTTGTAACTTTTTTAGCTGTATTTAAACTTGCTCTCAAAGCTGGTGCTGGACGCTCTACAGCTTCTGATGGGCTTTGATCTCCTGCTTTAATAGCATCAATCGCTACTTTTAAGGCAGAACCCGCTACTTTTGATGCTGTTTTAAGACTTTCTCCTAAAGTTGAAACATCAATAGAAGGATTTGCCTTAGATGTAAAAGCCTTAACTGCCGCTTTTTCTGCTGGAGAAGATTTTTTACCTAAAGTTAAAGATTGCCCTGTTGCTTTTTCAAGCTCTATTTCAACTAATTGAGTAACAACTGTTGAACCTGCGTCTACTGGCTCTGCTAAATCATTACCATCAGACCCTTTAATTGCACCACTACCAATTGAAGAAACCTTTACAGTAGTTTTAAACGTTTTACCACTAGTATCTTTAACTACAAATACTGCTGAATTACCAAGTAAAGCTGCTTTTGTTGCTGCATTTACTTTGATTTTTGCTGGTAAACTTTGACCTGTTAATGAATCTAATAAATCACCCTCAAGATTAAAAACATCAATCGTAACGTTAGATGTAGAAAGCTGACCAAGAGCTTTAGATATTGATCTTGATGTTCTGCTTAAAGATGGTGCTACACCATTTGTAAGTGTTAATGTTGCTGGAGAAACTAATGTCCCGCCCCCGCCGCCACCACAACCAACTGCTGCTAATGACAATACCCCTAGACCACAAAGAAGACTTCTTCTTAATGTTTTAAATTTACTCATTCATTTACCCCTTGATAAATATTACGTTAATGTTTTTTACTAATTATATTAATATATAAAATTATTTAATTTTAATCGTTTACATCTGTGTTAAAAAGTAGAGATTTTTCCACTTCGGTCGAAAAGATGAAAATTTTACACAATTGTAAGCATGGAAGTATATCGACAAAATACCCGAATGTCACCTCTTTCTCACAAAAAAATGTCCTTTTTTTTTTTCATCTTCTTTTTAGTATAAAAAGATACCTAATTGTCACTAAATTGTTTGATCTTGTCTTCTATAAATAAACTTAACTCTTTATTACATGCTAAAAAGCCATGATATAAAAATAAAGACTGCCCATTTTTGTTACTAAAAAAATAAAAGCCACCTAAGTATTTAAAGCGTTTTACAAAACTTTTAACTTCTTTAAAGTAAAGTAGCTTTTGTCTTCCATCTATATATTTTATTAACAAACCATCTTTAAAAAAGTAAAAGCAACAAAATAATTGCCTTAAACTTAAAAACAATTGTAAATGTATAATCAATAGAGTCATAGATATTAAAACTGAATATATATTTACTATTGATAGAAATAATAAATAATACCAAGTAATAGATAATAGACTAAAATGAAATACCCCTATGAAACTTAAAAGTAAATTAGAGTAGGCATAACAAAGATTTAACCCTATTTTTGGGGTAAACACCCGTACATTTAAGTTTTTAATACTCACATAATAAATTAAATAAGTAAAAAAACTTAAAAAACAGGCTATATGTATTTTTGTATCTAATGAGTAAAGAGGCATAATTTACCATTTTGGGTTAAAAACTTCTAAAGTTAAACTTTTTAAATTATCAACTATTTTTCACAATAGTCTACATTAAACAACAGTTCTAATTATAAATAAATAGAAACTAATAAGGAAGTATCAGTCACAAATAAAGCTTATGGGAATAAATTCCCATCTTCAAGTTAAATGAAAAGAATAATTAAAAATATCTGACACATCTCTATCCCCCAACCCACCTAAATTATTCTAAAGCTCTTTTTTATCTGCTACTTATCCATAATTTCTCTATTTATGATAAAATTAAATTGATTTACTATTTACAATCGGAAAGCCTTATGGAATCTAAATATATTAACACCTTTACTGATTTTGGATTTAAAAGAATTTTTGGTACAGAGGTCAATAAAGACCTCTTGATTGACTTTCTTAATCAGCTATTTCTTAAAGAAGGAAAAATCATAACAGATCTAACTTATCTCAAAAGTGAACAACTTGGAGAAGGTTTTGTTGATCGATCTGCTATTTTTGACCTTTACTGTGAGCTTGAAGATGGTGAAAAAATCATTGTAGAAATGCAGATGGCTAAACAAGATTACTTTAAAGATCGTTCTATTTTTTATTCTACCTTTCCTATTAGAGATCAAGCAAAAAAAGGAAAATGGAACTTTAAATTGTCCAAAGTCTATACCATTGGGATTTTAGGCTTTATCTTTGATGAGCACAAAGACGATAAAGACTACTTTCATCATGAAGTTAAACTAATGGATATTAAGAAAAAAGAAGTTTTTTATGACAAACTCTCCTATATTTATTTAGAACTCCCAAAATTTACTAAAAAAGAAGAAGAGTTAGAAACTAAGTTTGAAAAGTGGCTTTATGTCCTAAGAAATCTACACGAATTTGAAGATCGACCTCAAAAATTACAAGAGCGTATCTTCAAAAAACTTTTTGAAGTTGCTAAAATAGCTGCTTTTTCTAAAAAAGAACAAGATGCCTACCAAGATAGTCTAAAAACCCTAAGAGACCTTCATAATGTTGTTGATTGTGCCAGAAACGAGGGAGAAGCTAAAGGATTAGCAGAAGGACTATCAGAAGGATTAACTAAAGGTAAAACTGAAGGATTAGCAGAAGGATTAGCAGAAGGATTAGCAGAAGGTGAAAAAAATAAATCCTATTCTATCGCTAGAAAGTGTCTAACAAAAAAAATGGACCTTGATGATATTATTGATTTAACTGGTTTATCAAAAAAAGAAATATTAAATATTATTTAACTATCACAAACCTTTAATGAGTTAATATATGGGTAATAATGTACTTTTTCTTCGGTAATGATACCCGAAACTAAGTGATTTGGAGTCACATCAAAACCAGGGTTATAGATATTATCTAAATCATATACAATTTGTTTACCATTAAAAATACCAAGTTCTGACTTTGCTCTTTCTTCAATGGGTATATCATTACCACAAGCTATATTAAAATCAATAGTAGAACTCGGAGCTGCCACATAAAACGGTATTTTATGATATTGAGCTAAAACAGCAACTGCATAGGTACCTATTTTATTAGCAACATCACCATTTTTTGCAATGCGATCTGACCCAACAACAACTAAATCTATCTCACCCTTAGCCATTAAAGATGCTGACATATTATCGCAGATCAAAGTGTTTGGAACTCCTGCTTTTTCAAGCTCATACGCTGTTAACCTTGCACCTTGTAAAAATGGTCTTGTTTCATCTACCCAAACCTTTTCAATTAAGTTTTTTGAAAAAGCAGAGTATATAACCCCAAGTGCTGTACCATAACCACCAGTAGCCAAAGACCCTGCATTGCAATGAGTCAAAACTTTTAATTTTTTTGGAAACAAATCTAAAGCATTGGCTCCAATTTTTTTGTTCATGGTAATATCATCAGCATGAATTTTTTTTGCATGATTTAATAAAGTAGTATATAAATTTTTTTTACAAAATTTTGCAACTTTTTCCATCTCAGACACTGCCCAAAATAAATTAACAGCCGTAGGGCGAGTTGAATTTAATGTCTCTTTAACTAAATTTGCATAATCACTAGAAAAAGGTTTGTTTTTAAAAGCAAGAGCATAAGTATAAGCAGCAGTCACACCAATAGCAGGAGCACCACGTACAATCATATCTTTAATTGCTTTTGCACCTTCTTCTAATGTCTTAATTTTAACCCAAACTTCTTGCATTGGTAGCTTTAATTGATCTATTAACAGCAAAACATCATTTTCAAATTTAATTGGTTGAATCATTTTTGGTTTCCTTTAAAAGTCTCAGCAAAGCAACAAAGCTCTCACTGCCAAATTAAGCATCAAAAAATTTACAAACTATCTAAATCTAACTCAGCAATAACACCTTTAAAAACAGTCGTTAAAAAAGGCTCTGCTTTACTCGCAACTGCAATAATTTGCTCTACTGTTGCTTCTTTAAGATTATCTGGTAAACACATATCTGTTATAACAGAAATTGCTAAAACTGGTATACCCATATGACGAGCAACGATAACCTCAGGGATAGTTGACATACCAACTACATCAGCACCCATCAAACGAGTCATTCGGTACTCTGCTCTTGTCTCTAAGTTTGGACCAGATACTGCTAAATATACACCTTGCTTTAAGTCAATTTGCTCTTTTAAGGCCACTTTATGGGCTAATGCACCCAAAACTTTTGAATAAGGCTCACTCATATCAGGAAACCTAGGCCCCCATTCTTCATTGTTTTTACCAACTAATGGGTTAAAACCAAGCATATTAATGTGATCTTCAAGTCTCATTAAACAACCAGATGAGTAATTTGGATTTAAACCACCACAAGCATTTGATACAAATAAAGCCTTAATACCAAGCTCTTTCATTACTCTTACAGCAAATGTGATTTCTTCACCGCTATAACCTTCATAAAAATGAAAACGTCCTTGCATTGCAACAACATCTTTATCGCCAAGTTTTCCAAAAATAAGTTGACCCGTATGGCTCTCAACAGTTGAAACAGGAAAATGAGGAATATTTTCATAGGATATAATTTTTTGGTCTTCAATCTCAGACCCTAATTGTGCTAAACCTGTACCTAATATAATACCAACCTTTGGAGATGTAACTCCTTGTTTTTTTATGTATTCAATAGATTCATTTACTTTTTCAACTTGACTTAACATTTTTCCTCATTTTTTATATATTTGGATTTTTTTGAGAGTTTACAGTAGAAAAAGTAGCATAGCAAAAAAAACCTCTAATTTGTGCTAAAATTTAATAATATGTTACAACTAAAAAACATCCATAAAAACTACGGCAATACGATTGCTCTTAAAGATATCAACCTTGAGTTTGAAAAAGGTAAAATTTACTTACTTTTAGGCCCTAATGGTGCCGGTAAAACGACCCTCAATCAAATTATTTCAGGTATTTTGTTTGCAGATCAAGGAGACCTTTTTTTTGAAGGAAAAAAACTAAAAACCTCTCAAAAAATTCCCTATTCAATTAGTTATTTAGGAGATACTGATCTTTTTGATGAAAAAATGAGAGTTTTTGATTTTTTAAAACTCATTGCTAAACTTAAGTCTTCTCACCTTAATAAAGATGACATTGAAAGCGTTTTAACTAAGTTTGATTTGCACCCTGTTAAAAGTAAAATGATTCAAAACCTAAGTCTTGGTTATAAACAGCGTGTGGGTTTAGCTCAAGCATTTTTAGGTAAATCAGATATTCTAATTTTAGACGAGCCAGGAAGCGGGCTTGACCCAATTCAGTTTCAAGAACTCAAAGAAAACATCCATCTAATCAAAAAAAATACTATTGTTATTATCTCGACTCATCGTATCAGAGAAGCTAAAGAGCTTGCTGAGTCAGTCGTTTTGTTGTTTGAAGGTAAAATACTTTATAGTGGAGAATCAAGCAAAGAGTTAAGCAATGCTGTTGTCCATAGTTTTACTCTTAATAAGCCTAGTATAGACTTTGAAAACTATCTATCACAAAAACAATTTGAGTATTACTTATCAAATCAAAGCACCTACCACTTAGAAAGGCTTAACCAACAACAAAAGTTTGATATTTTACAGTTTTTAATTGATACTAAAATAGATATCGTTTCTTTTGAAAGCAATGAGCAAAATCTAGAAGATTTATATTTCAAACTGATACAAAAAAAAGAAACTCCAGCCACTTTACCTAATATACCAAAAGTACAAATAACTCAAAGCTAAACATGAAATATATTCATCTTGAAATACACCTTATTAAACAATATTTATTTAGCCCCTTTTCTTGGGTTATTGCTGCTATTTACTTTTTTTTAACCTCTTATATTTTTGCTATAGGAATCGAACAAACTCAAGCCGCAAATTTAAATGCTACAATCTGGTGGGCAGCTTTTTATAGTTTATTTTTAATACCTATTCATACTATGAATCTATTTCAAAAAAGAGGAAAAGCAGACTTTTATCTATTGCTACGAACACTCAGGTTTAACCCCTACATCATTTTTATACTTTATTTTACTTTTATTGTTTCTTGCTTTTTATTTTTAAATACTATCATTGGCATACAGTTTTCATTTATTTATCATTACTCAAGCCCTGATACTGGTCAAATATTTGCTTCATTACTTGCTTTATTTTTATTACAATCAGCATATATTGCCATCTCACTATTTTGCTCTGCACTACTTGATAAAAGCGAGCAAGCTTTTTTCTGTAGCTTAGCTATATATTTTTGTAGTTGGATGTTTTTTTATAGTACAAAAATTTTCACTAATACTTTAGAGCCTTTTGGAATTTTTTTAACAGAACTCTCTTTATATAAACACTTTTTTACTATGCTCAATGGCTATTTTTATCTCAATGATTTATTAATACCTACTTTTTATATCTTTTTATCTATATTCTTTGGTGGATTGGTCTTGAAAAAATGAAAAAAAATACTCTTTCACTTATAAGTCTAATCTGTGCTTTTCTTTGTTTTATTGGAGGATTTTGTTTACTTTTTATTAATGATAGTTACAGCCTTTATCCAATTCAACTTCTTTATTTATTTTTAAGTTTTTTAGCTTTTACTATAGTTTTAGAGTATAAAAAAATATTGCAGCTTTTTTCACGAAGTTACTACTGGTTTGGCCTATCACACTTTTATCGCTCTATCGCTTTTATTAGTTTAATTTCACTATTATCTGTTAGCTCTTATCAATCTAAGTACTTTATTGATTGGACTAATAATAAAACCTATTCGGTTAGCCCAGATACTTATAAGTTTTTAGAAAACTTTGATGTTAAAATAACTTTAGTAGCAAATCCTTCTAAACATCAAAACTTTTATGGCCCTTTAGATATTTTTTTTACCAATATTAAAACAAAAAGTAAAAATGTTACCTATAAAAAAGTTGACCCTGTACAGTACCCATCTTTTTTAGAAAAAAACAATATCAAATCTACTCCTTGTGTCATTATTTCACATGGTAAAGATAAACAAGTTTTAAAAAGGTTTCATTTCTTTGTTACCATAAATAGGTGGAAAAACAAAATAAAATTTACTGGAGAATCTGCTTTAATTCAGGCTATTATTAGACTTAAAAACAAACAACATTTAAATATTTTATATCCATTGCATAGTAAAATGACTTTTTTAGATGAGTCCCCTCATGGTTTTTCTTATTTACAAACCCTACTTATCAACGATGGTTTTAATGTTTCTTTAAATAAAGAGAGTTCGCTTTTAAATAAATCACCTCTACTAATGATTTTAAACTCTAGCCCAATTTCTTTAGAAATGGAAAAGCAGTTAATTAAAAGAGTAGAGTCCAAACTTCCAACTCTTATTTTTATTGATGCCTTACCTAAAAGCCCCATCAAAAACTTTATACAAAAGTTTAAACTCAAAGTGCCTGGTTATGTTGTTTTAGACCCAGCAAAAAGGCTTAGAGATGATTTATCTTTAGTTTCTGTAAGTTATTCTAAACACCTTGTTACAAGAGGTTTACACCCTAAAAATAACCCTGTTATTTTATTATCTGCTACTGCTTTTATACAACAAAACAAATATAAAAGTATCATTAGCTCTAGCAACTTTTCTTGGATGGAAACTAATTTAAACCCCACAAGACCTCCACAGTATGAGCATAATAAAGACTTTAAAGGCCCCTTAAACTATGGACTTGAGCTCAATGAGAAAAGTTTAATTTATAGTGATACTGACTTATTAAAAAATCAATTTTTACAGCTTTCAGGCAACCAAACCTTATTATTAAACTCTATTCATTTTATACTTGATAATCATAATTATTTAAGCTCACGTGGAAAAGACCTGCAAAGTCCTCGAATAAAAGTAGATAAACAAGATATTCGTAGTTTTACTATCTTCATACTTTTTTTATTACCTTTACTTTGTTTATCTATTGCTGGGATTTTACAATTTTTACAATATAAATCATGAACTCTAAATTTAAAGTTTTATTTGATATCCTTTTAGTTTCTTTTATTATTTTTATGGTTTATTTCATGAATCAAAAAAAAAATACTCCTAAAAGCGAATGGACTAATAGTTTTCAAGAGCTTCCTTGGAAATCTCTACAAGAAATAAAAATTTTTCACCGTAAATTTTCTATTCAAATTAATAAAAGTAAAGTTTTTATTAAATACAAAGGTATCTCATACCCTAGTTCATGGAGTAAGCTACAAAATTATTTAGATAACTTACTTATTTTACCTGAATATAAGTTTTTTGAGCAAAAAGAAGATGATTTAGCTTATGGTTTTCAAAAAAAATCCATACAGTTTATTTTTCTAACTAAAAAGTACACTTTAAAACTAGGAAAAAACTTAAACCCTGATCGCTCTAAATTTTATCTTTCATTTGAGGATAAATTATTTACATTACCAAGTATTTTAAGACAAAATATTGATTGGCCACTTGAATATTTTTTCTCAAAAAATCCTATCAGCCCTAATTTCAAAAAAATGAACCTTTCTTTTCAAAAGCTTCAAAAAAACCCCCTTGAAATTATTCAAAAAAATAGACAGTTTAATCTTATTAACTCTAAGTTAAAACTAAATATTTTTGATGCCTTACAGCCTATTTTAACCTCAGAATCTAAACCTATTTTATCACCAAGTTTTCCCGAAAAAAATTGTCAACTTTTTCTTAATTTTGATTCTGAGAATATTTATATTTGTGATGATTTTTTTTATTCAAAAATACAAAAATTATCTTGGCCTATTACTTCAAAAATTCAAAATTATTTGAAACTTTTAGATTCGAAACTTTTATCCAACAAATTAATAGATTATTTACCCTTTGAAATCTCGCAAACCATAAAAGTCAAACTTCCTAATCATCTAGTCATAACAAACCAAGATAAAAACTTTTTATATTTAATTAATCTACTTAAAAAAAGTTCTATTAAAATTGAAGCCCATAATGACCTAAGTTTAAACGATTCCTTTCTCTTCTTTGCAAAAAATAAACAATTTCAAATGAATGGAAAAATAATAAATAATAAATATTTTAAATTTCATATTCAAAATAATCTTTATGGAGTTTTAGCTCTAAAAAAGATTCAATCTTTATATCAATAGACTACATACAATTTTCTAACATTTATCTAAGTTTTAGCCGAATAAATAATAAAAGCAAGCAATTAAACATATAAAAAAACTCTTTTTGTATACTTTAAAAACTTACTTATATGAATACTCTGTAACGGAAATGAAGCAAAAAAATGAAGAAGTATATAGTTACAGGCACACTTTGTCTTATTCTGATATCACAAGTTTGTGCTATTAAAAATGAAGCTAACTTAGAAGAGTTTGGCTTTTCTAGTAATGTTGAAAAGTTTCGCCAAAGAATTTCTATTAGTCTACAGCAAGATTATGGTAACCAAAATCAAAACCGTAATATTCCTAGTCCTATTTTACCCCAATTAACAAACAATTATAGTGACTTAATACCTCCTCCAACTAAACCAAAATCAAGGCGTTATTTTCAACCTCGCCTTCAAGATCATGTGCCAACTAATAAAAAAGCATTTATTGATGATAGAAACAGAAGAATAAGAAACTACAAAAGACCTCCTGCTTTTAATCAATTTTTAGAAGACCATAAAAATATAGCTCTTAAAATTAAAAGTCCTACTATGCACGGTTTAAGTGGTCTTTTTAAAACAGTAAGTGCGGAGGTCTTAGACAAAGATGAAAAAATATTTTATGTAGGCTTCTCCCATACAAAGTTTGATCGATCACTTGGCCAAACCATTAAAGGTGGATCAATCACTAAGTTTGAAGTCCCGATTGGTATTACTGTTGGTTTAACAGATCAGTTTGAAATGGCTGTATTTGGAAATCTAGTCAACGAAAAGTCACTCAATGTACCAATTATTAATGACTATGAAAAAACAGAACTTGAAGAGCTCTCTATGTTTGGAAAATTTCAATTTATAGATAACCCTGTTCATAACCTCAAAACAGCTTTTGGTTTTGGAGTCATGAATGCTATGGGTAAACAGGTCACAAGACGTGGGTCAGATGGCACATCATACACTGGTTTTTTCAGTCTCACAAAAAATTACGAAACCCTTAGTCTTCATTCTCAGCTTGGATTTACTTTAGCCTCTGGTTTTAATGCAAGCGGTAACGAAACCCCAAACCTTCTTTATTACAACCTTGGAGTAGAAGCACCAGTATCTACAAATACCAATTTAACACTTGAATTTAACGGTCTTGATTGGTCAGGTTATGGTAATAATGTTGATATCATTGTAGGTGCCAAATATCGTGTCAGAGATGAGTTTTCAATACAAATGGCTATTCCTTTCTCTGTTTTAAGATCAAAACTACCTTTTGAATATGATAATTCTTTGCATATTGGAGTCTCCATTAAAATATAACTTTTGAAGTATTATCTTTAAGCCCTATCTAATTTAGATAGGGCTTTTTTTGTTTTAAATAAGAAAATTTAAAAAATAAATTTACATATGTAGTGATATAGTGTAGTATATCACTATCGAAGTAAGTAATATCACAAATTAGGAGACTCATTATGAATCTTAAAATCAAAAACCTCAAAAAAATGCATGCAGAAAATTTAGGATTAAAAAACTTTAATCTTGAAGCACACCCAGGAGAAGTAATATCAATATTAGGACCTAACGGAGCTGGTAAAACAACTCTCATCCATACTTTACTTGATTGGACTGAAAAAGATGAAGGAGAAGTAACTTTTTTCAAAAGCTTAAATTTTAAGGATAACAGGAGTTCTATTTTACAAAGAGTCGGCTTTATAGCTGATGACCCTCATTTAATAGAAAAGTTAAGCATTCAAGATATGATTGACTATGTGAAAATTCATTATATTTTTTGGGACAATGATTATGAGAAAGAGCTAATAACAAAGTTTCAACTTGATCCAACAAGTATCATTAAAACTCTTTCAAGAGGAATGAAAACAAAACTATCAATGTTACTTGCTCTTTCATATAGACCTGATCTTTTAGTACTTGATGAAGCAACTTCTGGGCTTGACCCACGTGCAAGAGCAGATGTACTTGAAATGCTCGTAGAATACTGCTCTGAGTATAATAAAACTCTTATTTATGCAACTCATCTACTGGATGAAGTTAACCGAATTGCAACAAAAATAATTTTATTAAATCATGGCGAGATTGCTCTTGAAGCAAAAATGGAAACCATACAAGAAGATATTTTTTCTATTCCTAAGTCACACTATGATTTATTAGATAAGGATATATTAGTCCATTTAGCTAATTTAAATGAAGAGAAGGTTCTTGTTCACAATATATCTGGAATAAAAAGTGTAAATAATTTAGATGACTCTTTAAAAGATTTTTTAAGTTTAGAGGATATTTATTTTGCATTAACTCAGGAGATAAAATGAAACTCGAACTTTTGATTTATCATTTTAAGGAATTGAAATTATTTTCTTTATTAAGCATTGGATTTTCAATTTTATTTTTTCATTTTGTAATTGGTCATGAACCAAGAAATGAAGTCACAGGCTTAGTATTCTTCTTTTTTACTATTTCTATTATTTTAGGAATCATACAAGTTCAAAAAGATGAGTTAAGTTCTGATCTAATTTTACTTCATTTACCCATTGAAAAAAGCCATTTATGGATTATTAGAACCTTTACAGGAGTTATTTCATTAATCGGAATTTATTGTGCTATTACACTTTTAGGTATCATGAATCCATCAACCATGATTATAGATTTACTTATTTTATTAACAGGTATTTCATCATATTTTATTGCTAGAGTCTTCTCTATTTTTATTAATGATAAAACTAAGGTCTTTTTTACAAGTGTAGCTCTACTTTCTTTTATATTAATTGTTGGACAAATGATATCAATTCAAAAAAGCCAGTACGGCTTAGGATTTCCTATTCATATTAGTACCTATAAAGTCTTTTTTTTAGTCCTAACAACATCTGTCTCATCATACTTTTTAGACATTCAAAATTTTAGAAAAAGTATCTCTTAAACAAACCTACCTATTATTTATAAAGGAGTTGATTATGCTTACAAAAACATATCAACAATATCAAAAACAATTTAATTGGATATCTATTATAGCTTATTTATCCACCCTATTTATCTCATATCAATTTTTATTAAGCTCTTACTCTAAAAACTTTGGCACAAGTATCAATGTTACCTTTGGTATCCTTGCTCTTTTAGGACTTATTTTTACCTCTGTTTTAGCTGGATACCAATTTGGAAACCCTCATGGCTTTATGTGGACTCGATTAGCTCTAGCCCCTACATCATTTTTAGAAAGATATAGTAGTTCTTTATTATATGGAACCTATAAAGTATTTATATTAGCCTCCTTTATTAGAGTTTTAATATTTTTAGAGACAGTTTTACCATTTGCTTTTAGTGATACCCCTACCTATGACAAAAATAATTATAAATTACTTATTAGTGATATTTATAGTTCTTTTTCTATTCTAGTACTTGTTAATCTTATTCTCTTATTACTTATTTTTTTTATTGTTCATAAAAAATGTAAAAAAAGCCTATCTTCAAGTCAATCTAGATTCTTAGTTTTTGAGCTATTTATTGCATCAGTTTGTCTAAGTATCCCTATTTATTCATTTCCATATAGTTACTATGAAAATTTAAGCCATATTTTTTCTCTAAATAATTTAGTCCTTTTATTTGGAGCTTATATATTTTCGTATACATATAGCATCTTTTGTGTTGGTTTTTTAAAAAAATCATTAAAAGCCACTCTATTTTCAATCGTAACTCAATATTTACTCATATTAATTGTAGTTGATTCTAAGTTAGAAACTTTAAAACTTGAAGTTATTGTATTTTTAATAACTCTCTTTTTTATTATAAGTTCTTACTATTTACTCTCTGCACCAAAGTCCAAATCTAAGTTTTTAACTATATTTAAATCATTTAAAGTTTTTGCTCCATATGCCTGTGTCATCGTTTTTTTAGCTTTTTTTGTAAGAGTCAAAGCAAACTACATGAACCTTGAAAAGTCTAGTTATCATATTGAGTACGATAAAGAACAAGACACTTTATATACTTTTCAAATTAAAAGACCAGGTCAACTATATTATTTTCCTTCAAGAAATAGAAGTATACAAACAGTCACCAAACAAAGTAATTTTACAAAAAGTACTAAAAAGGTAGTTGATGAAACTAAGTACTCATTTAGATTTGAAGAAAATAAGTCTGTTTTTAAAAATGGCCTTGATTTTAAAGTCTTTAAGGGTTCAAAGTTAATTGATACTATTTATTTTGAACAATTACTTCAAAGCCACCACATTCATGGTAACTCTGTTTACCCAAAAATAATAAATAGTTCATATTTTATTCTCGCTACTAATAGTAAAACTGGAATAGCTTACTTTCATGATACAAATTACAAATACTATAGATATCAAGTGGGTAAATCTAAACTAAAGGTAATAAATGGAGATATCAAAACTATTAGTATTGATCCTATTACAAAACTACAACATTTAGAAAAAAACCCTTACTTTTTTATTTTTAAAGACTCTAAGTTTAACCTCTACCTTGATAAGAAAAAAATTGAAATCCCGCCTCTTGAAATTAAAAAGTTTCGTGGCTTTGAACATGGTATCCAAAATCCATTTTCAACTCGGATTTCGACTACCTACTATTACAACAACTCTATATATTTTTTTGATTCTTATATAGAAAATGAATATGATTACTCTAAAAAAAATATTACTCACTTCGCTCTACACTCTTTAGACTTTAAATCTTATAAATCCTCTTTTAAAGAGATTACATTTGATAGCGATACAGATTTATCTTCATTTAGGTTTCATAAAGGAAAACTATACAGTCTCAAGCAATCTCTAAAATATAATGATGAAGCTTCTAAGGCTTTTACAAGATCTACCAATAAAAAAGAAAATTTTCATTCTATTCAAAAGCAATCTTTAATTGAAATAGATTTTAGCGGAAATATAAAAACAATATTTACTCATAAAAAACACAAACATTGGAAATACAACTCTATAGTTAATAAGTTTATTTTAAATAAACAAAACATAGAAATTGATCACGAAAGTTCTAATACAAATGATTTTATATCTGAAAATTTATTAAAGCACTATTCTGAAAAAAATAAGCCTTACTTCTTCTATGAAAAACAAGATATAAAGCTAAAAGAGCTTTTCTACAATTATACATTTGCTTATACAAGACTACACAATATTTTACCCTCTGGCGACCTTTTATTTACGCAATATTATGGAGATAAAATAGCTAGTTCTTATACATATAATATTAAAACAAAGAAGTTTCGTTTTTATAATTTTCATTCTTCATATGAGGATAGTGACATTTTTCAAGATAATAATAATAGACTCTTTACTATACCAATAATAAAAAATAAAAAAGTATTCCCAATCTTTTTAAAAGAAATAATCATCACTCAGAAAATGGAGAAAAATCATGAAAATTAGAATTGACCCTATGAGTAATATCCCTATTTATAAACAAATTATTGAACACTTTAGCCATCTTATTTTAAGTGGACAATTAAATGCTAATGACAAACTCCCATCTTCAAGAGCACTCGGTGTTGAAATCAAAGTCAATATGCTTACTGTACAAAAAGCCTATCAAGAGCTTAGGGCACTTGGGCTAATTTATAACAAAAGAGGTGAAGGAAGTTTCGTTGCAGAGGTAGAGTCAAATATAAATTTTGATCTACAAATTGAAAAAATCCAGAAGCAATTTCAACAAACTATTGAGATTGCTCTAATGTATGAACTCTCTAAAGAAAAGATTTTACAGGTTTTTTCAGAGACTTTGAAAGTATAAATAAAAAAGGCTTAAGTAAAATTGAGCCTTTTTATTTAGAATTTTTTAAATACCAATAAACTTGATGATGTATCGTTTTTAGTACCCTTTAAAGCAAAACCATTATTATCAAAAATTACATAAAGTTTATCACCTAAAATTGTTAACCCTTCACCCAAACCAAATTCTTCGTTTGTATCATACAAAGGCTTTTCAAATTTAGTATAAACTCGTCTTTCTATTATTTTCATAGTTTTAGGATTGTATTTTACAATCATTCTTCTATTTCTAACTAAAACATACAAAAGCCCATCTTGATAATGAGAACCAGCAAAATCAGCAAATAACCATCTACTCCCATCTTTTTTCAAAGCTTTTGGAAAACTATTACCACTCGGAAAAGTAAACTGTTTTGTTATATATTTTGTTTTAATATCATACTCATAGGCCATTCTAAACTGTCTTTCATTAAATAAATATAATTTATTATTTTGACTATCGCATGAAATAGCCTCTAAACCAGCATTTACAACACCAGAAAAAGGGTTCATTTTATTTTTATGAAATGAGTTGAATGGGATTCTTATCAATTCTGCTTGACCAGTTAATTTTAATGATAAAACATCTCTCATAGTTTCATTGATTACATAAAATCTATCTTTTGCAAAACAAAGTCCTTCAAAATCTATTCGTCTAAAACTTTGGGTTGATTTTTTATAATCATTTAAAAAGTTTTCTGGAAAATCTAAGTACTTAATTACCTTTAAAGTTGTTGAATTTTTTGTACTTATTAACTTGTATATACTATGTAAGCCACCTCTATCAGAAACAGTATATAAAGAGGTTCCATCTGTTGTTAAACCTGAAAAATTAGGGGTTTTTGATATCTTTGAAGAGTCAATCCTGATACTTTTTATCAAAGATAAATGTTTGTAAGCTTGTACAAAGTTTACTACTAATAAAAAAATAATTATTTTAATCATAATATCTCCAGTTTATTTATTATTTTAAAAATTTCCAATGTACATTTCCGGAGTGAGTCCCTGAAAATGCTTTTTTTCTATTTACTCCAAGGGCTAGCCATGTTTGATAAGATAAATCAATACCCGCTAAGTTTGTTTTTCTTCCCCATGAATCTTTACCTTTTTCTGCTGATGGCCTTTTACCTCTAACCCAGTATGGGTCATCAATATTCCATGGACCAACATCTATTACTTCTACAACAACTCTCTTACCTGTTGGGGGGTAATAAATTTCAAGCCAATGATTTAAACCATCTCTTGATGGCAAAGCAACACCAAGATCAGTATCTTTCATGTAAAAGTCTCCACGTTTTCCTTTAGAAGCAATTGTTTGTGCCTCAAAAGATGTAGCGTAAATATTTTGAAAAGAATATCCAACTGGTACAGAAGGACTACTTTTTATAGGTGGTTTTCTTTTTGGAGATTTTTTAGGTTTTAATTTTTTTAATTTTTCTAAGTACTTTTCAAGACCTTTTTTAGCAAGTAATCGAAGCCAAGACTTTTTTAAGGGATGTCTTGAGCTTGGATACGTAAAAAACTTTAAGTATTTACTTTTTTTATTATAAACAACATTATAACCAAGTAATAAACCAACCTCTCTAACGGGATATTTTTTTGTGAAAGAAAATAATCTTAAATTTAATACATCTTTAAATAAATGCCTCTCAAGCTCCTTTAAAACAAAGTTATCTTTAAAAAACACATTCCCTTTTGATTTTATTCCAAATAAAGAAATTAAGTGACTAGCTTCAAAATAAAAGTGTGAATTTTTATAGTATAATTTTGTTGAGCCACGAAGTCTTTTACCATCTAAATAAATAGCATTTACTCTACGATAGTTACCCTTATTTGAATTTTGAAATAATGATGAAAGTTTTTTTACTGGATATTTTTTTAGTATTCTTTTTTTTACTACATCTTTTAATAAAAAACTAGCATCAAATGAAAAAGTCGAAGAATAAAAAAGTAAGCACAATAATACTTTTAGCATATTACTAATTAATCACTGGGTCTTAATTTTTTGGCTATTCCGTTTAATACTCCAGAAACAAAAGATAAAGACTCATCTACACTATAAGTATCTGTAAGCTCATTTGCTTCGTGTATAATCACTGATAAAGCTGTCTCTGGGGCATACTTCATTTCATAGGCACCGATTCGTAAAATCGTTTTTTCTAAGTTACCTACCCTATCCATGCTCCAATTAGTCAGACTATCTTTTATAACTTGATCTAACTCTTCAACATTTTTTAAGACACCATCAATTAACTCTTTAGAAAAAGTTTTTACTTCTTCACTTGGTTCTCTATCTTCTAATAAAAATTCATAAACTTCATAACAATCTTCACCTGTTACAAAATATGGAAATAAACTCAATAATGCGTATTCTCTACCTTTTGATCTTTTTCCCATGTTATTTTCTTTCCTTCTTAGAAGTAGTAATCTTAAATGTATACACATATTACATTTATTCAAACAGACATCAAGTAAAAAACATACCTTAATCTAATTTTTTACCCTGTAACAATGCTCTATTAGAGAATCTCATACAAAAGGTTTAGATTATTTAATAATTTGAGTATATAATGCTACTTATTAATCAAACCTTTCTTAGTTTTTAAAGAATCCATGAAAAACATTTTCTTGGTGAAAATTTATAATAAACTTCACATATACTCTCTTAGAGGAACTATGCATTACATACTGTTAATATTACTTAGTAGTTTTTTATTTACAACAAGCATTTCATCACGCTCTTTATCCAAAATAAAGACACAAAAACAAATCAATCAGTTTTATCGAGTCCAAAGATATTTTAATCAAGGAAGGTTTAAAGAAGCTATTTCTAAATTAAGGGCTACTATTGAGTTTTCTAAAAGTGAAAGCACCGAACAAAAAGCAACTTTTTTACTAGGTAAAGCTTTTTTATTAGATGGCCAAATACAATTGGCAAAACTCACCTTTAAACATTTGAAAAAAAACTGGCCTAATCATCCCTATCAAAAAGAGGCCGACTTCTTAGAAATAGAAAGAGAAATTAAACAGCTTTCTAATATTGTATCTTTTGATAGAGGCGCAAAAAAACTATTAGATTTTGAACCATTTGGCATAGATTTAGATTTCTTTAATTTTTTTACAGGCTTTTCTAAAGGTTTTGTTTTTAATAACTACACTCCAATTAAAAAAAAGTTAAGTGTCTATTTTGACTCCAAAGACAAAGAGCTTCAAAGCAAATCACTTTTACTTGATGGATTAATCGAAACCTTTGATTTTCATAACACAAAAAGAGGCACTCCAAAACTTCAAAGAGTTATTTCTTCTAAAAACTTGTATTATTCTCATGTAGCCTCACTTGCTCTTATGATTGATTATTGCTCAAATCATATAGAAGAGCTCCAAGGTTTAGAAAGTCTTCTTCCTAAAAATTACAAACAAACTAATATTGGACAATTATCTAAATTTTTACTTTTTCAAATTACTGCTTATATTCATGGAGATTTTCAAAAATCTTTTAAAATCATTTCTGAGTTAAATCACATTCAAAACTCTCCTTATAAAAAGCATTTTTTAAAGCATAAAAAACTAATACGCCTTATTATACAAAAAAATAAATCTGTTCACCAAACTTTAAAGTTTATTGATACCTTAAAGGCTTATTCAGCTTTTTATCTTATAATTAACGAGTACCAAAAACTTCTAAAAAAACCTCTAAATCCACGTATAAAAGGAAACATTCATTATAGCTTAGCTAAAATCTATCAAGATGATTTTCAAGATTTTAAACTTGCTAGTTTCCATTTAAATGCTACTAAAGCTTTTCCCCTTGTGTCTGAAGTCAAAGATGAAATTCAATGGAGAAAAATTAAGCTACTTCCTAAACTACAAAAAGAAAGTAAAATTCATGAAATTGCAAATAAAGACTTAGCTTATACAGAAGCTGCTATCTACCAAGAGTTATCCCAAAACCAATTGAGTCCAAAATTACTAGATAAATATTTCAATAGCTTGCTAAAGCTTAATTTAGATATTTCTTCTAAAATATTTTATCTTAAAAAGCTTTCTGAAGTCGCAGAACAAAATCACCAATATTTAAAAGCTAGATTCTTTTTAATTAAGTTAGCTCGATACGATTTAAACGAAGCAAACTTATTATTAAAAAAGAATCTTTGGAAACAAAAAGTTTTTCAAAGTAAACTCAACTCAACTTTAGCAGAAGAACCTGAAAAATTTCATTTTGAAAAAGGTAAATATTTATTACTTCTCGGAAACGAAAAAGAAGGAGTTAAAACTCTTGAGAGTATTTCTAAATCCAAGTCATTATATGCCCAAAAAGCTAAATTTGAATTATTTACTCATTCATTACAAGTACAATCATTAGATGATGAAGAAATAAGTAATTTAAATCAATATTGTTTAAAAAACCCAGATCGAGAAATTCAAAAACAAGCTAGAGACATATTCTTTGATTATTTTCGTAATTTATATAGGGGTTATTCTACACTTGAAACAAAAAATAAAGAAGACTATGACTTACAACATTACGAACAAATTTCGCAATTAATCAATAATGTTAAACGAATTTTTTCTGATGAAAAAATACTTATAACTCAGTTTGAAATACAAATGCTTCTTTTGCGAGCTCAAAACAAAAAGGCTCGAAAACTATTTAACACTTATTTAAAAAGTAAAACAGATTTAGAAACTTTAAAAATATCTTTAGATTTAAACTTATTAGAAAAGAATCTACTTATAGCTTCAAAAATATCTGAACAAATTAGCTCAATAAATCCACAATTAAAAGAAGTTTATTTAAACCAAGCCTTTGATTTATTTAAACAATCAAAATTTGATAAAAAACAACCTCAAAAATCATTTGAACAAGCTCTTTTAGCCTTTCAAAAAAAATACCCTCACAAGTTTCTTGAATACTTCATTAAACAGATCTTAAGCTTTGCAAAAAACAATCCTAAAAATAGAGCCACACAAAGAATAATAATCGAATATCAAAATCAAATCATAAAAATGAACCAAGCTAGTTTATATGAAATTGTTGATCAATACCTTAATATTTATCATAAACATACCCTCTTCACACATTTGAAGGTAAAAATTTTACAAAACTCCCCAAGTTTTTTATCTGAGGAATTTTTATTAGAGCAACTAAAAGAGCAAGCCCCCCTATCTTTAGATGCTAGTATTGCCTTAGCCCAACTATACAAACAAAATACTAAACTTAAGCAAAACTCCAACAAAGATTATTTAAAACAAATGCTTTCTAACATAATAAATAAGCCATTAAATACATCCTTTAAAAATATTAATAAAATATTAAATTTTCATTACTCGTTGTTAAATGAAAATGAATACCAAAAGACTATTCAACTTGGAATAAAATCCAAACAGTCTGAAAATAGAGCATTTTATCATGAAAAATATATCGAACTACTTCTTCAAAAAAAGAAAAGATTTCGTGCGAAAAGAGAAATGGAAACTTTCATTAAAAACTCCTCTTATCCTGATTTTTTTAAACTAATTGCTTATGAGCATGTTTATCCCCATTTTTCAAAAGCAAAAGGACTTCAATCATTAAAAAAATGGTTATTTAAAATAAACTCTAAAAAGCTCTCTTATGAGCAAAAAAAGAGATTTAATACCATTGCACAAAATATCAACGCCAAAGCTGTTATCAGTACTTTAAAAAATAATATCAATTGGGACGATCCTCAAGATACTAAAAATATACAATCCTTCTTTAGAATTGCTAAACTATATAGAGATCAACTAAAAGATATCCCTGCTTCAATTAATATCTATAATCAAATGCTTGAATACTTTTCTTCTATTAAAGTTCAAAGAAAAGTGAAAAAAGAACAAAAAACTCTTTTGAATATGCAAAAAGTCTATACCTTAGAAAAATCTCCTTTATTAGCAAAACGAATTGAAGCAGCTATCTCTTGGCTAGAAGATTTAAACAACCCTACCAATGCTTTAAATATTTTAAATAACTCTAAACACCTCATCAAAAAATCCTCCGAAGAAAGTTATATAAATATCTTAAAAGTCAGGGCTTATAATTCACTTGGTAAGTTAAAAGAAGCTAAAGAAATTTTAGATAAACTTCCTACAAAGTTTTCTTCATTTTCAGAGACCCTTTCAAAACAGCTTCATGCTACAAAGCTCATCCGAAAGTTGCCTACTATTAAAAAAGCAAGTGCCGTACAATTAATTAAACTCTCTAATATATACTTAGATCAACTTTTTGATTTAAACCACTCAGAACAAGCACTCAATAGATTAAATAAAATTGTAAGGCCATATCAATGGTCTAAACTTGGATTTCCAAGTAATCTTTATCTAAAGTTTTATCATGTTGCAATGGGTAAAAACCAAAATAAACGAGCAGCATCTTTTCTAAAAAAAGCAATTAAACACACTCAATCAAAAGAAACCTTATCTCAAATATACTATACCCTTGGAGCCCACTATTTTATTTATGAATGGAACCTTAAATTAGCTCAAGTATATTTCAATGCCAGCGTTAGAAATTCTAACGAGTCTCAATATTCACAACTTTCTCTTATTTCTTTAATTAGTCTTTATGAAGAACAAAATAAACAAACAAAAGCCCTTGAAACTATTAAAAAGTTGAAACTCATTTTAAACTCTAAGTCTGCAAAAACTCAAATCGAATCAAAAGAGTTTACTCTCAAAAAAAATATAGCCTTATCTAAAATTAGTAAATATTTAAACCATCTAAATCAAGACCCAAAACTAATTTTAAAGGCTGCTAAATCTTTAGCTAAACAAAAAGAATATTACAAAGAAGCAGAAGATAAGTTTTTACTTTACCTAAGATTAGTAGAAAAAAAGAGAAAAGAAGAATTAGCTCATCAAGAATTAGGAGATTTTTATCTACAAAATAAAAAACTTTCTTTAGCTAGTAAACAAATTCAATGGCTTTATAAAAACTCCAAAACTCAAGACAAAAAATTTCAAGCATTTATCAAGCTCATTAAAATTTTTGGCTTAAAAATGCAAAACTTTCAATCAGCATTTGGACTTATCAGACAAGCAAATAAACTTCTTCCAAACAAAAAGCAAAGTCAAACAGTTCAAATACTCAAACAAAAGATTATAAAGCTTAAAAAGTCTCAAAAAAGACTCAACTTAAAAACACTTTCTTACAACCATTTTGATTCAATTAAATCAATTAAAAAGAAGTACTATAAAAAAAAGCAATACAAAAAAGGTGCTCAAAAGCTTGAAGACTTAATTGAAAGTACTGAAAATTTTCAATTAAAAGTTGGAGCATATTATGAACTTTCACGGGTTTATGACTTAAAGCTTAAAAAATATAAAAAAGCATTAAAATATTATGAACTCTTCTTTTCTTCTATGAATAATCCAAGTGTTACAATGGAGATTTTACTAAGAATTGCACAAATCAAATATAGTGAACTAAATGACTATAAAAAAGCTCTTGAAAGTTATGAGCTTTATATTGAGAGATTTCCATCAGCAAAAAAAAGAATTGGTGTTTTATTTCAAATTGCACAAATTTATGTAAAACATGAAAGAGAATATTCAAGAGCTTTAGATACTTATACCGACATCTCAAATGCTTACCCTCAAACTAAATGGGATGAAAAAGCAAAGCTAGCCCAAGCAGATATTTTATCTCAATATTTAAGCGACTTTCAAGGTGCTATCTTGGCTTATCGTGACCTTATTAATAATAACTTTGAATCTAGTTTTGCTGCTGATGCTTTGTATAAAATTGCTCAAATTCATGACCGCGAGCTAAACGATGACCAATCTGCCATATCTGTTTATCAAGAAATTATTGAAAAATTCCCTAATAACTCTTTAGCTAATACAGCCAGACACGAAATAGAAAGAATAAGAAGAAGATAATGAGCTCTGAAACCCCCTTAATGAAACAATTTCATGAGTTTAAATCTCAACATTCTGATGCCATTTTATTTATGCGATGTGGTGACTTTTATGAAATGTTTCATGAAGATGCTAAAATTGTTTCTAAAGAATTACAAATTGTTTTAACAAGTAGAAATAAAAACTCTCCAAACCCGATACCAATGGCCGGGATTCCCCATCATGCTTATGAAGGTTATGCTGCTAAATTAATCTCTAAGGGTTATAAAATAGCGATGTGTGAACAAGTTGAAGACCCCAAGCTTGCTAAAGGTTTAGTCAAAAGAGCAGTTACCCAAGTAATAACTCCTGGTACTGTTACTTTAAATGGTGTATTAAACCCATCTTCTCATAATTATTTATGCTCTTTATATTTATCTAAAAATGAAGTTATTTTATCCTATATTGATGTTTCAACAGGCGAAGCAAAAGTTACAAGCTTTTGCAATCAATTAAAAGAGTTTACTCAATTAAGAGAGGAGCTTTTAAGAGTTGCGCCTAGTGAAATTTTGATTCATAAAAAGCTAATGGATCACCCTATTTTTCAAAAAGATATTTTAAAGTATTTAATGGAGCGTTCAATACCATTTCAAAAATGGGAAAAACGTATTTCAAAAACTAGCCCTCTAGTTTTTGATTGGATTTCAAAATCAGTATTTAATAGCTCTGGCCTTAATAAAACTAGCGAGTTAATTCCATCACTTGAAATTTTATTTTCTTATATGGAAAGCTGTAATATTCAAAGTGAGATTGTTAGCCTTACCCATTACGAAACTAAAAAAAAGTTACTCTTAGACCCAAATACTATCAGAAATCTTGAGCTATTACAGTCATTATATTCTCAAAGTAAAGACGGGACTTTATTTTCAACTTTAGATAAAACTGTTACAGCCTCTGGTGCCAGATTATTAAAAAGCTACATTTTAAACCCTTTAATTGATAAAACAAAAATAGAAACTCGTTACTCTATTGTATCATCTTTAGTAGATAACTCCTCTTTGCTTCACTTATTAAGAGATGAGCTCTCTAATTGTTATGATTTATTTCGATTGATGAATCGATTACTCAATCAAAATGCCAATGGCAAAGATTTATTAGCTATTAAAAAAAGCTTAGGTATCATACCTAAGGTAAGCCACATTTTACATGAATTAAATTTAGACCACTTAATTGCTAATTTTAATGATTTAGACTCATTAGTTGATTTAATAGAAGCGTGTTTATTAGATGAAGCCCCTCAAAAAATTACCGATGGAAAATTAATACGACCTAGCTACAATCAAGAACTTAGTCACTTGCATCACCTTTTAAATGACCAAGACCAATTATTATCTGATTTAGAGCAAAAAGAAAAACAAAGCTCTAATTTAAAAACTCTTCGCATCAAATACAATCGAGTTTTTGGTTATTACTTAGAAATACCAAAAAGCATGGCTAGTGAAGTACCTGATTATTTTATTAGAAGACAAACTCTAACTAATGTAGAAAGATATACTACTCCTGAGCTTAAAAAATTAGAAACTGAACTTTTATCGGCTAAAGATAAGGTTTGCTCACTAGAGTATAAATTATTTCAAGAGCTTAGAGATAAGGTTTTGAATGAAATCACTCATATTAAACAATGGGCTCAATTATTTTCTTTTTTAGACGTTTTATGCTCTTTTGCAATCAAAGCTGTACAAGGACAATATTGCAGGCCTCAACTTGTTGAAGATGAAATATTAGTTATTGAAAATGGACGACACCCCGTAGTTGAAGATGCTATGACAGACTTTGTCCCAAATGATCATTATTTTAATGCAAAAACAGAACTCATCCATATAATAACTGGCCCTAATATGGGAGGTAAATCTACTTATTTAAGACAAACTGCCATGATTGTTTTAATGGCACAAATGGGTTCTTTTGTACCTGCTGATTTATGTAAAATGAAAGTTTTTGACCGTATTTTTACTAGGGTTGGTGCATCTGATGATTTGGGTGGAGGCAAAAGTACTTTTATGGTTGAAATGTCAGAAACTGCCTACCTTTTAAAACATGCAACTAGCCAATCTTTGATTTTGCTGGATGAAATTGGTCGTGGAACCGCCACTTTTGACGGTTTAAGTTTAGCATGGAGTGTCATTGAATATATTATTGATGAGTTACATTGTATGACTTTATTTGCCACTCACTACCATGAGTTAACTCAAATATCTCAATTAAATAATCGTATTAAAAACTATTCTGTTAGCGTACTTGAAAATAAGAAAGAGATACTATTTCAACACAAAATTGTTAGAGGTTCAGCAAACCGTAGCTATGGTATTCATGTAGCTAGATTAGCTGGTATGCCTAATAAACTACTTGAAAGAGCTGACTCTATTTTAAATGATTTAGAATCTTCTAAACAAACTGTTATTGGTTTAGATACAAAAAGTAAAAGATTATGTATTCATGGCATACAAACTCCTTTATTTGAAAAAGAAAGTCCAAAAATTAATGACCCTATTTTAGAAAAAATTGATCAAACAGACTTTAATTCAATGACACCTATTGAAGCATTGCACTATCTTTACGATTTAAAAGAAGAGATCAGAAAAAGTAAAAAAAGAAAGTAAATAAATGACTTCCCTTGAAAAGTATTTAAAAGATAGTAGAAACCCTGTTTATTCTATACTATTTGTAATACCACTTTTTTTGATTTACGAAGTTTTAGCCCTAACTTTACATACTTTTCATATTACAACACTAAGAAATGGGGCTGATGTAATGCTACGAAATGTAGCTTCTTTTGCTGGCCTTGATACTTTTCCTTTTCTTATTTTTTTTATATTAATTATTTTGGGTGTTTTTGCTGGAGTCTATAAAAAAGAAAAAAAAGTTCAGATCAATTTATCTTATTTTCCAATCATGCTATTAGAGTCTATCTTATATGCCATCATTATGGGTTCTGTTGCTGTAAATCTTACTGATCTCATTTTAACAATACATGCAAAGGTTCCCTTAGCAATTTCTCCTGCTAGTAGTGAGTTTTGGGTGAATGCTATGTTATCTTTTGGAGCTGGCCTTCATGAAGAGCTCGTTTTTAGACTTATCTTAATCGAACTTCTCTTTTTTATTAGTAAAAATATCTATAAAAAAAAAAGTAAGTCTATCATCTTTAATCCTAATGCTATTTTTGCACTCATTGTTTCATCCTTAATATTTTCATATTTTCACTATGTTGGTAGCTACGGAGATACTTTTGAAATAAGTTCATTTGTATTTCGTGCTATTAGTGGGCTTTATTTATCTATCATTTATCTTGGACGTGGTTTTGGAGTCTCTGCTTGGACACATGCACTATATGATTTATTTTTATTAAGTGGGCTCATGTAATGACAAATGAAAAAAAGCCTCAAATAAAAGAACTCATAACTCAAAGAAAAATTCTCTCTCGATTAGATTCTGAAAGTCTAAACCCAGAGCACCTCTTAAAACTTAGTCCAGATTCTTTAAAGTCAGTTCATCCTGCTGATTTAGCTATACTAATTCCAAAACTATCTAAAGATGAGCAACTCAAAGCATTTTCTCGCCTAAGAGAAAAACGAGCTATTAAAACTTTTGTAGAAATGGAAGAATCTGATCAAATGTTTATTGCCACCGCTTTTGGTACTGATTATTTAATTCATTTACTCGAACTCTTACCATCTGATGAAACAGCTGATTTACTTGCAAGATTCCACCCATCAAAAATGGACTCAATTCTTGAAATGATGGATGAAGATAGCAGAAATGAAACTATCGAACTATTATGCTACAAAGAAGACTCTGCTGGCGGAGTAATGGAAAAAGACTTAGTCGATTTTTTTCCACATATTACTGTATTAAAAGCTTTAGAACTCCTAAGAGCACAATTTGAACCTAGTGATTTTATATCTTATATCTATATAACAAACAAAGAGCAAAAGTTACTTGGTGTCTTATCACTAAAAGAGCTAATCTTATCTTCTACTGAATCTACATTACAAGAGATTATGAAAACTAATATTATCTCTGTTAGTATTGAAGATGATCAAGAAAAAGTTGCTCACTTAGCTAGTAAATACTCATTATTTGCTATACCTGTTTTAAATAAAAAACAACAACTCGTTGGTATTGTTACACCAGCTGACATTCAAGAAATTATTCAAGAAGAACATCAAGAAGATCTTTATAAAATGGCAGGTCTAACAGAAGATAGTGATCAGTCAATTAGCCCGCTAAAAGGAGCCATTTATAGGTTTCCTTGGTTACTTGCTACAGTAATAGGTGGTTTAATAGCCGCTGAAATTATAGAAACCCAAGGGCAAATTGAATTTATGTGGCTTTTATCATTTAGTCCATTAATCTTAGGACTTGCCGGTAACATAGCTATACAAACAAGCACCATTATTATAAGAAACTTATCTATTCATCAGTTTGATGACGAAATCTCCTGGAAATACTATATCAAAGAAGCTTTCACAGGCCTCATATTAGCCCTTCTTTGTGGACTAACTCTATCTTTACTTATATCATTTATTAGAGGTAACTCTGTTCATGGTATCACTCTTGGTATTTCATTATTTGCTGTAATTTTAATTTCTTTAGCTACATCAATTTTAATACCTCTTGGGTTCAATAAACTTAAAATTGACCCCGCTATTGCTAGTGGCCCATTTGTCACAACTTTTATAGACGTATGTGGTTTATTTATCTATTTTCAATGTGCCTACTATTTATTAAATACTCTAAGCTAAGGACTATCATGATTTTAAAATTTAAAAAAGACTCACTTCAACCATTGATTGAAAAAATGAAAAAATCAAAAGCTGTTTTTACAAATGGTTGCTTTGACATTTTACATGTAGGCCACGCAAGATATTTAACTCATGCAGCATCTTTAGCTGATTTTTTAATTGTTGGAGTCAACTCTGATGCTTCTGTGAAAAGATTAAAGGGTGAAAGTAGACCTATTGTACCAGAACAAGAAAGAGCCGAAATGCTTACACACCTAAAAGGCATAGAAGCTGTAGTTATATTTGACGAAGAAACTCCACTAGATTTAATTACTCAACTTAACCCTAACATCTTAGTAAAAGGTGGAGACTGGCCTGTAAAAAGTATTGTAGGCCATGAATTTGTTTTAGCTAATGGAGGTATTGTTAAAAGCTTACCCTTTGAAGATGGTTACTCTACAACTAATATTATTGAAACTATTGAAAGTAGATCAAAAAGCTAGTTTTAATTTACAAACTCTTCTAGTAAAAGTTTTTCTTCTTCTGTTAAATTAGATGAGCTATTATTTATTGAATAGTTTTCTATATTTCTTAAGTCAAACTTTGAAACAATATTTATTAACTCTCTACTATCACTACTCAGACCCTTTGCTCCTACTAATACTGATTGTACCTGTGATGCAGTATTTTGAATTGTATCATTAATACCATTAATAGCATCATTGACTTCTTGTACTCCATTAGAATGATTAATGCTCATAGACTGTAGGTTTTCACTAACACTAATAACCTGTTTTACATGATCCTGTAGCTTTTGAAATACCCCAAGTGTAAACGCAGTAATTTTTTCTCCGTTTTCAATTGCTTTTCTTGATTTTTCTATAACAAATTCTGATTCTCTTACGGCCTTAGTACTTCTAGTTGCTAAATTTCTAACTTCATTAGCAACTACAGCAAAGCCCTTTCCATGTACACCTGCTCTTGCTGCTTCAATGGAAGCATTTAAAGATAATAAATTTGTTTGAAAGGCTATATCATCTATCAGCTTTATGATTTTATGAATTTCACGAGAAGAGGTTTTAATTTCTTGCATAGCTTCAACAATTTCATTCATTGCATTACCACCACTATCAGCAACCTCTTGCAACTTTGAACCAAATTGATTTAATGTATTCGCTATCTTTGAAACCTTAACTCCTTCTGAACCAATTTCACCAATAGATGCTGAAATTTCTTCCATACAAGAAGCTTGATTAATTAATTGATCATTAATTTCACCATTTGAATACTCAAGCCTTTCTGAACCACTATTTACATTATTAGATACAACCGAAACATCAGAGACCAAAACATTCAAATTATCAACCATCATCTCTAGTGATAAACCTAGTTTATCCATATTTGATGTTGGCTCTACTTTGACACTTAAGTCTCCTTTTGCAATTTCTTCTGCTATTTCTGCCCTATCTTTTTGAATGTGTATCAAGCTGTTGAAAGAATCAATCAATTGTCCAAACTCATCTTCATTTACTTTCTTAATAAATTGATCTACATCTCCTAAAGACAGCTTTTTTGCTGCTTCTACAGTTTGATTAAGTGGTATTGAAATACGTCGTATGACTATATAAGCAAGAAAGACTGCTATAAGAACTGCTATTAAACTAATTAATAACATTAAATTTATTTGTGCTTCATTTTTTTCTTTTAAAGAAAATTTAACTTTTTCATCTAAAATATTTACTAATAAAATCAAAGAGTCGTAAGTAGCTGATAACTCAGCAGAAACTTTTTTCACCTTACTTTCATCTATTTTAGATAAAGAAAGGTATTCTAAATACTTTAGCTTTAAAGAATGAATAGAGTTTTTTTCATTAATGATTTGTTTATCTAATAATAAAATTGAACTTTTTAAAGTAGTTATTTTTTTACTTAATTTTTTATTCTTTGATAAAGCTTTTTCTAAGTAATTTACATACGAATCTCTACTATTAATAATTTGGTGTATTTGGTTTTCTTTGATTGAAGTTATCTCATCAATATTATTGCTTGATATTAATTGCCATGAAGTTTTTTGTAATAATAAAATTGATTTTGATAGTTTTGATACCTTATTTTGAACTTGTGATGAATTACCAAATAAGGCCTCTTTAATTTTATTTTTTAATGAAAATCCAAATCCATTTTCATAAGATGTTAATTTTAAACTTTTTTTAATCGATCTGGTTTTTCTTTTGAATGAAAACCTTGCCTTACCTGCTAACGAGTCCATGTCACTTATAGTTAACTGAATTGAGTCATCAAGCTTTGAAACCATTAAATTCAATAATTTTTCTAATTGGTGAGTTTTTGATAGTTTTTTTATATACGAATTTCCATCATTAATTAGCTTTTTATTTAATAAACTTAATTTTTTTGTAATCAGTTGAGCCATTTTTAAAGGAGATTTTTTTTTACCGTATTTCTGAAAGTCTTCAAACTCTTTTTTAGTTAATTTATAAGCTGGTAATTTTGTAATTATTTTATTAATTTTATCTAATTTTTTTAGTTTTCTCTCATTTTTTGATATTAGCTCTATAAAGCTTTTATAATCTTTTGCTAAACCTATTTCATACAATCTAATAATCAAACCATTTGCTTCATTTTGATTCATTTGGATTTGACTCTCTAGTGGTATTACAACTTCTGTAAGAATTTTCTCCTGTTGAATCGACTCTTCGTTAAAAAAGTAAAATATAATAATTACTAATAACAATAAAGAAATAGAACACATTGCTTGTAGAATCAAAAATGAAAAAATACTAATTTTTTTAAACATATACGTCCATAATAATTTAAAAGGTTTAAACAATAAGCTCTAAAAAAGTTTAGAGCTTACCATATTAATACTACTTTAAAGATTTCCAATCTAATGGTTGAAAAGCCTCAGATTTTAAAATAGTTGGCCAAACCTCATGAGAAATTTGATGTTCTTTTTTACTAAAGTAATGACTTTTTCCTATACCTAAATCAAAAGATGACATTTTTTCTAAAGCATCAATAAAACTTTCTTTTGTTGGGGATTTCCCCGACTTTTCTAGCCCTAAAACAAAAGCTTTGGCAGCTAAATATCCCTCTAAACTAACAAAACCACCTTCAGTTTTTGAAAACTTTTTTAAATCTTCTTTATACTCTTTTATTATAGGTAAATCAGACTCATAATGTGGTACTACTTGAGTTACAATAACATTTGATACATTTTTACCTAGCTCTTTAGCTAATGCCTTACTACCTACAAAAGATACATTTAAAAATAAAACCTCTGTTAGCTCGTTTTCTTTTGCTAATTTAATAAAAGCTGCACAAGGCTTATATGCTCCGACCATTATAATTGCTTTTGGTTCAATTTCTGCATCTAAAATAGTCAATAAACCGTCCTCTATATTTACTGTATTTCTTTGATATCTACCATGAGCAAGTGAAGCACCTTTTTTGTATCCAATAGATTTAAGAGCTTTCATAGCACCCTTATAACCTGCATCTCCATAACCATCATTCTGTGTAAATAAAGCAATTTCTTCTGGTTTTATTTTTAAAATATTTACTAAACTTTTAATCATCGCAGCTGTTTCTTCTGCATAGCTGGCTCTATAGTTAAAAATATATCTATCTGGCGGAGTTTTTCTTAGAACTCCCGAACCTGTAAATGCCCCAAAAAATGGAGTTTTTAATTCATTAGCAATGGGAACTGCTACAATAGCTGTTGGAGTCCCTACATTGCCTATAACAGCAAACACATTTTCTTTTGTTATTAACTTTCGCATATTAGGAGCACATTTTTTTGGTTCATAACCATCATCTAATGCTACTAGTTTTAGAGTATTTCCATTTACTCCGCCATTTGCATTTATTTTACTAAAATACGTTTGAATACCCTCTTTTACACCATTACCTAAGGCCTGTGCTGGTCCTGTAAAAGCTGCTGACATACCAATTTTAATTGTTTTTGTAAAAGAGTTTGATTGAATTAAAGCAGAACAGACCGCTAAGAATAAAAGTTTTTTCATAAGTTACCCCCTATTGAAGAAATATAATCTTAACTATAGGTTATATCAATCAATTACTATTTACTAATTAATCTGACTAGTTTTTATTCTTTTATTGTAGGTAATTTTTATTCGACTACTTCTAAGTCTCCAAAAGAAGTTCGCTCATATAAATCTACACCACGTATTTTTATAACTACTTTTTGCCCTGATTTAAAATCTTCTTTTGGGATACCCCATTTTGTTATTTGAGAAAACTCATCAAATCTAAAAATAACTCCATCATCAAAAGCATCTAAAATTGTACCTTCTGTTTGATAATCCTTATTTTTCTCACTTTCTTGTTTTAAATATTTTACAAAAAAGTATTGATTTCTCTTGTTTTGGATACCTGACTTTTCAAACTGTAAAAGTTGTAGTTTCATCCATGTGTCTTCTAAATCATCTGATGATAAAATATCTTTTTTCTTAAAAAAATTTAAAAGCTGTTTTTGGTTCAAATAATCACCATAACGCCTAATTGGAGAAGTCATTTGAGCATAACAAGAAACACCTAATGTAAAATGTTTATCACAGGTAACCTCTGATTTAACCTTACCCCAAGCTCTTTTTAATTTATAAAACTGATAAAAGTCATGGAGTTCTTGCTCATATAGCTCATGTTGTTCAACAGCTTCACGATCACCTTTTTGAGTTCGATAAATAATTGGAATTTCATTTTCATTACAAAATTTTGCAAAAGAATGGTTGGCAAAAATTGAAAATTCAGCAATCACATCATTAGACTCTTGCATTGAACGCTTATCTAAAACTAATTCTGTTTCACCTTGCTTAATATCAATATCTTCTCTAATTAAATTAATCGCTCCGTTAGATAATCTCCATTGATATAGTTTTTCGTGCAAATCAAAATAATGTAAATACAAAGTTTTATTTTCTTCAAACTCTGTATAAGTTAAATTTTTATTTACACAAATTTTTGATGGATAAACCAAGCTTTCAAAATCAGAACCATCAAACCAAAATTCAACAGTCATAACAGAATGCTCTATATCTTGAGTTAATGATAATTTATCATGTGCAACTTCACTAGGAAACATAGATAAATACATATCTGTTAAATATAAAGAAGTCATTCGTCTTTTTAGTTCTTTTTCTACCTTTTCATCTCCGTTTACAAAATGGGCTACATTAGCTATATGAACATAAAAGTGTCCTGTATCTTTATCATAACTAATTGCATCATCTCTATCTAAGGTTGATGCACCATCTACTGTAATAGTAGGTAATAAAAGTAAATCTTTTTGTTCAATCTCATCTTGAGATAAATCAGCTATATAATCTAAAAAATCATCACTAAAATTTAAGGGGTACCGACCCTCGTATACTTCAAAACAAAAACCTTCTTCAAATAAACCACGTTTTACTAAACTTTCTCTTAAGATAGCTATGGTACATAAACCAGTCTCTATTAAAGAGCTTTTATATTTAGAATAAAAATCAGACTGATCATAAAAATAAGCTATATCCTTTAAATGTAAAAAGAACTCTTTAAGTTCATCTTTTTGACTTTGAGTAAAACTATCTTTACTACTTAAAATTTGGGTGATTTTCTCTGCTTCTTGTTTCTTTTTTTCTAGAGCTTCTAATTGCTCGAAATAATTTTGAATCTCATCTTTTGAGTTTGCTAGATAGTTCTCTTTTTTTCTTTTAAAATAGCACTTATCTGCGTCTAATACTCTTGCTAGTGTCAGTACCTCTGTCAATGTTTTTTTTTCAAAATATATAGATAGTAGCTCTTCAAAAGTTAAGCCATTTTCGTTATTTTCAGCCAATACTAACTCATGTAAAAACTCTACTTCAAACTCTTGCTGTTGTTTTTTTACCAAATCCTCACAAGCCTCTAACTCATTAACCCAAAGCTCTTTATCATCTGAATTTAAGTTTTTTCCTTGAAAAAAAACAGTATTTGATTTAATAGAAAACTCTTTTTTATTTTTAATAAAAACACGAATCCCTTTTTTTTGAATTTCAGCTAAAACACCAATGGCTGGTCCTTTAGTTAAATTATAAGCAACAATAGAGTGTTCATTAAATTGAGTAGATGACGGAAAAAGCATAAAAGACTCTTTATATAGTTAAAAGTTATGGGAAATTCGGTGTTTATTATATAATCATTCAACAAAATTTGCTACATTGTTTTTTGTTGAAAATAATCACTACAAGGTTTAAATTATGAAGTTTTTAGATATATCATCAGTCATTTTACAAATTATTGTAATTGCTTTACTCCTTTTATCAAGCTTACTTGGTGCTACCATGAACTTTGCTCTTCTTTATCTAATGGGAGCAGTTATTATATCAGGTGTTTTTAGAGCTTACTCACTATATAAAAAAGATCTTATTAGCCCATCATCAAAAAAAGAAGGATACACCCAATTACATTATCGAAGAGCTATTGCTGGTACACTCTGTCACTTTACTTTAGGCTTTAGCATTTACCTCGGAATGATTCCGGCCCAATTTAGTTCTTCTGATTATAATACTAATCTAATTACTACTGCTGGTATGGTTTTATGTCTTCTTTTCTCTGACTTTGTTTTACCAAAACAGGTTTACAAGTCTGTTATCGCTCAAAAATTTCTTGTTTTAACTATTGTACTTGCTCAAATTGTTTTATTATTTTTTCCTGTTTCAAACTCTTCCAAAGTTTTATTAAGTAGTCCTTTTAAAGGTAAATGGATGGTCATTAATGGTGGTAACTCTCCTTTAGTAAACCATCACTTTTTCTTTTTATCACAAAAATATGCTCTTGACTTAATCAAACAAGAAGATGCTTTAGTTTCAAAAAACCGTGATAAATCATTAGATAGCTATTTATCTTTTAAAAAAGAAGTTCTTGCTTCTTATAAGGGAGAAGTTGTCACTACTGTTAATAAATTTGATGATTTAGAAATAGGTAAAACAGACCAAAAAAATGCTTTTGGAAACCATATTGTTATTAAAATTAATGATAATTTGTTTCTTGGATTAGGACATCTGAAAAAAGATAGTATTATTGTAAAAGTTGGACAAACAGTTGAAGTTGGACAAGTTTTGGCTCAATGTGGAAACACAGGTAACACTTCTCAGCCTCATTTACATATACAGCTCATGACAAAAAAAGACCTATTTGATAAACACAATTTACCTGTCCCAATGTTTTTTAAAGATTCAAGTGGTAAGGCTAAATTTTATAAACGAAATGATATATTTTAGAGGTTCTGTAAGAAATATATTAATGATGTTTTCATACACCCTCTTAAATTGGAGAAACCATGTTAGATATTAATGATTCAGTTCCTGAATTTAAATTACCTGCAACTATTGTAGATACACTGTCAAGACAAAACTTATTAGGTAAATACCATGTAATATATTTTTACCCAAAAGATAATACTCCTGGTTGTACCAATGAGACTAAAGACTTCATTTCTTTATACGGCCAGTTTAAAGACTTAAACTGTGAAATCATCGGCTGGAATAATAACCCTATGAAAATGCATGATAAATTTATGGCTAAATTTGAAATACCTTTTCCACTTGTTAGCGATGAAAGTTTAAAGAGCTTAGAAGACTTTGGTAATTGGCAACTTAAAAAGTTTATGGGAAAAGAGTACATGGGTATTGTAAGATCAACCTTTATCATTGACCAAGAAGCAAAAGTTATAAAAGCTTATCCAAAAGTTAGAGTAAAAGAACACGCTCAAACTGTATTAAATGACTTAAAAGAACTTATAAAGGGTAAATAAATCATGAAATCTTTTCCCCCCCCAAAAGTACTTTACTACGGAAGCAATACAAGATTAGCGCCTCAACATTTAGAGCAAGGTTTAAAACCAAGCAAAGCTGACTTTGTTATTCTAAATCAAGAAAAAGACCCCTGTATTAAGCTTGCAAAAAAAACAGGGAAACCCCTTATTTTTTCAGTTGATAGTAAATCTATGCAAAAAGATGGATACAAGTTTTACATTCAAAAAGGTGGAGTTTGGTGGGTAAATGAAGTACCCGCTCAATATTTATCTAAAAAAAAGTAAGATATCAGATACTTTCATCTCATTAGCTCAAAGGTTTAATAAATAACTTTAACTAACTGCTTTTTTCCATGCTGCGCTTTGAAAATTTTCATCCAATGGAGTTTTGGCTAAATGATTTACATAGTTTGTAAAAGTTTTCATACTAACTCCTATTATAACCTCTAATGCATTTGCTTCGTTATATCCATTTTCTAAAAAGCTTTGTTTCACTTTATCATTTGGCCATCCACGTGTCTCAACAACTTCTTTTGTAAAGTTTCTTAAAGACTCTAGTTTATTATCCTCTAATTTTTTTCCGTTTCGAAGATCTGATATAACTTTTTCATCTAATCCCTGCATAGAAGAAACCACAGTATGAGCTGCAACACAATAAGTACATTCATTTTCATAACTGGTTGTTATCAAAACTATTTGTCTTTCTAATAGGTTAAATGATGTCTTTTCAAAAATTTTATTTAAAGTTAAATACGTCTCTGGAGCAGTCGAAACTTCAGACATAACTGCAAATAAATTTGGAAGAAATCCATAAGCCTTAACTACCTCATTTAAAATTACTTGAGATTCTTTTGGTGCTGTTTCTTGGGTGTGTACTTTAAATTTCATTTTGTTTCCTTTATTTTATTTGGACCGATCGGTCTCTTATTCACTTTATTGGACCAATCAGTCCAAGTCAAGGGGAAATAAAATTTATTACTGTATTAAAACTAAAATTTAATTTTTTTCTTGAATGAGTTCTAAAGTTATATTAACAGTTGTCAAAAGAATATTTTTTGAAACTCCAGCTTTTGAACGAGACTTTAATCCACAAATAATAGTCATTAAAAAGGGAGCTAAAGTCTCAGGGGAAATTGTTTTTGATAAATTATTTTCAAATTGCCCTTTCATTATAATTTTAATAAAAGTAGTTTCAATTTTTTTTAATGATTGATCAACTATTTTTGAAAGAAGTATATCTCTTTGAGAAAACTCAGTAGCCGTATTCATTAAAAGACAACCTTTTTGCCCTATTTCACTTTGAGTATTATTTGCTATATCATTTAAAAACTTTTCAAAAAACAAAAATGAGTTTAAGGATTCTTTATACTCAAACACAATATCTTCAATCAGTGACTTAGCATAATAAGATAAACAACTTTCAAACAATATATGCTTACTTTGAAAAGTTTGATAAAAGCTGCTTTTAGAAAGTCTCATCTCAGTTAACAAATCACTTAAAGAAGTACTCTCATAACCTTTTTTCCAAAATAAGTTCATTGCTTTATTTTGAACTTCTTGTTTATTAAATTCTATATTTCTACCCATTGATATTTCTCTTTTAAAAGTCACATTAATTTACAGCTTTTAAGCTCATCAAAATTTTTTATACTCTTCCCAAAAAATTAAACTCCAACTACCTTATTTAAAGATTTTTTATACTCTTCTTTTAATTGATAAAAAATCTCTTGAACACTCAAGCAAACTTTTATCAAACCACTAATTTGTCCAAATTCAAGCTCACCTTGTTTTAAGTTACCTTCAAAAATGCCTTGTTTTGCTCTACCTTTTCCAAGTAATTCAGCTAAATCGTTACCCTTTTTTTCAGCAATCAAAATTTCATCATAAAAGTTTGTTTTTGCTATTCTAACTGGCATTAATGATTTCAATACTAAAGCTGTATGACTCTCATTTGCTTTTATAATTTCATCTTTATAGTTTTCATGAGCTGAACTTTCTTTTGAACAAGCAAACTTTGTCCCTATTTGTACTCCATCTGCTCCCATAGCTAAACAAGCTAAAACTTGAGAACCATTAGCAATACCACCAGCTGCTGCAAAAGGTATTTGAATCGCTTCTTTTATTTGAGGAATCAAGCAAAGAGTAGTTGTCTCATCTCTCCCATTATGCCCACCAGCTTCAAAACCCTCTGCTACAATAAAATCAACCCCAGCATCTTCACACTTTTTTGCAAGTAATACACTTGGTACAACATGGCCAACAATAATACCTGCCTCTTTTAATCTTTGAGTATACTTTTTAGGGCTCCCAGCAGAGGTGATTACAATTGCTACTTTTTCTTCTATAATAATTTCTATTTGAGCTTGTGAGTAACTACTAAATATAGGTAAGTTTACAGCAAATGGTTTATTTGTATTAGATTTACACTTTACTATATGCTTTTTTAAAAGTTCTGGCTTCATAGAGCCAGCACCCAATACTCCAAGCCCACCTTCATTAGATACACTTGACGCTAGTTTATAGCCAGATACCCAAACCATACCACCTTGTATTATAGGGTACTTAATACCAAGTAGCTTTGTTAATCTAGTTGATTTCATATTAATCGCTCCAAGCTATTACTTTTATTTCAGGCCAATCTTTTTTTAACCTAGCTACCATCTTATTATAAATTTTTTCATTGATTTGTTTTTTATTTGATCTAACTATCATAGAGAATAAATCAAACAAACCAAAAGGAGCATATACAATAAAGCTATCCTCAACTTTTTTAAGCCCTACAGCAAAAGAAGGTAGCCAAGTATTAATTCCTTCTTCTGTAGAGTGATAAGGCAAAATATCATATCCAAACTTTTCACCATACCATGTATGTACAGAAGCTTCATTTTGTAAATCAACATCTAGTTTTAAATCATTAAATAAATAAGAAATTCTATTTTGATTTTTAAGCTCTAATTCTTTTGATAAACCATTTTCAAAATACACTAAATCAATATCGTTTAAACCATGCAGTAGTGGCTTTTTTAATAAGTGATTCCAAATCGTCTGAGTAACACACCCACCAGCTACATAACAATTAGCTAGCTTAACTTGATCCCATCTTTCAAAAAGAGTTTGAAACAGTGATGATTTTAAAAGAATTTTTATTAGTTTTTTTTCATCGTCCATAATATATAAAAAAGCTATTGGGATTTCTTCGTTACAGTCGAAATGACGACTAAATCTAATATATGAAGACCTACAGATAAATACTTAAAAGAAAAATACGCCATCAAGTGTGACCGCATAAAAGAAAAAGTTCCAAGCCACCTCAAAACTCCCTCCTCCATACAATCAATCAACAAAGCCAACCAACTTCCAAACCCCTACTCCACTAGTCGATGGAAAAATACTTGGCTTTAGGATGAGAAAAACAAATAGCAGAAACAGAATTTTCTGGTTCCATCATATGACCATCTGTTAGCTCTACTCCAATTTCTTGAGGTTTTAATAAATCAAATAATATCTCTTGGTCTTCTAAGTTTGGACAAGCAGGATAACCAAAGCTTAGTCTGATACCTTGATACTTAGTTTGCACCAGGTCTTTCATTGTTAAACTTTCGTTCATTCCCCATAGCTTTCTGATATGCTCATGCATCATTTCAGCCATAGCTTCGGCACTTTCCATAGCAAGAGCCAGTAAACAATGTGATGTGAAAAAATCACCCTTATCTTTATATTCTTCTGCTATATCATGTATTTTATTACCAGTAGTCACTATAAACATAGCCATAGTATCAGACACTTTTTTACCACTTGGTGCAATAAAGTCACTGATACATAAGTCTTCACCAGCTATTTCTCTTGGAAACTCTAATGTTTTTATAACATTACCATTATCTCCACAAGTTTCTACTTTATTACCGTTACTATGAGCATTAAAAAACTGAAATACTGCTTTTGGTTTAATCCAATTGTTTTCTATAATCATTTTTTTAAGCTCTTCAACTTGAGACTTTAATTTTAAAGCCTTTTTATCACCTTTTTCACAAGACAATCTGATGCTACCTTTAAAACCCATGTGTTTTGTATAAAAAAACTGATCATTTACATAATCAAAAACTTTTGAAGCTTCTGCCTCAAAAAAACTACGTGAAAAATCTGTTGGACTTTCTCTTATTTCATTATGGTCAATAATATACTTTTCTTTAACTTTTTTTACTTTAACTTTTGCTTTTTTCTTAGCTAATTCGATACCAACTTGTTTATATTTTTCTTTGAAGGCTTCTATTTTTAAAGTATCACTCAAGTTATTTACAATGTCTAAACCAGTCATAGCATCTACAGCATAAAAAATGTTACCATCATATTCTGGTTGAATACGCTTATCGCAAAATGTACGAGAAAGCGCAGCTCCTCCAACTAAAATCGGAATATCTATCCCTGCTGCTTTCATATCTTTTGCAGTATCTACCATCATCAAAGCAGATTTAACTAATAAACCACTTAATCCAACATAATCTGGTTTATGTTCTCTACAAGCTGCTATAATTTTCTCTGGTGGAATTTTAATACCCAAATTGATAATTTCATAACCATTATTACCTAAAATAATCTCAACTAAATTTTTACCAATATCATGAACATCGCCTTTTACAGTAGCAAGTAAAAACTTTGCTTTTTTATTAGAGACTCCCTTTTCCATGAAACCTTCTAAATGAGTCACTGCTGCTTTCATAACAGAAGCAGACTGTAAAACTTCTGCAACAATTAGCTCATTTGCATTAAAAAGCCTGCCAACTTCACCCATTCCAGCCATTAACGGAATATTAATAACCTTAAGAGGAGTATATTTTTTTAAAGCTTCATCTAAGTTCGCTATTAAATTTTCTTTGGTGCCTTCAACTAAATTAATTTTTAATCTATCTTCAACGCTTAAGTGAGATAAATCTTCAGCTGTTGATTTTACTTTTTTATCTCTAAAATGGTCTACAAATTTATTAACCGCTTCTTTTGAATTATTATAAATTAGTTCTTCACAAAGTGCTCTTTCAATTTCACCAATAGATGAGTATCTTTCTATTTTTTGAGAGTTCACAATAGCTAGGTCAAGCCCACTTTTTGTACAATGATATAAAAATACCGAGTTTAAAACCTCACGACCAGCTGGTGGTAAACCAAAGCTCACATTAGAAATACCCAAAATCATTTTACACTTAGGAAACTTCTCTCTAATTAATTTTATTCCATGAACCGTTTCACCAGCAGATGTTATATAAGCTTCGTCTCCTGTTCCACATGGAAAAACCAAAGGGTCAAAAATAATATCTTCTTCACAAACACCATATTTATTAACCAATAAGTCATAAGATCTAGTAGCTATCTCAATTTTACGCTCTTTACAAACAGCCATACCCTGCTCTGGGTCCTCATCAATCAAACCAACTACTAAAGAGCCACCATGACGATTAATCAGCTTTGAAATAGTATCAAAGCGCTCTTCTCCATCTTCTAAGTTAACTGAGTTAATAATAGACTTACCTGGCATGATTGGAACAAACTCTTCAAAAAACTTATCATCTGTTGAATCAAGCATAATAGGAACACGAACTTTTTTTAGAATCTCTGGTAAAAATAATCGCATATCCTCGATTTCTTCACGATCTGGATTACCTAAACAAATATCAACTATTTGTGCTCCACCCTTTACTTGTTTTCTACCAACTTCTGCTGCTTCTTCCCATTTTTCTTCTGAAATTAACCTTTTAAACTTTCGTGAGCCAATAACATTAGTACGCTCTCCAACTAAAATAGGTCGAATATCATCAGACATTTCTAAAAAATCAATGCCTGAAACAAAGCTTCCTTTTTTAGGGCTAATCACTCTAGGAATAAACTCACTACGAATTTCATCAAAATACTCTATATATGTAGGAGATGTACCACAACATCCACCAAGTATATTTAACCAACCATTTTTAGCAAAATTTTTGATAACAATACCCATATCTTGAGGGCTTTCACAATATTCACCATCTTCATTAGGTAAACCAGCATTTGGCATACAAAAAACAGGAAAAGGAGACAACTCAGAAAAGTCTCTAACATGACTAGTCATAAACTCTGGTCCAGTAGAGCAGTTCATACCCAACCCAAGAAGTGGTAAATGAGATAGCGATGTTGTTAGAGCCTCAACTCCTTGACCTGCTAACATTGTTCCCGTTGGTTCGATTGTCACTGAAATCATTAATGGAGTTGATTTATTTGTATTAATGATAGCTTGATGAACACCCTCAATACCTGCTTTTAAATTAACTGTATCTTGAGTTGTTTCTAGAAGTAAAAAATCTACTCCTCCATCAATTAAACCACGAGCTTGTACTTCATAGCTTTCTACTAACTTTTCAAAAGTTACTCCACCTGTTACAGATATAGCTTTTGTTGTTGGCCCCATTGAACCCGCTACATATCTTTTTTGATCTTTAGTGGTATAATTTATTGCTGCTTTTTTAGCAATTTGAGCGGATTTTTTACTTAGATTATAAGCTTCGTGTGATAAATCATACTCATCCATGACAAGTGGAGTTGAACCAAAGCTATTGGTTTCTACTATGTCTGAACCTGCTTTAAAGTATTGCTCATGAATATCTTGAATGATTTCTGGTTTGGTCTCATTTAGGTTTTCATTACATCCATCTAAATCTTCGTGCCCAAAATCACTTGGTTCTAAATTGAACCCTTGGATACATGTTCCCATGGCCCCATCAATTAAAAGAACTTTTTTACTCATTAAGTCTAAAAGTTCATCATACATTTCATTGTTTTTTAATGCTTCGATAATGTTCATTTTATTATTACTCCTATCTTAAAATATTAAGATGGTACTGACCCTACAATTAGGGCAAAAACTGCTAGTTCCATGTTCTCTCCTCAGTCCAAGGGTCTCCATGATCATGGTAGCCATTACGCTCCCAAAACCCACGTTGATTCTCTTTTGAAAACTCTATTTTTCTTATCCATTTTGCTGATTTCCAAAAGTATAACTTAGGTACAAGTAATCTTAGTGGAAAACCATGCTTTGGGCTCAATGGCTCACCCTCTAAATGTGTTGCAAGCATCACATCTTTACTCATAAAGTCTATCAATGGTAAATTTGTTGTAAAACCATGCTCTGCATGAATTATGACATATTTTGCATCTGGTAAAATTTCAATCTCTTTTAATAAGTCTTGAACTAATATACCACTCCAAGTTGTATCTAGTTTAGACCAAGTTGTTACACAATGAATATCACAAAAAACTTCACTTTTTTCCATTGAAAGTACATCTTGATACTTAAAGGTTTTATTTTTTAAAACCTCTCCACAAATTTTTAAATCCCAGCTTTTTTCATCAAACAATGGTATTGGACCATAATGTAAAACGGATAATTTTTTAACCTGTTTTTGATTTGGAGGAATTCTTGATGTTYTTTTTGTGTCATCTGATATTATTTTTTTCATAAATTTTATTTAACTATACCCAAATACAAGTTATTTCTTATTTTAATACTAAATAAATAGAAGCTCAATTTAAAACATCTTTTCAAACTCATTTATTGCATTTAGGGTCTTTTTTAAGAGTCTCAAAGTCAACTTTTAAAATTGAAAAAGTTTTTCCTTTAGAGTCTTTCCAATAATGTTTAGTACTAAATTTAGAATTATCATATGAAAATAAATTATTAAAATCTGCTCCAAACCCTGTAAAATACTCAATTTTTGAATCTAATAAGTAACAATGAAGTCTATATGGTGCATATGGATATAGCTCATTATTAACCAAGCCATCCAAATTAATTATATTGTGCTTATGAAAACCTACTAAACCTGCATCAGATATACCTATTTTTCCCTTAATTAACTTTAAAGCTTCTGCAAAATGAGCTGACCCTTTTTGTCCTTGGTAAATTGGAGGGCTCATAAAATATAAAGTACTATTTATTAAAGATATCATCAATAGAGCATAGGATAAATTTATTTCATTCTTTATTTTACTTAATAAATAATAAGATATATAAAAACATGGAACTGTTAAATGAGCTGTATACCAAATTTGTATTGAAGTAGAGTTTATACTATAAAAACAAGTATAAAAAAGTACAATTGCTATAGAAATATAAAAAAGTAAGTCTTTTTCTGAACTAAATTTTAATCTAATTTTTGTTATTTGAGTTTTAAATATAAATAGAAAAGAAGTCATAAAAATAAGCAATAAAGAAAATATTACTTTAGAGTTTTGAATCAAAAGTAGCTTAACCTCTGGAAGATTTGTTCTAGGTAAATAAACAAAAACTCTTACAATTTGCTGAATAATCGGAACTGGACTTATCCCTGCTTTCAAACCCCACATACTCTTAATCTTTGCACTCACCTGAATAATTGAATCTGTATGATAATAATGCCAGCTAAAACATATTAACAATCCGATTATAGCTCCTAATAATAAAGAAAGTGACTCTAAGAATTTATTTCTCTTTTTTTCACAAAAATAATAGAGCATAGAAAAGCTAATAAAAATAAAGGCTATTGCACCAAAGTCTGTTCTTGATAATGAACCTAAAACCCCTAAAATAAAAAAGAAACAACATTTAATTTTAAAATATTTATGATCTTCGTTTAAAAACATAAAATATAAAATAATATGAAGTGGAATTAATAAAACCCACTCCATAGAAGAAATCATATTATTTAAAAAACTAAATGAAGTAAAAAAGGCTGATAATAAGCAAATAAACAAGATGTTTTGTTGTTTTCTAAACTTAAAAAAAGCCCCATATACAAATAAGGTAGATAAGCTTATAGAAACTAAGGAAAAAAACTGTATTGTTTCTATTCTATTAAATGAAAAAGTCTTTAAACTTCCACTAATAATTAAAAACCACAACATATGATACCCACTAGTAGTTGTGTCTTTTCCATCAAAACTTGGAACTCCATTTATTAAAAAATTTCTAGCGATTTCAAAATAATAAAAAGTATCATCTGGTATAATTTGCACTAAATGAAAAAAGTCTAAAGTAAAAACCTTATACAATTGAACTATAGTAAACATTAAAACAAAACAGAAAGAAGCAGTAAATAAAATTGTTTTTTTCAACAGAAACTCTTTTCAAAAGTATATTTAATGATCTTTTATTTAATCACTATAGTAAGAATATAGATTACTAAAGTATCAGATTATTATACCCAAGTAAATTAGTTTTTACTTTTATACTTTAGAGCCATAATTACGACTACTTTAAAGATCTTTTTATGTTAAAATACCAACAAATTATAGGTACTAAAATTTATGAAGCAAGAAATTAAACAACAATCAATTTTAAAAAGCGGAGCCTATACTATGAGTATGGGGCTTATTGGTAAGGTTTTTGGTTTTGTCACTAGCTTGCTAACAGCATATTTATTTGGAGCAAATAGTAAAACAGATGTTATTTTTTTCACCTGTTTAATCGTTTTTACTCTGAGTACTTTATTTTCAGCTTATAACTCTAATATTTTGTTACCCCAACTCATAAAAAGTAACGCTATAGAAAAATCAAAACTCATTAATTATAGTTTTACTATTTTATTTATAAGTTTAAGTTTTTTATTAGCTTTTTTATTTTATTTTCATCAAGAATTTTTATTACAGTTTTCTCATTTTAAATTACAACATTTACAGGAGTCTAAACTTGGTATATTACTCCTTTTACCTATTTTATTATTACAACCAGTCAATGATTTAATGATAAATATTGCTCAGTCTTTTAAAAACTATAATCTGAGTAATATTTCATCATTAATTACTGGTATTTGTAATATTTCTTGTTTAATTTTATTTTCTCAAAATTTTCAAGAAAACTCACTCGCTCTTGGTTTTTTATTAGCTGCCATTATACAAACCTTTTTGTTTTATATTTATCTATTTAAAAGAGGATTACATCCTAAGTTTTCTTTTTCAAAACCAGAAAGCTCTAGTCTCATTAACAGTTTATTAATCCCAACTTTTTTATTACAAATAGCATCTTCTTTTCTTCTTGTATTACCAGACTTTTTTGCCTCATCATTAGAGGCAGGTACTTTAAGTTTAATTTCTTATGGAAAAAGAATCTTTGATTTAATACCAACCCTTTTTATCTATCCTATTATCCTTGTTTTTTATCCAAGAATTTGTGAATGGTTGGACAATCACGATAAATCTATCATACAAAAAAAACTCTACCATCTATTAAAAAGCTTTTTTGTTTTTTTATACCCTTGTGCTATTTTCTTTTTAATTTACTCTAGCGATTTAATCTATTTATTTTTTGGAAAAACAAACTTATCTATGCAACAACTCAAAGTTTCATCTAATTGCTTACAGCTCTTTGCTTTAAGCACGCCTGCTTTTATTATTGCTTCTTTTTCTGGAAGAATATTAGCTGCTAGTCAAAATAAACTTGTTTTTTATTTACAAGTCTTAGGACAATTAACTGGTTCCATTTTTTTATACTTTATGATTTTATTTACTATAAAAGATTACGGTTATGTTGCTATTATGGTGTCTCTTCTGGTTTATCATCTAGTTTATTCACAAATAGTAAATTTGATCCTTATTAAAAAGTATATTTTTTCATTTTCTTTTTTTGGAATATTTTCATTAGAAGCTATTTTCGTAGTCACGCCTCTACTTATTGCTTTTGTTACTTATAATCTTAAAGTAAAACTAAGTTTTGACTTTAAAACTAATATAGCAATATCTATTGGAACGTTTATAATACTTACCTTAAGTTATTGGTTTTCATATTATCAAAAAAATAAAAAAACTCTTTTAAAACTCTTAGAAAATTAATAATGGTTTAAACGGTTTGTATATTTTTCAAAATATTTTGGTGGCTCAGCTATCACAGTTTTATCTTTCCAAGTTAATTTATGGGAATGTAAAAATAAGTCATCCTCTTTATTCAAACATTTTGGATTATATAAATCATCTCCAATAATAGGATGATTTATATTAGCTAGTTGCAATCTAATTTGATGCCGTCTGCCAGTCACTAAAACTACCTCTAATAGGCTCACATCTTCTTCTTTGAAGTACCATATTAAAGAAACTTCTGATATGGCCTTTTTTCCACCACATTTAACGATTTTAACTTCATTTTTACCAACCTTAATAAAGTCCTCTAACTTTAACGATTTCATTTTACCCTCTACAAGAGCCAAATAGGTTTTTTTTGAACTTTTAAGCCACTTATCTAAATACTTATTATCTTTTTCACTTATACTTAGTGCTACTAAACCAGAGGTTTTAAAATCAATACGATTTAACAAACGAAAGTATTCAAAGTTTCCATCTTGCTCTAGCATTGATTCTAAATTTTTTCTGCTTTTATCAACGGTAGCATGTACCAATAACTTTGGTTCTTTTTCAATAATTAATAGTTTATCGTCTTCATATAAAATCATAAATGTCCCTTTTTTTTACCATAGTATACTATTTTATTTCTTCTTTTTCATAACTCTTGTATACTTCTCAAGTTAACTGGTTTTTCATGTAAGAATTAATATGGGGATGGAAATTTATTCCCATAAGATACACTCACTCCTCTGTATCCTGACTTTATTGGACTAAAGTTCAATCCCCTATTTTTATAATGAGGACTAAAAAAGTTAAACTTTTAACTGTGATCGGTATTATAAGTTATTTTTAAAGTTAAAGGAAAACCATGAGAAAATTTTGTTTAAAATGTAGTCATATCGAAGAAAATCTTGAAAAGTCTACTTGTATCAAATGTGATGAAAGTTTACAACTAGATCCATCTAATTTAAGAGATGACCTAAAAGTAATAGTAACATCATCAAAAAACCATGCTAAAGCAATTATTGATAATAAACTCAACGACTATCTAGCTTTTTTAAATATATTACAAACAAATCAAGTCTTACCACTTTTTCACTTACAGGTAGCTAGCGCCTCTATATTAACTGCTATTTTAAAAATAGGTGATTTACTAAGTTATGAAGACCAATTAATCTTAGTTAAAAGCTTATGTACCACATTTACTGAAATAACTGGATTAGATGCATTAACAGAAAACCTTAATTATTTTCAAAATAATCAAAAAGAACTTACAACAGATAAACAAACTATTCAGTTTATAGGTGCTTGGCCTGTTTTAGCTAGTTTAAACCTTTCTAAAGACCTCCAAGGTTTTAATGATTTATATAAAATGGGTGAAGCAACTCAAAGTATGCTAATGGATTTTGGTATTTTTATATCAGAGTTTAGTGACCAGCTTGTAATTTTAATTGAAAAAAGTAAAGTTAATTAAAGCTACTCAAAAAAGCCTAAAATCTCTGCTCCAAACTCTTGTACTTTAGCTCCACCTATTCCGTAAACTTCGTAAAGCTCTTCGCTTGTTTGTGGTTTTAAATCAACTAAACTCATCAAACTTTTATTAGATAAGACTCGATAAGCTGGTATACCAAGCTCCTTTGATTTTTCAGTTCTCCAATTTTTAATAGTATCAAACAAGCCTTTTTGTTCAAAGGATAAATCTTTTGACATATCTACAGCATTTACTTTTTTAGTCTTTTTTGTTTTTTCTTTTTTAGTTTCTTTAATATCTTTTCTTACAAAAAACTTAAGTTTTCCACTTAAAATTGCTTTTGATGAATCTGTAAAAATTAAGCTAGAAAACTCATTATGAATTTTTAAATGACCATGAACCACAAGCTGTCTAATGATACTTTTCCAAGCAAATTCATCTAAATCATCACCGATACCATAGGTACTTAATCTATCGTGGTTAAACCTCATTACTTTTTCACTCATTTTACCAAGTAAAACATCAATAACATGCCCAGAACCAAAGTTTTGCTCTGTTCGATAAATACAAGATAAAAGCTTTTGAGCATACAAAGAACCATCAATTTGCTCTACGGGATGCAAACAAGTATCACAATAATTACAGTTTTCTTTTCTATCTTCATCAAAGTACTTTAAAATAATTTTTCTACGACAAGTTGTAGTTTCACAAAAAGCTAAAATATCATTTAGTTTTTGATGAGATACTTTTTTATAATCACTAGCACCTTCACCACCATCTATCATTCTACGACGTAAAACTACATCTTGAATACCATAAATCATCCAAGCGGTAGAAGGTAAACTATCACGACCTGCACGACCCGTTTCTTGATAATATGCCTCTAAACTTGAGGGTAAATCTAAATGAGCAACAAAACGAACATCAGGCTTATCTATACCCATTCCAAAAGCTATGGTAGCTACCATAATGATAGAGTCTTGAGATAAAAATATTTTTTGGTTTTTATTACGCTCTTGATGTGGTAAACCAGCATGATAAGCATAAGCATTAAAACCCTTATCTTTTAAAAATTGGGCTGTTTTTTCAACTTTTTTTCGAGATAAACAGTAAACAATACCTGTATCGTCTTTATGCTCATTTTTAATGAAACTATATAATTGTTGGTTTGTTTTACCTTTAGACTCAACTCGATACTCAATATTAGGTCTATCAAAAGAAGATATAAATATATTTGGAGACTCTAGTTGAAGTTTATTAATCATTTCAACTCTAGTTTTTTGATCTGCTGTAGCTGTAAGAGCAATTGTTTTTGCTTTTGGAAATTGATTCATTAACTCAGCTAGTCTTAAATACTCAGGGCGAAAGTCATGCCCCCATTGAGATACACAATGAGCTTCATCAATTGCAAAAAGGGCTATTTTAACCCCTTCAAAACTTTGAGAAAAGCCTGGTCTTAATAAGCCTTCTGGAGCCATATATAATAAATCAATATCACCATTTCTAACCCTTGATAAAATCATATCTCTAGTATTATAATCAAGGCTTGAATTTAAATACTCTGCTTTTACTCCAAGACCTTTTAAAGTGCTTACTTGATCTTGCATTAGAGCTATCAAGGGTGAAACTACAATCCCTACTCCATCAAGCATTAAACAGGGTATTTGATAACAGAGGCTTTTTCCACCACCAGTTGGCATTAATACTAAAGTATCATTACCACTTGTAATCGAGTCTATAATTTTTTGTTGTTCACCCTGAAACGAATCATAACCAAATACTTCTTTTAAAATCTTCAATGAGTCCATAATTTGCCTAGTCTACAATAATCCAACCACTATCTGGGTCATTTCCTACTACATCTACCCCTGCACAAAACCTATAATAATGTCTTTCTGATCCGTTATCAAAACATCCCATTGAACCTTCAGGAATCAATATTTTTTCTATCCACTTATATGACTTATTAGCTTTTAAATCTGTTTTTTGAGCTACTTCGCATTTACTTTTATAAGTTTGTTCTTCTCTTGTGAACTCTACAGGTCTTTCATAAGGGTAACCATTTTCATCTTCTTCAATTTCGATCCTTACTCCATTTACTATATGCCAACCTTCTACAGTTAAGTAAACATTTTCCATAGAAATATCAACATCATCAACAAGTACCTTAACTTCAACTTCAAAAAAGTCGCCTATACAAAAGTCAATAATTTTTACATCAACTTTTGCAGCTCCACCAGTAACCATATTTTTTACAGCTTTTAATTTATCAAAAAATCCCATTACTCTCTCCTATATCTAAATATAAATCTATCATACCTATCACTTTAACAATAAATCAAATTTATAAAGAGTTTTAAAAGCTTAGGTTCATTTAAATCCTTATAGTATTTTAAAAGTTCAACCTGGAGATTGGACTTCAGTCCAATCAAGTCAGGGTACAAAAAAGTGAGAGTTGTTTTATGGGACTAAAGTCTCATCTCCTAGATATAGGATAAATCTAAACTTTTTAACTGGGGTTGATATAAACACATAAAAATTATGAAAATGCTGTAATACGCAAAAAATGCCCTGAGTTTTCACTCAAGGCATTTTTAAATATGTTTATTTTTTATGAAAAGTTTTAAATAACTTTCTCTTCATATCCATCTTTGTAATAATATCTGGCCTTACATGATAGTTATCTGGGTCTCTTACAATGTTTGTACCACAATGTATTTCACCAGCATAATTATGATATGGCATATCATCTAAAAAGTGTACTTTCATACCTTGTTCAGTCATTGTTTTATCAATATATTTATTAAAAATAGATAATTGAGCATCTGGAGTAATTGTATGATCTCTAACAACAAGCATATTTACAGTACCAGGCAAAAGTGCAACACATCTATTTAATGAGTTACCAGACTTTCTACCCTGAAAAATTGTTGGAAAAGAAATAACTGAAAATTCTTTATGTTTTCCGTTAGTAACTTCTATTACTTTTTTCTTTAAATCTTCAATCGCTCGATCAATTACTTTTGAAATACTTCTGTTTAAATCAACCAATTGATTTAAAACTCTTGCAGAGCTAGAGTCTCTTGTATTACTCATCAAGATATTTTGAGTTGTAGTTAAGTCATACTCTGTTTCTGGTTTTTTAGAAAAAGAGCTTTCACTATCTAAAAAGCTTTTAATCTTCATAATTTGACGTCTATAATTTGGGTTGACGTCTTCGAGATCTTCTTGTGTTGCATTTTTAATTAAATCAAAAGCTAAAGCAGGATCAGCTTTTACGATAGTATAACCACCAGCTGCGTTAGCATTAGGAATAAAAGATATGTACTCATCAACATGACCAACCATTAACCAAGAAGTCGGTAAAATTGCTGTTTTATTTTTGTAACCATGTTTATCCATCAAGTTTCTTAATTTAGTAGTTGCTGTATCACCTAAAACTAAAATGTTATCAGGTGTTACTTCGATATTGCCCCCGTAATCACCTTTAATACCTGCCTTTGATGGATTTTTTAAATAGTATGTACCCCACATTTTTGCCAATAACTTTGGTAAACCAGCTAGACCACGACCACGATTAGAATCAAAAATAGTTAATTGAGGTTTTTCTTCACCCTCAATATCAGCTACCATGATTTCTCCCCAATCTTGCATCCATTGATCACTAGTATAAAATTGGTCATTAGTTTCAACCATTGAACCCCAATAACCTTTAGACTCCATCTCTTGTTGAAATCCAGATTGAGCACTAGAAGAGTTTAAAATTACATGAAGCTTAATTTTTGGCTCTGCAATTTTTTGATTAATATCATTTAAAATATCAGCTAAACCACTTACAAAACGGTCTGTTCTGCCGTTTCTTACTACTACTACTTTTTTAGGTACATTATTATTACTCAACATACGGATTTTACCGATTTTTGAAGCTTTAATTTCTACTTTATTGTCTTGTGCAAAGTTTGTAGTAAAAGGATTTACTAAACTAAACACTAAAGAAGCTATTGCTAATTTTTTCATTCTATTTCCTTGATTATAATCATGTTTTTTATCATTTTAATAACATTCAAACAATTGTCAACTGTTAAGAGAAACTATTCACAAAGATATTCATCTTCATCCATATCTAAAAGGTTTAAATAATACATTCGCTCATCATAAAGTTGATCTTGTGGGGCAGAGTCATGAAGATAGTATATATCTTTACTCAATTGAAGTTGATGTAATCTATCTGAATCTAAACTTGTTTTAAGTGCTATCCAATAAGCATTTTCTGCTTGTGAAACAATACTCACTGTTTTTTGTTTGTTTTTTTTGAATCTCTCAAATAAATGATTTAAACCTAAGCTATGATAAGTACCATAAATAATAAGAATTTTTTTACTTTTATTTAACGACTGAATTTTTAAAACAGAATCAAAAATATGCTGATCTCTTACAACTAAGTTTTTAGTGTTTTTTAAATTTTCAACTAAATATACAGCCACTTTATTTTCTTTTGCTGTTTGTAAAACTCTTTTGTAACTATCCCATGAAAAAGCCCATAATTTATCAAACTGAATTTTTTCTTTTAACTCATTTAATGATAATTGATCTCTTAAATATTGGTTTACTACAGCCTGAAAAGAAGTATCAATCCATTCAATCACTAAATTTAAACCATTAGAGTTTTTAGCTAATTTTTTTATAATTTCAACAGAATTACTTTGTGAACCATAACTTACGTGATTATCTGCCATAACAATAACATCTGCTTGCTTTAAATCATCTAGAAAACTATTTTCTGAAATAAATTTTGGACTTAATTGAGATACATAACTTAAATATTCTGCCTCATATTTATCAAAAGATTTAGAAGCTGTAAAGCTTGCTTTTAACTCGCCTAACTCACAGTGTAAGCTTTTACTATACAGCTCATTATTATTGATTTGCTTTAAATTTGTTTTTTGAGAAAATAAGCTACTTATAATAGTTATTGAAGCTAATAAAAGTTTAATATTCATAGATAATCTTTCTAACGTTTTAAAGTGTTGCTCTATTGTTTACGAGTATTTTTTTAATATGTTGCAGAAGTGATGAACTATACCTTTTCATACTCAAATTTAGATATATTTTTTTGAGTCTCAGAGATTGTCTGAAAAGAACCTCAATTAAATAACTGACCTTACGCGCTAACTATAACAATTGTGTATATTTTCCGACCTTTTATGTAAGAGGAATATTATGATAAACAATTTAATGGAATACTATACGG
>NVVD01000053.1 GCA_002402105.1 Candidatus Cloacimonadota bacterium
TCTCGCTGTCTCGTGACACCCTCTCGGTTGAGAGGAGCTACATACTACGCTCACATCAATACAAAGTCAATAAGTATTTTAAATTTATTTACTTTATTTTTGATATAGTAACATCAAACGGCTATCACCCTGATTATTACTAGACTCTGATGTATCTTTTGAAATGTTATTTTTTTTGAAACCAATTCGTTCTAATTCAAAGCTAAGTTCTTTTTCATTATGAGGATATAATTTGCTAACTTCTTTTAAGATACAAATACCTTTTTCAAAATATCGCCTCTCAAAATGATAAAAGTCTGCTTCTTTAGTTATTTTTTGTTTTAAAAGCAAACCTTTCCCACTAGAAAACTCTGAATATTCATTTTCATAACTACCATCTACCCATAAGATTTTTTCAAAATCACTCATCTCAATTAAAAGTAAACAATCATCCGAAGATAATCTTTCTAACTCTAGAATTAAAAGACTTAGTTCATTCGTATTTAGATGATGAATTGAATTTAAGCTAAAAACTATCCCATCGTATTTATCTATTAGGGGCAGTGCCGTTACATTTGCTTGAATTAAACTTTTATTTTCACACTTTAGTTTAAAAGATTTTAACATCTCATGAGATAGATCTACTCCAACATAATTACTTGAGTTAAAAATCTCGCCAATTCTTCCAGACCCACAGGCTAATTCTAAAATTTTTTGCTTATTCATAAAACAAATTTCATAAAATTGCTTTTCTATTTTTGAAAGCACTTGAAACTTGTCATATACCTTTGAGTTTTTATACATATAAGTGATTCAACACTACAACTCAGCGTTGAAATATTCCTTTATAAAAGTGACCCGTGTTTTTAATGCTTCCATCTTTATTATAAGAAGTACCGTGTCCACTATAAATACCTCCTAGAAATCTTCCTTCATATGCTATTTTTCCATTTTGATAGTAATATTTTCCATAGCCTTCAAATTGATTATTTGAAAAGTCACCTCTATATATTAATTGATTGTTTTTTACTAAATTAACCCTACCAAAATTATTCAATTTTCCTGATTTAAAAACTCCAGAAAAAACTAAATTACCATCTGGAGAATATAGTTTCCCTTTTCCCTCATATTCATGAGAAGAACCTAAGCCACCTTCATATTCTTTATTTTTACCTCTAAAAACAATCCCATAGTAAATTTTCCCATGCTGAAAATTACCTTTAATCATTACCCCCCTATAATACAAAACTCCTTCACCATGGTATTTTCCATCTAAAACTTCTCCCTCATATCTTTTATATCCATTACTATCCAAGATAATTTTTCTTTTCAAATTTAAGTTTATTTTAAATAACTTCTTAATTTTATAGCTTAAATTAGTTTTTGTCTTGGCAGTAGACTTAACATACTTTTTAGTTTTTTTATTCAAACGAGCTAAATGAGTTTCTGAAATAGCAGGAAAGTATAAATTAAAAAAAGACAATGCCTCAATCGAATTTACTCCAAAGTTTAAGTTTTGCGCCGATTTTCTCACCATCCTCCAAGTAGTTACTCCTAATAGCTTACCTCTTCTATCAAAAATTGGGCCTCCACTATTACCAGGATTTACAGGAGCAGAAATTTGGATACTATCAATATATCTTTCTGTAATTTGAGTTTCATACTTTGCAATTTCTCCCCTTTTAATCTTTCTTTCTCCACTTAAAATACCGTCAGTTATTGACCATTCAAGACCTCTAGGATGACCAATAATATAAACCTTTTCACCAATTTCATAACTTTTTCTAGAGTTTTTTACATATCTTTTTGGCTTGTATTTTATTTTTAACAAACATAAATCTATATCTCTTATATCAGAACATTGACCAATCTCAACATCTTCAAAAATCTCTCCATTTTTTAAACGAACTCTCAATTTATATTTTGAAGTTAAGCCCTTTTCTACCACATGATGATTTGTTAATATTATCCCATTTTTACCAACAAAAAATCCCGTTCCATCAAACATAGCCTTATCATTTTTTAAAAGTTCAATTTTTACAACAGCATCAGCATATTGCTTAAATATCCTTTTTGGGTTTGAATGAATTAAATTTATAAGTAAAATATAAAGAGTTAATAATATAACTTTCATTGACTATATCCTTGTGTATAACGGTATTATACTCTAGCTAACACTAAAAAAATACTTCTTCAAACTTAAAAAAAAACCACATAATTTGTATTTCCTACTACTTCTAAGTAAAATTATAATTATTTATTTTATTTTAGGAGTAATGATGAAAGTTTTAATTGTTTTATTTTATTGTTTTTTAAGTAGTAGTCACGCTAAATGGAGGCCTTACAATTTAAAAGAGCTTATTCAACACTCTGACTTCATTAGTATTGCAGAATTTGTAACTGAAATAAAAAGTACCAAAACAAAAAGAGGAACAAACCAAGTTGTTGAGTTCAAAAATATTAAAACAATTAAAGGCTCAAAAAACATTTCATCTTTTTTAGTACTTGGGAGAAAAACACAGATTTGTGTTTCTCAAATTCTTTTTCCCAACAAAGCTAAAGATAAATATCTGCTATTTCTATCAAAAAGTAAAAACTCAAAATTTAGAGTGATAAATGGAAACCTTGGAGCGCTACTAATTAAAAACAAACAATTGACATGGTTTAAAAACCCTAATCACTCCTCTTTTCAAAGAGAAAAAAAGTCACTCTCTAAAGCACTTTCTGACATTGAAAAAAATCAATAAAGCTACCCTTTCCATAAATCAAGCATAGACTACTCAAAATTAGTTAATTTTAGGCTTTAAAACTTCGGGATAAACTGTTTCCCTAACAACCTTTCAAAAAGCCAAATACTTGAAATTATCAAAATAGTTAATGATAAAAAGGATAAACAATATTTTTTATAAAATGTACTTGTTCTAAAAAAGTATAAAATAGGCAAAATCAAGGCTATAAATAGTAACTGTCCAAGTTCTACTCCAAAATTAAAAGCTAACAAAATAACTAGCAAATAATCACTAGGAAGCTGTAGATCTAGAATAATACTCGCAAAACCCATACCATGAATTAATCCAAATGCAAAAATCAAGAATAGCAATCTATCATTAAATAGGGGAACTATATTATTTATTGCCATTAAAACTATTGAAAAAGCGATTATTGACTCCACTACCCAAGATTCCAATGAGATAATCTTGAATGAAGTAAAGGCTAAAGATACTGAATGAGCTATTGTAAATATTGATACTATTTTAAATATACCCCATAAAACTTCTATCAAATTTTTTGAATGGTTTTTTTTTAAATGAGTAACTGTAACACAACAAGGTAAAAGTAATGTTAATAAAAATAGCAAGTGATCGTATCCAGTGATGATATGAAAATACCCTTCTTTTACATATATTACGAATAAAGAAGTTAACGATGTAGCTTTATCTCGAATCTGATGAGTATTATTTTTTTTAGTAAAGCTTATGACATTTGTTATAGCTTTTGAGTTAATTGTAAAAATTGCCTTGTGTTGAGCATCTAAATCAAATAAAAACTCATATCTTAATTTTATATTCTTTAGTATGTAATTACATTCTATTGATATTGGTATATGGATATAAGGACCTGATGATAGCTCTTCTATTAATAAGTCATCTATTTGTATTTTACACAAATTCATTTCTTGCCTAAAAAATAGACTCCTATTTACCAATTTTTCAATAGAATTTTGTTGAGATAAAATTTCAGACCAACTTATATCTCCATCGAAGTTTGCATCCAAACCAATAGATAACTCTAAATCTCTAACTGAAACATTCCAAAACCCTTGTAATATTGTTTCTTTCTTATTTAGATGTAAAAAGCTTAGACTAATTTCATGAGAGCTCACACAAGTTTGAATAACAAATATTAAGCATAAATTAGTTATACATCTAATCATTTAGGTATATCTGCTATTAACAGCTCAGTACTAAAGTCCTCAAATTTCACTTCATTTAAAGCTTGTAAACAAAAAGCATAACTCTCTTTTGAATTAAACAAACCTGCCCATAATAACATTCTAAAATCTATTGGCTCTTTTTGAATTTCCCAGTTTTGCTTTGCTAAGATCCATGCCCTACTTTTATTCTTTTTTATTTTTAAATAAAATAAAACTAGCTCTCTAAGATGTGCATTTTCTCCTAAAAGAATCATTCTTTTAAATTTAAGGTCTAAATAATTTACCGATTTTTCAGGTAATTTTTGATTCATATTTTTAATCGCTAATAGTTTACGTACCAACATTCCACTTTTTTTTTGATGCTTAGTAGAGAGCTTAAGTGCTTCTTCATTTCTACCATTCATTAATAAGTAATCTACATACAATTTTAATAAATAATAATCATTTGAGTCTAAGGATAAACCCTCAGTAATATAATTTTCTAGCTCATTACTATTTAAACGAAAGGCCATATCCGCTAAAGTTCCTATGCTAAAAAGTGATTCTTGTACTGTTTGCCTTGATTGTTGTGCCTTTATTTTTTTTAAAAATTGATAGCTTTCATTAAGCCTTCCTAAGTGGCTATTCATTAATGCAATACAAGTAGAAGTCAAAATGTGACTTGCTCTAAATATTAACTGTTTACACTCTTTTAATCCGTTTTTATATTCACCCTTTCCTGCGTATATTACAGCTTTCATTAAAAATGGAGTAGCCTTTTTGGATTTTTTTAAACGTGAAGTATTTAAGATAGCAAGAGATAAATTAAACTCATGACGATGTTGTAAAATATTTGCCCAGTGTATAAGATTATTGTTCGATAAGTTTTTATTTTTCAAGTATGGCTTTAATAAAGCTTCAGCATATCCATAAAGCCTAGGGTCTGAATGTTTTTTTCCTAATGTTATATATAAAGATAATAGCTTATCAAGATTGTTATTATCTAATTTTTTTTTATCATAGTTTTTTCTTAACTTATTTATCTTTAATTGATGTTTTTGATACGGCAAAGTATATATTATATCATTTAAGTTTGGAGTATACGGCTCTCCATAAGTTTTAGATAATATGCAAATACTAAAAATAATTAATCTAACTTTTAAACAGTAGTTATAGTTTTGTTTTGAACTCATAATAAATTTAGTGATTTAAATAAAGCTATGTAAAAATCTAATTGTTTTTTAAAATAAAATGGCACCAAAAACTAATTTTTGGTGCCACTAAAATTACTTATATATCCTGCTTATTAATTAAATAAATGAGCATATGTAGCATGGCTATCATTTGTATTGAATGAAAAATCTGCTGCTACAGCTTGAGGTGCTGCATTTGATGTTGATTGAAATATATCACGAACAGCTTGATCGCTAGCTGTAAAATTAGTAACAGGAGCCAAAGCTCCAATTGTTGCTGTACTACTAGATAAACCACAACCCGATAATAATAATGAAGTACCAACTATTATAGCTAATAAAAATTTTTTGAAATTCATGAATATCCTTTTTAATTAGGTGATCCTGCATTCGGTACTTTTAAGTACGGAAAACTATTGTCAAAATGTGTATGGTCAATTGGTGCACCATCTGTAAAAGGAACTGTTCCTGCTGGTGCTTGTGCAGTAGTACAAAGACCTAAAACGTCTGCTGCATTTCCTACTGTACCATTAGCATCTAAATCAACTTGTACAGGATGGCATAATGCACCCATAAGTACTCTAAGGGCTAAATCTACTACATCATCTCCAGGCCTACGTCCATTAGGAAAACCTGCTAAATCACCTGCTACCACACCAAAAGCATTTTGAGATGTAGCTGGGGTTGCTGCTATACTTGTATTTAATCTTAAAATTTCAGAGGCTGTAAAACTTGCAGGTTGATTAACTCCAGAAATTCCTGTTAAAAATGTAGCGACTAAGTCATTTCTTGGGAAGTTAAGTGGTGCAATTCCTTGAGTAGCTGCCGGAAATGCAGCTCCAAATAATATATTCAAAATCGCAGGAAATGTCGGATTCGTAACATAAATTGCAAATCTAGCTCCATCATCTTTTGGCTCCGAGTGATTAAAGTAATCCTTATCTTTAACCCCAATTACCAATTCATTTACTAATGGATTACCTAGTCTTGATACTTGAGTCCATGCTCCACCTTGAACATCATCTTTACCAAATCCTCCTCCACTAGCTCCTGGACGAATAATTCTTGCTTGTGGTCTACTAGCTGTTGTCCAACCACCTATTACCACTTCTGAACTTACGATGCATGAAGTTGGAATTTCCATAGCTATGGATGTTACATTTTTTCCAGCCAAATCATTATTAGTACTACTTTGAGTAATACCTGTACTATCAATAGGTGTATAATTAACTAAATCAAATGTCTCTCCTAGATTTACCACAAAAGATTCTTTTCTTTGACCAACAAAAACTTTACCTGTATCTGTACAACCAGGTATAGTTACATTATAAATATATTGATTTGCATAAGCCGTATAACCGGCTACATTAGTAAATGTTTTATTTCCAACATAGTCATAAGGCTTGGTAAAAGATGTACTAGCATTAGAAGCATTTGTTACAGTTCCTACCGTTCCAGTTCTTCTGTCACCAGTTATCATTTTTATAGTATAAGTTTCATTTAGACCTAAATTTGTATTATTTCCAGCAGAGATTACACCAGTATGCTTTAAAGCTGGTGATACATTAACTCCTCCAATACTCAATGTTTGACCAACACCTCCATTAGATAGTGAATTTGTAAAATCAAACTGAAATGTCATATCCTCAACACCATCTCCAGTATTATCTAAATGAATTTCGTAAATAGCATGCGGATCCATAGAAAAGTAGTTGGGGCCACCTTGTGGATCTTGCAATGGAATATAATTAGCTATAATCGTAGTATAAGCCCCTCTTCCTGTTTCGTAACTCTTAAACATATAAAAGTCACTTGCATCTACTTTTGGGGTTTCTGTAATAGCTGGTGCCTCTCTATGACTAGAACACGGTGTTTGAGTTAAAAAAATCCCTGTCATGACCAGTCCGGCCATTATTTTCATGCTTAGTTGCATAATACCCTCCTTAAAGTATATAATTTTATAGTTGAATATATCAAAACTTAGAACAAATAACAAATAACAAACATTAGAATTATTATAATTTTAGATCTATAAAAAAAATCTGATTAGTAAAAAACTATACCCATGTTAATCAACCGTACTGATGCTTCTATGAACCCTGATAATATTTACCTTGGAACTTCAAAGTTCAAGATTAGAAGGTTTTTAATACTTTATCCTTCACTCACGAAAGAACACATATTATTTTCAGACTAATAATAATTAGCCTCCACTACCAAAAATACTATCAATAAAGTCCATGGTAGCTTTTTGACAGTCAAGGTGATGATGTAAACCTTTTGCTTTTATTTTCGTTCTTAAATTTATATAAATTCGGATGCACGATTTAACAGCAGACTCTAAAGATTTCTGGTCATAACTAGCAACCGTTTCTTTTAATTCTTGTGCGAATTCAGGAGCTAAAAATTCCAGTTTTCTTACACCAAAGCCTGACTGACCTGCTTCGAAAAGACCAAGTGGAACTAAGACATTTGTTCTAATAAAAGATAAAAACTCTAAGACTTCAAACTTTTCTCCGCGAGCTACTTTAGTACCCACATAATGAATCCAAATCCAAAAACGGTCTTCTATCCATTGAAAATCTATGGACTGGGGTATTACTCTTATTTTACTTAGAGCTTCACCAAATCTAGTATCTCTTTGCCAAATTAAGCAACTATTACTCGTTTCATTTGGCACATCATTTAAAGAAACAAATTTAAAGTCTACGTGAAGTAGTGGTGAATCATATAAACATATTAAAAGCCGTTTATCACCTACATGCTCCCCAGTAAAACCAGTTAAAAAAAGAGCTATACTAGAAACAATATTTACTTTATCCTCAAGCACTTCATCATACGAATTTGGGTCGACAGAAATAACAAAATCAATATCACTAAATTGATCGGCCGAACCAGTAGCTATAGACCCAGCAAGTGAAATCCCAAGTATCCTTGAATCCAAGCTTAATTGATTTATAGTTGTATTAATAAAAGTCTTATGAGGCTCAATTAAATTAGAAAGTTGAATTGCATGCATAGCTTAATATCCTAATTTTAAATATTTTTACAAGTGTACAATAAATTTATCAAGAAGCAATTGATCTCAATCAAGTTATCAAAACTATAATAGCAAAATTACCCCAGCAAAACACTACAAAAAAAGCCCTACATCAAACAAAAGTTTAATATAGGGCTTTTAAATATATAAAAAGAAACAATCAAATCATTAAAATCTCTATAG
>NVVD01000007.1 GCA_002402105.1 Candidatus Cloacimonadota bacterium
TGCTAAAGTTGTTTTAACTTTTAGCTCATTTGAAATTAAATCAATATCAGTATTACCATCAGCACCTGAGTCTGCAATCGAATCTGCTATTAAACTAATATGTCCTGTTGTTTCTATTAAACCAAGAGTTAAAGTACTACCTGCTTTATATCTAATGTTACCAGACCCAGCATTTGTATCTGCACCATTAGTCATAGCAATAGTGCCAGCTGTTGCTTCAATATCAAAAGAACCAGCGCTTGAAGTTAAATCTCCATCTGCTGCTTGAGTTATATTTACAGAAGCTAGTAGTGTTAAACTACCAGAACCAACATTAATACCTTTGTTTACATCAATATCACCTGCTGTTGCTTGCAATAAAACATTACCAGCTCCACCAGAGCTAATTGCTATTGCATTATCTGTAGCATTAATATCAATATTTGTTGCTGTTAATACAATTGAACCTGTGCCAGATGTTACTAAGTCTTCTTGAGCCAAGTCTGAAACATCAGCACTGCCTAACTCATGAACCGTAATTACACCAATTTTACCAATAGCTATTGAATCTGTTTCATTTAGATAAATACTACCAGCTGTAGATTTTGCAACAAGTGTGGTCACATTTATATCTAAAGCATTACCACTAGCACCAATATCTATACCTGCATTTAATTTAAGTCCATTAGCAACAACTTCTAAATCTGGGTCTCCATTATCTAAAATAGAAGTACCAGCGATTAAGGTCACATTAGCATTACCTGCATTTAGTCCACCTAATCTTAATATGCCAGTATTTGCCTCATACCTAATATTACCATCATTAGTTGTTGCTGCATTTGCTCCATTATCCATAGTTAAATTAGCTGCGGCAAAAACATAAATTGTTTTATTTAAAGTATCTACCTGGATATCACCATTAATAGTTTGCGTTAAATCATCTGATGAAATAATTGCAATATTACCTTTTGTTGATGATATTTTTTGATTGATTGTTATATTTGCTGTTGCACCACTATCCTGTAAACTTTTTAACCAAATATCTCCTGAATCACCAGTATTTACTATTGTACCATTCACTAGAATTGAACCGTTTCTAGTTAAAATATGAATATTACCTGATGTACCAGCAGATGATATATTATTAGAGTCAATTTCAAGAGAGCTAACTTCTTCAATATAAATATCTCCAGAAGTTATATTAGATAAAGAAATCTTAGTTACATTTATATCTAACTCTTCGACTGATGTACCAATTCCAGTAGCTGCTGTCATAGATAAAGTTGTTGAATCTCCATAAATATTGGCAGTTTCACCCGTTAAGTTATCTGTAATAGAACCAGCTGTAGCTGTTAATGTTACAGAACCATCTGCCTCTATTTTTGAAACTAAAATATTACCAGATGCCTCTAAAATAATAGCACCGTTATCTGCCCCATCAATTGATTGAGTCAATTTACCATTAAGCATGGTAATATTTTGTGATGTACCTTGTGCTCGGAGTGTAATTAATCCACCAACTGATGTAATATTATCATTTTGAGCAATACTATTTTCAGCTGATGTAATAGTGATTGCACCAACACCTGAGTTACTTATTATCTTATTTGTTGTGATTAAACCATCAGCATTTAAAGTAATCGTACCTGTTGTACCAGATATTGCTTTATCTACAGTAATAGATTTATCTGTACCAGTATCATTAGCATCAATTGTTATAGCACCACTACCTGTAGTTGATACCCCTGTACCAGAAGATGAAATTGTAATACTGCCGTTTTCTGTACTAATTTCTATACTACCACTACCACCTGTTTGCGCTGCTTTTAAAACTATTAAATCTCCACCAGCAGACTTTTCATTAACAACAATATTACCAGTGCCTTCATTAGTAGCTGTTATATTTGTTAGTTGAGTAAAACCAAGATCAATCCCTGTTTGCGCTGTTATAGTTAAGTCATTAGCTATTAGAGCTTCTGATGAAGTAGAGTCTCCTGTATCATCAATCTGTCTAATTTTACCTGACTCTGAATATAAAGTGATATTTGAGCTATCTGCTTTTGTCTGATTATAAATATTTATATTATTGATTGCATCTAATTTAATTGAACCACCTACAGTAAATTTAATATCTGATGAAGAATAATCCTCTACTGATATAGAACTACCATAAACTACTAAATTATCATTAAATAAAAATCCATCTAAACCAATTCCACCTAATTTAACAGAGCCTGATGAAGCATGTGCATGACCACCTGTTTCATGTCCAAAAGTAATACTTGAAAAACCATCTGCTAGAGCTAATATCTCTGTTGCTGTGATATTTAAGATATTACTTGTTCCACCACCTGGAGGTGAACCAATATACATAGCATTACTTTTTGTGAAATTTCTAATCGTTAATGACCCACTACCAGTAGATTCAATAGATTCAGACCCATTAAATTGAATTTCATCTGCTTCTAATAATATGTTTCCGCCAACTACAGCTCCAATTGTAAATACAATTTGACCTGCTCCTAGGATTGTTAAGTTACCTGTAACATTTAAGGCTTTAGTAAAAGTAACCGTACCAGAAGCAGTGATTGTTAAATCTCCATCTATTGTAACCTCTTGATCAAATGTGACATTAATAGCACCCGCAGAGGTTCCATTTCCATCTACAATAGTCAATGCTTCTAGTGCATCTGTTCCACCAACAATACCTTTAAAAGAAATATTTCCGCTACTTGCATCTAAAATTAGTTTGTCATCTCCAGCAAGTCCATCTCCATCTAAATTATGAATTGATGAAGTACCAATACTAATATTAGTGCCTGCTGTTAGGGTAATAGTATTATCAGCTGGTATAGAACCATCTATTTTTACAGAGTCACCAATAATTTGACCTCCACCTTCTGTAATATCTGCGCCAATAGTCGTAGTATGCCCAGAACCCTCAATGATTAATGAAGAGTCCCCAGTACCAATTAGTTCATCATAAATAAATATTTCTCCACCAAGTACAGGATTTTTTAAAACTAAAGTATCATTAAAAGTTACAACATTAACAGTATCAGCTATCGAACCAATAGTTATGGTACCGTTACTTTCATCAGACCCAACGATAATTTCATCAAAACCATTTTTTAATTTTGCAATCTCTGAGTCATCTAAATAAAAGTCTGTTCCTGCTAAAGTAGTATCTCCTATAAATATTTTTTGAGTAGAGTCTGTTGGTTTTAAGTTTAATTTTGCACCAGCTGATCTTATATCTGCGGTAATTGTAATATTTTCAGAAACAATCTCAATATCTTCACCACTAGCATCTAAATTTTGAGAAATATTTTGAGTTCCTGTTAAATTTGTAACAATAGTTGAGCCAGCTTTTGAACCAACTCCACCATCTCCAATTTGAATGGCCTCCGTTGCTAAAATAGAAACTGCTTGCCTTGTATCTGAACTTGCTACTAAAGTATTAGCATCAATTAAAAGAGCTAAAGTAAACTTTTCTAAAGAACGTCTTAATTTTGTCTCTGCTGATGTTTCTGATGCTACTAAACTTGCTTCGCTTGAATACCCAATTATAGATGAGCTAGCTAAACGTCCACCTATATTATTTTTAGCTTTTAAAATCATGTCTCCATCACTAGTACGTAGGTAAACTCCCTCTGTGCTTCGTAAAGTAGACTGATTATTTAAATAAATAGTTTGCTCAAATGCTTGATGATTAGCTAAAATTATCTCACCAGTATTTACATCAATTGAAAATTTACCTTTAGACAAGGCCCATTTTAAACCATCTTCAAACTCTTTTGCTTCTGTATAAGTATTTGTACCATCATCACTTAACCAACCTAACTTAGGCATCGCTGTTAAAATAGAACCATTAGTAGCAATCAAAGATAAATCTCCTGTACCAATTACTTTAATATCATCATATAAAATAATATCTCCGTTTTCAGTTTCAAGATAAACTCCACCACCTGTTGTATTGATAGCTGTATTTACATTGATATAAGAGCTTGCACCTAAAACGCTTAGTCTAGTATCTCCACTTGCAGCTGTAATAGCTCCATCAATAGTTAAATAACCATCTAATACTTCAATTGTTGTAGCTGAGCCTGATTGAGATATTTTTTGAATACTAATTTGATCTGTTTCTGTAATTGCTATAGCACCACTTGTACTATTTGTTAAATCTAACTCTTTTACTTGGGTCTCTATAGCACCTAAACTACCAGAACCTATACCAGTAGCTGCTGAAATTACTAACTTCGCGCCACTTGCTATAATATCTGTAGCACCATCATCTGCATCTAAAACTGCACCTGCTGTTGATGTAATCACTAAGTCTGATGTATTTGTTGTTCGTAATTTACCCAAAGTAATGTCAGATTGAGCTGTTATTGTTATTAAACCAGCACCAGTATTTAAAACTGTTTCGCCACTCATAATAATTTTACCAGCAGTAGAAGTCAAAGTAACATCTACACCTGATGTTGTAATACTTGAATCTTCTGTAAACTCTAAATGTCCAGCTGATTGAATTGTTATAACACCTGTTTGTGTTGATATATCTTTATTAAAAGTTAAAGTACCAGTACCACTCGTTTGAACATTAATAGTTTTATTGCCAGTAGATTTTAGTACTGTATCAAAAATCGTATTACCACCAGCATTTAAAGTAAAATTAGAAGTTAAATTATTTTGGATTAAACTTGTTATTGTAATAGCACCTGTTTCATGAATTATAATATCTCCATTTGCTATTAACTCTAAAGTATTTGCCTCTATTTTATTTGCACCACTAGTACCAGCTGTAATTGTGCCTGCTACTGCAGATAAAACTACATTTGTTGAACTATTAATTTTTCCAATATTTATATTGCCGGTTTTAGCTTCGATTGAAATGTTTTTTGCTGTACCTAAGATAGAACCTATCGTAATACTATTATCTGCAATGATATTTATATTGCCACCAAACATAGTGATGGTATCAATATTTAAACTACCTGTTTGAATGATTGTTAAGTCACCAGCTTTAGTTAATGTTGCTGTTATTGTACCAACATTAGATACTAAAGATAAATTTCCACCAGCAGATAAAGTTAAAGTATTGGAAGTTATTTTACCACCTAGGGTCATACCTCCTGATGCTGTTAAACTAATATCTCCTGTACCTACTCTCCCTACATTCATTTCAGATACTACAACTAAATCATTACCGTAGCTTCCACTAACAGTACCAGCTGTAAGGGTGATATCTTGATTGGCTATAGTTGGTAAATTAATAACACTAATTGTACCCTTTGCACTCAATACAACATTACTACCATCATGACTTGGAGAGATAATATTATAATCACCATCAAAATCAACACTAGGGTTTGGTAAACCGCCAGAAGTCATACTCGTATTTGTATTATTTATTAAACCACCACTTGAAGAAGTAGAAGCAATTTCAACATCGCTACCAGTTCCTTTATCTGTTGGTTCGTTTATAATTACAAAAACACTAGAGCTACTAGCTTTATCTTTTATTGTTACTGTTGTACCAAAAACATCAACTGTTTTGTTATCTATGTTTGTTGAAAGCTCTGTTATATTACCAAAAGCATCTAAAGTGACATGACTATATTGTTTTTGAAAACCAGCAGCAAAACCAGCTTCAATATTATCAACCTGCATGTCTCCACCAGATTTTAATTCAATATTATTTCCGTTTCCAGCACCACTAGCTCCATCAGAAATTGTTTGAACAACATGAGCAAGCATAGCTCCGCCACTCTTAACATTTATATCTCCGTTATTTGCAATAACTGACTTTAAAGTAATAGCATCTGCTTCATTAATAACAATGCTTCCAGATACTTTAGACTCAACATCAATTGTAGTAACCAAAGTATTTAAAGCAATTGCATTATCAGCAAGTACTATTAAATCATCTGCTATAAAAACAGAACTATCATTTGTAGATATAGATTTTGCTTTTAAGTCTAAATCATTTGTTGCTGATATAATCCCACCAATAGCAGTTAAATCAAATTTTGAAGCTCCAGTTAAATCAATCGTTACATTATCTGCCTTTTCAAAGCCATTGATTCCACCAATAAAACCAGCTACTGTAAAATTAGATTGCAAGTTTATAAAAATATCTTTTTTAGCTCTTATTTCAAAATTTGAAGCTTTTAAGCTCGTTGTTTGAATATTTACAGAACCAGAAGAAGTAGTTGTAACATCACTATAGGTATTAGCAACACTATCATAAACTTTATTTGTTGTTGATATCGTTTTTGTACCTTTTGCAGTAATTATAACTTCACCAATTTCTGACGAACCTGATTTTACAGCTATATTACCTTTTATAATCACATCAGCAGCAGATATTAACTCTAGTTTATCTTTTGCTGTTAATGTACCACTAATGTTTAATACTGCACCTGTTTCTAAAATAATTGTATCTGATGTTAAATCTCCTGGGAGGTTTTTAGAGATTACATCCCCATCTACAGTTTCATAAACACCATCACCATCAACATCTGTAAAAAATTGAAAGTATTTACCAGCTCTATATTCAATAAAACTAGAAGCATTATAAAACTCATCTAAAGTAACAATACCATTAATAGCTGAAAAACCAATTCCAAATTTTTGATTGATAGTTTCAGTACCACTCTCTTTTGCCACTTCAACATTAGTGTCTGTTGAAACTAGACGTATATTATCACCATAAATATAAGAGTCATTTTTAACTTTTAAATCGTTTTGAGATTGAATCAAAATATTTGTTGTTGATGTTACATTTTGTGAAGTAACAACTCTTTTAACAATCAAGCCTAATGTTTTTTCAAGATGTCCATCAACCTCATAAAGAATAATATCACCTGATGTTGTTTCTGCTTTTGTAATCTCATTTACAGCTATTTCTAAGTCAGTGATACCAGTGCTTGCAGTTAAAATAATTTTATCTGCAATCAAATCTACATCATCATCTGATCTTGTTTCTTTAATAGCACCTGATGTTGCAGTTAATGTAATATCACCAAGTGATGTTAATGAAGTTAAAACAACAGCATCACCATTTGCCTCAACAATTGTCGGCAAGTCTCCTGCATCTTTAGCATATGTACCAGCACTAATTTTTCTTACTAAAATGTCACCACTACTGGCTGTCATAACAATATTATTTGTTGTGCGGTCTGTTTTTAATAAAACATTTGCAGCATCAATAGCACCAAGTGATGTTAAAGTAAAACTTCCATCCATTACATCTATTAGCTCAAGTGTTAAAGCCTTTGTTGACATTTGATCAACTACTACACTACCAATAGTTTGAGTAACAATAGATAAAGCATTTACTTTAGTATCTAAACTTAAAACATTTTGAATATTTGTAATACCAGTCAATGCTGCATTTACATTAATACTTAATTTATCTGCTTCAATAGATAAACTTGATTGAGTTAAAGACCCTTGTACCTCTAAAGCAATATCACCTTTACCAGATGCTTTAATATTATGTACGGTTAAATTAGCTGTATTAACCCCTACTTTAAAAGTATTTATTGTAATATCGTTTCTATCACTTGTACCTAAAGTTTGTACCTTAGTTGCTATAACATCACCAAAGATATTTAGAGTGATAGCACCATCATTTGTTACTACATTTGTTAAAGTAACAGTTTTGTTATTAGTAATACTAATAGTACCAGCATCACTTGTTTGTGCATCTAAAAACAATACTGATGTATTTACACTAATACCATTTTCAGCTCTACTATATAAAGTACCAGCACTAATTAAACCTTGAGTATGATTAACAGTGCCAGACAATGCTTTTAACTCTACTTTATCTATAGCTGATAGAGATGAGCTTGCTAAAATAATATCTCCACCAATAGAACCAGCAGATAATTTAATATCACTACCAGCATCTTTTGTTTGTAGGTTTGTATTTATATTGCCTGTAATACTACCATCACCAACATCAGAAACAGTTAAATCACCTGCTGAAATATCTATTAAATTTTCAGCAATTATTTTGCCATTTAATGTAATATTTTGACCACTTTTTAAATAAATACTATCTGTATTATAAACAGTATCTGGATCAGTCGATGTATCTATAAATGAGCCTACTTCTCCACCAATAATCAAACTAACATTAGCATTTAAAGAAATAGATGAGCCAGCATTCTTAGCCTTTAAAACCCCTGAATCTTTAATTAAAATAGTGTTTTTTGCATTAATTGTAATACTATCTTGTGCTTTTAGCTCAGCTATTGAGCTTAAATCTACACCAGATAATGAGACACCTTTTAAAGTAAAACTACCGTCTGTAGAGATATTAATATTTGCACCTTTAACAATAGCAGAAATACTAACATCACCAACTGAGTCAATATTTAATGTACCAGCACTAATAGAGTCACCTTTAAAAATACCAAAGGTTTTTGGAGTATCTGGAGTTAAATTTCTTTCTGTCCATGTCCTTGTTTGGGTTTCTGTAATCGCTTGTTTTTCCCATACATTTTGTTGCTCTATGATTGTGTTTTTAACTAATATATTTGTTGTTTCATAAACTGGACGATAATCGAAAATATCTTGTGATTGGGTTGATAGATTATATTGTAACTTAATACGTTGGTCGTATATTTCATGCCAATTTGAGGTCCAATGATAATCATAATCGTGCCAAGTTTTTGTTTGAACATGAGTTAACTCTTCTCTACCTCTAGCAAATGCACCAAGCTCATCTCCACCAAATTGCCCTGTAATAATCATTGTGGTCTGCATTTGTTCATATTGGAGTGCCCAACCATTCCAACCATTATTTACATATACATTAGGTATATTTACACCAGATACAACAGTATTCCCATTATCCCAATGTTCATGATCTCCACCATCCGAAACTTGTCGAATCCAAGATATTTCTTGAGCACTTGAATCTTTCCAACCCCAAGTTGGTCCAGAGTCATCACTACTCCATGGTATCTCTGAACCATTATCATCATCAACCCAATCTCCACCAAGATATACCCAAGGGCCCCAATATTTAAAACTATAGTCTACTTGGCTTGCTCTACTAACATCAGCAGTTTGTGTTAAAGAAGCAGTATCTGCAGATAGAGTGCTTATAAAATCTGCTCTTGCATTTAGGTTTTGTGTATAACGGCTATTATTTATCGGGTCTGTTCCATTTTGCTTAGCGGTACCTTTCCACTCCCAATCAGCATCTCTTGTTTTATCTTGTATACCTGTTCGGTTTTCTAAATCAAAAAATCTATGTCCACTATTAGTTGTATAATCTACTCCCCACCTAGCAGCTCCATCATCAGATATAGCATGTGGTAATAAAAAGCCAACTCCCCAAGAGTCAGAAGTTATAAAATCACTACTTGTTTGAGTATAATCAATATTAGCCTCATCCTTATAACGACCAACAAGTTCACCACTAGGGTTTGCATTTGCTGCAACAAAAGTACCTCCACTATTAGTACCATCTCTATTAGTATCTCCGGTCAAATAACTAGCAGTACCTTGAAAAACAACATTTAAAATATCCTGTTGTGCCCCCTTTGGCATCTTTATATATTTATCTCTCCAACCATCAATATCTATCTTATAAATAATGAGATCATTATTTTTCCATGAAGCATCAACCACAGTATTTGTTGCTACTCCATTTAAAGTCTTTTCTAATCTTACTTTATTAGCTTGACCATCAGCAGCATATGAAAAGTCAAAGATTCTCATATAACCAGTATAATTTAAAACTGCTTGTTTTTGAGCATCATTTAAAGCTGTAAATCCTTTGTACCCTACATCTTTATAAGTTAAACCTGTTGGAGCTGTTGCACTTTGAGTCGGTAAAGCATCACTACCTGCATTCGCCCAATTAACCGAAGCATTAAAGTAATCAAGACCCTCAATTAAATATTCTCGAAACTTTGCCTCAGGTGAACCTGCATTTGGATTATAATAACCAGTTTGCTCTAAAGTAACATCAAAACGGTAGTTTTGCTTACCAACTCTAACCTCTGCTGTACCTGTTTGTTCAGTAATTTGAGTTGGAGTATAAACATCTCTTGATACATTAATTGTGCCTATTTTTACTTCTTTAAAACCAGTCACAATAGTGATGGTCTCTTCTACTGTTTGAATATTTGAAATATTAACAACTCTTGTGTTACCTGAGTCTTCAGAAGATGCAGTTAAATTGAGAGTTCCACCATTTTTAAAATTAATAGTACCAGGAGCACTAATACTAGCACCTTCTGAAATTGAGATGTTACCGCCAAATAAATCACTTTTATTAATGACTCCCTCTAAATCAGATAATGACAAACTACTAGAGATACCAGAGTAAATATCAATATTTTGCCCCGAACTTAATTGTCCTCTAATAGAAAGGCTTTTAATAGCACTAATAAGCAATCTACCTGAATTAGATAAAACACTTAAAATACCATCTATACGCATCGTACTTGCTTTAAGTTGTAATAATTTATCTGCTTTTAAAATAGCATCATTGTCTGTTGTTATATGTTGTTGAATATATATTTCTTTTGAAGCATCTAATTTAACTGTAGCGTTTATTTCTTTTGCAAATAAATGGGCGTCTTCAATAACATTAATATTTGCACCTTTTAAAAGTACAGAATCTCTTGCATCAACAGTACCAATAATTGTTACATCTTTTGATGTTGAAGTAATATCGATACTGCTAACTTTAGCTTTTTTCTTAAATGGGTATATAGCTATATCTAAAGCATTATCTACTGCTCCTAATTGACCAATGACTCCACTTAATTGAATCGAATCAATTGCTCTTAAAGTAATTGTACCACCAAGCTCAGTATCTAATGTACCACCACTAACTCGTACATCATCTACATCAAAAACAACCTTACTAACGATAATGCCACCAGTAGAACTTGTACCACCACTAATTAATAAATGATCATCAGCAACAATCAAACTATCGTTAAAGACTAAACCATCCGATAAAATACTAACATCAGAACCATCATCATAAGAGTGAATAACTCCAAAATTTCTTATTTCACCATCTGCTCTTAAAACTATGCTTGATGTATTTGTAAAACCAGCAACCTCTGAGGCATCAGATTTAATAGCACTCCAGTTTGAAATAGATATACCAAGTCCGCCAATACCCTTACCAGCAGATACAAAGACTTGACCTGTTGCGGCTAAGTTTCCACCAATATTTGTTAAAACATTACTGATATAACCTTGTCCACCTAAAATATAAAGACCATCGCTATTAATGATTAAGTTTGACTCTTTACCCGTCCAATTAAAAGTACTCGGTGCAACTGGGTTTGTAGTTGCTGCAACAAAAGTAGCTCCAGCTCTTGCAGAGCCTACTTGTAAAATATTTGCTCCACTTAATCTTATCTCACTATTATTTGCTGTTGAATATAGTTGAGCATCTGATGCTATTGTTAAAACACCATCTGCCTCGATGTTTAATAATTGATTTGCTTGTAGAGTTACAGCAAATACATCTTGAGCTTGAGTCGGGTGTACATTACTTTGATGATTTTTAGCATCTGTAGAATAACCAATATTAACATCATCACCAGAGATAATATTTAATTTTTGATTAGCTCCATTAACTATCAAACTAGTATTATAGATATTAATGTCATCCCCTGCATCAATTAAAATTGATGCAACTAATGAGATATCTCCATGTAAAAACACTTTTTCATCTGCTTTTATATATATTTCGTTATCATAACTTGCTGGTGTTGCTCTTGTTGATTGTAAAGCTCCACCAATATCAATATTTTTACCTTTAATATCTAATTGAGCACCAGTTTGTATATTACCTGATGTTTTTTCAATAAATACATCACCCTTTGTAGACTCAATACTAATTAGTTTTAATGCTCCGCCACCTGTACCAATAAAATTGTTAATAACAACATCATTTAAACCTTTTATAATAATTTGACCATCATCATCAAGAGCTTTAAAAGTAGCAGTACCAAAAGTTGTTATACTTTTTTCACCTGCGATTTCGTCTGTACCAGCATAAATATAAATATCATCTTGTGCTGTTAATTTACCTTTAATCTCTACAGTATCTTTAGCAGTAATAATAATATCTGCACCACGGCCTCGAGCGATTAACTCGCCAAGTACTTGCCCACGATCACCTGGGTTTAAAACAATAGACCCACTTAAAGTCTCAATAACACCTGTATAATCAAATTTAAAGTTTTGTGAACCATCAGCACCTGTACCACTATATAAATTAAGTGCACTATGAGCTCTTATTTTACCAGCGATATAGATTTCTCCATTTGGAGAATCTTTTTGACCGATACTTATTGTAGAACCTGCTTCTTTAGCATCAATTGCAAAAGACCTTGAGCTAGAAACCTCAACTGTATTATTAAAACCAATTAAATTTTTATTAGATCCACCAGTTTTAACGGTCATTTTAAGACCACCAGTAAACATCATACGACCATCATTTAATCGTACCGTTACTTTTTGCGTACCGCTTGCCCATCCATATTGAGTATTAATTGCATTTTGTATATCTGTTTTTAAAGAAGCAATACCTGTATTTGATGTTGTATCACTAGCTAAAATCGTAATTGTTTTTTCTACTGGGCCACTACCTAAATCAACAGTCATTACAAAACTTACGTTTTGTGATAAGTGTCCATCAGCAAACTCTGCAAATAAGTCAGCGCTTAACTCCTCAGTCCATGCTGGAGCAAGCAAAGATAAATCACCTTCTGCACTAATATTAATCTCTGAATTTGCTTTCCATGTTTTTAGATGGACTGTTCCACCAAGTAAAACTCCCTGACCTGAAAAATCAACTCCAGCTTCTACTGGGTCAACTCCTCCACGTAAGTCTATTTTACTTCCTGCAAATAAATCTCGACCTAGTCTAATTTGTCTACCAGAATTAATTTCTATGGTTGATGAGCCACCAAAGGTTTCTACTTTACTACCTAAATACTTACCAAGACTATCTCGGTAATCAATTACTTTTCCACCAGCAACTAAAACTCCGTTTATTTCAGCATCATGTACTGCATTTACATAGATTGCACCATTAGCATCGTTTACTGAAATTTTTGCCGAACCAGGTAATTTGACACCAGTACCATCAGAATTGGTACCACCGATTAAATCAATACGGCTTGCAGCTCTTATTATTCCGCCAACTTCTACTTGATTACCTTGTTTATCTGTAGTGATACCACCAATATATGTTTGAGAGTCACTCTCTATTTTAACTGATGAAGTCTCACCACTAAAGTTATAAGTTTCTGACTCTAAGTTACCTGAGTTATCAAAAATTTGAACAACATTAGCACCTGAGATAATATTACCCATAATGGTAATACTACCTACTGTATCAAGTATTATTTTTGACCCAACATTTGTACTTGTTTCACCAGCTGCGATTAAACCACCAACTGTTGTTAAAATTACACCATAACCCTCATCATCAGAACTTGGTATGGCTGTTGTTTTAATGCTAATATTTTTTGAGGCCATTACAGATGAATCAATATAAACTTGTTGTCCTGCTTCAATCACTACATTAGAGTCACCTTGGCCTGCAAATGTAACACCTGTTGAACCAATAGAACCACCAGCAACAACACGTCCTAAAATATCTACGTCTTGTCCACCTTTAATAGTGATTGTAGACCCTGCTTCTTTTGTATTTATGGTTGCAGTATCGTGTATAAATACACTATCACCAAGAGAGTTTGACCCATTTAAATTTGTACCATCAAGAGCTATACCACCTAAAATTGTGAAATCATTAGTGACATTTGCTAAGCCTTCAAAATAAACCCAGTCATCTGATTGAATTGTCAAGTCTGAATTTGCACCGTTTAAATTTATATTCCCTCTAATGATGACATCATCTTCACTTGAAATAACCATGTTGTTATTATCTTGTAGAGATGTGATTGTCCCAGTTAATATAAAACCATAACCTCGTTGACCAACTAATTTGTGAGCTTCTTGAATCTGAATTTTATCTATAACTCCATCACCTTCATTGTCTAAGGCATAAATTACATATTTATTTGTTCCATCATCAACAATCCAACGATTATTGGAGACACTTGCATCAGAGCCAAAGTTTAAATCTCTATTATTGTAGTCTCTGCCTTCAATAAAGTTGGTTATTAGCTCTTTGTTGGCTCCAGCACCTTCTTTAAAATAAATTGTAGACTCATATTTTTCATAAGCAAGAGACTTTAATACCGCAAATTTTTGTTTATCTGTTAAAGTATTAAATAAAGCATCATCTGCAGGTACTTCAATATCTGACCAAACAATATCTGTATTGTTATAATCACTACCTTCAACTAATGTTTGTACATGTTGTTTATCTGCGGCTGCTGATGAGTTTATATAAGAAACCCCGTTATATAATGCAAAACCTTTATCACTTAAAACTGCTTGCTGTTGCTTTTGTGTTAAAACTTCAAATTTTGTACTATTACTAGGAGTAGTTTCATCACCAAAGTCAACTCCGTTATAATCTGTAAATGTAGTTTTTAAAGCACCACTTGTCTTGTTAAAATAAATAACTCCATCAAACTTTTTATACCCTTTTTGATCTAATACTAAATCACGTTGCTCTATATTTAGGCTTTCAAATTTTGTACCAGTATCTGGTGCTTTTATTCCACCAAAATCTATTTGTTTATAATCAAAGTCTGGTTTTGTTGTAGAGAAACTTGTTACAAACCTATAAGATTTATCAGCACTTGCATTGAAATATCCCCCATTTTCATAGACATCATAACCAAAAGATTTTGCAACAATTGTTTTTTGTGCTGTTGTTAGTGATGAAAAACTAGCATTATCTGATGGTTTTGTTACATCTCCCCAATAGATTTCTGAGTTACTATAATCTGCTTTAACACCTTGTACAAAAGTTTTAACAACCCTTTTTGCAGTAATGGCATTATAATTATAATACCTAATATTATCGTCTGTTTGATAACCTAAATGCTCGGCAACTTTTATTTTTTGAGCTGATGACAATGAGTCAAAACCAGTATTACTAGGTGGCGTACCAGCTCCTCCCCAATTTACTAAAGAGTTATCATAATCTGACGCTTCTCCTTGAACAAAAGAACTCACAACTAAATTTGCATTAGCATTATAAAATATTAAGGAGTTGTATTGAGTATAGCCAAGAGCAGACATTGATGAGCCACTCGCAACATAAGGTAAACTACCCTGAGTAAAACTACTTACCAATCTTTTACCAACTACTTGATCAGCATTATAATAGTTGACTCCTGTTTCTATGCTATATCCTAAAGAATCTGCCACAATCTGTTTTTGAGCTGTAGTCAAACTTGTAAATGGTAAATAGTTTGCTACAGAGGTGACAGAAACACCTTGATTTAATAATATATTTGATAAATCTGATTTTTCTAAATTAATATTATTTGAAGTAAATAAAGCTTGAAGAGTTTCATTTATTTTAGACGCATTTAAATCATTGAGTATAGATTGATCTAAATTTTGCTCTGCTACTTTTTTACCAGGGATAGTATCAAAATACTCAGCATAAAAGTTATCTGAACCTCCACCATCAAGTATCATAGAACCAGATGAAGTCATTGAGCCAGATAGTTTCATTTCTTTTACTGATCTTAGAGTTAAACTTGCGTTATCTCCTGTTTTTACAGCTACTGGTGTACCATTAACATCATCAAATCTAGCACCAGATATAACTGCTCCACCCGAATCAATATGTAAATAGGTTGTAGCATTTAAATCAATTGATGAGTTGCTTGCTTTTACAGATACAACAGCACCTTCAAGTATCTTAATACTTGTACCAGCATTCATAATAATTGATGAACTTGAACCAAAGCCCTCAATACCAGTTGCTGAAATAATAGAAGCTGAAGTTGTTATATCTATTGTTGCATTATCACTATAAGTTGCAAGGACTGACCCTTGATCTGCTCTTAAACTATTGATTTCTGCACCAAATGTTACAAGAGCATTTACTCCTGTTGAAGCTGTTACATCAATATCTATTAAGTTATCTGCTTTTACCCAACCAGATAATAACATTTGTTCTGATGCTACAATTTTTACTTCTTTTGCAAAAACACCTGAGTCTGGAGCACCTAAACCATCGTTTATATTTTGCTTATTAACATCAAATAATCTAGATTGGAAAGTTATTTTTTTACTTGATTGGACATCTCCGACAATATTAATTGTGTCTGCATAAAATATAGACTCATCATTTATWTTTGCACTATGAGTTGTTATATGAACTAATTTATCTTCAAGATCACCAATATACATAGTTACAGTATCTGATTGCTCTCCAATTTGAAGTAATGAAAAACCATTGCTTAAAGCTGAGAAATCTATCATTGAAAAGTTCATTGAGCCATTATTATCACCTGATGAAAAATCGTTTCCAAAAACACTTTCTCCAGCTCCACCAATTCGATAAAATTGATCACTGCTTTTTGTAGCTACTTTAAATTGGCCTGTACTGCTTACTTTATTATGACCTGAATGAAAGTCAATATCATCTGCAATAATTGTAATGTTGCCACCACTTGTACTTGTTGAAATAACTCCAGAGCTTAAATTTAAAAAAGACTCTTTGTCATTTAGCTCAATATCAATAAAGCCATTACTTGTATATAAACCACCATTAGTACGACCATCACTTACAATCTCTAAACTATCTTTTTCTCTGATAATAATATTAGAGTTAGCATTATTTATTACAGTTATTTTTTTAAGCTCTGTAATAAATGACCCTTGAATCCCGGCTGAGGTAAAACTAAAGTGTGCATCACTAGCAACCAAAGTAACATCATCAATATTTAAAACACCTGATGCTTCAACTGTAAAATCTGTTGAACCCCATTTTTGAGTTTTATCTGCATCATTTTTTAAAATAGTTTCAGATGATGTATCTTTCATTTTAAATAGATCTAAAGAGTCATCAAACTTTATTGTTAATTGATCGTAAAAAAACTCGTGATCTCTCATTTCTATTTGAGAGCTTGAAACCATTGTAGCTAAAATCAATTGGTCATAACCACTACCACCAGTAATAGTATTAAATGATGATAAATTAGAGTTTACAATGTCATCACCAGCGCCAAGGTCAATCGTGTTTGTACCACCATTAATATTGATAATATCATTTCCACGGCCTGATTTAACTGTATTAGTGCCAGCATAAAGAGTAATTGTATCGTTTCCGCCACCACCAATAATTGTGTTGACACCAGTACCCATATCAATAAACTCAGAGCCATCTCCACCAGTAAACTTATCGTTTCCTAGGCCACCATAGTAGTGAATACCACTTGCTACTCCACCAAAAATTGTATCATTACCAGCACCACCATCAATAATACTTGATGAAGCACCATTAGCAATTACAAAAGTATCCTTACCTTCTCCACCATCAAATTGTAAGTCTGCTGTTACACCAGAGCCAATACTTATACTATCATTTGCTGAACCTCCATCTCCAACAATATGATTTACACCAGTATAAGTTAATGTCTCTCCTAAAGATTGTACCTTTAAAATTCCATCTTTATTTTGAGTGATATAATAAGATTCTATTTTTATTTTCTCATAGATATCCTCAGCACCATCAGCCACCCTTAAGTGAGCTCTACTACCCATATGTAAATAAACTGTATCTCCAATTTGATGAGAAATAATTGGAGGTGCTCCCCAACTCCATGTATAACTACCTGAAGCGCTAATACCCGCTATGGTAACTTTAGCTTGTAATCTTGCACTAGCTGCTGTTATAGCAATCTCTCCACTAAAACCGGCTAAAGTTTCATTGATAGAAAAGAAGCCCATATCAATGTGTAAGTTTAAACTACCATATACACTAGCTTTAAACTCTGTGTTACTAATAGTCATTGACATACCAGCTGTCAACTCCAAAATACCCATGTCGATACTAAAATCAACAGCGCCAGTAATACTAAAATTACCATCTGAACGTAAATAACCACTAATATTTAAACTTAATACTCCAAAGAAATCTAAAGAAGCATTGTCTATACGAAGTTCAAAAATATTATCTACTATTGAGATTCCACCCTTAAACTCAACATCAAAAGCAATAATATTTAACTTGCCGTCTAACTCCAATTTAAATAAGGTGTTTTTTTCTACTGTAATTTCAACAGTATCATTTATATCAGCTGTAGATAAATCTTTAATTGACTTTACAAAGTCTATATTTTTTGAAGTATTAATAGACATAATAGCAGAAGACTTTATACCTATAATATCCATACCAAGTTCTACATTAAATCCAGCAATCATCTGAAAAATTACGCCTTCATCAGCGGTATTTAAAAAGGCTGCTGCCCCAAATACTTGAATACCCCCAAAAGCGCCTAAATCTAAGGTCATATCTAAATCAGCTTCAAAACCAGCAGAGCTTAATTTTAATGAAGCCGAACCACTCATTGAAACTGCACCAGCGATTGTTAAACTAGCTGTACCCTTAATATAGATCAACTGACTTTCTAAGTCTAAATCTTCAAAACCAGTAGGCGTACCATCAGATGAAAATGTAATTGTTTTAACTTTTTGAGTTTTACTAGTTGTATTAAATTGTAATAAAAAACTACCGTTTAAAACAAAAGCACTGTTTTTCATTAAATCAGAGCCACCATTGGGATTACCCACCTGTAAAGCACCGTATACTCCGCCATCTTTAATACCAAGAGTACCAGTAGCAGCAATTGGCTCAAGCATTGGCATTTTTAAAATTGCATTAGCATTTAATTTAGCTGAACTATTAGTAAAAACAATTGAAAAATCACCTTCAAGCTTTAATACACTTAATAGCTCTAAGTTACCACTACCTTCTAAAGCTATATAAAAGTCTGATGGAGTGGACTCACCTGGCGCATTAGCTGAGATAGTCATACTATCAAAACCAACTTTTGATTTTAATTTTTCTGGAACAACATAAGTAAAGTCTCTACCTAGAGTATTCATAGACAATTTAAAAGCTACATCCATTTGCATTACTGAACCAAAATCTAAGCTAGAAGCTATTGATAAACTTAAAGCTAAGCCATCTTGAATTGCAAGCAAGCCAGTAACGTGAGTACTTACAGCTAAAGTACCTTCTGAACCAATAATAGCATCACCATCAACAAACATAGTTACACCAGTCGTAGCTACATTTATCTCAAAAGCACCATCAATTTTTAAAAGATCAAAAAAGTTTATTTCAACACTACCCTGAACATTTATTAAAAGTTCTTTGTAGTCTAGCTCAATAAAAACTTCATCACCTGTTACTAAATCTAATTGACCAGTCGCTATTTTATAATTGCCCCCGTCTGTCCCTGATTTTGAAAAATCTACTACATTTGTTGGATCTAATGATACAGCTAAATTTAAAGCTAAAGATAAATGCTCTGCAGTAAAAGTTACTCCAGGTACTCCAACAAAACCAGCTGATGTTAAACTTGCATTAGCACCAATATAAAGCCCTGAAAGATCAGCTGCTCTCATAAATACAACACCTACATTAAGGTTTTCCATCTGAATACCAACAGCACTAGTATTTGGAGTATCTAAGCTATTTATGCGACCATCATCATTACTATCTTGCCAATATCCACCATAACCCACAAAACCATAAGCATCTTTAATACCAAGAGCGAGTGAGGTTACTTGTTTTTTATCACCATTTTTTAAGGTAACTTCTTCTGAGCCTTTTTTAGTAAAAGCCATCGAACCACTAAGCTGTAGTAACCCAGCAAGACTTCCTTCAAAGTAGCCAATTTTAGCTTGAACTATCTCTTCATCAAAGTCTAATATAACTGGATCAGCTCCTGTTGGAATCTCAAAGCCATCAGGAAAACTGGCTTTATAATCTATAAAGGGCATTCGTACAAACAAAGAAAGAGCTGGTGGAAATTCTTTTACAAAACCAGTATTAATCCGAATACTTACATCTTGGAGTTTTGCTGTTAAGTAATCTTCCATCCCTATTAAAGAAGCCTCTTTCATATCAGCTTTTACTGCAATAAACTTTGGCAAAGCCAACTCAATAAGAGGATTTGTTAACCCAAACAAAGATGGAGTCATAATTGCGATACCAAAATCAATATCTTCTATTTTTAAACCGATTGCATCTTCATTAATGGTATCTTTATCATCTATTACATTATCATCATTTGAATCTTGTTGATAAGGCCCATTAATACCAGCAAAGCCATGAAGATTACGGCCTCCAATTAAAATACTCGTAACATCTAAGTCTATTTCTTCTGCAATACCTGGGATAAGCGTACCTAAATCACCTGTTTTAACCTTTACACTTTCTCTTCCACCTTTAGCAAAAGAAATTGACCCAAAAAGGTATAAAAATTGAGCTACTTTTATCTCAGCAATACCGACTTCTGCTTTTAACCAAAAGTTATCAAAATCAAGGTAAATTGGCTCTGCCCCTGTTTGTATTGCCATACCAGCTGGCGTATCACCATCTGCTGCAAAAGTTTGCTTAAAGTCAATAATTGGTAAAACACCTTTTATATTTGATGAACCAATATTTGCCTCTATTTTAATATCTTCAAAACGAGCTTCTAAAATATCCTCAAAACCAACAACACCAGCATGAGAAGCGCTCCCCTTTAGAGCAAAAAACTTCATACCTAAGCCCAAAATCGGAGCTATATTTGCTTTACTTGGTCTAAAAACTGCTAAAGCTAAATCTACATCGTTCATGTAGATACCCATAGATTTACCTTTATCACCTACACCAAAGTATGGCCCATTTAAACCCATAAAGACTTTTACATCTCTCATTCCTACTTGAAATGACTCTAAATCTACAGCGGCTAAATCGCCAGCATTGATATCACCGACGTTTAAATTATCTAAAAACGATAAAGATACTCCAGGGTTGATTTTATATTTTGCACCAGAGCTATATCTAAAACCAAAATTACCAGAAATGTGTATAAAACTATCTAATTTTATTAAAGCATCAGTAACTGTTACTCCAATCATTGAGCCTTCAAAGTCAATAAAAACAGACTCTGTACCAGCTACAATTTCAAGACCAGCTGGAGTATCACCAATCGCTGCAAAACTTTCTTTAAAGTTTACAGTCGGTGCTATTTGTGTACCTTTCCACTTAGTAGCCATGTTTAGCTCAATAGTAATTGCCTCACCTTGAAGTTTAAAAGTATCATCGCCCCCCGTAAAAAACTGAAATTGCCCAGCATCAGCTTTTAATGCAATAAAAGTAGGAAGATTTTTTACATCAACTGTAGCTTTCATCATAGCAAAGCCCAGGTTTACATCTTTAATACCAAAACCATACAAACTATTTTGAGTATTAAAGTCTTCATCAAAGTCTGGCGTACCAAAACCAACAAAAATATCAACACCTGTCATACCAAAGGTTGTTGTTTCTACCTCTAAGTTTGTTATTTTTGAACCATCTGTTGATATTTCTGCATCTGACTTTGCTGCGACCTGAGCAAAAGTTGCAGCTAGGTTTGGAGATACCAAAAAGTTTGTACCTGTATCTACAACAACTTTTTTACGAGCACCCTTTTCAAAAGAAAAACCACCCTGTACATAAACAAAGTTATTAATTATAAATGTTGCCTTATTAACATTTAAACCTAAAATTGGATCTTTATAATCAAGTAGTATAGGGTCGCCACCAGTAGATAGAGCGACTGAACCAGTCGAACTTGAAGTAGAAAAATCAATCCATGGAGCTACAGTTTGTGAGCCCTTCCATTTTGACCCTTTATTATATTTTAAAGTGATACCCTCAGCTGCAATTGTCATAAAATCGCTAATACCAACAACAGACATACTATCAACAGTAGCTTTCATTGCATTAAAACGAGGTAAAATACCCTTTGGATCAACTGTTTTACCCGCTTGAAAAGTAGCTAAAGCAAAGTTTAAATTTTCAATTGCAAAACCTACAGCGCTATCGTCACGAGTATCATTTGAGTCTATTTTACCGTCATTATTAGAGTCTATAAAGTATGGGCCTAGCCCAATAAAAGCATCTATATTTGAGCCACCTAAAACAAAACCACTCATGGTTACATCTTCAATACGTGAGCTATCTGATGAAAGTCCATTTATTTTTTTAAGACCAGCTTGAACTTTTGGAGGAGCAGTATAAATAGATGTAGAGTTAAAACCAGTTACAATATCTAAACTAATACTATCTATTTTTTCGATTGAAAAACCACCACGAAGGTATAAAAAATCACCAATGGAGATTAAAGCATTACCAATTTCAACACCTAAAAAACCACGATCATAATTTACATTAATCGGATCGCCACCCGTTGCAATATCATAACCATTAGTAAAACTTTGCTGAAAATCAATGAAAGGTTTTATATCTGTACCTTTCCAAGTCATTCCGCTATTAGCCTTTAAAGTTAGCTCTTCAACCTTTATGATAATACCACCGTAATCAATATCTACAACATTTGGGATTGTGGCTTTAAAAGCATACATTACAGGTATAATACCTTTTGTATCTATTGATTTTGACGCTTGAAAAATGGACACACCAAAATCAATATCCTCAAAAGACAATAGAGGGTCACCAGCATTACCAATATAAATATCTACATCAGATGCTCCAATAGAAATGGAGTTCATAGACATGTTTTCTATCATGGTAAAATCAGATGATAAAAACCCATCTGTTTTTAATTTATTTAAACCACTTTTAGTACTTGCATTTAACTTATTTGGCAAAGACCCTGAAAAACCTGTTTTAATATCAACAGTTGTACCAAAACCAAGTTCAAAAGCAAAAGTACCACTAATCGTAAAAAAATCCTCTAGCGATAAGAGCGCCTCTAGTGATACACCAATTAAACCACGATCATAATCAAAGCTAAACTCGCCTACATTTGACCCTGGTATTGGCATCTTATAACCATTAGTAAAACTTGTTTTAAAGTTTACAAAAGGAATAACCTCTGTACTTTTCCACTTAGTTGCTAGATTGGCTTTTACTTTTAAATTATCTATATCAAACTTTAGAAAGCCAACCTCTAAGTCAACTGGGTCTGGCCATATACCTTGCAAAGCAAAAAATGTTGGTATAACACTATTTGGGTCAACACTTTTTGAAGACTGCATGAAAACCATACCAAGATCAATATCTTTGATTTTTAAACCAAAAGCATCGTCATTTGGGGTATCATTATCATCTATTTTACCGTCTTCGTTAGAGTCTACAAAGTAAGGCCCATTACCAACAAAAATATCTACGTTACCCAAGCCAATAGTTAATGTATCTACTGACAAACCAGTAATTGTTTGGTTGTTTGCACTTAATAAACCATCTGTTTTTAATTTTTCTAAGTCTGATTTAATAGTAGATAGTGAAGAGTCATTAATATCTGTTGAAAGACCTGTTTGTACATTTATTAAAGTACCCGATGTTTTCTCTAAAAAGAAACCACCACTCACCTGTATAAAACCACCAATATCTAAAGTCACTCTTTGTATTTCAACTCTAATTATTTCGGCTGTTCCGCCCATGTCTAAATCTATTGAAGAGTTTGAACCAGTAGCTATAGTTAAATTATTTGTTGAATAGTCAATGACTGTATTATCACTTGCATCTAAGTTTATACTTACAGTTGTACCAATAGCTTGAAGAGTTAAAAAATCTACTCCAACAAAAGCAGCAGAGCCAACATTAGCTTTTAAACTTGTCCATGATCTATTACTATTTTTATCACTAGCTAAAGCCAAACCAAAATCAATATCAGTTAATTTAATACCTAACTCATCGACCTCATTTCCGTTAATACCTGCAAAACCCTCGTTTACATGTGAACCTATAGTCAACATATCAACATTTGCTGTCTCATTATCTGACAAAGTTACTTCTGTTGAGTACTTTTTAATTGCGAAACTTCCGTTAATATAAAAGAAGTTAAAAACATTAATATCTAAAAGACCAGAGGCTTGAATCATCTCTCCTTCAGAGCCGTCTAAATCAATTGTCATATTTGTTGAAGCAGATGTAGAAACCGTTAAACTTTGTTTTTTATAATCAACTACATTTGCGCCTTTTGATTTTTGGTTAATAGATACTTGTATATCATTGGCGCTTAAAGTTAAACCCTCAACACCAACAAAACTAACAGAGCTTGCATTTGCCTTTAAACTTGTCCACTTCAAAGAACTATCATCTTGTGACACTGCAATTGCTAAAGCTAAATTAAGCCCAGATAAAGATAGACCCATCTGACTTGCAGTGCCTGCCTCTAGCCCTGCAAATGCACTTACATTATTCGCCCCAAAAGTTACAATATCAACATCAACTTTAGAGTCGTCTGACAAAGTTAACTCTTGTGAATACTTTTCAAAAGAAAAGCCACCACTTGCTGTAAAAAAGCCAAATAAGTCTAAGCTCAAGTCTAACGATGCTCTAATCATTTGACCTTTTGCACCATCAATTTCTAAATCAATACTTGTTGAGCTTGATGTATCTACACTTAGCTTGTTTGTTGAATAATCCACAACAAAAGAATCAACACTATCTTTTAAGTTTATTTCTAGTTTGAAATTTGTTGGAGTAATACTTAAATCATCTCCAAGGCCTGCAAAACTTGCACTAGCAGCTGTTGCATATAATGAAGTCCACTTTCTTTGAGAGTTATTTTGATCTGTCATTAAAGCTAGGGCAAAATTTACCCCTGTAACACTAAAACCAATAGCATCTGTTGTTCCGCCATTTAAACCAACAAAAGTGCTTATATTGCTACCACCAATGGTTAATAAATCAACATTAACACTAGAGTTATTTGATAAAGTAATTGTAGAAGTATCTTGTTTTACAACGACATTACCACTAATTGAAAAGAAATCTGATACTTTTAAACTAGCCCCTGTTAAAGAAACTTCTTTTAGTGTGCTTGATGCAGCAACATCTGTAAACGTATAAGATAAGTCAGCAGTAGTAATTGTTTCACCAGTATACAAATCACCCGTATCATTAAATCTTAAACTAGCTGATGTAGCAGAACCTGTTGCAAATGTACCTAGTTCAACAATAGCAGTACCTGTTGCTTCTAAAGCTTTACCATTTGGCCCAATAACCAAACCTAAATTAGCATTAGAAACTCCTGCCTTAAAATCTCCTGCTTTTAAACTCACAGAAGCATTATTAGCAACAACATACATTGAGTCATTATTTTTTTTGAAGCCAAAGTCTCCTGAAATTGAAAATGTATCTGATAAAGTTGCAGCAAAACCAGAAATCGAAACCTCTTGTAAGTCTGTTGATTTATCAATATCTTTAAAAGTATAGCTATTATCACCAACAGTAATTGTATGATTTTTAAACTCTGTGTCTGTTGTATTGTATCTAACACTAACATCAGTAGCACTTACTGAGTCAAAACCGCCACCATTAATAAATAGTGAACCACTCGCTTCCATGGCGATACCATCATTATTTATAATGACACCAAAACTTGCTTGATTAACCCCTACCTCAACACCAGATGCCGAAATTGTTGATTTTATTTGTGACCCTGCAATTTCTATTGCACCATCAGCAGCAGAGAAAAAGAAATTACCATAAATACTAAAGTCTGCCACCTTAAAGTTAGCCGTACCAGCTACTGCCAATCTCTCACCATTTGAACCATCATCATCAAAAGTTGCTAAAGTTGTACCACCGTTTGTTACGGTAATTGCATTTGAAGATAAATCTAAAAGAGTGTCTGTATTAATCCCTAAATTAACGTCAAGTGATAAACTACTCGCACTAAAAGACATATCTGAGATGTTTAAAAAACTTGCCTCACCAATAGAGCCCTCTGTCATTACCCATGACCTGTTATCATTTATTGAATCAAAAATAGCCAAGCCAAAGTCAACGTCTTTTAGGGTTAAACCTTTTGTACCACCTAATACTGCATCAACATCTTTAGCACCGATTGTCCATATTTGAGCATTAACAGTAGACGAGTCAGAAAGAGTCAAACTCGCATTTGCAGACTCTCTTGTTAACGAGAAAGAGCCATCAATTTTCAGATCATCTGATAAATTAATAGCTCCAGTAATTGTTATTGAGTTAGGCACACTTGTAAAATAATCAGCGTTTAAAATCTCACCTAAACTATTATTTTCAACTGTATTACCATTTGTTTTTAGTTCGAAGTCATCACCAGTAATTAACTCTTTTACAACAAGTTGAATTTTGTGATCTGATTGAACTAAATCAAAATAATAATCTGAATGAAAACCAAATAAACCAGAGCCCTCATCAAAAGCACCAGTAATAGAATCAAAAGTTAAAATATCAAAAGTATCACCAATTTTTGGGACAAAATCATTTAATAAAGATACGGTCAATTTACCATTCAAAGAGGCTAGACTTTGAATATTAACTTGATCGAATCCGTCATTTGCACCAGCAATACCGTTACCAGCAATTTCAATGATTAGTTCACCATTTGAAGTTTGAGTAAAACTTGATAAGTTTTGCACACCGGGGGAATAACCAGGAGCTAAAATACCATCATTTATCACAGAAGCATCTAAAGTACCAGAGCCACCTAAAATATCTTGTGAACCTATTTTTAAAGCAGAATCTAAAGTTGATGAGTTTTTTTCTAAATCAGCTAAATCAATGATATGATCTTGATTTGATTGCTTAATTTGATAGGTAGGTAAGGTTTTTTGTCCACCCAAATCATTAATTTGAATTGGGGTACCAAGGTTTTGCTCTTGATTATCAACAAATAAAGCATGATAACCCGGTCCTAAAAGTGGGTCTGCTGATAAAAGCATCCTCTCTTCTAGATTATCTACCTTAAACACATCTTCTAAGAAGTTATCTTTTTGAAGAAGAGAATTACTCTCTCGAAGGCGCATAATYMRTTTTCNATNWSWTRGTANNATTMTRWWAYWWTWYWKWMTANYCRTTNYTAYKYYMYKRARCNMTWANTTWWWAWMYWTWRRWAAATWANNSATNMMWWMSMTTMWTGWTRYTAWWKWTRMRMMRYMACSAKTMSRAKAWTKKTYRCAWWWWGTRCNNYRMAKYTWAMMKCMMTWWAKTKKCAYTTNMKAYMCRCNKGWRAASWWCAWATMRSTMWTWKCKCKMWWMAMATNYYWWATKTTTAANKYCWWWGAANKYYAMATTYANWMYTMATNWTCMWACANTTTANYYWYWATTAASWTYWRWKGRMRAWGYAATTKCTNAWMWSAWKSRKTRKATTTGNTNTTRAANNWWTSATYMMMSWWGCNWWTAGATMMWATRKYTATYANMTARTTTNMTTAGCNCWWTWTANKGYACNWCWRWTWWTWTAKAKATYKCATYTNWMATTWNANGWMTTATYTANWWWMTTWAAAYKKASTAAANNTRRYMWKKMKYWWRTRTMTTNATNAACAAANNGNAASANYCWKTAYMKWWTWWAYGYAAWAKMWGTNGAANNAAWTATRWSYWWTKAAAANRWATKACNNANATYANRAAYAAAATAATATCTCACATATTAATAGTAGTATTACTTTTACAAACTACAATACCCTTATTTGCAGGTGGAGTCTCAGACGATACCCAAGCTGAGCTACTACAAGCAATGTCCTTAAAAGATCACTATTCTCAAAGAGTTCAAGAGACTGAGGCTAAAGTTTACAATCTTGAAACCGAACTTGGAGTAATGAGTGCAAAAGCAGGCAACGACCCGTCTATTTACCAAGGACAACAAACTCGTCGATTAGAAATTCAACGAGGCCTACAGTCCTTAGAAACTAGCTTAAATAACAATAGACTGCTCTTGCATCAAACCAACACTCAAATTACCAATATTCAAAACCATGGCTTTTCTGGCTCTGCAAATCCAGAAAGCCAAAGTATTGCAATTGCTATCTCTGCTGCTAACGCTAGTGCTGCTAGTGCAAACTACTCTAATGTTGTTGCAATAGTTAACCCAACCACAGGTTTACAACCTCATGTTATTTCTACACAAAATAATATTATCACAGCCATTGAAAGGCACGCTGATGGATGGCATCGAGTTAATCGAGTTGCTTCTGGCCCTGGCCAAGGTCAATATGCCAAAGGCGGGAGAGTAAAGTTAACCGAAGCTGAAATCACAAGAATGAGCAACAGTTTAAAAACTACTCATGTAAATAACCTACAAACATCTATTCAAACTAGCCAAACAAGAATTACAGATCTACAATCAAGCCTTAAAGGTGCTGATAGACCAACTAGAAAAGCAATTAAAACTGAAATCAGAGACCAAAGAAAAATTCAAAGCGAACTTAAGTCTGACTTGAGTCGAAGCCAATCTAGCCCTGCTACAAAATTTTTAAAAGCAGGAGCAAGTTTTGCTGCTATGAGCGTTGCAGTTACAGCTAGTTACAATATCGTTCATCAAATTATTCAAAACAAAGGTGATATTAGTAAAGTCAATTATAGAGAAGCTTTTCACTTTATAACTACAGCCCAATTTTGGACTGCAAACGCTGGTGCTTTTACTGGTGGAATGGTCGGCTCTGCTCTAACCACTTTTTTACCTGGCCCATTTAAAATATTAGGTGCAATCGCTGGAGCCTCACTAGGATATCAAATTGGTTCTGGTCAACTTGGATCTACTGACTGGGCTAGCTTAGGTGCTCAAGTTATTGGCAGTACAGTCGGTTATTTTATCGGTGCCTTTGTTGGTGCTTTTATGGGCCCCTTTGCCCCTATCGCAATTATTGTATTTAGTATTTTAGGTAGCATTTTAGCTGAAAAAGCCCTTACTTGGCTTCGTAGCAAATTTACTCCAAAAGTACAAAGCGGAAACATCATGGATCTTCGTGATGGCTCTTACGAAAAATTTGAAGAAGAAGCCAGACGTGTTGATGGAGTCGATTATAGCGCCATTGATAATATGAATGAATCTCAACTTAGAGATTTAATGTGGGTTACCTATAATCAATATAGACAGTCTCAAGAGATTATTTCAGCTAATCCTGATGCTCAAAATATTGATGATTTAAACAAACTTAGTGCTATTGAATTTGCCAAGTACACTTATTTAAAACAAAAACTTGAGTCTAAGCGGTCTACATACTTTCAAAAAGAATAAAAGTCTTTATTAAAAAACTATTTTCTCTCATATACTTTGTGTATAATCTTGTAAGATAGTAAAAGACTTAATATCAGAAGTACGTATTCATGACTCAAAAAAACGATTCCAAAAATAAAGAAGATACTCCTGAACAACAAAATGTAGATTTTCTTCTTTCTTTATTAGAAGCTGACCCTGACTTATCCCCTAAATCTAAAGGGCAAGACAACTCACCATCATTTAATAGCAATGACTTCTTAAGAAGAGATATTAGCCTCATTATTTCTGATGATAAATTAAAGGTTTATTTGAGCCTAATCCTTCAAAAAGACCAGCTATCCCTACATTTCGATGAAGTTTTAAATCAACTTCAAAAACACGAAATTGTACACGGAATCAATCGCCAATTAATAAAAAAGTTAATTGATGATATAAATAATAATAATATATCTATTCGTAACCAATTAATTTGCCAAGGAACACCCCCAGAATACGGAAAAGACGGCAAAGTCATCTTTGAGTTTAACACTAAACTATCAACAGGCTTTATTAATAGAGCAGAAGACCAAATTGACTATAAAGAGCTTCATCTTATCAATAATGTTGAAAAAGGCCAATTACTCGCCACTCGAATACCAAGTGAACAAACTGTCGATGGCTTAGATATATTTGGTCAAACCATCGTTCCTCCACCTCCTAAAGTTGTATCTTTTGTAACAGGTGATAATGTAATTATCAGTGAAGATGAAAATAGCTGCTATGCCACAGTTGATGGAAAAGTTCAGCTCGATCGAAAAATTATTCATGTTTCCCCTATTCATATTATATCTAACGACGTTGATTTAAAAACAGGCAACATTAACTTTAACGGGTCTGTAATGGTTGTTGGTAAAGTTCTTTCTGGTTTTTCAATCAAAGCAACAAAAGACATAACCGTCCTAGGAACAGTCGAAGCGGCTCAATTGATTTCTGGTCGAAACATAATTATTAAAAGTGGTTTCATTGGTCAAAACAAAGGTAAAATACAATGTAAAGGAGATCTAACGGTAAAATTTATAGAAGGTGGAAATATCGAATGCCATGGCAAACTACTTCTTGAATCATCTATAGTAAACTCCACCATTATCGCATACCAAAGTATACGTTTTTCTGCTTCTGGCAAAGGTCAAATATTAGGTGGTAATGTTACAGCAGTAGATGGCATTATTTGCAAAGAAATCGGTTCAAAACTAGGAGTAAGCACCAATATAATAATTGGAGACAAGTTTATTATTAGAGAAAGAATATCAGAAACTACAGCAGCAATTTCTACATTTGAAACCAAACTTAAAAAAATTAAAATACTCCAACATCAAGATAAAGAGCAATTTACATCTGCACTAAAAATGCTTAATGATAAACAAAGGCTAGAGATTGTAAATTTAATTACAAATAAAGAAAACTTTGAAACTAAACTAAATCTACTAAATAATAAAAAATCAAAACTTCAAATTTTATACAATCGCCCAACCCTTTCAAAACTTCTTGTTAAAGGAGTTGCCCATAGTGGGACAGAAATTACCATCGGAAATAACAAAAAAAAGCTACAAGAAAGCTTCGCTCAAGCAAGTTTTTCAGAGGATCCTTACTCTAAAAGAGTGTCAATGAAGTCTATCTAAAAAGCACTGTTTTAACTTCTAACAAAAACAAAATATTCTTTTTTTAATGATTTCCTTTATCATCTCCTTATTTTTCCGATATAATTAACAAGCACTTTTGGGAATTTCATGTCAACTACAATATCAAATATAAAAAAAAGGGTTTTAAGCCCTGATGAAGACTTTGAAGTCTCTATCACCTATGACTGTTTAGAAAGCTATTTACTACTCAAACCCTGCATTCCTGGTAAATCTTATATACTCGAAGAAGTATTAGAGATAATTAGCAAGGAAGGTATTGTTAATGGTGTTTTAACCCAAGAAATCGTACTGGCTTTAGATGCCTATAACAATACAGGAGAGATAGCTCCAAAAATATTGATTGTTAAAGCTACTCCTGCTATACAAGGTAAAAATGCCTCTGTATTTCTTAACTTTGAAATAGATATTAAACCTGTACTTAAAGTAGATGCTGATGGCAATATTGATTATAGAGACGTTGGTTTTATCAATAATGTTGAAAAAGGACAATTACTCGCCAGAAAAACACCCCTAGTCGAAGGTAAGCCTGGGCTAAACATTTATGGTGAAGACGTCCCACCCTCACACGTAAGAGATGACAACTTTGTTTCTGGTAAAAATACCGAAGTTAGCGAAAATGGCTTAGAGTGCTACTCTACCATTGATGGGCAAGTTCTTTTAAAAAGAAAAATGATTAATGTCTCCCCTGTTTATACAGTGCCCCACGACGTAGATTTTAGTACTGGTAACATTAGTTTTAATGGCTCAGTTATCGTCAATGGTAATGTCTTATCTGGTTTTACTATAAAAGCACAAGAAGATATAACTGTCATGGGAACCGTAGAAGCATCAACCCTCATTGCAGGTGGCAATATATTTATAAAAACAGGTTTTAAAGGTGCAGACAAAGGCCTAATCAAAGCAAAAGGTAGTCTTACCACTAAGTTTGTTGAAGCTGGAAATGTTGAATGCTATGGAGAAATGTTAGTTGAAACATCAATTATCAATTCAAACGTTATTTGTTATGCCAATATTAAAGTCACTAGTAGTAAAGGGCTTATAGTTGGTGGAGAAATTAAGTGTATCGGAAACATATTCTGCAATGAAATGGGGTCAAAGTTAGGGGTTACTACTAAAGTAATTTTAGGTGATAAATTTTTTATTAGACAAAGAATGGATGAAAGCCAAGGAGAAATTAATCAATTTCAAGAGCAATATTCAAAAATAAAAAAGTCTTTGATACCTATTCAGTCTTTATTAAATAACTTAGACTCTCTTGCACCCGCCAAAAAAGCTCAATTTGAAATAATTTTAAAACAGCAAGAATTAATCAAACAACAAATTGATCAACTAGAAGCTAAAAAGAAAAAGCTCATGGCTTTGTATAATGTGATTTGTAGAAGTAAACTCTATGTCATGTACCACGCTTTTCCAAATACAGCTATGACTATTGGTACATCTAAAAAAACTTTAAAAGAGATTTTTACAAACTCTTCATTTTATGAAGATCCAATAGAGAAAGTCATTACTCTAGGCTCACACCCACCGCCAGAAAACACTACACTATAGAACCTAACGTCTTTGACCTCTACGCTCTTCTAACTGGTCACTAAATTTTTGTAATTTCTTTTTTAGGTTTGTATAAGAGTTATAAACATCTTTTTTAGTAGCTCTTTCTATTTTTTCAATTGACTTATTCAAAAATTCGTCTTTTCTCATTACAGCTACAGGTATAACCCTAGCCTGAGTCTTATAGTCTTTATTATAACGAACTTGCATGGAAGGATAATCTGTACCTATACCAATAGCACTAAATCTAAAAAAGACATATTTAACTTCTTGTGGTTTTAGTAGTTTAATTGTTTGTAAGTTATCTCCTCGATAGAAAATCATTCTTCTTAGGTTTCTTTTTTCCATCAAAAGGTGTACATTTTTTAATGATATATATCTTGATGGATTAAAAACTCTAGCAATCAAAACTCCCTCTTCTCCATTAAATATTAACTCATTATCTAAAGAAAAGGTTAACTCAGGTGGAGATAGTTGAAAGATACCCTGTGCTGATGTTGCTAACTCTTCAAAAACCTTAGCATAATAGTTTTCTGCTGCTAAAACAAAAAATAAAGAATAAAAGTAGCCTCTTACAGCTTCAATAACAGCTGGGTCTACAAACTCTGACCGTCCTTTTACTTGAATCGTTTTATTTGCTAAAGAGTAAATAGGAGTTCTTTCAAGAGGAGTCCATTGATTTTCTCTTCTATTCCAACCAAGTAACCTTTTTACATCTTGACCTACATACTCGTATGCTTGCTGCTGGTCAATAGAAGTTTTTTTCAATAAGTTAATTCTATCTAAAAAGCCATTACGAGACTCAATAACAGGAAAAACGCTCCATCTTTCTATCTCCGTATCTGAAAGTTTTCTAACCTTATCTAATTTTTCTAGTATTCTGAGTTCTGACCCCACAATTCTGGTTAAGGTTAAAAAATGTTGGTGATTTTCAAGCTTTTTATAATAACCTTGCATCATTTCGTTTACTTTAGGCATCAAAGCTACAAGATTAAAATCTTTATCATCAATATTTAAAAACTTCTTCCACTCTATTGGAAATTCTATTTTTTCTTCAAGACCCTCTGAGTAAGATGTAATAAACTCAGCCATATATGCCTTAAAGTCTACCTCATCATAAAACTTTACTAAATAGTCATTCACTCTTTTATAATACTTCTTTAGATATCGTCTTGGAGTTACCCCATCTCTAAGCTTATAGGTAGGGTCCATCAGCCGTCTTACTGAACTATATAAAACATGTAAAATTTGATTTCTAGCTTGAGCCCAACCCATTAATTTATGTAAAGATTTTGTATATATTTTTTTGCCTTCAAAAGTAGGATATGGAGATAAATAAAATACTCTCTCTTTTTTAGAAGTACGCCCAGCCCAGCCAAACTTAACTTTAGTCTTTTGATAAATTATAATTTTCATACGATGATACTCTCGATCTCTCTCGTATAAATCACTTGGTAATTTTATCCATTTATGATGTTTAAAAGTTCTTGAGTTATCAATGTCAGAGCTGCTCCCCTCAACAACTGATTTATCAAAACGCTTTATCCATTTTTCAGGAAGTTTTGGAAAGTTTATATCTTCATAATATTCAATTTTTACCAAAGCCTGAATAGCAGACCTTTTTGAATTATCTGTAAAGTGAACCTTCACCCACAAACTTCTATCATCATTTTCAAATAAAACTGTACCATCATGATCTGTATAGATTTCTGATCTTACATCTAATGAATGAAAACTATGGTAAGAAGTAAAGGCCTCTGCGATCACTTGCCTTTTTGCAAATAAAGAACCATTCAATAAAAAAGATAAAAGAATGGTAGAAAAATATAAATTAAATTTTAATAAAGGCATGATTAATCAACTTTTTTTATTTCGGCTCCTAATTCTGTTATCAAACGAGATAAACCATCATCATTGAGCAGTTTCTTCTTTAATTCATCGGAAACATTTTCTTTTACATTGTTACTTTCAGAGGAAGTTTTTGATTTTATTACCTTTGCTTTTGATGTAACTACATCTTGACCAGGAATATCTCCTAAAATAATCTCTATTTCATAGTCTTTTCCGTATCTTGCATCTACCAATTTGCTCAATAGTGTAAAGTTACGTTCGTCTTGTACTTTTTTATAATGAAAACTGTGGTCTTCTGAGTAGTATAAACAAAAATTTCCGTCCACATCTCTTGCTTCTGCTGGTTCAATTAAAGCAAATAATAAAGGATGCCTAACTTTAATATCTCTTTGTATCAAAATCCAGTTTTTTTGTGCTTCTGGATATTTATCTAAAGTATTATCCTTTACTTGAACCCTTGGTTTGATTGTCGATTTTTTTTCTGGCTCAACTTTAGATACATGACTTATTTTTTTTTCAATACTCAATAGTCTATTTTCTAAATCTTTTGGAATAGAAGAAGGATTTATTGTTTTATCATCTATACTGATATCTTTTAATAAGCCTAATTCACCATGTAGTTCAGGGTGTAAACTTTGCTTCATAGAATCTAAAACGTTCAAAAACCATTGATAACTTAATACCCAAAAGTCTAGTTTACTTGATGCCACATATTGAGGAATTTTTGGATAATCTCCTCCAATTTTTAATAAAAAATGTATGTAATTCTGAACTCTTTCAATCATTTGTAAAAATAAATCATCTACTTTTTTTCCACTCTGTAAAACTGATTTTAATTGAGGAATTAAGTTTTCTTTCTTTTTATCACTCCAATGCTCCAAAAGTAAATCAACCTCTTCTAAGGAAGTTAGACCCATCATATTTAGATAAGAGTCTAGTTCAATATAATCGCCACAAAAATGGATTGCTTGCTCAAGTAATGTCAATGTATCACGCATCCCTCCAGCGCCTCTTTGAATAAGTTTTTGACTTACTGCTGACTCTAATTTAACACCTTCAATTTTAATAATTGAATTTAAGCGCTCCTCTACCGCTTTTTGAGATAATAATGAAAAATCTAAGCGAATACATCTTGATAAAATCGTCGCTAATAACTTTTCTGGCTCTGTTGTAGCTAAAATAAAGACAATATAAGGAGGTGGCTCTTCTAAAGTTTTTAAAAAAGCATTTGAAGCTTGAACCGTAAGCATATGGGCTTCATCAATAACAAAAACTTTAAATTTATTTTTACCAGACATTGGTGGATATTGAACCTGATCTCTTATTTCTCTAAAGTCATCTATACCCCGATTACTTGCTGCATCTAATTCATAAAAATCAGGAAAAGTCCCTGCTTGAAAAGACTTACAATATTGACATTCTTCACAAGGTTCTCCCTCTTTTGGAGAGTCACAATTAATCGTTTTTGCAAAAATTTTAGCAGAAGTCGTTTTTCCTGTTCCACGAGGGCCACAAAATAAATAAGCATGACTTACCTGCTTACTTATCAAAGTATTTTTTAATATACGAACTACATTTTCTTGCCCACAAACATCTTTCCAAACTACAGGACGATATTTTCTATATAAACTTTTATTTACTTCTGAATTATTCATATCTACCGTTTTATTGCTTTCTTGACTCAAGTATTGCTTCTAAAGTCACAATTGATTTTTCACACTCTTCAATAAAGGGACTTTTTTCATTTTTATTTATTTTCAATGCTTTTTTATAAGCATCTACTGCGTTTTTATACTCATATTTACCCTCATAAGATAAGGCCAACAAATAATATAATTCCGTATCTTTTCCGTAAGTAGTAATAGAGGTATTTACGAGTTTTTCCATTTTTTTAAATTGCTCTACATAATAATACGAGTACGCCAACCATATACTAGATTCTCTATCTATTGTATCTTTTTTTACATAAAGTAATGATTTCTCCATAGAATTTACAACTAAAAAATAATTAGAGTGAGCATAAGATTGAGAAGCTAATTTTCTATGGTTTTTACTTAATAAAGCATTAATTGTTTTCATTAAATCAAACTCATCTTCATCTAATTTTGATTTAAGAGTTAATAAACTTTTTACAGATTGCCTATAAAATTCAAAATCATAATATACTTTTGCCAACATTAAATAAGCATCAAGCAAAGTATCATCCTCTCTTAAAGCACTTTTCAAATAAGATATTTCTGAAGAGTGCTTTCTATATTTTTTAGGAAAATAAATCATCAATTTAGCTGAAAAATAATTTAAATCACTTCTTAATAGAGATCTTCTTAAAGGGTTTTCTTTCATTCTAATGATAAAATCATAGACCTCTTCTCTAAGTTGTTTTGATAAACTTTTACGAGATTTTATCTCTTTTTCTATTTCAAGCACATAAAGCTCTGAAAGCTTTATATAAGCTTCAGCAAAATATGGGTCAAAAGCCAAAACAAACTCTAAATACCTTTTTAGCTCTAAGGTTGATCCATGTAAATCAAATAATTTAATGTCTTGTTTCAATTGCTCTAGAACCTGCGCTTTAAATAGTTTTAGTCTCTTATTTTTTTTAGCTCGTTTAGAAAATTTTACTTCTACTTTTTTTAATAAAACTACCATCTCTTCTAAAAGGTTTTTTTCATAAAACATTTCACAAGCTGATAATAAGTCTTCAAAGCTTAATGACTTAAACGCACTAAATTTAATTAAATAATTTTTTGCGTAATCCCAAGTTTTATATTTTTTTGGATATTTAAATAAAAACTTTGCGATATCTAAATAGGTTTGAGGGTGATTTAATGAAAGTAAAGTCAATTCTTCTAACCTACGAAGAGCTAACTTTGGTTCATCAAACTTAAATAAAAAATCTACTTCTTTTCTGATTTGATCTGCACCAACATCATATAAGTGCTCATCTAAGTTTCTTTGTAATAACTCAACTTTTCTTAAAATCAAGCTATCTTTTACTAAGCTTTTAGCTAACTTAATAAACACCTGACAAGATTGAAAGTTTCTGTCTTCATATTCTATTAAAGCATATGGGTATAAATATCTTCTATCAAATATTCTTTTTTTAAACTCTTTCTCATAATAAAATCTAGCTTTATTTCTTTCTCCTTGAAGAAAGTAATATTCAGCTACTTGACCCCATTTATATTCATTATATAATTTTCTTTTTTCTAAAAGACGATACATTCTCGCTAAAAAAGGAACATGAACTCTATGCTCTAAAGTTTTTACTATATTTCGCAATTCACCAGGCTTTTTTTTCACAGTAGTAAATAAACGACCCCAAGTTTTCCAAGCTAGCTCTATATTTCTTTTTGAATTTAAAGAAATAGATATAGTAAGCATTTTTTGATAAAAATCATCATTTTTACCTTTTGGTAATAAATAACTAGCTACAGATTCTGCTAAATGAGCTAATTTTATAGTTTGCTCTGTTTTTTCATAAATGATAGATAAATGTTTAAAGATAGATAAATTTTTAGCATCTAAAGATAAAGATAACTCATACAAATCTTGGGCTCTTCTGTATTCTTTATTATCAAATAAAATATCAGCCCCATCTAATAAATCCTCTAGTTTATATTTTCCTCTGATATCAGCTGCACTCAACCCAGCATTGTAGCTTGTTTTTACAATTTCTGTTTCAAAGCCTTTTGAACTTATAATTGAAATTATTAAAAAGCATAAAATTAAACATTTTTTTACCATAATATTATTTATATCCTCTATCAAAATGAAAAATTTCCATCAAGCAACATTAAATCAAATATTACCTGAGCCATCATAGCTTCTCCGATTACAGGTGCTCTTAAAGCAACACAAGGATCGTGTCTTCCTTTTAATTGAAATTCGATCTCTTCATTCTTTTTATTAATAGTTTCTTGATTTAAAAAAATAGATGGTGTTGGTTTTATACTCATCGTAGCAACAATATCTTGCCCAGAAGAAATTCCACCTAAAATACCTCCCGCATGATTACTTAAAAAATTTCCATCTTTTTTTATTACATCATTATTTTCAGAACCCAATTTATTTACTACAGCTAAACCATCACCAATTTCAACTGCTTTTACTGCATTTATTGACATTAAAGCATAAGCAAGTCTTGCATCTAGTTTTTCATAGATTGGCTCTCCAACTCCAACTGGCACATTACTAGCTGTAATTTTTACTTTCCCACCAATTGAATCACCAGTTTTTTTAACTTCTAATATCTTTTGATGCATTAAGTTTATATCATCTTTTATATCTCCAACTTGAATCAAACTAGCTTCAATTTTTATTTGAAATTTTTCTAAAAATTGTTTTGCTACTGCACCTGCTATAACTCTTGTTAAAGTCTCTCTAGCACTTGAGCGTCCTCCACCATAAGGATTGTAGTTTTTGTATTTCTTATGATAAGTAAAATCAGCATGGCCTGGGCGATATAAATCAACTATATCTGAATAGTTTCTTGACCTTTGGTCTTTATTTTTAATTAAAAAGGTTAATGGAGTACCTGTTGTTTTACCCTCAAAAAAGCCTGAGACTATCTCAAACTTGTCCTCTTCTTTTCTTTGGCTCATTAATTTATTTTGCCCTGGTTTTCGACGATCTAAGTCAGCTTGAATTTTATCTAAATCTAAAGGAAAGTTTGACGGAACTCCATCTAAAATTACCCCAACAAGATCACCATGAGATTCACCAAAACTTGTAAAACGATATATAAGACCAAAACTATTTGAAGCCATTTTATTTACCCACCTCTATTAATTTTACCATTTTATTTACAGATTCATCTAATGATAAAGCATTACAATTTAAAGTCATATTCGAGTTTTTAATATATAAACTTTCTCGTATCTCAAAGCTTTTTTCTATTTCGTTTTCTAAAGTAGAAGACCCGTATAATAAAGGTCGGGTTTTGTCATTTTTACGTCTATTTAATAGCTCTTTTTGTGAAACTTCTATATGAATGATTACCCCTCGTTGCTTTAAAAAACTTAAAGCATCAGCTTGGGTTATCAGACCTCCACCAGTACTTAAAACTAACTTTTTTTTTGGTAATGAAAGCAAAGATTTTAATTCTTGTTTTCTAAAGTATTTTTCACCAAAAACCTCAAAAATATCTATAATTTTCTTTTTTTCTCTTTTCTCTATTTCATCATCCAAGTCAACAAAATCTATATTTAAAACTTTTGCAAGCTCTTGACCTATACTTGTTTTTCCACAAGCACGCTGACCAACTAAAACAATCCAACTCATAATTTTATGCCTAAATATTTAAAAATAAATTAAAAATCAATTGTATAAGCTTCGATTAGTAAAAACAATAGAAAGAAAAAACTCTTTTAATTATTGGCTTTTAAATGAAAAACCATTAATATAACTTGAGCTCACACTACTATTTAATCTTACCAAAAGTTAAAAATGAACAATGCCAAAAGATTTTTTATATTAAGTTTTTTATCTTACCTATTTTATTTACAGTTATTTCAAGCCCAAGAACCACCAAATCTAAATGAAAAAGAAATTAAACCAAGCTTCACCTATTACAAAAATGGAAATTATAAATCAAAAACTATTTATACCAATGATAAAACACAGGGCTTATTTTACCAATACTTTGAAAATGGAAATTTCAAATCAATTAGTAAAATTAACAATAAAAAAATAAAAAGCCCCTTTAAATTATTTCATCAAAATGGAAAAACTAAAAAAGAAATTATCTTAAATGATACTTTAAATAAAAAGGTCATACACCTTTATCATAATAACGGAAATCTCAAATCTAAACTTCCCTATTTAAACAATCAACTTCATGGACTTGCTAAATATTATAATATAAAAGGACAACTATTTAGAGAAACTTCTTATTTAAATAATTATAAAAGTGGAGTACAAAAAAACTATTCTAAAAAAGGCACTATTTTATCTGAACTAGCCTATAGCATGGATACTTTGACTGGTATCTCTAAACTCTATAAAAATGGAACAGTTGAATCTAAAACACTATATCTCGATGGAAAAATTGAAAGTGTCTCTGAAAATTTTTATGATAATGGGCAAATCAAAACTTCATATTCATATGAAAATAATCAAAAACATGGACTCAGTAAAAGCTATTCTAAAAGTGGTAAGTTAGAAACTAAAACCTCTTATATCAATAACAAAAAAGAAGGAGTTTCTAACTATTATAAAAAAGGGATTATATATAAAATTAATGTCTATAAAAAAGGCATATTACAATCCTCTGCTCCAGTAAAAAATTATAAAGTCGATGGCATTTTAAAAAAGTTTTATGACACAGGAGTCATCAAAAGTAAAACCCCCTATCTTAATGGAATTAAACATGGTGCAGCTTTTTTATACAGCCGAAAGTCTCAACTTAAATCAAAAAGACTTTATAAAAATGGACTGTTACTCAAAGAAAATCAAATTAAAAATAATAAACTAATTGGCTTTGTTCGGTATCATAATTTAGATAAAATCAACACCAAACAGCTATACCTACATCAAGGAATCACCAAATACCATAAAAATGGAGAAATCAAATCAATTTGTTTTTTTAAGAATGGAGAAATAGAAAAAACTTATAAAGAGTATTACAAAAACTCAAAAATTAAAGCAAAAATACCCTATCAAAAAAGTCTTATCCACGGGACAGCTAAGTACTACTATAAAAATGGTAGTTTAAAATCAAAAGCAAATTACAAACAAGGGTTAAAGCATGGAGAAACTATAGTTTACTACCAAAATGGCAATAGAAAAAGTTCTACTCAATATAAAAATAGTTTAAAAAGTGGTACTCAATTTAAATATTATGAAAACAGTCTAATTAAAAGTAAATCTTATTATCAAAATAATTTACTGCATGGATTATTTTTGTTTTATGACAAGAGTAGTTTCATAAACAAAAAGCTTTATTACCAAAATGGTGTATTAGTTAAGAAGTGAAAGTTATACTTTGAAACCTCTGCATCCCAAAACTAACTCAACTCTTTCTCAAGCTCTAAAAAATCTAAACATTCACCATCAAACCATATTTTTTGCTGTTCAATAGCTTGAGCTATAAATAAATCTTGCCCATAAATGACTTGAGCACCTATTTTATTAGCGTGATGTACCATTGGAGTATGAGATGGAAAATAAACCGTTTCAAACAAAATACTACTTTTATCTAGTAACTCTACGTCAATCGGAGATGAAATATCTTCACCCATTCCACAGGCTGTAGCTTGAATAATAATTGTATTTGATAAATCTTTTATCTCAGATATATCAATACAATCTACATTAAATTCATTTGCTAAATAATCGGCTTTTTCTTTTGTGCGATTAGCTATGGTAATTTGCCCTTCTAAATCACAAAATACACTTAAAGCAGCTCTTGCTACTCCACCAGCACCTAGTATTAAAATTTTATAATCTTGCCAATTTTCTACTCTTGATTTTATTGCAAAGCGTAAACCAAGAGCATCTGTATTAAATCCAATAAAACCATCTGCTGTACGCTTTAGAGTATTTACTGAGCCACAAGATTTTGCTAATGGGTCTAATTTACTGCAATATGACATGACAGATTGTTTATGTGGCATCGTTACAGATAACCCATTAACAAAATTTGGTAAACAATAAAAAAACTCTGGTAAATTAGTAGTTGGAAACCTTAGGTATTGAGCATTTATTTTATTTTTTTCAAAAAAGAAGTTATGAGCTTTTGGAGATAAAGAATGCTCTACAGGGTCACCGATAATTCCATAAACTGATGTATCTTTTTTACTTTGAGGGTAATGTTCATTTTTTAACTGTTTTGTACTCACTTGTCCAGGGGCGACCTCATCCAAACAAAAATAGCTCCACTCACTACCAAAGTTTTTATAACAAAGGCGACTCCATTGGCCCATTCCACCCATTAAAACTAATACTTTTTTACCCGATATGCGCTCAAATTTATTTAAACATATAAAAGCCTGTGAAGTATCATGAGGCATTAATGCTATTTTTTTTACTTGAGCTGGGTTTTCTTCAAATACTTTTAATAGATGTTCTGAAAACTTTGCCTCTTCAAAATTGTGATAACTCAGTATCAAATACTCTTTTAATTCAACAATTGCATCACTTAGTTTTTCCCACGATTTAATATCACAATCAACATAATCAAAACCAAAATTAAGAGCATCTACATATTGAGTTTTTATTTCTTTAATATCTTTATTTTCTTCACGACAAGTATAAATTAATAATTTATTTTTACAAGCAAGCCTTAAAGTATCAAAATCTAATGGCTCAACCATTTTATCACCACGAATTTCAAATCCATCAAAATAAGAGTACTCATTTATTTTTTGAAATAGGTCTTGATTCGTTTTTAACATTAAAGTAAGCACTCTCATGAAAAAATCTCCTCATTTTTAAATATAGTTTCTAAATTTATCGAAGTTGAGATCTTTTTTTTATCAAATAATACCCCTGGCTCTCTCATAAAAACAAATTGTATAGACTCATCAAAGTTCTTTTTGTCCACTTTTAACCAAGCCTCTAAATCACTCCATTTTCCATCGTATTCATTCAACTCTAACTCTTTAAATTTTATTAATATTTCTTGAGGAAAGTCAGACTCTACGTAACCTAAATAGTATCCTAAGGCCCCTTCTAAAAACAAACCATATAAAACACAAACTCCATGAGGAATCCTATATTTGTAATATGATTCAATAGCATGAGACATTGTATGCCCTAAATTTAAAACCTTTCTTAAGCCACCTTCAAATTGATCTTCTTCAACGACTCTCTTTTTTAAGAGCATTGCTTTATAAATTAGTTTAGACAAATTTTCATCTATACCTTGTGAGTCATACCATTTCTTTAAAGAAAAGTTTAATGCCTCTTGATAAAAGTCTTTTGAATCAATTAAGGCTGATTTTAACAACTCACCATATCCTGAAATAACTTCAAGCCAAGGCAATGTTCTTAAAAAGTTAAAATCAATAAAAACACCACAAGGATTATTAAATACTCCCGCTAGGTTTTTACCAGACTTTAAATTTACGGCTGTTTTGCCCCCAATAGATGAGTCTACCATTGATAAAAGAGTAGTAGGAACCATATAAAAGTCAATTCCACGAAACATCAATGAAGAAAATAGAGCACCTAGGTCACCAATCATTCCACCACCAATTAAAACAACCCCACTAGAGCGATTTAATAATGTTGAATATTTTTCAAGAAGATAAACAATCGTATCAAAAGACTTTGTTTCTTCTCCTGGAAGTAATTCTTCAAAATAAACATCACAACCCAAACTATTTTTAATATATTTTGCATGATATTCTGTATTAGAGTCACAAATAATTAATATCTTTGATTTAGTTTTTATAAACGACTTTAAATCACCTATATCAGTAGTAATCAAATAAGAGCTATTATCATTTTTTACTTGAATATCTTGCATAACTTATAAATGTCCAATTTTAATAGAGTCACCCCAAGCTAAAACTTCAAAACCTCTATTTGTACGTTCTAAAATTTTAAATGCTCTTTGATACAAAGACCGATCTAAATTATTTTTTTGCCCAAGTTCTGCAAGCCCTATAGGTATTAAAATATCTGGATCAATCCTATCTACTGCATCTAACCAGTTTTGAATAACGGCTTCATCATCAGTTACTGGCAATGGTGCTAATAACACATGCACGTCACCTAATTGATCTTTAGAATTTAAACCAATAGAATGTAATGGAGTATTAATCTCATGATCTGATAAATGTAAAATATTAAATTTTTCGTGCAAAGACATTTTATAACATCTTAAATCTATATCTTTTGCAGAGCTCATTCGGTAAAGCCCTGGTAAAGCATCTATATTTAAAGACATATTTTGTGAGCCAAGTGAATATAAATTTCGTGACTCTCCTGGTTCAAAACCAATCACTCCATTTAAACACAGGTTTTCCATCTCACTTGGTACAACCACTAATTTATCTTGCTCTATCATTTTATTAACAATATCTAAATCTAAGTGATCTGGTAAACGATGACTTACAAATGCTATATCTAACAATGATACAAGCTCTGAAAAAATCTCTTGATTTGTATTCCAAAAAACATCCCAAACGTGTTTGCCGCTAACTATATCTATACCAATTGTTAAAGTCGGAGTTTGTAAAATATAACCACAATTATATAGTTGATATAAAAATACACCATTTTCTACTTTTCTTGTTTTTATATGATGAATCACCTTTTTTATACGGTCTTCATAAAACTCTAAAACTAAAGGGCTTCTAGCTATATTTTCATACGAGAAAACTTGGTCTAACTCACTCAATAGTTTTCGATGTAAAGTAGACTCTTTTTTTATACTTTTAATAGAGTTTAAACTTTTAGCTAAGGATAAAAGCTGATTTTTAGTTTTTTTGGTTCCGTGCAAATGAACAACAGAGTTAAAACCACCATAGCCATCATAATGTTTTGTAGAGTTTAAAGAGTCATCAACCCAAGTCTCTCCATCAATTAAAAATTTATACTCCCATGTACCTTGAGTAGGTAAAGCAATATCAATCTCAAAAACATCTTGTTTGTTTTTCTTTAAAAAATACTCTCCACTTTTCCAGTCATTAAAACTACCTGCAACTTCTACGGTTCTTGCTTCTTTTTTAATGTAAATAAGTTTTACTGTATTTTCTTTAATTTCAGGATATTCAAAACCTACAGATACCGATTTTTGAACTGCTAAAGCAACGGCTGCTCTTGCTTGAACAACTCCGCAGCCTTGCTTTTCTACTGCTACATTATCAAGCCTTTGAGCACTTTCCATCAATATTTCTTTTACATTTTTTGGAGTCAATTTAGAGTTAGCCTCTAAAATTTGAGCTATAATTGAGCAAACAATTGGTGCTGAAAAAGATGTGCCATCAACATGTTGATAATATGGAGATATAAGTTTAAACTCTTTAATTTTATGAGAAATAAAACCCATACAATCTTGAAATGGCATTCTTTTTAAGTCTTCTAAATAATCTAAACTACCCTCAAAACTATTTAATATTTCTTTTAAATGATACAAACTCTTTGCCTGTGAAAGTTTCCATACAAATTCAGCCTCTCTATAAAAAAATGTACCAGGAAGAGTCGGAGCCGCGACCCAAATGCCTGGAGCTATAATTTCTGGCTTCATAACACCATCATAAGTTTTACCAAAACTTGAATGATACATACCAAAATCTTTTTGGTCTAAAGAGTTTCTATCATCAAGCCCTCCAACAGTTATTACACTAGGAGAATTTCCTGGAGGAGTTATTTCAGACCAAGATTCATTTCCAGCAGCTACTACTACATTGATTCCCGATTGTACAGCTTCTTCTGCTGCATGATTGATTATAGACTCTCTAAACGAACCCGATCCATTTACTCCCAAAGAAATGTTTAACACTCTAATATTGTATCTTTTTCTTTTTCTGATGCACCACTCTATGCCAGCTACAATAGACTCTGTTGAAAAGCCTTCATCTCCTGCTACCTTTAATAAAGCTACATCAGACTCATAAGCTATACCCTTATATAAGCCTTTAGATAAATATCCATTACCAACAGCACTAACACAAGTTTGCATACCATGCCAGCTTCTATGATCAGGTTTTTCAAAATCAGATTTTGGCCTATGGGGAGCACCTAAATCTTTATAAGCAACGACCCTTCTACTAGGTTTCATTAAATCTGGATGGGGATAGAAACCTCCATCTAAAAAGGCTATTGTCACGCCTTTACCCGTATAACTTGGGTCAACATCTAATCTTAAAGGAGTTGGTAAAATTTCATATTCAGAAGTAGACTTCAAAACTCTTGTATTTTTTAATTCAGTTACAAAATCAAACTCTAAGTTTGAAGCAAGTAATTTTAAAACTTCTTTTGATGTTTTTGAACGAAATCTTGATGAAAATAAAAAGCTTCCTTCTGAGGCCTTTAAAAATTTAACTAACCTAGCATTTGTTAAATGAGATAGATGAGGTAAATCATTAGAAGATTTTTTAGTTAAATAATTTATTGCTTCTTCTCTAGTTATGTTTAAAAGATTATCCCAATTTAAAACCGTTGAATATAATAGTTCTACAAATAAATTTTCTTCTAAATTTAATTTAGAGTCTTCACTTAAAGTATGTCGAATCTCTTGTCGTAATTTTCTTTCTGTTATTAAGTTTTCAAAAAATCCATTCATTTTTAGTGATCCTTTAATAAAAAATTTCGATAAAACCAGATTACTTTTTCTTTAGAGTTTACCCAGATAGGATATCGTTCTTGAATTTTATAAAGAATATGCTGCTCTGTTGAACGATGATAGTCATACAACTCAACATCAACCAAACATTCACATATATCACATAATTTTTTGTCAGTCATTTCTAGTAGATTCCTTTTTTCCAGAGTAATTTACCTTGTTTAAATTCTCCGTATAAGCTTTTTGATAAATATATTTGCCATTCTATGTCTAATCTTGGGTCAAAAATACTTAATAACTCTTTTGAGCTATATTTATACACTTCTTTTATTATTTTTGGATACAAATAGTTCATTCTTTTTATTACTTTTTTTCTCCAAGAGCGGTCATAATCATAAACACTCGTTGAAAAAACAAGTTTAACTTTTATCTGCTTTTTTTTTGTCAAAGTAAATTTAACATCCATTTCTCTATCAGACCAAATTAAACTCTTTGACTGTAAAATGCTCATCATCCACTTATCTTCATGAGGAAAATAGTCCCCATATGAGTTAAAATGAATGATAGAACTAATGAATATGTTGATTAAAATAAATTGCTTCATAATCCCTTACATTTAGCTGTAAAAATTTAAATTTTTAAGTTTATATCTAAAAGTAAGATAAAAAATTACGTACTCTATAATTTATTTTTACCCCTGGTATTACAGATTCTAAATAAATTTTTAAAACTTTTTCATCCAATACTATAGCTAATGGATACTTTACCTTTACTATATCGCCTTTTTTAATTAGTAAATCAAACTTACCGATAACTTTAAGGCGATAATGTTTAGACTGTAAAAAAATCTCTTTAGAAGAGGCTTTTAAAACTCTAGCATTTAGGGGACTCAATAATTTGGAGAACTTATCTGGACGTACTTCAATATAAGGTTTATTTTTTGTAAATTTTGATACGATCGTGCCCTCATCACTTAATGGCCATAATATTTTTTCCGCATTCTTTGGTACTTTTCTTTTTTCAAACCATGCTTTAAACCTATCCTCAAAACTAAGTTGGTTTTTTTTATGAGAAGGAAAAATATCAAGACCATCTCTAGCCAAAAAACTAATTAAAGCTTCTTTTTCACGGTATAGTCTGTCAATTAAAAATAACTTTTTTTCTTTTTTTAACTCCGATGATTTGAGCATCATTTCTGTTTTTTTTATTCTAGCTAAACTACGTTGTACAGAATAACTCATGATTCCTTCATGTTCTTTGATGACATCATAAATATATTCAACCTCTTCTTCTCTTGGGGCTTTATATTCTTTTTCTCTAAATTTATAAATTTGATTTCTTTCAAAGTCTAAAGATAAACTCGCTTTTTTAGTTAAATCATTATCAATACCATACATCGAAGCCATCAATAAGTATGGAGCAAATTTCTTTTTTGCATCAAAAGAAGTGTACGAAGCTTCCCAGTTTCCAATAAATTCTGTTAATTGATCACCTTTTAATTTTTTTGAAACCTTTAAAGCCTGGTCTATTGAGTAATCATCTGGAGTTCTAATTGATTTCTCTTGTGGTTTAGAATTTAAATATCCTTTAATAATTCTGTGAGCAAGTTCACTTTTATATTGAATTAATTCTTTTTGTTTTTTTTGATATTTTTTTGCAATTACCAAAGGTAAGGTAATCGCTTGGTCCATCAACTCTATCTTTTGAGAGACTTTTTTTAATCTAATTTCGGCTTGACTCGCCATACTAAAATATAATTGAGATTCAAAAACTCTTTCTTCAACAGGCACATCTGTTATAGAAGGAGTCCTACTTTCGGCCTGATAAGTTCGACTCTCTTTTAATAAGATATCATGAAAGAGATCATCCAATGAAAAAATCATCTGAATATTTACTAACAAAAAAGTGATTATTAAACGAACTATCATATAATTTCCCAAGTTTATACATTACTCATGAAGAAAGAGTCCTTAGTATAAAGCTCCAATTCTTTAAATACAAAGAAAAACCACTATCAATCACATAGTGGTTTTCATCAAAGTATTTTCTTGTAATTATAAGCTGAGCATATCAGGAAGAGTCGAGATAATTTCATCTATTACATCATCATCACAATCATCTGAATTTGGGTTATTAGTTGAAGGTACTACTGTTAGAGGGCTTGTATTACAAGTTCTTTCATCAGGCTTATCTACCCCATTCCAGTCTTTTGCTATACGTATTTCACCTTCAATGATTAGTTCATTATCAAAAGAAAGTTTGCTACCCATATAGTTAGAAGCCCCACCTTGTGAGTTTGAACCACTATTAAAACCCCTTGAATCATAGCTAGAATAACTAGAACTTGAAGAATAAGAGGAATTATCAAAATTAGAGTTTGAAGAAGAAAAGCCACCATCTACAAGATTATTAGACTTTGATTTTTCAATAGCTGACTGAGCTCTATAGTCATTTACACTAGTTAATAACTCTTCATGTTTGTTGTTAACTGCTGTGATATCCACTCCTTCTGGTGTAAAACTAACATCCGAAATTTTTGGAGTTGATAAAGGAGTATTCATATTTACTGTTCCCGAGTAATTTGCTCCACTTGAAGAGTTTGAGCCACCTGAAAATGAACCATTAGAAAATAAAGGGTGATCTTCACCACCCATACTAAAAGATCCTATATTTTGGTCACCATCTATATCACTCGGCTTCACATCATCTATAAAATCACTTGGATTAGAGTCAACCTTTGAACCTTTCTCTCTAAAGTCTGAACTTCCAAACTTACCTTCTGCAATTTCTAATGAAGCTGAAATTTTTTCACCTAAAACTATAGGGCCATCTGGACTAGCCAAAGCAGTACTTGCTATTAAATCAGGGTTATTTCTAATTTCAAGTAAAATAACCTCTTGAAAAGATTCGTGAGTTGCGAAAGCATCCACAATTTCTTTTTCTTTCTCAGACATACTTTCATTTTCTTCATTTCTTTTTTCTGTTAATTTATCTAAAAAAGTATCAATATCTATTGAGTTTCCATTAAAGTTTTCATCGTATTCTTCTGGATAGCTTTCTTTAAATTGTTCTTCATAAGCTTCTTTACAAGCTTCTGATACCTCTCCATCATTTTTTGGAGGTAAAGCACCAAGTTCTGCAGATTCTTGACATAAAGCGATTTCTCTTTCTCCCATCTCTGAGTTTTCTATTTCACCAATACTTGTTTCGCTTAAAAGATCATTCCTTTTTTCTCGAATCCAACGTTTCATGGCATCTGTTATTTTATCACCATTTTCTAAAAGTTTTAATAACTTTTTAACATCTTCTGCGCTGCCCATACGTTTAATTGATTGAATATCACTCATCAATTGGTCTGACATAAAATAATTTGACTCTTGGCTCTCTAAAAACTTATTACTACATCCATTTTTTATTAAATTGCTGCGATAAACATTTGAATAGTCAACATTACTTTCACCTCCATTACATGAGCTTGGGTTATCAGCACAAGCAAAAAGAAGGTTTGAACCAACATCAATTGTATTATGAAGACTTGTTCTGTCTGTTTCTATAAAAAAGTTTTCTTTTAAAACTTCTTTCACATCATCTCCATCACTACATACCTTAGAAAAGTCTAAAGTACGGCCAACCGTTCCTCTAAAAAAATCTGGTTGTATCGCCGCACTATCTAATTGCCTTTGAAGATTTTTTTGTTCTGGAGTCTGGCCACCCGTATATAATGCTGCTGCTCCTGCCGGATCACCCTGCATATTTTTAAGTAAATAATGAGAGTGTAGCTCTAAACACCTAGTGATACCAATACTTGTACAAAACACATCTGCATGGTAGCCCATTTTTTTTATTGGTGTTGTTACATCACTCGTATCAAATATAATATCTGATTTAAATACGCCTCCCTGTAACACACCAGCTGTAATTTCTTCGTTTAGCTCTAAGCCAAAGCTTCTTGTATCTCGGCATTGCTCATCATTATCAACATTTTTTGGAAGACAATTATCATAAAGATCTTTAATCATCTTAAGCTCACTACTAGTTTGTAGACTTTTACAAACACTAGCACCAGGTATTCCTTCGTTAAAATAATTTTCACAATTTTTTACTGATTCTTCTCTTTCTGCTTCTGCTTGAGCTTTTTTTTCTTCTTCAGAAGAATCATCATCTGATTCAGCATCAGAGTTTTCTTCAGTAGGTGTTCCTTCATTATTTACCTCTGAAGTCTCTGTATCTTCAGCAAATAAAACATGAATATTTAAACTAGAAGATATAAATAACAGAATAATTAGAAATAATATATTTTTCATAAGTTTCTCCAAACTTTTGATTTTTTTGTCAAGCCTATATAAATATTATACAAATAAAAATATACAATGCCAAGATTCTACACAATAATTAATTCACTTTTGTTAATAAAAACAAAATACCCCAAGCATATACTTGAGGTATTGATTCAATTATTTCAAATTAATTAATTATCTGTACAAACAAAAGGTGATACTAAATCATTTTCAAAAGACACAATATCTTCTTTGATACAGCTACAAACACTTTGTTTTCCTGTCTTTACAGAAGGTAATTGCTTACAGGCGTTTATTTTATTCATTAAAAGAGTTTCGTCTTGATAAACATTTTCAAAAAACTTCTTTAAATCTTGGGTACTCATATTCTTGCCCTTGATAAATTTTGTATCTACATCAACAAAAGTACTCCCCATTCTGTCGCCATCTCTTTGAATACGAATAATTGCACTTGTATCTACAGATACAAGGTTTTCTTCTATAATCGCCATTTCTGCATCTGTTAGAGCATTTTCTATTAATGTAAATTCTTCTGGTTGATATTCTCCAGTATTATCATTTAAAGCGCTAACACCAGTATTTTCTTCAAATTTTATAACTTGCTTCGCAGCTTTATCACTAGGTATACCAACTTCATCATCTTTTACTTCTTCAACTGCTACTGGCTCTACTGCTGCTTCTTCTACTACTATTTCTACTTCTTCTGGTTTTTTTTCTGGCGATTCTTTTTCTTTCTTTTCTTTAGCCTCTCGCATAATACGGTCTTCATATTCCGAATCTTCTATTTCTAGTTCTGATTCACTTTTTTGGTCTACTTTTTTTTCTTCGTCTTCTGGTTTTCCATAAAAGTCATCTACTTTATTCTCTTCTCTTGGAGTAATTTGAATCGTATCTTCACCTGGATAAAAACTTCCTTTTTTTGGTTCTGGGACGTTCGAACCTTCTAAGTTTCCATCTCCACCATTCATTTTATCTAAAATTGATCGTCTATTTTGATCAGACTCTTCTGTTGAGAGCTCTTTTTCTAATGCCAATTTAGCTTCTACTCTTTCTGCATTTTCTTTTTCTTTGGCTGCTCTCATAATAGCATCTTCATATTCTTCGCTATTATTCTGTACATCTGCTTTTGGAGTTTCAGTAGATCCAAATAAATCTGGATTCTCTCCCATCATTCCTCTAACAGCATCATCTAAATTCGCAGGAGGATTTTCATCAGTTTCACCATTTGAATTTACAGGAGGATTTTCATCAATTTCACCATTTGAATTTGTTTCTTGTTCTTTTGGATCTTCTGGCAATAGTTCTAAGGGGCTTTGTTCATCTGTCAAAGCCTTTTCTTTCATTTTTTCTCTGTACTTCACACATTCCATAGTTGGAGGCCCTATGAAATCATCTGAACACCCTGCTGGTGCCTCTGAATCATTTCCTGAGTTTTTTTCACCTTCATTAAATTGCTGAATACATCCAATAGAATCTGCTGTGCCTAAGGGTACCGTCCCGCCAGTTGCTCCTGCATCATTACACTTTTGCCTATCTGATGGTGAAGTGGTGCCTGGGTCTTCGTCACCATAATCAAAATAATTTACATCACCAGAGTTTGAGTTCGAATTAGAGTTTTCAGTTAAAACCGAAGGCTCCGTTAAACCATTTCCAAAGTCCAAAGGTTTATCTGAATCATATACCATTCCGTAAGGTCTTAAAACATAAGGAGGCTCTGAAGGTTTACTAGACACTCTATTAGACATTATATTTGTCTTTTTTTCATTGTCTCCAATTGTATAACTGCCATCACCTATTTTTACTATTTCAAATCTACCATTGTTTGGAACAGGCTGACCATCAACATAAACGTAACGCCCATCAGGATCTGTCAACCAACCCGACTGCTTTTCTTCTTTATCATTCAATAAATCGTCAGTTGTTTTTGAAACATTTTGCTCAGGAAGATTTGAGTCCTCCACATCATTATCAGCCATGACTGAACCTTGCAATAGCAACCCACTCAAGGCAAATAAAACAAAACTTTTTCTTAAGGATATTTTTAACATTAGGTTCCCCTAGTCACAAACTTATTGATCATTATGAAAAAGGCCAATAAACGACCTTCTTACCATACTACGATTGAATCTTTCATTTTGTTTCAAAAATAATTTTTAAGAGCCCGCAGAAGGAAAAGGATTGGCATTTGGAATCCAAGTAGGATCTGCAATTTTTTCATCTGGAATCCTAACTGTTACGACTCCATAGTATTTCATTGCATGATCTAAATCTGATAAACCATTATCTTGAGGGTCATCCATGCTAAGCTCAATGCTATACATATTAATCTCACCAGGATTAACATACCTTTCACCTTCATAAGTTATACCACTCATTAAAGGCACCATTCTAAAACCTAAGACTTTCCCTGAAGCAAAAGTTTTGGGAGTACCCATTGCACCATATAAAATAGAAATTGAGTTGTTTTTAGCATCATAAGAAAAAGTAATTTCTCCATTATCAGCATCAAAACCCATAAAGCTATTTTCATATGCTCCGCCATCGACATCACTATCAACGTTTTTTAAACCTCTTAAAGCCATTTTCATGTGGTACAAAATAATATTTGCCTGCTGAGCTGTTTGAACTTTTCCAGAGAATTGCTCTGAGTTTTTATAAAACCTAGTCAATAAAGTCATAAGTACTATAGAAATTGCCGCAGCTAAGGTTCCTGCTATCATCACTTCAACTAAAGTAAAAGCCTTCTTTTTCATTTATTTCCCTGTGACAACTGTTTTAAGTAAAAAAAATCGATCTCGCCCATCTGAGGTTTTCCAAGTAGTTTTTGCCATTACAATACAAAATCTATCATTATTTGAATTACAATCAATATTAACTTCTCTTGTAAAAAATTTTTCTAAAGGAGGTAAGTGAAGTTTCTTTTTTGTAGGCATATCAGGATTTAAAACTTGCTCAAAAAACATTGAACCTGTATTAGAGCTCTCACTAAGCTCCCATTTTGAGTTATCAAGGTTTCCTTTATTTTGCATTTTATGCTCTACTCTATTGTATGACATAAAACCTTTTTGTTTACCAGTTAAAATACCATTTTCACAAAGATTGATAACTAAATTATAAGGTAAACCCTTAAAAAACTCGATAATTGACGAGGTATGCCCTACTGCTAAAACTTCTCTTTCACCTATTTCAACTCCCCTTGTACCTGATGTCATTAAATGATAAACGGGGACAATTCCAAGAGCCATAATCATTGTAGCCATAGCTACCTCTATCATAGTAAAACCAAGCCTATTTAATGATAATATTTTCACTAGCATCCCTTGTTTAAACTTCCACACATTTCCCAAGTATTAATAAAAGGCTGAAAACTAACCACATAATCTTTATTTTTTAACCCTTTATTATAAGTTATAACAGGTTCTCCACTAATATTAGGACTTAATTTATCAACAACCAAATTACCTGATAATGTTTTAAAATTGGGATTAAATGTAGCACCTGTTTGAATTAAGCTTATATTTTCTAGCTCTGGTCTTGATTTAAGCGTTATTTTTTTAGCAATCAAAACCACTTGACCATCAAACTTTAAATCACCTTTAATTGTTAATAAGTTTGCTACATGAATAACACCATTTCCTCTTATACTCATATTATTTGGCAATGGTAACTCTAAATTTTTTGTCATACACACAACTGTATTTAATTGATTATTTGTTTTTTCAAGACGTTTTATTAGTTCTGCTTGATTTTCAAACTTAAAAATACATCTTCCATCGTATAAAGAATCTAGTTCTACTTCTGCTAATGAACCTGCTGTCATTTCTTTTACAAAATAATACCCCTTATCAGTTAGCTTTTGTTCTTTGTAAAACTTGAATATATTTCTTTGGACTTCTTCATTCAATGGCAATGGAGCACCTTTATTTCCTCCCATATATTTATTATTTTGATTACCAACATAACCAATAGCATCTCGTATTTCTGGGATGATATCTTCCATTTCTTCATCACGAGTTTTGGAGGATTCAACTCCCTTTTTTTGAAAAAATATAGTCTTTAACTCTTTAAAGTAAAATCTTGATGAGTAATTATAAGGTAATACCCATGCAGGGTCTGTCATTAAACGACGAAAATAGTCATTAAACATAATTTCAGAACCCCCTCCACCACTATCTACTTGCCGAAGCCCCTTCAAATAATTTGATTCGCCATCAATAGTTTCTTCTATTTTAGTATCTAAGCCATCAGGGTTTTCTGTTTCAGATAACCAAGGGTCAGGTAAGGTAAAGTAGTGAAGTTTTCCATCTTTTATACCCCCAGCTTTTGGATTCCATTTTCTCATTTTAATAGCTTTTGATTTAGAAGCAAAAGTACCAGAACCCGTAATCCATGGTTGCTTCAATAAATATGCGGGGTTTTTTGTGTCTACTACCATTTCTGTGATTTCTAACCATCTCAAAGCAGCTGATTTTATCATTTTATCGTCATTACCATAGGCATCAAAGTTTTCTATTGTAGCCTCTGTAACATCTATACTATAATTTAATATGGCCTGATATGAGTTGTAATAAAACATTAACAAAAGCTCTTTATAGTAAGCACTCAATTGATTTGCATCATTTGTCCAAGCTAACTTAGAGTTTCTCTCTTTAAATAATTTTGGGAAATTTTTATTAAAGTTTTTAAAAATAGCCTCTATCATTGGAGAAACAAAGCGAACAACATTATCTGGCCTAGTACTAGCAATCATACTTGATTCATTGTAAACATTAACTTCTCTTTTTTTTATACCAATCGAAGGATCTAAAAAGTTAGGGAATTTTTCATAAAATTTAGAAATTGATGGTACTAAACGACCCATTAAACCGTCTCCAGATACAAAAACCCAAGACCCGTTTATTTTTTCTGCAGCTTCGTTTGCACCAGGCCAAGCCCAATTCATGCGTTGATCCCATACTTCAATAGGAGCATATCTTGGGTCATTTCTAAAAGATATTTTAGATGCCCCTGAAGATTGAGTAATTTTTTCATTAATATACAGTTTATGAGCATGTAACTCTTTATAATTTCCATAAAAATAAATTGGCCCAGCTTGAAATTCAAAACTTCTTTTTGATTCTTTTTTTCTGCCTGCTGCTTTTCTTTGTTTATATCCTGCAAGCGATAAACACCGCCTATAAACATTACCAAAAACTACAGAAAAACTATGGTCTTCACCACTACCAAACAGGTGAAAATTATTTGCTGGAATCCTTTTGCCCCTTTCAAAACCAAACTCAGGGTGCTTCTCCCAAGCAGCCGAATAACCATAGTCTTTTCTACTTAAATAATAAAAAGGGATTCCGTTAGAAGCTGAATCTTTATACTTTGAACCTTTTTCTGGTGACAGTAATAATTTTACCTTGTCAATTTGAGATTTATGACTGCTTTTATTAATATCGTCTTTCAATATCAATCTATAATCAGCCGTAAATAATCGATAAAAGTCACTTTCTCCTGGCTCTCCCCGATATAAATGAAAACTCTCAGAAGCATTTGCTTTACCAGCTGTTAAATTTAAATAAATTTTTTGAGCATCATCCCCACCTGTACCAAGATATATATAACCAACATCTTTAAAGGATTGTTGACTTGATTTTACAGAGGTTAAACTACCGTTATTTAAAGTCAAATAAGAAAAAGAAGGGTTTGTGTTTTTACCACCTGTGTATCTATCACCTTCTGAGTTTACATCTAAATTATTGAAGGCTCCTCCAGTATAATTAGCTCCTCCTGAGCTTTGCCCCTTTAGGTTTTTTCCAAAAAATGTAAAATGACTTACTACTGGCGCTTGTAGTCTAACTCTTTTAAATTCAAAGGTCGTTTTCATTGTTCGGGGGCTTGTTGTTATTTTTTTTGAACTTTTATTTTTATAAGATATTTTAAGCTCTAAACTAAAAGAAACTGTTAAAATAGCAGTCCCTTTGAATTCTCCCCCAATATTACTCTCATCTATACCAGCTCTTATCGGAAAGCCACTTTCTTTTTTTAAAACAATAAAAGCTTCCCCAGAAAGCTTTTCTTGTTGCTCTCCAACTAATTTATCGATGAAGTCTTTATAATCACCACTCGCACCGCTAACTACTCCTCTATCAATAGAAAATAGTTTTATTTTTTCTGATTCATCTACATTATCTTTAGCCATTTGATCTAATACACCGCCAAGAGATCCAGAGTCATTTGCTTGGCTTTCAGCTATTTTTTTTGAGATATCTAATAAACCATCTCCCATGGATAAAGAGATTTCATTTGTTTTAAAGCGATAAATTTGTAAAACGCTATTTATTGTGAATTGTCGAAAAGCGAGACCTATAACAAAAATAACTCCCAAAACCATGAAAGCCATCAAAGTCACAGAACCCTTATGTGAAAAATTGTGAAAGCGATTTATCATATATTCTCTGTTTTTAATATTTTTTAAGCCAATAGACACTAAATAATAGCATCTAAAAGTCTAAAATTTATCCACAATATATCATACTAAAAACTCTCTGCGTATCTAAAATAGAATTTTTAATCACTTCTATATAAATTAATTTTAAAATATTAGATTATTTGTCTTATTGAGTATATAATTCCCCACACTTTTATTATCCAAATAATATATCTAATGAGGTAAAATATGCTACCAAAAAAATACAAACCACAACTCGAAGAAAAAAAATGGCAAGACTACTGGAAAGAAAACAACACTTTTGCTTTTGATCACAATTCTGATAAAGAAATCTACTCTATTGATACCCCTCCTCCAACAGTTTCTGGAGTTCTTCATATTGGTCATGTTTACTCTTATACCCAAGCCGAAATCATTGCAAGATTTCAAAGGATGAAAGGTAAAAATGTCTTTTATCCATTTGGCTTTGATGATAACGGATTACCTACTGAAAGATATGTAGAAAAAAAGAAAAAAGTTCGTGGAAATAAAATGAAACGAAGTGAGTTTAATGATTTATGCCGTAGCACAGTTGTCGAGCTTGAAGAGCAATTTAAAAACATGTGGACATCACTTGGCTTTTCAGCAGACTGGAATCTAACTTATTCAACAATACAAGATGATTGTCAACGTATTTCTCAACGCTCTTTTTTAGATTTACACAAACAAAATTTAGTTGAGCATAGAAATGAGCCAAATATGTGGTGCGTTGAATGCCAAACTGCTATTGCTCAAGCAGAGTTAGAGTCTATTGATAAAGATTCTACTTTTAATGACTTAAAGTTTTCACTTGAAGACGGTGGTGAAATTATTATTGCTACCACTAGACCAGAGTTATTACCTTCTTGTGTCTGTATTTTTGTTCACCCTGATGATAGCAGATATAAAAATATTATTGGCAAAAATGCAATTGTACCTATCTTTGGTCATAAAGTGCCTATTTTAACAGATGAAAAAGCAGATATAGAAAAAGGTACAGGAGCAGTAATGTGCTGTACTTTTGGTGACAAAACAGATATTGAATGGTTTAAAAAACACAAACTCCCATTGAGAGTGTCTATTTCCAAATATGGTAAAACAACTGAGCTTGCAGGTGATTTTCAAAATCTCAAAATAAAAGAAGCCCGAAAACAAATCATCGAAAAACTCAATGAAACTGGAGTACTGCTAAAAAGTAAATCAATTTCTCACCCCGTAAACACCCATGAAAGATGTGGCACTGATATCGAATTTTTATCCACAAAGCAATGGGTTATAAAAGTCATGGATCACAAAGATGACTTATTAAAACTTGCTGATAAAATCAATTGGTATCCTAAATTTATGAAACAACGCTATATTCACTGGGTTGAAAACCTTAGTTGGGATTGGTGTATTTCAAGACAAAGATTCTTTGGAGTTCCTTTTCCTATTTGGCACTGTGAAGATTGTAATACTCAAATAACTCCAGAAGACTCAGAGTTGCCTGTTGACCCAAAAGAAAATAGCCCTAAAAAAGATTGTCCTAAATGTGGTTCTTCAAACCTAGTTGGAGATTTAAATATTATGGACACTTGGATGACCTCGTCAATGTCACCACAAATTAATTACAAATGGGGAGAAGAAAACTCTTTAGAAAACAAACTTGCCCCGATGTCTATGAGACCACAAGCACATGATATTATTCGTACTTGGGCATTTTATACCATTGTTAAGTCTTGGTTTCATCAAAAAGATATTCCATGGAAAGACATCATGATTTCGGGCCATGTTTTATATAAAAAAGGTGCCAAAATATCTAAAAGTAAAGGTAATGGACCTAGTGGCCCTGAAAAGTTAATTGAGCAATATAGTGCTGATGTCATTAGATATTGGACAGCTGGAGCAAAGCTTGGAGCTGATTGCTATTTTGAAGAGCAAGAATTTAAAATTGCAGCCAAACTAGTTACAAAATTATTTAATGCATCTAAATTCGCTTTAATGCACCTTGATGGTTTTACTACCCCAGATACTAGTAAAATCACTTTTGCTATTGATAAAGGTTTAATCTCTTTATTACAAAAGGTCTGTAAAAAATCTAACCAATACCTTGAAGAGTACAATTACTCGTTAGCTTTATCTGAAATTGAAAGTTTCTTTTGGGATTTTTGTGACAACTATATGGAGCTTATGAAGCACAGAGTTTATAACCCTCAAGATCATGGTGAAGGCTCAAAAGAATCTGCTCAAAATGCCCTTTATTTAGTGATTTTTTCACTCATTCGTCTACTAGCTCCTTTTATTCCACATATCACAGAAGAAATCTATCACGCCTTTTTCAAAGGTATTGAAAAAGTTGATTCGGTTCATTTATGTGAGTATCCAAAAGCTAATGATGATTTTATTTCAGATGACGATGAAAAGACTTATTTTGATTCAAAAACATTTGTTGGAGCTATCAGAAAATTTAAAACAGAAAATCGCTTAAGCCTAAATACTGAACTTGATACCATTGAGTATATTTCTTCACAGTTTTCATCTATTAAAGGTGGACTCAGTGATGTACAAAGAGCATCTGGATGTTTAAATCTAAAAGTAGTTGATACTTTAAGTGAAAACTTAAGCTTAATTGAGTTTGAAGAAAAAACTTTAGCTATAGATTATACACCAAAAGAAGTTGAAACTAATTAAGTTTACTGAGGCCCTTATTATGGAGCCTCTTCTACCATCCAAAGAAGAAACAAAATGGCTAAAAAACAATTTTTATTTTCTGTACAAAAACTTGAAACAGGTACTTTAAATATTCAATCCTCTTCGATTATCAATGAAGAACAAGCAAATAAGTTATTGCATATTTTTCACTACTACTCAGGACGACTGTCTGATTTTACTACTTATTTTGATGAGTTTTCTACCCAAAAAATTCCTCTAAGCCACTTTAGCTACTCTTCTAAACAATTAAACCCCCTTGAAATTAATATTTTAAAAAAATTTAATCTTCTACAAACTGGAGCTATTACTCCCACTTATATTCTAGAAGAGTTTGAGGCTTTAATGGGTGAGCTCATTATTGATGAAGATACAGGCGAATATATTTTAAATATTGAAGAGTTTAATGATGAAGAATACATTGAAGATGATTACGCTGAAATTGATGAAAACTCAGAAGGTAGAGATATTATTATCTAATCGTCATCTCCAAACATCCCACCTAGTTGCTCAGTTAAGGACTTTTCTAAACTATCCCCAAAGCTTTCCATTTTCTTTTCAAAATTATTACCCCATTTATCCATACTTTTCTCAAAACCATTACCCCATGCCGATAAAGATTTATCAAGATTATCTCCCATGGCTTCTAACTCTTGTTCATTTTCATCAAAGTTATCTGATTTATTAGCCTTTTGTTTTGAAAAAGAACCAAAACTACTGACAAAATCTAAACTTCTAAAAAAATCTCCTGTTATTTTTTTTCCAAATAAGTCACCACTTAAAGGTTTTAAACCTTTCTCTAGGTTTTCACCTATTGTTTTTGACAAATAATTACCTAAACTCTTTTGAAAGTCTTTTGTATTAAAAAGCTCAGAGGTTTTAGAGTTTAATTGTACACCTTGTAAAGACTCTTGAATTGTCTTTTCAATAAATGGTGTTAGATTTTTTTGTAGGTCTCCCATTTGCTGACCTACTCCATCTAAAATATCTTTTTGAATTTTTATAGAAAAGTCTAAACTATCTTTAACAATATTTGATACACCTGAGTTTAAACTAGACTCAAAACCTGTCATATCTCCACTTAAAATATCTGACATATTAAAAAGACTTAAAGAGTTATTTAATGATTTATTAACATAATCATTAACCGAACTATTAATAGAGTTTGTCATTTTTTTATTTATTGAGTCACCTGAACCAAATAAATCAAACGAAAAGTTTTGAATTACCAACAATAAATAAATACTTAAGCCTAATATTTTTTTTGAATTAACCATTTTCATCATCTTCATCACTTTCAGAATCATTTCACCAAAGATTACCTAAATCTATACCAATATTTTCATTATCATCGTCGTTATCCTCGTTATCGTTAGTCCAATCACTAGTAAACGAGTTCTTAAGCTTTACATTAGAGTTTATCTTCAAAGGAGAAATGTTTAAAACAGGAGCTTTAAAGTCTACTTTACCTGGGTCTACCATAACTTTAGGATTAAAAGGGTCTGATAAATCAAGCGAACTTTTAGGCCCTACTATGTGTAAACTCCCTTCACTTAAGCTTGGTACTCCTCCACTAACAATCAACATATGATCTACAGAAAATGAACTTTCTATTTTTTGAGTAAAATCAAAACTATTTAAATTTAATCTTTGATTATTATTGATCCAATCTGTCCTGTACTTTAAAACTGCTCTATCATTTTGTAAATCTCCAATTGCATAAACTCTTTGATGTTGCACCTTTGTTTGTTTTTCTTTTAAGGTCACTCGTCTTAATTTTCCATCATACTTTTTATTTGGTGATTGATAACTTATTTTAATTCTACCCTCTAATAAAGTTGAGATATTTGTAAAAATTGAAGATAAATCTTTAGGGTTATAGGTTTTAAAGTATTTTCCACCACTAGATTGAGAAATATTAGATAACACATTTTCATCTGTATTCTCTCCAACTCCAATAATATAGATAGGAACCATTTTTTCACGAGAAAATGAAATAACTTCATTTAAAGATTTTTTACTATAAGGCCTTGTGTCGTCTGGATGATATTGATCTTTACCATCTGTAAACAAAACCAATAGTTGGTTTTTACCTTTTAGCTTACTCAAACCACCATATATACCATCATAAAGTTTTGTACCCCCACGAGATATTAATAAATCAACTTTATTTTTTAAAGAAAGCTTATCCAAAGTCAGCTTATGCTGTAATTTTACTCGATTAGCAAATGAAACTAGCATAGCTTGATCTCTATCGTCCATTTGATTAATAAAAGACTTTACTCCTAGTTTTATGTCATCTAAAAAACTTTTAACAGAACCTGATGTATCAACAACTAAAGCTATTTTACGGGGTTCTTTTACTAATTCTACTTGGTACTCTGATATTTTATGTAAATCTTCATATAAGTCAAAGTCTCTCAGTATCTTTTTTGCAGATAGTTCACCTTGAATACTCAAAGAAGCATTAACCAAAATTTTTGGAAAGCTCGAGATATTTAGTGGGTCTAAATGTACTTTTGTATTTACTTTGGAGAAGCAAAAACTATTAAAAGATAACAAAAAAAGTACGTTCCAAAGTTTCATAAAATAATCCCTAAGTAAAAGCATACTACAATTAAAATAGATTGAAAGTAAAGAATTCTTGCCTAAATTAAAAATCCAAATTTGAGAAAAGCATCCCAAACTTAGATCATTAAAAAGTTTGATCAAATTGTACTTTTAGCTTTATTTTATTTTTTAGAGTTTTTTATTAATTCTAATTTGTCTTCCATAGCTTTTTTTTCTTCGTCTGTAAAGTCCTCATCATACATTAATTTAAAATTAATTTTTTGTGTTTTTTTAGTTCCAAACTCTAGACCATCTGCTGGAGTTCTAATTACTTACATTCCGCACATTAGTCATATAGTACCCTTGTCTTGGATTAAATTTAATTACTTGTTGCTTAAAAGCATAACCTGAAGCATAAACATCTATAGTAGCTTTTCTATTACTAATAAAAACAACTTAAATCTATTTACTAGTGATTCAAGCCGTTCAGATTAAACTAAGAGAATATCAATCTCAACTTTTTGTTATGGATATTATTTATATTATTTATATTATTCTAATATATTTACTTTAATATCTTCACCTATATAATAACCTTTTTGAGGCTGGTGAGAGATGATTTGATGATTTTTATCCTTTATTAAATCCCTTAATCTATTAATAGCTGTACGTACAGTAAATATATCTGTCTCAGGGTCAAACTTTTTCTTCCAAATTGTTATAAAAAGGTCTTTTGCTGTAAAAAATTTATTTGGTTCAAAAGCTAATGACTCAAATATTTTTTGTAAAATTCTTTTCTTTGATAAAATAAAGGTTTGCTCTTCATAAAAAATTACCTTATTTATTTTACAATATTCAAGCATAGAAGATTCTTTTTTTATTACTACTTTACTTATGGTATTTAAAAGCATCTTTGCATATAATTTATTAAAATAAATATAAGTACTATCAGTCTTAGTATCATAGTCTTTTAAAGAAACTAAATTTAATTCCTTAATAGTTTTAGAGCTTGAATCTTTTAGGCTTTCATATAAAAATAAAGCTTGTTTTAGTAATTTTTTTGAATTTAATTTATCATATTCAAAAATAAGTATTATAAGAAACTCAATTGCCTCTTTTATTTTTTTATGTCCAATTAAGTTTTCAATCTGAGCTAATTTAATTCCGGTGATATAACGCTTTGATGACTGTATTAATTGTGTAGGTTCTATTTTTTTTAATAAAATAAATAATTCATCAGATTGAGTAATATGGCTACTACAAATTAAAACTTTATGCATTAATAATAGTTGATCGCAATATCTAGATAAGTCTTCTTCTCTTTTAACAAAGTCTACAGTTCTAAATAAAGGTAAAATTTCTTGATACTCTTGGCAAATCAGGTGATAAAAGCTTTTGCAAAAAATATAGTTTAAATTAATTGATTTATTAACATCTTCGGGAGGACTTTTTTCAAAAAAATCTAATAAAAATTTTGCTTCTTTTAAATTATTACAAGAAAGAAAAGCAAAGTATTTTAAAACTAAAGCTGTTTTACTGATTAATGTACTATTATTAAATTCAAAACTATCTATATTCAAGTTGATATAATTAATAAGGCTTTTTGAGCTACCTGTTTCACTTATATACTTTAACTTTATATATAGGGTATTTTGTCTAAAAGATGATGACTTTATATTCTCATTAATTGTCTCTAATACGTCTATATACTCTGACATAGCTATAAAATTTTGATTATCATAACAATATAAACAAGCATGATGTATAAAAAGATAGGATAATTGTTGTTGAAATAAGTTATCTGTATCACAAAAACCATATATTAAGTTTATATCAGTGGAGTAATAATCTTTTTTCTTTTCAATCTCCTTTATAGCATCTAAAAGTTTTAGCTTTTCTTTTGACACTAAATTAGGGACTGAATAAGAAAATAAACCTGGATGAGCGAATAAAACCTCCATATAAGAGATTAGAATATAAATATTTTCTTTATTCTCTAAAGAGCATTTAGGATAAAAACCTAATAAAATATTAACTAATTTATGTCTTTGTAGAATAAAGTCAAAATTTGATAAAATATTTTCAATCAAATAACTCACCAAATAGTCTATTTCAATATATTTTTTTAAATCATCAAAAATATCTACTATTTGTTCTATTTTAATATATTTTGATCTTTGTAATTTTAAAAAGAAAATTCTAGTTATTCTTTTTTTTATCTTTTCATCCATAGAGTCTACAAAAGTACTTAAATCTTGATCTCTTAACTTAATAAGTGAGTCTAAAATATGAAAAGATTTTTGTTGCTTCATTTTTTTTAAAAAAAACCAGATTCCTCCAACAGGAAAAAATAAGTATAAAAAAACTAATCCCCTACTATAAAAGCATGGTACTACTTTTTTAAAGTAGGTATAATTTATAGAGCCTATAGCTTTTTTTAATTCTTCTTTAGTCGTGAATGGATTATTTTTATTTAAAACTTGGCTCTCAAAAGTCTTTTTTAAAACTGCTAAGATAGGAAGGCTTTCTTTAGATATTTGCTCTATAAACTTATATTGATATTCAAGACTATTACTATCATGAACCATTTTTTCATTTAATAAAGATCTCATTTCACTATTTGTTAAAATAGGTAATTGAATAGCTTGTATATCTAAGAGCTTTATTCTCTTATGTACCCCATAAATAATTGTTATATTTTTTTTCTTTTGAAGTTTACTTATTTTAATTTTTTCTTTTTCTGATAAGAAGTCATAATCATCTTGAATCAATAAAATATCTGATTCAATAGTTTCTGGAATATCTAAAATATGGTTAACAATAATAGAAAATGTATAAGTAAATCTCTTATCTAATTTCAAAGAGTTTAAAAAAAAGCTTAAACCATTTTGCATAAAAGAAGAGATTATTATTGAGTGTTTTTTTTGAACTATTTTGTATAAGTCAGTTTTCTCTTTTAAAAATAAATCCACAATAGTTCCTGTATTCAAGCTCTTAAATAGAAAGCCAATAATATTAAATATCAAGCCATATCTTTATACTGACTCTTAAAGTATTCAAAAAACTCACCTTTTTTTTCAATGAGTTCAGAGTACTTACCGGTTTCCACAACTTGTCCATCTTTCATTACAATAATTTTATCTACATTTCTAATAGTAGATAATCTATGGGCAATTATAATAGCTGTTTTATTTTCAATAAATTGATGTAACTCTTTTTCTAAAAAGCCCTCTGTTTTTACATCAATATTTGAAGTGGCTTCGTCTAATAAAAATATTTCGGCATCTTTTATAAACACTCGACCAAAAGCAATGAGTTGCTTTTCACCAATTGAAAAGTTATCACCATTTTGACCTACATTTTTAATGATATTTTGCTCATTAAAAAGACCTCTTTCAAGCAGTTTATTACAAAAAGACTTTGCCTTTTGCACACGAGTTTCATCAAATAAAGTTAAATTATCTAATATTGAGCCTGCATACAAAAATACGTCTTGTAATACCAAACCAATTGAGGAGCGTAAAGATTGCCTTGAAATACTATCTATATTAACTCCACCAATTAAAATTTCGCCCTTATTGATTAAATAAAATCTATTAATTAATTTAATAATAGTTGATTTTCCTGCTCCTGTACGTCCAACAATAGCAACTTTTTGGCCTGCTTCTATTTTGAAACTTACACCTTTTAAAATATTTTCTTCGCCATATGAAAACTCAACATTTTTAAACTCAATAGAGTAGCTATCTAAACTTTTCTCATCACCAGATATAATATCCTTTTCTGTTTTTTCTTCAAAAATAGTATATATACGCTGCATAGAAGTATAAGCATTTAATACTTGATGTAACATTCCAGACAAATGTCTAATTGGATGCATTATCCTCTGTACATAAGTTATAACTGCTACTAACTCTCCAAATTGAAGACTCTTTTCTAAAATTTGAGTTCCACCGTCATAAATTAAACAAGCTAATAAAAATGAACTTGAAAACTCAACAAAAGAATAGTAACTAGGTTCAAAAAGGTTTAATTTATGAAACTCATCCGTAAATTTTCGAGATAAACCATGAAAAGATTCTTGAGTTTCTTTTTCTTTTTCAAAACTCTTTATAATCTCAAACCCCTGAATAGTCTCTGCAAAAAAACTAGTCATTTGCGACAGTATTTTTTTAGTTATTGTCATTCCTACTCTTATTTTTTCACTGATTTTTCCTGTGATGAAAATTAAAATAGGAATCCCTATAACTATATATAAAGCTAATCTAAAATTAATAGTTAGCAAAACTACCAATATCATAATAATTGCTAAAATATCTGAAATTACTCTTATTAAAACTCCAGATAATGCATTACCAATAGACTCTACATCCGAGCTTAGTCTCACTATAATTTGCCCCGACTTTAATCTAGCAAATGTACCGTAGGGAAGATCCATTAAATGTTTATAAAGTTTTTTTCTAATTGATAAAATGATTTTAGCCCCTGCAAAAGCAGAAATATATGACTGTATATATTGAAAAATATGATTTACAAAAATTAAAAGTAATAAAGCGTAGCATAGCTGAATTAAGTTCATGCCATAACTAGTACCTTCGCCAACATCAATAGCTAGTTTAAACAACCATGGTTGTATAATTCTAACTCCTTGAACAATTGGTATTAAAATAAGTGAAGCTATAAGCCAGTATCGAAAAGCATAGGTTTCTTTTAAAAAAAACTTATTCATGAAGCTACCTCTTCAAACATTTGCTGAATTTTCCAAATTTCTTGATAATAATCACAATTTTTTAATAAACTTTCGTGATCTCCGATGTGTGTTATTTGACCTTTATCAAATACTAAAATTTGCTCACAATGTTTTAATGTAGATATACGATGACTTGATAAAAGYAGAGTCTTATACATATCTGACTTTATTAAAGATTGTAAAATAGTTTCTTCAGTTACTGTATCTAAGGCAGAAAAACAATCATCAATGATTAAAATACTTTTAGGGCGAAAATGAGCTCTTGCCAAAGTTAATCTTTGTTTTTGGCCTAAAGATAATCGAATGCCTCTTTCTCCAACAATTGTTTCAAGTCCATTTTCAAACTTTTCTATATCAGAAAAAAGATCTGCAAATTGAATCGCCTCTAATACTTTATCTTTAACATCTTTCTCAAAAAAAGAAATATTTTCTTCAATAGAGTTTGAAAATAAAAATACATTTTGAGGGACATAAGATATTAAGTCTCTTAAATTTACATAATCATCTACACCCAAAACTTTATTATCAAAATGATACGAGCCATTATCTGCTTTATAAATACCTGATAATAATTTAATAAATGTTGTTTTACCTGAACCAATTGGCCCAAAAATACCAATCGATTGATTTAAGTTTAAATCTAATTTATCTATTTTTAAAGAAAAAGCTGATACATCATCTAAATCATAACTATACTCTAGCTTTTCTATCCTTAATAAATCTGGGTTTTCTAAAGTTTTCTTTTCTTTACTAGGTTCAATTTCTTCGTTATATACTTCTCTCAACCTAAGCCATGAAGTAAACCCTCTATTAAATGTAGACATACCAAAACCAACTGCTACTGATGAAAATATCAAAATAGAAATATAACCATGATAAGCTATAAAATCTCCTTGAGTGATTTCTCCTGAGTTAATCATGGGCACACCAAGGTAAATAATAATCCACTCTCCAAAACTAGAGATAAATATCAAACCTGGTAATAATATTAAGTTATATAAAGTTGCACGCCATTGCTTTGTAAATAACTCATCACTTTCATCATTAAACTTTGATGAAAATGCATCCATTGCATGAAAAGATTTTATAACATAAATTCCGTATACAGATTGTGAAATAAAGTCTGTTAATTCAGCTAATTTTGCTTTCATATCTAAATTTAAATAATATAGTTTATGATTAATCACAGCAATAAAAAGTAATAATAACGGGTATGGAATAATCGCATACATCGTTAAGCGTGGAGATATCTCTATCATAAATGGTAAACAAAAAATATAAACCATAATAATATTTGCAAATTGTATAAAACCAAAACCAACAAAGATTCTAACCTGAGTCGTATCTTCTGCCATATTGGTTACATAATCACCTATAGATTTTTTAGAGAGAGTTCTAACAGAAAAGGAGCAAATCTTTTTCATTAATAAATCACGTAACTCGTGCTCTTGTTCACGACAAGCTCTATATACTAATATTCTGGCAATCACTCTAAATAAAAATTGTAGCAATGCACAAAAAACAATCATTCCAGCAAACCAAATGATTTTATCGCTAGTACTAGTATCTTTACTAGCATCTATAGCTTTTTTAACTGTATCTGGTATCTTGGCCGAAAAATAATTAGTCAAGGCCAAAAATATAAACGCCCATAAATAAAGGTGTTTATAGCCTGAACTAAAACTAAGGAGTTCTTTTAATAAAAATATAAAGTTCTCTTTTTTTTCCATTTATCTAGTATCCAATTTAAGAGTAATTACTTTATCCCATAATAGACAATCATTTTATAAAAGTAAATGGATAATCAAAGACTAGCTATTTTCTAAAAAATCTTTAGATAATAATAAAAAGTCATGTAGTGGTATTATATTTATTTTAATTCCATCAAGTACATACGTAGTTTCTTCTGAGTACGAAATAATAAAACCTTGAGTTAAGCCAAACTTTTTACAAGCATTTATTAGCCCCTTTAACTCTCTTTTACGTGTGTCTTCGTTTTCCATATCATAACTAACTTGAATAGCTTTTTTTATTTTTCCCCTATCATTAATAATAAAATCACATTCAGAGTTTCTGTCTTGATAATAAAACATTTCTAAATCAAGTCTTTTAAGTTCTAAAAAAACAGCATTCTCCATTGATTTACCAATATCATCAGAAAACTTATAACTAACTGCATTATTAAAACCAACATCTATCGAATATATTTTTTTATCTGATTGAGATGATACTTTTTTATCATATTTATTTAAAATTAAACTAAAATATACATCTTGTATATAAGATAAAAATTCATACAAAGAGTTTTTTCCTATTTTTATTCCTGATGATTTTAAATCATTATATATTTTATTAATTGAGATTTGTTTTGTAGAAGAAGCTAAAACTCTTTTTAAAAAAAATTTCAAAGCGATACTATTACTTATTTTAAACCTTTCAACCAAATCTCTATAGATCAAAACATTAAAATAGTCCTGAAGAATTTTTTGACTGAATTTATCATCTAATAAAACAACTTCTGGGAAACCACCCTCTAGTAAGAATTTCTCTAAATTGTATTTTATAAAGGCTAAACTTTTAGTACTATATAAATCAATTTCAACTTCTTTAAAAAACAAATACTCCTTAAACGATAAGGGGTATACCTCATATACTATCGTTCTTCCTCTTAAGTTTGTCGCAATTTCTTTGCTTAACAGTTTTGAGTTTGACCCCGTAATAAAAATATTTTTACATACATTATCATAGACTCTTCTTATAAAGGTTTCCCATCCATCTACATTTTGTATCTCATCAAAAAATAAATAGCTATTTTTAATATTTATATCTGGGTATAACTCCAAGTAAGCTTGTAAGATCAAATCTAAACTATCTATATTGAAGTTTAATCTCTCATCTTCAAAGTTAAAAAACAATACTTTTTCTCTTGGTATTTCATTTGTTAACTCATTGATTACTTCGTACAAAATAGAAGTTTTTCCACATCTTCTAACGCCTATTAAAGTTATAATCTTTTGAGTATTAACAGGAATCTTTAATTCTCTTGATTTAATTTCAAAATTTTCTTTAAGATGAAAATCCCTTATGTATTGTTTAATTTTCTTTATCACAAAGAAACATTAACACACTATTTCCTCTTAAGCAAGGAACACTTGTCGAGATTTACTTCACCAACTCTAACGAGTTTGGTTGAATCAATATTTGAAAAAAATCTTCCATAGCTTTTTTAATTTCTGGTTTTTTTGAAAATAGCCTATGTGTTTCTGGCTGTAATTGAATCATAAATTCAATATCTTCTTCATTTAACAAGGCTTTCATTTCATAAGCGTTTTGAAGCATTGTATGGCGGTCTAAACTCCATAACTCTTGCCAAGGGATGCCAAAGCGAAAACGATTTCGTTGAATTAAAAAAATCATTGCTTCAAGATAAATACTCTCAAAGTTTTTATGTTTAAATCTAGTAAAACTCTTTAAATGTTTTGCTGCTACATTACCTTGTCTACAATAAATCAAACTCTTAATAAAGGGTACATAGTCTTCTTTATTTAATGGTGCCAAATTAGACATTTTTAACCAATATTCTGCTGCTTTTTTAAGGTTTCTTGATTTTACTGAAGCTCTAGCAGATAAAGATAATACTTGTAAGTTTTCAGGAAAGTTTAGCCTAGCTTCTTTTAGAACTTCTTGAGCTTTTTTTATTTCATCTAACCCCAAATATGATTTAGCTAAGTTTAACTTTAAATCTACTTGATCTGAAAAAATTCTGACAGCTGATTTTAACAGATCTGCTGCCTTTTCAAATTCTTCAATACCAATATAACATTCCGAACTACCAAGCATTACTCCACAGCTATCAAAATTCTTTTTTTTGCAATGCTCAAAATAACTCAAAGCTTCATCGTATCTTTCAAAAGAAACTAAAAACAAACCAACAAGCTCATAAGCTTCTAAAACTTCTGGATATTTACTCAAAGCTTTTTCTGCTTTTAATTTGCCGTATGGATAATCTTTTACTTCGATACTTATTCTGATAAGTTGCAATAAAGCCTCTAAATTATCACCGTCCATTTCTAAAATTCGTTCGTAATAACCAGCTGCTCTTCTAAATTCTCCGATACATTGATAAAGGTATGCAATCTCTTGAAGTAAGATAATCGAATCTGGATATTTTTTAGATAAATGTGAAAACTCTCTCAATGCACCTTTCCAGTTATTATGAATCGAGTATTTTTCTGTTATCGCAAGCACCGAACTTTGAAAAGTCAATCGGTCAATATCAGCATTAAAACCAGATAATCCTTCATCTTGAATTTTTAAACCTTTAGATTCAATTGAATAAGCTTTCCAATAACACTGTCTAGCTTCTGAATAATCTTTTACTTGCCCATAATACATGGCTAGTTTTCTATAGATACTTGAGTCATTCTTTCTAATATTTAATAAACTTCTAAGAACCTCTATTGATTTTTCTACTTTTGATTGATGGTAATAACATTCAGATAAAAGTTCGTATGCTGCTTGCTCTTGATCATCAATACTTAATAAACGATTTAAAGCAAAACCAGCGTCTACAAAATCTCCTAAGCTCATAAAAGACTCACTTAAGGACAGTAAAATAGATGTATCATTTGGATAGTTTTCTAAATAATTAGAAAGCATTTTGACTGCTTCTTTGTCAAAGCCAAGTTTTGCAAAACCAACCCCAAGAGTCTTTTGAATCATTGGGTCACTATTATCTAGTTCATAAGATTTTTCTAAGTATTCTAAACTTTTTGAATATTCTTTTTGAGCTTGTAATACTCTACCCAAATTATAAAGTGCATCTATTTCTTTTTCATCTTCTTTTAAAATGAACTCAAAACACTCTCTAGCAGAGTCATAATTTAAAGAAATATACTGAATAACTCCTAGATTCATTAAAGCTGCTTTATGATTTGGCATCTCAGATAAAACCATTTGATAGCCTAGTAGAGCCTCATCATAGTAACCCTGCTGATGATATTCTAAAGCTTCTTTGAATTGAGTTTTAATATCTATTCTTATTATTTCTTGCTTTTTATTCGATTTCAAACTTTTTTTCAAATTTTCTTTTTGGCGTGACATATACTTTATTACCAGTGCTTATAGATTTTCGTTTTTTTGGATCTTCATCAAAGTGATCCATGTTTTCTATCATTTCATTATAGTATTCATTTTCATGTTTTACACATTCTTTGTAACGACATTGTGAACCATAAAAGCGATAAAAGAGCCTACCTAAAAATGAAGCTGACTTATTTTTAACAATATTAAGCTCTATAATTGGCACCATCGTATCTTTAGAGGCCCATTCCCACTCAAGCAATGGAGTATCAAAGTTGTTTAAAGTATCATTATATAATAAAGCAATAAACTCTGCACCATACATCAATGAAACCTTTTTTTCTAATTGAGATAGTTTTGGACGCTTTTCTCTCGCACCAACGTCTAAATCTACCCCCATCAAAATAACAACCTCATATATTCTTGATATTCTTTTTAGTTCGACAATCAAATGATGATCTCTTTCATTTCCAAAGGAATGTTTATCATCAACTAATTGTGAAACAGGATCAATAGTAATAACAATAGGGCTATTTGGATATTCATTTTTTAGTTCTATGATTTCTTGTTCAATTTGAGATACCTCTTGAACATCATGATTTTGATCTAAAATAATTAATCGAGTTTGAATCTCTCTTAGTTTATCTAAACCTTCAAACCTCTTTTCAAGGTCGTCTTCTTCTATTTTTTTTGGGTTTTTTATTAAATCTAAAGGAAGGTTTGAAGCTAAAGACAAATATTTACCAACTTGCTCCAAGTAATTAACATCATAAGAAAAATGAATGCCACAGGTATTTTTGTCTTGAGATAAAATACCAAACATTAAATTACTCAAAAAACTACTTTTACCTGTACCAGTACCTCCAGCAAAAATATATAAGCCAGGTTTAAAGTTATCAACACATTCATCAATTACATCAAAACCACTTGCAATACCTTTTAAGGGCCATTTGAGTTCATCGCCAATTTGACTATTAAATAAATCTAAATGATCTATTAGTTTTCTAGGATGTGTATTTTTTTTATCTTCATTAGTCATTTTATCTACTTTTTCTAAAGTTTTCTATCATGTCTATATAATCTAACTCTTCTATAATCTTAATGCCAAGTTCTTGAGCTTTTTTTCTTTTAGAACCTGCTTTTTCTCCACAAATTAAAAGAGTTGTTTTTTTTGTGATAGAACTTGCTATCATAGCTCCATATTTTTTTGCTATTTCTTGTGCTTGTTTTCTTTTCATTTCTAACAAAGTACCAGTAAAACAAAGTACCTCACCACTAAATCCACCTTCTATTTCTATTTTTTCTTCTTTTTGAATTTCTATACTTTTTTCTACTCTTTTTTCTTCAATTACTTTAAAATAATCTGAGTTTAAAAATAAAAAGCAAGATTCAGCCATTTTATCTCCTACTCCATCAATTTCTTTTAAACAATCTAAACTTGTACTCTTAAGTTTCTCTAAATCAATAAAGTGTTCCGCAAATAAAACTGCTGTTTGTAGCCCTATAAATGGAATACCAAGAGAGTAAATAAAACGACTAAATGGTATTTTTTTACATTGAGAGATTGCTTCAAAAAAGTTATTTGCTGACTTTTCTTTTGTCTCTTTTAGTTTTAAAAAATCATCTGTGGATAATGAAAATAAATCCATTGGATTTTCTACTAGTTTTAGGTCTAATAATTGCTCTAATACAGAAGTTCCTATTCCTCTAATGTTTAGAGCATCTCGTGAAACAAAATGCTTTAACCTTTCTAAGTTTTGTGAAGAGCAATAAAAGTTTACACACCTATAAGCAACCTCATTTTCTCTTCTTATTGCTTCTGAGTTACAAGTTGGACAATGTGTTGGAGGAGGTAATATTTTTTCACTACCATTTCTTTTTTTTGCTAAAACAGTTACAACTTGAGGAATAATATCTCCAGCTTTTTCTATTTTTACAAAGTCTCCTATACGCACATCTTTATTTTGAATTTCATCCCAATTATGAAGGGATGCAAATCGAATGGTAGAACCTGCTAAAAAAACAGGAGTAAACTCTGCTACTGGAGTCAAAACTCCTGTACGTCCAACCTGTACATCAATATTAATTACTTGGGTTTCTATTTGTTCTGGTTCATATTTAAAAGCAATAGCATACCTTGGAGACTTACCCGTAAACCCCATATACTCGTATAGATTATATTCATTTACTTTGTTTACAACTCCATCGATGTCATAGGGTAAAGAGTCTCTTAATTTTCCAACTTTTTTGTAAAACTCATTTAACTCGTCTAAATTACAACATTTAATTGCTTGTGGATCTGTTACAAAACCTAAGTCTTTCAGAAAAAAAAGAGTCTCTTCATGACTTTCTAAGCCTAATTCATCACGATTTAAAACATCATAGACAAATGCACATAGCTTTCTTTTTGCAGTCACACTACTGTTTAATTGTCTAATGGCTCCTGCTGCAGCATTTCTTGGGTTTGCAAAAACCTTTAAGCCCTCTGCAATTTGATATTCATTTAAATCTGCAAAATCTTGTTTAGTCATTAAAATTTCAGCTCTTAATACTAAATCTTGCTTAAAGTTTATTTTTAAAGGAATCGAACGAATTGTTTTAACATTTTGTGTTACAACCTCACCTGTTTTTCCGTCTCCTCTTGTTAATGCTTGAGTTAATAAACCATTTTCATAAAATAAAGCTATAGATAGACCATCAAATTTTGTTTCTGACATAAAAGAAAACTTAGTGTTTTGTGGTAAAGTTTTACGACATCTTTGAATCCAATCATCAAGTTCATCACTATTATAGACATTTGATAGACTCATTAATTGATGTTTATGCTCTTGCTTTTCAAAGTTTTTAGATAAATCAGAACCAACCCTTGTAGTGGGTGAATATGAAACTTTTAAATCAGGGTTTTCAAATTCGATTAACTCTAGTTTTTTATACAACATATCATAATCATAATCTGAAACTTTAGCTTCATCTAAAACATGGTAAAAGTAGTCTAAATTTGATATTTCTCTCACTAAATTTAAATATTCTTCTTTCAAACCTTTCTCTCCTAGTGCAAATATATAGCTTTTATCGCTGATTTTGTATTATTCTATACCGAAACATACTTGAACTCAAAGTAATTGATTTTTAATCAACCTTTGTTCTTTTAAGCTTCCGATTGTATACTTAATATTATACTTAAATAAAACCACTTCTACCAACTATGAAACCTATTTTAATTTTTACTTTTTTTATCTTATTTTCTCAAATAGATGCAAACCCCAAAACAAACTTAAAACCTACTTTTGGTGGTACTTATGAAAGATTAATCTCAAACCTCCCTGAAACATTTGACCCAGCCTTTGTTACAGATGCTGATTCTAGTGAAGTCGTAGCTCAACTTTATTCACGACTCTTTAGAATGGGAACAAACCTAAAAGCAAGCCCTGATATTGTAAGGTCTTGGGAGATTTCAGATGACCAAAAAACATATACTTTTTACCTCAGAGAAAAAATTAGATTTCATACTATTTTAGGAGATAATTTTGATAGTGGCTCCTACACTACTAAAAACAGGGGTAGAGAGCTAAGTGCATACGATGTTAAATTTTCATTTGAGAGAGTTCTTTCTCCTAAAACAAAAAGCCCACATATGAGCACTCTTCTTAGTGGAGTAAAAGGGGTCAAAGAATTTCAAAATAAAAATAAAACCCACATTGAAGGAATCAAAGTCGATGATGAAAATACACTTATCATTGAACTTAATGCTCCTACTCCATCATTTTTAATGGAACTATCATCTCATGCTCTAAGCATAGTTGCCAAAGAAGATATTCAAGCCAATAAAAATCAAATGCACTTACATCCTGTTGGTACAGGCCCTTTTATCTTAGAGGGCTTTGATATCCAAAAAGACCTAACTCTGAGAGCTAATTTAGATTACTTTAAAGGTCGCCCCTACCTAGATGCTATTCATTTTACTTTTCAACGAGAAAAACGTCTAAATTCATTTAAAATGTTTCAAAATAAAAAGCTACATCATATTGCTAATATCCCTAGAAAAGAGCTCAAAGAGTCTATTAAATCAAAAGATTACTCTTTCTATGAAAAACCAAGTTTAGAAATTCAATATTTAGCTTTTAATATTCATAAAAAGCCCTTTAATAAGGTCAAAGTTAGACAAGCATTTAATTTTGCAGTCAACAAAGAAATCATTGTTAAATACATTCTAAATAATAGAGGATTTATCGCAAACTCTCCTCTCCCTCCTGGTATTTTAGGCTACAATAAAGATCTTAACCCCTATCCCTTTGATCAAAAAAAGGCCAAAAAGCTCCTTCTTGAGGCTGGCTATCACTTTGATGAAAATGGTCTAGTCATAGATTTCCCCGAAATAAAACTATATGTCACAGGAAGAAAAGGTAGTACAAATATCATTGGAAGAACAATACAATCAAACCTTTTAGATATTGGGATTGAAATCAAACTTGTTCTACAAAACTGGAGTAAACACTATCAATCAGTAGATACCGATGAAGCCTCTTTTTTCACAATGGGCTGGATTTTAGACTATGCTGATGCTGACAATGTTTTAAGATATAACTTTACTTGTAACAATATACAAAACCATAATAATGCCTCTAAATATTGTAATCCCAATGTAGACCAATTAATTGAAAGTGCCCGATTCACTAATAATCCAAAACATAGAGAAAAGTTTTACCTCAATGCTCAAAAAAAAATAATGCAAGATGCACCTTGGATTTGCTTATACCATCCAACCACCTACATTTTATCTCAAAAAAACGTTCATGGTATTGAGCTCAGTTCATTCGGAGAATCTGAATTTAATTACCATAATATTTGGCTTAGTAATGATAAAAAAGAAAAGAAAAAACCATGAGACCACTTCTTTTCTTTTTTATATTATTTAGCTTTAGTCATTCTGGAGATGCTGCTGGAAACCTAATTTTAAAGTATTTAAAAACAAAACAAGAAAACCCTGCTTATATTAGCCATAATGATAAAAAATCTTTTAATCGTCTATTTTCTAAAATCGTTTCTCAAAGTTTATTCAGTCGTAAAAAAAGAGTCTCTCAATCTATTTTAAAAAATAAAAAATCATCTTATCAAGGTAGAGGAATTTTCAGAGTTTATGGCACTAGTTTTGGTAAACCAGGAAACAAAGGTGAAACTAATGTTTTTAAAGATGGCTCTAAGGTCAAATGGGGATTAATAACAGCAGCTTTACCACATGTAAGTATAATAGGTAAATTTATTAAAGTTAGAATGCTGAAAAAAAATGGTAAACTTGGACGTTGGATTCGTATGAAAGTACGAGATTTAGGCCCATGGTTTCGAGATGACCCCTACTGGAAAACAAATTCAGACCCAAGAGCAATTCACTATTTTAAACATAAAATGAGAAGATTTGATGGTAGAGTTGTAAAAAACCCTGCAGGTATCGATTTAACTCCTTGGGCTTGGCAAAAACTTGGTATTGCTTATAAAAAAAGTATGAACCATTCTGGTTGGGTTGAATGGAAAATAAGTAAATAACTATCAAAATGAAAGTTTCTTATGCAACAATTAAAAAAAATTACAAATGACCAATTAAAACTAACTATAGACAATCATAAGCTATGGCTAGAAAACAAAGAAGAGCATAAAGATAAAAGAGCAGATTTTAATCATACAGACCTAATAAAAGCCCAACTCAGTGGATTTGATCTTAGCCAAGCTATTTTTACTGGGGCCAACTTAATGGGTGCAAATCTTAAAAATAGTATATTATCTGGAGCTAATTTTAAAGAAGCAAATCTTGTTCACACAAATTTTTCATATACAAATCTCAGTCAAGCTATACTTTCTGATACCATACTGACCCAAGCAAATTTAAAAAATGCTTGTCTTGACAATGCGGACTTTAGTGGAGCCTACCTGCATAAAACAATTCTCAATGAAGCAAATGTGAGAGGAGCATCTTTTAAAAGAGCAAACCTTATAGACGCTTCGTTTCAAAATGCAAAATTAAAAACATCTGACTTTAGCAATGCGAGTCTTGGTGCTACTAATTTCACAAAATCTGATTTAACTGACACAAACTTTAACAATACCTATCTTTGCGATGCAATCTTTACTAAGTCTACTCTTACTAATGCTAATTTTAATAACGCCAATTTATGCTATGCTCAATTTGATTTCTCTAAATTACATTCAGCAAATCTTTCGTTTACAAATCTTAATCAAGCAAGTTTTATTGAAGTTGACTTCACAGAAGCTCAACTAGATGATGCAAACTTTAAGGGCGCCAAAATAAAAAATAGTACTTTTTTTAAGGCTAGTTTAAAAAGAGCGAACCTTGAAGAATTGAGTTTAATTAACATCAATTTTCAAGAAACAAATCTGACAGAAGCTAATTTTGAAAACAGTAATCTTAGTAAATCTAGTTTTTATAAAAGTAATCTTAACAAAGTAAACTTAAACAAAACAAACTTAAATGAAACTACTTTTTTAGACTCTAATCTTAGCCAGTCTCATATAAATCATGCTCAATTAAACAAAACTAACTTTAGTAATGCTCAATTACAAGAGTCAAACTTAAACAACTCTAATATCATTGATACTAACTTTTCTAATGTACAAATTGAAACAATCAATTTTAAAGACTCTTCTATAGATTTATTAACTTATAATAAATCTAAATGGGACTCAACTCCAGGGATTTTACTTTCTTTATTTGAAAAAGGAGCCTTATTTTGCAACGAATGCGAAAAAATTATTTTAAAGCTCAAAGAAGAACTTCTATTCAAAGAAAAAGAAGCCCAAGCCAAAGCTGAAAAAGAAAAAAGTATCTTAGAAGAAAAACAAAAAAAGCTATTACAACAAGAACAAGAAAAACTCTCAATTGAAGCTGAAAAAAAGACTTTTTTGGGGAAAATTAAGTACTTTTTAAAAGATTCTTTTTAAAATTTAAGCTACGCTATAAGCTCTAGGAACTTCTTCTTCATGAATTTTATTTTCAGATACTAAAGTTTCAAAAGCTTTTTTATATAAAATACAATCAGCTTTACCACCGCCTTCTAAAAAGCTCATAATAGCCGTTATATTTGCTAATTTAATATGCTTTTGAACAGAGGGATAATTTCTAAACATCTCATAAATAAAAAAACTTTCTTTACTTTTATTTTTAAAATAACTTTGATGAATAATAGCCAGCATATTTTCAGATATCATTTTTCTAAAATATTCAAAATTTTCAAAACAATATAAAGATTTAAACAATACATTTTCGATATCACCAGCAATCATCGAGGCTATAACTAACAAACCTTTTGCCGACAATTCACAAGCTAATCTTAAATCTTGTGCTGTTTTTATTTCTCCCATATCTAAAACATCAGTATCACTCATTAAAATTGAATCTAAAATTGATGAACCTTGAATATAATCTATATCTTGTAATCTTTGTGTGACAATGCTACTCGGATATTCTATGAACTCTTTTTCAATGGTTTCTGACAATCTCAATGCATGTAATGACCCTTGAGATAAATAATGATGAATGAAAGCAGCACAAGTGGAGGATTTTCCTGAGTCTGAAGCACCTGAAATAATAATTAATCCGCTACTTTGTTTTAATAATTTCTCTAGTAAAGATAAATCAAAACCAATTTCTTCTAAAGAGCTAACTTTTTTCTTCAAAATTTTAGCTGATATAGCTAAGGTACTTCTTTGTTTATAAATATGTATTCTAGCTATATAAGTATCATCTATTTCAATAGTAGTTAATAACTCAGAGTCTTTTAAAAATCTCTTTTTTTGTTTTTCATTTAGAACTCCATCAATAAGCTGATATACTTGAGGAGGTAGAGTTCTCTCATCAGAAATCTTTATTATTTCTTTATACTTTTGACATACTGGTATTGTTCCTGAAACAACGTGCACCCTATTTGAGTTTAATTCAATAGCTTTTTTTAATAATGTAATCATAAGTTAACTTACCTTTTTTAAGTTTTAAACTAAATCAAACCTTGTGATTTCATCTTTTTTTCAAAAGATTCATAATCTGGAATCAAATCTACAATTTCATTCCATTCAACTTCTGAAGTTTTTATCAGTTTTTCAAAATCAACATGAAAAGAAAAAATATCTGCATTTTGTTGTTGGGATATTAAATTTGATAATACATGAAATTGCCCTTCTCTAATCATCCCTTTGGTATTAGAATCTAGCATTAATTGCTCTTTTACTAGGGTTTTTCCACCTTCACGCTTTGGCACCAAAATTTGAGAGGAGATATAAATTAACACCTTTGACAAACGCTGTTGAAAGCCAAATTTTATAGTTTTATCTACATCAAATAATAAAAACTCTAAACTTTTAACTATATCTATTGCAGTAACTGAAGATATAACTAACACCCCTGTTTCTGCTGCTAACAAAACTAGCTCTAATGTTTCTAAACTTTCTATTTGTGTAACAAATAAAATCTCTACCCCATCTTTTAGGGCATAAGAAACTACTTTAGCTAAGTCATCATAATCCGAGTCCTTTTCTCTTTGAGTAACAGAAGACTTAGAGTCTCTAAATAAATATTCGATCGGATTTTCTAAACAAAATACTTTTCTTTCTAAGTTTTGGTTAATCCATTCTAGTAGACCTGCACAAGAGGTACTTTTTCCTGAATTAGAAGGCCCATTTAGTAATATTAATCCTGATAATTCTTGCTCATGCTCAATTAACTCTAATAACTTTTTATCTATTCTTAGGCCGTCAAGAGCAGGTACTTTAAGAGGTATTTGTTTAAAAACTAACCTAACTTTACCATTTTCATAAAATGCATGTACCCTAAATCTTGAAATACCGATTAAAGATAAAGAAAATGAGACAGACCTATTTTTTTGAAAAGAGCTAAATTGATTAGAAGTAAAAGTATTTGCAATCATTTTTTGAAGCTGACTATCACTAACTGTCAAATCTTCATCCATCTCCATTAAAACACCAGACACTCTAAACAAAGGTTTTTTTCCTGAACGAATATGCACGACTTCGGCATTTCGTAATTTTGCTAGTTCTAAAATAGGAGAAAAGTCCTCGTCATCTAAAGTTGAGTCAATCGCTACTCTTCTGCTTCCTGACTTTTTTTCAATCAAATCTAATTTGTATTTTGCCTGCCTTAAAATATTCGAGTCAACATTTTTTGTTTGTAGTTTTTTTAAAACAGTTAATAAAAATACAAAATCTTCTTCTTTTAGCTCAGATAAAGTTTCGTTATTTTGTTTCGCTAAAAAAGAAATGGGAGCTGTGAACTTTCCGTTGCACTCTTTTAACTGTTGTTTAAATTGTTTTATAAAAGACATATTTCCTCAAAATATTATGTGAATCATCTATTACAATTATACCTATAGCCTAGATTATTTCAAATCTTTGTTATATACTTTTTCAAATACAATGTTCATCCCCATACATAATCATATTAAAGGATATTTATTTGTTTTTATTTAGACTTCTTATCATCTTTTTTTGTATAACTCATACCAAGGCCAACCAGTCAGAGCCCTCTCTAAAGATTCTTCAATACTTTAAGATGGCAAAAGTTAAAATTGACTTTATGACTCCAGCAATTTTTTCTATTCAATTAATAGAACAGCTAAAATCTCTTAAAAACGAGGGGATATTAATTAGAATTTTAAGCGATCGTACATTTGAAGAGTCAGCTCAAAACTTACTTTACGACTCTTCTAAAAATTTTAATCTTAAAGTATTAAGTTCAAAGTTTATTATCCCGCACAACATAGTTATTATTGACCAAAAAGTAGTGGTGATTGGGGGAGCCTATTATCCAAGTATAGAAAACAAAATTGATCATACATATTTAATCAATGACAAAAATACAATTAAAAAATACTATGAAAGTTTTCAAAATCTATGGCAAAAAATAAGCTCTCATGACAATAAAAATAGACTTTTAAGATTTCAGCATTTTATAGATTTAAACTCAATCGAAAATAATACAAATGAACCAAATGAAACTGAAGAAAACTTCGTTGCTTCAAAAAATGGAAAAAAATACTATCGAATAAAAAGCAAAGCAGCCAACAGAATACTTAAAAAAAATAGAATATACTTTCAAGACGAAGAACAAGCAAAAAACAGCGGTCGAGAACGTGCAAGGAACTTCTAAAATAATGAACCTTAAAACTATTCATAAAAACATTCTAGTTATAAGATTAGGAGCGATTGGCGATGTCATACAAACTCTGCCTGCTATTCAACAATTACAGTTAAACTACCCCGATGCTAAAATTCATTGGGCCATTGAAGATAAATCTTATCCTATTGTTAAAAACCAAACAAATCTAGAATTTATTCTTTTTCCTAAAAAGAAGATTTTTAGTCTAAATCCTTTAGTAGCTTTATATACTAATATTAAATTTAGAAAACTACTTAAATCTAAAAATTTTGACTTAGTTATTGACTTTCAGGGCTTATTTAAGTCCGGATGGATTAGTTTTAACAGCTTTTGTAGTCAACGTATTGGCTTTCATTCATCAAATACTCGTGAGTTTAATCACTACTTTCAAACAAATACCATTGTAGAGATTCCTGAGCGTGTAATGCACCGAGTTGATTTTTACCAAGAGTTACTTTTTAAAATCGGACTTACAAAACATAAACTCGAAGATCCATTCAATTTTCAATTTTTACCAAATGAAATTAAAGGATTTAGAGATTTAATTCATAGACTCAGGATTAGACTTCCCTATATTATTATTAATATTGGTGCTAGTAAAGCAACAAAAAGATGGAAAACTAAATACTTTATTGAATTAATCAATAAATTTAAAAAGTCTCATCCAAAGTATAAAATATTATTAACTGGTGGTGGAAACGAAGATTACCGAACTGGGCTCGAAATTTTTAAAAGTATTGCACCTGGAGTTTGTGAAAGTGCTATTAATAAAACGAGCTTAATTGAATTAGCCCTATTAGTTAAAAAGGCCAGTTTTTTACTTTCTGGAGATACCTTAGCTTTACATCTTGGTAGTGCTTTTAAAATTCCTTCTATCGGTCTATTTGGTGGTTCAGCCTTAGCTGTAGAAACAAAACCTTATTTAGATCAATATCCTGGTCTTGATTGTGGTGGTATCCCATGTTACCCCTGCAGAAAAAAAACTTGCTCTCATCATAGTTGCATGACTTACATTACACCAGAGCAAGTACACTTAGCTATTCGCCAAATATCTTTTTAGTAGCCTGAATCTTTCTACTAAAATCTTTATTTTTATATTCAAAATAAGCTAATTGATCGTCAATTCCTGTTACAATAACTTTTTTAAGAGCTCTTGAACCCTTTAACTTTTGATCAACTGTATAATAACGCTCTCCAATAATAATATACTCAGAGTTTCTTATTCCAAATTTTCCTGAAATTACAAAAGGAGGTAAAATCACCTGAACTTCTGGTTTTGAACGCCTTTTTCCTTTTTTACTTGGTGAACCAAAAGCAGATTGTCTAGATCTTCCACTAGATGAAGACCCTGAATTACTCCCAGTATTTTTTGAACGAATACCTTTTGTTCCAAAAGCTATAAATTTACCTCTTTTTGAACCGCTACCTTTTTTAAAACCCTTTTTTCTTATTTCTGTTGAGCTAAACCCAACTACATTTTCATCAACTGATGAAATTAAATTTCTTGATAGCATCGGTTTATGGCCATCAGAATTAAAAGGATAAATAAATTGTTCAGCAATTAATTTTATGTCTCTATGTTGATCTAAAAAATCTAATAGATTTTCAACTTTTATTTTAAGACTATTTTCTTCATCAGAAGAATCATCTCTATCAAAGTCTTCTTCTAAATCATCAAAGTCCTCTTCTTCAACTTCTTCATTAGAATCTTCTTCTGATTCTTCGTCACCTTCTTCATCTGACTCTTCATCATCTTCTGATTCTTCGTCATCTTCTAGTTCTTCATCATCCTCAACTTCTTCTGCATATATCAAAGAAATCTCTGGAGTCACCAAAGAAGAAAATAAAAGTAAATATATAAAAAATAGTGTTCTTGTCATGTATTATTTCAAATCTTAATCTAATTATTTCTAATATATCAGTATATAAATAGAAACCAAAGTTTGTTTTATCTCATACTACATCGAAATAATTGAAAAAAATCTGTAGCTTTTCGATAAAATTTACTCAATCTAGTGTAAAATAGTTTTGTGGAAAAAATAATAATACTACATATTCACTCTAAAAACTTAAACTTTAGCCACGAAGAAGCTCTAAATTACAACGATTGTCTGATTTTAGGTAATTCAAATAAGGTCGATATTTACATCAGAAATTTAGACCTTGCTGAAAAACAACTTCACCTTAAACTAACTCCTAGTGGATTTTTAGTCACTAATAACACAGAATCCCCTATCGATTTATTTTTAAATCAAAAAAAAATTAATAAATCTTGTTTTTTCACAAGTGAAGATCGGCTTGATTTTTCTTCAATTTCCCTAAGTTTTGAGTATCAAAGTAAAACACTTGAAAAAATTCAAACAAATCAAATAATGCCATTACACACCATATCTGAACTCTCCTTTGAGTACTATACTAGCCACGATTTAGCTAAAAGATTTCCTCTCGCTATTTCTCCTGATCAATATATGACTAATGATGTCTATATAAAGCTTTTATCATTTCCATTTTTATTATTATTTTCTTTATTTTTAATTTTTCCTTCTTTTAGCTCTTGTGCAATTACTTTAACTTACCTTGCCATAGCTCATACACTTGCTATTAAGTTTACAAAATCACAAATTCCAATAGGTAATTTTCGTCTCCCAATTTCACAAAAAATCAACGAACAACAAAAACAAGTCTCTAATAAAATTTTAGCCTTACCAGAGTTTGACCAAAAGTTATTGACAGATATTAAAAATGAAATTAAAAACTTTGTTAAAATTAAATTACCCCGAATTGAAAAAGATATTTTTTCGTTAAACACTTCTTTAAAGCCAGAGCTTCAACAAAAGTTAATTCACAGAGAAGCTTCCATTAAAAATCAGCTTTCTACAGTAAAAGATGAAAAATTAGAAAAACAATTAAATAAAAGCTTGAGCCTCGTCATTAAACAAGCAAAAATGCATGGAAATACTAAAAACTTATTAACAGGTCTTGTTCTTAAATTACAAGATTTTCAAATACAATTAGACCTTCTTGAAGGAACGTTAATCACTCATACTTTCAAAGATATTTCATCTGATTTTTCTGAAAAGTTTCACGAACTTCAATCTGAAATCGACGAATATTATAACGAGTTTCAACAGTTAAATGATGGTAAAAAAACAGAAGAAAAGTTTATTGAAAATTAAATACTAACTAATCTTCAAGATACTCATAAGTACCACAAAATTTCATGTAACCTTTATTAACCTTAATCTCCTCGTAGTTACAATCATCAATAAAGTAATCATATAAAATAACCACTACATTAGATTTTTTTGATAATTGTACCCTTTTTAATATTTCTGTTTTAAATGAGTCAAAAAATGAAAAATCTTTTAATAATGTCTCTACATCAATTGTCCGCTTGTTTCTGATACTTGCTTCTACTAGTTCTTCGTCAATACAATCTAAGTTAAAATCACCCATAAAGTATGACTTACTATAACCGTCTTCTTGATCAAAAGCAGTCATCATATAACTATCAAATTCTTCTGTTGAATCTAAATTGCCAATCCACAAAGATAAAGTTTTTTTATTTTTCATTTTCTCTCTTTTATTTTAGCTAAAGCTAAAGCCCTCTACCTTAATTGCAGGGACACTTAAACGACCAAAACCTCGAAGACTCCAGCATTCTTTTGACAGAGCAACAATAGAGTTAAAGATTCTTGGCAATGACTCGTTATATCTCATATTATTTATACCAGAAACTAGCTTACCATCTTCTATTAAAAAAGTGCCATCACGAGTCATACCAGTTAAAGTCAATTGACCAGGGTCAATCAAGTTATCATAAAAAAATCGAGTAACTAAAATACCTTTTTTAGTAGATTTTACCATTTCATCAACACTACTATCTCCACCTAATAGACATAAATTTAAAGGCAGAGGCCCTGATCTACTAGGGTAAGGTAAAGCATGACCTGTATCTGTTTTACCCATTTTTCTAGCAGTTACTCTATCCAGTACAGGCCCATTAAATATACCGTTTTCAACTAAATCTATACTAGATTTTTTTATTCCATCATAATCAAAAGAAGAACCAAAACTCTGATCAAAAGAAAAGTCATCTTTAATATTTATATTACTTCCGAAAACTTTATCACCAATTTTATCTGTAAAAAATGATCTTTTTTCTTGTACAGAAAGCCCACCAAAGCCAGCATATCCTAAAAAGAATAATAAGCTTTGTACAGCAGGTGGCTCTAAAATCACAGTATATTCACCAGCATCTATTGTTTTTGGATTTTCACTTAAAAGAGCTTTTTGTAAGGATATTTTATACAACTCACTTGGACTAATGTCAGATAATTTATGTGAATGGTATTCAGACCAACCAGTACCACCATTTGGTGTCATAATTGAAAAAGTAAAGCTACAATCTGTATTTATATGGTATCTAAACATACCATTTTGATTGGCAATAGCACTGATTGAATCACCATGTGAAAAAGCACCTGCAATTTCAACATTTTTTGATTTTGCATCTTCAAAAATCTCACTTAATTCATTCAATTTTTCTTCAAAACAAGAGTCGATAGTTTCTTCACAATAAAACTTATCATCAATGACCTCATTATTTTCATCTAAAAAGCCTTCCCAATCTGGGTCTTCGGCCTGATGTTTTGAAATAAAGGTAGCATTATGAATCGCTTTTTCTACATCTTCCCCATAAAATCTATTAGAACTAGCATTACCAACTTTTTTACCATCTGCAACTTGAACTTTTAAAGTATACTCTTTATTTAGCATATTTTGATAAACTGTATTTTTACCGATTCTTGCTAATTGCTCTTTTCCACCTGATAAAATAACCTGAGTTGGATTCTCTGATTTCTCTAAAGTCTCCTTAAAGACTTTTTTAGTATTTTCTACACTAATCATTTTGAAACTCCTACTCTAACGTCATTAAATTTTGCATAAGATACTCCATGACCCACACGAATCACTTGCATTGGTTGACCTTTTCCACAATTTGGAGTGCCCCAAATTTTCCATTCTTTTTTAGAAGCTACACCTTCACAGTTTCCCCAAAACTCTGGAGTTATACCTGTGTAAGTTGGATTTTTAACCATTTGAGTGATTTTTCCATTTTCAATTAACCATCCAAGCTCTGAACCAAACTGAAAATTCCATCTTTTATCATCAATTGACCATGAACGATTATCACACATGAAAACCCCTCTTTTTGTTGATGATATTAATTCTTCTAAAGTTTCATTACCTGGTAATAAATGTACATTTGTCATTCTAACAATCGGTATATTATACCAACCTTGAGCACGACAAGCCCCATTTGATTTACCATTTTCAAATTTTGCAGAGTCTCTTGATTTTAAATACCCAACAAAGTCACCATTTTTAACCAAATGAGACATTGAGCACTCAACTCCTTCATCATCATATTTAGCCGAACCAATAGCATTATAAGTTGTACCATCTTGCACTAAATTAACTTTATCTGAACCATATTTATAATTTTTCCATTTATCTAATGTTAAAAAACTTGTACCAGCAAAGTTTGCTTCATAGCCAAGTACTCTATCAAGTTCTACTGCATGACCACAAGACTCATGTACCTGCAAAACAAGCTGTGAACCTCCAAGTATTAAATCCATTTTTTCAGAGGGACAAAGTATAGCTTTATGAAGCTCAATAACTTCTTTTCCTAGTCTAGGAGCCTCTTTTAATAAATCTATCTCTTTTATAAATTCATAGCCCGCCATATTATGATTTCCACGATGAGCAGAAGGGTATGATCTTTGTTGCACCTCTCCGCCAAGTAAGGATATACAAGAAATTCCCCCACCTGATTGTACAAATTTTTGAGAAATTTCACTGCCTTCACTATCCATATACAATCTATCTTCTCTAATAAAATCAAGACCAGCATTAGTAATTGCAACTCCACCTACTCTTGACATTTCTTCACAGCATTTCATTAAAAGCTCTAGTTTTTCTTCTAGTGGAACTTTAAAAGGGTCAATTTCAAATTTAGACTGCCATGCATCTTCAACAACGGACTTTGGAGCTAAATCAATGTTATCTCCTGAAACTTTATTGGATGCTTTAGCCAAGTCAACTGCTCTTTTTACAACTGTCTCCATACGAGCTGCATCATCAATATCAGGATTTGAAGCAAAGCCCCAAGCACCCTTATATAAAACACGAATACCCACTCCATAATCGCTATGGTAGTCTACTCCTTGAACCTGACCATTTTTAACTGAGATGCTCTCAGAATCAAATTTACTATATCTAATATCAGCATAATCTGCCCCCATAGATAAAGCTAAATTAATTGCTTTTTTTAATAAAGTTTTCATTTTTTCCTCAGATATATTAGTAAGCTACCTTTAGTTTAGCTATAAGATATACTTTATTTTTAAATTTATGCTATTTATTTATCATTAAATTATCATCATTTACAAGCGAATCTCACAAATCAAATCAAATAGTTTTACAAAAAGTCTTGACACTTTTTATAAGTGTTTCATAATTAAGATGTAGATTAAATATATTTTTAGTATTCAAATTTTTAACTTTGGAGAATATATCATGACTGATTTTCAAAAAAACTCAATAACTTGGCTCTTACAACTCGGAAAATCTGCGTCTTTATATTATGGTAAATTAAGCTCTCCATATCAAATTTTTAACTCCGAGCAAGATGCAAATTTTTATATTAAAGACCATCGACTCGGTCATGAATATAAAGCAGTTGTAGCAAATGATAAACTTCTTGAAAGCTATTATAGTACTTGTTTTTAAACTTAAAATTCTATATTAAAAAAATAAACCCCCATTGAACTTTTGTTTAATGGGGGTTTTTTATTAAACTCGAAAGCTTCAAAATAATTGAAACCCTCAAGTTAGATTTATTATTCTTTAATGGGTCTCACTATCCAAATTAAAGATAATGCCAGTAGTAAAAAAGCAAAAACACCTTTGTTTGTAGCATTTGGGACATGAGATGAAATATCAAGTTTATCACCATTGACACTAACCCATTTTTTATCCCATTTTTTTATAGGAATAGATTTAGTATATAGTTTATCTTTATTAGTCCATTGAACATGAATCTCTTTTACTTCTTTATCTGTTTTAAATGCTAAAGCACTAGAAGAATAACTTCCTATAATATCTTTTTTATCTACTTTAATTTTATGTTGAGATGAGTCAACAAAAACAACTCCAGGCCTTTTTAAAGTTTGACCAATTCCAGCTATGAAACCAGAGTCTCCTCTCATTGAAACAATTCCCGCAATAAATAAACCAACTAAAGCAGCACCTGCGATTAAACCTGAGCAATATAAAACCCCAGCCTCTCGCCTATTTTCTTGTTTAGGGTCTTTCTTTGAATAATCAACCCACATTCTGATTAATCCACCAATCATGATTGGTACTGATAATGACATAGGCAAATATAAACCAACAGCAAAAGCCAAAGAGTTAATGCCTAACATTTCTATAAAAATTGATATAAATACACCAGACATTACTAGCGCCCAAGGTAAAGTATCTCCCATAACCCCATCTACCACAATTTTCATTAAGTTAGCTTGAGGAGCTGGATATTCTCCAGAAACAATTCCATCTTTCAATAAATACATTACAGAACCCATTGTTAATCCAGCAGCCACTACCCCAATAAATTCTCCTATTTGTTGTTTTTTTGGAGTTGCTCCAATTAAAAAACCTGTTTTTAAATCTTGAGAGGTATCACCAGCAATAGCAGCAGCAATACAAACAAAAGCACCCACGCTTAAAACCGCAATATTTACATTTTCCATCCCACCTAAACCTGCTGCTAAAAAAGCCATGCAAGTTAAAATTAAAGTAGCGATAGTCATTCCTGAAATTGGATTTGATGAAGAACCTAAAAGCCCTACAATACGAGAAGAAACAGTCACAAAAAAGAAAGAAAATACAACAACCAAAACAGCTGCTATCATTCCAGCCATAATATTTGACTTAAAAACCGTAGAACATAAATAAACTGCTATAGCTACAGATAAAAATAAAGATCCAAATAAAATTAAAGTCATTGGTAAATCTTTTTGAGTACGCTTTTCTTCTACATTAGAACCAGTAGTTAGTCCTTTAACACCAGCAACAAAACTCTGAACAATTACTGGTATTGATTTAAATAAAGAGAAAATCCCAGCAAAAGCAACGCCACCAGCTCCAATATATCTAACATATTTTGACCAAATTGCCCATTCGCCCATATCTTTTAAAGCCACTGCTGTTTCTGGATAAATTGCTACTCCAATATGTTGTCCAAACATCATAATTAATGGAATCAAAACAAACCAACCGAGTAATCCTCCAGCAAACATAATTGCAGCTATTCGGGGGCCTACAATATAACCAACTCCTAAAAGTTCAGGTGTAATTTCAGCTGCAAGTAACATACCTGAAAGCTTACTCGAAATTGCTTTAAAATGAAACTCTGGGTCTTTTGCCCATAAAGCAAAAGTATCATTATTCATTAAAAATTGATAAATTCCACCTAAACCCATTCCATAAAAAAGAGGCTTTGCTCTTGAAACATCACCTTGTCCTGCAATTAAAACTTCTGCACAAGCTGTACCTTCTGGGTAGGGTAATTTGCCATGTTCTTCAACAATTAAATACTTTCTAAGAGGTATCATAAACAATACCCCCATAACTCCACCTAAAATAGATATAACAATAATTTCAAACTGAGAAGGGCTTAAATCCCAAAGAAAAAAAGCAGGTATCGTAAAACAAACTCCTGCAGCTAATGACTCCCCAGCAGACCCAATTGTTTGAACCATATTTGTCTCTAAAATTGTGCCACTTCTAAGTACCTTAAAAATTGCTACTGCCATAACTGCAGCTGGAATAGAAGCGGAGACCGTCAATCCAACTCTTAAACCAAGATATGCATTTGCAGCTCCAAAAACAGCTCCTATTAATGCCCCAATGATGATTGCCTTCATCGTTAATTCTGGCATATTTTCTTCTGCCTCAACAAATGGTGGATACTCATTACCATCGATAATTTCGTATGCCTTTGGCGATAAACCTTTTTTCTCTTCCATATAAATCCTCTTCGCTCATTTTTTATTTAAAACACTGAATTTTAACCATATTATTGTAAGTGTCAATCTTTTTACTTAACTATTGTCGACTCTTATTATTTTGTGGAGTATAATGGCCACATATCATTCATCGCCTTATTTGGAGCAAAATATGAAAACAAAAAACTCACTTAAAACCCTTCAACTAGACAATACTACTGTTTTTGTCAGAGCAGATTTAAACGTACCACTAAATAACCAAATCATCGGTGATGAAACACGAATCATCAAAAGCATACCGACTCTACAATATTTATTAAATAAAAACTGTACGGTACTTTTATCCTCTCATCTAGGTCGACCAAAAGGTAAAGTTGTATCAGACTTAAGCCTTCAAGCAATTGCTACTAGACTTAACAAGCTAATTGATGAACCCGTTTATTTTGTAAATGATTGTATCGGTCAATCTGTAGATGACATGATTGCAAAACATAAAAATGAAAGGTGTATTATTCTTTTAGAAAATCTACGATTCCACAAAGAAGAAACAGATAACAATCTTGATTTTGCAAAAAAACTTTCAAAACATGCTCAGTTTTATATAAATGATGCCTTTGGTACTGCTCATAGAGCTCATGCTTCAACCTACCAAATAGCCACTTTACTTCCATCAGCACCTGGTTTATTACTAGAAAAAGAAATTGAATACTTAGGTGGAGTTTTAACAGCACCAGATAAACCGCTTATTACACTTCTTGGCGGTAGTAAAGTCTCTAGTAAACTAACTGTTTTAAAAAGTTTACTTCAAAAATCTGATAAAGTTTTACTTGGTGGTGGAATGATTTTCACTTTTTATAAAGCACAAGGTTACGATATTGGTAAATCTTTATGTGAAGACGACTTTATTGATAATGCCAAAGCCATCTTAAAAGAATTTCCTGATAAATTAATTTTACCATCTGACGTACGGGTAACAACTGAGATAAAAAAAGGCTCTGGCACAAAAAATGTTGCCGTAGATTCTATTCCTAGTGACGCAATGGGCGTAGACATTGGTGAAGAAACAGAAAAACAGTATTCTGAGATTTTAAAATCAGCTAAAACTGTTTTATGGAATGGACCAATGGGAATTTTTGAAATAGCAGATTATGCTAGTGGCACAAGAATTGTTTGTGAAACTATGGCTAATTTAGATGCAAAAACTATTGTTGGTGGTGGAGACTCTGTTGCTGCTGCTACTCAAATGGGCTTTGACCATAAAATGAGTCATATTTCTACTGGTGGTGGTGCAAGTCTTGAATTTTTAGAAGGTAAAGTTTTACCAGGAATTGAAGCTTTATCATGAAACTTCTTTTTTTTCTTATCATTTCAAGTAGCTTTTCTATAGACTTTTTTGAAGATTTAAAAAATGAAAACCAAGCATCAATTATATCAAATGAAGACTCCTTCAAAAAAGCTTTATCTAATGAAAGCTTTTCTGTCGGAAATTATTTTCTAAGCTGTAAAGATGATACTTTAAAGGTTGTATCAGATTTTAATGGAGTTGAAGACGAAAATAGTTTAAGACGTTCTGCTTTTGAATTAATAAATAAAGTAAATATTATTGGTGAAGACCCCTCATTAAAATTAGAACCTAAAAATCTTAAATTAATAACTCATTTTTTTAATACAAATGCAGGAGCTTGGTTTGCTAAAAAGATAATCTAAGATACCTCTAAGGCAGTTGAAAATGGATTTTTAAAACTTACAAATGATAAATCGTATTATTGTCAGTCATCAAAAAAACACCTATTAGTCAATGAATTAACAGGAGCATTAACTGATGATGGTGCTTTTGAAAATGGCTTAAATATCTTTCATATAAAAGAGCATAGTGGAATGGGAGCACTTGCTCAACCAGCTTTTATTAGTATTGGTATAAAACCATTTCGTAGTCATTTTAAGTCTGGGGAAGAAATTTTTCCACTTGCTATTGTTGCTCATGAGTTTGGCCATACTAGATATGGTGACCCTTCAAAAACTGGTACGTTAATTGGAGAAAGAGAAACTGTCATTAATTATGAAAACCCTGTTCGTAAAGTTTATAATGCTCAAAAAAGAACCGCATATTTTTCACCTGATCGAGATAAAACAATTATGATTGATTCTGGTAAAATCTATAAGGGCAATTGGCAAAAAGATAATAATGAGCTATTAAAATGAGTTTTTTTTCAGACCTCAAAAATGAAGTTAAGGGTGAATTTGATACCTTTTTAAAAAATGCTGACGCTAGAGAAGGTAAAAATAAATTCACTAAAATTCTATCTCAATTTAAGTCTGAGGTAGGTATAGAAATTAAAGACTTTAAAAAAAGAGTTGAAAAAGAGTCATACAATTTCAAAGAAACACAATCAACAAGACTAGAAGAGCCTAGTCCTACAACATCAGATTTAGTTTATACATCAGATGAGCATAGAAATAAAATCATTAAAGATAAAAATGATATCTGGAATATTTATCAAGGAGAAATAATACCCTGTACACATGAAATGAAATATATTCAATGTCTCTTTTTTAGAGGCTATATCGACGGAAACTTACTCTATTGCCAGCGATGCTACTCTGTATTATATGGTGATTTTGCTAGTGCTAGTGATAATCACACCGTACCTTCAAGAATTTATGCTGAGTCACCTCATAATATTGTAGACTTTACCAAAAGAACAGAAATAAAGGTGAATAGAGTCATAGAAAACCTAATCCCCAACTCAACTCTAATTGGTGGTCGTTATTAAAAATAATCAGTTAAACCCATTGACTCACTTTAGATAAATAATCATAATCTTCTTGCATCTGTTTTGACATTTTAAGTACAAAACTACAAATATCTCTTAAAACCGAGTATGAAAAACTTTGGCATAAATAAATCTTACTTGGAGATATACTAGGTCCTTCTGGTTTAATCACTATTTCATTAAATGAAACTACAATATCAATTTCTCTTGAAAAGTAAATTGTTCGTTGATAGGTATTTTCTAATATTTTTTGCTTAGAAATTGCACGATTTAAGTAAAAGTCATAAAACTCTAAGTCTTCAAGAATTGCTAAAACTAAATTCAAGCTATCAATTTGATCTTCTAAACTTAGAGTCTTTATTTCATCAGTAAAATAGCTTTTATTAATATTCAATAATATGTTACATATTAATAAATCAGTTTCATAAGTATAATCTTCTTGAAGAGGAACTTGAAAGATACAAAGTCTCTCCTTTTTCTTCAAAAAATACCGTAAAACTCTACCCTCAATTACAATCTCAAATTTTGTCGAATTATACAAACCAAAGCTTTCTAACATAGAGATGAGTTGTTCTTTTTTAAGGTATAAACTATCCATACAACCTCTTATAAATATTCAAAACAAAATCATATTTATTTTATATCAAAATAATACGTTATTAACCCCACATTGTCATTAATAAATAGTGTCAGACATTTTATCTTCATATTAAATAAACGTCTAAAACAAAATCTCATTTAAGAACAGAAGCAAATTTAACTTGAAAAATATATATTTCCCTCTATTATCATTATTCAACTAAAACATTTATATAATCGGAGATAATTACATGAAATTATTAATTTGTATTATTAGCTTTTTTAACAACTACTATTAGTTTTTCAAAAGTTAACAAAAAAAACTTAACTCAAATAAAAAAAAGAGTAGAAAAAAGAAAAATTAGTAGAAAACTCAAAAAAATCTCAACTGAAAATAAAGGACAAGTTCTTTTTTTCTATATGAGTGAATGGGCTAGCAAACCTAGTATAAAACATTTAGCTCTTTACCCTAAAGGCTCTTATGGAATAAGCGAAAAGTTAATAGAAATACCTTTACTAAATAGATTTGAGGTTAGTACAGAGAGAGTTGAAAATGATATAAACCCAGCTATGTATCAGTTTGGCGCTATCGGTGGATTATTAGGCTTTGCAATTCGTGGAAACAGAAAACAATCAGTCTATGGAAGTGTTTATATGAAATTGATTGATCTTCCTGCTGGAAATTATGAGTTTATAGTTTCAACAACTCACAGAAAAGAACGCCACCGAAAAAAAATGAATATAAAGTCTTTAAATGTAAAAAGCGGTGAAATAACACTTTTCACTCACCATTGGGGAAATGACCGATTATTTGATACAAATATTGCAAATACAATAGGCTATGAAGAAGCTTTAGATAAATATCTAGCTAAGTATAAAAAACATTTACCAATATGGCCTTATGAAAAATTGACTAGCAATAAAATACTTAAATTAAAATTAGATATGGACTATAAAGAAAGACAACATGCTAGAAGGCCTAAAGTTGTTTTATATAATGCTAAATTACAGGATGGTTCAAAAGAGATAAATGCTCATATTTTATATGATGGTATCAAATCTTTTGGTAAAGGTGATGACAGATATACTCATACTTACTACACACTAGAGTTAGATGCCCACCAATTAAAAAAAGATATGTGTTATAGCCTAAGATTAGAAGGCGTATCAATATTAAATGGAATGGAAGTCAAAAAGTTTGATGGAAATAAAATTCAAAGTGAAAAAATTATATGCCCTAATGGTGAAAGCCTAATAGAAATTAAAGCTAACAGGGTTACAGCATCAACTTGGGAAGTAAAACTTAAAAATTAAGTTAACTTTCATCCAACAAAAAAGCTCTAAGATTTAGAGTTTTTTTGTGAGAAGAACAAATTATATGCATAAGTATTTTTTAACAAGGGGACATAGAGGTGTTTGACACTTTTTTCTTATATTTTATTCTTTAGGTAAGTCCTTTTCTTTTATAAATAATCCTCCAAATTCCTTATTTTTTATAAGACCCAAAAGCAATGGAATTAATATAGCTATAACAATTTTTAAATCACCCTTTAAAGCTAAGTCTTTATGCTTTCTACTATGTTTTATATCATTGTAAAGATATAAACAAAATACAAATAAAAAGCCTAAAGTAAGTTTAGTAATATAAGCCACTGGTATCCATATTTTATTATTGGAATTATCATTAATAGTCATAATAAATGTTAAAATTAAAGTTATTAAAACATACGACTTAGTTAAAACTTGTGTTAAGTCTCCTACACCACCAGTTACTGATATAATGAGTAATATTAATAGAGGAACAGCCAAGATTGAAAAAACTAATGATATATCTGAAAAGTTTCTATAAATAACAATTGTACCTTTCAAACCTTTAAAAATTCCCACAATTAATATAAGAAGGTATGAAAAAATAAAAAACTCACCTAAACTTATATCTAATCCTGTTTGTATATAAATAAATCCTGATATTTCATTCCAAAAAGATTGAATTGAAGTAACATTTACATTATTTACTTTCGAGGCTTCTGTAAGAATATTTGTAGTAGCTTGAGATTGAATCTCAGTACAATATGAATTTGAAGTAAAGTTAAATAAGATTACTAAACTTATGAAAATATATTTCATTAAAGAGGTCCTTTTTTAATAAATGATTATAAAAACATAATATACAACAGCTATAGCTATTAATCAATCTTTTTTGTAATAGCATTGGCTATTAATGAAAAATGACAAACATATCTATACTTTTGAAAAAATGAGAATTCATTTACGAAACTTACGTAAAGATTTAAGTCTATCCCAAAAAGAAATGGCCAATAAATTAGGCTGGCATCAAACTTATATATCACAATTAGAAAAAGGTTATAGAGTTCCATCATTAGAAAATTTAATTGACATATCTAATGCACTTGATATTGAGCTGCATACCATTTTAGACTTTAGATATTTAGAAACCTAAAACCTCAATATCAAAGAATATATTCATGCTCAAAACTTCGTATATTAATAGGACATAGAGGCATTTGACACTTTAATATTTCTAACTTTACCCAAAGCAGGGTAACCATTTACATTTAACTATAATAGTAAAAACCGTATCTTTGAATTATTTATCTTAAAGTTGATATTTTGTAAAGCTTGCTAAAAAAGTTGCACGAAGTACGCGACCCCCAACCCCACAAGGCTTTATATTAGCAGTATATTTTGTTCTTTCTCATTTTCGCCTAGTACTACTGTACTTAAGAAAATGAAGAAGGACAAAAGATACGCTAAGATAAAGCCGAAAAAATTAAGGAATATGTATGAAGGCTCCAGCTATAGTTGCCGTACAACAAGTCACAAGCATTCCACCAAACATAGCAGACAAGCCCATTGTAGCTAGCTCGCCCTTACGACTTGGTGCCATTGCTCCAAGTCCACCGATTTGAATACCGATACTTGCAAAGTTAGCAAAACCACATAAGGCATATGAACATAATAATTGAGACTTTGCTGAAATTGTACCCGCTTTAATCATAGTAGATAATTCAGCATAAGCGAGTAGCTCAGTAAGGACTACTTTTTTACCTAATAGTTGCCCAACTAAAAGTAATTCATGAGAAGGTACTCCCATTAAAAAAGCAAATGGTGTAAATAAATAACCAAGAAAACTTGTAAAAGAAAATGTTGAACCTGGGCTAAAGTATTGAGCAATAGATAAAACACTTTGATCAAGCATAGTAACCAAAGCTACAAAGGCGATTAACATAGCAACAATATTAATTAAAAGTTGCATACCTTCTGTTGCTCCACGAGCAGCTGCTTCAATAAAATTTGAATCTAAGCTTTCAACATCTAATTGAATTTCACCCATAGTATTTGACTCTTCTGTTTCTGGGTACATAATTTTTGATATTACTAATGCTCCAGGTGCTGCCATAACAGATGCTGTTGCTAAATGACCTGCAATACCAGGCATACTTTCTTGTAAGATACCTACATATAAAGCTAAAACTCCACCAGCAACTGTACCAAAACCACCAACCATAACAGCGTGTAACTCACTCTTAGTCATAGTATCAATAAATGGTTTTATCATTAATGGAGCCTCTGTTTGACCAACAAAAATATTTGCAGAACAAGACATAGATTCAGAGCCAGATGTACCCATCAGCTTTTGCATAACTCTTGATATACCTTTAATGATTGGTTGCATAATACCAAAATGATATAAAAGAGCCATGATTGATGAAAAGAAAATGACTGTTGGTAAAACCCAAAAAGCAAAGTTAATATTTGCAGGATCAACAGAGTTTGAAACAAAACTTTTTAAAACAAAGGTTGCACCAGCTTGAGAAAAACCTAGTAAAGCAATCACAAAATCATTAACAGGATCAAATACTGCTCTTTGCACTGTTTCTGTTAAAACAATTTTAGCCAAACAAAACTGAAGGGTAATCCCAACACCAACTGTTTTCCAATTAATTGCTTTTCGATTTTTTGAAAAACACCATGCCACAAAAATAAACCCTGCTAAACCTAAGATACTTCTAATAAAATCCACTTGTTCTCCCTATCTATACACTTATTTTTTAATATCTCTATGATACTTACTAATAAAAACATCTTCTAAACTACCTAATCTATGAGATAAATCTTCAACACTTGCCACTGAGCGATGATGCCCTCCAGTACAACCTATTGCAATAGACAATAGCTTTCTACCTTCTTTGATATATCTTGGTATCAACTTAAATAAATAATCGTGGGTTTCATCAATAAAATCTCTGCTTTCTTTATTTGCAAAAATGAAATCTTGAACCTCTTTATCGTAGCCATACTTACTGCGTAATGTTTCTTGATAAAACGGGTTATCCATAAAACGAACATCAAGGACCATATCTGCATCTTGAGGGATACCATGCTTAAAACCAAAAGAGCTTATACTAACTTGAATCTTAGTATCTTTTTCATCATCTTTTATAATTTCTAAAATTTTATGACTTAAATCTCTTGTTTTTAAATTACTAGTATCAATAACGATATCTGCATTGGCTAAAAGAGAGCTTAATAATTTACGATCTTTTTTAATTGACTCGTTTAAATTACCCTTATAAATTGGATGTCTTCTACGAGTTTCTTTAAATCTTTTTACTAACTCTACATCATCGCAATCTAAAAATATTACTTTATATGGAATTTGATGAATCTCTAAAATTTTTAAAGAGTTTACAATACTAGAGAAATGGGTGCCAGAACGTATATCTACACCAAGAGCTACGTTTTTTCGACTTTCTGAACTTTCAGCTAATAGTTCAAAAAATTTATCAAATAAGCCTGCTGGCAAATTATCTACACAATAAAAATCAGAGTCTTCTAATGCCTTTAATGCCGTACTTTTACCAGCACCCGCCAAACCTGTTAATAAATAAAATGCCCGATCTTTCAATGAAATAACCTTAATTTAAAAATAAATCCAAAAAAATAGAATCATTTAGTTATACCATATTAAAAGTAATTTTATCTTTAATCTGGAGATTTATTTCATGTAGTCTATTAAAAGACCTTTGATATTATCGATTGTAGCAGCCAAATCTACACTTGATTTCTCTGAGCTCATTATTTTATTGGTTACATCAACCAAGTTATCATTTACCACTCGTGAAATCTGTAATTGATTGTGGTCATTTGACAGACTTCCACCAACTAAAAAAGCTGTATTTTGAGATTTTTTATTAAATTCATCTAAAAGACTACGAATTTTTTTTTTATACCGCTCTAGAGATCCCATATTTCTTTTTAGAATTAATTCTTTTCCAATAGACTCTAACTCTTCTAAAATAGAGTCATAATTTAAGCCAGACTCCTCTTCTTTTACTTCTAAAGCATCTACTGGTTGAAATAAAGATGAGAAAAAACTACTTGATTTTTTTACTTTTGAAGTAGACTTTTTATCTTTTTTAGAAATAAGACTAGAATTGCTTGAATTAATTTTCATATTTTAACAATTTAAGAACTCTTTCTTTAATTTCACTTTCAAGCGTTTGAATATCCAAAGAAGCATCTACAACAAAGTATCTTTCGCCTTCTTGGGCTAATGACATAAACCCTTCTCTTACATTTTGATGAAAAGATAAAGCCGCACTTTCTATTCTATCTAAGCTTCCTGTTTTTGCTGCTCTTTTAAGACCAATAACTGGGTCAATATCCATAACAACAGTCAAATCTGGGTACCTTCCTTTTATAGCAAAAGCATTCATTTGAGAAATTGTTTTTATATCTATACCTCTACCATAGCCTTGATAAGCCACAGAAGAATCAATAAATCTATCACAAATTACAATTTCTCCCCTAGATAGAGAAGGTAAAACTAAAGATTCTACATGTTCTGCTCTAGCAGCAAGCATCATAAATAGTTCTGTTTCATCTGAAAAATCACCCGAATCAGGAGACAAAAGTAATGATCTTATTTTTTTACATAAATCAGAACCACCACCTGGTTCAAACGTACAAACCACTTTGTAACCTAGTGAGACTAAGTATTTTTTTAAAGCTTTAACCTGTGTACTTTTACCAGCTCCTTCTGAACCCTCAAAAGTTATTAATCGTCCTTTGCTCACTAAATAATCCTTTGCATATTATTTTTTACTTGTTCCCATTCTACTAAAGGAATAGCATTCTCAATAAACTTTAAATAATGGTGGTAAGAAGATTTAAAAAGCTCTTCTTTAAAGAAATGATTTGCCAAATAAAAGTCTATTTCTTTTAACTCAGGGTTTATCGTAATAGCTTTTTGTAAATATCTACGTCCACTCTCATGATCATTACTCTGATTCAAGCATAACAAACCAAGCTTCATTAATAACTTATCTGCTATAGGATTCATAGAGATAACTTTTTCTAGGTATGTTTTTTTCTTACTAGAAACCCACTCTGGTCTAATTTTTTCTAATTTTCCTTCATAATCAAAACAATAAAGCATATATTCATGTAAATCAATTAAAGTTGAATCTAAACGAATTGATTTTTTAAGCGCTTCTTGGGCTCTTGATAATATTTCAGCACTAGGACGGCTAGTAGTAAAAATTAAATAAGCCATTCCTAGATCAAAATAAGCTAAAGCATCTTTTCCACCACTTTTTGCACATTTATCCATATATTGATTTAAACATTGGTTTATTCTGAGGTGTTTTTTATCTAAAAGAGCCCATGACATAGACATAAAGTTAAATTTATAAACTCTCCATTTTAAATCACTAGGATTTTCTTTTATTTCATCTTGCAAAAATAAAAGCCCTTCTTTATAAAGCTTTAATCTTAATAATTCGTGTAAATAAAGATCTTTTGTTTTTTCTCTGGTATCTACTTTTATCCATTCTCTTAAAATAGCAATTAAATCTTGATTATTAGAGTTTAATAAAGCTACTAGATACAGACCTTCGTATGCAAAAGGATGTAATTTTAAATCTGAAACTCGCGAAATAACTTTTTGAAACATCCTAGTTGCCCCAGAAACCCACTCATCAACATTTAATAAGTGAGACCCTAGATATAAATAGCTATAACCACAAACTAAACTATCTTCTAGCTGCAAACTTATTTTTTCTTGTTTTTGATGCTCTAACAATAAACTAGAAAAAAACTCAGTATCTCTTGCTCTTTCTGCTAATAAATGTCTGTATGCTTTTATTTTTTGTAATTTCTGATGAAATTTAAGCGAAGTACAAGTTTCTAATTCTTCTATTAACTCTATGCTTTTTGAAAAATCATCATAAAGGGTTGATAACAAAATTTGATTTTCATACAGCTCTTCTTTTTCTTCTTGTTTTGCATATAATAAAGCCTTTTCATAGCTTTCCATTGCCAAAATATAGTTTGTATCATAAGAATACAAACTAGCGAGTTGCTCTAACCAATCTTTATTATCTGGAACCTTCTCTACCATTTCTTCGTAGTATCTTAAAGCTTTTTTATAATAACCTGACTCCAATGAAGCTTTAGCTTTTTTTAATATCAAAAAGGTTTCTTTATAAGATTTATCTTTTTCAATTAACTCTTGTAGTTTGTAATCATATTCAGAGCCTGGAAACTTATTTTTCAATTGCTCAAACCATTGACTTGCTTTAGCATAATGATTTAATGAGATTAAAATTTCACCTTTTAATAGATGTAAGTCTTCGTCATCTTTATAAAATACAATTGCTTTATTTAAACAATCTAAAGCATAATTAGGATCATCTAACTTACATAAAAAAGCTAATTTTAAATTTGCCCAAGCACTTGTTTCTTTATTAAAACTTATATCAGTTAAAACTTTTTGCAACTCTTGATAATTGTCTCTGCTTTCTAAATAAGCACAATAGCTTTGAATATTTTCTAAACTTTTCTCTTGTTCTAGTAAAAAATGATAGTCATTCATTATCTCATCATCAAGTCTTAAGCATTTTTTCAATTCAATACTTTTTTTCAAAAAAACACTTTTCTCAGGAAAAGTCTCCTTGCAATTAGAAATTATTTCTTGCGCTTTTTGATAATTTTTTTGTCCTGTGTATGCATCTATCATTAATAAACATTCATCTAAACTAAGTTCTTGTTCAGATTGTAGATCTAATAATAGTTTTAAACCACCTTCAAATAGCTCCTCTTTTATATAGACTTTAGCTAATTGCATCCGCAACTTTCTAAGATGTGGAGAGATTTTAAAAGCTATTTTCAAATATTCAATGGCTTTTATATTTCTATTCAACTTTAAATAAGAATCCGCTAGAGATAATAAAACCTCTGGATTATCTACTTGTAAATACTTTAAACGTTCAAAAATTTTAACTGACTTATCATAATCTTTTTGTTCATATAATAAGTCTCCATAAATTTTTAAAACGTCTTGATTGCTAGGATTTAATTGTAAAGCTCTATCATAAAACTCACTCGATTTTTGCAAATTTTTAGCTTTTTTATATAATGATGCTATTTCTAATATTACTTCTTCATTATTAGGGTTTTGCAACCATATAATTCGTAATTCATCTAAGGCTAATTGAGGGCTTCCTGATTTTAAATATATATTAGCTAAAGTTTTTCCTATTTCTATTACTCTTGGGTTTAAACTTTTCGCAATTAATAAATCATCTATAGCTTCATCTATGTATCCTAATTCTTGAAGCTTTATTGCCTCATTAATATATTTATCACAAGTATTTTTTTTTATAGGAATTTCAACAGACATAAGGCTCCTTGTCTAAAACTCAAAACACTAAATTTAAGTAAAATAAGACAAAAACAAACAAAATAACTATGAAATTGTAATGAAAATAAGAGAAAATAACAAGTTTTCTCTTTCTAAGAACTCTATAAATTTAAACTATTCAGGCTTTATTGAATCATTTTTTTGCTCTAAGTAGCTCTCAACTACACCAGGACGAGGTCTAAAAATATGAAAAGTTTGTAAGGGTATATCTATACCCTTTACCAATATAGGCTCCATTTTTTCATATTCAATGAAATCTTCTATCCCTTTTAAAGTTGTTTCATTTATTAATAAACTATTCATAGGAGCTTTTGACTCAACTCTTGCAGCAACATTTACAGGATCACCATACACATCGTTTTCTTTTAAGAATACCTTACCAGTATTAAGACCAATACGAGTATTAACCCTATCTCTTTCTACATGATGCTCATTGTAGTCTTTTAATAAAACTTGCGTCTCAAGAGACATTAAAACCGCTTCTAAGCGACTTTCAAACGTATACATAAAACAATCACCTATTTTTTTTATAAGAGTACCATTAAACTTTTCACCAACAGGTACAATTATATTAGAAAAATCATCTAACATTAACATGATTTCAGAAATATCTAGGGTATTTGATTTTTTTGTATATCCAGCAATATCAATAAAAAAAATGGTTAATTCTTTCATATTTTTCTCAAACTCAAATTTAGATTTATTTGATGAACCAGAAACCCTCATTTTTCCAAATAATGAGTCTAAGCGTTCTTGTTCGTTGTCTGAGAGTTCTTTTTGCTCTTGGGCAATATTTTCGTCTCTTTCACCTGTTCTGATATATTTAAGTTCTGATAATAAAAACTTTTTTTCTACATCTTTATTAGCTTCAAAGTAAGATAAAACTTTTTGGTGTACCAAAAAAGAGTCTACCATTAAACAATGTAATACTTTTACCCAACAAGATTTAACCCCTATTTTATTAGCATAATCAATTGATTTAGTAATAACATCAAAGTCTGATGAATCTAAACCTTTAATAACCATCGCTTCACCGTAAGATTCTCCCATTTTATATAGTAGATATCCTAAATCAGCATAATACTCATTATTTTCATCTTTCATACATCCGTATAAAAGGTCTTTAAGCTCTTCTAGCCCATCTTTTTTTGTTTCTTCAACATTTTCTACATAAGAAAATAATAAATTAACATCTTCTTTCGTCAAAATAAAATCATTTTTCCTAATACGAACCATTACATTATTAAGCCCGACTAATCCACCATTTTTTGCTAAAAAAAACTCAGTTCTTGATTTTAAAGCTTGATGTACTTCTCCATATTTTCCTTGAGATATATTCATTAATATTTTTAGCCATTCCATATCATTAACATTTTCAATATTTGAAAAAATTAAAAATAAGTTTTGTAAAAATATAACCGATAAGTTTTTTTTACTATTAAACCTAGCTTTTAAAAACTCAATGCTTTTTAAATCTTGAGAAGGAAGGTTTTTTAATACAGCTAAACCTGTTGCACCATCTTTATTTTCAAGTTCAGAAAAAACAAATTCCATTCCTTTTGATTTTCCGCTGTGTGCTATCCAACTTAACAAACTTAATCGAACTCTTCTTGTACTTGGAAAACTATCTAATAAAGCATATATTTTCACATAGGTTGAAAAAACTTTTTCCCCAACAAATGCTCCGCCTAATATAACCAGCGTTTCTAAGTCATCTAATATACCAGTGATTGATTCTTTTAAATCAATTTTTGAACACAAAATAGCTAAAGTTGCTCTGTGTCTGGTTTCTTCTATGCTTAATAACTTTAAAGTACTAGCCATTAAAATTTTTTGTCGAGGACTAAATGAATCTTTTAATTTTGCTAAGACTCCTAAAACAAGACTTCTTTTTGTTGGTGCTATTGGACTAGACTTTAAATAAAAAATTATTATATCTAGTAATTTTTGATTTCCGAGGGTATCAAAAAACTCTACACAATCAAGCTTTAAATCTCTATGTTTATCTGGACCTCTAGAACCTATTTTGCTTTGTAACAAAGCTTGATAATTATATAAAATTTTTATATAGGTTGCTGTAATACCTTTGATTGAAACATCATCGTCCTTAATAGCTTTAAACAATTTTAAAAAGGTTTGTTTTTTCAGCTCTTGCGCAGAGCTAGAAATTGATTTTGAAATTAAAATAGTATTTAAGCATTTAACAATAAAAGGTCTATCAATTATATCTAATTTGAGCAAAAAGTTATAAACAAATTTACAATCACTTTCTATGGTAGACCTACATTTTAAAGCCAATTTATCTTTTAATTGGTTCATTAAAATTTGAGATGATGAATCTTCTTTGTAGGTTTCAAACATTGTCAAGATAAAGAGTTGCCCTTTTTCATCACTTGGCTCACCAATTTCTTTGTATTTTCTGTATAAATCTTGAAATAACTCTGAATCCGAATGTCCATTTAAAGACTCAAAACAATGTCTTAATAAACCCATATCTTCAGCATGAACGAGATATTCTTTCCAAAGCTGAGATAAGTAAGAATAGTCTTTAGCTAGTTTCAAGGAGGTAATCCCCGATTTTCTTTTTTCTATGTCACTAGTCGCAAAGCCTGCTATATTTCTAATTTGCTGTAAAACATCTTCATCTTCACAAGCAACTCCAAGAGTTAAAATTGCACGATTAATAACTATTTTACTTTCATTAGACTGTAAAATACCTMATAAAAAATCTTTATACTCTATATYATAATTTGCTCTCATATTATCTAAAATTTTTGTTTTTATAGAGTCTTTTGATGAGCGAAACAAATTTTGAGAGTGTTCTAGCAGGCTTTTACCATTCATTCCTTCAAGAGTTTTTAAAGAGGATACAACAACCGAAGCATGGCTATGAAATAAATCTTTAACTACTACATCTTCTAAAGAAAAAAGTTCTTTAGAAGAGATCAGTTTATGCGATGATAAAATTAAACGAATAAAATCCATATGGTATGTTTTAACTTAGTTGAGTCTCCACTATATTAGAAATATTTAGTATATAATAAAAAAAGAAAATAATCTAAAATAAGTAAATCTAATCTTGAAATCATAGACTAAATGACTTTATCTCAGACATCAAGTATAATTGATTCATTCAATTTACTTTAAACTAAAAAGTGTGAACCATGGAAGAATTATTATTAGCTGCTGGTATCTGTCTATTACTTGGCTCATCTATTTTTTTATACTATTACCCATTTATTACTATTTTGGCTTTAGCTGCTACTTGTGGAACCACTATCCATTGGTGGAAAAAGAAAAAGCTCTTATTAGCTAAAAAAGAAAATATCACCCAAAGACTAGAAAAAGTAAAAAAACACCCAGAAATTGAACAAGTTTTTATACCCGACTTTGAAAAAAAAATAAAAATCAATTTAAAAGAGCTAAAAAATATTTTACAAAAAAATGAACATGAAGTCATGATAGAGATGATAAATGACTTAAATGATAATCTTAAAACTGATATTTTAACGCATAAAACTTATATCATTGAAATGTTAGATAGTTATATTAATACAAATCATAGAGTTATAAGCAGTGAAATTAAAATCACCAAAGAAAAAATATCAACCGCAAATGAAACACATTCTAAAAATATGCTACTAGAAATTTTATCGTCACTTACTGAAAAACAATCTCTTTATCAAGCAAATAAAAAACAGATTATTCATTTCTACTCTCAAATAAAAAAAGTTCTACTACAAATAGATAATATGAAATTAAAGTCAAACAATAGCTGTGATAAAGATCAATTAGCCTTAAGTTTCAAAAATGATTTTTCAAAAACTCTTAGCCAATTTAATGATGCTAACGAAATTTTAGACGAAATAAATAAGTTAGACCTGTAAGCCCTAATAACAGTAATAATATTAAAGTTAGATTTAAGCTATATACAGACAAAACAGCAAATACCCATAGTGGCAACAATAATACTGAGGTAAACCCTCTTAAAAGTTTACTTTGTGCAATAAAGTTAGCTACTTTTGGAGAGTAACTGTAATAATACTTAACAAATACTTTACCAAAAAAGTTTTGAAATAATACTTTATCTCTAAATAACACCAAATCCTTAACAATAGGATGAAACAAGCTTCCATAAGCAGCAGTTGCAATAAAGCACCCTCCACCGCCTCCTCCATCATCAACAGCAGCTACAACATTATCATTGACGTTAGACGTAGAGCTTTGAACTTTTTGAAGTACATACAATAAATCTTCATCAGTATTACTTTTATTAGCAATACCAAAACTTCTAACACTTCTTGCATTTATTGTATACGAAATATCCATAGCATCTTGAGCAAAAGTTGCATATTGAATTGATTTTTTTGTAACGATCAGTGTTTTCCAGTTTTTAGCTATCTTAGACTTTGAAGCGGATGGATTCGTTAATAAAAATTTTTCAGAAGCTTTAGTAGAGTCTTTTAAACTAAAGTTAATCGATAAAGCATCATCAGTATTGTTTGTTATTTTCAAAATATATGGGTTATCTAAATTAGATAAAGAACTAATATTTAAATTTTCTCCTACTTCATTGTTTTGAGAGTTAAAATTTAAAGAAGCTACATCTATTGCTTTAGTAACTTGCTGAGTTGGATTTGGATCATCATCGATTGTATCACCTGTAGTATCCTCTGCTTGAGGAACTTCTGTATCACCTTTTGGTAAGTTTTGTTGATCTACCCAAAGTAATATTTTATAATTTCCATTACTTAATTGACCTGTAATTTTTTCTTTTAAAACTACTGTATTTTTATCAAATATTTTCACTCTTCTTGTACTAGAAGCAAAGTTTATTGTTTTAAAAGAAGCGGTATAATTTCTAAAAGCAGTATCAACATTATACTCCTCTGGTTGAGTTCTTACCTCATTTACTGTTTTATATCTATCCCATTGAGTAACTCCTGAAATTGCACCTACTGATTTTGCTAAAGAAAAGTTTTTCAATAAACTAGAAACCAAACTTTCTTCGGCAGAGGATTTTTTATTTACAACTCTTTTTGATTTTCTTATTGCTTTTGATAAAGAACGTATACGACTCAACGAAGGATTAACTTCAAAGCTTGCTTTTGGGTCTTGTAAAAGTACTTGAGACTTTTCAAAACCAGAAACATATATAACTCTATTAGATGTTTGGTCAGTAGCATTTGTTGACTTTTTTACAATATATGTTGTTGTTCCAAATTTCATTTCAGAGTCGGTACCAACAAATTTACTAATAATAGAAGTTCTTATAATTGTTTTTTTTATAGACTTATCTTTTAACTCTACTATATCGTCTATGCCAAAAGCAATATCCGCTGTTGAAGCCGAGTTTAAAAGTTTATAAAAATCCCCTGAGTATTGTTTTACTCCTGCTCTATTAGAACTTAAATCATTAGAAAACAACAGGTATAACATGGCCTGTCTTTCATTTAATACAGGAGAAGATGCACTACTTTTATTTACTGAGGATAAAGCTGACAATTCTGTTGAAGATAAAGCTGCTACCTCTGCTGGGGTTAAAGCGCCTAATTTTGATACAAAAGTTGTCAGTGAGCCTTTAGGCAAAGAGTTTATCTCTAAGCCAAACGTTTTCAAGTCACCAGGAATACAATCAATTAAAGAACCACTAATAATCTCACACCTATGGTCAACACCTGCCCTCTGGCCTATATTATACTCAAATACATTTTGCTTTGCTAAATTTGCATATATATTATCTAATTTTGCTATATTAAAGTTTCTTATTTCATATCTTTTAAGAGCATCTGATTTATTAAAAGTTTCTTGGTCTAAATATAATGCAATCAGTGTATCATCAAAGTAATCTCTAAAGTTTCTATTTTTAACTAACTTTGAAGAGCTTGACTTTATAAATGCAGAAAAACTATCTGGTCTATCAGCAACAGAAGCTTCTGTAATCAACAACCTGTATAGAGCCTGATTTATTTGACATATTTTATCAACAGGTACACCAACTTCTAAACAAGTTTTTTTTGTTAATATCTGCTCCACATCTGGTACAACACTACCTATTACATAAAAGTCTGACTCAACTCCTGGAAATATTTCATAAGTATTATTTAAGTTTGTTAAAACTTTAATAAACCTATCTCCTAATAAGTTTGTTAAAATCCCATTATCTACACCTAGATTTTGTAGCTGTTCCCAAATATAAATAAAAGTTAACATTCCTAGTTGCTCAGAAAGAGAGCTATAATTAATTTTTGTAAACATTTCATTATTTCTAATACTTTCAGAAACTTCATCTAAATAAAATAAATTTGGAAAGGGTAAATCATCTGGCTTATTTTTTAAAAAATGAATCATAGAAGAAGGGGCCATATTTTTTAAAATATCAGTAAATACAGTTGGGTTGCTTACTGCTCCACTCGTATCAAACAATGCTTTCCCTTCATTTACTTCAATACTAAATATACCATTAGCATCTTGTGTAGAATGAACTTGAAACTTTATTCCTTCTTCTACACCAAACTTATTATCATTCAAAGTTTTCATAGCACGAAAACTATTAAATTTTGCTAATGCACTATCTAGCCAAGAATACTCAAAATCAATAAAGTTTTTCGCTATTTCAAAATCTTTAATATTGGCATTCATTCTTTGAAAGTGGATTAATTTTGCCAAAGATTCAGCATAAGCTTGATAAAAGTTATGTTTATTTGCAAATAGCCCTCTTGTTGTAAGATTTGTTTTAGAAGTAGATATATCTAAAGTAGGGTCAAATGGATCTAAATCCATATAAATAATATTTCCAAAGTTTGAAATAGCGTTTATAGGTTTATCAATCCCTGTACCCTGCTCTTTTAACTGATCAAAGAAAGAGAAATAACTTTGAGTGCTGTTGGTTATTTTACTTGGTTTATCAATAATGTCATACAGCATAATATTAATAATAACCGTATCCTCTACATTAGAAAAAGGGTGAGCAACCTCCCCAAAAACCTTCATAGTTTCTTCAGTCACTTTTTTTAAAGTTTCTACTATTTCTTTTAATTGTAAGGAAACATTTGAGTTTGCCTTTTGAAACTCAACATTAGAAAAAACTTCATTTTTAAAAATAACAGGTTCTGATTTAAGCGTAAAAACTAGTAAAAATATATATAAGTATAAAAATTTCATTTTTTTAACCTTAATAAACCAAATATGACTAATAATGATAAAAGTAATAATTGAACAAAAGAACTCATAGTAATAAATACCAATAAAACAAGTGGCAACAACATAATTTSACAACACCACCTAGCAAAATTTGATTGAGCAATACTCTTTGCTATTGAAGGTGAATATTTATAATATAATTTTACAAAGTTTGACCCTATGCTATTTGTTAACAAGTATCTATCCCTAAACTCACTTAACATAATGACTATTGGATGAGACTTTGAACCAAAAGACGCAGTTGCTACAAAGCATCCTCCACTTCCACCACCAGCTAATTTCAATTGTTCTTCTCTTGAAAGCTCTCTTGGTATGGTGGAAGTTGGAACTTCTTCTTTAGGAAACAATTTAGAATCTAAAGGCTCATAAAATAAACTAAAATTTGCTATATTTTCATTTTCATTAATCAATACAAACTCCGCTGAACTATTTTCTCTTAATAAAGAAACCTTAACTCCTGTTTTTGGCTCTAAACTAGAAAGTGATAGGTTTCTACTATTTTTAGTATACAAATGTACCCTTGTAGTTATGATACTTTTTTCAAGAGACCATAAAATAGGAGAGTTTGTACGATTTTCAAAGACTAAACCTTCCCATATACCTGCTTGATTTAATGAAATCTGAATAATACCTGTTTGATTTTGTGCTGGTAAATTTGAGTCATCTACAATAAATTTTTGTACAGCTTCTGAAGTTTCAGATGAAGCTTTTTCTCCAACTAAAAGTAAGGGTATTTTTTGATAAGCATTTGCAATAACCAATTGGCTTCTAAATTGTTTTACATCACTATCTAAATGAATAGTCATAGAAACTAAGTCTTCATTTTCTCCCACAAATTCACCTAAATCACTATCATACATCTCTCGTACAATATGATGATCACCCTTTGCATCTTTTTTTAATAAAAATATTTTAGATTTTTGTAAACTTGGCTGAGGAGTATATTCAATTTTAGCTGTACGAATTTTATCTACATTTGTTAAGTTTAAAAAATTACTTTGATAAGGTTGCAGTTGAATTAAATCAAATTGTCCTGCAAGATTTATAGATTTAAAACCTATAAAGTTAAGAACTGGAGTTTTAAAAGACTCTATATTATACTTTTCTTCTTGGTTTCTTAAAACTAAAGCTAATAGATAATCTGTATATAAATCTGAAAAAATTGGAAGCCCTCTTTGGGCTAAAGTCGTATTTAAACCATTAATTCCATCTAATTGTTGATTCATTAAATCGACAAAAAATCGATCTCCATCTGTTTTTGAGACTAAAAAACTTCCGCCTGCTCTTTGAAAAAGATATGTAAAAAACAAATAAGAAAAAGACCTAAATATTTTTGAATCATTATTATCATTAGGGTCTGTTTGATTTCTTTTAAAATATACTCTATCTAAATTATTTACATTAAAGTTATAAGCAGCTTTCATCAAAGAAATATTTTCAAAATAATCTGGTAGTTCTAAAATTCCTTTGGCTGGTGCATCCAAAATTAAACTTTGCGAACTAGGAAAACTCTTTTCTTTTAAAAGACGATAAGTCATAAATTGACTTATACCCTCTTGAATCCAAACTTCTTCTGTACTATCTGATTGATATTGCAAAAGTCTAGATAAGGTACGAACAATCTCTCTATAAAATGTTAATTTTGTTATATTTGGCTCTATTTCTAGCTCTAAAGTTCCTGGGTTTACATCTAAATAAATTAAATTCATACCATTAAAACCAGTTGATGGCTCTTGATCTAAGGGACTAAAGTGAGAAGCAAAGTAAGAACCCTTTGTTTTAAAATCATCTTTTAAATCTAAAAACAAAAAGTTTAAGCCGGGAGATGGGGAGTTGTTTACTTCAGAAAATGTTTTAAAACTGTTTTCAAAACCAGGTAACAAAACTGTTTTTAGCCATGTTGCAAATTCAATAATGGCATTTGTTCGATCTTGTAGTAAATCACCCTTACCAGTTTGATTTAAACCATTTAAACTTGTTGATTGATAAACTGAATCTTCTACCCATATAGTCAAATCTAAACCTGGTCTAACATTTATGGCATATCTAACACTTGCAGAAAAAGTCTCAATTTGTCCTGAAATAGTATCTGGTACATTGAAATCTCTTTGATCTCCAACTAATGCGCAAGTAGATAAGTTAACGCATAAAGTAAAAATTATTATTCGGATATAAAACATCATCAAAAAATCTCTCTTTTAAAGTACGCCCGAAATAACTTAAATATTTGTATTTAGGCATAAGAAACACAATGATGGTATCGAACAAATACTAGCATTTATTGATACTTTTTGAATGATGATAAATAAGAGCTTTAATTTCTAAAGTTTTTAAAAGGAGCTGATAAAAAAATTAAAAAGCCCAGTAAAAAAAGATGAAACAAGCCTAATTTAAGTAAAGAACTCAAAAAAACCAATGGAATCAATAAAAACTGACCAATGATTAAAGTTTTTGACTCAGATTTCATCCAATTAGCAATAGAGGGAGAGTATTTATAATATATTTTTACAAAAAGCTTTCCAAAACTATTACTCAATAAAAAGTTATCTCTAAAATTTGATAAAACTCGTACCTCATAACTATCTTTACCTAAAAACGAGGCACTGGCTAAAAAGCAACCGCCACTACCTGTACTTACTCCAAGAGAGCTATCTACATCTGGAAGAATTGTAGGCACAGGATTTTTTGGAATCGTAAACAATGTCGCCTCAATGGCTCTTGGTGTCATTGTAAAACTTGCGCCCGTTTTATTGGCATAAAATAAATCATAACTAACACCATCATTAAGTGATAAATTACTATATTCATAATTAGTACCACCAATTGCGATACTCTTAGAGAGCTGTCTTGGTCTTACAGCTAAATAAGATTTATGTACACAAGTTGCTCCTGTAATACAAGCTGAAATTTGTACATCTTTTGGAAAAGGATTTAATAAATCTAAAACTTTGCCAGTATTATTAGTAAACACCTGTTTTTTTATTTGAAAGCCGTTAATAGCTACTGGGTTTAATAATATACTTTGAGTAAACTGCGTACTAATATTAATTGGTGTAATCACCTCAGTAGACACACTCAAACTTTGAATATATTTAATAGATACATCTACAAAGCTTAAATTGGCATTACTAATCAATAAAATTCTTTGTTGATTTTTTGGTATAGAAATACTATGATTTTTGGCCAAATTTTGGTATTCAATTATTTTTGTGCCTAAAGAGTCTAAACCAAATAAAGTAGCTTGAAAATCTCTTAATCCATCAACATTTATAACAGCTGGTACTGTTGTTCCATTTATATGAATAAACCTAAATGAATAAGCATCTAAACCAAGTAAAACTTCTGGCATATCAGGAGATAAACTTAAAGTATTCTGAGTAACATTTAAATCTAATTGATGATTCAAACCATCAATATGATTTTGAAAAAAGTTAAAAGCTAAACTACCCTCAGATGCTTTTAAATATAATGCAATGGAAAAAGAGTTAAATAAATCATTAATATTTAAACCTCTCAAACTTAAGGCGTTTTGAATAGATGACAAACCATTTAATGGAGATGATGCTATTTTTAAGAATGTATTATCAGCAGATGAAGACGAAGTTTTCAACTGTTTTGATATATCAAATCCTCCACCGAGTTGCTCCCACAAATAGCTAAAAAACATATAACCGATACCACGTATTTCTACGGTATCACTTCTTGGGTCATCTAACCCAACCTGCCTAGCTGAAGCAACAACACCAACTGTTGAGTTACTAAGACCTTGCTCATCAAAAGACATCAAATGTGAAGTTTGGGGACCACCTACCCTCTCATCACCATTGAAATACCCATACCACCATTTTACCTGATTAGGAGAGTCCGCTGGAGTATCTAAAATATTTATACCAGTACTAGGAAATTTTTTACCATGAAAAATTCGATAAATAGCAAATTGAGATAGACCTTCGTTTAACCAAATAGTTTCATTTTGATCATGTTGATTGTGTATCAAGTGCTGAAACTCATGAACTAAAACATGATAAAAGTCTTTTTTTGTTACTTCTGAGCCCTGAGATGCATTTGATGGGTTCAAACCTATTGGTCCACGACCACCAGGATTATTAGGAAAAATATCCATATGAACAGCTTTCATATAGTTACCACTATTTGTTACATCCAGTGGATCAAAATAACCTCCAACATATGATCTATTACTTACAAAATTATCACTAATATCGTATAAATAAACGTTTACACCCTCAGAATTACTATTAACAAGATCCTGAAACTGACCAAATACTTTTACACTTTCTGGTAATATTATATCTCTTAAAGTATCTCCCATATCTTGAATAACAATATCTCTATTAGCTTTCATTGCCTCAAAAGATGTAAAACCATTAAAAGAGTTTAATAAATTTACAATCTGGCTTTGATAAGAAACCTCATCAACCCAAATATTTACTCTCACAACACCAAATTGAGTTTGAGATAAACTACTATATTTTAAACGCATCAAGGGGTTTCCACCACCTTCATCAGTTCTGATATGTCTTAGGTCTTCTAGGTTAGATATAGTCTTTTGTACACTTTTTTGACTGGCAGTAGAGCGTAGTAGTGAATATTTTTTTTGATCTAAATTTTGTAAAATTTGAATCGTTTTACAAATATTTTTAACAGCAGAAAAAGAGCTATTACTAAAGATTAAAAATAAGAAAAGAAGAGAGTTTTTCATGTGACACCATGGTATTGGATAATAGTTAGCTATAAATATATTTATACTTTACACCAAAAATTACAAATTATCTAAATTAAGTCTCTTTTTTGTCATAAGAAGTGTAGAAATAGACATCAATAGTAAAATCATCATTAAGTTTGAGCCTAGTAAAGACACAACAAATAACAAAGGAATTAATAAAAACTGCCCTATAAGAGATATCAATTTATTTTTTTCTATTTTTTCAGCAATGAATGGGGAGTAAGTATAATATAAACTCACAAATTTTTGTCCATAATAATTATTTAATAAATAATTATCTCTAAAATAAGATAAAATTTTTACTTCATAACTGTCTTTACCTAAAAAAGAAGCACTTGCCAAAAAACAGCCACTAACATTAGAGCCAAACTCTTCTGCTTCTCCTAGACTACTTGCTGGTAGAGTAACACTCCCTAAACTGTTATTTACTATTTTTGGTGATAAAGATAAGTTCAAATTTGTTTGATTTGAAAAGTATAAATCATAAGAAGTATTTGGAGCTAAATTAGCTTCAGCATTAGATACAGATTTATTTACTTTTAATCTAGAAGCTCTTAATTTTGATATTTTTAGTTTAGAAGCATTTAAACAGTTTACCCCTGCTACACAAGCTGTAATTTTCATTATATCTTGGTTTTCATTGATTACAGATAAAGATTTTGAACTATTATTATTGATTCTTTTTCTAACTATCTCATTTGACAACATCGATATATTTAAAGTAATCCCATTTAATAAATCATTTTCTACAATTGTTTCTTCTGGTAATGCTGTACCAGTTAACTGTACATTAGAGTCATAGGTGATTAAATAATTCACTTTAGTAGATAGGGTATTAACACCAAGTAAAATACGAGTAGAGTTTTGAGGAACAGATATATCTATTTTTTCATGTAACTGTAAATCAGAAATCCCAAAAGCATGACCTAGACTTTCTCCAAATACATCTGCATAAATTGATGGAGAAAAATTAACCCCTAAAATACTATTTTTATCATCTACCCCACTAAAAGGAATAGCAAAATAATCATAATTATCTAAAACACCTTGCGTATTTAAAGATCCATTCACTTTTAACAAACCCGATGACAATTGATTCACAAAGTTTTGCATATTAATAAACTTCAGCGAATCTTGTCCTAATTTCCCATCATGAAACAAAGCCATAAAAAAACCTGCAAATGCTTCATCAAAGCTCATTCCTTTAGTTTTTAATATAGCATCAATACTAGCTCTTCCATTTAAAGTATTTTTTATCATATTTTTTATTATTAAATCTGCATCAAAATTTGTGACCTCATTGAGTGTATTAAATTTTCCTCCTACAAGCTCCCATAAATAGCAAAAAAACAAATACCCAATGCCACGTAACTCAGCCGTATCTGAAGAGCCATGTAAAAAGTTTGGTTCATCAAAAGTCATTAGCAAAGAAGACTTTGGATTTGACAACCAAAACCCTACTTGTGATGGAGCCTCAAATGGAGAGTTTAATATATATTCACCGTTACTAAATTTTGCTTGGTGTAATAACCTATAAATGGCAAATTGTGAAAACCCTTCATTTAACCAAATCGTTTCGTTATCATCAAATTGTGAATGTACTAAATGTTGCATTTCATGGGCTAAAACCTGAAAAAACTCTTTTCTTTTAGTTAATCCAGAAGTACGACCACCAGGATTTAAAGGATACATATCCATATGGATTGCATTTGATCTATTTCCTGAAAAACCAAATTTATCATTAGGATCAAAATACCCTCCAATAAAACCACCAGTTAAATCAAATTGATCTTTAATGTCATAAACATAAACATTTATACCATCTGAGAAAGAGTTATTTACTTTTTGAATTACTCCAAAACTAGATTGGATACCTGGTACAACCTTTTCAACCATCACTCGACCAATTTCTTGGATTGTTTGATCTCGATCAAATAACCTCTCTTGTTGTGAAGAAAAATTGTCTCTTGAGTTTAAATTATTAACAATAGAAGACTCATATTTAGATTTATCTACCCAAATATTTACAAATGTATCTCCAACTAATTGCTGAAATTTTAGTAACATTAAAGTAGATGTAAAACCCTCATTGGTTAAAATATTTTGAGCTCCATCTAAAGTTGCCAAAGATTTTTTAGATAAAGAAGCTTTAAAGTTATGTTGCTTTTTTGATGAACTTTTAAACTTGTCATTTAAAAAGTGATTTTTACAAATTAATTTTGGGCTTTGAGCACAACTAAGATGAATCAATAAAAAAAATAATAAGCTGCTTTGTATTTTCATTAACATATAAGTCTCCCTAATTTCTTTAGTATAAAAACAGATACCTTTGTTATTTACCTAAAGAGAAAAACCCTCTTTTCTTTTTCTTTACTTTTTTTGGAATAGGACCAGCTATAGATCTTTGAATCGCCTCGACCTCTTCAGGAGCTATTTTCATTTTTAATTTCAATGGAATCTCTAAAATTTCATCTGTACCAAAAGCTGAACTAGACCTCACAAACTTATTAATTTCTTCAGTTAGTTTTCTAAAAATTTTATACTGGGCTTGAGATTTTCTATTATCTCCAATTGTATAAATCATTCTAAGAGGTAAATTATAAACTTCTATTAAGTTTTCTTTTACTCCTGAATCATATTTTGCTGGATATGTCCCAATATTTCTGACTGGAAAATGTAATACGTGAATATCATTTTTTGATTCTGCTGATAATTTAAAAGCCAATTTCTTTTTTGGAGTCAACACATGATTTAAATCTATTCTATTTTCTACTCCAAGTTCAAAAGCTATTCCTTTTAAAGTTTTTATTAAACGACCCTTAGTATCTCCGATATTATTTACTTCTATTACATCTAATCTAAAAACAGCTTCTGTACCACCATCTGATATAAATTCGTTGCCTTTTGTATAAAATTTAGGAGTCAAATAAATACTTTTGAGTTCTGATGCTTTTTTAAATAAATAAAAATATAAAGAAGACTCTACTTTTCTAGTATTTTTAACCCTTAATTTACCTCGATAGTTTTTTTTCATGGTCAAAACAGATTTTACTCCGATTTGAACCATAGATTGAGGGCCATCACTATTATGGTCTTCTTGTGCTATTAAATCACGCTCTTTATCAAAATCTACTCCGATTTCCATAGAGTCTAGTATTCGATTAGCTGGCAGAGTAATTGTAAAAACTCCTTCAAATTTATTTTTCTTTGGCTCTTCTACAAAATTAATTTGTAAGAAAAATATAAAAACTAAGGTATTTAAAAAAAATTGCTTCATTTTGCTCTCACGATCTGATTTAGTTAAATCTTAAAAAATCGTGATTTTAAACTAGATATTAATTGATAGTATTATCAGTAATAGTTTTAACTACCCACGATTTCATGACAACATTAAACTCTGCTTGTAAAAAATCTTCTAAGCCGTTTACATCACCATTTCTAAACTCATCATCGGGATTTTTTCCGTAGATAATTAGATCATGAGGTAGAAAGTTCATATTAACCGTATCAGTAACAAAATTATGCTTAAAACTCATATCAAAAGAACCTAAATCATAATTATTATCTCTAAAGGCATCTTTATCCATTTGCAAACCATTTTGAGTATAAATAGAAGGGTCAATTTTAACATTAGTGTTAGCCTTTTCTCCTCCACCTTCACTCCAGTCATTATCATCATGAGGTTTTAAAATTACATGACCTGTTTTTTTAAATGAAGCATGATTAGTCGCTGTATAACCACCTTCTCTTTGTGGGTCTTCATAAACAATAATATTTAACAAAGAAGGGTGTCCTGTTTGATCTTTGTCTAAAGCTTTTACACTTCCACCAAGATAAACATTACCCTGTACAACTAATATACCTAAACCTTCATACCAACCTTCAATAAAAACATCACCTCTAATAAAAGAGATGCCATCAATATTAATAGGTCGACTCATATCGTAGGCTCTTGATCTTGGTCCGTAGCGATTTGGATCTACAACAGGAGCGTTACGCCAATCTCCATAACCATATAAAGGTAATACTTTATTATATTTTGCTGTATTTAAACCATTTTCACCCTCAAAAATAATATCTTTAAAGTATTTATCATGAGAAGTTTTACCTTGCCTTGAGTATTTTCTTGGCTCTAAAGTTAGTTTAGCCATACTTTTATAAAATTCTAAACCTCTTAATTTAATCACTTTATCGTTATAGTAGCCATAAGACCTATGTACATTTTGAGCATATTTTTCTTTTACTGGTCTACCAAAAACATTAAACTTTCTAAAGATTCCATTTTTTTCGTATTCAATTTGGCCTGCATCTAAAAAATCTATTCCACCTTTATCTAAACCATAAGAAGTCGGTGGATGATCAATATAATAGTACTCATCATAAGTTAACTCATTTTTATCTATTAATTTTCTTAATAAATAATCTGAAAGCTCGGCTGTTATACCATTTTCAATGAAAACATCCCCATTTAAAACCTTTAACTCACTTGGGTCAATATCATCTTCAAAGTTATAATTTAGATTTTCATCTTCTCTAACAAATAAAGCGTGTTTAGGGGCTACAATACCTAAGTATAAGGCCCTAACCCCATAAATAGCCTCTATTTGACGTTTTACTGTTTGATGTAAGCTATTGGTATAAATACCTGTTGAAAGAATCTGAACATCACCCGTATATACACCACCATCATCAAATGGTGGAGGGGTATAGATATAATTAACCTCTATTTCAAGACTGTTAGTGCCATGTCCATTGCCAAGCATTGCTACTTCTGTTTTTAAAATATCAGGAATAGTTAGCTCACCATCAGAATTTGATCGCATTAAATCAATCAATTGAGCATTTAGATCTTTATCTGATTTTAAATAAAATAGTGCTTGCTCAACACCAGAGTCAGCTATTCGCTCAGCTAACATATAATCAACAAATTTATTGGTTAATTTACTTTCACTTTGAGCAAAAAACAATACAGATGTCATCCCGACCAGAGTAATAACGGCAAGAACCAATACTAAAGGAAAAACAAATCCCTTCAAATTATTATGTAATCTTACCTTTTTTTTCATCTTTATTTTACTCCGTTATTTACCAGAGTAGAAAAGTCGTCTGCTTTTAAGGAAGCTCCGCCAACTAAACCACCATCTATATCAGCTTGTGACATATATCCTTCAATATTATTTGGTTTTACAGAGCCTCCGTAACAAATAGAAATCTGATTAGCGATAGACTGACCATATAAATTTGCTAATGTATCTCTAACTAATTTTACACCCTCTTGTGCGTCGCTTTGTGAAGCATTTACACCTGTTCCAATTGCCCATATTGGCTCATAAGCAAAAGTCAGCTTTAATACATCTGTTTCTGACATACCAAATAAGGCTGCTCTCACTTGATGGTTTAATTTCTCTTTTGTTTTACCAGCTTTTCTCTCATCTAATGTTTCACCAATACAAACCATTGGAGTAAAACCATGATCTAGTGCCATTCTTGTTTTTTTAGCTACAAGCTCATCTGACTCTTTAAAAATTTCACGTCTTTCTGAGTGTCCTGTTAAAACCCATGTACAACCAAGTTCTTTTAACATAGCTAAGGATACTTCACCAGTATAGGCTCCTTTTTCTTCGCAATGAAAATTTTGAGCTCCATAAGAAATACCAGATGCTTTTAAATATTTTTGCATTAGATGAAGACCTGTAAAAGGAGGAAATAAAACTACATCGCAATCAGATGATATTTTTGTATTGATAAACTCCTGTAAAAAGTTTTCTGTCTCAGATAAACCGTGATTCATTTTCCAATTTCCACCAAACACTTTTCTTCTTGTCATCGTCTTTCCTTTTTCAATTCAAACCTACACTTTTACTTTCAAATTGTACAATAGAAGCTCATCCAAATCAAAAGAGTTGGTTTATTGAGCAAAGGTTAAAACAAAAAAGCTCTTACAAAAATATATGTAAAAGCTTTTTTAAAATATTGAATTAAATTAGATAATTATTGAACAAACCACTGATCTCTCAGAGCTTTATAATCATCATAAGCTGCATTAACTTCGTTTTGTCCACCAGAACGTGTAGCTTTTTCATAGTTTCTTTGCTTTAAATATAATTGTTGTCTTAATTTAGAATCTAAACTCATAGATGAAGACGGAGCAAATGCACCATAAGGGCTAGACATTTGTGATTGACCACCTAATGGAACAACCTGATTTGATTGATAAGTCGATGTTTGATTAAAACCAGAATATCTACCTGGTTGCTGAATTTGTCCGCCAAACTGACCTGGTTGTTGAACTTGTCCGCCAAACTGACCTGGTTGCTGAACTTGTCCACCAAACTGACCTGGTTGCTGAACTTGTCCACCAAACTGACCTGCTTGACCCATTCCAACTTGAGTAAACCCTTGCTGATATCCCATACCTTGGGTTGTACCGTATCCGTATCTATTCAAGCCACTTTGTTGATAGATAGACTGATTATACAAAAAGTTTGGTTGTTGCTGAGTTGTCATCATATTGTTATAAGGAAACTCAGGAAGATAAATTTGCCCACTACCTGGCTCAGATCTAGTTTTAAACATAGATTGATAATCCCAAAAAGCTTTATCGAATGACATTTTATTATTCATAGCAAATGGACCAGATTTTTCAACTGATCTTAGTTCGCTAAGAAACCTTCTTTGTTTTCTTTTAAGTTGAGATTGAGTTTGATGAACAAATGATCTTGCGTGTGATCTAAATACTCTTAAAAACTGTTGTTTTGAGTACTCTTTCATTTGAGAGTTTGCTGGAGTTTGTTGCCATCTAATAAACATTCTTTCGTATGCTGGCATAGGAAACTGACCGCTTGATCTCAATAAACGAGCACTAAACATTGATTGATATTGTTTAAATGCTTGATAAACTTGAACTATTTGAGCATCATTGTTGCTTGCTCCAAAGAAATTACCCCAAGAGCTCTGTGAACTTGCTAAAGCCTCATCAGCTGCAATAAAAGACTCAATAGCATAACTTTGTTGTGCTGCTTGTTGCTCAACGTATGAAATTCTTGCTTGCATTTCTCTTTGTTCTTGTGGAGATCTACTATGTAATAGTTGGTTTAAACTATTAGTAAACGTACCCATTGTTTGGCCAAATGTTGCTAAACCATATAGTGAATCAGAAAGTTCTGCTTGAACTGTAGTCGTTATTGATGCACACATTGCACCCATTACTGCTACTCTACTTATTTTTTTTACAATACTACTCATAGTAATCTCCTTCAATATTCTTCACTTAATACTACGAGGATAGTTAAAAAATGTTTCAATTTAAGTTTAAGAATTGTTTGTTGATACAAAATAAAAGCTACTTTTTTACTTCTTTGACTACAAAATCATCAAACCAAGCATACCCTTTAGCACCTTGTATACGATATTCTAAGGTTAAGAAATTTGTTTTTTTCTTGGTTTTAAATTTATAATAAACATCTAAAAAGTTTTTTGAGCTGTTTTTTATTAAAAACTGAGGCAAATGCCCTCTCACAAAACTACGCCTAGACATTTCATTAACAATTACACAGGCCCCCTCCCCAGTAGGAAGCTTAGATAATCTTATCTTATCTACTTTTATTCTTCCTTGCAGAATATAAGAGGTATCACCCTTTACAATAAAGCGACTAGAAACCAAAGAAGGAGCATATCTAAAACTATAACTGACAATCCTTTGAGATAAATCACCCTTAATTTTTTTATCTTCTAACAATGAAAACAATCCGTTTTTATCTTTAATTGTTAAACCTTTAGCTATTTTATAGCTTCGATCTCTTGTATTAAAGTTTTGCTCATATACATTATTATTTATTTGTTTTAAGGGTATTTTACCTGTAATTTCTTTACTTGTTTTTTTCTTAACCACAACTTTACTTGAGGTCACAACTTTTTTTGTCTTCTTTTTATCTTCTTTTTTCTTTTTCGGATGATGTTTTGCAAAGTCATAAGATAACTTCATAGGTCTATTTGTTGTCTCTGATGAAAAGGCATTCATATAGTTTCTCATCTTAGTTGAGCGTTTAGAAGACAATGGGTGTGACCGTAAAATTGCTTGCATCCTTGAGGGCTCTTTTTTCTCCATCGATTTAAACATTTCCATTACGCCTACTGCACCTTTTGGATTGTAGCCTGCTTGAGCCGCATATCTTGCACCTAAATAATCTGATTCTGATTCGTTTTTACGAGAATATCGTAAAGATGAAAACATAGAATAAACTGCACCCAATGTTTGAATCTGACTCTTATGACTAGTGCTTCTTTTTTTAGCATATTTCATAATAGCGTACCAAGCAACTTGATGCTGAATACTTTTGATTGAATGACCTGCAACTACATGTCCAACCTCATGACCAAGTACAGCAGCCAACTCATCATCACTYTTAATTTTTTGTAAAAGCCCGTAAGTAACAAAAACATGTCCACCAGGGGTAGCCATGGCATTTACATATTTTGCCTTTAAAATTGTAATATCAAACGAGCCTTTATATTCTTTTTGACCCTCTTTAACTACTTTGTTAAAAATACCCTGAACCCATTGAGTAGCTTTTGGGTCACTTTTATAAACACCTTGTAGTTTAATAGATTCGGCAGTTATTTTGCCAATAACTGACTCTGATACAGCAAAAACTGGCTTTAATATTTTTCTAAAAAAGGAGCTTAAGCCCGCCCAGTTTATACTCATCATTAAAAAAACTAGAATAAGTGCTGATATTTTTTTTTTCATTTAGACCTCTTACAATTCAAAACAAAGCTTTTCTCTGTCTTCTTTTTCTCCATAACAATGTTTAATAAACTCACTTGAAACCAATTTCATAGTTTTTTTATATAAGTAAATTGCTACCTTATTTTTTGGAGAAACGGTTAACTCTAAGTGATTAAAACCTAATTCATTTAATTCATCAATTAATTTTTTTAAAAACTCTTTACCAATTCCTTGGTTTTGGCTTTCTAATGATACTCCAAATGAAAATAAATATGCCTTTTTTGGAGTTTTTATATCTTTTAACAAAATAGCATACGCTACAAAACTTGGATTTAAACACTGATAAACCAGTTGATACTCACTCAAAGGCTGTAAAAACCAAATATTTACTCCACCATCTCCAAATATTTTTTTTTCTAAAGTAATAATCTCATTTAAACATTTTATATTTTTTGATTTTACCCTTTTAATATTCAATTAAAAATCCATTCGCTTTAAATAACTTGTATATGATTTTTCAACAGATTCACTAAATTTTTTACAAAAAACCTCATTTGAAAAACTCATCGCATGATTAACCAAGTCTTTTTTTTCAAAAGTTTTCTTTTCAAAAGTTAATATAGCTTCACTTAATGACTCATAAGTTTGCTCTTTAAAAAATAATCCTGTTTTATTTTCAATAACTGTTTCTAAGGCTCCACCTTTTTTAAAAGCAATAACAGGCGTAGCACAAGCTTGTGACTCTAGTGGAGTAATTCCAAAGTCCTCTTCACCCGGAAACAAAAAAGCTTTAGCATTTTGATATAAATCTAATATTTTTTCTTGAGAAACTCTTCCTAAGATTTCAATATTTGAAGAGCCAGCCAATCTCTTTAAGTTATCTAATTCAGGGCCTCCACCAGCTACAATCAACCTTTTACCAAGTTTTTTACAGGTTTCAATAGCTAAGTCTACTCTTTTATAGGGTACCAATGCCGAAAGTATAAAATAATAATCTCTTGAGGGGTTTTCATTTGGATAAAAAGCTTTCATATCAACAGGTGGATATAAAACTTCGGCATCACGTCTGTAATATTTTTCAATACGCCTTTTTACATTAATTGCATTTGGCACATAATGATCAACCCTATCACAAGTGTTTTTATCCCACATTCTTAAATAGTGCATAAACAAAGGCCATGCAAATTTCATGAGCCATTTAGGTTTTGCTTTTTTTTGATATATAGCACTAAAATCCCAAGCATATCTGATAGGAGTATGAACATAACTATAATGAAAAGTATTAGGATATGTAACAATACCTTTAGCTACACAATGAGATGTTGAAATCACCAAGTCATACTCTTTAAAATCAAAGTTTTCAATCGCCATTGGAAACAAGGGTAGATAATACTGGTGCTTAGTTGAAGCAAAGGGCAATTTTTGAATGATAGAGGTTTTAATAGTACAAGAATTTATCGTATCTGACAGCTCTTTTTTATTTGCAACAAGAGTATATAAATCTCTTGGCCCTAAAACCGCAATCATTTGCTCTAAGACCTTTTCTCCACCTCTCATACCTGTTAACCAGTCATGAACATAAGCTATTTTAAGGGCTTTTATTTTATCTATATTTATCATAAACTTAGTATACTTATCTGCTTAAAAAATCACAAACTTTATCAAATCATAATTAACTATCTTAAACTTAAAGAATTACTATTAGGTCTATGTTAATATTTACGCTAATGAATAAAACAAGTAAAAACAACCAACCCTTAATTTATCCTTTAACTTTTTTACTTTTCTTTCTCACCTTACCATTAATCTACAGTCAACCTCCAAAAGGACTTGATGGTAGTTATATGATTGCCTTAAATAGAGCATTTATCTCTAACCTAGAGTTTGGAAAGGATATCTTTTTTACTTACGGCCCTCTCGGTTTTTTATACATACCCTGTAAAATATCTCTTAATTTTCAAATTGCAATGCTCGTAAATTACAGCTTACACCTTTGTTTATCTTATTTATTTTGTCAAAATTTAATTATCAAAAATTCAGATAAAACTGCTACTTTTTTAAAATTTTGTATTTTATTTTTATTTCTTAACTTTATAACTTTTGAGATTTCTATTGTATTTATTTTTGCCCTTATTCTTCATAAAAAAGCACCCAATAATTATATTCACCCAACCATACTTTCTATTCTAATTTCTCTCTCTTTTCTTTGTAAAGTCTCCACATTTTTTCTAATTATACTAGTTATTATTAGTAAAATAATTGACAATTACTTTACTAATAATAACAATCAGCTAATTTTTCTGATGCTTGCTTTATTTTTCATTGAAATATCAGCTTTTTGGATGATATTTTATGGAAATATCAATAGCTTATTTTCATACTTTTATGGAATGTTAGAGTTTGTTAGAGGGAACTCCACTGCTATGTCTATGATTTTGGATCAAAACTGGAGCCTCTTATTTTTTGCAGTTATATTCATTTCTTTTAGTTTTTTCTTTTATCAAAAGTCTTTTTCTAAACTTCTCATTTTAAGTCTTTTAGCTTCATTCAAATATTCTTATATTCGTGAAGATCATGCTTTAATTTTTCTTTACTTTAGTACTTCATTTATTTTAATGAATAGTTTCTATCAAAGTAAAACAAATAAAATCATTCAAAGCTTTATAATTTCGTTCATAGGAACTATTTTTATATTGATATCCTACCAAAAACTATCTCCTGATCATTTAAAAAATCTCACCATTCAAAATTTCTTAAAAAGAGCATTCTATCCAAAAATTCTTTACAAACTTATTAACAACAAAACTAAAAGTAAACCTCACAATAGTGAAACATCTTTTTGTAATGATTATCAAAATATAATAAATGATCAAAGCGTTGACTTTTATCCAAATGACATTCATTACATAAATCTTTGCAAACTAAATTGGTTAAATCGTCCAACCTTACAATCTTATATTGCTTATACCCCTTGGTTGGACAAAAAAAATGCTAAACATTTTAATAGTAATAATGCTCCACAGTTTATTCTTTGGCATAATAATAAGTTAATTAGTATAGATAATAAATATCAATTAAATGAAGAACCAAATACTCTTTTGGCAATATTATCGAACTACTCCTTTCTACAAAAAGATTCTCATAATTTGATTTTAAAAAAGAAACAAAGAAAAAGCCTAATTAAGTATAAAAACCTCAATACTCAAAACTATAAATGGTTTTCATGGATAAAAATACCCTCAAATAATCAATTAGTACGAGTAAAAATATATTTTACTAATACATTATATGGTTCGCTCAAAAAACTCATTTTTAGAGAAAACCCAATTTATATTGATTATAAATTAAAAAACAATAAAATTATCAGTCATAGGATTAGCTCTGACAATGCCAAAGAAGGAGTTTGGGTACAGCCATATATAAGATATACTCAAAATCTACTAGAAAGTAAATTGCAATTTAAAAGTAATGTCAAAGAGATTCTTATACGACATAATGACTCTTATGTATGGAAGAATAATTTACAAGTTCAAGTACAAATACTTTCATTTAAGTAAAAAGGCTTATTTCTGTATTTGTAGAAGCAAGTGAAGTTTTTTAGAAATGAAACTTTTAACTTCAATTATTGTTATTTTAATGTAACTTAACATTAAAAGTATCGTATCATTAACATATTAATAGAAAAAAGGAAAAAAATGAAAAAAATTATAACTTCAATACTAGGAAGCATTTTATTATCTAGTGTATCTTTTTGTGAAATCACAATTACAGATGCTCAAGTACTATCAATGGAAATGGAAAAAGTTAAAGGAAACTGGGGTGCTCCAGGTGGAAAAAGAATCAACTCTATGATCTTGAAGGTTAAATCTTGGGAACAAAACAAAGTTGATGAAAACGATGATTTTATTATAAAAGTTTTAGAATCTCAAGAAACCATAGAAATTAGTCAAGAAAAAGGACTTGCTAGTAACTTTGCAAATAATGATGACTATAAGTTTTTAAAAAGACATAAATCTTTATTTTCTAACAAGGTACGACCTAAAATTAATGTTACTGGTCGATTAATCAGACATAAAAGTTTTGGTTACAACGCCAAATATATAAACTTTTTAAGAAACCCAACTTATACAAGTAGAAAAGGTACTATTACTGTTCCTCACTATGAAAAAGCATCTGCCCCTACTACTTCAAAACTAACCTCAAAAACTAATAAGTTTGATGCTTTATATGCTGAAGATACAAATAAAGAAAACCCTATCCAAAAGTAAATTATCACTTTATAAAACTTCAAAGACAAAAAAAAAGACATACAATAATTGTATGTCTTTTTTTGTTTAAATAGCTATTTATTTTAAATAAGCCTCTAAATCATCAGCAGTCCCAATTAACTTACCACCAATAAAAATTTGTGGGGTTGATGAGTTTCCTGATACAGCCTCTAAAGATTTATTAGTAATCTCATCATTTAATAAAACTTCTTCATAAGCTAATTTTTTTGAATTTAAAAGATCTTTTGCTCTAACACAATGTGAGCAACCCTCTTTACTAAAAATAGTAATATATTCAGGTTTTTTTGCATTTGGATTCAAAAAATTTAACATTGTATCAGCATCTGATACCTTAAATGGGTCTCCAGCGATATCTTCTTCAATAAACATTTTTTCAATTTTGGAATCTTTTACAATCATAGAATATCTCCATGACCTTTTTCCAAAACCAATTGCTGATTTATCTACTAACATTCCCATACCTTCTGAAAATTCTCCGTTTCCATCAGGAATAAATGTAACATTTTCTGCTTTTTGGTCTTGTTTCCAAGAATTCATAATAAAAGTATCATTGACTGAAACACAAACAATCTCATCAATACCATTTTCTTTTAATACCCCAGCTAAATCATTATAGCGTGGTACATGAAAAGAAGAACAAGTCGGAGTAAATGCTCCTGGTAAAGAAAATACTGCTACTGTTTTTTTGGCAAATAAATCTTTGGTACTTATTTCTTTAAATCCACCATTTTCAAAAACTTTAAAACTAACCTCTGGTACTAATTGACCTTCTCTATTTTCTAACATATTTTTCCTTTTTTAATAAAAAAAAGGCCCCGAAGAGCCATATTTCACTTAAACATTAAATCTAAAATGTACTACATCTCCATCAGCAAGTACGTAGTCTTTTCCTTCAATACGAAATTTTCCATTTTCTTTAGCTTTTGCTTCACCACCACATGAAATATAATCATCATAAGCTACAACTTCAGCTTTTATAAAACCTTTTTCAAAGTCAGTATGAATAACACCAGCACCTTGTGGAGCTGTATCACCTTTTTTGACAGTCCAAGCTCTAACTTCTAAAACTCCTGCTGTAAAGTAAGTTTGTAAACCAAGCAAATCATATGCTGTTCTGATTAGAGAGTTTAAACCACTTTCTTCTAAACCTAAGCTCTCTAAAAACTCTTCTTTTTCTTCATCTGTTTCAAGTTCGGCGATTTCTGACTCTATTGTTGAACAAATTTTTACAACTAGATTTCCTTCTGTTTCTGCTCTTTGTCTAACTAATTTTACATAGTCATTGTCATCTTCTGTAATATCATCTTCACTGATATTTGCCATATATAAAACTTTTTTCAAAGAAATTAAATGAAGTGGCCTTAAAATCTCCATTTGATCTTCATTAAAATCTTGATTACAAAGCCATTTACCTTTTTCTAAAAGATCTTTAACCTCTTCTATGAATATAAGGTTTTCTTTTTCTTTACCTTTAGCTTTATTTCCTTTTTTTAATTGGTTTTCTATAGTTTCTAAATCTTTAAAGATTAACTCTGTTTCAATGATTTCAATATCACCAATAGGGTCAATTGTACCATTAACATGAATTATATTATCATCTTCAAAACATCTAACAACATGTACAATTAAATCAGTTTCTTTAATGTGCCCTAAAAATTTATTTCCCAAACCCTCACCAGATGATGCCCCTTTTACAAGTCCAGCAATATCTAAAAATTCTACAACTGCTGGTAAAACTCTCTCAGGAATAACAATCTTTGCTAAAGCTTTTAATCTATTATCAGGAACTTTTACAATACCCTTATTTGGCTCAATTGTACAAAAAGGATAATTACTCGCCTCAGCTCCTGCTGAAGTCAACGCATTAAATAAAGTTGATTTCCCTACGTTTGGTAAACCTACGATTCCACATGATAGTCCCATTTTTTCCTCTATTTTTCTAGTAAATCCACCTCTAAATATTTGTTACTATTATATAGAGGGTGGGGGTGAAAATTTTTAACTCTATTACTTACTACATAAGTTTTTTTCTTAAACCATAAAAAAACTCTTGAAACATCATCAATAGCTTTTTGAGCGGCTTTTTCTAATAGTTCTCTTCTTATTTCTGATTTAGACTCTTTTCTCGAAATAGATATTATTTTATCAAAAGTCTTATTTGCATAATGAGGATAATTACCTTTTAATCCCTTACTTTGAGAATGAAACAATGGATACAAAAAATTATCTCCATCAGGAAAATCAGCAATCCAATTTCTATAAAATAAGTCATAGTCAAGCTTTACTAAGCTTTCGGTGAAAGCGTTCCAGTCCAAAGGTCTAAGCTTTATTTTAAAACCAGCCTTTTCTAAATATTGCTTGATAGACTGACAAATCATCATACTTTTAGGTTCATTCCATAAAACAAAATCTAATACTTCACCTTTATATGAACTTAATTTTAAACCTTTTTTGGCCTTAGCTGTATTAAATAAAAAAGTTGCTTTTTTAATATGTCCTTGTAAGCCAAGCGGAACAGGACCATGAGCTATTAAGCCCTGAGCTTTTAACAATTTATTTAATATAACTTCTTTATCTATTGCTGATGCAATCGATTTTCTTATATTTAAATCACTCAGCTTTTTACTCTTCATGTTTAAACCAAGAAAATATAAATTATACTGATTAATGTCCATTTTAGTTGATTTCTCTGAAATCTGCTTTTGTTGGCTTGGAGCGACCTCAACAATATCTAAGGTACCTTTTTTATATTCAGCTAATCTTGTAAATGGATCTTTCAAAATTTTAAAATGGATGCCGTTTAAGCTTCCCTTTTTTTTATGATAAGTATTTTTTACAAATAACAAATCTTGATCTCGTCTCCAAGATTTCAACTGATAGGGCCCAGAGCCTAAAGTTGCTTCTTTTAAATCTCCACCTACCTCCATAAATTTTTTATTTAAAATAGCCATTTGAGGCATTGCAAACATAGATAAAAATGGAGCAAAAGGCTTAGATAAATGAATTATTAACTTTTGGTCTCCGTCTATAGTTATGCCTTTTAATGAAGTTGAACGACCTTTTCTATAATCAGAATAACCTACAACATCTTTTAATAACCATGCCCTTGGTGAGTCTATTTTTGGATCTGCCAATCTATTTAAAGTATACAAAACATCTTTTGAAGTTAGTATATCACCATTAGAAAACCTTATATTTTCTTTTAATAAAAAAGAGTATTTTCGCCCCTTATCTGAGATTGAATAAAATTTTGTAGCGTCTAAAACAATATTGCCTTCATGGTCAAATGATAATAAGTTAGAGTAACAAAGACCTATCAAAATCCCGCTATATGAATCAGTAGAAAAAGCAGGATCTAAATTTTTAGGGTTTGCCTCTAAAGCAAGTTTTAAAGTAGACTTTGGCATCATGAAAGAGTCAGTACAAGCGCTCAAAAACAATAAACTAATCGTTATTAAAAGTATTTTTTTCAAAAGTGAATCCTATTTTTCAATTCTTTCTAAAAGAACTTCTGCTTTTTCAAGCCATGGTGAATCTTCCGATTCATTTTCATCAATCATTTCTATGATTTGATTTAAGCATTCTACTGTTTGTTTTACTTCACCAAGCTCACGATGACACAAAGCTTTATGATATAAAGCATGCTCATCTGATAAAAGCCTTAGGGCATTTTGATACTCTAAAATTGCCTCTCTATAACGATCTTGTAAATAGTAAGTATCACCTAAACCATTATAGGCATATAGGTCTTCTGGGTCTAAATCTAAAGCTTTTTTAAATTGAACTTCTGATTTTTTAAAAAGCTCTTGCTCTAAATATAGTTTACCAAGTGAATATTGAGCATAAGCATAACTAGGATCAATTTCAATTGCTTTTCGTAGGTTTCCCCAACCCTTTAAAATTAAACCTTTTGTTTTTTGACAAAGAGCTAAATCTGTTAATAATGCTGTTGAACTTGGAAGCATTGCTACAGCCTGCTCATAAACCCTTAAAGCAGCTTCAACATCATTTCTTTCTTGATAAATAGAACCAATAGCTGCTTTTACTTTCCAATTTTGAGGGTCAACTTCTTCTGCTTTTTGATAATAAATCAAAGCATTTTCTAAGTTTTCTTCTTCGAGCTCTAGGTTGCCTAAACTATAGTGACCAATAGATTTATTTGGATATTTATTAATTAAATCTTCAAATACTTCTCTGGCTTTAGCGAAATTACCTTCACTTAATAAAATTTCTCCTAAATTACCGAGTAATAGGTGGTTATCTGGTGATATAGTTAAACCTTGCTTTATTACAAACTTGGCATCTTCTAAATGACCACCTTGAAATAAAATAATAGCTTTTGAATTATAATTATAGATATCTTGCTTATCAATAAAAATAGCTTTATCTAAACACTCTAAAGCCATATCAAAATCACGACTTAATTTATATGCTAAAGCTAGGGAGTTCCAGGAGTAAACATCTTGTTCATCAATAGCAACTGATTTTCTAAATTCAGAGATTGCACCTGTATAATCGCCCTGGTCCATATAGGTATTACCTAATATATAATGAGAGAATAAATCTCCACCTTTTAAACCAATCGCCTTTTTTAGTACAACAATAGCCTCATCAAATAGGTTTTTTTCATTGTAAACAAAAGCCAGTTTATTATAAGCATAGACATCTTCTGGATAAGCTTCAATAGCTTTTATAAGCCATTGTTTTGCAATATCAAGCTCGCCTTTTCTAAGGGCTTGCACGCCTTCTTCATAATATTGGTTTGAACTCATAATAATACTCTTTTTTAGATTTATCTTAATTAAACCTGAGATTATACGAGCTTAAACCCTTCAAAGTAAAGAAAGTACCAGTTTAAAGAGTTTATTTTTTATCTAAAAAACTCCAAAATTTCATGTATTTCATTGATTGTTCTAACTACTTTTTTATCTTCTTCTTCAATCTGTGCTAAAACTCGTTTTGGAGCATAGACACGATTAAGGCCTTGTCTTTTTACTTCTCTAACTCTAAGGTCGGCATGAGAAATCATTCTGACCTCGCCACCTAAACCAACTTCTCCCATAAATACTACTTCTGGTGGTACTCGTCTATCTTTAATTGATGATAAAATAGAAACGATGACGGCTAAATCAAGCGCTGGGTCTTTTGATTTAACACCACCAGCTAGACTTACACAAACATCATATTCTCCAAACTTTATTTGAAGTCTTTTTTCCATGACAGCTAAAATTAAGTTTAATTTATTTAGATCATAACCCAAAACAGTACGTCTAGGGTGAGAAAAGTCGTTTTCAGTCACCAAAGCTTGTACCTCTACTAAAAATGGCTGTGTCCCCTCAACAATCATTGAAAAACAAGAACCAGATACCAACTTAGAGTCTGAAATAAAGTAAGCTGCTGGATTTGCTACTGCAACAAGTCCTTTACCCTTCATTTCAAATATTCCAACTTCATCAGTAGCACCAAAGCGATTTTTTATCCCTCGTAACATTCTAAAATAATGATTTCTATCCCCTTCAAAATGTAAAACCACATCAACCATATGCTCAAGCAATCTAGGCCCTGCAATATCTCCACCTTTGGTCACATGCCCAACCAAAATAGCTACTAAGTTTCTTTTTTTAGTAAACTGCATGATTCTCATAGTGCTTTCTCTTACTTGAGAAACCGAACCAGGACTTGATTCTAAATCTTTTGTACCTACAGTTTGAATAGAATCTAAAAAATAAACTACAGGTTCAATATCTTCTATAGCTTTAAAAATGGACTCTAGCTGAGTTTCTGAATACAAATATAAATATTCTGTATTAACTCCTAATCTTTCCGCTCTTAATTTAACCTGAGCTTGGGACTCTTCTCCAGAAACATATAAAACCTTAAGTTTTTGCTCACATAAAGCCTTTGCCATTTGTAACAATAAAGTTGATTTTCCAACCCCAGGTTCTCCACCAAGAAGTACTAATGAACCTAAAACTAGCCCTCCCCCTAAAACAGAATCTACTTGTTCTATCCCTGTTTTAAAGCGTGTTTCCATCGACTTTTTTACTTCTGTCATTTTCATAGGAGGATGAGAAGTATTACTTTTAGTATGCACATTATTAGAAATAATTTCTTCTTCTAATGTATTTCTTTCTTCGCATCCATCACATACACCTTGCCATCTCATATGAGAAGTACCACAAGAATGACAAATATATTTGGTTCTAATTTTTTTTGCTTTAGCCATTTTTTACCTCAAAAGATTCAAAACAAGTCTCTTTATCTAAACGACTTCCAGACATAAAACTCTGTACAGCCATTCTTTTTTTACCTTCTAGTTGGACCTCTTGTGGATATAAAACTCCACCTTTTAAAGCAATCCCGAACGATTTTTTTGTCAAATCAATTATCCCTCCTTGACCACTCAAGCCATCTTTTAATGATAATTTAGCTGAATAAACTGCAAACTTCTTTCCTTCAAAAGAAAAAACAGCTCCATAACTATTTTCAAGACCCCTTATACGATTATAGATTGTAATTGCTGAATCTGAACTTATTTTTATATAAGAAACATCTTTATAGATTTTTTCAGCATATGTAATACCTTCAATCGATTGTGCACAAGACTTTGACAACTTTTCTTTATATTGATGAATACATTTTTCTAAATTTATTTTACAAGATTCCAATAATTTATTTTCTAAATCCTTAAAACCCATTTGATCCGATATTTTAACTTCATCTCTAAAAAGTACATCACCTTCATCTAAAGCTGCTGTCATTTTCATAATACACATAGCAGTAGAAGAGTCTCCAGACATAATTGCTCTTTCTATTGGAGCTGCCCCTCTCCATCTAGGTAAATCTGAAGCATGCCCATTTAAATAACTAATTGATGCTGTATCTAAAATTCTTTGAGGAATTATTTTTCCGTAGGCTACAACAACCCCAAAGTCGTAATCTAAATCTCTTAATTTATAAAAAGGATCCAATTTTTTTAGCGAATTTGGTTGATATACCTCTATTTGTGATTCAATAGCTATTTCTTTTGCACGTGTTGCTTTTAATTTTCTTTTTCTACCAAATGGCTTATCAGGTTGAGTAATTAATAATACAATTTCATGATTTGTATCAATTAAATATTTTAATACTTCTGCTGAAAAATCAGATGAGCCAAAAAATACTATTTTCTTTTTCATTTTTTATGAACCTTATTATTTAACTTTTTATATTAACCTTGAATATATAACCAATTTTTCTCAAAAGAAAAACCCCCCATTCTTATATGGCCCTGAAACAATTCAACAAAAATGTCGTATAAATAGGTATATAATAATATTTTTTATATTAATTTCCACTTTCTAGGATTACAAATGAAAATACAGAGTCTCTTTTTATTACTTATCTTGATCTGCTCTTCTAGTGCACGAGATTATTTTGAAGACATTCAAGATCAAGACAACGAAGCTACCAAATTTTTACAAGAACTAAGCTCTGATAAAGATGACTATTTTCAAAATCCAAAAGATGAAACTCTTGAAATCAGATATGAACTTTTTTCTCCAACCATTAAAGAAAATACCCCAATAGTCAGTGAAATTACAAAATGGATTCACAAAACTCTTGTTTCAAAAAATGGCGATACTGTCACCATTAAAGCAAATTTTGCTCGCCTCAGAAAAGAAGCAAAGCTAGACCCAAACGAGAAAGACTATACCGCTAAACGTGGTGACCAATTTACGTATATAAAACAAAAAAACAACTGGTATCAAATTGCTATTCCAGACACTTTTGAATATGCTACAACCACTACTTTTCAACTAGGCATTGTAGATAGTAAAGGTACCGTAAACCTACGACTCAAACCTAAGTCTACTCAAGACAGCAAAGTTATTACTACTTTAAAAAATTCTACAAAAGTACAAATTCTTAAAAAAAGTGGTGATTGGTACCTAATAAATACTGATCAAAAAACTGGTTATATGCATTCCCGACATATTTCAAAATTAAATAATTTTGAAGAAAATTGGACTGGAGGTAACATCACATATGATGATGTCGAACCTCAAATTAATGATACAAACTCTCAAGCTTCTAGCTCAAATACCCATTCTTCCGCTTCTTCTGATTTATTAGACAATGTGATTAGAAATGCAAATGGTGGTATCGAAGTCGGTCATGTACCAGCATACGCTCAAATGGGAGTTGACCCCTTCGACCCAGAAGGTGGCAAAGGATGGAGACCACAGGCTTATTGCGGAGTCACAAGTTTTCAAATGGTTATGGCCTATCACGGAGTTAAAAAACCAAGAGATTATTATGCTCTTACCAATCTTAAAACTGGCGAGGACAATGTAAAATCTACTAAGTCACTTGGCCAAATGTACATTAAAGGTACTGGCTCTGCTTATGCTCCAATGGTGCGTATGGCAAAACATTTAGGTTATAAAAATACAAAACAAGTCTGGAAAACAAGTCTTTTTGATATGAAAAAACGAGTTTCTGAAGGTCGCCCTCAAATTGTGTCTGTTAGAGGTAAAGTCAAACATATGGCTTATTCATCAAACGGCACAAAAGACTCTGGTAGATCATACCATACAAATGGTCATATTATGGTTGTTAGAGGGTTTACTGATGATGGCGATGTTATTGTAAACGATCCAGCAAGAGGTGGTAAACGTCGAATCATCAAAGCTTCTGATTTTACAAATGTATGGCGTGGCTTTACTATTGATATCAAGAAATAAGACTTTTGAGAATCTAACGCTTATCCTGTATACTTACCCTAGTTTTAACACTCTAGGAAACTAAATGAAATTTTTACTCTACCTACTCTTTTTAGGACTTATCAATAATACTTTTAGCCAGACAATGATTCAAATCCCTCTTGAAAACGATTTATCACATCCAAATTTTTTAATTGAAAATTTAAAAACCAAATCATCCAACAAATTAAGTCAAATTATTCAAGGCCCTATAAGTATCATAGATGGTAATAATAATACATTTTTTTTACTGGATCAAATAGCGCAAAAAGTTTTACACTACAATGAAGATGGTGCTCTTTTAAATGCCATTATTTTAAAAAAAATTGACAGTCAATATACTGATTTTTCTGTTTTAAGTTCAAATCAACTCATTCTTTTTGATTCAAAAAACAGAAGATTTTCTTTAGTTTTTCATAGTTCAAAAAAAGTAACTGAGTTTAGTCCTAAGATACCCGAAAAAATTAAAAATTCTCCCCTATTGTTTGATACCTTTTCTCTCAGCCCAAATAAAAAAACTTTGATGTTTCAAAATAGATTTAATGGTTATATCTATACTACTTCTACTAAAAATCTCTTTAAAAAAGAATCTATACAGTTAAAAAAAATTAAAAACTCTGACCAAACAGGCTTAACTCTTTTGTTTCAAAAAAAGCTCGGTTTTATCTCTTGGAGTGAAACGGGTCTTAATCAAAATAAAATACAGTTCTCATATTTAAACTCAAAAAGAAAAATTAAAAAATGGTTTCAACGAGACTCTCTTGAAAACTTTGCGGGACTCACTCCACTTTTCATAAATAATGAAAGTTTTATCTATTCTTTATCAGAAGGTGGAGAAAGTAGTACTATATTAAAAGAAATTCATATTATTCAACCATTCTTAGAAAATATTAGTGAAAAAATAATATCTATCAATAATAATGAAGTTCCGTGGTACACATCAAGACGTATTTGCTCAAATAATAAAAAAATCTATATTATGTCCTATGAAACAAAACTACGTAGCTTAAATATTGATATTATTTCTTTAATTAAATAATTAAACCTCTCCCAACTTACTAAAAATCAAATACCAAGTAAGTTAAAGGCAGCCATGAAAAAAGAAAATCTTGAAAAATCCCTCTATAAAATTTTAAACTTTCGAGGTAAAGAAGGTCTATCAAAAAAACAACTTGCTGAGTATTTTCCTCCAGGTAAAAAAGTTTTCGGAAAAATCACTCAAACTATTTCAAAATTAGTTGGTCAAGGAAAAATAAGAATCACTGACGGAAAATATCATTTAATCCCTAGAATAGAAGGAAAATCTGTTGACTTTTCCCCAAGCTCTAAAGATAAGAACATAGACATGGACAAAGATAAAGATAAAGGCAGAGATCGCAATGGAAGAAGATCATTCTCTTCATCTCGCAATTCAAGTGTTGAGGGAGTCGTTAAAAAAGCAGACGACTCAGGTTGTTTAATTTTAGATAGTAAAACAAATGACTCTATTAAAGTTTATCCCGAAACTTTTCCTACTGCAATCGTTGGAGATTTAGTTGAAGTTAAAATTCTTCGTAAATCTAAATTTAATTCTGTTGGTAAAATTATTGCTATTAAAAAACGAGAAACAAGTCGTTTTTTCTTTAAAAAAGTAAAGGGTGAAATCATAGCTAGACAATACTTTCCATTAAAAATCGCTATTAATGATATGCAATCTTTAAAAGAAGACAAATGGTATTTAGGAGAGTTTCTAAATAACATCTCTGCCCGAAGTTTAAAGGCAAGAACCATTGAAGAAGTCACACAAAAAATGGATTTTGATATTGTAGAACTACTTGAAAAATATAAAATTAGAACCAGCTTCCCAGAAGAAGTTTTACGAGATTCTAAACTCGAACCCAAAGAAATTTTAGCCCGTATTGATAAAACCCAAATTACAACATTTACCATTGATGGTGAAGATGCTAAAGATTTTGATGATGCAATCTCAATTTCAAAAGAAGGTAAGTCTTTTAGGCTTCTTGTACATATAGCAGACGTTAGTCATTATGTCAGAACAGGCTCAAGCATAGACAAAGAAGCTTTAAAACGTGGTACATCAATTTATTTTCCAAAAAGAGTTGTACCGATGCTTCCAGAAAACTTATCTAATGAGCTTTGTAGCTTAAAACCAAATGTAAACCGTAATGCTTTTACATGCGAAATGTTAATTAGCCATAATGCTATTGTTGAAAAAGCATGGATTTATCCAAGTAAAATCAACTCTAACAGAAGATTCACTTACAACGAAGTCCAAGCAATACTTGATGAAGAACTTCAAGACCCTCTACACCAAGAGCTTCAAACCTGTTTTGAACTCTTCAAAGTTCTTGAAAAACGAAAAATTAAACTAGGTGCAATCGATTTTGATTTACCAGAAGCCCAACTTCATATTGATGATGATGGAGAGTTGGTGGATATCTCTTTAATTGAGCGCAAAACAAGCCATAAAATTATCGAAGAAATGATGATTATCACAAATGAAACTGTAGCCAAGTTTTGTATGAAAGCAAAGATACCTGTTTTATATAGACACCATCCTGTCCCCTCAGAAGATAAGGCCAATAATCTACTAAGCGCCTTCAAGGCTGCTGGAGTAGAAGTAGGTGAAATCGATTTAAAAGAGCCCAAAACCTATCAAACTCTTTTAAAAAATACTCCTGATGAATTAAAACCAATGTTTCAACCAATGGCTTTACGCTCTATGCAACAAGCTTACTATACAAATGATGATTCATCTCATTTTGGTTTAGCTAGAGACTATTATTGTCACTTTACATCACCAATTAGACGTTATCCCGATCTTATCGTACACCGTCAGCTAAAACAGTTTTTCTTACTTTCTCAATTAGAATTTCCAATGCAAGTAGCAAGATTTCCAAAAACCAAAGCTAAAGATTTTATAATCCCAGAGCTTAAAAACATCAATGCAACTGGTAAAAACAACTCTCAAAGTGAAAGAAAAGCCATTGAGATTGAAAGGGAGTACATTAAAAGGAAAAAGGCTCAATTTATGAGCGATAAATTAGGTACTACTTATGACACAATCGTAAACGGCTTTCATTCAAACGGTGTCTTCTTAGAAATACCTAGATTAAAAGTAGAGGGTTATTTAGCATTTCAAGAAATCCCTGGTTCTTGGACATATGACCAAAGCACACAAACAGCCCATAATCGCTCACATGGTGATCTAAAGTCATTAAAGTTTGGAGACGAGCTTAAAGTTATCTTAGATAAAGTAGATACTGTTAGAAACACCATTGACTTTAAATTGGCTAGCGAAGTTTAAATTTGCAAAATAACATTATAAAGTTTTATTGGTACAATGTTTTTACAAGCATGTTTTTTTCTGTACCTATTATGGTTTTATTTTGGCAAAATAATGGTCTTAGTTTAACCCAAGTCATGTTACTTGAGTCTATTTTCTCTATTTTTACTATTATCTTAGAGATTCCATCAGGTTATTTATCTGATCTATATAACAGAAAGAAAATTTTAATCTTTTCTAGTTTTTGTGGCTTAGTCTCCATGTTTATATATACCTTTGCCCATGACTTTTATCAAATACTCTTGGCTGAAGTATTTTTCGCTCTATTTATTTCATTTAGCTCAGGTACAAACTCTGCTTTTTTATATGATACTCTTCAAAACCTTAACCAAGAAAAAGACTTTCCCAAAATTTGGGGGAATGCTATTTTTTATGGAATGATTGGCCTAGCTCTATCAAATATTCTTGGGGGTTTTATAGCTAGCTATGACTTACGGTATACTTTTTATGCCTCTATCCCATTTTTTGGCTTTTCTATATTAATACTTGCCTCCATGAAAGAGCCAAAGAGAATCAAACTAAATATAAAAGAAAACTATTTAAATGAGTTACTTAAAACCGTTAAAAATGTTTTTACAAAAAGTAAGAAACTCAAATGGTTACTTATTTTTTCAGGGGCCATATTTTCTTTAAACCAATCCATTTTATGGCTATACCAACCATACTTTAAAATATCTGGATTAGATATCGTATATTTTGGAGTTGTTTTTGCCTCGTYTCAATTAGTCGCAGCCTTTTCATCAAAGTATGCATATAAAATTGAGCAAAAATTAGGACAAAAAAAATCTCTTATAAGCTTAATATTTATAACAGGAGTCAGCTACCTACTGATGAGTCATTTTATCTATTTATTTAGCTTTTTGTTTTGCTTTTTACAACAGTTTGWAAGAGGCTTTAGAAAAACAATTATAAATGGCTATATTAATCAATTAGCAACATCAGATATAAGAGCTACTATATTGTCTATAGACAGTTTTATCAGTAGAGCTATTTACGCACTTATAATACCAATCTTTGGTTGGATTGCTGATGTTTATAGTTTACCTCAAGCTTTAATGGTTATGGGAGTAACAAGCTTAGCTACTGGCTCTATTTTTTTACTTATGTTACATAAAAATAAAGTGCTTTAACTCAAATATTTTAAAAAAATAACACATACCATCTAATGTTAGCGTATACCAAAAATTGCCCATTTTTGTACATACTCTACAATATATTGATAATTACCATTATCAGATAAAAACCCCGAAAAAAGTTGATTATTATCAATATCAGTTATATCTATAACTGGTACCATATCAGGGATTCCAGGCATTACCCAAAATAATTCTACAGATTTAATTTGTTTCCGATTAAGTACAAAAGTTTCTTCTGGAGATGGATATTTAATAGTTAAACTATTATTTGAAAATAAAAAAAGAAGTCCACTATCAAATAAAACTGCTTTTATAGGAGAATAGTTTTTTTTTAAAAATTTATCTTTAATTTGTAATTTTGTAATTTCTTTAATATTTAATAGATTAATTTTTGATGAAAGGAATATAACAAATGGAGAATAATTTTCTCCATTTGAAAAGATATTCAAATTAACCTTAGTATAAAACCCTATCTTATTTAATACTTTTAATAATTGATCAAAACTATTTATGGTTTGATTTAATGAAATAGTTAAATCATCAAGTAATGGGTTTATGCTAAGTTTAGGGTAATTTTTTTTTAGTTCTTTAAAGGTGATTTCTTTTATTATTAGAGGTTTATTAAAAAGGTCTAACTTTATAAAATTTAAATTATAAATAAAAATAGTTATTAATAGTAATTGGACAATTACCCCAAAAAAAGAATATCTTATAAAAAATATAATACCAATAACCATTTGGCTGTAAACGAAAGGAAGGTTATAAATTAATAAAAATGAAATAATAAATATAAAAATATCTATTTTATATTTATTCATAAGTTTAATAAATCTATTTTTTTGCATTTTTAATTACTTTGTTAACCCAATGTATACAATTACTTTGAGTTAAGTTATATTTTTCACCTTTATTTTTTTTGTTATTTGTTAAAGTAATAACTTTTTTTCAAAACAATCACTATCGTCATCTTTAGGTACTACAACTGGCTTACATGTAGTAATTTCAAAATGAGATATTTACTGTTTTTGCTCTAGGTGTAGTTTCAAAATTATGATTAGCTATAGATGTATGATTTTGGGGTACAAAAAATAGAGCGACTAAAGATAAAATTATATGTATGACTAATCTTTTTAAAAGAATATATTTATTATGCAATAGTTTTTGTCTTTAGTAAATTGCTTGGGTTTTTCTTTTGTTTTTTTTTGTTTTAAATAATAGTGATTTAGCCTTTATTTAATTCAAAATTAGGAATAGCTAATATAGGTCTGCCTTATATTGTTCCACCGAAATTGACTGTATTTGTTTGAAAGATTTTACTACATTTTAGTATATATTTGGCTCTGTTAATATTTAGCTTTTTCATTATTTCACTTTGCAAATAATGTGACAATGATTGTTGTTTTTTGTATTTACCCAGGTCTTTCTTTACCTAGCTAAATTAATACTATTTACCATTGTTTTTTTAAAACAATTACTCATCTAATAGTCAGCTCAAGGGGAATTTGAATATACAAAAATTTAGGACTCTTTTTTCTTTAGTCGCCTTAAATGTTTTTCGCTTTGTCAAGAGTCATTATATATTCAAATCCCCTCAATCAAAGCATTAGATATACTAATTGTAAGCTATTGGAGTTTTTTGAGACCTTTTTCGTACAGTTCTTTTGGTAAGGTATCTTTTAATGATTCAAGTTCTTTTCTTGCTATATCTACAGCTAAAGAACCTTTTTCAACAAGACTCATTAAAAAATTAAATTGACCTTGACCTAATCCTCTTTCATATCCTATTTTTTGCTCAAAATTCATCATGATTTCACCAATTTTTCCTTTTTCCTCAAGGGTCATTCCCATAAGACTATCATTGAAAATCTGTTTATCTTCATTATTAATTATAAGGTATTTATAACAAAATGTATAAAGAAATGCCTGTTTACTTTTAGAAATCGTTCCACTACTAATTGCTCGGGCTATTTGTATCTTTAATTTTTTTTGATCAACTTTAGATAAATCCATCTTGGCCATAAGAGCTTGAGCAAGTGGGTTTGGGTTATTTAAATAGTCTTTTGCGTCTAAATGTAAAAGCTTAATTTGCTCATATTCAAAGTGTAAATACTTTTTATTATTATAATCCATATCATAATAGTTTTTAACTTCTGTTTTCCATTTAAAATTATCTGCAAATAAAACAATTGGAATAATGTCTAAATCTTCTCTAAGCCTTAATTGGCAACAATAATTAAACATTCTTCTTGCCATATTATTATCTTTAGTTGATTGAATCTCAACATGAATTAATATCAATTTAGATTCTTTATTTTCATCAAGCATTGGAGCTTTACAAACAAGATCAACATAGTTTTTCTCATTTTTACTAACGCCATATAAGAAAATTTCTTTATCCAAAAACTCAAGATTTTCAAAGTCTAATTTATCTGAAAACCAAGGTAAAAATAAATCTATAAATTCTTTGAAGAAAACAGTCAAAAGTTGTTTAAAAATCGTATCATGCTCATCTTTTGGAGTAGATTCCAAAATTTCTTTTATGTGATTTATTACATTATCTTTACTTTTGTCTTTAGTCATTTTAATCCTCTACTAATTATCTTTTTAAGATATCACTTATCTCATCAATTTTAATCTGCAATATCATTTAGACCATCTATGATTTTTGTTCGTATGTCTTTTGCTGGGTGGGTGGCTTCGTGTATTTCTTATAGTTTTTTAATAGAAACAAAATATCCCTCACAAAACCGTACTTGAAGATTTCTGAGTCTTTCCCATTATAGCTCTTCAATCTAATTTACACCTTATGAAATAGAGTAAAAACTACTCCTTATTCTCGGTTTAGGAAAAAAGAGGAGGAAGTTTCGCCTTATGTTATATAAAAATAAAGTGCTTTAAACAAAAAAAACTCTAGCCTTTTTAAAAGCTAGAGTTTTTATTAAAAAGTTATTTTTTATGTGTTAAAGCTAAGTTTACGTCAATCTCACCAAAAGAAACACTTAATGGCACAACAATAATTGGTAAAGCCTGTGGCGTAGAGACAATCATGTTTTCTCCTTCAAATAAAGTTGGAGGTGTGATATTAAAATTACCTCCTCCATTTTGAAGTTTTGAAATTGCACCACCAGAAATCATATTACCGATTTCGCCCATAGAGCTTTTAACTAAATCATTAAACTCACCAATTTCTTCAAAGTTCATGATTTCAGCAAATTTAATGGCAGTTTCTTTGCTCATATCAACAATCACTCGACCTTCTAAGTCACCAGTAACTCCAATAATTACAGCAAAACCACGAGAATTACTTTCAGCTTTATTGTGTAAACGTAGTTTACCCTTTGTTACAGTTTCACCGCTCATTTCAGTGATCACATCATAAGCTGATGAAAAAAAAGGGTTTAAGAATTTTGCTTCTATTTTTCCCATTTGAACTCCAATTTTTTAAGAGTCACCGACTACTGTTTTAATAATCTTTAGAAACTTTTTAACATTATCAGGCTTAATAGGTTTTACAACAAAGTTTTTTGCACCTTTTAAAATTGCATCTTTTACCATTCCCTGATAACCCATTGCAGAAACCATAACAATCTTTGCCGTATTATCACGAGCAATAATTTTTTCTACAGCTTCAATACCTTCCATGACAGGCATTGTAATATCCATTGTAGTAATACCTGGAGTTAGTTCAAAGTATTTATCAACAGCATCTTGTCCATTTTCGGCTTCACCGACTATTTCATATCCAACACTTGTTAAAATTTTTGAAATAGAACGTCTGATGAACATAGCATCATCAGCAATTAACACTCTATGAGCAACTTTATTTTTCTTTAAACCGTTATATTCGATGTCATTGGCACATTCTTCCAATATTGAGTTCATGTCGATGGCAGTACCCTCCTGCTAGTTTTACATTATTGTTTATCAGTAATTGAATCATTTTTTTTATTATACCTAATCACACAGTAATATCCAAATTATTTACTCTTTCTTTGAATCTGTTAATGCAGCTGCGATTAAACCAGAAGGTACAGATACCAATCCTAAACCAGCCATTAGTATCAAAAATGTGAAAATTTTTCCACCAATAGTTATTGGATAAATATCTCCATACCCAACTGTAGTTAGAGTTGCTACAGCCCACCACAAACCATGAAAGACTGAAGCAAAGTTTTTTGGTTGAACTTCATGTTCAAAAAAGTAGATTCCTACTCCAGCTAAAAATATAATCATGCTTGAAAGTAAAAAGTATAAAACAAGCTCTTCTTTTATTTTACTTAAAGCTCTAGCCAAACGTCTCAAAGCTTTATTATATCTAACTAACTTAAATACTCTTATCAGCCGTAGAAGTCTAAAAATTCTTACAGACCTCAAATCTATAGATAAAGCCAAATAAAATGGTAAAATAGCCAATAAATCTATCAAACCAAAAAAACTTAAAAAATATTTATATGATGGAACAGAAACATACAGTCTTAACAAATATTCAATCGTAAATATTATCAATAAAGTAATGTCAGCTATTTTTAAAGCCTCTTTGATATTTTCACTTAAATCTGGTAATGTTTCAAGACAAAATAATAAAACAGAGAGCATTACTAGTAATTGAATAAGTACATCAAAGTATCGAGCTTTTGATGTCTCTACATCATCTATCATTTCTTTTAAGTATAATTTCATTTTAAATACCGTTTGGCATGTCAAATTCATCTTCGATTTTACCTACAAAAACCTCTACCAAATCTTCCATTGTCACCAAACCGATTACCTTATTACTATCATGTACTAAACCCAATTGTCTTTTATTTTTTTGTAATGTTCGTAAAGATTCATAACAGCTCATAGTTTTTGTCAATTTACAAATACCGTCCATGTATTCTAGTAACTTCTGTTCTCTTCTAGCTAAAAGAGAAACTTGATTCCCACGAAATATTCCGATCACATTTTCTTTATCATCTAAAACAAGCAAACGACTATATCCTGACTCACTACATTGCTCTAGACCTTCTTTAACTGTAGACTTTGATGATATAGCTTCAACATCTTTTATATTTTTCATTACTTCTAAAATATTTTTTGACATAAATGGCTCTAAATTATTTAAAATTAACTTTTCTGGATGAGTGTAGTCTTCTTCATCAGCTTTTACTTGTTGGCGACTAAATCTATAGTCTAAACTTTCTTTAAAAGCTCGTATAGCTCTAAAATATGTTTCATCACCTAATATAAATTGATGAAAAATTGCTTCTAATTTTGAAGCCCCAAGCATAATAATATGAATTCTTTTTTGAAAATTAAATAAATAATTAATAGAAGAACTCGACTCATTAAATACTTTCGATTGAAACCAAAACTGAAATACTAAATTTAAAAGTATAACAACTAAAAGAATATAAAATAACTTTTGATGAGAAAACTTATAAAAGTAAGAATAAAAAAATAGTGGTAACAAGGCCACTAAATAATAAAAAGTGTTATTAAAAAAGTTACTAAACAAACTTGAACTTTCTTCAAAAGTAAACCCTGTATATTCACACTCTTCTTTCTCTATTAAGCAACCCGACTCGTAAAAAGGAGTCAAAACAACTATTTTTTTAACAGACAAACAAAAAAATGCCCACCAAATCAACAAAAAAATCATTAAATAAGCTCCCTTAATAATAACTTTCTAATACGAAAATCAGACATTTCTACGACTTCTATTTTTAAATTTTCATATTCAATAAATTCACCAACTTCTGGTAAATGTCCTAAGTGATTAAATAAAAAACCACCAATAGTTTCAACAATATCTGAATCAATATCTTTTTGAATTAACTCTGAGATATCGTCAAGCTCCATTCGAGCATCAACAATCCATTCTCTAAAAGCATTTTTATGAACCATTACATCGTTATCATTTCTTCTGTCTTGCACTTCTCCAATGATGGTTTCCATTAAGTCTTCCATTGTGACAAGCCCAGTAACAACTCCATATTCATCAACAACAATTGCCATTTGAAGTTTTTTTTCTTGTAAGTCTTTCAATAAAATCGCTTGTTCCATGAGCTCTGGAACAAAATAAGCTTTTTTGCTATATAATTTTATACTCGAAGACAAAAGGTTTTCCCAGTCTTGCTCTAAGCCACCTTTTATCATTTCTTTGGCATAAAAAATTGAGGTTACATTATCCTTTTTTCCTTCAAAAACTGGTATTCTTGAATAAGGTTTATAATTTTTAACTTTTAAAAGATCTTCAAAGTTAGAGTTTATATCCACCTTTAAGATATCATTAATAGGAACCATAATCTCTCTTACAGTCCCTTCAGCAAAATCAGATAAGCCTTCTCTTAGTTCTAGCTCTAAATTATCTTGCTTTGCATCTTCAGAAAGTCCTTCTTTTACCCTTAGGTGGAAAAAAATTCTAGGTAAAAAATGGCCTCCAGATAAAAACAATAATAAAATTAACCAAAATTGCTTATCTGATGATACTGTATGTGTAGTTAATTCATGAAATAGAGCAAAAAATAAAAAAATGACTCCAACTTCATAAAAAAAACTAAGCCAGTGAAATTTTTTCCAAGAAGACTTAATACTAAAACCTTCACTTTGTGATTTATAATAAATCAAGCTAAGAAGAAAAATATTAAAAGCCCAAAACTCTATTTGCATTTACTACCTTTATTTTAATTGAGCAAAGTATTCCTGTAAAATTTCTTTTTGATAAGTCATCATTTTATCAAAACTATCTTTTTCATCATGAGTCCATCCCAATAAATGTAAAAAACCATGACTTAATAAAAAGTATAAAGTTTTCTCTTCTGAATTTAAAGAAAATTCATCGACAAAAAAGCTTGGACACAAATATATATCCCCCATGTTCATACTTTCCACGGGAGATTCTATAGTAAAAGTTAGAATATCTGTCCCTTTATCTTGGCTTCTATAATCTCTATTCAAGTCTTGCATTTCTGACTCAGAAACAAAACTTATCGAAATTTCTGCAAATTCTGACATATCTAGTTTTGAGGACAAAAAACTTGTAAAGTTAGATAATTTTTTGCAGTCATTACCATTAATTATAAATTCCATATTTAATTAAGACTTATCTTTATCAGCTTGATGAAATAAACCATCTAAGTCTAACTCTAGGTCATTTATCCCTAAAATCATTTCGCTTAATTTACGAGACGCACGTTCAAAATTATATTCATTTCCTGATTGAATAAAGTTAAACCTTTTAGATAAATCATCTAATAAACTTTTATAAGTAGAAGTATCATAATCTCCAAATAAGCTTACTAATGATTTATTTTTCATATTTTTTACTCTATCAAATAAAAACTCTGCTAAATCATAAAATTCATACTCTTTATCTGAAATCATTCTGCATGCTGCAAACTTTAATTTAACTTCTAACTCTGGAGAATGAGTTAAAGTTGCTACTCCAGGAGTATCCATCAAATAACATTTTTTATCTAATTTAATCCATTGTCTACCTTGAGTAACTCCTGGTTGATTAGCAGCTCTTGAAACTTTTTTCTTTTTGATAGCATTAATCAAAGTTGACTTACCTACATTTGGTAAACCAACGATAACTATTCTCATCACACCAAGCATAGTATTTTTTGGCCTAAATTTTTCAGTTAAATTACTAAATAAAGACAATAGTTTACTAGTATTACCTGTCGACTGAATAGGATAAGCAACGATTCCCTTTTTTTTAAAATAAGAGATTACTTTATTTTTATAACTAACACTAACCAAATCTGATTTTGTTAAAAAAATTACTTTTTGCTTTGTTTCAAATTTACTATGTAAAAATCGAACTCTTGAAGCTAATGGTAAACGAATATCTCTTAATTCTACTACCAAATTACAATCTTGGATATCTCTATATATTGTAGGTATATTACCACGTTGATGTTGTTTTTTTTTATGTTGTTTTCCCATGGATAACCCTCTATGACAAATATACTTGCTTTATACCCAAATGCAAATTTGATTTTACCTTTATATCAAAAAAATCCCTCTATTCTAAGAATTAAGATAAAGGGATTTTTTTACTACTGTCCATCTGTTTTAAAACATTCAGACATAGCTTTAATTGGTAGAAATTACTTTCTAGCTCTTTGCTTGATTTTTGTAGCTTTTTTACCAATTCTGTCTCGTAAGTAAAATAATTTTGCTCTTCTTACTTTACCAGATTGAAGAATTTCAACTTTTTCTACGTTTGGAGAATGATAAGGAAAAACTCTCTCAATACCAATACCATTAGATACTTTTCGTACTCTAAAAGTTCTATTTATTCCACCATGAGCTCTTGCAATGCAAATCCCTTGGAAAATTTGAGTTCTTTCTTTGTTTCCCTCTTTAACTTTTACAGATACTTTAATCGTATCTCCAACTCTAAAGTCAGGAAAACTAAGTTCTTTCATTCTCTCTTGATCTAATTTTTGAATAAGGTCCATTTTAACCTACTCCTTCTACCTGCCTAAACTAAGACTTTATATTTTTAATTAACTTTAATTCTTCTTTTGAAAACTCATAGGATTTATATAAATCTGGCCTAGTCTTCATTGTTTTTTCAACTGAATCAATAAAACGATATTCATCAATCTTTTTATGATTCCCCTCTAATAGCACTTTTGGAACCTCATGACCTTCATACTCTTGCGGTCTTGTATAACAAGACGCTCCGAGTAATCCATCATAATGAGAATCTGTAGAAACAGACTCAAAATCTGAAACAACTCCAGGTAGAAGACGTGATACTGAATCCACTACAATCATTGCTGCTAACTCTCCACCAGTAAGAACATAATCTCCAATAGAAAGTTTCTCATCAATGTAGTTTAGGATTCTCTCATCAATACCCTTATAATGTCCACAAATTAATATTAAGTGTTCATTCTCAGAAAGCTTATTTGCTTTCTTTTGTTTATATTCTGCTCCATCTGCAGCCATTAAGATTACTTTTGCTATCTTATAACTGTCACTACCTACTTCTTTTTCAATACTCAACAGACACTTGTGAACAGGTTCTACAGAAATTACCATTCCAGCACCACCACCATATGGTGGGCTGTCTACAGTTTTATGCTTACCTTTTCCAAAGTCTCGTATATCATGTAAATGTAACTCTAAACTTTTTTTTTTTGAGCATTTCTAATGATGCTCGCCTGAAAGCTCTCAAAGAAAACTTCCGGAAATAAAGTTAGTATATCAATACGCATGATAATCTTCTGACAAATAAATTTTACTTTCAGAAACGTCAACTCGTTTAATCATAGCCTTAACAAAAGGAATATCTATTTTGTTAGAGTCTTTTTTAACCTGCAAATGAGATTGAGCTGGGTGTATTTGTATATTATATACTTTACCCAAATAAACTTCATTAGGGTCAAAGACCTCCATGCCAATCAATTGATCTTCATAGAAGTCATCACCTGTTAACTCTACTCTTTTATCTGGTTTAATACAAAGATATAATCCCCGAAGGCATTCGACATCTTCAATTACATCTAAATCAACAAACTTCAATAAAAATTCAGATTTGTGAGCTCTTGATTTTTCGATAGTTAATGGTTCTTTTTCTTCTTCAAATCCATCCAAAATAAATTGAGCGCCTTCTACAAAACGCTCATTTGGAAAATCAGTCAAAGAAGTTACAGATAGTTCACCCGCTAAACCGTGAGGCTTACGAATAAACGCTATTTTAATAAGATCATTAGACATTAATTTCTTGTTCCTGAACATCTTTTACGATTCCATCTTCAAGCAATACAGAAAAACCTGTCATTTGAGTATGCCAATTGTCTCCAACTTTAATACTTACAGGAGAGTCAACTGTTCCGTGAGCATACTCACTATCTAAAACTAAAGATTGAATCTCTTGAAGTTTTTGTGATAATTGAACTCTTGAGCCATTAAATTTTTCTTCTTCAATTGCCATTTTTTTCATTAGTTCGTAATCAGGCTTAACATCTTTCTCTTTACATTGAGCCAAATAACCTTCTCTGTGAGCTTGAAATCTTTTATAGTCTTCTTGCAAATTATGCAAATTTCCTTCGATTTCTTGCCCTAAAACTGTTTTTAATTTTTCAGTTACTACAGATCTTACTAAAACTTTTCTAATCACGTTAAGTTCTTGTGCCATGATTAAATAACCTCAATTTGTATTTTTTTGTTATTGTCTTTTGAAGCTGCTGCTCGAACTACTTCACGTACAGAATTTATGATTTTACCTTGTTTTCCGATGATTTTACCTAAATCACTTTTTTCCGCAGTTATTTCATATACTATAGCCGTCTCTCCTTCAATCTCCTTGATAGATAATTTATCTGGGTGATCTACTAGATGAGAAAGTATAAACTTTACTAATTCTACCATGATAAAAGTCCTAACTTGGTAATTTAATTCCAGCTTTTTTTACAAGACTTTTTACTGTGTCACTCATTGTTGCACCATTAGTCAAGTAATAAGCAACTCTATCTTCTTTTAATTGAAAAGCAGCAGGATTAGCACAAGGATGATAGAAACCTAATTCTTCAACATTTCTACCGTCTCTTTTCATATCCTTTTCTGCAGCGACAACTTTGTAATAAGGAGATTTCTTTCTTCCACCACGTTTTAGTCTTAAAATAATCATTGTTCCTCCTAGAACTTGAATGGTAATTTTCCACCCATACCACCCATTAATTTACTCGGGTTCATTAGACCCATTTTTTTAAATTGTTTCATCATTTGTTTCATCTGTTCAAACTGTCGAAGTAACTGATTAATCTGTTGTACTGTTGTACCAGACCCTTTTGCTATTCTTCTTCTACGGCTCGCATTTAAAACATTCGGATTGTATCTTTCTTCTGTTGTCATGGATTGAATAATCGCCAAAGTCTTACCCATTTCTTTGGTAGCACCTTGAAATTGATCACTCATATTACTCATCCCAGGAATCATCTTGAGAAGGTCTTCCATTGGCCCCATTTTTTTCATCATCTCTAACTGTTGTAAAAAATCAACTAAATTATAATCTCCAGAGCCCATACGTCTTTGAAGTCTTTTAGCTGTTTTTTCATCCATTGCCATAGATGCTTTTTCAATCAATCCAATTACATCACCCATACCAAGTATTCGAGAAGCCATTCTTTCTGGATCGAACAATTCGATTCCGTCTAGTTTTTCTCCTATACCAATATACTTAATAGGTTTTCCAATAGTTTTTCTAATGGATAAAGCTGCTCCACCTCTTGCATCACCATCAACTTTAGTTAAAACCACACCTGTTATACCTAAAATTTCATCGAATGTTTTTGCAACACGAACAGCTTCTTGACCAGTCATTGAGTCAATAACTAGCAAAATATCATCTGGTTGAATTGCTTCTTTCATACGAGCAAGTTCGTCCATTAACTTTTCATCAACTTGTAATCGACCAGCAGTATCAATCATAAGCAAACCATGATTCCCTAGTTTTGCTTTTTCAAGTCCTTCTTTTGCTATCTCAACAGGGTCACAATCTGTACCCTTTTCAAAAGAAGCCACTCCAGCCTGTTTTGCTATAGTTAACAATTGGTCAACTGCTGCTGGTCTATAAACGTCACAAGCCACTAACAATGGGTTAACATCTTGAAACTTTTTTGCGATTTTACCAGTCGTCGTCGTCTTACCAGACCCTTGTAAACCAACCATCATTACTTTATGTAGACTCCCCTTTTTGACTTGAATGTCCTCAGGATTTGTCCCCATAATTTCAACTAGTTTTTCATGAACTAATTTAATGAATTGCTTGCCAGGATCAAGACCTTGTTCAACCTCAGAACCTAAAACTTCTTTTTTAATATAATTTACAAACTCTTTAACAATCAAAAGATTTACGTCAGCCTCTAATAAGGCTAACTTTACTTCACGTAATGCTTCTTTTATATTTTCTTCTGTTAACTTATCTGTACCACGAAGTTTTGATATTGTGGATTGAAGTCTGTCTGAAAGATTTCCAAACATTTGTATTTCTCCAATAAAATCGACTTTAACCCTTTACCAAAAGGGCTATACTAACTTAAATTCTAGTTTAGAAATCAAAAATAAATTTTATTCTAAAAAAATAACTTAATATTTTTGCTAGATTTTTAAGCGGGCTATTGTATCAAAATCATCTTTCAATAGTCAACCAATAGATTTATCAACTCCAAAATTGAATCTATTTTTTTAAGACGGAAAATTTAATAAGTATTTTGGATCGTCCCATAGGTTTTTAAAACATATATTTTTTTTTGATAATGCGATATATTTTTCATCAATTTCAACTGCTTTTAACAGATTATTAATCGCTACATTAACATTTTGTTTTAGCGAAAAAATACTTGCTTTATAATAGTAAAAAACTGCTGAATCTTTATACTTTTTTAAGGCTGAGTTTACCGATTTTAATGCAAAATCTAAGTTATTTCGTCCCATGTAGTATAGAAACAAACTATGATAAAGTTCTTTTGGTTTTGGACGAATTTTAGAGATAAAAGTTAATGCTTTTTCTGTCCTATCTAGCTGCTCTGCAACCTCTAAAAATAATAAATAAATTTCTGGGTCAATATAGCCTAATTGTATGCTTTTTTGCCCACAATTATAAGCTCTAACAAGCTGTTTTTTATTTATGTATACTCTTGCTAAATAAAAGTTAATCAAAGATAAAGAAATTTTATCATGAGTATATAAAACTCCTAATTTTAACATTTCTTCAGCATCTTCTAACTTATTTAAATGAAAGTAACATCTTCCTAAGTTGTATAAAGCATTAAATTCGCATTGAATCACTAAAGCTTTTTTAAGATAAAAAATGGAAGATTCCCAATCTTTTTTTTCAAGATATATAAAACCTAAGTTATTAAGAGCTAAATATGAGCTTGGCTTTAATTTTAAAACCTTCTCATAAGTTGCAATTGACTCTTTTACTCTATCATCTCTAAAGTAGCACATCGCTAAAGAAATCATTATCTCAAATAAATCTTCACCCTCTGCTTCATCACTTAATAAAGTTTCATAACATAAGATAGATTCTTTTAAGGAGTCTAGCCATTCATAACACATGGCTTTTGCCATTAATGCATTTTTATGATTTGATTCTAATTCTAAGCAAAGATTATATTCTATAATTGCTCGTTCAAAATCATTTTGTTCAAAGTAGCAATCCCCTAGATAGTAATGAATATCAGCATCTTCATCACCTACTTTTAACATAACCTCAAAAGTAGAAATCGCAGATTCAACCTTACCTCTTCCTAGCTCGATTATTCCGAGTCTCTCTAGATGAATTAAATCTCCTGGTGTTTGTGACAATGCTTTTTTAATCATAAATAAAGCTTCGTCAAAACGACTTAATAAAGATAAGATAAAGGCCATATCAGAGTACGAAAACTCATCACTAGGATCAATTGAGATTGCTTTTTGATAAAAGAAAATAGCTTGCTCAAAAAAGTCCAAACGAAAACTACAAAATCCGCAAAGATAAAAATAATAAGCAGAATCTTTCATTTTTGAAGATTTTTCTTTTAATCTACTCAATGCCAATTCATATTTTTCTTGATCTACTAATTCTTCTATTTTATCTAAAAAGTCTTCAGACATATTTTCTCATTATTTTTCATAGGATTTTGCTAAATCCCAATAATTTTGTTTTTCTTCTTCGCTTAATTTATTTAAAATTAAATCTTCTTTATTTAAAAGAGAACCCATTTTTTCATATCTTCCACAAAATTTGTTCATCGCACTCAAAAGCAACTCTTCTGATGAGAAGTTTAGCTCAGAAATACTAGAACAAACCGACAGAAGTAAGTCACCTAACTCTTCTTTTAATCTTTTTTCACCATCATCTTGTTTATAAACCTCTCGAACCTCTTCTAGTTCTTCTTGTACCTGATCTAATGATTGTTCAAAATTAGAAAAACGAAAAGTCTCTGATTTAACTTTTTTTAAAACTTGTTCCATTTGAAAAATTGGATGCCCTTTTCTAGTAAAAACAGTTTGAGACTTTCCTTCTTCATCTTTTATCTTTTGCCAGTTTTGAGCCAAACTTAAATTTTTATCATGATTTTTTTTATCAAATACATGAGGATGTCGACGAACCATTTTTTCAGAGATTTTTTTAGCAATAGACTCTATATTTATTTTATTATTAGTTTCTTCTTTTAATAATTGTGCATGCAAATAAATTTGTAATAAAACATCACCTAACTCATCTTCCATAGCATCAAAGTCATCGTTATCAACTTCATCTAAAAACTCATAAACCTCTTCTAAAAAGTATTTTTTTAAACTAGAATGGGTCTGTTTCAAATCCCAAGGACAACCGTTTGTTTTATCTCTTAAATCATCAATAATTTTTTCAAAAACTTCTCTTTGAATTGACATTATTTTGCCTTTTCTAAGCTTTCTCCTTTTACTATTTTTTGAGAAATTGTAAATTTTAGCTCGTCTAATTTTTTATCAAAACCAACTTTTATTAAATCTCCTGCTTTTATTTCTGAGTTTAAAATCATTTCAGCTAATGGATTTTCTACAAACTTTTGAATTGCTCTTTTTAAAGGTCTTGCACCATATTTTTTGTTTGTACCCTGAGCCACTAAAAACTCTTTAGCCTTTTTTGTAAGAGTCATTTGATATTGTAACTTTTTTAAGCGCTCTTGAACTTCTCTCAGCATGATATCCATTATTTTTAGATTTTCATCATCATTTAAAGCTGTAAATAAAGTCACCTCATCAATTCTATTTAAAAACTCAGGTGGAAATATCTTTTCAAGAGATTTTCTTGTTTCTCTTAGCTTTGTTTTATCATCTTGTACTTTTTTCTCATCTCCAAAACCTATCGCTCCAGCCATTTGTTCTAAAGATTCAATACCAATATTTGAAGTCAAAATAATGATAGAATCAGTAAAAGATGCAACATTGCCTTTTGAATCAGTTAAGCGACCTTCATCTAAAATTTGAAGTAATAAATTATGTACTTTTCTATGAGCTTTTTCAATCTCATCAAATACGACTACAGACTCTGGTTTTGATTTAATAGCTTCTGTTAAATAACCACCATCATTATGCCCAATATAACCAGGAGGAGCCCCAATTAGTTTTGCGTATTCATGAGACATAGCGTATTCAGAGCAATCAATTCTGATTAAGTCTCTTGTATTATATAAATAGTTTGAAAGTGCTTTAGCTAGCTCTGTTTTACCTACCCCTGTTTGTCCAACAAAAATAAACGAGCCAATTGGCTTTTCAGGGCTTTTTAATCCTACTTTTGCTTTTCTAACAGCCTGAGAAACTACTTTAATAGCATCTTTTTGCCCCACTACATATTTAGCTATATCTTTCTCCATATCTAAATACTTTTCATTTAGTTCTGGAGGAGCTACATCTTCTGCTGAAGAAATAATATGCAAGGATTCATCTGTGCTATCCATCAAAATTGTCACTTCTTTAATGTCTAAACAAGGACTAACTTTTACACATAAATTGTATAATTCTTGTTCAATAATATCTCCAAGTAAAGGATAATCTCCACTATTAAAAATTTGTGGTGCGATCTCTTTTAAATAGTTTACAACAGCCGCATTTATGACAAGTCTTTTATATGATTTTTTATCAGTAATTTTAGAATTTTTAAACAACTCTTTAGAACTAGCTTGAGTAAATGATCTAATAGCAACAAAGCGATCTAAAGACTCACAAAATTTCATTTTTACGTTTCCTGAACCATTATTTGAAGAGCTCATAATCAGCCACCTTATTTATATATTTTAAAATTTTATTTTTTTACAAATTATAGGCTAATAACCTATTTTTTGTATTACCCCATATATACCTATCGGACATTTAAAGTGTAATTAACACATTGTCTCAATATTATATCCCCGTATACTAATTTTAACATATTTTGATATGCTAGCTCAAAGGACTCAGACATATACTTTCTGATATTTAAAAACATGGAAAAAATACAAATTGCATTAATTGAACCTGAAATCCCCGGAAATACTGGTAGCATTGCTCGTACCTGTGTAGCAACTGATACTTTTTTAACAATTGTTGGTCCTATTCCTTTTGATATCTCAGATAAACAAGTCAGACGTGCAGGTCTTGATTATTGGCCTCATTTACGCCATGAATATTTAAATAGTTTTGAAGAATTTCTAAAGAAATATCAAAACCGTAGACTTATTTTAACAAGTGCAAGACTTGGAGAAAATTATAGTGATTTCAAGTTTCAAAAAGGTGATATTTTACTCATGGGAAAAGAAACAATGGGTATTGAAAAAGGTTTTTTACACTCAGGTAAACACCCAGTTGTTCATTTGCCAATGTGGGGAGAAACTAGAAGTTTAAATCTGGCTAATGCCTCTACTGTTTTTTTATACGAAGCCTATAGACAGCTTGGATTTGGAGTTTAAATAACTTTTATGAAATTTCTACTCTTTTTATTAGTTTCAAGTAATTTTTTTGCTCATGGTATATCAGAATCTGATAAGCTATCTATGATAAATGGTGGATATTTACAATATATTCAGCTTGGTGCAAGCCACATGATAACAGGCTATGACCATCTACTTTTTCTATTTGGTGTTATTTTCTTTTTAAACAAATTTAAAGATATTGTTAAATTTATAACAATATTTACCCTAGGACATAGTATTACCCTAATCTTTGCAACATTTATGAGTATCACAGCTAATTATTTTTTAGTTGATGCTGTTATTGCACTCACCGTTGTATACAAAGGTTTTGATAATTTAGATGGATTTAAAAAGCACTTAAATATGAAAGCCCCTAACTTATTGAGCCTTGTATTTATTTTTGGATTAATACATGGTTTTGGTTTATCAACCAGATTACAACAACTACCTCTTGGTACTGATGGTTTATTATTAAAAATAATTTCTTTTAATATAGGGGTCGAACTCGGGCAAGTTTCAGCTTTATTTTTGATGTTAATTTTACTTAACAATTGGAGAAAGTATGATTCTTTCAAAAAGTTTAGTGATTTTTCTAACTCTATTTTAATGATTATTGGAAGTCTCTTATTTTTAATGCAAATCAATGGTTATTTGATGGAAGATAAAAGTTTAAGATCTAAAGCAAGCTTGCAAGCTCTTGATACAAATAAAAGTATTACATGGAAAGATACTATTACCCTTACAATTGATAGCCAAAAAAGCTTTGAATATAAATTTCACATTCAAAAAAATAATACATTTGAGTATACTTGGCAAACTAATCAAGAAAAACTCTTTTTTGATTTTCATGGAGAACCAGACAACGATAAAACAGCTTATTTTGAAAGTTTTAAAAAAGGCACAAATTCAAAATCAAGTGGAGTGCTTAATAGTGCTTTTACAGGCTCTCATGGTTGGTACTTTAAAAACACTAGCACAAGAACAATTCAGATAACTTTAAAAACTAGAGGCTCCTATAAAGTTTTAGGGATAAAGTAACTACTAATCCAAGCATTTCTATTTGAGTACAAAATATCAAAACCGTGAAAACCCTTAATTTATTAAGCATTTTTCACTATTTTTAATCCATAACCGTGAAAAAGTGCTTATTTTTTTTATTTTTTAACGATTTTAGACGCATAACCATAAAAAATGATATACTCATTTATGGCAAAAATTTTATCTATATTTAAAAAAGTAGGACTTCTTAGAGAAGAGTATTATCAATATTCTTCTAAAAAAGAAGAGCTTTTAAAACTTATTAATGAAGCAGAAGTATCTGAACAAACTTATAATTCTAATGCAATTGAAAATAGTACTTTAACTTTAGAAGAAACAGAAAAAGTATTATCACAAATAGATCTTGATCGCTTCATCTCAGAAAGAGAGTTATTTGAAACCAAAAATTTAGCACGAGTAGTTTCTTATATTCAAAACAAAGCAAAAGAACAAGAGCTAAACCTTGATATGATTTTACTTTTACATAAAATGCTTTTATCAAATATTAATGATGAAATCGCAGGTAGGTTTAGAAATGATAAAGAATGGGTTCGGGTAGGAGCCTATATAGCTGTCGACCCCAAAAAAATACTTCAAAAATTAGACGAAATGTTAATTCGTTATTATTCATCAACAGAAGAAAGTATCATCAAAAGAATAGTACAATTTCATTTATCTTTTGAAAGCATCCATCCCTTTGTAGATGGCAACGGAAGAATTGGCAGAGTACTTAATAACTATCTTTTAATACGAGAAGGCTATGTCCCTATCAATATTAAATTTATTGATAAAAAGCTATATTACAACGCTTTTAAAGAATACGATGAAAAAGCCAAGATAAAAATTATGGTCGAAATTGTAGGTAAAGCCCTTACAAATAGTTATCACAAAAGATTATCCTATTTAAAAGGTCTAGAAATAATAACATTATCAGAGTATTCTAAAAGAAAAAAGCTCTCTCACTCAAATTTAATCAATAAAGCAAAACGTCAAACTATAGAAGCATTTGTAGATAAAGGTATTTGGAAAATAGGGATTGAGTAAAAATAATTATGCTATTAAACAATATCAAACCTTTTTAAAATAAATACCGACAAATATTGCAATAAAATAAAAAAAACAGCTAATTGAGTAAAAGGTACATCCCAATGTACAGAAAAGAAAAAAGAAAAAACCAAAGAAACAAAAGCAAACAACAAACTAAACAACTGAAAATATCCCATTGACTTTATCACTTGAATAGTACATAAAGCTGGAATCAACGAATAACTAAAACAAAATAAAAACCCTACGACTTTTAAACATACCCCGATTACTAAGCCTATTAATATAGATAAAAAAAGATTCATTTTTTTTGAAGAAAAACCTATTGTGCTCGCCATAATAGGATCAATTAGAAATAAGTATATTTTATGATGAAACTTTATGAAAACAAAAAGTTCAACGATTAAAATAATCAATAATAAATATACATCACTAATATTTGCTCCTATCAAACTAGAGCTATTTAATTGATGAATTTCTTCTGTTCCATGAGGGTTATTTACTACAAATAACACTGCTAAACTTGCTCCAAATAAATAAACTATACTACTAAGATGAGATTTCTGTGATGAACGGTTAAATACCTCTAAAATAAAGTACGAAAATAAAATTGATACAATTATTGAAAAGCCATATTGTAATATTAAAGATTCTAAAAAAGCATCTGTAAAATCATGCATATAATCTTCAATACTTAATATAAAAGCAATGCTCATCAATGAAACTTGAGATAACGAAGCCCCTATAAAATCTTTATTTTTTCCTACTATAATTAAACCCAATAATGCTAAACAAAAAGCTGATAAAAAACCTGCATAATAACTATGTTCAAAAAGCTCCCATGACTCAATCATATCATTGATAGTATCAATCATGGCTTAACCCTTCAAAAATCTGTAACTCATTACTTAAAAGTTTTGAAACCACTTTTTTTTGTTCAAAACTGATTTCTCTAACTTGAACAGATTTATCAAAAAAATATAAAATTTTCTGACCATAATGTATAGCTATATTCATATCATGAGTTATTACAATTTTACTTATATTTTTGTTTTTTGAAAATCTATGAATAATATTAAATATTTCATTTTTACTCTCTACATCAAGCCCATTAGTTGGCTCATCAAAAATTAATAAACTAGCATCTCTTATAAAAGCTCTTGCCAACAATAACCGTTGCTTTTGACCTCCTGATAAATTATTAATCGGCTCATTTTTATAATCCTGCATAGACACCATTTTTAGCATATCATCAACATTTAATTTACTTTTACTATTTAATTTACCCAATGAAACAAACTCATGAACTTTAATGGGTAACTCATAATTAACATTATTAAATTGTGGCACATATGCTATTTTTGAAAAGTCCTCTATCAATTTATCCTTTTTTATTTCTCCTTTTGATATATTAGTTGAGCTAAATATTGATTGAACCAAAGTACTCTTACCTGATCCATTTTTTCCTAAAAAAAAGAAGTAATCCCCTTTTAAAAGTTCAAAATTAACATTTTTTAGAATTGTTTTTTTTCCGTATGAAAGTTCTAGGTTTTTAAAGTTAATCAAGTAAGAGTGTGTCATGTCATTCTCCTAAAACTTCTATTAATTGATGAACATTAAAATCTATCCAATCAATATAATTAGTTGCTTCTGATTTTGACCCTAACTGATGAGACATATAAATAATTTTTGCTTCTGATTTATTTTCAATAAAATTTAAAAATTTTTTAGGAAAAAAGGGAGACGATAAAATGCCAATAGTTTTTGACTTTCTCATCAAAATTAATGTATTTCTCAATCCTTTAAAAGAAGGCCTAACACCTGGTTTTGGCTCCAAAGAGCCAGAACGGTTCATTAAAAAATCATTTAAAAAATAACTGTAAGAACTATGATCTTCATAAAAGCTCTTATCTTTAAAATAAATTAAACTTTTAATCCATCCTCCTAATAAAAAAAGTTGATTATTTATCTCCAAAAATTTATGTAATTTTTTTAGCTCCATTAATTTTAATAAATTAGATAGCTTATACTTCTCCAGTAATTGACTCCCAAAAATTTTAGACGCTAACTTTAATGAGTAGTCATACTCTAATTGTATTAGCTCTTTTTTATACTCTGGTAATAATTTAACTAATTTTTCAGAAATATGAGAAATCAGTTTCAAAACTCTCAAAGGTGAAACCATATAGTGAGGGTTTCCTTTTCCATGAAGATCTCCCATTTTTCGTGTGATAACTCCATTTACTACTTGTAAAGGCTTCACCCATTTTGAAAGGTCTAAATATCCTTGACTACCAATTGAAATTTTATTATTTTTTGACTTTTTAATTAATACAGGTGCCCAAGCACTTTCTAAGTCTAAGCCTGACAAAATTAATAAATCAGCTCTATGAAATAATTTAACAAAACTAGGTTTAATAGATATAAAGTGAGGATTTTCTTTAGCCTTAGATATTGATTTAACATTCACATAAGGCCCCCCGAGCTTTTCTACAATACTCTTAATCGATGGAATACTAGTGACAACATTTAATGGTGAGGAATAACTCCTACTTGATACTATTATTAAAATATAAATTAGATATTTCATTATTTTCTCCTATTTTAAAATTTATGATATGGATGGTCGCCAAAAAAAACATCAAATGCCAACCAAATAGAGTTCGCCTTATTTTGTGATAAATGATCCCATTGATCATGGTTATACTGTAGCCTAACTTTTGAAAACTCTGAATTTTTCCATTCAAATAATGCTGACATACGTTGCCTATCTTGATGTTGAGCTAAAGAAAAGGCCTCTAAAAAATCTCCTCCAGACCAAGACTTTTCATACCTTAAACCATAGCCAAAAGATTTAATTGGATGATAAATACCCTGAATAAAATAACCTATATCTTCTAAAGACCCATGAAGACCTTCATCAACAGCTTGATAATTACGTTTCATGTACTCTGACTCAATTAAATAAGAAGAAAACTCTCCATTTTCTTTTAGCCACTCTTTTTTTATAGCTAAATCAAATCCACCAATAAAAGTTTTTTTACTGATATGATTATTTGGTCCAGTTAAATAAGAAAAGCCATACTTTATATCTTGTCCTGAATTTTTCGATACAATTTTTTCGTAACGAAAACTATATAAAAAATCATCTAACCTAGAAACATAATCACTCTTTGTTTCATCTGATAAAATAAAACTATCACCATGTTCATGCTCATCATGTCCCTCTTCATGATCTTCTTCATGGTTATGTCCCCCAGTATTTTGAAAACTATTCATATTAGAGCCACTTGCATTTTGAACCCCAAATTGAAATTGAGAATAGTTTCTATCTTTTAGTTGATAAGATAAGCTAAAGCCTCCCCCAGCCATTCCATCCCCCCCAAAGAGCCGATTAGAAATAATATTTTGGTCTATAAATGTCCATTCATGAGCATGCTTTTTATTTTTATTACCAAATATTGTTTTAAAATAACCAAGCTCTAAATCAATATTTTTAATAAAACTATTAGAGTGTAAAATAACTTCCTCTAATTCAAGCTCTGCACTCCCTTTATCATTATCACTATGAAAGTTTAAATTAAGTTGGGCATCAAAAACATCATCAACATCCCCTGAAAATGATAGCTCAACCCCTCTTGTTGAGAACCCATTTTTATTTGGATCATGCCCACCTCTTTGTAACTCTTTTAATTCGCTATCGGATTGATTAGAACCTCCGACAGTTAACATTGTACTGATACCTGTTTTTATCCATTCTGTTTTTGCAAGCCTAGATTGGTCGTGTACATTTACTCTATTTTTAGACTCTATCTTAATAAAACTATCAATAGAAATAACTTCTTTATCATTTGATATATTTAAAGTCTTACTTATTTCATCTATTTTATTTTGTAAGATATTCATTTCTTTTTGATGATATTTCATCTTAGATTGAATCTTTTTTACTTCTTTTATTAGTCCTTGATTATCTATTGCGTATTCACAATTAAAGATAATCAAAAAGGTGAAAATTAATTTCATTTTCATGATTGCCTCAATTTATTTTTTACATGTCAAAATGAGCATATAAATTTTATGATGTTGTAATACACCCAACTGCAATTACTTCTTTCTTATTTAAAAAATAAGAGACTTTATTCATTCAACAAAGAATCATAAATTTAAAATAAAGAATATTTATTGTTGGGTATTAAGTTTATTTACTTATAAAATTATGTAAATAAGTTTAAAGGCGGCCCTCTAGATCTTACATTTTTTGTAAAATTCGATTTTTGAAAAGTATTTAGTTTATTAAAAATAACTATAAAACAAATAAATGATATTGAAGTTATTTTAGCTAAATTAAAGAGTTTATTTTGAGTCAGTACGTTACAATCAACACACTCTTCATGATCTGTATCAGTTTTTTTTAAAAAATCTGCATGCCAGTGTGATTGCTCTAAATGATGAGTCGTCTCACAGTCTGACTCAAATTCAATGTGATGAGTATGAAAAAGAGGAAGTAAAAAGTAGGCTAATAATATAAGAGTTTGTAAAAACAAAAACTTACTTAAAAGTTGACACTTAACCATCTTAATAATCATATATAGATTATACACCTATAGAAAACAGATTTCAAGCGATTTTAAGTAGTATAGACTATTTAACAATATCAAACCTTTTTAAAATAAATACCGATAAATATTGTAATAAAATAAAGAAAACAGCTAATTGAGTAAAGGGTACATCCTAATGTACAGAAAAGAAAAAAGTAAGCATAGGTGTCTAATACTTTTACAACAAATAATATTAATCTAAATATTTCCAAGTATCCGCACCATCAAATCTACGAATACGAATAGAGTCAATCTCTTTAATATCTGCCATTCTAAAGTTTACAACAGTTTTATTTTCATCATTTGTTTTGTAATGAGTAATACATCTACAAATATTACAATGTTTAAAAGTTAAGCTTTTATCTCCACAAGTATATGAAGAGATGCCCTCTTCTCCAACTTTTATAAAAACTTCTTCCTTATTATAGTAAGCCCATAACGAAGCATAGCGATTACAAATTGAACAATTACAAGATGTGAGACTCTTTGGTTTTTCTTTTATTGAAATTTCAACATTTCCGCAATGACACTTTAGATTCATATTTTTTATTTAAACTCCATATTTATCCCTAATTCGTAATAATAAGTCATTTAGCTGGGCTTTACAGTTTGGTTTATCAGGTAACTTAGAGAGTTCCCCTTCTAATATTAAAATATTTTCGTATTTTTTGGCTTCTTTTTCAAAAAAAGAAAAATCATTAGTATCTAAGTAGCCTTTTTCATCACCATTTAGTTTTTGCTCTATCAAATCATTAATATAAGATAGGTTCAGCTCTTTATTCAAATTAATTAAGTTTGCTTCTACTAAACCAGTTTTCATCAAATGAATACCCGTAAATAAAACTCTAAAGCAATACAATAAAGGTTTTATTTTTGGCTTTTTTTCTTTTATCAAAAGTTTCCATTGGCTTCTAAAAAATCCTAAATAATGATTAAAATGATGCTTAGTTATACAGTTTTTTACAATATGCTTTAATTCTTTATGTTCAGGAGTAGTATGCACTATTAAAGGTGAGTATAGTTGCTCTAAAACATAACCATTTCTTTTTAGTAATAGCTTAAAAAATTTGGTCACATCGTGAGTAACTAAATCAAGTTCTATACCCAAATCTAAGCTCATAAAATCAATCGTATCATTTAAGTCATACAAGCCAATAATTTCATTTCTTTTTAAAATATGAGCCCCTCTTAAATCAAAGTCTGAGTCTTTTGAAGGAAAGCCATATAAATGAGATCCACTCAAAGTAGCAAACAACAAAGGACATTTCGCTTGCACTACTGCTGTTTGTAATTTCTTAAAGAGTATTTTTTCCACCTTATTTCACCATTTGCTTTCTAGCTTTAATTAAAAATTCATTTGCTTTCTTATAATTTGGTAAATCGGGAAGAGAAGTTTTTTTATATGAAATTTCAAACTCTTCATGAAGGCTTAATCTCCATTTATTTACTTCACTAATTGATACTTCTCCATTTTTAATAGATAAAAGACTATCTCTATATTTTGAAATATCCACACTAACAAACCCTTCTTGTATTGCAGTAATCCCACTTAGTAATAAACGAATTATATGCATAGCATGTTTCCATTTTATAACACCTGATTTAGAGAATTTATGGTTTAATCTTTTAAATTGATTTAATACATAACCATTATAAGTTTGATATAATAATTTAGATAAAAATATATCTCTTTGTTCTAATAGGTCATTTGCAAGTTCAGAAGACTTTACAATCATTGGAGTATAAAGACATTCTAAAATATTTGGGTTCGCTTTCAATGCTAATTTAATAAATTTTTCAATTTCCCAATAACATTCATCATTTTGTTGATCTTCAAGCTGTTCAGGAACTCCATACAAAGACCAGTGTAAGTCTGCAGAAGGTAAATAAAAGCCTCTTAAATCTGTATCTGATGACTCTACTTCTAAACCATAAGCCCTTGAGCCTATTATGCATTTAAAAATTATAAACTCATTTAACTCGAAAGGTTTAAATTTATCAAAAGAATTTTCTAAACTACTATCATAATAATCTCTTCGTAGGTGAAAGTCATCACGATACAAAGAAGATTCTGCTCCATCAAAAAACTTGATCCTAAAAGAACTTACTTTTTCATAAGGAATTCTAACCACAACTGCCATAGCCCCGCTTGGTCTTAATTCCCCATGTGAAGTTAATATATCTTTTGAAGTGATAATTACAGAACCTAATGCTACTATTTTTGATTGCTTTATGTCTTTCACTACTTTAAACCAAACCTTCTAAAGCTCGGCTTACCTCTTTTTATCTTACTTGCTAAATACTTTTGAAAAGCTTCGATTGTAAACCACTCGTTAAATTGAGAAAAGCCTTTAGCACTTTCAATATGAAACTCTTGGGCTGGTATTGCTGAAAAACCAATTAAATAAAGTCTTTGTTTTTTTGAATTGATTGCTAAATCCATAATCATGCTAACATGACCAAGCTTATGTCCCCTACTTTGAATAATTAAATCACCAGGAATTAATTTATTAGAGTCAACTTTTTTCAAAGCCCTTTTTAATGAATATGAATTTGAAAAAGCAAAAGATTTTCTCAAAAACTTATTGTAAGACAAGCCACTAGAAATAAAAGGTTTGTTCTCCCCCATATAATTGAACAAAATCAACTGATTCAATCTATTTTGTTTCTTGTGAAAATTTGCCCAAAATCTCATACAAAAATCTGAGCATTGCTCTAGATTGTCTTTAAACATCAAAGGCATAGATATAACAGCTAAAGAGTTCCATCTTTTTTGTTTTGCTAATTGCCCATCATGCTTTAAAATTTTGTTATCATCTTTTAAAGGCAGACTTTGAATATAATTGGCAAAGCTATTTTGACTAAATAAAACCCTATTATAATTTTCAGGTGGAATAAACTTTAAATGTATTGTTTCTAAAGTGTAAGACTTTGAAGATAAAATAAATATGATTAAAAATACACTCTTCATCCAAAAACCTAATATTTATAATTCTCCAAAACACTAGAAACAGAAGTACCATTATGTATTGAGCCAATTGATTTTGATAAAACATCAGCCACAGATAAAACTATAATACGTTTTTCATCATAGTCTTTTCTTACGGGTACTGAGTTTGTAACAACGATTTCAACAGCACTACTTTGACTTAACTTTTCAACAGCAGTTGCTGAAAAAACCGCGTGAGTACAAGCTGCATAAACCTCTTTAGCACCAGCTTCAAGCAATAAATCTATGGAGTTTACAATTGAACCACCAGTATCAATCTCATCATCAATCAAAATTGCTGTTTTACCAACTACATCTCCGATAATTCCTGATGATATCGTTTTATCTTCGTTTCCTATTCGTTTTTTATCTATAATTGCTAGCTCTCCTCCAAGTGACCAAGAAAATGTCCTTGCTCTTTTTGCGCCACCAGCATCAGGAGATACAATTACTAAGTTCTCTAATTTTTTTTGTAAGAAATAGTTACATAAAACAGGTAAACCAGAAACTTGATCTACTGGCTTTTTAAAAAATCCCATGATTTGCTCTGAGTGAAGGTCCATTGTTAAAACACGATCAATACCAGCAGATTCTAATAAATCGGCTAACAATCTTGCTGTTATTGATATTCTGGGTTGATCTTTTTTATCTGATCTTGCATAAAAATAGTATGGTACTACAACCGTTATTCTGCTTGCTGAAGCTCTTCTTAGTGCATCAACCATAATAAGCATTTCCATGACATCATCATTTACATTTTCACCAATACAATGAATTAAAAAACAATCCATATCGCGAACGTTTTCTTCAATTTTTACAAAAGAGTTTCCATTTTTAAACTTAACTGTTGATGATTTGCCAATTGTAACTCCAATTTTTTGACAGATTTCTTTACTTAAATTCATTCCCCATCTACCACTAAAAATCTTTAAACGATCCACTATTTCTCCTCTTTTGATTCAGGCTTTTCTGTCACCATATCTTTTTTATCAATGATTATTTCTAAAGATTGCTTTGTATCTTTTTTATTTTCTTGATAAAAATAATTCATTTGTTTTTGAATGTTTGTATGTTTTTCTTTTAAAGATGTCATGTAAGAAATATCTTGTTTAAACAAATCTATTGAGATTTCTTCGTTTAAATCCATTTTTTCATGAATTTGCTCACCCATTTTTTGGTGCACCAAATCAACTTCTTTTTTGACTGAGTCAAGTTCACGTCTAAGTTTCAATACTTGAAACTCTTCGTTTAGGTTTTCTTTAAGCTCTTTAGCTTTTAATTCAACTTCACCAAAGGCTTTTTCAAAGCCTTCTTTTATTGTATCCCAAACTTCCATGTCACACCCCTATAGTGATTGTTTTAAATATCAAACGGTATGCCCCTTATCATAACCAACCCAAGTAATACACTCAAGAAATAATTTTATTTCACAGAAATATTTTTAAAAAAAGAGTTTTATTTCAAATAAAACTAAAAAAATCGGGCAAAATCAATCAGTAAAATGTATAATATGCCCCACTTATTTTAAACACAATTTTTCGATGAAAGGGATCATAATGAATCCGAAACTTGAGGCTATCTGGAACAATCTTAACGAAGAGTCTTCAAAGATTAAAAACACCAAAGACGCTTTAACTTTAAAAGGAAAATACATAGGTAAACAAGGCTTAGTTCCTAGTCTATTAAAAGCAATTAAAGACCTTCCTATTGAAGAAAAGAAAACTTTTGGTAAAGAAGTCAATCAGCTAAAAGTGAAAATTCAAGATAAACTTTTTTCACTTGTTGAGTCTTTTGAAAATAAAAGTTCATCAAGCATAGACTTGAGTATGCCAGGCATTCAAACAAAAACTGGTACCCTTCATCCAATTAGCAAAACAATTCAAGAAGTAACACATATCTTCAAAAAACTTGGCTTTGCTGTAGAAACAGGCCCTGAAATTGAAAACGACTATTATAATTTTGAAGCATTAAATATTCCACAACATCACCCAGCAAGAGATACTCAAGATACTTTCTTTATCGATCAAAAACATGTTTTACGTACCCAAACATCAGGTATCCAAATCAGAACAATGGAAAACCAAAAGCCTCCTATTAGAATCATAGCCCCTGGCAAAGTGTTTAGAGTAGACCATGATGTTACTCATAGTCCTGTTTTTCATCAAATTGAAGGTTTAATGGTTGATAAAGACATCAACTTTAGACATCTAAAATATATATTAAGACTATTAATTCATGAGCTTTTTGGAAAAGAAAGAGCTGTTAGATTTCGTCCTAGCTTTTTTCCTTTTACTGAGCCTTCTGCTGAAATGGATGTCGAATGTTTTAAGTGTGGTGGTAAAGGATGCAGACTTTGCTCAAATACAGGTTGGATTGAAATTTTAGGCTGTGGCATGGTTGACCCTAATGTATTAACAGGAGTTGGTATCAATCCTGATGAATACTCTGGTTGGGCTTTTGGTGTTGGAATTGAAAGAATCGCCATGCTCAAATATGCTATTACAGATATTAGATTATTTTACGAAAATGACCTTCGTTTTCTACAACAATTTCAATAAATAGGATACATATGATTTCTCTTGGCATTGATTTAGGTGGAACCAAAACAGCTTTTGGTATCGTTAACTCTAGTGGCAAAGTTACTTTTCGCCATCAATTTCCTAGTAGCTCTAATGGATATAAAACGTATATAAAACAACTTATTACTGAAATAAAATCTTTTTTTGCAACTAACCACTTACAATTAAATGATTTAAAAAATATAGGCATTGGTTGTGCTGGTCAAATCGAACTTAATACAGGTAAAATTTTTCATGCTCCTAACTTAAATTGGACCAATGCCGAAATAGGTAAAGACCTAAGAGCTGCTTTCTCAAATGTAGATGTAACTGTAGATAATGACGTAAGAGCTGCTACAATTGGCGAGTATTTATTTGGTTTAAAAAAACGCCCTTCAAGTTATATAAATGTTTTTCTTGGCACAGGTATTGGCTCTGGTTTAATTTTACAAAATAAAGTTTTAAGAGGAGTTTCTAATTCGGCTGGAGAAATCGGTCATATCTCAATTCAGCATGACGGCCCCTTAGCCTCTAGCAGAAACAAGGGTATTTTTGAATATTATGCGTCTGGAAATGCCCTTGGTCGCTATGGACAAGAACTTTTTGAAGTACAATCTAAATACAAACCCGCTAATTCTAGTCAAAATCGTCTTTACGACCAAATTAAAGATTATAGTAGTATTGACGGTAAACTTATTGGAGAACTTGCTTTAGAAGGAAATAAAGATGCAATTGATTTAGTCGAAAAAACAGCCTACTTTATTGGTGTTGGTCTAACGAATATCATTAATCTATTAAACCCCGAAGTTATTACTTATGGTGGTGGTTTAGCGAATCTAGGAGATATCCTTATACAGCCAATGCTAAAAACTATCGAAGAAAGAGCCATCCCTAGTGCCTTAGAAAACCTTAGTATTCTAGCTACTCAATTAGGCGATGATGGCGGAGTCATAGGGGCTTCATATTTGCATCTAATTCAAAATGACGGAACCATTTTACCTCTTAACAACTAATGAATACTGTTTTAGATCTAGGAACAAAACATCTTCGTGCCCTATCTTTTGATAAAAAAGGTACAACAGACTTTCAGCTTATAGGAACCTCTCTCAATCAAAGAAAAGAATTTGATCTAAGTTTGTTTTTTAAAGATTACGAAAAGCTTTTGAACTCTTCAAAGTTAGATTTTCTAAAAAATTCTGTGATAGATTGCTTGCTTCCTTCATCATTTTTTAATTATCAAATCAATATTTCTGATAAAAAGAGTAAAGATTACTCTTACGATATAAAAACTGATAAATACTATCAATTTAACGTGCATCTTGATCAAAACTTACAAACTAAAACAAATAGTTTATTCTCTTTGTTTCAAATAGAAATTGACTACTTAGGATCTTCATTAATTTGTGATCTTCAAGAGGTTCTTGATATTTCTAAAACAAACCATCAGCTTTATTTTTTTGCCAATCTCTCCCATAGTTCTTTATATTTTTTTACTATTAGAAATGGTATCATTCTAAACTTCTCTCAAAATGAGCATTTATGTAGTAAAAATTTAGACTCTTTTCTCAATGATGAAATATTAATAGAAAACAAAAACCCTTTCAATGAAAAACTTCTTTTTTTACCATCAATTCATAAAGTTCAAAACCAAGTTTCAGATTTTAAAAAACTAAGCCCTTATCTTAAAAAATTACTCAGCTTTTTTCACGAAATAATTCAGGAGCAAGAAGATTATTTAAAAAGCTCAGTAGACGAAATTATTTTATCTGGTGGAGGCTTTCAATTTAAATACTTTAATCAATTCATTCAACAGATGACGCTCTATTCTTGTCAAAAGTTATCCTCTACCACTTTAAAACAAGAAAACTTAGATAAAGAGCTCCTATACTCTCCTCTCTTACATTTTTATAACAGGAGAAAAAGTGGACTTACATAACAACTTTAATCAAAAGTATAACTCACAAAAGAAAAAAAAGTTTGCTCTTATTTTAATCATACTATCTACGATACTTTTTATTTTAGGATATATATTTTTATGAATTCTACAATTGAAGACTACCATCGAATTATTGAGTTATCTGAGCCAGTTTTTAAAGTTTATGCCCTAAATGAACTAGCTTTACTAAACTCAAAGATCCCCATACAAAAACTTTTAGCCCTATATACTACTAAAGATGACTTTTTTTTAGATGAGCTATACTTGTATACATGTATTTATGATGAACAATCTAAAAATCAAGTTCTGATTGAACACCTATCTCAAGAAAAAGTTCCTTTCTCTAAAAATATTTTTCAATTATTATCTTCTTTTTCTTGGGACAAAGATTTATTAAAATTAATACTCAAAAAAATCCATAGCAGCAATGAAGAACTCCAAACTCAACTTATTTTATTACTTGCCCCTTACAGGTTTCTTTTACCTCAACAATTTCTTAAAAAATATCTTTTTTCTAAAAATAAAACACACAACTTATCTATTTTTGAAATACTTTCACAATCTCCCCAAGCAGAAGACGAAAAACTTTTTAAACAAAACCTTAATCATGAAAACATAGAGCTATTATCAAAATGTTATATCGGACTATGGAAACTTGGAAACACTTCACTTTTACTAGCTTATACAAGCAATAAAAAATATCAAATTCAAGCAGCACTTTTAGCTTCAAAAAAAGTTTTACCAGATAAAAGAATCCTAAAGTACTTACATTATTATCTAAATAAAAATGAGGCTGAAACCATTATTTTAGCTCTAAATGCATGCCAGCATGAAGATAGTATCGAAGTTATATTAAACTTACTCATAGAAAACTCATCTTTTAATAAAAAAGAGTCACTTGAAGCTTGCCTCAGAATCAACCCTGAACAATCTATCTCTAGTCTATTACAATCTATAGACTTATATGAGTCTTCTAACCAAGATATAAGTTATTTAAAACAAATTTTAAGTGAGGTTCATATTATTATTGACAAACTTCATATTCAAATATCAAAACCACTTTTAACACAATTACAAAAATACAGTAATCAAACTTCTTCACAGAAAAAGCTTCAAACCAAAAGAGACAATTTTAGAAAATATTTCTTAACTCCAAAACATATAAATTCTGATAATTGGCCTAAACAACTCTTTGAAAGTCATATCTAATGTCTACTCAAGCTGATTTACATATGCATAGCACTTTTTCAGATGGCCAATACTCCTGGAAAGAAATATGTAAAAGTGTTTTAAATTCTGACTTAAAACTATTTTCTGTAACTGACCATGATTGCATTGATTTTTATAAACAAAAGCTACCATCTGAGATTATAGACAAACTCTTAAATGGGGTTGAAATCACTACTCAATACAAAGGTAAATCAGTCCATTTACTCGTATATAACTTTGAAATTAATGACCCTCATTTGAATAAATTATTAAAAGAGTTAAATACAGCTCGTAAGCAACGAATACAAAATATATTCAAACGATTAGAAAGTTCAGGTTTTGATCTTCATTACAACAAACAAAAAGAAATAACTACAAGTGCAGAAATTGCGGATATTTTAGTTGAAAACTCTTACGTAGAGAGTCGCTCCAAAGCTTATGTAAAAATTTTAAAACATAATGAGTTTCCAGAGCTTTCATACGATTTATTTCCAACCCTTCAAAAAGTCCTTGAGATTTTATCTAAATCTAAAAAATTATTATTTGTAATTGCTCATCCAGGGTTTCAATTTTATCTTGAAACAAAATTAATTGAAGAAATGTTTGAATTAGGTATTCATGGCCTAGAAGTTTATCACTATTCTCACAATAGAAAACAAAGACTCTATTTTAGGAGACTTTGTAAACAATGGCAAAAAATTGTAACTGGTGGAAGTGATTTTCATGGAAACTCACTAAGTCCGCATAAAATTGGAAAGTTTGGCCTTGATTTTCATCAATTAAAAAACTTTACTAGTAAAGCAAAATTAAACTTCACCTTTTCTGACTCTAAAATCCTTCTTTAATTCAAAAATGTATTTTCTTTTGAAAAGTGATATCCTGATAATATTATTAGTTGTAGTTTAAAGGTAAAAAAGGCTATCTATAAACACATATATTTAAACCATATCTGGAGAAAAATGAAATCTTCTATTTTTGTTGTCATATTTATATTACTTTCAAGTCTTTCTTGGGCCTCTTTTGATAAAGGCCTTGAAATGTATCAGCTCAAAAGAAATAGAGATGCTGCTCAATTTTTTTACAAAGCTATTAAAAGTAAAGATAATTTAGGCGGTTCACATTACTTTTTAGCCCGAATTTTACAAGATAATAATGAAAGCCAAAAGGCTCTAGAATATTATTTAAAAGCAATTCAATATAGAGCTTCTCACGAAGAGTTTGGATATCGCTTTTCTTTACTACTTTCAAGTTTACAAAAAAAATTGCCCTATTCTCAATACAAAGCTGTTTTTCAAAACGCCTTTGACAAAAAAATATTTCATCCAAATATTGTATACTTTAAAGTTAAACAAGCTCATAATAGGCTTGATTACGAAAAGATATTTGACATCTACAAACAAATTGCTAATGACAAAACTTTCAAGTTTTATCGTAGAAACTCTAACCAAAATACTTCTTTTATCTATTATTATCTTGCCTTATCATATCTAAACGAAAAAAAAGACTCCACTAGTGCTTTAAAGTACTCTCAATTATCTTTGAAATACGGTTCTGACTTCAAAGCTGCTAAAAGCCTCTTTAAAAAACTTAGAAAAAAATTACAAAAACAGTTCGATCTTCGTTTTAACAAAGCAAATCAGTTACTAATAGAAAAAGATTTTGATAAAGCAAAACTAAAACTTACAGAAGCCCTTGAGATATTTCCTGATTCTGATAAAGCTACAAAAGCCTTGTCTACTTTAAAAAGAGCTAAAAAATCTTTTGAATATACTAAAACGGCCGAAGACTTCATCGAAAAAAATCAAATTACAAAAGCACTTAAACCCTTAAAGTGGGCTATACAATTATATAAAGATAATTTTCAGGCTAAATCTCTTTTAGAACAAGTAACTAAAAAAATTATGAGTAATTTACAGTTAAAAGAAAGCAATGATGATAAAAGCCAAAATACAGAAAACCAGTTTATAAAGTTTATAAAACTTGGAGATAACTCTCTTGATTTTAAAGACTTTAAAGAAGCTATTTCACAGTATCAAAACGCTCTAAATTTAAAAAGAAACAATTCAATAGTCCTACAAAAACTAAAAGAAGCCAAAAATGGATTAAAATTTCTGATGAAGTTTCAAAAAGCACAGGATTTACACTCAAAACAAAACTTTTCTCAAACCGTTATCCTACTAGAAAACATTATCAAAAATAACTATTACTATGAGGGTATTGATTTCTTGTTAATTGATGCATATTATCAAAATAAAAACTATTCTAAGGTTCTTAAAAAAGGTAGCAAAATATTAAGCATTCAACCACGAAATAATGAAGTACTATATTTGATGGGTGTATCAAGTTATTATGAAAAAGTTGGCGATACAGAAGCTTTGAATACCGCGATTAAATACCTTTCAAAAGCTGTTAATATTGACTCCAACTATCTTGACTCAAAAAGGAAACTACGACGGTTTCAAAAAGAAAAGTATACCCCTTTTGTTATTATAATTTTTATCATTATCGCTATTTTAATACTAATTATTTGGCTCTTCAAAACTAAAGGCTTACGAAAAAAGGCCAAATTCCTTAAAAGATATGAAAAGTTTCTAGCAAAAAAACAATTTAAAAAACTTGCCGACCTTTATGAAGAAAGTTTATATATAGAAATCACCATGGCTGAATCTTTAACTCTTACCCCTACATTTATAAGGGCCTTCGTAGAAATAGAAGATTATAGTAGTGCCATTCGACACGGAACTCAATTTCTTAAATCTCAAAAAAACCATAAACAGGTAATTATTAGCCTTGGCCGATCTTTTTATGCTATCAATAAAGTTGACTCATATACTATTCAATTTTTACTTGTTGTTATCGACTCAGAATATGCCACTCAAGACTTTGTTTCTTATGTCGGAAAAAAATGTTTTGATCTTGGGCTTGATGATAAAAAATATGACCCAATCTTTTTAGAGTTTAGTAAAATCTACCCTGAACACGAACAATGCAGAAAAATCCTCTTAAAACATCTAAAAGATGGTAATCGTGTTTCTCCACAAATATTTGAACTCTTAAAAGCCCAAGTTAAATATGATGCTAAAGATACAAAGTCAAGATTACAATTAGCTGAATACTATTTATCAAAAAGACAGATTGAAGATTGTATCAGCCTTTGCGAAGAGGTTATCAATCTCAATGTCACAGAAAAAAAACTTCATGTTCTATTATTTAGTGCCTATGAAAAAATGGGAAACATAGAAGAGCTTTTACCAATCTATCAATCACTTTTAGAAGTTTACCCAAATAGTACTGTTTTACAACAAGCTAATAACAAAATTAAAGCCATAATCAAAGATCAATAACCTTCTTTAATATTCATTCTTAAAAATAATACTGGTTAAAATATGTACCGAACCCTTTTCTTAATATTTATATTTTTTATCTCTTTCAATTTTAGTACTCCACTTCAGAAAAGCTCTTCATTCTCTCTACTTGCATCTAAATACTTTCAAGCTAAAAATTATAAAAAATCTGAATTTTATTATAAAAAATCTTTAGATGAAATACCAGAAGATATCAACTCTAGCTATCAATTAGCTAAACTATACTTCATTCAAGATAACTACCTCCAAGCTTTTCGCTACTTTAGAGAGACCCTTTCTTTAAATAAAACCTATAAAAATACATCTAGTTTGTTTAAAGAGTGCATTAAACGACTTAAAAATGATTCTTCTATTAAAAATAGTAATTCAAAAGAGGCTAAATCTTTTCTTATTTATCTAGCATTAAAAGCAAATCAACTTAGCCGAGCAAAAAATAGTATAGATTCATTAATTAAAAATCATCCTGATTACTCCTTTGCTTGGGATCATTTGGCTCTTTATTATTATAAACAAGAGCAAGTTACAGAAGCTATGAAAGCTTTAAAAACAGCTCTAAGTTTAAATGCAAACTCTCCTACTATTTTTACACACTATGAAGACACTTATTATTTTCTACATCATAAAAGCGCTCCACCACTCAGAAAAAAGAAAATTGAAGTTGTTAATAATACCAATGAAGATATTTTAAAATCTTTAAGTCAACAAATAAAAAAAGAAAATAAAAATGAAATAGAAACAAATATTAAACAATCTTCTCAATCTAAAGATTTAGAGGCTAGTTTTATAAGCAAACTCATTAAACAGCAAAGCAAATACATCGTTAAAGTTGTTAAAAAGTCTCAAACTAAAAAAGATTCTACAACAAAAAATATTTATATCGCTCTTCCTACTGTTAATAACGAAGCCGAAAAAGAAACAGAAAAAATGCTTATATCTGCAAAAACCTATTTTAGTGAAAAAAACTGGGAACTTGCTTATAAAATATACCAATTATTAAGTGAAAATAATCCAAGCGAAAAAAACTTTAAAGAAAAAGCTCTATTAGCAAAATCTTATGATGATTTTGAGTTTGATTTCTTACGTGCCAGAAGATTTTTTCAAAAAGGAAAGAAAAATCCAGATAACTATAAAAAATCACGTAATATTTTTACTAGTCTTGACCCCAAAATATATTTCAAACTATATAAGAGGCATAGTTTTGATGACTATTTAGGCAAAATAGCATTTGTGACAAAAAACTATATTCAAGCAGAAAAACACTATAAAAGTTGGCTTAGCAAAGAACCAAAAGATATCGAAACCATATACCTCCTTTTATTGGCTCAAGACTTTCAAGGAAAAAGAAATAAAGCTTTTGAAACCCTTAAAAGAGGAATTTCAATCAATCGAAAAATTATTCTTTCAAAAAAAGGAATCTCTAAACTTCAAATCAAATTATACGTTTATCATTATTGGTGGTTAGGTTTATTAATCTTAATCACATGGGCTTTATTAACCTTTGGTTATATAACAATTAAAGGATATAGACAAAAGAAAACAAGCAATCGAAAAAGCTCTTTTGAACTTATTAAAACTCTTTCAATTGAAGAAAGGTGGCTTGAAATGATTGAAAAAATTGATGCCTTACTTCTTACTGACATTACAGCCAAAGAAATACAAAGTCTTCAATATATGAAAGCCACAGGATTATATAAAGCACAACAATATAGTTTTGCAGAACGCCAAATCAAAGCAGTCCTTAGTAGATATAAAGATGACAAGAAAGCTTTACTACTTCTTGGAAAGATATACACTAAACAAGAAAATACCCACGAAGAATGTATTGAAAGTTACACTCTTTTTTATGAAAAAACATCAACTCCAAATTTAGAGTTTTTAAAAATATTTATCCGTACTCTAAAAACAGCAAAAATATTTTCAAGTTTAACAGAATCTGTAGCACAAGATATACTCAAAATAGATAGGTATAATCAACAAGCTCTCATTGATTTAGTTGAAATCTTCTTAAAAAGAGATAATATCGATAAAAACTCTGTAAATATATATCAAAGATATTTAGAGCTTCATCCAAATAATATTTTAGTAAATACCCAATACCTCAAAACTCTTTTACAACAAGAAGAGTATATTGAAATCATTAAAGTTGCTAAAAAACTAATCAACTCTAACCCTGATCTTCCAGATATACATACTCATTTAATTAAAGCTTTTGATAGTCTTGGAATGCTTGAAGAAATGAATGACTATTATCAAGTACTTAGTTTAGATTATCACCATAGCCCCGTCATTCAACAAATGCTTCAATTAGTAGAAACAAACTATAAAAGTGGAATCAAAATACATAGAAAAAAATCAGATCGAAAAAATCAAAATGATTTACAAATAAAGTCTTTTTATGATTTAGGTAGAAAATATATGGAAGAAGCAAAATATACTGAAGCCAAAATTGAATTTCAAAAGGTCATTAAAGATGATATTTTAGGGTTTTCAGCGACTATGCATCTTGTTAGAATGGAGATCGGTGAAGAATCTTGGGAAGAAGCCGACTTTTTACTCAAACAAGTTACATTACTTGGTAAATTAAAACAGTTTGATTTAGAAATTTTATATGATTTAGCTATCCATTTTAAATCTGGGGGGGAAAACAATAAAGCCCTAGAGCTTTACCAAATTATAGCCAAAAATGATGTTTCTTTTAAAGATACTTTTCAAAAAATCGAAGAAATCAATTCGCAAGGCTAAAATCAAGCCATTTTCATAATCTTTTGTTTTAATACAGTCGAATAAATACTTATGAAAACTTTTATTTTTATATTCACCTTAATTTTACCATCCTCTTTTGCCAATGAACTCAAAATTTTACAGGCTAAAGTAAATATTAGAGAAAACAAAAAAAGAGCACAATTAAGCTTGAAGGTACAAATAGATGGATCTAAATTTATTACTGACAAAAAAAAGTACGAAACCCTTTTATTGGATAAGTTAAAACAAGCCTTACAAAAAGCTATTCTAAAGAAAAATAAATTAGTTTTTCATAAAAGCTTTACCCATTTATTTATAACTTGTTGGGACTCTACTCCAGATGAAGAGCTCCTAGCAATGTTTACAAAAATCCCTGGGAAAAAATTCCCTACAATTACTATCTATCCCAGAAAGTTAAATTTTTTAGCTGATTCTGATATTGATCTAGTTGCAACTAATATGTTTCAACAAGTACAAGCCAATAAATAAAAAAGCACTCAAATGTTTTTGAGTGCTCTTTTATTAATCTTACATTTCTTCTACAATTAATCCTTGTATATAAGAAGCTAAATCAGAAATTGCTACTCTTTTTTGCTCCATACTATCTCTAAATCTTATTGTTACTTGATGGTCATCTCTAGTATCAAAGTCATAAGTCACACAAAATGGAGTACCTATTTCATCTTGCCTTCTATATCTTCTTCCTATTTGACCTGCTGTATCAAACTCTGTTCTAAAACCATATTTTTTTAACAAAATTTCAACCTCTTTAGCCTCATCAGACAATTTTTTTATTAAAGGTAATACAGCAACTTGTACTGGGGCAATATGAGCTTTAAACCTCATAACGGTTCTTAGGTCCTGCTTACCTCCCTCTTTTGTCAAGTCTTCAACATGATATGCACAACAAAGTATAGCTAATGCCAGTCTATCTGCCCCTATTGAAGTTTCAACTACATGAGGTATAAATTTACGTTTTGTAGCTTCATCAAAGTATTTCATATCTTCTTTTGAAAAGGTTTCATGTTGAGTTAAATCAAAAGATCCCCTATCGTGGATACCTTCAACTTCTTGCCATCCAAATGGAAACTCAACCTCAATATCTCTTGCTTTTGAAGCATAATGAGCCAATTCATCTCCATGTTCATGAAATCTTATTTTTTCTTTTGGGATTCCAACTTTTTCAAAAAAGTTTCTTCTTGTTTCTGACCAATATTCATAATGGTCTGTTTCTGATTCTGGATCTACAAAATATTGCATTTCCATTTGTTCAAATTCACGTGATCGAAAAGTAAAGTTTCTTGGAGTTATCTCATTTCTAAAAGCTTTTCCAATCTGAGCTATACCAAAAGGAATTTTTTTACGAGAAGTTTTTTGAATTGTTTTAAAGTTTGTAAAAATAGACTGTGCTGTTTCTGGTCTTAAATAAGCAGTCGAACTACTATCTTCAGAAGCTCCTATTTGAGTACTTAACATTAAATTGAACATCTTGGGTTCTGTAAGTTCTCCACCACATTTATCACATTTTTCTTTGTTTTTAAGTTGGTCTTCTCTAAATCTTGACTTACACTCTTTACAATCAACCATTGGGTCGTTAAAACCCTCAACATGCCCTGATGCTTCCCATACTTTTGGATGCATAATAATAGAAGCATCTTGCCCTACCACATCATCTCTTAATCTAACCATTTCATCCCACCAAAACTTTTTAATGGCATTTTTTAATTCAACACCATAAGGACCATAATCCCAAAATCCGTTGATTCCCCCATATATTTCACTACTTTGAAAAATGAAACCCTTTCGTTTACAAAGAGAAACCAAGTCTTTCATGTTTAATTCACTCATATTTATCTCCAAATGATTATCAGTATCAGGTATATATTGTGTTAATTTTATATTTTGAATCTTAATAGGTTTTGAATTTCAATGCAATAACAATATAGATTCAATATTATTTTAACTTAGTACCTTTTTGACTTTTTTTGTACCTATTTATATTTTTTTAACAAAAAATATAAAATAAAGATACTTTTTGTACGATTAATGAAGATATGAGATTACCTATAGCTTATACACCTATTAATTGTTTATTAATCATTCTAATGATTCTTTCTCCATGGATCGGGAAAAAAACAAAAGAACATTTACAAAATAAACATCAAAGTCAACAGATTGAAAAAATAAAAAAAACATTCGTTGCCAAAGTTAAAATAAAAAAATTTCCGGCTAAAAAGAAGCGACTAGCTAAAGTTAAAATAAAGCCTTCTATTATACAAAAAAAAGAGATTAATCCAGTAAAAGAAAAAGAGCTTTTACTTGGAGAAGCTAGGGTCATTGAATTAAATCAAAGGTCTACTGAGTCTTATCAACAATCAAAAAAACTAGCTGTTGTTAAAATAGAAAAACCCCTAAGTACGCCTAAAACTAAAAAACATTACATGGCTAAAATTAGAACCTATGCTATTAATAAAGATTATTTAAGTGCTGAGTCTGTATTTTTAGAGATGTTAGAAACCCAAGATATAAGTCTATCTCCATTAGAATCTTTGGATAAGCTTGGACAATTTAAAAATAAATTTGAAAAACTTTCAAATAGTTTAAGTAAAAACTAATCTTCTTTTAAAATATCTGAATACCCCTGCAAGACAACTTTTAGTTCTCCTTTAAGCTTTCTTTTAAGGTTTTTAAATTTTCTAATATCAACCGTTAAATCTTTTAGTTCGTGTCTAGCTTCATCCATCATTCTCTCTGCTTTAAGCTCAGCCTCTTTTAACATTAACAATGATTGTTTTTCAGCATTACTTTTAATAATTTTTGAAGACTCTTTTGCAACAATTACTGCTTCTTTTAAAGTTTTTTCAAGACTTGAATTATCAGACATTTCTGATTTTAATATATTTAGCTCTTCGTCAGACCTTTGATAATCTTTTAAAATCATTTCATAATCAACTGAAACTCTCTCTAAAAAGCCTCTAACCGATTTTTCGTCTATCCCACCTAATCTTTTTTTTGAAAAGACCATGTTTTTTATTTCAAGCGGTGTCAACTTCATAGTACTTTCTAACCTATTCCTAGACTACTAAAAACAGCACCTTGAAAAGCATTTAATGCTACTAATACCAAAATAATAGAAAAATCAAAACCACCGATCGGAGGTAAAATTGCTCTAAAAGGAGCAAATATAGGCTCTGTTAACTCATATAACATCGACTTCACAGAAAATAAAGCATCTCCTTCTTGAACAGGAATCCAAGAAAAAATAATACTTCCCCAAATTAGTATTCTTAGTACAGTAAATAACAAAGTGATAATAGCAACTATTTCTTGATGCATTATAATCTCCTACCAAATAATAAAGAACCTATTCGTACCATGTTACTTCCGTGTTGTTGAGCTAATGCATAATCACTAGACATACCCATAGATAAAAACTGAAAAGAAAAACGATCTGATAAACTTAAATAAAGTTGGTTCATTTTTTTAAACTCTTTAATTAGTGATTGTTGTCCAATCTTATCAATATTTGAGCCAATACACATCAAACCTTTAATTGGAGCATAATCCGCCCCTAAAAGAGTTATTTCTTGACAAAACGTTTTCCCGTCTTGTCTACACCTCTTTCTTTTTCCCCAAAGTACAATCCTCCGACAAGTTCCCGTATCAGTAGAATATCTATCCCTTCTGGAATGATTTCTCTTTTAAGGGGGGAGAGATGAACCATGTCTTTGCTAAGAAAAA